>CAYPRT010000005.1:0-196513 GCA_964413155.1 uncultured Hyphomicrobiales bacterium | reverse complement strand
TATCGTCACTTATAATTCGTTGACCTGCGGCGGTTGCATTGAAATCGACGATATCCATAACGCCCTGGAGCTTAGGATTTTCTTTAGCAATGGAGCGGACTGCGTCGGTCAAACATTAACCAACATTTTTTGTTTGCCGTGCGATTACATTCCATCTTTCGTTTAGAGGTAGGTAGAAGCGAACAAGTTCGTGGTCCTGGGCAAGCAATTTATCAGCGGTTTCAATGCTGTTGTAATCTTTTGAAAGTCGAAGAACTTCGTCGTAGAAAACGTCGGAAAGTCTTTTAAAGAAGATTAGGGTAAGGATATAGTCTTTGTATTTAGGTGCGTCGATTTCACCACGGATTTTGCACGCAGCCTCCCAAAGTCAATTTTCAAGTATCCATTTTGGAGCCTAAATTTAAAAGAAGTTAGGATTTTGGAATTTATCCATAAAAATATAAAGGCAAAAGGGAATTCAAAAAATAAAAAAGGGAGAAGTGCAAAGAAGTTCAGAGAAAAAAGATAAAATAAATGCAAACAAAAGGATTGACGAAATTTGTGGAGATGGCGGGAATTGAACCCGCGTCCGGGGTGGCTTAGTCGTAGTGCCTACATACTTAGTCGTTCTTTTAATTTCGCCCTGACGCGAACCGAACGACAGGTTTCGTCAAGGCTATCGGTTGTTTTTGTCGCAAATGGGCCAACCGAAAACCCATTTGCCAGCCTATCTAATTGCGACACCCACCAAGAAACCGATAGGCGAGCTTCCTGATGAATGGGCTGCCTTCTTAATTAGGCAGCCAAAGCGTAATTGCTTTCGGCATTTTTTGTTTGCCGTTTGGATTTACGTGCTGCCACGGCAAAGCACGGTATGCCACTAACGACCTACTTCACCCCGTCGAAATCCTTTCATCCCCTCAAAGAGCTAGCAACTTTATCGACGAATTTTTAATCTAATTATTTTAATCTCAATACCCTTTTGTAAATTTGCATTCTAAAATTGATAAAAATGGAAGAGAATTTTTTTCGTTATCGGATTTTGATTACCCTTTTATTTTTTATATGTTTAGTTTTTGTTTCCCGGCTATTTTTTTTGCAAGTTTTAGAAGGAAATATTTATAAACTTAAATCAGAAACCCAAGCAATCAAAGCCGAGGTAGTTTATCCATTTCGGGGAAACATTTACGACAGAAATGGAAATCTGCTGGTTTACAATGTTCCTTCATATTCTTTACAAATATTTTTAGGTAGTTTTAGACTCGACCGAGCAGGACTTTTGGGGCATATTCTTGGAATTGATAGTGCGGAAGTATACAAATTGATTTTTGAAAATATTTTTAGTTACAAATATGGCGATGTGAAAATATTGCGAGACCTCGATTATGATGCTGTCCAAAAAATCCAAGAAAACGCCGAGCTTTTACCCGGTGTAGAAATTGTTGTCGAATCTAAACGATTATATAATCTGCAAGCTCGGATGTCACATATTATTGGATATATTCAAGAAGTTAGTAAAGAGGATTTAAAAGCCGAGCCTTTTTACGATATTGGCGACTTTGTAGGAAAAACTGGAATCGAAAAAACTTACGAAATCGAATTGCGTGGACAAAAGGGGAAACGATATATTGGAGTTCTGGGTGGAGGAATCAAAACCACCAAGTTCAACGAAGGGAAAGCCGACCAACCCGTTAAGAATGGTGATGATTTGTTTCTTTCGATTGACCTCAATTTACAGAAGAAAGCAGAAGAGCTGCTCGAAGGAAGGCGCGGTGCCTGCGTTGCTATTGATCCCAATAATGGTGAAATTCTCGCTTTAGTAAGTAAACCCGATTACGATGTTGCTTTGCTAAGTGGAAAGGGCTTCAAATCAAATTTCAAAAAAATAACTTCGGACCCAAATAATCCATTGTTAAATAGAGCAATACAATCACGTTATCCCCCAGGTTCGACAATAAAACCATTGATGGCAATTGCGGCATTAGAAGAAGGGTTGATAAAGGAAAATTCTACATTTTACTGTCCAGGCTCCTTTCAATTTGGCGACCGCGCATTTGGTTGTCATGGTGCTCATGGGATGGTTAATGTTGTTCGTGCAATACAGGCATCCTGCAATGTTTTTTTCTACCAAATAGCTTTAAAATTGCAATTGGAAAGGATAGCCAAGTGGGGCTCTTATTTCGGTTTTGGTCAGGCAACTGGAATCGATTTACCCTTTGAAAATGCTGGTATTTTTCCCACCCTAGAATATTTAAAGAAAAGATATGGGGACTTGAAAAAGGTTCCATCGGGTGCAGTTGTCAACTTTGGAATTGGACAAGGCGAACTCGCAGCAACACCTTTACAAATGGCATGTTATACCGCTGCAATTGCTAATGGAGGTACTTACTTTAAACCCCATGTTGTCCGGGCAATTAGAAATAGCCTTTTAAATCAACTTACTTTGTTGAAAGTTGAAAGCAGAAAAATTAATATTAGCCCCGAAACCATTGAAATTGTCAAAAAAGGAATGTATGATGTGGTTAATACTCCTGGGGGTACTGCTTTTGGGATCCGGATTCCTGGATTAGATGTTTGTGGTAAAACTGGGACAGCCCAAGCACAATTTGGACAAGCAGACCATTCCTGGTTTGTATGCTTTGCCCCAAAAGACAATCCCAAAATTGCAATGGCTATTATAGTCGAAAATGCAGGATTCGGAGCTGCTGTTGCTGCACCAATTGCACGCGAATTGTTGAAAGAATTTTTTGGTATTAAAGAGCAAGTTATTACTTTCGACTCAACTAATATTAAACCTGATTAATTTTTTTTGTAACTTTTTTATGACATTTGTTTTATTAAATATTTGAAGTTTTGGATTAACTTGGGGGCTTTTATGAAAAGGTTTTTTCTAATTCTGTTTTTATTATTTCCTCTTTTTGTTTTCCTCTCTTGCAACGAATCTACAAATCAAACACTGGAGAAAATTGACTTTTCGGGAACTCTTTTCGACGAGCAAGGGAATCCGGTTCCAAATGCTATAATTAACGTTGTGAAGGTATCGGAAGGCAAAACTAACATTTTAGTAACCGAGCAGGTTGTCTTTGCCGACACCACTGACGAAGATGGAAATTTCGATTTGAAAAACCTTCCTTTGCCATTAGGTTCTTTGAAAATGAGAATTATTCATCAAGATTTTGATGTTTTCGAGGATTTCCTTTTAAAAGTCTTAGAGAATCAGGATAAAAAGAAAGTTAGAGTTTACTTAAAACATAGTGATAATTGCTGCGGAAAAATAATTATTCATACATATTCTGTTGATTCATTACCTTTAAGTAATGTAGAAATTCGTTTAAATCGTGGCCGGGATTTGATTCGTAAAGGTAAGAGCAATGAAAATGGGGTTCTTGTTTTCGAACATGTTTGCCCTGGAAGTTATTGGGTTAGGGTAGCAAGAGAAGGCTTTCAAGTAATTGAAAGAGAATTTAGTTTGCAAGAGTGTGATACATTAGAATTTACCTACTTGTTAAGTCGAAGGGAAAGCGATACTTGTTGTCGGGGCATCATAGGTGTTGAGGTTAAAAATCAAAATGGTGAAGTGTTAAATGGAGCAATTGTTAAACTAAGGAAAAATGGTGAACTTTTAACCACACTAACCGTTCATGAAAATCAACCAGTTTTCTTCCGTGAACTTTGTACTGGTGAATATAGTTTGCTTATTCTAAAAGAGGGATACAAAGCGATTGAAAGAAATGTCAGAATTGAGTGCAACGATTCAACTTTTGTGTCTATCGTAATGGAAGTCGATACGTGTTGCAATAGTATTGTTCGAGTTGAGGTTAAAAATTCAGAGGGAAATCCGATTCCACAAGCAAAGGTAATAATATGGAAAGGGGGTACGCAACTTGGTTACTATTTAACGAATGAAGATGGTGTTGTTATTTTCCGGCAATTGTGTAAAGGAACATATAGCTTTGTAATAAAGAAGGATGGATTTAAAACAATTGAGTTTAATGTAGAAGTTGGTTGTAGTGATGAAAAATCTTTTGCAAAGACACTTGAAGCAATTCAATCCGATAGTTGTTGTAATGGTGCTATAAAAGTAGTTGTGAAAAATTCAGAGGGTCATCCAATTCCCCAAGCTGAAGTTAATATTTGGAAAGGCGGAACGAAATTGCAGAGTTCAACTACCAACGAAGATGGTTATGTGGTATTTTCACATCTTTGCCAAGGGAAATATGCTATTGATGTAAAGAAGGAAGGTTATAAAGGTGTTGAATTTTTAGTTGAATTGGGTTGCAATGAAGAAAAAGTTGAAACTAAAGTTTTGGAAAGAACGCAAACGGATTCTTGTTGTAATGGTATGTTGTTCCTAAAAATCAAAGATAAAAGGACAAACGAGTTTATTTCGGGCGGTGTGGTCAAAATGTGGAAAAATGGTTCGGTTATTCGTTCAGAAACTAATTCTCAAGGAACTGTAGTATTTCGAAATATTTGCCCAGGTGAATATGGCTTTTCTATTCACAAAGATGGTTACAAGGTTCTTACATTCTCTTTGAGTTTTGAATGTAATGACACAATTGAAGTTGTCAAATATATTGAATCCGAACATAGCGATGATACATGTTGCAACGGTAAAGTGATATTATACATTAAAGACTCAACAAATAATCAAGGGATTAGTGGTGTCGAGGTCCGGTTGTGGCATGGTTCAGTAAAAATTGCTGTTAGTAGCTCGGGAGACAATGGTAGGGTTGTTTTCGAAAAATTATGCAATGGGGAATATTCAATTTCTATGTCTAAAAGTGGCTATCGTTCCCAAGAGTTTTCATTCGTGCTTGAATGCAACGATACTGCTGAATTTGTTAAGTATTTATCAAGAAGTCAAGATACTTGTTGTTCAGCAATCTTGAAACTTAAAATTATTGATGATTCAACTGGGGCAGCAATTTCTGGAGCGAGGGTTTTGGTTCGTTATCACGATCAAACTGTCGCAGACCCAATATCTAATTCCGAAGGATGGGCAATCGCTTATAATTTGTGTGCCCCGAGAACATATTCAATTAGAGTCGCTGCCGAAGGTTACGAAGTTAAAGAGTTTACAATTCAGTTCGGAGAATGTAAAACTATTGTTGAAACGGTTCGATTGGTTCGTCGGTGAGTTGTTATCCTCGTTTAAAAAGCAGGGGAGCTTTTCCCTTGCTTTTTTTATTTTTGTTATTTTTAGTCAGCAGGAGTAAATATGAATTATATTAAATCCTTTAAATATTTTGTTTTTACTTTGATACTTGTTTTGGCATCCTGTCAGATTGAAGATGTTGATAAAACAGCAAAATTGATTACTCTCCAAGAATTACTGAGCTACACCATTGGATACGACTGGTTTCCATTCGAATTTTCTGCATATAAACCTGATTCATCTGTAACAAGACTAATTGATTCTCTTTGGAAAGTAAAAAGATACCGGTTTATGGTTTTTGTTAACCCAAGTTGTAATTGTTCAGAAACACAGAAAACTTTTCCGAGTATTATTAAATCTTTGAAAGCTTCGAATGTTCCCGATTCTGTAATTCTAATATATTCTATGATGAATGAATCCTATTCACATCCATTTATGCATAAATTTACTATCAAGGCGCTACCGAGTTGTTTCACAGAAATCGATTCTGCCAAATCAATTTATTATTCTGTTGTCGATACCTTTGAACTTTATAAAGTAGAATATTCTGGAAAGTATCGAATGGAACACATTATTGCAAGAAGTTTGGAGTATTAATATGTTCTGGTTGTTTAAAACCGACCCTGAAACATATTCTTGGAATTCATTGATGAAAGATGGGGAAACCGCTTGGGACGGGGTTCGAAATTTTCAGGCAAAGAATTTTCTTAAGAAAATTCGTCAAGGAGACTTGATACTGATTTATCATAGCCAAAGTGATAAATCAGTTGTCGGAATTGCTAAAGCGTCTTCGAATCCAATTCCCGACCCAACAGATGAAAGTTTCCAGTGGGTAGCTGTCAAAATTGTTCCAGTGATTCCCCTACTTCGAAAAGTAACTCTTCAAGAAATAAAGTCATCGAAGGATTTTGAAAATTTTCCATTGGTGCGACAGCATCGATTGTCGGTTATGCCCGTTGAAAAACAAATTTTCAAAAAAATTTGCGAACTTGGGGGAGTAGATTTCACGACCTTAATTGCTGAGTAAATCTTTTGCTACTTGTAGGACTTCTTTTTCATCAATTAGGTTCATGCAATTATGATGCTTAAGGGGGCATTGATTGTAACCGTGAATTGAACAAGGCCTACATTCTAACTTTGAAATCTGTATGATTTTGCTTCTTTGGGAACGCGGATAGAAACCAAATTCTGGTATGGTTGGTCCATAAATTGTTAAACAGGGTGAATTCATTAAGCTTGCAAAATGGGTTGGGCTACTATCGTTAGTTATCAAAAGTTTAGTATCTTTGATTATATATAAACTTTCGAGCAAAGTGGTTTCTCCTGCTAAGTTCAATGCTCCGGAATTTCGTGAAATTTCATCACAAAGCAACCAATCGGTCCCGCTGCCAATTAGAAAAACACTGAATCCTTCTTTTATTAGTTCTTTAGCAACAAAGGAAAAGCCCTCGATTTTCCATTGTTTAGTCTTCCAGACTGAACCAGGTGCAATTGTGATATAATTTTTATTTTCAAATGAATTTCCTAACAACGAAACGATTTTGTTATGTAGATTTTCGGGAAATTCAAATTCAACTTTTGGCAAATCAATTGGAAATGTTAAGTCCTCGAAAACACTTAAGAGTTCAAGGTTTCGTTCGATTTCGTGATAGGGAAATTTATACTCAACTGTTTTACTATATAAAAACTTCAAAGAAGATGTTTTGTACGAAACAGAAAACCTTGGTTTCGAAAAAAAAGTTATTAAGCTTGTTCGAGCAGAACGATGAGGTGCCAATATTAATTCAATTTTTTCTCCTCGTATTTTTTCTACCAGTTCTTGAAAACCACCAATTCCTTTGTTGTGGGAATGCTTATCGTATGGTAAAACTACATCTATTGCTTTTGAATGTGACAGCAATTCGGTCATTTTCGAAGAGGCAATGAAATAAATCATTGAATTTGGATGTATATTCTTAATAGCTTGACAAAGAAAAATTGAAAGGAGCACATCGCCTATAAATGCTGTGTTAATGATTCCTATTTTGTGGTAATTTGTAATTTTGTTTTTTGTTATCATTAATTTATTTTAGCCATATTCAAGTTTGTTAAATTAAACATTTATGGTAAAAGAAAATCCTAAACTTGCAGGGAAATTAAATGTTGATAAAAGCGAAAAAACCAAGCTTTTTCCAAATACCAACTTACAATCTAAATTTCTGATTGCCATCGTAACACTTATTTTATGTACCTTTTTTCAGGTTGTTCGGTTTAATCCTAAAGATGAAATTGCTTCTTTCTCCTTGCAAGAAGGTGGAATTTGGCCATACCGAACACTTGTAGCTGAATATTCTTTCCCAGTTTTCAAAAGTAAGACTGAGTATTTGAAGGAATTGAAGGTAGCTCAGGAAAAAGTTTTACCTACATTCATTTCTGCTAATAACTCCGAAAAAACTTTCAACATTAGATTTGATTCTCTTTATAAAAGGTTTTTTGTAAATAATTTTTCGCAGTCAGTTTTCGATGAAATTATGCCAAATTTCCCATTTCGCAACTCTTTTATGAATCTAACGAACGAAAGACTTAATGAAATACAAAGAGCCCAAGCCCAAACTTTTAAATTTGCTTCTGCCGCTTATTCAAAAGGAATAATTGATGTTAGTGTCAATAATATCAGAACACCTGAAATTTCAGTTGTTTCACCTAATTCAAATTTAGAAAAAGTTATTCCCAAAAGAATATTATACGATAAGGAACGTTTTATCGATGAGTTACGTACAAATCTTTACGCCAATTTTAAAACCGAAATAGTTGAATTTTTGGTTGAATTAACAACTCGTTCACTTGTTTTTTCATATGTGTTTTCGAATGAACTTACACAGCAAAGAATTAGATTTGCAGAACAGTCTGTTCCAAAGACAATCGGTTTTGTTAAAGCCGGAGAAGTCATCGTCGAAAAAGGTAAACAGCTTACCGAAGAAATAATTTTGAAACTTCAATCATATGAAAGTGTAAGGTTGTTGAAAAGCGAACGACAATTTAGCGTATCAATGCTCTTTGGTTCATTTTTAAACATCTTTGCTATCTATTTGATTATTTTGATATACTTAATTATTCTTCGAAAAAGAATTTTTTCCGATGATTTTCAGTTTGGATTGATTAACTTCCTTTTCATTTTGATTGGATTCTTAAGTTGGTTGACAATGATAATTCCTATAGAAATTCCAATTAGATTTTTAATTTTTCTTCCTTCAATTTCTATTTTAATAGCAATCATTTTCGATTCGCGAACCGCGTTTTATTCGACGGTTACTTTTGCATTGCTTGTTGCTTCGATCCGAGGCAATGATTTTGAAACAGCTGTTGCGTTGATGATCGGTGGAGTTGTTGGTGCTTATTCCGTTAGAGATATTCAAAGTCGCACTCAAATGTATCGTTCTATGGTTTTTGTTGAGCTTGGTATAGTTATTCCTCTTATTGCATTCCATTTACAAAAAGCAACTCCCTTGTATTCGTTTTTTGAATCCTTCAGCTTTGCCTCTTTAAATTCAATTTTATCACCAATCATTAGCTATGGCTTGTTGTTCATAATTGAAAGAATTTCTAATATTACTTCTGACCTAAAATTAAAGGAATTCGATGATATTAATCATCCATTGTTAAAGAAGCTAAGTGAAAATGCTCCTGGTACATATCAACATACTCTTTCAATGGCATTACTAGCCGAGGCTTGCGCCGAAGCAATTGGCGCCAATCGGTTATTAACAAGGGTAGGTGCCTATTTTCACGATATTGGTAAACTTTACCGACCTGAATATTTTGTTGAAAATCAAATCGATGTGGAAAACAAACACGAATTTATTTCACCAAAACGAAGCGCAGAGTTAATTAAAGAACATGTTACAAAAGGGATTGAGCTTGCAAAAGAGTATAATTTACCTTCTAGAATAATCGATTTTATTCCGATGCATCATGGCACCTCGCTAATTAAGCATTTTTATGCCAAGGCTCTCGAGGAATCTAAAGGTGACACTGTTGACGAATCAGACTTTAGGTATCCTGGTCCAAAACCAAATAGCAAAGAGGCAACCATCGTGATGATATGTGACTCCGCCGAAGCAATGTCTCGATTACCTGTTAAGAGCAAAGAAGAACTTTCCCAATCTATTGAAAAAATGATTTTGTCTAAATTGATGGATGGGCAATTTGACGAATCTGATATTTCAGTTAAGGATTTGAAGATTATCCAAGAGGTTTGCGTTCGTCAACTTTTTGGTATTATTCACCCAAGAGTTGAATACAAGGGAATACCAGCAAATATTAATAATAAAGAGAATGAACAGAAACAGCAATGATTTTTTTTCTCTGTTAAACGATTTTATTTTTTTCCTTTCGGTCGAAAAAGGATTAAGTACAAATACAACAAATTCGTACTTTTCCGATTTAAAAAAATTTTTTGATTTCATTTTACAAAAGAAGATTATAAGTTTAAAAGAAATCGATAGAAAAGTATTGGAAGAATTTATTAACTACTTAAATTTGCAGAATATTTCTTTAAGAAGTCAATCACGCTATCTTTCGAGTTTGCGTTCTTTCTTTAAGTTCTTAATTGATGAAGGATTCGTAGATTCAAATCCTGTGGAAAAAATTGACTCTCCAAAAATACGTAGAAATTTACCTGATGTTTTGACTGTAGAAGAGGTTTTTAAGATTCTTAATGCTGTACAAACTACTGATTGTCGAGGAATCAGAGATAAAGCGATCCTTGAAACCTTATATGCGAGTGGGTTAAGAGTATCAGAGTTGATTAATCTTAAGCAAAGAGATGTTTTAAAAGAGCAGGAAGTTTTAAAAATTTTCGGAAAAGGTTCGAAGGAAAGATTTGTTCCAATTGGTTCTACTGCATTAAAGTGGATAAATGAATATCAAAACAAATGTAGGCATTCATTCGAAAAACAAGGAATTGATTCAAAAGATATATTATTTTTGAATAAGAATGGTAAAAAGTTTTCGCGAATGGGAATTTGGAAAATAATTAGAAATTATGCTTTGCTTGTAGGTTTGGAAGATAAAGTTCATCCACATATTTTTCGCCATTCTTTTGCAACTCATCTTATTGAAGGGGGAGCCGATATTAGAATTGTCCAAGAAATGTTGGGTCATTCAGATATTTCCACGACACAAATTTATACACATATATCTAAAGAACATTTAATTGAAGTTCATAGAACATATCATCCAAGAGCTTGAAAGGTGCTGCCTATGGGAGTTCTTGTTTGTAATGGAGTTTTTAAAGAAAAATATGGTAAAATTTCATTTGAAGGACTTTTGGAACAAATTATCCAGCAAGGCGATGTTTCCGAATTTTATTTTGTTGCAGCTACTAATCAACTTGCTTTGAACTTTCGATTAGATTTTGTCCAGAAGTTCTTTTCAGTAAATCATAAACCTGTAGTAAATTTTTCAATATCAAATCTAGAAGGTTTAATACGAAAAATTTTCCACCACATTAATATTCCGAATGAAAGGCGAATCCTTTCAGAATCTTTAAGATTTTTGATTTTTAAAGAAGCTTTTGATGAATCAGAATTAGTGTTTTTTAAGAGAGAAAATCAAGATAAACCACCTTTATTTCTGGTTAAATGGCTTTCGCAAATTATTTTTGGATTGAAAGAAGATGGAATTACAATTGACAACTTCGAAAGAGAAATTAACAAGGACGTTTCCACTATTGTTAACACCACGAAATTTTGTGATACTCATTTACTTTTTGAAAATTATCAAAGAAAATTAGAAGAGAACAAATACTTCGACATTATTGATGCAACATATTTTGTTGCAGATTGGCTGAAAGAAAAGAGAAATTCTGATTTTCAAATCAATAAAACTTTTGTGTTTTTTGGATTTTACGATTTCAAGGTTCCAGAAATTAGGTTTTTAAATAGCCTTGCAGGAATTTCCAACCCTGTTGCAATTTACTTGGATTTCGACCAAAGCAATGGCCCACTTTTTGGCAATTATGCGGATTTGGTATTAAACTTTAAAAAAAATGGGTTTTTAGCACTAAGTTTGCAGGACGAAAATACTGATTCGAATACAAATTTCATCAAAAAATACTTATTTAATAATTATTTGAATCAAACTCGAAAGGAACTTGCCGATAAGATAAGAATCTTTTCTGCGGAAAATCGCTATATCGAAGCAAAAGAGATTGCCAAACTTTGTAAGAATTTAATCTTGAGAGAAAAAATAAACCCATCTGAAATTTGTATTGTGACTAAAAACCCCAAAAGTTATGCTTCTCTGTTTAGGGAGGTCTTTCAAGATGCTGGAATTCCTACAAATATTACCGAGCGATTTCGTTTGAGTTCCTCGCCACTTGTAATTTCGCTGCTTTCTGCAATTGATGTAGTAACCCGTGGTTTTCGTTTCGAGGATGTTCGAAAGGTCTTACTTAGCTTCTATTTTCGTTTTATTAATCCTGAAAATTCAACTCCGATTGATGTCGAAAATCTTTTGTTCGTTGCAACACAAATGCGAATTATTGGTGGAAGAGAATTCAATGGAAAAAAATATTGGTTCAGTCGTTTTAAAAATCGCTTGGATGCAATTAACCAACGTTTAGAAGTGCTTGGTTCCGAAGAAAATGCTGATGCAATGGAAATTTCTTCCCTTAAGTTGGAACGGTTTTCTGTCGAACGCGCAAGGAACGACTTTGAAATTTTTGCTTCTTATTTTGACTTCCCAGAAAAAGATGTTAGTTTCGAGGATTTTTACAAAATTGTTTTAGAAGGAATTATTAGGAACTTTGGGGTGTTGGATGTAATTGATAAAGTTTCGACTAACTTGGTCGAAAACTTACAAAATTGTTCAATGTACGAGAAAATTGCAAAGATTGAGGAAGTCGAACGTGACACTCGAGCACTCACAAAATTTTTGAAACTAATCGAAGAATTTGTTTTTTATTCTTCTTTGCGCTACCAAGACCGTAAATTCACTCTCGAAGAGATTTCGGAATTGTTCAAGGTTATTATTTTCGAAGAAAGATTTCAAATTTCACGCAAACCAGAAATTGGAGTTAACATCACAACGATTGAACAAACAAGAGGGATTCCTTTCAAAGTAATGATACTTTGTGGAGCAATTGATGGTGAAATTCCTTCTCGTTATGCTCCAGAAAAGTTTTTAGGACGAATTCTTGGTAAAAGCGAAAAGCGACATTTCGAAAATGAACGATTGGAATTTTTCTTTTTTTTAACGAATAATTACGAGTTGTTCGATAAGAATGAAAGGTTGACTTATATTTTCTATCCAAAACGAGATTCTAAGAAAGAATTCGTTCCCAGTCCGTTCATATTCTCACTTTGTGAGTTGATTGGTGAAAAAGCAGAAGATTTCGTTTTTGATTTGACCGAGATAAAACAAAAGAAAAGTATTCCAAATGGAATGGAATGGGTTGCTACAATACCTTCGGTGGTTGATAGCAATATTTCACCATTTTTAATCGGAAATAACGAAGATAATACTTCGAAGCGAAATGATGTTCTTGAACTTTATTATGACAAATTTAAAGAAAATCGATTGTTGGATTCTAAACTAAGTGAAAATGCAAAAGATAAAATTAAGCAAATGGTATCAAAACCAATTTCGGTTTCATTTCTCGAGGAGTATGCAAAATGTCCTTATCAATTTTTTATCGACCGTGTTCTAAAGATTTCTAAACCCTTGCCTGAATTTGAAATTTTCCTTTCGAATCGCGATAAGGGCGAAATTCTCCATTTGATTGTTTCAAACTTTTTTAAAAAATTAGCACAAGAGCAAGCAAAAGATAATTTAAATTGCTTGAATTTAAAGATTGGGAATAAAGAATATATTCCAGTAGTTTTAGATATCAACAAAAAGGAATATTACTTTCAACTGATTGAGGGTATAACAAAGAATTTGTTGAAAAAATATGACACAGAAATTAGTCTATTTGAAATTGATTTTGAAGAGTTTTACTCATCAGACCCCAGTAGAGTAGGATATGTTCAATTATGGTTAAATTATGAGCTTCAGAGATTGTATCTTGGGTATAATCCTATATTTTTTGAATTAGGGTTTGGATTGAACTCGAAAGATTCATTTCAAGCGGTGGTTGTTGATCCAAATAGCGAGGATTCGTTTTCTTTTCGTGGAAAAATTGACCGTGTTGATTTTTTGGAAACCAAAGAAAAAATTGAATTACTTGTTATAGATTATAAGCTCAAAAAAAGTGATTGCAAAAGTATGGGTGAAGCTTTAAATGGACTTTCTTTTCAAATGCCTTTCTATGCTTTGGCTATTGAGGACCTGTTCCAAAAAAATGGTGTAAATAAAGATCTTCAGATAATTCTACTATATCAGATTTTTGACTTTAGGATTTCAGAAAGAGAAAGAAGAAGCTTTTATCTGAACTACAAGCCTTTCTTAATACAACTGGGTTCGAAAATAAGCGAAAATACGAAGGTCAAAGTTGAAATTCCACAGAATTATGAATTGTTAAAAAATATTTCGAAAAATCAAGCAAAAAAAATACTCAATGAAATTGCAAAAGAAAAGAACTTCCCTGTTAAACCAATTAAAGATGGTTGGATTTGTAATTATTGTGACTTTTGTAGTATCTGCAAGATAAACAAGATTTAGTTATTTTAAATTTAATAGGTTCTGAATATCTTTTTCAATACTTTCGGGGGTTGTTTGCGGAGCAAATCTTTCCACTACATTACCGTTCCTGTCGATGAGAAATTTAGTAAAATTCCATTTAATATCTTTGCTACCTAACATCCCAGGTTTAGCATCTTTCAAAAAAGAATAAAGTGGGTGAGTATTTGGCCCGTTGACTTCTATCTTATCGAAAAGATGGAAAGTTACATTATATTTTGTTGAACAAAAACTTTTTATTTCTTCATTCGAACCGGGTTCTTGGTTACCAAATTGATTGCACGGGAAAGCAAGTATTTCGAAACCTTGGTTCTTATATTTTCGATATAGTTTTTCTAAACCTTCGTATTGTGGGGTAAATCCACATTTGCTTGCTACATTGACGATAAGTAGAACTTTACCTTTGAAGTCGCTTAGTTTAACTGGTTTTTTATCAATATCAAGAAGAGTTAAGTTAAGAGAATATATGTTGTTGCTCATTTTTCCTTGTGCCAATGTTATCAATACTAAATTCAAAAATAAAGCAAACGAAGTTAGAATTAATTTTGCTTTCATTTTATTACCAAATTTAATATTTAGGATAGACGAAAAAAATATAAATTATTTTATTTGTTTATAATAAATTTTTCAATGTAGTTTTCTTTCAAAAAGTTGAAAATCATTAAATAAACCCCATTTGGTAAAGTTTCTTGGATTGAAAAAAATTCTGCATTATTGTTCTTCGGGGATTGATACATTGATGTGAAAATTTCTTTTCCTTGTGTATTAAAAATTCGAATTGAATTCAATTCTGAAATTTTTTCTTGAGGAATAACTAATAAATATTTATTTATTGAAGCATCGAAACGCAACAAAAGATTTTCAGAAGAATTCGTAAAGTCGTTGTTAACACTTGCCGGTTGGTTTTGGACTTGTAATTGTACTGGTTGAATCCAATTCCAAACATCATTTGCGTCTTCTTTACCATTTCCGTTTCCCATTAGTATCGCTGCTTGCAAGTAGTATGTACCCTCGGTCTGGGGCGAAGTCCAATAAAAGTAATAAATTATTTCCCCGTGGGTGCAACTTAAGGGGCTACTATGAGTTAATTCCCCGTTTTGGAGTTTAAGTCCAGAATTTATTTCTGGGGATAACGTTCCAATGTTTTGTGCTCCATTAATATTATTTTTAACAGCGATATTAACTCCAGAAACCATTGCGGAAGGATAATTACCCGTTAATGTAAATTTAACTTTTGTATTTGTTGGAATGCTATTTAGATCTATATCCGATTTCAACGAAAATACAATATTTGGATTTGGCGAGGGAGAATGGCATTCACCACAACTCTTTGTGTTTGAGTTGGTCATTCCAGTAATACCTTTCTTTTTAGCAAAAGTAGTGAAAGAAATTAATGGTATGAAAATTAAAAGGAAACAGAAAAACAATTTGATTTCAGTATACTTTGGCATTTTACCAACTCCAATCTAATGAATAATAAATTCAACATAAAATTCAAAGATAAGGATGTCGCTTGTAGGAACAAATAAAAGCTTAGGTCGTTCAACGTTAAAACTTTCTAAACTAATTTCAAATTCACCCTTGATTTTTAGTTTTTGGTTTTCAATCCATTGTTTGCCTTTAATTTGGACAGAACGTGTAATACCATGAAAAGTTAGATTACCAAAGATAAATAATGAATCTTTTTGATATTCTATTTTAGTACTTTTAAACTGTGAATAGGGATACTTTAATGCTTCGATAAGTTCCATTGCATGTGAATCACGATTTGAATTTTGGCTATCGAAAGTATTTACTTTGACGCGTGCAATAGCATTAATAATCTTATTATTAACTTTATCGTATTCAATTTTTACTTCAAGGTTTTTGCTTGTAGCATAAACATTATGAGCAGGATGTTTGAGTAAATACGAGATGTTGCTGTATTTTGTTTCATTACTTAAAACAACATTTTGGCTAAAAAGACAGTTGATAAAAGAAAAATATATTAAGAATAACAAAAGAAATAATCTCATCACTAACCTTTTTTATTTAAAAAGTAAAATAGTCAACAAAGAAATGGAGAAAACAGTAAATGTAGAATATCCAACTATTTGGTGAAATCTGGCCGATTTATAATAGTCATTGCTGGATAAGATAAGCCTACCAAGAATAGGAGTAGCTACCATTCCAGCGAAATGTAGCCAGGCAAGCGTTTTATGAATTGAAATTGTAGAAAACTCCTTTCTTCTTTCGATAGGTGGTGGGGAGATAACGGAAAATAAGCCTGTAAGTGAATAGCCAATAATTGTTGGATATTTTAAAGTGCGATGTAAACTTGGTGAATCAAGTTTCCCATCCAGCCATAATTGTCCAGCTGTAACAGTAGCTGCCATAGAAAACCAAGTCAGAATTCCAAGTGTTTGGTGAATTGTAAGTAATGTTCGTCTTAGTTTTATTTCTTTTTCTCTATTTTCAATGTTTAAATCTCCAGCAAGTCCAATTTTGCGAAATGCTCCATTTTTCCCCCACAAAAATTTTTCCATAAAGCTAATCCTTTCTGGAAGTAATTGTGTTGTATATGTCTTATTTTCTTCTTCAAAACTTAAAGTGTTATTTATTGTTGTATCAAGTAAAAGAATTTTACTATTGAAGGTTACAGATTCATCATAAGCAATTTGGGGAAAAATTGGAATAGTTGAAACTAAAATTAGAAAACAACAAAATATAAACTTTTTTAACATATGAAAAATTACATTAATTATGAAAAAATTCTTAACAAGTTTCCATTTTTTTCAATATTATATTTTTGCAAGTTTTTCTTGGCGGGAGCTTTCAAAACTTTACCATCTAAATCGAATTCGGAACCATGTTTGTTGCAAATGATATTTCTTTTTGATTCATCGAATACCAGTTTATAGCCTTCGTGAGTACATTTGCCTGACAAAGCTATAAAGTTGTTATTTCCTGTATTGATAATTAATATTTCGTTATAAACGATGAATCCATCTGGCTGAGCAAGAGCAGAAAATTCGGGATTGGTTAAGTCTATTGTAAAATCAACATTAGTGGGACTAGTTGAGTTTTCGCTACAACTTTTTAAACCAATCCCTAATGTTCCTACGGCGAAAGAAAATGCAATTAATTCTAAAAATTCTTTCCTTTTCATACTACAATCGAAGAATATGAATAAAAAGCAATAACAAAATTAATAAAATTTGGTTACAATATTTTGTCATTTTTTTTAACTTTTGCAATTTTGTTTTTTTTATTCTATGCTAAGCGAAAAACTTAAAAATTTACTTCCCTATTTTTATGTGCTAATTGGTTTCATAGTTACGGTCATTATTACGATTGTAATATTAGACAAGGTTGTTTTTCCAATACTTGTTCATAGTGAAGATACTGTAAAGATGCCCAATTTAATTGGGATGAAAATGAGCGACGCAGAGAAGACTTTGTACTCATTGGATCTGAAACTGAGTAAAGTTAATGAATTATATAGCGAGCAATATCCTACTGGAACTGTAATCAATCAGAGTCCAAGAGCAGGACAAGTTGTCAAAAAAGGAAGGGATGTTTACTTAACCATAAGTCAAGGACGAGAAGAAGTTGAAGTTCCCTATTTGATTGGACAAAATATCAGAAATTCCAGAATTTTGTTGAAAAACATTGGTCTCGACGTTGGAAATATCACTTATGTTAATGATGAAAATTATGGTGTAGACACAATCGTTGCTCAAAGTCCCAAACCAGGGACTCGTTTAGTTTATGGAAAAACGGTTGACTTGGTCGTAAGCCATGGTTCAGTAAATCTTGTGAAAATGCCTGCTCTCGAGGGGTTAAATTTGGATAATGCGACAAAAATCCTAACGGAATCTGAATTAGTGGTTGGAAATATTATTTATGTCGAAAATCAAACATATTTGCCTAATACAGTTTTGCATCAAAGTATTAAAGCTGGGGAGTTGGTGAAGAAAGGAACTCCAGTTGATTTGACTGTTGTTAAATAATGTTACAAATCAATATCAAATTTTTCTTTTAGGATTTTTTTTAGATTATTAAACTCTAATAGTAAGTTTGGTAATTCATTTGATGACATTAGGATTTTGAAAGCCTCGAATTTCTTTTTTGCTGGGGCCCCAAAATAAACTCCACTTTCTTCAATAGACTTTGCTACACCTGATTTTGCTTCTAAAATAACATCATCAGTGGTTTTTAAATGTCCAGCAATACCAACTTGACCAGCAAGGCGGTTTCGTTTGCCAATTTTAGTACTTCCCGAAATACCTGTTTGCGAAGCAATTGCCGTATTTTCTCCGATATGAACATTGTGCGCGATTTGAACGAGGTTGTCAATTTTAACGCCATTTTCGATAATTGTGCTTCCAACAATTGCTCTATCTATTGTTGTATTTGCACCAATTTCGACATTGTTGCCAATTTCAACATTTCCAAGTTGCGGTATTTTTGTAAAGGTTTTGTCTTTATTTTCAATAAATCCAAAGCCATCGGAACCAATAACAGCACCGGAGTGAATGATACAATTATTACCAATTTTAGTATTGTGATAGCAAACAACATTGGAATGAATGATGCAATTTTCACCAATTTGGACATTGTCGTATAAAGTTACATTAGGCATAAGAATTGAATTCTTTCCGATTTTACAACTGCTTCCAATGGCAACATAGGCACCAATATAGACACTTGGGTCGATTTGAGATCCTTCTCCAATGATAGCGGTAGGATGAATATATGAATTAAATTTCTTGTAATATGTATCGAACATAATAAGGAGCTTGAAAAAAGCATTATAGGGATTATCAACTTCTATAAACGATTGATTCTCTTTAGGATTAAGATGTTCGAAACCAGAAGGTACTAAAATTGCAGTTGCTTCGGATTTAACAAGATAATCGAAATATTTTTTATCTGAAAAAAAAGTTAAATCACCATTTTTAGAATATTCAATCCTATTTAATCGAAAGATTAAGGAATTAGGATTCCCTATAATATTGCCATCAAGTAAATCAGCAATTTCTTTTACACTTTTCGGTGGAATAAGTTCCATAAAATTTATTTCTTAGGTTCAATTTGTTCTGGTTCTTTTTGTTGGTTGTCTTTGGGTTTTTCCTCCACTTCCTTTTTGGTTCTTTGTTTCTTGCGAGTTGATGAAGGAGTTTCAACTTTAATTTGATTTCGAGGGTCTTTAGCTATTTTTTCTTGTAGTTCTTTTTCCATTTGAGAAACATCGACGCCAAGTTCTCGAAGTACTTTTAATGTAAGGTCGTATTTATAATTTACATAAGTAAGAGGAGAATTGCTTTTATCCCAAATAATATCGAAACCATTTTCGGCAGCTACTTTTTGAACGGCAGCATAAATCTTTTCTTCAACAGGTTGCATAATTGTTTTTACAATTAAATCATATTCGCCACCAGGTTCAAATTTTTTTCGCGAGAAAACAAGTAATTGTGTGTTTAAATCTTCAAGCTCTTTTTCTTTTTGCTTTTTTTCTTCTTCTGTCCAAATTAAACGATTTTTGTTTATTTCGAATTTGAGGTTTTCAATGCGTTTTTCCATATCCTCGATATCTCGCTTCCAATCTTCAACCACCGAACGAATTCTTTGCTCTGCTTGTTTTGCTTCGGGAAATTTATCGCGAATGACCTCCGAAGCAATAAATCCTACTCTTTGTGGGAAGAGGCTTAATGTTCCCACAAAAAAGAAAATAATTGCAAAATTCAAGATTTTCATTTTTTACCTAAAAATCAGAAGGTATGCGTTCGCTATCTATTCCCTCTTTTAATTTTATCTAAAACTTTGAAAGTGATATCGAATTTATCTTCGGAAAAAAGCAAACTTCCTTTATCAAAAACGAGTTGTAAATTTTCTTCTTTAGCAACCAATTGAATTGCAGTTTTGACTTTGCTCCTAATTGGTTCTAAAAATTCTTCCCTTTTGTTTTGTATCTCCGTTAGTTTTTCATTGTAATATTGCTGCATCTTTTGTTGCTCTTCTTGCAGTGCTTGTTCTTGTTTTTGTTGTTGGTCCGCAGGCATAACACTTTTTTGCTTCAAATAATTATCGACTTTCTTTTGCAAAGCATCTTGCATTTTCAGTATAGTATCTTGTAATTGCTTCTGCATTTCTTTAAGTTTTGCATCAGCATCTTTGGCTTCGGGCAATTGTTCAATAATCATATTGATATCGACGACTCCAAAAGATAATTGAGAAACTGAGCTTGTACTCTTTTGTGCAAATGCAGAACTTAATGTAAAAATTCCGAATAAAATTGAAACGATTATTGCTTTTAAACTCATAAAATTACTCATTAAATATTAAAAATGCAAAAATAAAAAATTATTGTCCAATATGGAAGAGAAATTTCCAACCTGAAATTTGTCCCGTATCGTCGGTTTTGTCGAAACCATAACCATAGCTAAAGCCAATTATTCCGATTGCTTGGAAGAACAATTGCACACCAACTCCAGCCGATCTCTTTAAATTAAATGGGTCAGTTTTGTTTAAATCACTCCAAACATTTCCTGCTTCGGCAAAACCATAGAAGTAAATTGGCATTGGGTCGAGACTTATGGCAAAACGCAACTCGGCGAAATGGCGCGCAAGAACTTTTCCGCCACCACGTGGACCAATTGATTGGTCTGGGTAACCTCGTAAAGGTGTAACAGGAAAACCACTGCTCAAACCAGTTCCACCCATATAGAACAATTCAATTGGATTAATTGAAGTGTCGGTTTTTATTCCAGTAATATAGCCCCAATCGGAGGTTAAATTAAGAACAACTCTCGGAAGCTCATTAATTTTAAGAACGGTTTGGTTAATTTCGAATTTTAATTCAGTTTTTAGGAAATCAGTTGTGCCAATTCCAAGAGAAGCGAGAGCAAAATCTGTTGAAATAGAAAACCGAGAACCGCTTGTCGGGAAAAACAAGTTATCTAAACTAATACGAGAAATGGAACCAACTATAGCAAATTCTGTTGATACTCCAGGGCGATAGTAACTAGAGTATCCTGAACCAACATTATTACGTTGTATTCTAACTCCACCATCAACTCTAAAGTAATCGTCGGGCCAGCGCAATCGTCTTCCGACATTTAAACCAAAGCCTGTTCTTCTTAAATCGATAGGGGAGTAAATGATTCTTTGGTCATAAAGATTAAATCCCAAAGTTGTTGGGTCGTCGAAAAGCCAGGGTTCGGTAAACCCAAGTGAAATTGTTCTGTATCTATTTGCTTGACCAAATTCTAAATTGAAGTTGAAAAGTTGACCGGCGCCTCCTTTCAATGGTTCAAGCAAAGAAAAATTATTAAATGAAAAACCAATTGCTCCAGTCAAGCCAAAAGAACCAGCAAAACCAATTGATGCGTTGAATGTATCGGTTGAGCGTTCTTCAACATGATAAACTATATCAACTTTTGTATTATCAACCATTTTTACATCGGGCCTAAGCGTTTCTGGATTAAAGTAATTTAATAAACCAAGAGCCTTTACGCTTTTTATAATAGCAGAACGATTGAAATAATCGCCAGGGTAAGTATATAATTCCCTTCGAATAACTTTATCCTTTGTTTTGGTATTCCCAACGATATCGACCATTCGGATTGTAACTCGATTGCCTTCGTAAATCTTTATGTAGAAATCTATTGAATCTGGTTCAATTCGAACTTCTTGAATTTCATTTCTTGCAAAAAGGTATCCACTGTCGAAATATAAGCTCATAGCATCGGTATTTTCTTTGTTCCCATTTAAATTTTGTTGGAATTTTTCTTGATTATATACTTCTCCTTTGGCAAAGTCCAATCGTCGTAGAAGAGCTTCGCTTGGAAAAACAGTATTTCCAAGGAAATAAATATTTCTTACGTAATATCTTTTACCTTCGCTGACAAAAATTTGAATATCAACAGTTTCCTTTTTTTCGTTGAAAATCACTGTGTCGCCAAGTATTTCAAAATCAACAAAACCCTTGTTGCGGCAATATTGCACAAGTAATTCTTTGTCCTTTTCGTAGTTTGATGGTTCAAATTTACCCGACCGCCAAAATTGCCACCAATGCTTTGTTTTGGTTTCTTCGAATGCTCCTTTAAGTTCATCATCATCAAGAAATTTGTTTCCTAAAAATGTTATAGAATTAACTTTGTATTTGAAGCCCTCGTCTATATTTATTTCAAGCCTGTAGAAATTTGAGGTGTCTGTTGGGATAATTTCGGCATCGATGCGAGCGAAAGGTCGACCCTCTTCTTTATATTTCTTTTTGAGTTTTTGTTGTATTTGATAAACCTCGTATTGCGAGATAATATCGCCACGATTTTTATTAATTACTTTCATTATATCATCTTTCGAAAGAGCTTTATTATTTCGGATAATTATTTCACTTATTCTTGGGAATTCTTTTACTTTGATCACCAAAAAAATTGCCTCGCCGGAAATTTTATCCGCTACAATTTGAACATCGGAAAATTGCTTGCGGTTCCAAATATTTTTAATTGCTTTTTGAAGTTTGGAATCGAAAGGATAGGTAATGATTTCTCCACGGTTTAAGCCAGAAATTGAAATGATCGTCTGGGGGTCGGAAAGTATTGCTCCATCGACTGTAATGTCAGCAATTACATATTTTTTTTGTTGTTGAGAAAATGATTGCAAACAAAGTAGGGTTGTAACTACGAGAAAAGATAAAAAAAGGATATTTTTTCTCATTTTACAAAATTGGATTTGGTTAAAATAACCATTTGGTTTGAGGATTCAGAACGAATCTGAGCGGAAATTTTCCCAAAGCGACGCTCTCTGCGAGAATAGTCGATAATGGCATCGTAAAGGTCATTTCGTCGAAACTCTGGCCAGTATTTTTTGGAAAAATAAATCTCGGAATAAGCAGATTCCCAAAGCAGGAAATTGCTTAATCGCATCTCTCCACTTGTTCTAATTATTAAATCTGGGTCGGGAATGTGTGCTGTCTGTAAGTAACTCGAAAATATTTCTTCTGTAATTTCTTCGGGTTCAAGTTTGCCGCTCTTAATATCGTGTGCTATCATTTGAGTGGCGCGCACAATATCCCAACGCCCGCTGTAACTTAATGCAAGAGTAAGGGTCAAACCGGAATTTTTGGCAGTTCGTTCTATGGCTTCAAATAATAATCTTTGAACTTTTTTGGGCAAGGAACTTATTTTCCCAATTGAAAGCAAACGAACATTGTTCTCATCAAGCTCGTTAATTTCTTTTTTTAGATAGTATTCAAGCAAACTCATTAAAACACCAACTTCGTTGGAGGGTCTTTTCCAATTTTCAATTGAAAATGCATAGAGAGTAAGAAATGGAATATTTATTTGTGCGCAGGCTTTTACGATGTCTCTTACACTTTCTATTCCTTGACGGTGACCTTCTGTCCTTGTCAAACCATGTTCGATAGCCCACCGACCGTTGCCATCCATAATTATTCCAATGTGCTTGGGAATTTTGCAATTTTGCAAAATTTCTTTTTGTTTGATTAAATCACTTTCTGTTTGTTCCTTATACCAATCCATAAATTTCTAATTGTGTTGACCGTTGTTATTGACTATTTTGGAATTATAATATTTTTTTAAATAAAATATCAAAAATAATCCAATTATTCCAAATAGAATGTATGGTAACCAAAAAAAATATGGATGGTAAATATTCCATAATAGTTCTGTTGTGCTTGTTTGCTTAATAAATTCATCGATACTTACTTTTTGAAGGTGGAGATTTTCGATAATAAATTTGGTTGCAAGTCGATGTTTTTCGGATAATTCTTTATAAAGGTAACCGCCACTTAAAGCACCAATGCATAAACCAATAGTATAACTGATATTCAAAATACCAAAAAATGTGGACTTTCTGCCTTCTGGAGCTATTTGAGATATCAATTCAAATATTTTCATATTGAAAACCATTTCGCCAAAAGTGTAAACAATAACACCAAAAATTAGAAGGGGACCGTGCCTTGTTAACCCACACAAACTAAAACCTAAAATCGTTAACAATAACCCAGAAAATAATGAATTATGTAAATGAAACTTGGAAGTAATTTTACCAACTATGGTAACAAAAAGAATGATTAAAATTGGGTTAATATTATAAATCCATTCATAACTTATTTGTATACCTTGTGAAGTTTCCATTGTGAATTGAGAGGGTAGGTTTCGTGCAATAGAATTTGTATTCGACCAGTCAAAAATAAAATTTGGTAGACTTTCGTAAAATTGCATATAGATAATTGCAAAGCTTGCGGTGAAACCGAGAATTATTATTGTTGCTTTGTTCTGTAGAATTTCTTTCAGTTCACTAAAAATATATAATCTTGCTTGAACCTTTTTTTTGTCATTGTGGGTTGTATGGTCTTTTCCAATGAAAGAATGAACGAAAAGTAAGTTAAGCAGGGTTATAGTGAAAGACGAGATGAACAATAGGTTCCAATCAACTTCTCTGATTATTTTCGAAAAAAATCCTGCAAAAAAAAATGCAATATTTGTTGTCAGTATATATAATGCCCAAATTTGTTTGTTTTTCGAAGGGACTTTTGAAATAATTCCTTGCAGAGCTGGCTTAAAAATTCCACTTCCTAAACCGACAAAAGTGATGCCAAGAAGAAACAACCAAAAGTTTTTTGTCAAGAAAAGTAAAAAGTAACCAATTGAAATGAATGATAAGGCAAAAATTAAAGATTTTCTTTGAGATATTTTATCGGCAATTGAACCAGCAAAAACTGGTGTAAAGTTTTGTATTAAGGCCCAGAAAAAAAATATCCAACCTTTTGCTTCTTGTCCCCATCCTAACCCATTTGCAACATCTTTTTGAGCAATGTAAATTGGCAATTGAATCAAAACTAATGTGTATGCAAAGCGTTCTAAAAATTGAGTTACGAGTAAAGAAAGAAGCGAAGAGTTTTTGGGAAACTTCATTATTTTCTATTCAATTCGCAATCGTTTAAATATATAATCGACATTTTTGAAAATGTTTTGGTGTGAGAACAATTGTTGTATTTCGTCCTTAGACATGTATTTTTGGATCTCTGGTTCGTTCTTTATTACATCGTAAAAATTTTCTTTCTTTTCCCAAGATCGGAGAGAGCATTTTTGAACCAACAAGTATGCATCCTGTCGTTTCATCCCTTTTTTCATTAGTTCAAGCAGAACTTTTTGTGAATATATCAAGCCTTGAGTTAATTCCAAATTCTTTTGCATATTTTCGGGGTAAACAATAAGATTTTGGACAAGGTCAATTGTTTTAGTTAAAATATAATATAATGATATTGTAGCATCGGGAAATATAATTCTTTCAACACTGCTATGGGAAATATCCCTTTCGTGCCATAAAATATTGTTTTCGATTGCAGGAATGATATATGAGCGAAGCAAACGTGCTTGGCCGCAAATATTTTCACTTGTAATTGGATTACGTTTGTGGGGCATTGCAGAACTTCCTTTTTGTCCAGGTGAAAAATATTCTTCTGCCTCGAGAACTTCTGTCCTTTGTAAATGCCGGACTTCGGTCGCAATTTTTTCGGCCATAGAAGCGATAATTCCAAGAGTTGCAATAAAGTAGCTATGACGGTCGCGTTGAATTACTTGGGTGGAAATTGGGGCTGGTTTCAAGCCTAATTTCTTACAAACATACTCTTCAACAAATGGAGGAATATGCTCAAAAGTTCCAACTGCACCACTAATTTTTCCGTATGAAATATCATCAATGGCATACTCAAGTCGAGAGATATTTCTTTGGCATTCATCGAACCAAAGAGCGAATTTCAATCCGAAGGTTGTTGGTTCTGCATGTACACCATGCGACCTGCCAATACATACGGTATACTTAAATTCCTTGGCTTTTATCTTTAGAGCATCTTGCAACAACTTTAACTTTTCAAGGATTAATAGCCCCGATTGACGAATTTGAACAGCAAGGCAAGTATCGAGAACATCGCTTGAAGTCATTCCAAAATGTAGATATTGAGCAAGTTCACCAATATTTTCTTCTATGTTAGTTAAAAATGCAATTACATCGTGTTTTGTTGTTTTCTCGATTTCATTAATTCTATTGACATCAAAACGGGCAAGCTGACGCATTTTGGCTGGGATGTCTTCGGAAAACCAACCAAGTTTAGCAAGAGCTTCGCAGGCAAGTAGTTCAATTTCGAGCCAAATTGAAAATTTATTTCCGTCCTCCCAAATACGACCAATTTCAGGCAAAGTATATCTTGGAATCATAAAAGAATCAAAAAAACAAATTCGAAATTAATAAAAAGATAAAGGATAACAAACTAAATTATCTTAACCGAAAATTAACAAGTCTTTTGGAAAAATCTTGTTAATTTTGTATTTTGTTAAACAACTTTTAGAAAAATCTTGGAAATTGCTTTAATCTTTCTTATCGTTACCATTATTTTATCAATTGTTGATTTAACTGTTGGCGTGGCAAACGATGCAGTAAATTTTCTTAATAGTGCAGTTGGTTCAAAAGTTACAAGTTTTCGTAAAGCATTGCTTTGTGCTAGTATTGGTATCCTTTTAGGAGTTACTCTTTCAAGCGGAATGATGGAGGTTGCTCGAAAGGGTATTTTCAATCCAGGGGCATTTACACTTTACCAAGTTCTAATAATTTTTTTAGCGACTGTTATCACCGATATTCTGCTTTTAGACTTTTTTAATACTTTTGGCATCCCGACCTCAACTACTGTGTCGATGGTATCGGGTATGACTGGTGGAGCTTTGAGTATAGCAATTATTAATCTAATTTCCAGTGGTGAATCATTTGAAATGATGACAAATTATTTAAATTTAGCAAAATTGACCGCTATTTATGTTTCAATTATTGTTTCTATTGTATTCGCATTTGTTTTTGGATACCTTGGTCAATTTATTTCTCGTATTATTTTTTCTTTCGATTACACTAGAAACTTTAAAAAATTTGGACCCCTTTGGGCAAGTTTTGCATTTACACTTATAATTTTATTTATTTCGATGAAGGGGTTAGAAGGTGCTTCGTTTGTAAACGAACAAATTCAAAGTTTTATTAATACATACCAATGGCAAATCTTATTGATTATTTATGTTGCATTTACATTGATATTTTATTTATTATCTCTTTTCACCAAAATTAACATATTAAAAGGCATTGTTTTAATTGGAACTGGGGCCCTTGCGTTAGCTTTTGCCTCGAATGACCTTGTGAACTTTGTTGGTCCTTCATTGACTGCACTTTATGCCTATCAAATTGCTGGTCACAGTGCCGATGCTTTAAATATGAAAATGGGAGCCCTTGTAAATCCAATTAAGATTCCAACAGAAATACTTCTGTTTTGTGGCTTTGTTATGGTTTTAACATTATTCTTATCGAAAAAATCTAGGACTGTAACATCTACAGAAGTTAATTTAGGAAGACAACTTGAAGGTTACGAAGCGTTTGAATCAATTCCTTTTGCTCGATTCCTTGTTCGAACTTTTACTGCGATTTCAGACTTTTTGGTAAAGATTGTACCTGAAAAAATAAGAACCAAAATAAATGAAAGATTTGACACTTCGAAAGCCATATTATTGAAGGATGGAAATGGTGCCCAAGCCTCATTTGATATGATTCGGGCAACTGTAAATCTAACCATTTCTTCGGCTTTGATTTCATTGGGAACTTCCTTTAAACTACCACTTTCGACAACCTATATTACTTTCATTGTTGCAATGTCTACCGCTTTTGCCGATAGAGCCTGGGGAAGAGATTATGCTGTTTATCGGATTTCTGGAATTTTGACAGTAGTTGGAGGTTGGTTAATTACTGCATTAATTTGTGCGTTGATTTCAGCGATTATTGCTGCTGTGTTGTTTTATACAGGTATTGTCGGAGTAGTAATTTTAGTAGCAATTGTTTTTATTACAATGGCAAGAACAATTGTAATTCATAAAAAGCGAGAAAAAGAACGAAAAATTTCGGAAGAAAAATTGCGAGTTCTAAGAGAAACCACTCAAGAAAGTTTCAAAATTTTTGCTTCTGATGTTTACAATTTCTTAAATGAGGTAAAAGAGATATCTCTTATCTGTGTGGATGGTATTGCAAAATTTAAGCTAAAAGAATTAAAAAAAGCAAAGAAACGTGCAGATGAATTAAACAAATCTGTTGAAACAATTTTTACCGACTTTGCTTCAACTTTAAAAGTCTTCGATGATAGTGTGTTCGAAGGTTCTCACATTTATGCTACTGCAATGTCTGACCTAACATCTATTGCAAATAGCATTTTAACAATATCTGATAGATGTTTAAACTATGTAGACAATTCACAAAAGCCTTTAACCCAAAACCAGCAAAATGATTTGAAACTGGTTGTCAAGCTTTTCGAACAACTTTATAATAAGATTATTTCTTTTACCGAAACTTCTGTAGTTGATTTGTCTCCCGAGATTAAAGTATTCGAGGAGGAGTTTTCGAAAGAAATAAAGAGAATCCACAAAACCTATATGAAGGCTATGAAGCGACCAGGAGCGAATACAAAAAGGGGCATCATTTATATTTCATTGGTTGAAACCTTGTATGGAATAAGTATACGAGTGATTAATCTTGTTGCTGCCTTGAATAAATTGAAAACAGAATTTTCGAAAAAATATATTCAAGCTAATTGAAATTTTTCTATTTATAAAATCCACTCAATGTTAATTTCTGTATAAGGTTGTTGTTTTTGAGAAGTATTGATTATTATTCTCTCATTATTATTAATCTTTTTGATTTTAAGAACTTATAATTTTTTTAATTATTTTTTTCTTTTTTAAAACTCATCTTGCTAAGGATTTGGAGTTCCATTTAAAAATGGAATTTTTCGTATTTTTGAAATTTATTTATTAGAAAACATTAAAATGCTGAGTGAATTTGGAATTGTATTATTGTTTTTCATAGTCGGATTTCTTTTTGTAGCAATTGGTTTGCTTGCTGCAGCGATTATTAGGCCCAACAGGCCCAACCCTATAAAGCTTTCTACTTATGAATGTGGTGAACAACCTATTGGTTATCCTTGGATAAGATTTAACGTAAGGTTTTATGTTGTTTCATTAGTTTTTCTTTTATTCGATGTTGAAATTGTGTTTCTTTTGCCTTGGGCTGTTGTAATAAACTATTTTAAATCGTTCGGGCTGGGACTATTTGTTTTTATAGAAATGTTCGTTTTTGTCTTGATTTTGGTATTTGGTTTTGCATATGTTTGGGCAAAGGGAGATTTGGATTGGGAACGAGCCCAACCTATTGTACCAAATTTAGATTACTTGATTTATAAAAAACAATAGGAGATTTACTATGGGTCTATTAGATAGATTAGATAATCCATACGAAACAGGAGGCATTATTTTAGGTACACTTGAAGATATTTTAAACTGGGGAAGAAGTAAATCTGATTGGTATCTTCATTTTGGGCTTGCTTGTTGCGCAATTGAGTTTATGTCGATGAATGCCTCTCATTTTGATTTTATGCGTTTTGGAATAATTCCACGAGCTACACCACGACAAGCCGATTTCATTATGATTACTGGTACTGTAACTTTGAAGATGGCTGAAAGGATTAAAGTTCTTTGGGAGCAAATGGCAGAGCCAAAGTATTGTATTTCCGTTGGTTCTTGTGCAAATAGTGGTGGACCATATTGGCAATACGGATACCATGTTTTAAAAGGTGTTGACCGTATTATACCAGTTCATGTATATGTTCCTGGTTGCCCCCCAAGACCCGAGGCAATGGAAGAAGGGATGATGAAACTACAGAAGTTAATCGACCAGCAAGCGATTTTTCGCAAAAGACAAAGACTTGCGGAAGAAGAAAAAATGTTTGAAATTCAAAATAAGGGTGAAAAATGACTATCGAAGAAATATATTCGATTTTGAAAGAAAAATTTGGCGATACAGTTGGAGAATTGGTTACAACCCAACCAGTTGATCCATTTATTAATATTAGTCCAAATAAGTTGTTTGAAATTTGCTTGGAACTTCGCGATAATCCCGAACTTGATTTTGATTATTTGATGTGCCTCAGTGGGGTAGATTTTCCCGAAAATTTACAGGTTGTTTACCATTTGTATTCAATAAAAAAGAAACATAAAGTAGTTCTTAAGGTAACTGTTCCAAAAGATAATCCGAAAGTTCCGTCTGTTGAAAGGATTTGGCGTTCCGCCGATTGGCATGAACGCGAAGCTTATGATTTGTTGGGAATTATTTTCGAAGGTCATCATAAATTAATTAGAATTCTTCTTCCCTATGATTGGGAAGGGCATCCTTTGAGAAAAGATTACAAGGAACCTGAAACATATCACGGAATGAGAGTTCCATATTAAAGGGGAAATATGACAACAACACGTTTTATTGACATTGATTTTAGCAAAATTGAATCGGACCGAATGAGGTTAAATGTTGGTCCACAGCATCCATCAACTCATGGTGTTTTGCGGCTCGAAGTTGAGCTCGACGGGGAAGTAGTAACAAATGTAATTCCTCATATCGGGTATTTGCACCGATGCTTCGAAAAAATATCCGAAAATATGAACTACCAGCAAGTTATCCCTTATGTTGACAGAATGGACTATATTTCTTCGATGAATAATGAACTTGCTTATGTGATTGCAGTTGAAAAGCTAATGGACATTAAAGTTCCAGAAAAAGTAGAATATATTCGTGTAATAATGTCCGAATTAAACCGAATTGCAAACCACCAAATAGCAGTTGCTACTTTTGGCTTGGATGCTGGTGCATTTACTCCTTTCTTATATCTTTTCCGTGATAGAGAATATATCCTTTGGATTTTCGAAAAAGCTTCTGGGGGACGCCTGCTATTTAATTATTTCTGGGTTGGAGGCTTGGCGAACGATGTTTATCCTACTTTTAAAGAAGATGTTTTAAATATTGTTAAGCAAGTTCGCAAAACAAACAAAGAAATTGAGGATTTATTGATTTATAATAAAATATTTATTGATAGAACTGCAAATGTAGGCGTTTTGCCTGCCGATGTTGCGATAAATTATGGTTGCAGTGGTCCTGTACTTCGAGGTTCTGGTGTTCAGTTCGACCTTCGTAAAAATGAGCCTTATTCTATTTACGACCGATTTGATTTTGAGATTCCTGTAGGCAAGGGTGAAGTTGGGACTGTTGGAGATTGCTGGGATAGAAATATTGTTCGAATGCGAGAAATGGAACAAAGTTGCCGTATTATTGAGCAGGCAATTGCACAAATGCCTAACGAAGGAGATGTTCAAGCAGCTGTTCCTAAAAAGATTCGACCACCAAAGGGGGAAATTTACTTCCGTGCTGAAAACCCCAAAGGTGAGTTAGGCTTTTATATTATCAGCGATGGCAAAGATAAGCCGTATCGAGTTAAAGGACGTGCCCCAAGCTTTGTCAATTTAAGTGTGTTGCCTGAAATTTCTCGGGGTTACTTATTTGCTGATTTAATAGTAATTCTTGGTAGCATAGATATTGTTCTTGGCGAAGTAGATAGGTAATAATATTTTAATGTTATATGGAGACATTTAATATTTTCGATAGGCTTCTTGGTGAAAATATTTTGAGTGCATTAGTTAGTGTAATTCTTCCGTTGGTATTCTTAATTATTTATGCTTTGATAGCAATTCTTGGCGAATTGAAAATTTCGGCTTGGATACAGGAAAGACTTGGACCAATGCGAACTGGACCTTATGGAATATTGCAGCCTTTAGCGGAAGTGATTAAACTTATTCAAAAGGAAGATATTGTTCCAGCTGGGGCAAATAGGCTATTGTTTAATCTTGCTCCCTACGTAATTTTTGCTGGGTCGTTTGCTGGATTTGCTGTAATACCTTTCACTGCTGCTTTTGTACCTGCAGAAATAAATATTGGATTATTTTACGTTTTCGCCGTCGGAGCATTTGCCGTTATTGGAATAGTAATGGGGGGCTGGGCATCGAACAACAAATATTCTTTGCTTGGTGCAATGCGTTCGGCATCACAAATGATAAGCTATGAAATTCCTGGTGCATTGGTTATTCTTTCCGCAGCTGTGTTAGCTAATTCTTTGGATATGCAAAAAATATCTGCTATGCAAAGTGGTCCATTTTGGAATTGGTTTTTATTCGGCGGTCCGGGAGATTGGTCAAAGTTTTGGATTTTACCTTTTACTTTGTTATTATCTCTAATTTATATGATTTCTTCTCTTGCAGAAACGAATCGTACCCCATTCGATATTCCCGAAGGTGAATCGGAACTTGTTGCTGGTTATCATACGGAATATTCCGGTATGAAGTTTGCTATGTTTTTCTTTGCTGAATATTCAAATATGTTTATTGTTGCTGCAATTTTAACTGTTGTTTTTCTTGGAGGCTGGAATTCTCCGTTTGGTGAATTTATGAATGGCTTTTGGTGGGGATTATTCTGGTTTATTTTAAAAGCAATGTTTATTGTGTTTATTCAAATTTGGTTGCGTTGGACCTTGCCAAGGGTTAGAGTTGACCAGTTGATGTATCTTGGGTGGAAAATTCTTTTACCTTTTTCTTTAGTTTGTTTTATAGCTATAAGCCTATTTAGAATATTATATTGATTTTTATGGTGGCAATATGAAGGAGTATTTTAAAAATGTATGGACCTGGTTCTATACAATTTTAATTGGAATGAAGATTACTTTGAAGCATTTATTTGCTTCAAAAGTTACTATACAATATCCTGACGAAAGATATCCAATTCCACCGATTGCTCGGAATCGATTGCAACTTGACCCTGATTTGTGTAATGGTTGCTTGCAATGCTCTCGTATTTGCCCTGTTCAATGCATTACAATAGAGACTTTGAAGGTTGTTCCTGATGACCCAGAGCGCCCAACAATGGGGGACGGAACACCAAGGAAAATTTGGGTGCCTCGGTACGACATTGATTTTGCTAAATGTTGCTTTTGTGGTTTATGTACAACAGTTTGCCCAACAGAAGCAATTAAACATACAACAGATTTTGAATATAGTTCCTATACTCGCGATGGATTGATTTATCATTTTTCAGCAATGACTCCCGAGAAAGTTGAAGAAAAGAAAAGATTGCTTGCTGAATGGAATGCCAAACAAAAAACAATAAAAGAGGCTGCTCAAAAAACATCAGCCCAAGTAGATAAAAAAGAAAGTTAGTTTATTGAAAGAATAAAATGTTAACGGATATTGTTTTTTGGTTTTTTGCGGTTCTGACAATAATATCGGCGGGGATAGTTGTTTTTTCCCGAAATATGATTTATTCTGTTTTTGCTCTTTTATTTACTTTTTTTGGTGTTGCTGGAATTTATGTGCTTTTGAATGCTGATTTCTTGGCAGTTACTCAAATTATGATTTACATCGGTGGTATTCTTGTTCTTCTGATTTTTGGGATAATGCTTACCAGCAACATTACTGGAGTTGATATTAAAAGTTCGCAAACTGGTAAAATTCAGATGATTTTTGCTGGTTTGCTTTCTCTCGTTATTATCTCCGGATTGATATTTATTGCTGTTACAACAAATTGGTATACCAAACCGCAAAATATTGGCGAAGTAAACTCTACGATTGATTTAATAGGTAAATCTTTGCTTACAAATTACCTTTTGGCTTTTGAATCTGCTTCTGTTCTTTTGTTGATAGCAATTATTGGTGCAGCATTAATTGCAAGGAGAAAGTGATATGGGAATAGGTTTGTCGCATTATTTAATATTAAGTTCAATCCTTTTTGGTTTAGGTATTTTTGCGATTATTACACGCAAGAATGCAGTTCTTGTCTTGATGGGTGTCGAGTTGGTGTTGAATTCTGCCAATATTAATTTTATTGCCTTTTCAAAATTCAACAATTTAAATATCGATGGTCATATCGCTGCAATTTTCGTAATTATGCTTGCTGCAATTGAAGTTGCTGTTGCACTTGCTATTGTTTTAAATATTTATCAAAATTATAAACATATAAATGTTGATGAAATAGATAGTTTGAAAGATTAGTTTTGACAAAAGGAAGAGCATATGAGTGGGGAAACTATACTTTATATAGGAATTGCAATTCTTCTTCTACCCATTTTGAGTTTTGCAATTAATATTTTCTTTGGTAAAAAACTTGGGCGTACAAGTTCAGTTGTAGCAACCTCAATACTTGGTATTGTTCTATTGTTATCAATAATAGTTTTTTGTAATAAAGTTTTTCATCATTTCGAAAACAAAGCCTTTTCATCAAATAATTTACTTTTTGAAATTTCAGATAAGATTTTGCAGTTTAAATTTACTTGGATAGACCTTCAAACAGTGTCTTTGAAAGTTGGAATAGGGATAGATAATCTTGCTGCGATTATGCTTGTGGTTGTTTCTTTGATAAGCTTTCTTGTTCACTTGTTCTCGATTGAATATATGGCTGGCGACCCAAGGTTTTCTCGTTATTTTGCCTATCTTGGTCTTTTCACTTTCTCGATGAATGGAATTGTTCTTGCCAATAATTTCCTTTTTATGTATATTTTTTGGGAGTTAGTAGGAATAAGTTCCTATTTATTAATCGGTTTCTGGTACGAAAAGAAATCGGCTTCGGATGCTGGTAAAAAAGCTTTCCTTGTTAATCGAGTTGGTGATCTTGGTTTTTTCATTGGAATTATGATTCTTTATTTTAGTTATGGCTCATTGTTATTTGATGATATATTTAGCAAGATTGGGCAAGGGGTTCTTCCTTTTGGAAGTGAAAATGTATTAACTTTAGCTGGGATATTTGTTTTTTGTGGTGCAATAGGAAAATCTGCTCAATTTCCATTGCATGTTTGGTTGCCCGATGCTATGGAGGGTCCTACCCCTGTAAGCGCTTTAATTCATGCTGCAACCATGGTTGCTGCAGGTGTCTATCTTACTGCACGTGTGTTTGCAATGTTTACCGCCTCGGCATTGAGTTTTATTGCTTCAATTGGGGCAATTACTGCTTTTCTTGCTGCAACAATTGCTTTAACCCAAGTCGATTTTAAGCGAGTCCTGGCATATTCAACCGTAAGCCAACTTGGCTATATGATAATGTCGTTGGGAGTAGGTGCCTACACTATGGGATTTTTCCACCTTGTTACTCATGCTTGGTTCAAGGCGGCCCTCTTTCTTGCTTCTGGCTCTGTTATCCACGCAATACACCACGCTGCTCATCATCTTGGTGACCATCATACTGACCCGCAGGATATTCGCAATATGGGTGGATTACGGAAAACAATGCCTTGGACATACAGAACTTTCCTTATGGTTACTCTTGCTATTTCTGGTGTTCCACTTACTTCTGGATTTTTAAGTAAAGATGGTATTCTTGCTGGTACTCTTGCTTATGCACAACTTACAGGTGGTTGGCATTGGTTGATTCCAATTGCTGGTTTTGGAGCCGCAGGATTGACCGCATTCTATATGTTTCGTTTGCTTATTGTTTCGTTTCATGGTGAACCAAAAACAGAAGTTGCAAAACATACAAAAGAAAACAATTGGATCATTCTTCTACCTCTTTTTATTCTTTCGATTCTTTCATTTTGGTTTTTCTATTCTCCAAATCCATTCGACGCAAATGCTGGTTGGTTTACAAAAGCTATTGTGCAACCCAAAAGTGTTGTACCAGAGCATATGCAATGGGAATTTTTGTTAATAAATGGCTATAATCATTCTGAAGTAAATACAATACAACATGGCTCCGAACATATAAGTCTTAATGAATTTGCCGAAGCAATGCATCACGCCCACTACCCAGCAATGTTTCTTTCTTTGGCTATCGCAGGCATCGGAATTCTTTTCTCTTTCCTTTTTTATCAATTCAAAATTTTAAATCCAGATACTGTTGTTCGACAGTTTCCATTTCTTTATAAACTTTCTTTCCGAAAATGGTATTTCGACGAAATTTACAACGCAACAGTTGTTGCTGGAACCGTTGGTTTTGCTAAAGTTTCTGCTTTATTCGATTTGAAAGTAATCGATGGGTTGGTGAATGGGTGTGCTTGGTTGACTCGTCAATTTGGATACTTCATTGGACATTTCGATAACATTGTGATAGATGGTCTTGTTAATTTTATTGCAAACATAACGGGATTTATTGGTTCATTGGTTCGTTACCTTCAAACTGGCAAGGTTCAAACTTATGTTGCATTTGCAGTTTTTGGTCTGATTTTACTGATTTATTATATCTTTTAAACCTTTATCTGGGAAAATGATTTCTTAATAAATGGAGGAAAAAGAGAATGCAAGGTAGTTTAGGTTTTCCAATTCTAACGTGGATCACTTTCTTACCAATTATTGGAATGCTTTTGGTTCTTCTTGTTCCTGTTGGAAAAGATGAAAAAAGCAGGGAAGTTTCTCATATCATAATGCGTTGGATTACCGTTGGTATTACTTTTATTCAGCTAATTTTAGCCCTAGTAATTTTTATTAACTATAATAGAACCTTACCGGGGGTAAATGACGTTTCTTCTTTCCAATTTGTTGAACGATTGACTTGGATTGATGCAAATTTCCCATTAATTGGACATATTAAAATTGAATATTTTCTTGGTATTGATGGTTTAAGCGCTCCAATGGTTTTATTAACTGCAATTGTATGTTTTGTCGCAGTTTTCCCTTCTTTTGTAATTGAAAAAGCCGTGAAAGGGTATTTTGCAATGTATTTGTTGCTCGATACCGGAATGATGGGTGTCTTTGTGGCATTGGACTTCTTCCTCTTTTATGTTTTCTGGGAATTGATGCTGTTGCCAATGTATTTTCTGATAGGTATTTGGGGTGGACCAAGGAAAGAATATGCTGCTATCAAGTTCTTTATTTATACTCTTGTTGGTAGCGTGTTTATGCTTTTGGTGATGATTGGTTTGTATTATAGTGTTGGCTCCTTCAGTATTTTAGATATGATGAATCCTGCTAATTACAAACCAGATTCTATTTTTTCTGGTTTACATTCAACAATCCGATATATTGGTTTTATGGCATTATTTATTGGTTTTGCAATCAAAGTTCCTTCTGTTCCATTCCATACATGGTTACCCGATGCACACGTTGAGGCTCCAACTCCCATAAGTGTAATTCTTGCTGGTGTTCTTTTGAAAATGGGTACATACGGAATGATTAGAATTGCTTTTCCGATTTTCCCTGATGCAGTAGGCTATTTCCAATCTCTTATTGCCTGGGTCGGAATGATTAGTATTGTTTATGGTGCTTTGTGTGCACTTGGACAGCACAAAGTTGGTCAAAGGGATTTCAAAAAACTTATCGCCTATTCAAGTGTTAGCCATATGGGTTATGTAGTTCTTGGTCTTGCCTCTATGCGACCCGAAGGAATTAGTGGTGCAATTTTTCAAATGTTTAATCACGGTACAATTACATCTATGCTGTTTATGATTGTTGGCGTTATTTACGACCGAGCCCATACTCGTGGACTAGATGAGTTTGGTGGTCTGGCGAACAAAATGCCAGTCTATACTGGTATTATGATGGTTGCTTTTTTTGCCGCAATTGGTTTGCCCGGTTTAAGTGGTTTTATCAGTGAAGCAATGGTATTTCTTGGTTCATTCAATACTTATCCTTATTTAACAATGGTTTCTGGTTTGGGAATTATTCTTGGCGCAGCATATATGTTATGGGCTTTGCAAAAGGTATTCTTTGGAAATCTTCCCGAACGGTGGAATCGCCCTTGGGACCCGACTGGAAAGAAATTCTCCGGCGATGATCTTATTGCTCGTGAATATGCTGCTTTAGTTCCACTTGCAATTATCATTATCTATCTTGGTGTTTACCCTGCACCTATGCTTGATTTGATGAATACTTCGGTGAATCATTTTGTTGAACTTATGAAACCATATGTTCTGATTGGAAATTTCCTTACTGGAATGTAATATAATTTTGTGTGGAATATGTTAGAAATTGGTAATATTTTGGCAAATTTTCAGTTTAGTTTGAAGGTTTTCCTTCCCGAACTAATCCTTGTGGTTTCTTTATTAATCTTGATAATTACAGACTTGGTGTTCAATAAAATTAAATTTTTAAATGCTTACATTTCTCTTTTTGCTTTCCTAATTTGTGGAATTTCTCTTTTCTATGTGCCACACAATCAAATTGCATTCTTGAATTCTTTTGTATTCGATGACTTTTCTTTTTTCTTTAAAATCATTGTTCTACTATCGAATATTATTATTGTCATAATGAGTCTTGATAGCAAGGAACTGAAGGAAAATGCTAAATCGCTTGGTGAATTTTACATTTTTCTTTTAGGAATGACATTTGGAATGTTTCTTGTTACAGGCTCTTTGAATTTGTTACTAATTTACCTTGCTATTGAAACGATGAGTATTTCATCGTATATACTTGCTGGTTACACCAAAGAGATTAAGAGGGCAAGCGAAGCTTCGTTAAAATATGTTATTTTTGGGGCTGTTTCATCAGGATTAATGATTTACGGTATATCTTTACTTTTTGGGTTAACTGGTTCGTTAAATCTAAATGAAATCAATCAGTTTTTACAACAAAACAGATTTGAAACTTTACCATTCTTGATTTCTTCGTTACTTATTCTTGCTGGCTTTGCTTATAAAATTTCTGCAGTTCCTTTTCATTTTTGGACACCTGATGTTTACGAAGGTGCTCCAATTACTATTACTGCATATCTTTCGGTTGCGTCCAAGGCTGCTGGCTTTTCTATTCTTCTTCGTTTTTTGAAAACAATGCTTTCCGCACCAACAGAGTCTTTAAATGATATTTGGACACTTGTTTCTGGGGTTGATTGGACCTTAATAATTGCTGTTCTTTCAACGTTAACTATGACTGTAGGGAATATAGTTGCTTTGTGGCAAAATAACTTAAAACGACTACTTGCATTTTCAAGCATCGCTCACGCAGGTTATATTTTAATGGGTGTGGCAGTTTTGAATAATACAGGTGTTGCTTCTGTTTTAATATATTTCTTTATGTATATGATTATGAATTTAGGAGCTTTTATTTGTGTTATGCTTGTTGCAAACGAACTGCAATCCGAAGATATACAAGATTTCGAAGGTTTGGGTTACCGAGCACCAGTACTTGCAGTTGTATTTTCGATTTTGCTTTTCTCGTTGATTGGCTTGCCACCAACCGCAGGATTCATTGCTAAATTCTACATATTTGCCTCTGTTATTGATGCAGGTCTTATTTGGCTTGCTGTAGTTGGTGTCATAAATAGTGTAATTTCTCTTTACTACTATGTGAAAATAATGCGAAATATGTTTATTCGTGGATTAGACACTAAAAAAGGTTCCATCAGGGTTTCTTTATTGAATCAAGCTGTAGTTATTGTTCTTGCCGCTTTAACAATACTTTTTGGAATTTATTTTTCGCCCATTGTAAATTGGGCAAATTCTTCATCAAATATTGTTATTTTCCATTAATTGTTTTACTCTTTTTTATTAATTTAACCACTTGATGTCATATCAAGTGGTTTATTTATGAGGAAAATTGAACTTTTAAAAGGCGATATTACAAAACTTGAGGTTGATGCCATTGTAAACGCTGCAAATTCCAGTTTAATGGGTGGTGGCGGTGTTGATGGAGCAATACATAGGGCAGCCGGCCCATCTTTGCTTGAAGAATGTAAAAAAATTGTTGAAAAAATTGGCAAATGTCCAACCGGCGAGGCAGTAATTACTGGTGCAGGAAATTTGAAATGCAAGTATGTTATCCATGCTGTTGGTCCTATCTGGAGAGGTGGTTCTTCCGATGAAGCTAATTTGCTTCGGAACGCATATCTTAACTCGTTGAAATTAGCTAAAGAAAATTCTGTTCGAACAATTGCCTTTCCCAATATTTCAACCGGTGCCTATGGTTTCCCCAAAGAATTAGCAGCAGAGATTGCTATTTCAACCGTCGAGGAGTTTTTGAAAACTAATCCCGAAATCGACAAAGTTATTTTTGTATGCTTTGATGATGAAAATTTTGAAATTTATCAAAGGAAACTTTGTTTAAATGAATAAATTTTGCTTTTTGTTTATTTTTTTATTCTTTGCAACTGTAAAATCCTACTCTCAAAATCCTATTGTTCTTGTGAATGCCGATAGTATTGTTGGTTACCAAGAAAATCAAAAACCCGTAAGGGATTTTATTGGAAATGTTCATCTTCGTCAAGGTAATGTGGATTTGTTTTGTAATAGTGCTAAGCATTATATCGAAGAAAATCGTGCTTTTCTTTTTGGTTCCGTTAAGATTATTCAGGACACTTTGGTTTTGCTTTCCGATTATATTGAATATGATGGAAATATGTCAGTTGCTAATGCAAGTGGAAAATTAACAATATCTGATCCATTGAGTAGTTTAAGTGCAAGTTCAGGAAGTTATAGTTTTAAAAGCAAGTTGGCTAACTTTTTTGGTGGCGTGGTTTACAAGGAAAAAAATAATATTCTAAATGCTGACCGTATTGATTATAATAGGCAACTCCAAATTATTTATTCCTTTGGAAATGTAGTTTTCGAGACCGATTCCCTTTTGTTGAAATGCGATACATTGACTTTTTATCGAAATGAAGACCATATTTTCGGTTCTGGAAATGTTTATTTATTCGCCAAGTATGAACCTATTATAATGAATTCAATTTATCTATCAATTGATAAAAGAGAAAAAATAACAAAAGGTTTTGGTGAACCTAAATTAATCGTTTTAGACACAATTAAAACCGATATTGATACTCTTGGCTTCCGCTTGGATAGTTTAGTTATCTTTGCTGATACATTGATTGCAAAACAGAATGATGTAAATTCAGAATTAGTTTTTAAGGAAAATATACGATTATTTAAAGACAAGCTAACAGCAATCTCTGGCTTTGGTAAAATACTTAGAGATGATGAAATAGGATATTTAGTTCAAAAACCTATCCTCTGGTATGATTCTACCGAATTTCATGGTGATTCTGTTTTTTTTGTTCTGAAAAATCAAAAAATTTCTTTTGTTAGATTAGTCGGAAATTCTCGTGTATTTACTCCAAGTCATATTGATACTGCATATATTCAAAAAATACTTGCCGATACGCTAGACCTTTATTTTAGCGAAAACCGTATAAATTTTCTTTTAGGTTTGGGGAATACTAAAACCTCTTATTTTTTGAGAAATGAAGAAACTAATGAAGTTCAACTAGCTAATTACTTATCCGATTCTATTCGAGTTAATTTTATTGATAATGAAGTTTATGATGTTTTGTGGTTCAGCAATGTTTCGGGCGAAGTTATTCCCAAAGTCGTTTTCCAAAAGGAATTTACAAAATATTATGAGTTTCCTAAAAACTATTTATTTTTCAAGCCAACTAAAGGAATATTTAAGAAATAAATTCTATTTTTTTTTCGTATTTTTGATTATATGAAAAGGTTAGGAATAATTAATATTTGTTTTATTTTGCTTTTTGGGGTAGAAAAAGTTTACTCACAAGTTCAATATTCTTCCTACGAAGGCACCCATTTCTTTGTAGGTTTTATGCAAAATGAAATTGTTATTGACCCCCGGTACGGCGGTTTACATTTGAAATTATTTATTTTTCCTTCATCCACGACCAATGTTACGCTCATTTTTCCAAATGATAGTGTTGTCACTTTTACAAATATTAAACCTTCGAACAATCTTGAAATTGATGTTCCGATTAATTTCGAGAATTACGAGTCGGAAGTTGTTCGTAAAAAAGCTATAGAAATTATCAGCTCGAATCCTATAATTGTTTATGCTTTTTCAACGCAATATCTAACTTCCGAAGCCTATTCTGCAATTCCAGTAGAGAAATGGGGGAAAGAATATGTAGTAATTTCTTATCCTAATGATCAGTATTCACTTCCAATAGATACTCCATTAGACCCTGCTGATTCAACATATAGATTAACACCTCGGCAAAGCGAATTCTTATTACTGGCTGCATACGATTCAACCCAGATTACTTTCTATCCAAGGTCCATAACCGAAAAAGGAGTTCAAGTCAATACTCCTAAAACAGTCATATTAAATAAAGGACAGACCTACCTTGTTAAATCTTTTCCATTTGTAAGAAACTATGGTGATTTAAGTGGAACTTTCATACGCGGGGATAAACCTATTGGCGTTCTTTCGGGTCATGTAAGAACTGCAATTCCACAGAATCTTGTCCCAAAATGGGATTCAAAGAACCACCTTGTGGAGATGTTGATGCCAGCGAATTCTTGGGGACGGGAATTTATTACTGTTCCTTTTGGAATTAGCCCATATGGTGATTTGATTAAAATCACCTCCTATTTTCCAAACACAACTATAACTGCGATTTGGGATGGTGGTTCACAAACTTATGTTTTGAATCAAAACTTCGATGTACTTGAAATTCCATTTGTGAACGAACCAAGGAAGTGGATTTCGGACAAACCAATTCAAATGGCTCAGTTTATTATGCATTCTGGACTCGACTGGGATTCTCCAAATTTTGACCCCGCGATGACTTTGGTTCCTCCATTAGAGCAATTTGTTAATTATGTGACTTTTCAAACTCCCGGAAATTCTTCTTGGAATCCCGGACAATTTCTTGCTCACTTTGTGAATATTGTTGGAACTATTGATGCTTTGAGCGAAACTTATCTAAATTCTGTTAGGATTGTTGATATACCAAACGATATTACACTTTTTAAAATTTTTAATGACACATATTTTTGGGCTAATATTAAAATCCGAGATGGGGTTTATAATTTGGAAGCAAAAAAGGGGAAAATTGCTGGTGTAGTTTACGGAGTGGGACTTGCCGATGCATATGCTTTGGTTTTGGGTTCAAGTTTAGTCAATCCATTTATTGGCGACTCTACTTCTCCCGAATTAACTTTTGAAGAGAATTGTGGTAATTTAAATGGATATTTCTTCGAAACTAATATAAGCTCTAATACAGGAATTGCATATGCTTATGTGATTTCCGATAGTACTTTTAACTATCTTTATTCATTTTCAGATATTGTTGATACAACTAATTATGTTTCCTTTTCAGCAGAACCTATAGACCCATTTAAAAAAGGGAAAGTAGTGTTGGAGGTAAGAGACAGAAATGGAAATTCACGAAGATTGTCATATGAATATTATCCACCATTGCTTCAATTTCCTTTGGATTTGGTTTTCAGTAACATAAAACCTTTCGATTCATTAACTAAGTCAATTCAAATAAAAAATATAGGAAATTCTGTCGAGATTTTGAGAATTGGATTAAAGAAAAAAGATGAAAGGTTTCGATGGTATGTTGACGAAAAGTTACCAATCAAACTAAATCAGAACGATACAATTTCGATTTTTATTACTTGTTCACCCAATGGCATGCTCAAAGACCTTTTTGACACATTAATTATTGAAGTAGATTGCAATTTAGTTTTTACTATTCCGATTAATACTTCTGTGTTGGAAGCTAAACTGGAAGTATTTGGGTACGATTTTGGTAATGTTTACATTGGGGATACAGCAACAGGGCGAGTTGGTATTGCTAATCTTGGGGAACTTCCTATTCTTTTCGATTCAATTTTTATTAATTCGTTACCTAATGTATTCATTAAAATCGATAATCCAACCAAATTTACATTAAAAGGTGGCGATACTGCTTACTTTTCTATTAAGTTTGCTCCAAACAATCGTCTGGAATTTAAGAGCCAAGTTGTATTTTATGATGAATTGAAATTGAATCTCAAGGCAGATATTCGTGGTGTTGGTATCGCACCTCTTGTTAATTCTATTGTTATAGACTTTGGAAAGGTTAGGGTTGGCAAAACAAAGGATACAGTTGTTTATTTGATAAACACCGGTAACGTCCCAGCTCAGATTTCTTTTATCGATTATATTAACTTTGATTCCGCTTTCTATTTGAGTAATTTTGACATTAATGCAACATTTTCGGATTCCCTACCTGTTTTTTTGAGTTTTACCCCTCAGAAATTGGGCTATTATGTTACTATTGCAGAATATTCGATAGACTGGAAACTGCATCCGAAGCTCCAAATTGAAGTTCGGGGAGAAGGGATATTACCACAATTAGAAACATACGATTATTATTTCGATACAGTGTTTGTTGATGAAGTAGCCAATGCTTTGGTTCCAATAGTTCATTCCAATGGAACAGAGGATTTGTTTATTTATGAAATTCGTCCTTTCCAAGGTGATCTTTCTTCGTTCGAAATTGATTTTAATTTGCTTAAAAACATAATTCTTCCTATTGGTTCCACTTTATCAATTCCAGTAAAATTCCAACCCAATTTTGTTGGTAAACATCAAGTTACACTCGAGGTTATTTCGAATGCAGCACCAGGAGATAGCATATCAATTGAACATTTGGTTATTTCAGGAGTAGCACGTCCACGCGACACTCTTTTGGCTGAAATTGAAATTGAATCTGAACAAGAATATTTACTTTGTAACGAAGTTGAACTTTTAGTTAAAATAAAAAACAAAGGCAATGTTCCTTTTGTTATAAAAAATTTCAATTTTGTAACTGAAAATTTTGAAGTAACACATTTTGATTCTTCTATTATTGGAACCGAAATAAAGCCCAACGAAATTTTAGAATTTAAGATTTTTGGATTTGGGGAAAACGAAGGTCATGCTTCAATCGAAATTAATATAAATTATGGTCGAAACACTGATTCTCTGCTCAGTGGAAAAAGTGAATTTCGTTTTCAAAAACTTGTACAAAATGTATTTGTTGAATCAGAAGAGAATCCTGTAAAAATTGGAGAAAATTACAATTTAAATGTAAAAGGTGAGTTCAAGAATCCATCGGAACTTCCTTTTGAATTTATTCTAAATGTTAAAGCCATTCATAAAGATAGAATTGCTTTTAATCGTTCAAACTTTGTTTTTAAAGTAATAAATTATGAGAATGAATGGTCAGTTCAGCCAGAAGTGGAATTCACTGATTCCGAAATCAAATTTACTGTTCCCCAATTTAGTTTAGGTGGAAAAACTGCAAACTGGAGTATTTCGATACCTTTTAGTGTTTATTTAACAGATAAGTTATTCAGTCAATTTGAAGTTTCGGTGGAAGAAAATATCTGTTATAAGTCTTCATCAAATTCTACTTTGGCACAAATTGAACCATTTTGTGAATATCCTTTACGCGATATCGAAATTGTCGATTACCCAATTTTGGTCGATTATTACCCCAATCCAATAACCAACATTTTAACCTTGGAATTTGAATCCAAGAAAAAAGATTTTGTTATATTAAAAATATTTGATAAATTAGGTAGTTCAATTGGGGAAGAAATGAAAATTGAAATAGATGTTGGGAAAAATCAAAAGAATATTGATTTTTCTTTTGTCGAGAATGGAATTTATTTTGTAAAATTGAATTTTAATAATTTGACAAAATATATAAAAGTTTTAAAATTAAATTAAGGTGATTTATGAAAATTTATTCTGTTTTGTTGGCAATCCTTTTGTTTGCAACTATTTCCATAATGGCCCAAGAAGAAGAAGAAGGTCCAACCCCATTAGGTCCTGGTAAAGGTAGTGCTGCGATTTATCTCGGTCCCGTTGCAGGATTTAATAGGGCAATTCATTCTGCAAATCTTGCTTCTTTTGCCGATGACCCACTCTGTCCATTCTTTACTAACGGTTCTTCAAATGGTTTTTTCATTGGTGGTTTTTATGAACAGATTCTGGGTGGGATAACATCAAAGCATTCAGTTGTTGGAAGAATTCTCTTTAGCACTATGCCTGCTTCATTTACAAAAGAGGGTGATACATATCCCTCGTTGGTTGATGATGGAAAAGGTGGTTATACTACTGTGCTTTCTTCAACAAGGCATACACTTGATGTATCATATAGCCTTTTGACAATAGAAGCAATGTATAAATTTAATATTGCATATGGCATGGTGTTAACTGCAGGTCCGTCTTTCGACATTGTGATGAAAAGCCATTTATTGCAGAAAATGGAACTTGTTGAGCCAGAAAATGTAAAATTCAAAAAAGTTTCTGATGATGTTATGGGAGAAAAACACATTGTGCGTTACGAAAACAACGACCGCACAATTGTTACATGGGATGATGTTCCTGCAAGACCTACGCCTCAAAATCAGAATGTTAAGTCGAATTCAATCCGCTTTGCTTTGAAATTTGGGGTTCAATATGAAATAATCACAGGAACAAAGATAGATATTATCCCAGGAATATTTTATAATCTTGGTGTTACAAACGTTAATAATGTTGAGTCCTGGAAGGTAAGTTCAATTCAAGCCGGAGTTGATATTCGTTTTACTTTATAAAATTTCATTTGGTAATATTACAAACGCTTACACGTTTTTGTGTAAGCGTTTTTTGTTTGTTTAACTTCTGGTGTTGATATGGAAATTTTGTGGTCTCCGTGGAGGTCGAAGTATATTGAGTCTTTCAAAGAAGAAAATACTGAAACTTCTTGCTTCGTTTGCGAAGCAATAGAAAAAGTTGAAGAGGAGAAGGAACGACTTGTTGTGCATCGTTCTTCTCATACAATTGTAATAATGAACAAGTTCCCATACAATGCTGGTCATCTCTTGATTTGCCCTTTGAAACATATTCCCAATCTGGAATTTCTTACGGATGACGAATTGTTGGATCTTATCCAAACTGTTCGAAAGTCCATCGCAGTACTCGAAAAAGCAATGAAACCCCATGGTTTCAATGTTGGAATTAATATAGGGAGAGTGGCGGGAGCAGGTCTTCCAGAACATATTCATTTTCATGTAATTCCTCGCTGGAATGGTGATACTTCTTTTATTTCTGTGATTTCAGATACAAAGGTAATATCACAATCAATGGAAGAAATTCGTGAAAAATTAATTGAGTTGTTTCAAGAGTTAAATTAATGAATTTCAGGTTTGAACCACCTAAAAAAAGGCTTGGACAAAACTTTTTATGGGACCGCAATATTGCAAAGAAAATAGTAGATGCGTTGAATCCAAACCCTGGTGAATTGATTGTTGAAATTGGTCCCGGTCGCGGTATATTAACTGAATTGTTAGTTAGTTATGATATCAATTTCATTGGGGTAGAAATTGACAATTCTCTTGCAAGTTATCTTCAAGAGAAAATAGCCCAACAAAATCTAAAAAATTTTAAATTTTTAAATATGGATTTTTTAAAGTTCGATGAAAAAAAATTCACTTCGAATGAGAAAAAAATAAAACTTTTAGGTAATATTCCATATTATCTTACTAGCTCAATTATCTTCAAGATCTTGGATAATCGAAAATTTTACTCTTGTTGCGTATTAATGCTTCAAAGAGAGGTTGCGAAAAGAATAGTATCTTACCCTGGGAGTAAAAACTATGGTATACTTTCTGTTCTTCTGCAATTGTATTCAAGAGTTGAAAAGCTGTTTGATGTTTCTCCCAATTGTTTTTTCCCAAAACCGAAAGTGGACTCGTCTGTTATAAAAATTGAATTTTTCGATAATACCAAATTTGAAGACAAATATGAGTTTTATAAAGAAATCATTAAACGTGCGTTTATCCAAAGAAGAAAGATACTTTTGAATTCACTTTTCAAACATTATGGAGTGGACATTAGGCATCTTAATGAGGATTGGGTGAAGCGTTTAGTAATATTTCGTCCAGAACAGTTATCGCCGCAGGATTTTGTTCTGATTGCAGATTACTTATATTCTCTGATTAAGCAAGGTACAAGATGAATGGAATAATACCTGAAGAATTAGAATACAAAGAATTTGATTGGAAAATTACTAAAAGATTGTTTGGATTTGTTCGCTCTTATATTGCTTATTTTTACCTTGCTCTTTTTCTAATGCTGCTTACTACAATATTAGGTCCAATTCGACCCTTTCTATCAAAAATTGCTATTGATAAATATGTAATTGCTTCGAATTCAAAAGGGTTTTTGTTTTTTGTATTGTTGATTTTCCTTATTCTTGTTCTTCATTCATTCATTCAATTTCTTGCAAACTATTTGATGAAGTGGTTGGGGCAAAATGCTATTAATCAATTGCGAACGAGGGTATTTAATCATATACAAAATCAAGATGTTATTTTTTTCGATAAGAACCCTGTTGGTAGATTGGTTACTCGTGTAACTAACGATATCGAAACAATTTCGGAATTATTATCCGGTGGTTTCATTTTAATTCTTTCCGATTTGATTTTAATTTTATCGATAATTGTTTTCATGTTTTTTTTAAATGTGGAGTTGACTTTACTTGCTTTGTCTGTACTTCCAGTTTTAGTTTTAGCAACTTTAGTTTTTAGAAATAAAGTTAGAGCGATATTTCGTGAAATAAGAAAGAGTGTGGCAAAATTGAATTCTTTCATCAACGAGTTTCTTGCAGGCATTTTAACAATACAAATTTTTGGCCGCCAGAAATATTTTAAAGAAAAGTTCGATGAAATGAATAAAGAGAATCAAAATCTTTGGATACGAACGATTAATTACTATTCAGTTTTTTTCCCAACTGTTGAGTTTTTAAGTTCAGTTTCTTTGGCTGTTATAATTTGGTTTACAGCAAAAAATATCCTATCGGGTTTGATGACTATTGGTACTTTCTTTGCCTTTATTCAGTATGCTGAAATGTTTTACCGTCCAATTAGAGATTTGACCGAAAAATTTACAAATCTGCAAAATGCAATGGCTTCCTCGGAAAGAATTTTTCAAATATTAGATACTCAACCCAAAATAAAATTAGTCCACAATCCAATTATCTTTTCTAAATTAAATGATAAAATTGTGTTTCAAAATGTTTGTTTTGGTTATGATAATGAAAATGAAGTTTTGAAAAATGTATCTTTTGAGATTCCAAAAGGAAAAACAATTGCAATTGTTGGTCACACTGGTGCCGGCAAAACAACTATTGTAAATCTTTTGTGCCGATTTTACGATGTTAAACAAGGAGAAATCTTAATTGATGGTGTCGATCTTAAGAAATATGATCTGGTTTCATATAGGAAAAAAATTTCATATGTTACCCAAGATGTTTTTTTGTTTTCGAGAACAATTTTGGAAAATATTACATTAGGTGACGAACATTTAGATATCGAACAAATAATCAATGCAGCGAAAGAAATTGGTTCATTCGAATTTATTGATAAGTTGCCTGAAAAGTTTGAAACAAATGTGTTTGAAAAAGGTATAACATTGTCTGCTGGACAAAGACAATTAATCGCTTTTACTAGAGCAATTATTCGAAATCCTGAAATTTTAATACTGGATGAAGCAACATCTAATATTGACCCAGTTTTGGAAAAGCTGATTGAACAGGCTACGATAAAACTTTTAAGTGGGAGAACTTCGATTGTAATTGCTCATAGGTTTTCTACCATTCAAAGAGCAGATAGAATAATAGTCCTGCATAAAGGGCAAATTAAGGAAACTGGAACTCATTCCGAACTTATGAAAATGAATGGAATTTACACTCGCTTGTTTAAAATTCAATTTGGTAGCATTGAAAAAAGTTTGATAATGGGGGTAGAGAATCCTTAAAATTTGTTTAGAAATCAATAAAAATTAGATGTCCTTTTGTAATTGTTGCTATAACTTTTGTATCAATTATTTCTGCTTTGGGAATATTAAATAAATTTTTGTTCAAAATAGTGAATGTAGCCTCTGCACCTTTTTCTAATATTACATCCTTTTCTCCCATTGTTAATCTTGGGAAAGTTGTATAAGTTTTTAAAGCAAATTCAATGGGAATTGACTCATCACCAAAGAGATTTTGAACATCGAATTTGTTTCTGTTTACAAGAGCAGACAATCCGAAAATAGGATTTGGACTTTCGACCGGAAAATCCGAGCCAGAGCAAATAAGTGTGCCAAAATTTAAAAAAGATTTCCAGGGATAGGAAAATTTCGTTCTAATTCCAAGCCTTGAAACTGCCATTTGATAATCTGAAATAAAATGCGTTGGTTGAACTGAGGCTAAAATTCCCAATTTTTTAAATCTTGGTATGTCTGATGGTTGAACAACTTGACAATGTTCAACTCTGAAGAACTTTGGCTTTGGTAAGCCTTTATTTAAATAACTTTCATAAGTGTCCAAAATAATTGTAGTAGATTTATCTCCTATTGAATGTATTGCAATGCCTAAATTATTTTTTGCAGTGAAATAAAAACTTTCGAAAAGAAGTTCTTTGGGCATCAATTGCAAACCATTCGAAAACTGATGATCGGAATAAGGTTCCCATAGCAGGGCACCATATGAACCCAGAGCACCATCCATATAAAACTTAAGCCCAACAATCCTCAAATATTCGTTTTGAACTTCTGGGATTTTGCCATTATCAATTACAGTTTTGCCAGAAAGAAAAATTCTTACATTTATTTTGGATTCTGCAACATTAAAATATTTATCGTAAATCTGAATAAACTTCGGATCAACATCCATATCGTGGACAGTTGTTATTCCCATCGATGCGAGATGTTCAATTCCTTTTTCCAAAAACTTAAAATAAATGTTTTCAGAATAGTCATTAAGAAAAGGACGAACCAATTCGATTGCTTCATCGATTAAAATTCCTGTTGGGTTACCATTTGCGTCTTTTACTATTTTACCTCCTTTTGGTTCAGGTGTGTTTTCATTGATATTACAAATTTTCAACGCAAAGGAATTCAACCAAAGACAATGACCATCCTGACGAATTAAGCATACCGGGGTATTAGGGAAATGTATGTCTAAAATTGTCTTATCTGGGAAGGAATGGTTATCCCAAAATTCTTGATTCCAACCGCGTGCAAAAATCCAATCGCTTCGTCTAAAATTGGAATTTCGAAGAATATCAACACAATCATTTGCGGAACGAGCTTTGCTTAAATCGGGCATAAAAAGAAGTTCTCCACCACCAAGTAAGTGCAAATGCGAATCCACAAAGCCTGGATATACAAAGGAATTGCCTAAGTTCAGTGGTTTACCATCGATGATTAAAAGGAGATTTCCTGTTCCTTTTTCAATATTGGTAATAATACCATTTTCGATTTCTATTCTACCTTGGAACATAAAAAAACCAAAAAATAAAAGACGAATAATTAGAAATATTGGTTCATCTAAATTAAGTAATTTGCTATTTCAAATAATTAAGACTATGGAACATCATTATTATATGAAGTTGGCTTTAAAAGAGGCAAAAAAAAGTTTAACGACTGGAGATGTTCCTATTGGTGCAATAATTATTGAAGATGGCAAAATAATTTCTAAGGCTCACAATGAAGTGGAAAAGAGAAAAGACCCAACTGCACATGCCGAACTTTTAGCAATTTCGAAAGCAATAAAAAAGAAAGGAATCAAATTTCTGACTGATTGCGTTTTATATTCCACGATTGAGCCTTGTTCAATGTGTGCTGGAGCAATTGTTCTTTCACGCATTAAAGCAGTTATTTTCGGAGCAAAAGATGAAAAGGCTGGGGCGGGTGGTTCCGTTTTGAATATTCTTTGGAATCCAAAACTAAATCATCGAGTTCAAATTGTCAATGGTGTGTTGAAAGAAGAGTGTGCTGAATTAGTTAAGAATTTTTTTCAATGCTTACGAAGGGAAAATGAAAGTAAAAGCAAGTAAAGGGACATTGTTCATTGTCCCAACTCCCATTGGAAATATTAAAGATATTACTCTTCGGGCAATTGATGTTTTGAACTTTGTGGATTTAGTTGCTTGCGAGGATACTCGGAGCGCAGGGAAACTTTTTAAATTGTTAAACCTTCCAAAAAAAGAGTTTATTAGCTATTATGATTCAGTCGAAGAAAATAAGTCTGATTGGATTATTTCAAAACTTCTTTCAGGTGTCAACGTTGGGCTGATTTCCGAAGCTGGAACACCTTTAATTTCTGATCCAGGATTTAAGTTAGTTCGAAAGTGCTTGGAAAATGATATTACCATAGTAGCATTGCCTGGGGCAACAGCATTTGTCCCAGCGTTGATTTTAAGTGGCTTACCGATTCAGAACTTCAAATTTTTTGGTTTTCCACCAAAGAAAAAAGGGTACAAAAAATTTCTTGAAAGAATTGCCAAAGAAGAATCAACTTCGGTAGTATATGTTTCCTGTCATTCTGTTATCAAGTTTTTAATTGACCTTTGTAATTTTGTTGAGGGAACAAGAAACATATGCCTTGTTCGGGAAATGACAAAATTTAACGAAGAGGTAATAAGAGGCAGTTTAGAGGAAATTGTTAAAAAATTGAAAGACAACCCGAGCAAATTTAAAGGGGAAATTGTGTTAGTTGTTGAAGGGAAGGGAGAGTAAGATATGTTCATCACTTTCGAAGGTATCGACCTTGCAGGCAAAACAACCCAAGCACAGCTTCTGGCGAAATACTTAATTTCGAAAGGGAAAAATGTTTTGACTATTCGTGAACCTGGCGGAACTTTTGTCGCTGAAAAAATTAGGGAGATATTATTGAATCCCAAAACAGAGTTGACCCCTTTTGCTGAACTTTTTCTTTTCGAAGCTGCTCGTGCCGAACTTGTGAATAAAGTCATCAACCCAGCTTTGGAAAAAGGAACAATTGTAATTTGCGACCGTTTCTGGGATTCAACATTAGCATATCAGGGATATGGAAGAATGCTTCCAATTGATTTTGTCCAACAGTGCAATTATTATGCAGCTAATGGATTGGTTCCAGACCTTACATTTTTTGTCGATATCCCTCTCGATGTTCTGTATGAAAGGGCTCAAACCAAAGCAAAAGATAGAATGGAACAAGAGGAATCCTCGTTTTTGCAAAGAGTTATAAATGGCTTTAAGACAATAGCGGAGAAATTTCCCGATAGATTCAAAATAATAGACGGAACTCATTCCGTCGATGATATTCACAAAGTTGTAATTAGTTTTGTAGAACAATATTTGAAGAGTTAAAATGCAATTACAAGGTAAAATAGCATTGATCACTGGTGCTTCTTCTGGAATTGGTAGGGCAACCGCAAAAGTATTTGCCCAAAATGGAGCAAATTTGATTTTGCTCGCAAGAAGAAAGGAAAAATTGGTAAACCTAGCAAATGAATTGGAAAAAAATTTTAACACTAAGAGCCATTTAATTACTTGCGATGTAAGAAATTTCGATTTACTAAAGAATGAAATTGATTCGATACCTGATGATTTCAAAGATATTTCGATTTTGGTTAATAATGCTGGCTTGGCTCGCGGATTGGAAAAAATTTACAATGGAAATATTGAAGATTGGAATGAGATGATCGATACGAATATCAAGGGACTTTTATATGTTACAAAATTGGTTGCACCGATATTATTAGCTAAAAATTCTGGACATATTGTAAATATAGCATCTTTAGCAGGTAGAGCAGTCTATCCAAATGGTAATGTTTATTGTGCAACAAAATTTGCGGTTAAAGCTTTATCGGAAGCAATGATAATTGATTTTAATGGGACAAATATTCGTATTACTAATATCGACCCAGGATTGGTCGAAACGGAATTTTCCGAAGTTCGATTTCACGGCGATAAAGAACGTGCGAAAAAAGTTTATCAAGGTTACAAACCATTAACAGGTGATGATATTGCTAAAATTATTTTATTTTGTGTTACTCTTCCTGAACATATTATGGTTCAAGATTTGTTGGTAACACCAACTGCTCAAGCAACTGCAACTATTGTTCATAAGGAAATAGGTTGAAATAAACTACAATATTTCTTTAGCAATTTCTTTAATTCAATTTTATTTGAAACGAAAAAGGAAATGAGCGAGAATATAAAGATTCCAGAGGTAAATAACCCTGCAAGCATCGAAGAACAATTCATAAAACTAGTTGAAATCGTTAAAATTTTACGAATTCATTGCCCTTGGGACCGTAAGCAAACAAACGAGAGCATCGCTCCATTGCTTATCGAGGAAGCATATGAAACAATTTCTGCTATTGAAAACCATAACGACAAAGAATTTCAAAAGGAACTCGGAGATTTATTGCTGCATATAGTGATGCATAGCATTATGGCTGAAGAAAGAAACGCATTTAACCTTATGGATGTGATACTTGGGATACAAGAAAAGTTAATTTTTCGGCATCCTCATGTTTTTGGGGACATAGAAGTAAGTGGCGAAGAAGAAGTTTTAAAAAATTGGGAGGAGCTAAAACAGAAAGAAGGAAGAAATTCGGTTTTGGAAGGAGTTCCTTTGAACTTACCAGCCTTGCTTCGTGCTGAAAGAATCCAATTCAAAGCGTCGCGCGTTGGATTCGATTGGGAAAAATCTGAACAAGTTTGGGAAAAAGTTATCGAAGAACTAAACGAACTGAAAAGTACAACTGAAAATAATGAACCTATATCGAGGATTGAAGAGGAACTTGGCGATTTACTTTTTGCTATAGTTAACTATGCAAGATTTTTGGGAATTTCTCCTGAAATTGCTTTACAAAAAACGAATAATAAATTCATCCAAAGATTTCAAGTTATTGAAGCTACCGCGGCTAATATGAACAAAACCATTTCAGAGTTATCCCTTGAAGAAATGGATGAAATTTGGAATAAATCCAAAAGTTTAAAGTAAAATTATAAGTTTGCTGGAAATATCGAAAATTTTAATTGTTTACCAGTAACTGTCAGATATTCAACGCCAACCAATCCATATTTATGGTTTGTATAGTATGTTACTTTGCCGAAGAAGTCTTTGTATGGACCTTCTACAATTGTTTCCTCAACTTTAATCACTTTTATCAGCCAAAAAGCGATTGGATAATCGTCATCCGTTGAACGATACGTAACTTCTCGGACGAACTTGTTTCCATCTTCATCGGTAAATTCGTACATATCTCCAACTCTTGCTGAATATTTTACCAAAGTGAATGGTTTCGAAGTATTTCCATTGCTATGAACAAAATCTTGCATCCCTTCGCTTGTGATTTTTGTTTTGATTTCAAATTCCATTTTGATGTTGTTTTTGTCCGAAGAATCAATTTTTACATTAAGCGCTTCAATAAGTCTTTTTCTAATTTCTGCTTTAATTTGAGATGGAAGTGTTGCTGTACCCAATATAGTATCGACTTTGTGAGTGAAAGCGGTATCTGTCTTGAATTTTCCAGTACTGGTTACAATTGCACCTTCTTTTTTTGCAACGACGAAATCTACTGAAATGTAATCGAAGCTAAGACCGATTTGGCGAAGATCGAAAAAAACTGTGTTTGTATCGCCAACATTAGAAAATCCTGTTGTAGGGTCTCCACTAATTGAGTTGGGATCTTCTGACTTTTGGCAAGAAAAAAGAACAAAGAAAAATGGAAACATTAATAAGAAAAGGGAGTTTTTCATTTTGCACCTAAAAAAAAAGAATTTACGAAACTATTTAATAATTTCTTCAATAAAACTAATATAAAAAATTAATTTTCGTCATCTCTACTTAATGATGATTAATTTATGAGATATTTAAAAATATTTATTTTCTTTTTTATCATTTCGTTTCCAATGCATTTGCTTTGTAATTCATTTATTGTTCGATTTCGAAATCCAAATTCCAAATATGATTTCATTCGAAATTCAAATTATCACTCACAGGTAAGGATAGTTGAACTTTCGTTTGAGAACGCTATTCAAAATTTCAAACAAAGAAATAATGTTGCGTTGTCTGTAGAACAAGATAAACTTCTTAGTGAGCTTTCTAACTATGTTGTTATAGAAATTGTTCAGGAGGAGGGCAAAGCAGTTTTAAATAATTTACTTGAGGAAGGTTTAATTGATTTAATAGAGCCTAATTATGTTATTTCGCTTGATTCGAGAATAGAATTTGAAAAAGAAAATCTTTTGAGTAAGCAATGGTATTTGGATGCAATTCGTGTTCGAAGTGCTTGGGATAAAGCAAAAGGTAAAGGAATTCTCATAGGAATTATTGACACTGGAGTTGACTGGGTTCACAAAGAATTAAAAGGGAGAATTTGGATCAATCCGAAAGAAGATATCAACTTAAATGGTTCATTTGAGCCATGGCCCGATACAATTAGCATTAATGGTATTAAAGGTGACTTGAATGGTATTGATGACGACGGAAATGGTTTTGTCGACGATGTTATTGGTTACGACTTTGTAAACCAAACTGTTGGAAATATTGGGGATTATTTTGAACCGGACCCGATTCCCGCGGACGAAAATGGCCATGGGACAATGGTTGCAGGAGTAATTGCTTCGAGTATTAACGACACAGGTATTGCTGGCGTAGCACCTGAATCTAAAATTGTTGTACTTAGAGCGTTTGACCTTTCAGGAAATGCAGAAATTAAAGATATTGCAGGAGCAATTGTCTATGCTGCATTAAATAAAGTTAAGATACTTAATTTTTCCTTTGGGAGCCATTTTGATTCGAAATTACTGCACGATGCAATTCGTTTTGCATACTCAATGGGTTGTATAATGGTTGCCTCGGCAGGGAACGATGGAGAAATTGTTGACCATTTCCCTTCGGATTATCCCGAGGTTATCAGTGTTGGTGCTACTACTCGGGAAAATAAAATTGGTAGAAGTAGTAATTTTGGGCAAAGGATTGATATTTATGCTCCGGGTTATGATATTTTCACACTCGATTTAAATAACTCTTATAAATTTGTAAATGGAACATCATTTTCCGCACCAATTGTTTCGGGTGTTATTGCATTGTTAATGGAACTGAATCAAAATCTTTCGGCTGAAGATGTGAAGTCTATCCTTAAGGCTACTGGGAAAAGTCTCAATCAAGATAAAAAATCTTTTGGACAAAATTTGGTCAATGCAAACGATGCGGTTGGATTTGTTGGAACCTCTCGATGTGAAATTCTGTATCCCACAAATTTTCAAGAAATCAATAAAGATGAAATTAAATCTTTAAAAGTTCTTTATAGTGTTTTTTCCCCTTTATTTCAAAATTATAGCATAGAACTTTATAAAAATGATACTGTATTTGTAAAAAATATTGTTTTCCGCAAAGAGTATCAATCAATTTTAGATTCTGCTGGAATTGAATTATCTTCTCTTGAAGAAGGAAGTTACACTTTAAAGTTGATAGCAACCTTAAGAAATGAAAATAAATTGACTTATGCAACAAAGCTTTTTGTTTTTTCAAATGCTTCAAAGTTAGTCATAAAATATATTAAAATAATTAGTTCACTTTTTGAAAATCGAAATTTGCCAGTTTTAATCACAGAAAGTGAACTCCCCAACTATTGCAAAGTAAGTATATATGAAGATAGTTTTTTGGTTAATACATATTTGGACCAGTTTTACTCTACAAACCATTCAATAGCTTTGCATTGGGATAATTTTGAGAAGAAGTCTTACAAAATTGTTGTTGAACTTATTTCCAAAACGGGTTTAAAATATTATGATACACTTGAATTTACCAACCAAATTCCCATTATTCAGATGCCTATTAAAAAGCGATTTAATAGCTTACCAATGTCATATTTGTTTACATCAGCAGTAAGTTTAAAGCAAGTAAAATTTAAGGGAATTTTAATTAATCCATATAAAAATTTACAATGGTCAGGCTTAAGATATTATCAATTTAAAGATTCAATTTTCGTCGAAACAGCTCGTTACCAGCAACCATTTATTCCAGTTAGCATTGGCAACTCCAACCAAAACAATTTTGACGAGATATTGACAACAAGCTATGGAAAGACCATAATTTTTGAACCAACTATCGATAGCACCTTTTTCGATAGGGTAATTTTCCAAAGTAGTACAGACCAAATTCTTTGGGCTTCTGAATTTTTTGACCTAAACGGAGATGGGAAAGATGAAGTAGTTTGCTTTAATGACGAAGGGTTCCAAGTTTTTTCTTATGGGAAAGAAGGTTATAAATTGGTTTCTTTGCTGTCAATCCCTGATACACTTGGGAAAATTGGCACAAAACCAAATCTACGAATTGCGGATTTGGATGGCGACGCTAATTTGGAATTTGTCTTTATTTCTACATCAGGTTATCTTTTGATTTATGAATTTAATCCAATTAACTTTACCTTTAACTTTGAGTACAAATTGAAGTTCGAAGGCGAAGAAGGTTCTTTTTTGACGTGTTTAGGGAAGCCAAGCAACTCCAATAATTTACCCGGTCTTTTTATCCTTTCTGCTCAAAATCTACTTGGAGCCAATTTTGATGTTGAAAATAGTACAATTTGGAAAATATCTTATCTTTTTTCTGACCGCTCTAACTCATATAAATTACAAGAAGTAATGAATTTCTGGGGGGCTCGTGTTGGGGCAACTTCTCAAGGAATATTTTATCGGAATGGAATAAATGCAGAAGATGTTGATAGGGAAAATGGAGATGAACTTTTGCTTTCTCTTTTTCCGAATTTTTATATATTAAAGTATGATAAATCGATTAACAAATGGACACCTATTTTGTGGTTACCTTTTGTTTATTCTAATGGTGTTGTTTCAGACGATTTTGACAATGATGGTGTTAAGGAATTTGGTGTTTGTTTTTGGGATAGCTTAAAGTTCTATCAATTGCTAAACAATAACCTTTTGACAACACCAGTAAATTTAGATGGGTGGATTGACGTAGACGATATGGTTTTTTTGCATTGGGAACCTGTATTGAATGCTAATAAGTATCAAATTTATAAACTAAAGGAAAGTCAAAATTCTTTAGAATTTTTTTCAGAAACTGGTAATAACTTCATTTCTTTTAAAAAAGATATTATTTCTGGAAAGACTTGGTTCTATGTTAGAGCAATTGATACTTCTCTGAATTTTTCTCCTAGTCAATTTTCCGAAGGTATTTTGATTTTCGATACACTACGTCTTACTCCTATAAAAGTGTTTGCATCTTCGGGCGAACAACTTTATATAACTTTTTCGGGAAAACTACCATCAAGGGTTCCGCTTAAAGCATTTACTCTTTTTGATACAACTGGAAATATGTTTGAAATTAATAACATTATTATTGTAAATGACACTTTTACTATTGCCTTTATAGATAAATTATTGCCGGATGGTAAATATTATCTTTATGTAGACAAGTTTCGTGATTTTTATGGAAACTATTCTTTCCCAAGTCAATTAGAGTTTACGATTGAGTCTCATCAAAAGTATGATTCATTGCTGTTATTCCGTCGCTTTACTTTTGTGTCTAATGCTTCATTTGAAATTGAGTTTGATTCCGAGCTCGATACAAGTTCGGTAATTAATATTGACAACTATACAGTTATTCCATTTGGGAAAATTGAAAAGGTTGAGCTAATTGAACCAAATAAAATATTTATTGAAATTTCAAAGAATCCAAATATATTCTCTCTTGGTAGGGATTTCTACATTGTATTAGGTAAAGTATACTCTCGCGATAAAAGGAGATTTGTTCAGCCTCCTTATAATTCTATTTGTATAACCCAAGAAGCGAGCGAAATTGAAAATGCTTTTGTTTATCCGAATCCGATAAAATTGTCCGATGGAAAAGTTCTTACTATTGCCAACATTTCTTCGAATACGAAGGTTGAAATTTTTGATTATCAATTTCAAAAAATTGGAGAGTTTTTTTATGATGGATGGCAAGGGGGAATTCAATTGGATTTAACTCAAATTAATTATAATTTTTATTCAGGAATTTATTATTTTCGTTTAAGCAAAGAAAAGGGAGGTAATTGGATTACATCAAGTTTAAAAAAATTTGCAATTATAAAGTAATTATGCTTCTTGCAGTTCTTGCGTTATCTTGTCAAGAAGGTTTAGACCCAACGCAAAGCCAGCATATTGAGTCATTTATCAAAGGTAATGTTGTAGTTATTTCAGGAAGGAATTCCTGGCCTCCCGTTGATTCTGTTTTGGAACTTCGCGTAGTTGGTTTCAAAACCTATCCACCAAAAGATGTAATTGGTGAAATAATGAATGGAGAGGCTTTTTTTACTGATTCATTGCCAAGATTTGTAGATACAATTCCATTTACTTTAAAAATTGATAAACCACCAGTTGAGTTAAGATATTTAGTATGTGCACTTCGTTATGGTACTATACTTGAATGGAAAGTAGTTGGAGTATTTTCCGATGACACTTCCTTTGAAAGAAAGCCCAAGTCGATTTATATTCCAAAAGGTAAAGTTATCGAAGGAATCTTAATTAATGTCGATTTTTATCATTTACCAAAACAGCCATTTTGAATGAGAGTAATAATATTCACTTGTATTTTTGTTTTAGGGATAACATACAAGTGTTTTCCTTTCGATGTTTGGGGATTAGTTATGGATTCATTAAGTTCAAAACCTCTTTCTGGCGCAACAGTTCGATTAGAAGGAACAAATTATGGTGCGATAACTGATAAAAATGGATATTTCAATTTAAAAAAAGTTCCAAAAGGGAAGTATTCTTTAATGGTTACTTATGTGGGTTACCATAGTAAAAAACTATTGATAGATATACCTTTGAAAGATACTTTGGTACTACGGCTAAGTGCAAGGACCATCCAAACATCGGAGCTAGTTATTTCTGCTACAAAAAAAATTCAAACTGTTCAAGAAGTACCTGTAAGTGTTTCAGTAATTTCAAACGATTACCTTCGTCAAAGAAATTATGCTCGGTTGGACGAAGCTTTAAGATATGTTCCTGGCGTAATTATCAACAAAGATAATATTAACATACGTGGCTCTTCAGGTTTTTCCTTTGGTCTCGGTTCAAGAGTAGCTTATTTGGTAGATGGTATCCCAATGTTGTCTGGCGATAACAATGATGCAAAATACGATATTCTCCCTAACGAAGCAATTTCACAAATCGAAATTGTAAAAGGTGCTGGTTCTGGACTTTATGGTTCCAGTGCAATTGGTGGGGTAGTTAATGTTATAACTCGTGAACCATCGGACTCATTAACTTATTCGTTAAATCTTCAAACTGGGGTATATACAAAACCAAAGTATGATCAATGGATTTTTACTGATAAACTGACAACAAAAAATGTATTCAGTGGATTCATTTCATCGAATTTGAACTTATTTAAGCTATTTACCTCTTTTAATTTTGTAAATGATGAAAGTTACCGACAATTCGATAAAAGCATGCGTGGAAATATCTTCGTCAAACTTTCTCGTGGCATTGGAACCTATGGTAAAATAACCCTATTTGGCTTTTGGAGTAGCGATAAGCACAATGATTGGGTTTATTGGAACAGTCTTGATAGTGCAACTCGCCCGCCGACAGGTACTGATTTATCCAGATTCTTAATCTCATCTAAGGCAAATCTTTCGCTTAATGTTAAATTTATTTTTTCCGAAAAAACCTATGCAGATATTAAATCTTCTTTCTACAATACGGTTATTGAAACAAAACTTGACCCTAATAATCCTGAATATCGAAAAAGTTCAGCATTTTCAATTAACAATGAGATTCAGTTGAATACTCATTTTGGCGACAATTCTCTTCTAACTTATGGGATTAATTTTACTCATAATTTGGTTAATTCAAATATTTATGGAAATAACAAACAAAATCTTTTTTCTGCTTACGCTCAATTTGAATTTAATCGCTTATGGAATTCTACAATTACTTTTGGTAGCCGATTAGACTTTGAAAAAACTGATTCTGCTATTCAACATATCGAATTTTCTCCAAAAGTTGGAATAACGTATTTTCTGGGTACAGATAAAAGTATTAGATTTTCATTTGGTCGTGGCTTCCGAAGTCCCTCTTTAGCGGAAAGGTTTGCTTCAGTAAAGTATGGTGGATTTGAGGTTGTTCCAAACATTAATCTTAAACCAGAAGTTTCCTTTTCGACTGAGATTGGTACTTTGATGGAATTCGAAGATGCTTTTCTCCCAATCATTTTAGATTTTTCTTTTTTCTATTCCTACTACAGAGATTTGATAGAGCCTACTTTCAAACAAGGTACCCGTCCTATTATTATTTTTGACAATATAACTAAGGCACAAATTTGGGGAACTGAACTTTCGGTAAAAACATTTCTGCTTAGGCATATAGATTTTCAAATTGGCGCTACTTTTTTGGAACCCAAAGATTTGAATGACCTTAAGGTTCTAAAATATCGTTCAAAATTCAGTTTAATCAGTTCGTTAGGTGTACACTTTGGTATTTTTTCTTCAAATGTCGATTTTCGTTATATCAGTAAAATTTCTCGGTTGGATGAGATGCTTCGTATTCAAGTTCCCGACTATGATGCAATCGTTCCTATTTGTGTTCTTGATTTCAACATTGGTTGCAATTTGCTTTCATTGAAAGTACCTTTAACATTTCAATTGAGTGTACAAAATGCACTTGATTATTACTATGTTGAAATGGTAGGCAATCTTGCTCCGACGCGTTTAATTAGCCTAAGAGTTCAATATTCCCATTGAATTATTCAACTAATTTTAATTTACTAAAAGTAATTTTGGATTTTTTCAAAGAACTTATGAGGAAAATTCTACTTTTATTATCGATATTATTAGTTAACTTTACACTTTTTGCACAAAAGGTAGTTGTAAGCGAATACAATAATGTAACAGGAGATCCACTTGGCGAATGGACCGAGCTTCTCGTTGTTGACGATAATGTTGATCTTGTAGGTTATACTTTGCGTGATAATGCTGGTTCAACTCCACCACCATCGCAGTGGACTGGTGGAATTCGCTTCAAAAATCACCCTTTGTGGAAAAACCTTAGGGCTGGAACCATTATCGTTATCAACCATCGTTATGCTTCCTATCAAAGTGTTGATGTTGACAAAAGAGATGGATATATAGAAATTGATGCCGAAAATGAAACATATTTCGAGAAAAGATGCTTCAGTTGTATTCTTGGTCCTGAGTGGTATCAGAAAGCTTTGAATATTGCACAAGAAAGCGATATTGTTCAGTTAATTGACCAGAATGATAATCATGTTCATGCGCTTGCTCATCTTCCCGAAGCAAAAGGGGATTGGGTTAATCTTCCGCCGCCTAAAATTGCATTTGTTGGTAGTATTCCTCGGGGTGGGGTAACTGTTAGGGTTTGCCCAGGAAGAACAATTTCTGCATACAATAATGGTTTCGATACTCGAGAGCAGGAAGTTACTCAATCAGCTGATTATGTTACAAAGGGTAAACCAAATAATCGCTCTCTATCTATAGATGTCAATCAACTTTTCTGGAGAAGTTTAAGGGAGCCGGTTTGGAATACACCAAATGCAGTTGCAAGATTGTTCGCAGATAGTGTAGTTCTCTCTTGGAATGCAATTCTCGACCCAAACCCAAGTGATTGTGTTTCGGGTTACTTAATTGTGCGTATTCCGTATGAGAATTTGGGAAATGCTTTTCCGCCTATCGATGGTAAAATTTATCGGGAAGGCGATTTTATAGGTTCTGCAAAAGTTGTTGGTGTTGTAAATTATTCTCAAACAACAAGATTTGTAGATAGGTTTCAAGTTCCTTGTGGCTCAAAGTATGTTTATAGAATTTATTCCTTTAGATTTCGGGAAGACGATTTCCACGAGGATACCAGGGAAGTTTTTGCAAGAGGCCGTTCTTATAATGAAAGTAATTTTGCCGAAGTAGTAGTGGAAAAAACCTTACCGCCGAAACCAATTATTGACAAAATGCCTTCTGACAAGGATACCTTATGCAAAGGTGATCTGTTGATTCTTTATGTAAGTAACTTTACAAACAAATCCTTTTATAAATTCGAATGGTTAAAAGATGGAAATGTTATCTATTCTGGAAACAATGACACATTAATGCTTTCTGAAGGAAGCGGTGAATACATACTTCGATTGATAGATTCTCTTGGCTGTCTCGCAATGGCTGACCCAGTTAGAGTTACTTTTTTGGATTACCCTCAATTAGAGATCTTTTTGAATGGCTCGAAAATTACTAAAGATACTTTAGTTGTGGCTTGTCCAAATCAATCACTTGAGTTGGAAGCTACTGGTTGGTTCAATTATTCTCTATTTAAAGATGGTCGCAAAGTTTCTTTTGGAACCCAATCGACTTGGAAATTAGACTCTTCGGGAATCTTTTGGGTATCCGCCGAAAATTATTCTTCGAAAGGCTCTTGTATTGCTTTATCTCCCAAAGTTAAAGTAAAGTTATTAAGCCTTGACTTGGAATTTTCTTCCAATTCTATTGTATTCAAGGTGGGAAAAAATGAGGTATATCGGGATACAATTATTCGCATCAGAAACTTATCGGATACAATTTTGCAAATTAATAATGTTAGTTTTTCCAACTCGGCTTTTTCATTGGTTTTTCCACCTTCACCAATCAGGCTTGAACCAGGTGAAAAAAAAGATATTACTATTAGATTTAAGCCTGAAAAATCTGGAAAATTATCAGGGTATTTATTATTAGAAAAGGATTGCAATATACAAGATACAATTTTCCTTTCCGGAGAAAAGGAAAAATCAGTTTTTATTCTAATTACTGATGAAATATCCTTTGGAATCATACCTTCCTGCTATGATTTTTTAATAGATACTTCATTTGTTATCAATGTAGATTTTGATGAAAGTGTAGAAATCCAAAATATCTTTGTGCAATTTCCTTTTGAGGTTCTTTCACCAAACTTTCCTATAAGATTAAAACCAAATGACAAACTTTGTTTCAAGGTTAAACTAAATGTACAAAATGATGGATACTTCACATCAAACCTTATTATTGTTTATTCTTATTCTGGATTGTTAGATACTTTGAAGATTCCAATTACAGCAACAATAGAAGATGTGTCTTACAAACTTACAAGGAACTTTCCACCCATTGTTTATTTTGATGAATGTGAAAATAATAAGACTTTAAGTGTTAATGTTAGAAATACTTCAAAACTTAAATTGAGTTTGGATGTATCTTCTAATAAAACTATTTCATTAACGAACGGAAGTTTTGAAATAAACCCTGAAGATTCACTTTCAGTAAAATTCGATGTAAAACCCTTAAGGATTGGGCTTGATACTGCTCTGTTGATTTTTAAATTCACTCCTTGCGACATACACGACACAATGCTAATCGTTTTTAATAAAAAGGGAATTATTGTCAATTTCTCTGCCGATACAATTGACTTTGGACAGATTTCGGTTTGTAATTCAAAAATTAATGAAACTAGATTGTTAACGGTTAAAATTAAGGGTGATAGTATAAATCTTACAAAAATTAGTGAAGTCAAAATTGATTATCCATTTGATATCATATTCCCAAATGATTCTCTTTTAAATGATGGTAATAATATTACTATTAATTTTAAACCCTATGAATCTGGTAATTTTACCAGTGAAATTATTCTAAGACTCGCTCCCTGTGGTAATGAATATAAATTGGTTGCAAAAGGAAACTCTTACATTGGAAGGTTTTTTACTTATCCAGACACACTAGACTTTGGCGAAATAGAAGTTGGTCGAACAAGCGAAATGTATTTTTATGTTAAAAATAATGGGAAGCAAAATATTGAACTGGATACAATATTCATAGAAAATTCCAAAGCTTTTATGGTTACTAATACACAGCCTTACACAAACCTAATTCAATCGAACGATTCAGTTTATGTGTTTGTTACCTTTAAACCTTTATATAGTGGTGAATTTGTTTCGTATGTAGATTGTAAAATTGGATTTCCCTGCGATACTTCTATTAAAATTGTTATTAAAGGAACAGCAATTAACCCAAATCCAGGTAATTTTATTTTAGCTTTGGAAAATTACCACTTTCGCCCCTCGACATCGGTTCATCTCCCAATAAAATTCGAAATTTCTTCAGCATCTCTTGTAGATATTGATTCAATTGATTTTTCCATTCAATATAATCCAAGTGTTTTAGGTATTCAAAATATTTTTGGAATAAACTTTTTAACAAAGGTTGAAATGCAGCATAAAGAAGGGCTTCTTAAAATAACTGCTATACCCTCCGACAAAAATCTTTTCAAAGGGGAGGTTGCCGAAATAGAAGGAAAGATATTTCTTGGTGACGAAAGAATATCATTCCTTCGATTTGTTGACGCAAAAATATTTGGAAAACGGCAAATGTATTTAGATACTATTAATGGTAGTATTACTTTAGATAGTCTTTGTGAAGCGGATTTAAGATTAATTTCGCAGAAGACTTTGCCACAACTCAACGTTGGTTTTGAAGATAGTGAGCTTATCATTAAAATTAACTCATCAGAGCGATTTAACAATTTGGAAATCTTTATTTATAACATTCTTGGGCAATGTGTAGATAAAATGAAAATTAAAGATATTGAACCTAGCGAAAGGTTTGTTTTTGTGCCAATTGAAATTCCTTATGGCATTTATATTGTTTTTGTAAAGATAGGGGGGGTATATAAAGAATATTATTTAATTAAATAAATATCTGCTCTTAGCTTTTGTATTTCAGTGTTGATTTTGTAATTTAGTTTTTTTAACTGGGCTGAAAATGAACAAATATCCAAAATTATTGTTGCCTGATATACCAAATTTAAGTTCTCTTGATGTTTATTTATCAAATGGTGGTTTTGAAGCCTATCGTAAAGCAATTCAAAGAACCCCCGACGAAATTATCAACGAAGTAAAATTATCTGGGTTGAGGGGTAGGGGTGGAGCTTGCTTCCCGACTGGGTTGAAGTGGTCATTTATGCCAAAATCCAAGGATGTTCCAAAATATTTATGTATAAATGGTGACGAATCTGAACCAGGCTCATTTAAAGACCGTCAAATTTTTGAGTTTAATCCATTTCAACTTATTGAAGGGATTTTGATTGCTGGCTATGCTATGGGAATTACAACCGCTTATATTTATATTCGTGGGGAATATCACAAATGGGTTGACTTGATGCAAAAAGCATTAGACGATGCTTATGCCAGAGGATTTATTGGGCAAAGGATGAAGGAAACATTTGGGAATGACTATTGGTTGAATATTTACATTCATAAAGGCGCCGGAGCTTATATTTGCGGTGAGGAAACTGCTTTGATGAATTCAATTCAAGGTGATCGTGGATATCCTCGCTTTAAACCACCTTTCCCTGCTCAACGTGGTCTGTGGGGTTACCCTACAACAATTAATAATGTCGAGACGATAACAGCTGTACCAGCAATTATTAGAATGGGGGGTGAAGAATATGCAAAAATAGGGGCTGAAAAACATCCTGGAACTTTATTATTTGGAGTTAGCGGACATATTAATAAACCAGGGGTTTACGAGTTACCAACAGGTACTCCACTGATGGAAATAATAAATGATCACTGTGGAGGTGTTTGGAAGGGCAAAAAATTAAAAGCTGTTATTCCTGGGGGTTCTTCGATGCCGCCTTTAACTGCCGAGGAGGCAGAAGTTGCTTTGATGGATGAAGAATCCCTTCAAAAATTTGGGACTCACATTGGAACTGGCGGAATTATTGTAATGGATGAAGACACTGATATTGTTCGAGTAACATTTAGAATTTCCCGTTTTTATCATCATGAATCTTGTGGACAATGCACCCCTTGCCGTGAAGGTTGCGGTTGGATGGAAAAGATTCTTAAACGAATAGTCGACGGAGAAGCCACATCCCGCGATTTAGACCTTTTGTATTCTGTTGCTTCGAATATTGAAGGGAATACAATTTGTGCTCTTGGGGATGCTGCTGCCTGGCCGGTAAAAGGTTTCCTATCAAAATTCCGAGTTGACTTTGAGAAACGAGTTAAACATTCTCGAGAATTTGTTGCTCCAAATGTTGTTCATGGTAAAAGGCGAAGCGCTCAATTTCTGGTTGAAAAGCGTACCTGAATTAATTGTGGCGAATATGCATAATGTCACCATCTTGAACAATATAGTCTTTCCCCTCGAGATGGAACAAACCTTTTTCTTTACATTTTGAAAATGTGCCGCACTCTTTGAAATCGTTGAAATGCACAACTTCAGCTCGGATAAATTTATTATAAAAATCCGTATGTATAACTCCTGCTGCCTCTTGTGCAGTCATTCCTTTTCGAATAGTCCAGGCTCGACATTCGTCTTCACCAACGGTGAAAAAAGATTGTAAACCAAGTAAGTCGTAAGTAGAACGTAAAAGCCTTGAAAGTGCGGATTCTTTTAGTCCATATTCATTCATAAAATCCTTTCTTTCCTGCACGGGTAGTTGCATTATTTCCCTTTCGATTCTTGCGAAGAATGGTTCGATTCTAATTTTTTTACCATGAAATTTGTTATTTAATTCTGAAATTAATTCATTCGATGTTTCGATTTGGTTATCGGCAAGGTTTATAGCAATTACCAAAGGCTTCATTGTAATTAATTGATAATTTTTTTGGAGCATTTCTTCATCTTTCGATATTTCTAGTTCTCTTAGTTGGTGCCCGTTGAGTAAAGATTCGTGCCAACGTCTTAAGTATCCTTGTGTTCTTTGAATTTCATCTTTGTTTTTTGCTCTATTGATTTCTTTCTCAATTCTTTCCAATCTGTTTTCAATAAACGACATATCAAAAATTGCAGTGTCTTCGAGGAATGTATAAATATCCCTTTCAATGTTGATGGTTTCGTGTATATAGGGAATAGTGGGATCCTCGAAGCCACGAACAATGAGTATGAATGCATCATAATTCTTTGCCAAGACAGCAAATTTTGAATTATAGGTTGCAATTTCGGGGTTAGAACTTCCCATAAAATCATCAATTTCAAGTGTTGCGTTAACTTTTCGTCGGGGGTTGAAAATGGAGGTTAAATAATCCAACCTTTCGTCTGGTATTTTAATGATTGTAACACTTGATTTACTCTTCGATTGTTCATTTTTGGAAGTATCATCTGAACATACTGATTCATAAAATGTTGTTTTCCCAGAATAAGGTAATCCCACAATGCCAATTTTCATCATACATACGAATTAATTCAATTCAAAATTACAAATTTAAGTTCTATTTAAAATTTTACTTTTAAAATACTTTATATAACTTTTCGTTTATTTATTCAGGATTTATTCATTTTGGAGATTTTATGGAACAATTAACAAAACAAACATTTATCGAAAAGGTTTTCGATTTTGAGAACAATCAAGAATGGGTTTTCAAAGGTAAAAAGCCAGCTATCATTGATTTTTATGCCGATTGGTGTGCTCCTTGTAAAACTGTTTCGCCCATTTTGGAAGAACTTGACAAGGAATACCAAGGTTTGATTGATTTTTATAAAATCGACACAGACCAAGAGCAAGAGCTTGCTGCAATGTTTGGTATTCGTTCTATTCCTACTATTTTGTTTATTCCGGTGGATGATGACCCCAGGATTGCAGTTGGTGCAATGCCCAAAGATGTTTATGAGCAAGCAATCCTGGATTTGTTTAAATTACAGAAACCGCTGATTCAATAATTTTTTTGTCCAAAAGCGAAAAAAGAAGGGCAAATGCCCTTCTTTTTTTATCAATTTGAAAATTTATTTTGCTTTCAAGAAATTAATTCAATTTTTCTTTTGTTATTTCTTGTATATTTATTAATTTGCATCTCTTTAAAATTTATGTTTAACAAATATTTAGTAAAATTAACGGAGGTCCTTTGATGACTGATACTACAATGAGTCAAATTGAAAATGTAAATATTTTAGAGTCAACCCAATTTGAAGCTGCGATGAAAACCCCTTCCAAACAAAATTTCCCTTCTAATGTTCTTGATATGCCTTTTAATAATCTTGAACTCGATGAAGAAACATTTTTCGAATTAGTATCGAAGAATTTTAAAGATATCAAGGAAGGTCAATTAATACGAGGGAAAATTGTTGATATTACAAAAGATGAAGTTTTTGTTGATATTGGTTTTAAAAGCGTCGGGGTTATTCCTCGAAGTGAATTATTAAATTCCGAAACTTTAAAAGTTGGCGACCAGATCGATGTTTTTGTAGAAGCCCTCGAAGATAGTCAAGGAAGAGTTCTTCTTTCACGAAAACGAGCGGATTTTATGAGAATTTGGCAAGAAATCAATAGAATATATGAAAATCAGGAAGTAGTGCCAGTTCGAATTTTGAGAAGGATAAAAGGTGGAATGGTGGTCGATTTGCTTGGTGTTGAAGCATTTCTCCCGGGTTCTCAAATTGATATTCGGCCTGTAAGAGATTTTGATTCTTGGGTTGGAAAAACTCTTGACGTAAAAATTGTAAAAGTAAATCATCCAAATGAAAATGTTGTAGTAAGCCATAAAGTAATACTTGAAGAACTTCTTAAAGACCAAAGGGAAGCTTTGCTTTCTAAGTTGGAAAAAGGTTTGGTTCTCGAAGGTGTTGTCAAAGCAATAGCCGATTTTGGTGTATTTGTTGACCTTGGTGGTGTCGATGGATTAGTGCACATTACAGATTTATCGTGGGGAAGAGTGACTCATCCGAGCGAGGTTGTTCAACTCGATCAAAAAGTAAAAGTTGTTGTTTTAGATTTTGATCCAGATAAGAAGAGAATTTCACTTGGAATGAAACAACTTACACCACATCCTTGGGATTCAATTGGTGATAAGTATGAAAAGGGCACAAAGGTTCGAGGCAAGGTTGTAAGCTTGACTGATTATGGTGCATTTATAGAAATTGAAAAAGGTATAGAAGGTTTGATTCACATTAGTGAAATGTCCTGGACTCAACATGTTAAACATCCTTCCCAAGTTGTTTCACTTGGTCAAGTTGTCGAAGCAGTGGTTTTGAATATTGATAAGGAAGAACGGAAACTTGCTTTAGGAATGAAACAACTTGAACCAGACCCGTGGGAAGAATTAGCTGAAAAATATCCTGTTGGTTCACGCCACAAAGGTGTTGTCCGAAACATTACTAATTTTGGTGTTTTTGTTGAACTTGAACCTGGAGTTGATGGACTTATTCATATAAGCGATCTTTCTTGGACGAAGAAAATCCGACATCCTGGTGAATTTGTTAAGAAAGGTGAAGAACTTGAAGTGGTAGTACTGGCGGTCGATAAAGAGCAAAGAAGAATTGCTCTTGGACATAAGCAAATTCAAGAAGACCCATGGGATTACTTTGAGGAAAAATATAAAGTTGGTACAATTACCGAAGGGAAAATCGAAAGAATTATCGAAAAAGGTGTCATAGTTGAACTTCCAGATGGTGTTGACGGTTTTGTCCCAGTTTCTCAGCTTTCGTTCGCACCTGTTCGTGTAATCAGCGATTATTTCAAGATTGGAGATCGTTTACCTTTAAGGGTGGTTGAATTTGAAAAATCCACCAAGAAGATAGTCCTTTCGGCAGTCGAGGCATTAAGGACAATGGATCAAGCTGCGATTGATGCTTATAACGCAGAACATCCTGTTCCTAATGCCGATAAAGTTGTTATTGATTCTACAAAAAGTTACTTCGATGCTTCTGAAGCAGCAGATTACGAAGGAATTGAAACAAAATTACAACCTGATGAACATATATCAAGCGCACTCTATCCATCACTTGTTACTTCTTATACCGTTCCACCAGCAGAACCCAAAGATGAAATAATTAAACCAACCACGACTACTTTAGCTGAAGCAACAAATGAACAAAAATTTGAAAGTATTGCAACTGATTCTTCTTCTGTTTCTGATTCGAATACAGGAGAAGAAGTTGCAAACAAGACCGAAGAAAACTCATATGAACTCGATTTAGAATTACGGGAAGAGAGTTCTGAAGATAAGGAACAACAATAAATAATTTATTTAACTTTAAAGGCTATTCGAATATTTCGATAGCCTTTTGTTTTTATTGATTATGTTTATTTCGCTTGAAGGAAGAATTGCTCTTGTTTGTGGTGCCTCACAAGGCATAGGTAAGGCAATTGCCTATCAGTTTGCAAAATCTGGTGCAAGAGTTATTTTGCTTGCACGTAATGAGGAAAAATTAAAGCAAATTGTATTTGATTTAAACGAGATTACCAATAAAGAGCACTATTTCATTTGTTGTGATATTTCGAATCATTCCCAACTTGAACACGAAGTACACAAATGCCTGGAAATTTTTGAATCAATTGATATTCTTGTAAATAATACTGGGGGACCACCCCCTGGGAATATTATCAATTCAGAATTGAAAGATTTCGAATTAGCTTTCAAGCAACATATTTTATCGGCTCAGCTTTTGGTTCGTCTGCTTATTCCTTCAATGAAGGAAAGAGGATACGGAAGAATAATTAATATCGTTTCTGTTGGGATGCGTGAGCCGATTGAAAATTTAGGTGTTTCTAACACAATTAGAGGTGCAATGGGAAGTTGGGCTAAAACACTTTCACGCGAAGTGTCTCCCTTTGGAATTACTGTTAACAACATTTTGCCTGGATATACAGATACTGAACGCCTTCGCTTTCTGATTACACGCACTGCCGAACAAAATCAGACTTCTTTTAATGAGGAATTTATTAAAATTATTCAAAAAGTTCCTTCAAAAAGGCTAGGTAAACCTGAAGAAATTGGGTTTCTTGCAACATTTTTAGCTTCGGATTATTCTGGCTATATCAATGGGGCAAGTATACCAATTGACGGTGGTTTTTTATCAAGTATTTAAAATTATTTAATGAGGTGTATATGGAAAATATTTTAAAAAGGCTTAAAGAAGATCGTGTTACTTTTGTTAATCTCCAATTTGCTGACATATTAGGAACATTGAAAGAAGTTACTATCCCCATTGGGAAAATCGAAGATTCACTTCGTTATGGCACTTGGTTCGATGGTTCATCAATAGAAGGCTTTGCAAGAATTCACGAAAGCGATCTTTTTTTAAAGCCAGACATTTCAACTTATGCAATTATTCCTTGGCTTTCTAAGGGTGAAGACAAAACAGCCCGTTTCATCTGTGATATTTTTAAACCCAATGGTGAACCTTTCGAAGCAGACCCACGATATATTCTTAAAAAAATTCTTGCGGAAGCTAATGAATTGAATTACCAATACAATCTTGGTCCCGAAGTCGAGTTCTTTCTCTTTAAAATGAATGATACAAGGCATCATCCAATTGATAATCGCGGTTACTTTGACCTTGCTGGTGAGTTTGCACAAGAAATTATGCGCGAAATCACCAAGAACCTTGCTTATTTTAATATTGAAGTTGAAGCAACTCACCATGAAGTTGCAACGGGTCAGTTTGAAGTAGATTTCCGTTATGGTGATGCTTTAACCACTGCGGATAGAGTTTTAACTCTTCGTGCCACTGTTAAAGCAATTGCACAAAAGTATAATCTAATCGCTTCGTTTATGCCAAAGCCAATTTTGGGTATAAATGGCTCAGGAATGCATGTCCACCAAAGCCTTTTTGATATTTCTGCAAAGAAAAATGCATTTTTCGACGCAACCGATAAGTATAATCTTTCCAATATTGCATATTCGTTTATTGCTGGGCAATTGAAACACATTAAAGAAATAAGTGGTGTTCTTTGTCCAACTGTTAATTCTTATAAGCGATTAGTTGCTGGATACGAAGCTCCAGTTTATATTTCATGGGCTCGGGTTAATCGTTCGGCATTGATAAGAATCCCAAAATGGTTCGAAGAAAAACACGAATCTGCCCGAATTGAACTTCGATGTCCTGACCCTTCTGCTAATCCATATCTTGCTTTTTCTGTAATGCTTGCTTCTGGTTTAGATGGTATAAAGAATAATCTGCAAGCACCAGAACCAATCGAGGAAGATTTGTATCATTTTGATAATCAAAAGCTTGAAGAACTCCATATTGAAACATTACCTTCTTCGCTTTACGAAGCTATTCAATACTTACGACAGAGTGAACTTTGTAGAAATACTCTTGGTGATGTTCTCTTCCGTCGTTACATAAGGATTAAAGAAAGAGAATGGAACGAATTTAAAATCCAAGTTACGGAATGGGAAGTTGAGCATTATCTTGATATATAATTTTTTTGATTAATTTTTGAAAGTGAAAAAGGAAAAAAGTTCCCAGACTTTTGTTTTTATTTATTTTGTTCTTATTATCGCTCTAAATCTCATTTATTATTTTCCTGTAACAAATTTCCAGTTTGTTTGGGACGATACACAATTATATATTAACCCTCAAAACATTCCACCAGAAAATCCTTTCGGTAAAACAATTGATAATTTTGTTCCACGAAAAGACAAAATGTATATTCCAGTTACTTACTTTTTCTGGTCGCTGGTTGGAGCTGTTGCGGGAATTGAAGGGAATAATTACAATCCAACATATTATCATCTTTTTAATCTAATCATTCATATATTAAATTCAATTTTAGTTTTTCATTTGTTAAAAAAACTAATTGAAGAAGATTTTTGGGCTTTTGCTGGGGCTGTAATTTTTTCTTTGCACCCTATTCAAATTGAATCGGTTGCGTGGATTTCCGAAGCCCGTGGTCTTCTTTCTACTTTTTGGGGTATTTGGGCAATTTTACTTTTTTTGAAAAATTGGAAACGTAGCATCAAAGTAACTGTTGTGCTCATTTTCATATTGCTTTCAATTTTATCCAAACCAAGTGGTATTATTTTCCCAATAATTTTAGTTATTATTGATTGGTATTGGTATAAAACCCGAAATGTTGTCTATTTGTTAAAAAATAACTTTTGGTTTTTATTAATAATTATACCTTTCGTTTTAATTTCTGTTCAAGGGGAATCCACCAAGACTATTGTTTTCGAAATTCCATTATATTTAAGGTTTTTATTTTGGTTGAATTCAATAGGTTTCTATCTTGAAAAATTTCTCCTTCCAATTAACTTGTCCCCAGGTTATGGTTTGACATATAATTTTATGATGAGAGAGCCTGTTTATTTTTACTCAATTATTTTAGGTTTAGCTCTAATAGTACTTGGATTCATAATTAAAATGAAAGAATACTGGTTTGGGGTTTTATTTTTTGTTGTTAGCTATTTGCCAGTTTCTAATTTAATTACTTATTATTACCAATATTGGTCAACAGTTGCCGATAGATATGTTTATTTTTCAATCATTGGATTAATTTTCATTGTGATTTCTTTGGGAAGAAATTTTTTTGGTAAATTTAAATTCTATTTTATTGGTGCTCTTATTTTGGTTTTCTTCCTTCTTTCTCGGGGTGAATTAGCAAAATGGGAAAAAGAAATTTCACTTTGGAATGATTGTATTGAAAAATATCCCAAGCGAATTCCACATCCTTATCTTGGAAGAGGAATGTTATACGAATCTCAAGCTAAACTGTTCGATGCAATAAATGATTATTCCGAAGCAATTGGGATTGATTCTTCGTATTATTTTGGTTACTATAATCGTGGAAATGTTTATTATGATTTAAAAAAATATGATGAAGCTATACGCGATTTTACAAAAGCAATTTCATTAAATCCAAAATACTTAAATTCCTATGTAAATCGTGGACTTTGTTATTTGGAAGTTGGGGATTATTCCAAAGCTGAACGTGATTTTTCTTTTGCTTTAAGTTTGGATTCAACTCAAGCCGATGTGTGGTTTTTCTTGGGTGAAGTACTCACTTCGCAAGAAAAATATTCTGATGGTCTTGAATGCTACAAAAAAGCAAAAAAATTGGGTTACGTTTCAGATACAATTGATTACATTATTAAAAATTTAGAGTTGAAAAAAAATTAATAAATATTTGTTAAACTATTTTTTGTATTTTAGAAATGTTTTATCTTTGGAGGTTTTATGAAAAAAAATATGGGTTCTTTCGATCGCACTTTAAGAATAATTTTGGCTATTGTGTTGGGTTTGCTTATTGCTTTTGGTCAACTTAAAGGTCTTGGTTCAATTATTTTTGGGATAATTGCAATTATATTTATCATTACTGGATTAATAGGAGTTTGTCCTCTTTACTATCCTTTCAAGATAAACACTGCTCGCCGCGAAAGTCAAGAAAATTAATAGTTTGGTCTTTCATATATTTTCTTATGGAGGGTAAGAAAAATGAAAATTTTTTTACTTTTCCTTTTGTCAATTTTTTTAATGGTGGACACAATGGAGTTAAAAATTTTTAGCCCTGCTTTTGAAAACGGCGGTTTGATACCGTCGAAATATACCTGCGATGGTGAAGACATCTCCCCACCTCTTAGTTGGTCTGGGTTACCCGAAGGGACCAAATCAATTGCTATTATTAATGACGATCCAGATGCACCTATGGGGACCTGGGTACATTGGGTAATTTACAATATTCCTCATACTGCGAAAGGGTTACCCGAAAATATTAAACGAATTGAGAAACTGCCCGATGGAACGCTTCAAGGAAAAAACAGCTGGGGAAGAATAGGTTATGGTGGACCCTGTCCTCCAAGTGGAACACATCGTTATTTTTTCAAAATTTATGCTCTGGATAAAGTTCTGGATTTAAAACCAGGAGCAACAAAGGAAGCTTTGCTATCGGCTATGAAAGGTCACATACTTGCTGAAAGTCATTTTTATGGGAAATACTCAAGGAAAAGGTAAAGTTCACAATTCCGAGAAATACTTTAATTATTTTGTCTTATCATTTTGGTATTTCTTTCGTATACTATTCTTGATTCTTATTGTTTTTATGGTTCTTTTTCTTTGGACAGAAGATTTTTACGATTATACCCAATGGGATTTGCCTTTGGGGTTGCAACTAATAGGTTTCTTAGGATTGATGGTGGGAATGGCACTACTTTTTTTCAAGCCAAAGTACTCGGGTTGGACAATATTGTCCTCCTCTTTGTTTTTTTGGGTAGTTACTGCAATTTTTCGCAACCATTTTTGGTTGGGTTGGTTTTATCTTTTTTTCCCACTTTCAGGAATTTTATTAATTATTCTTCTAAAAATCCAACAACTAAATACAATCTTATCGGTAAAGAGAAAAGCTAAATAATTTTAAAGGAATATTTTTTCAAAATTTATTCTTCCTTTTTATTTTTATTTAAAAAAGGAGTAATAAGGTCTATAGGAATTGGGAAAATAGTTGTTGAATTCTTCTCCGTAGCGATATCTGCTAATGTTTGAAGGTATCGCAATTGTAAGGCAACCGGAAAATCTTGTATCATCATTGCTGCTTCTTTTAGTTTTTGTGCGGCTTGGAATTCTCCGTCGGCATTAATTATCTTGGAACGGCGTTCACGTTCGGCTTCAGCCTGGCGTGCCATTGCTCTTTGCATTTCGATTGGCAAATCAACCTGCTTTATTTCAACGGCTGATACTTTAATTCCCCAAGGTTCTGTATGTTCGTCAATTATTGCTTGCAATCTTTTGTTAATTGCTTCTCGTTCGGCAAGAATTTCATCTAGATCACTTTGGCCAAGAATGCTACGCAAAGTTGTTTGGGCAATCTGACTAGTAGCAAATAAATAGTTTTCAACTTCGATGATGGCTTTTCCAGCGTCGATTACTCTAAAATAGACTACTGCACTGACTTTGATCGATACATTATCTTTTGTTATAACATCTTGCGGTGGAACGTCGAGTGTTACAGTTCGCAAGCTTACTCTGACCATTTTATCGATAAATGGAATTAAAATTATTAAACCAGGTCCTTTCGAAGCAATGTATCTTCCAAGTCGGAAAACCACAGCCCTTTCGTATTCGTTAAGAATTTTAATCGCATAAAGGAGGATAAAAATGAAAAATAGAACAATTACTAAAAATTCTACAGCCATAAATCACCCTATTTTGGTTTAACAAATAATGTAAATGAATTTGCTTTTTCAACAACCACAAAAGTATCCTTTGGAATAAACTGGTCTGAAATTGCATTCCATATTTCCCCTTTGACAATTATTTTACCCTTTTTGTCCGGATAAATATCCTCTATAACTCTACCTTTGGCTCCTAATAATGATTCGTACCCTAACGATTTTCTTCTGAATTGTGCTTTGATTCCAAGTGTAATTACAAATGTAAAGAAAACGAATGTGACAATAACAGCAGTAATAATTAGAGTTAAAGAAATTTTCATAAACTCTCCTGGAGCATCAATTAACATTAGTGAACCAATAAAAAGTGAAATTAATCCTCCAATGGTAAGAAGACCATAACTGGTTATCTTAATTTCAAGCAAAAACAAGATTATAGCAAGGACAATTAAAGTAAGACCGGCATAATTTATCGGCAACATTTGCAGAGAATATCCTGCTAAAATTAAACAAAGTACACCAACAACACCTGGGAGAATACTGCCGGGATTATAAAGTTCAAATAATATTCCGTAGATTCCAATAAGCAGAAGTATATATGCAATATTGGGATTTGTGATTAAATCCAGAAATTTGTCCCTTAAGGTTTGCTGATATTCGATTATTTTTCCATTTTTGGTATTTAATGAAATTTTACCTTTAATAGTGGATACTTCGAAGGAGTCCATACATTTCAACAAAGAGTCTAAATCGGGTGCAACAAAGTCAATAACTTTGTTTTCCAGAGCTTCTTTTTCAGTCGATGAAATACTTTCCCTTACAGCTTTTTCCGCCCATTGAACATTTCTGTTTCGTTGCTCTGCTATTGAACGAATAAAAGCGGTAGCATCGTTTAAGATTTTTTCGTTCATAGTAGAATCAATATTTCCTTGTAACCCGACAGGGTGGGCGGCTCCGATGTTTGTTCCTGGCGCCATCGCAGCAATATGTGCAGATAAGGTAATAAAAACTCCGGCAGAACCAGCACGTGCACCACTTGGTGCAACATAGACAACAATGGGAACTTCTGAGTTCAAAATGTTTTGAACAATTTCTCTCGTTGATTCTAAAAGACCTCCAGGTGTGTTAAGTTGAATTATAAGTGCTTCGGCATTGATTTCTTTTGCCCATTTTATAGCCCTTTCGATTTGTGAACTACTTGAAGGGGTTATTGCAGAGTTGATTTTTATCAATCCAATCTCTTTGGAATAACAAGTGAGATAAGTGGTAAATATTAAACATAAAAAAATTTTATACAATTTTGCCATTGCCTATTAAATTGATATTTCAAATATATCAAATTGAAATTAAAGTTCTAAAATTGTTGCAGAATTAATTTAATTTTAATCAACCACAAGTTTTTTAGTTTGAAAAATTTGACCCTCTAAAATTTGAATTAGATAGATACCAGGTTTTAAGTTAAAGGGCAAAATAATAAAATCACGGAAAAAATCACCCAAGGGATGAATTTGTGTAGAGAATATTTTTTGTCCAAGTAAATTATAGATGTTGAAGGCGAGAGTTTTGGTATTTGGATTCTCAAGTTTATAGTTGACGAAGAAACTGTATTTACCAGGTAAAAGATGTATCTTAAAATTGTCGTTTTCATTTTCTTTTATTTCTTTTGCCGAGAGTGGATAATCGAGTGCAAAAAGGCCAGCTTCGGTAGCCATATAAAGGATTTCAACTCCATTATTTTCGTAGTAATATGCTCGCCAAACATTTGCTCTTGGTCCTGGTCCACCACTCGGGGCAGTCCAAGTTTCTCCGAGGTCAGTAGAACGAAGGATAATACTATATTGTCCTACAAAGTAAACAATATTGCCAGTGATTTCAATATCATTAATATATCTATAAGATAAATTCTTTCTGACTTCCCATTTGTTCCCTCCGTCGGTAGTTCGAAGATGATAAAATTTGTTGGTTGCAACAAAACCAATGGAGTCGTTTGCAAATGCTATTTTGTTGAATTTAAAATTATCGTTGTAGTAAATTAATTCCAAGTTCGGAAGATTAGTTGAGGAATAAATTTTTCCATTTGAAGTTGTAACGAAAATTATATTATTTGGTTTCAATGCTATGCTCGTGATGTTTTCTTTTGTTTCAATGGGGACTTTAGACCAAGAGTTGCCAAAATCGGTTGAAATAAGAATTGTACCATTGGTTCCATATGCATAAAGGGTATTGTTATGAAACACAATTCCGTTGAAGTCGCAGGAGTAATCAATTCCTAAATCTGTCCAATTAATTCCTGCATCGGTGGTTCTCAAAATTGTGCTTTTTTCACCAACCACTATTCCAATTGTTGTATCGATAAATACAATATCTTTCAAATTACTTTGCGTAGGTAAATTGATTTTGTACCATTTAAATCCTCCATTGTAAGTTCGTTGAAGATACCCGTTATCTCCGCAGATATAACCATTCTTTGGGTTCAGGAAAAACATTCCATTAATATTTGTATGGTCTTCAAGATTATTATTAAAGAAGTAGATTCCGCCGTTGTATGTTAACCGACTGATTCCGAAATCACCAAAGGTATAAACTGTATCTTTAAAGATTTGAATAGAGTTTAAATCGGAATTAGCACCGGGGTTTTCTACAATCCAGTCGATTTTATCATCGAAATTCAACCAAGTTTCACCGCCATCTGTTGAAATTCTTACGACACCAACTCCAGGAACAAGTGTTGTATCAAGCGTGAAAAAGTCTTCTGTGTAACCTCCAATGAAAATTTCGTCTTTATCGCCGCGTGGTTTGACTGCGAGTGCCCATATGCTTGTATCAGGAAAAGCGAGGATGTCCCAATTATAGCCACCATCAGTAGTTCTGTGCAAACCACCATTGTTTTTGTTATGAGCAAATAAGTATGTCACAACAGCATATCCAACTTTTGGGTCACGAGGGGAAAATTCGATTCTTGTAATTTCAACATCTTGCTGCAAACTATCAGGTCTGCGTAGATAATCACAAAAAGTCCAAGTATGTCCTGTATCTTGGGAAATAAATATTTCGCCATACATACTTCCAGCTAAAACAATATTTGTACTATCTTCGCGTAGACCAATTGAACAAATTTCTGTGGGTATTTTACTTAGGGAGTCCCAGGTAGCTCCACTATTTGTACTTCGATAAATCACTCCCCATTTGAAATCACCAGCGAAGATGATATTAGGTTCATCGAGTTTGTAAAGCATTGCTTTACCATTCAAATCAATAGCGTGGTCTTTGGAGAGAACAACTTCCCAAGTATTTCCTTGGTCGGTTGAACGAACTATGTTTCCAAAATTTAAGCCACCGACTAAGATAATATTAGTATCATTTGGTAAAATTAAAACATTATTTAATCGAGATGATTGCATTCTTGCGAAAATCACGAGTGTATCCCAAGTGTTTCCTGCATCATATGAACGATAAATTAAATTCCCTTCACCACCAACAAAAATTGTATTAAGATTTCGTGGGTTCACAGTAACATCATAGGTCACGGCAGGAAGAACAAGTCGCCATCGGCTACTCTGTCCGAAACAATTCATTATTGTTAAGAGGCAAATGGAAATTAGTAAAAGAATTCTTTTCATTTTTTACCTCAACATTTATTCACGAAAGAATAATTGCACCTTCAGAACTTTGGTAACGGAAACGGAAAATTACCTCGTTATATGGTATTTCAACATCCCTTTTTAATACATTTCCTTTTTCATCAATAACATTGCAAACGACAGTGTCGAATGGTTCTTTCTTTGAGGAAAAAATAACAAAAACATAGATGCCGCTTGTGTATTCAACTTTTTCAGGAAGTATTTCAATGTAGCTTGTTTTTGAATAGTCCTTGTAGAAAAATCCATATTTAGGCAAAGGTGGCGAGGTGTTGTGTTTGTTTAATAAATAGTTTTCAATTTTAGGAAGAACAATGATTTGAAACAAAGATTCGCAAACATCATCGAAAAGATCAATTTCATTTAATTGGTTCCATTTAATATTTGCTTTTTCTAAAACTGGTAGAAGCGATAAAATAGCTTCTCTAAAAAGATTCATTAAAGCAGAGACTCCACTTAATTTTCTTGACTTTTGATTGCTATCCATTCCTTTTACCCAATTTTAACTTATTTATAAAAGCAAAAATATGAACTTTTTTGTTAAATTCTTAATTTCTAATTTCCCTGGTTTGGTATGCAAGCAATTTCTAAGTAATTTTGTTTTTTTATGAAATGGAAATGGTAGCTAAGAGAATTTCTTGCATTGAAGATTCAATTTTTGGTTTAATGAGTGCCTTAGCATATGAACATAAGGCAATTAATTTAGGTCAGGGTTATCCCGATTTTAGTGGTCCCACTTGGATTATCGAAGCTGCATATCAAGCTATGCTCGAAGGTAAAAATCAGTATGCACCACCACAAGGAATTTATTCCCTTAGGAAAATAATATCTGAAATTTATTCAAAAATTTACGGAGTTGAAATTGATATTGAAAAAGAAATTACAATAACTGCTGGGGCTACTGAATCTTTATTTTCAACTATTTTGGCATTGGTAGAAGATGGAGATGAAGTTATTCTCTTCGAACCCTTCTACGATGCTTATCTTTCTGATGTTTTGCTTGCTGGTGGTGTTCCGAAATTTGTTACTCTTTCTAAACCTGATTTTAAATTTGATTTTAAAGAACTTGAGTCTTCTATTTCGAGCAAAACTAAAGCAATAATTGTTAATAATCCACACAATCCCACAGGAAAAGTTTTTTCTTTGGAAGAATTAACATTTATTTATGAACTTGCACGAAAGAATAATTTTTATGTTATTAGCGACGAGGTATATGAATTTCTGACTTATGATGGATTGAAGCATATTTCATTCCTCCAAATTGATAAAAATAAAGAGCGTACAATTATGATTTCATCGACTGGTAAAACTTTTAGTATGACCGGCTGGAAAATAGGCTGGTCTGTTACAAGTAGTAAATTAACTGATGCCATTCGCAAAATACATCAATGGACTACATTTACAATCAATACTCCCAACCAGCATGCAATGGCTTTTGCTTTTACTAAACTCGATGAATATCTTCCTGAATTTCAAAAAGAATACCAACAACGTCGTGACGTTATGTTTATGGGTCTTAAAGAAACCTGTTTTAGACCGCTCAAACCTTTTGGTAGTTACTTCTTAATGGTGGAATTGCCAGATGTTGGGAAAGATGATTTTGAATTCGCAAAAGAGTTAGTTGTTCAATATAAAGTTGCAACAATTCCTCCTTCTCCCTTCTATCGTAAATCTTCCGAAGGTAAAAAAATGCTTCGGATTTGCTTTGCAAAAAAAATTGAAACACTACTTAATGGGCTGAAGAACCTAAAAAATTTTAAACTTTGATAATGAATTATGAAAACAATTATTATTACCGGTGCCTCCCAAGGAATAGGGCGTGCACTTGCTATGAAAATTGCGAATGTGGAAAATACTAAGTTTGGACTAATCGCCCGAAATGAAAGGTTGTTGTTGGAGCTTAAAAATCAGCTCGAAAACATGGGATCTATTGCAGAAATATTCCCTTGCGACGTTTCCAATAAAGCCCATTTTCAAAACACAATTCTGTCTGCTTTTGATAAACTTGGAAAATTCGACATTGTGGTTTTAAATGCTGGAATCTCTCGAAATAAATGGATTGGCGAAGCGGATTATTCCGAAACTTTTGAAGAAATATATAAGGTCAATGTTTTTAGTCTTGCTTATGCAATTGAAATTCTTCCAAAAATAATGGAAACTAGTGGCATTGTTGCTATTGTAAGCTCACTGGCAGATGTTCGGGGCTTTTTATCGAGCAGTGCATATTGTTCAAGCAAGGCTGCTGTATCAACGCTTGCTGAAGCTGCCAGAGTAGAGTTTAAAAAATTTGGAATTGATGTTTTAACAATTAAACCTGGTTTTGTTCGAACTAGTATGACTGCAAAAAATCTTTTCCCGATGCCTTTTTTGATGAACCCAGAAGATGCAGCTGAAATAATTTGGAATGGAATTTTGAAAAGGAAAAGGGTTATTTCTTTTCCATTAGGAATGGTTCTTTTGACTAAAATCATTGGAATCCTTCCGAATTGGTTATTTGACTATTTCAGTTCTTTTTACAAAGAAAGTGCAAGCTGATATTTATCAAATATTTTTTGAATTGAAAAAGGAAACCGAAGTATATATTCCTCGTTTTGGAAATGTTTTGTTTAAAAAAGGACTTTATGTTTATACAGGGAGTGGTGGACAAAATGTTATTAAAAGAATTAATCGTCATTTAAAACGCAATAAAATTAAGCATTGGCATATTGATTTTGTCCTTTTGCATGGAAGGGTTCAGTTGATTAAAATCATTAGGGCAAAAAATAGAAAAACAGAATGCCAGATAAATATTGAAACACAAAAGATATTTGGTGGTATTTTCCCTATTCATAGGTTTGGTTCATCTGATTGTTGGAACTGTCCTTCCCATCTTTTGAAAATCACCTAACTTTGAATGTTGTCATAGCAATAATTGCGAGCATAACTGCAATAATGTAGAAGCGGACAACAATTTTGGACTCGTGTATTCCTTTCTTTTCGAAATGGTGGTGCAATGGAGCGATCAGAAATAATCTACGACCTTCTCCATAAAGTTTTTTGGTTAGCTTAAAATATCCTACTTGCAAAATCACAGATAAAGTTTCTGCAAAAAATATTCCACCAATGATTGGCAGAAGAAGTTCCTTTTTTATTAAAATTGAAATAGTTCCTAAAGCACTTCCAAGAGCAAGGGAGCCTGTATCGCCCATAAAAATTTGTGCAGGATAGGAATTATACCATAAAAATCCCAAAGCTGATCCAACAAGTGCTGCGCAGAAAATTGTTAATTCACCAGTCCCTCGTAAGTAAATTATATTTAAATAATCGGAATAAATTATGTTGCCAGTTACATATGTAATAATTGAAATTGCTAAAAAAGCAATACCAACAGTACCGATTGCTAAGCCATCCAGACCATCTGTAAGATTGACCGCATTTGAAGTGGCTGTTATAATGAATATGGCTATTGGTATGAAGAAAAATGAAAAATCAAAATTGAAATTTTTTGCAAAAGGAACTGTTGTTAATGTGTTGAATTTTGCAAAATTGCTATCGAAAAAATCGGGGAAAAAGAAAATTAAAACGCCAATAAAAAGACCTAAAATTACCTGTCCAAGTAATTTCCATCTTCCAATTAATCCTTTTGGTTTCTTTTTCACCACTTTAAGATAATCGTCGAGAAAACCAACCAAGCCCATCCATAATGTTGCAATAAAAATAGTAAGAACGTAGGCGTTGTAAATATCCCCCCAAAGAAGAGTTGGAATTAGAATTGCACACAAAACGATAATACCTCCCATAGTTGGGGTACCAGCCTTTTGGCTATGATTTCCGACCCCATTTAATTCAATTTTGTTTTGTTCTTTAATTTGCTTTTTGCGGAGGTATTTAATAATTTTTGGTCCAACAAGGAAAGTAATTAATAAAGAAGTAATAGCAGCTGCAGCCGAACGAAATGTAATGTATTGAAAAACCCCAAAACCAGGGGGGTGAAAATGTTGATTAATCCATAGTGCAAGATAATATAGCATATCTACTTTTGAAATTTATCGATAAAACTGGATAGTATTTCTTCGCACTTCATTCCTCTCGAGGCTTTAAACAATAGAACTGCTCCGGGAAATACGTTATCAATTAATTGTTGGACAATATCCATTTTGTTTTGAAACCATAAAATATTGCTTCTATCGGGAAGTTCGTCGAAGGCCTTTTTCATTTCTTCCCCAAAAATAAAAACTTTTTCGCAAACTTTTTTTGCGAGATTCAAAACGGCGATATGTTCATCTTTCGAAGATATACCCAATTCCAACATATCTCCAAGAATTGCAAACTTTGGTGAGTTTGTGTCAAACATTCTTAAAGTTTCAATAGCCAGTTGCATTGAGGATGGGTTTGCATTATAAGTATCGTTAATAATTAATACATTATGTATGTTTTTTATTAACATTCTCCCGTAGCTTTTAATATCTTGTTGTCTAAATGTTTCCAATCCTTGGATAATTTCACTTGGTGTTAATCCAAATTTAAACCCTATTGCAACTGCAGAAATACTTGCATATGCAACGGAAAGCCCTGGGTTAAATAGCTTAGCTTTGATTCCATTATCTTCCCAAATGTAATTTATTTCGGTTGTCAAATCTGGATTAAGTTTGATTTTAACCTGAAGATTTGCTTTGTCACTTTGTCCATACGTGAGTTTATTTTCTAATATTTTAACATAACGAATTAAACGCGAATCATCCACATTAACAAATGAAAATCCGTTGTGTTTTAATAAATAGCCAAAAAGTGTAGTCTCTTCCATTTCTACACCGTCCAGGTCGTAGAAAAATTCCAGGTGTTCTTTCCCAATGTTTGTAATTATTCCATCCGTTGGTTCGATGATTTCACAAAGTCGAGCAATTTCACCTTGTTGGTTCGTTCCAATTTCGAGTACTGCAATTTGGTGTTCTTTTCGTAATTTGAAAAGAGTTAATGGAACCCCGACTAAATTATTGAAGTTACCTTCTGTTTTAAGAACATTGTATCTTTGGCTAAGAATGTGGGCAATAAAATCTTTTGTTGTTGTCTTACCGTTCGATCCAGCAACAGCAATAAAGGGAATTTCGAAAAATTGTCGATATAGATTTGCTAACTCACCAAGAAAAAATAAAGTGTCCTTTACAACTAATAAAGGTAGATGCTCATTATTGTTATTTTTAAACCAATCGGATTCAACAACGCAGAAGTGAGCACCTTTGTTAATTGCATCTTGGATGAAAGTGTGGCCATTGAAGTTAGAGCCTCGAAGTGCTACAAATACATCGCCACTTGCAAGAGTTCTTGTATCAATGCTAACATTTTGGATAGGTTCAGAAGTTTCAATGTTGTAGAATGATTCAATTTGAATGTTTTCTAATATACTTTCGAAAGTTAAATAAGGTTCCATAGTTTAAAAAAATTCAAAATTAATGCAAATTTCTTAAAGTATTTTATAGACTTCACTCGTTTTGCTTTTTTAATTCTTCTTAATTTCCATCTTATTTTTTTCATTTTTAGAAAAAATGAATATTGATTATAAATCAATTTTAAGCACAAATCATTTTACCAAAATATTGCTCATCGTGGTTGTTTTGCTTCCCTTTGTCCATTATCAGATTTCGATTCAACTCAATGGAACGAAAAGAAATGTGAAGTATCGCTTGTTTAAGGTAGCAATTGATACTCTTTTGAGCCAAGGCGTCGATACTATTACTTTGTTTAGTGTGATAAATGATTACAAAACACATTTTTCCGAAAAATATGTGAAATTTAACATTCCAACAAAATCGAGATTGGAAGAAAAGAATTTCGAAAGTTCTATTGCAACCAAAAAGATTCTTAATTTTATTAAGAATTATTCAAATATTTTCGACAGTGAGGAAAGAATTTATAACGTACCAAGAGAAATTATTGCGATAATTCTCTGGGTAGAATCCCGTTTTGGTGCAAATACAGGGAACCATCATATTCCAAGCGTTTTACTTAGCATTGCATCAGGTTTTCAATTTCATCAGTTTTCTAAGGATTCATTAATTCAGCCTTTTTATGACTCGAGCAAATATAAATTTAATGATTTCCAGACTTTTGCAAGAAATAAGTTTATGTTTGCAATAAATGAATTGAAGGCGTTAATTAGAATAAAAAAAGAAGAAAGAATTAATGTTGAGAATCTATTCGGTTCATTTTCTGGTGCATTTGGGATTCCTCAATTTCTTCCTTCAAGCTATCTAAATTATGGAGTCGATGGTGATGGTGATGGGAAAGTAGATTTATTCAATATGAATGACGCAATTTTTTCAGTCGCAAATTTTTTGAAAAAAAATGGATGGAAGAATAACGATACGAATTCATTTTATAAATCCATTTTTGCTTATAATAGGAGTTCAATATATGTTACAGGAATTCTGAATGTTTATAATAAAATAAAAAGGGAAAAAATCAAATAAATTCCTATTCATTAGTTAATTTTGTTTTTTTGTAATCTTATGGAAAATGATAATTATATGAATATGACCGAGGAAGAAAAAAAGAGAATTGCAAACAATTTTATTCGACAGATTATCATTGAAGATTTAAAAACGAATAAATGGGGTGGGCGTGTTCATACCCGCTTTCCACCCGAACCTAACGGTTATCTTCATATTGGTCACGCAAAAAGTATTTGCTTGAATTTTGGGCTTGCGGAGGAATTTGGTGGTTTATGCAATTTACGTTTCGACGACACTAATCCTTCCAAGGAAGATGAAGAATATGTCAACGCGATTATCGAAGATGTGCGTTGGTTAGGCTACGATTGGGGCGATAGAATGTTTTTTGCATCCGATTACTTCGACCAACTCTATGAGTATGCAATTCAGTTAATAAAAATGGGGAAAGCTTACGTTTGCGACCTTTCGCAAGAAGAAATTCGACAAACTCGCGGGTCATTAACTGAACCAGGAATAGAAAGTCCCTACAGGAATCGTTCAATCGAAGAAAATCTTGAACTATTTGAAAGGATGCGAAATGGTGAGTTTCCCGATGGATCTAAAACTCTTAGAGCTAAAATTGATATGGCAAGTCCAAATTTGAATATGCGTGACCCAGTTATTTATAGAATAAAGCATGAATCCCATCACCGAACAGGAGACAAATGGTGCATTTATCCAATGTATGATTTTACACATTGCCTTTCCGATTCTTTTGAAAGAATAACCCATTCAATTTGTACGCTTGAATTCGAAGACCACCGACCTCTTTATGATTGGTTTCTCGACCAACTTGGTGTTTATCATCCTCAACAAATTGAATTTGCTCGGTTGAATCTTTCCTATACTGTTTTAAGTAAAAGAAAATTGCTCGAATTAGTTCAAAAAGGAATTGTCGATGGCTGGGATGACCCAAGAATGCCAACTATTCGTGGTTTACGCCGAAGGGGTTATACTCCTGAATCAATTAGAGAGTTTGCAGAAATAATTGGCGTTTCAAAAAAAGAAAGTTTAGTGGACATTGCGGTTTTAGAACATTGTATTCGTGACGATTTAAATAAACGAGCACAAAGAGCCTTTGTCGTCTTGAACCCTGTTAAAGTGATTATTGATAATTATCCCGATGACCTAGTTGAAGAAATGGAGGCAATAAATAATCCAGAGAACTTGTCGATGGGAACTCGAAAAGTTCCATTTTCAAAAGAGTTGTTTATAGAACGTGATGATTTTATGGAGAATCCCCCAAAGAAGTATTACCGGTTGGCTCCTGGTAAGGAGGTTCGCTTGCGTTATGCTTATTACATTACTTGTACAGATGTTGTTAAGGACCCGACTACAGGAGAAGTTCTTGAAATTCATTGTACTTATGACCCATCCACACGTGGAGGAAGTTCACCAGATGGTAGAAAAGTATTAGGAACAATTCATTGGGTTTCTGCGAGGCATTGTTTCCCCGTAGAAGTCCGTTTATACGATAGACTTTTCATTAAAGAAAATCCAAACGAGGTTGAAGAAGGTAAAACTTTTCTTGATTACATCAATCCTAATTCCCTTGAAATTAATACTGGATATGCTGAACCATTCTTGAAAAATGCACAACCCGAAGAAAAGTTTCAGTTTGAAAGAATAGGATACTTTTGTGTGGATTCCAAATATTCCAAACCAGGTCAACCCGTTTTCAACAGAACCGTTAGCTTAAAAGATACCTGGTCGAAGATTCTTAAGTCTTTACAAAATGAAAATGAATAAGTAGAGAGGTAATAATGAATGATGATGAAAGACTTTTTCAAGAGGTAAGAAAGATAATAGAAAGGGAAATAAAGCCAATTATAGAGGCTGATGGAGGTAGGATACTATTAAAGAAGGTAACCGATGGAATAGTATACGTTTCTCTTTCAGGTGCTTGCGCTGGATGTCCTGGCGCTGTGATGACCTTACGCGGAGGAGTTGAGAGAATTTTGAAAATGAGGATAAAAGAAGTAAAAGCGGTTAAACTTGCTTATTAAACCATTTCTCCAAACAATGTCGCACACGTCGAATTTGTGATTTTAATTTTCACAAGTTCGCCAATCCAGATTGGTTTTGTTGGTGTAAAAATAACCACTTTATTGGTATCTGTTCTTCCTTGCCATTTTGACTTATCTTTTTTCGATGGCCCTTCTGCCAGGACTTCGTGAACCTTTTGATGTTCAGTTAAGTTTATTTCTCTGGAAATTTTGTTTTGTAAGTCAATAATTTCGTTGAGCCTTCTGATTTTTTCTTTTTCTGGAACGTCATCGAGCATCTTATATGCTTTTGTATGCTCTCGAGGTGAATAGCGAAACATATAAGCACCATCGAATCTGATGATTTCGAGAGCGCGAAGTGTTGCTTGGTGGTCATCGATTGTTTCTGTTGGAAATCCAGCAATAATATCAGTCGATAAGGCACAGTTGGGAATTAAGCTGCGAATAATCTCAATCCTTCCAAGATAATGCTCAAATGTGTAATTCCTTCCCATTAATTCTAATATCCTATTAGAACCGCTTTGAATAGGTAAGTGAATATATTTACAAATATTTGAAAATTCGGCAATTGTTTCAATAAGTTTATTGCTCATATCTTGTGGATGGGATGTTACAAATCGTATTCTCATTTTGGGAACTGCAATAGCACAACTTCGCAATAAATCTGCAAAATCAGAGTTTGTCTGCGGACATCGATAACTATTAACATTTTGTCCTAAAAGAGTAACTTCTTTGAAACCTTCATCCCACAGTTTTTTTACTTCGTCTACAATAGATTTCAGAGGTCGAGAACGTTCGCGGCCTCGGGTGTATGGAACTACACAATAAGTGCAAAACTTATCGCAACCGCGCATAATGGAAATCCAAGCCGAAATTCCTTCTTTTCGCAAAGGATCTATGTCATCGTAAGTTTCAACACGGGATAGTTTGACTGCAATCCCTTTTTCACCTGCAAAAGCATTTTGGATAAGCTCTGGTACTTTTCTATATTCATCTGGACCAACAGACAAGTCAACTACATTTGTTTCTTCGATGAGTCTTTTTCGTAAGCGTTCTGCCATACATCCCAGAATGCCAACAACAAAAGGTTTTCCATTGTATTTATATTTTTTCAATTGTGATAGTCTTTCGAAAATTTTTCTTTCAGCATTTTCACGCACGGAACAAGTATTCAATAGAACTACGTTTGCATTTTTTGGGTTGTCAACTAGCTCATAACCTGCGTTTTTTATTATTCGCGATACAATCTCCGTGTCGCTAAGATTCATTTGGCAGCCGTATGTTTCGATATATACTGAATATTGGTTTTTGTTTTCCATTTCTGCAAAAGTAACTTGTTTCGAAATACAAAATTACAAATGTTTTAAGTAACTTAAAAATATTTTAAGAAAAGGCTATTTTTCAAAAAAATTAATACTTTATTAACAAAACATTTACTCAATTCTAATATATACACGAGAATTTTGAATGTTGATTTATTAATATTTAGGGTTTTCTATGAAAAAATTTGTTCTTTTTCTGTTTGTTTTGTGGAGTGGCAATTTGTTCTCTAACGAAGCAACTTTTAATTTGGAAGGAAAGGTTTATGATGCAATCTCCAATGAACCGTTACCTGGTGCTACAGTTCAACTGTTGGAAGTTCAAAAAGGAACTTTTACTGATGTAAAAGGGAAATTTCGTATTAGCAATGTACCATATCAAAAAGTAACAGTAAAAGTTAGCTACATTGGTTATAAATCATCTTTAATTTCTAATTATGACCCTCGTAATAATGAAGAATTGGAGGTTTTACTTTATCCCGAGGTTAAAGCAACCCAAGAAGTAACAGTGGAAGCGGTTCGTACGAAAGACAACGAATCGGCAATATTAAATATCAAGAAAAATTCAACCAATTTGGCAGATGGAATATCGATTTCAGAAATTAATAGATTGGCAGACAAGGGTCTAACATCTGCTCTTAAACGAATTTCCGGTGTAACAATGTTCAATGATTTCATTTTGGTTCGAGGTTGTAGCGACAGATATAGTAGTGCAATGTTGAATGGCGTTACATTGCCTTCGACCGAGGCTGACAAAAAAATTTTCTCGTTCGATTTATTTCCAGGTGATTTTGTGGAAAATGTGACACTTGTTAAATCATTTACACCGGACTTACCTGGTAATTTTGCAGGCGGAGTTGTTCAATTAAATACGATTGATTTTCCAGCCTCAACCTCTTTCAAGATTTCTGTTTCCTCGAATTATAATTCAAATTTGATTCAGAAAAATGCTGATTTTATAACATATCCAGGTGGTAAGTACGACTGGATTGGTATTGACGATGGAAGTCGGCAAATGCCAAGTGGCTTTCCTGCATCCAGAAGTGAATTTAATACATTGCTTAATCAAGCAAATAATCCATTCGATACAACTGGAGCTATAAGTAAAATTGAAAATCTGGCTAAGAATTTCAACAATAATACTTTAAAACAACAACGAAAAGCAGTTTCTCCTTTGGACAATAGAAATATTTCTTTGCAATATTCTTCGTCGCTTGAAATTTCAGATTATTTATTTGGAATTACTGCAAATGGTTTATATTCGAATGAATTTGTTTCTCAAATAATCCAAAGGAATACTTATCTTTCGAATTTTGATACTTTATATAAAACATTCGGAGGCGAATATAACCATTCGGTTAATCTTGGTAGTTTGGTTAATTTAGCGTTAAGAACACCATCTGGACAAATATTTTCCTTAAAAACTTCTTTTGTGAATAATTCTGATGATGAGATTTTAATTCTTGATGGAACTGATTTGGGTTATCAATTTCTTGAGTTTAAATCTCGGAGCATGCACTACTCTCAAAAATCTTTATTCTCTTCAACTTTACAAGGAAATAACTTTATCAATCTGTTAAAATTGAAACTTGATTGGACACTGAATTTATCTACTTTTACGAAAGATGAACCCGATTATCGGCGATTCCGTTTTTCGAGGCAGTTATTGGATGTTCAATATGATCCAAATACTCCATTCATTTTAGAACTTTTGGCAAATCAGCAAGGCGACGGAACGCGTGCAGGCCGTTTCTTTTCGAATTTGAAGGAAAACAAAATTTCTATCCAATCAAACATAGAAAGAAGTTTTGTGACAACGAAATTTAAGGTTGGCTTTTTATTTGACCAAACTTCCCGAAAATTTACTGCAAGGTCATTAACTATCACAATGTCACCATATTTAAGCAAGGATATTTACGCCCTTTTAAGTGATTATGAAAATCTTGATAAAATTTTAGATCCATCGAATTTTAGGTATAAGGATGGGTTACGAATTGGTGAAGATTCAAAATTGAGTGATTCATACCAAGGGAATGAAAGACTCTTCGCTGGTTTCCTAATGTTTGAACAAAAATTTAATTTATTTGACATCCCAATTCGCTTCATTGGTGGTGTTCGTTTAGAAAATAACTTGATAACACTTTCCAGCCACAACGTTAACGATGAACCTGTGGAGATAAGTTACCTGACAAACGACTTTCTTCCGTCCTTAAATCTAATTCTTTTGACTTCAAAGAACTCTAATTTTCGTGCTTCAATTAATCGGACCCTTGCTCGCCCTTCATTCCGAGAATTCGCTCCTTTCGCTTTCTATGATTATTATGAATTATCGCTCGTCCAGGGAAATCCTAATTTGAAGCGCTCGCTTATTACAAATATCGACTTGCGTTACGAAATCTTTCCTTCTTTTAACGAGCTTTATTCCATTACTCTATTTTATAAGAATTTCCAAAATGCGATCGAAGAAACAGTTTTCCCACAACAAAGTGAACTCACTCGAACATTCGCAAATGCCAATGGTACAGCAAAAAATTATGGAGTTGAGTTTGAAATACGAAAAAATCTTGGTTCATTTTGGAGCCTTTTGAAAGATTTCTCAATAACTTCTAATCTTGCGTTAATTAGTTCCAGAGTTGAAGTTAATCAAGGTGGCAAAGGTACCGAAGATAAACGTCCTATGTGGGGACAAGCTCCATATTCTTTTAACTTCGGACTATTCTATCAAAATCAAAACACTGGTACTAATATTGCTTTAACTTACTACACTTTTGGCAAAAGAATTGTTCGAGTTTCTCAAGTTGGAGTTTACCAAGCAGAAGACCCACATGTTTATGAAATACCACAAAATTATTTGGATTTGGCTGTTATTCAAAAAATTGGCATAATTGATATCAAATTTGCTATAAAGAACTTGTTGAATGCTCGAGTACACTACGAGCAAAATGGCAAAGTTTGGGGATTAACCAAAATTGGAACTTCATTCTCTTTATCTCTTACTTTTACTTCTTTATAAATTATGTTTAACAAATTATTATTAACTATGAAAAACATTAAAACATTTTTGCTTGCTTTAGTTTTAGAATTCACTTCTCTTGCTCTTTTACTATCTCAACCAACTAGCATAAGATTAACTTACCCAAATGGTGGGGAAGTTTTTCGTCCAGGATATTCTGAAACAATAAGGTGGAACACCAATGGAACTTATCGTTCGAGGTTTGCTTTTCAATTTGGTACTTCGCCAACAGGACCATGGACAACCATTCCTAACCTTTCTAACGTACTCGACAGTGGAAATACTCGTGGGGTTATTGCTGGTGGATGGCGGGTTCCTGCTGTAAAAACTAAAACAGGATATGTTAGAATTGTTTTATTGAATCCAGATGGAAGTTTGAATGAAAATGTTTCTGATATAAACGATGCACCATTTGAAATAGAGCAACCAGAACCTTTAAAGGCTGATTCTGTATTGAAAACTCCAATTGCTACTCATGTTAAGCTGTCTGCAAGTAAAGTATATGCTTTGGATGGATATGTATTTGTGGATTCTCTTGGAATTCTCGAAATTGAACCTGGAACAATCATCTTGGGTGATACAGTTGGCCAGAACTCTGCCTTATGTATTAATCGTGGTGGAAAGATTTTAGCAATTGGCACTCCAGAAAGGCCTATAATAATGACTAGTTCCGCTCCACCTGGTCAAAGAAGGGCAGGCGATTGGGGCGGACTTCTCATTTGTGGGCTTGCAAGCACCAACAATCCTGGCGGTGAAGCTGCATTGGAAGGTGGAATAGCTGATGCAAATCGTGTTCGTGGTTGGTTCGGTGGGCGAAATTACCCCAATGATGATGACAATAGCGGAATAATTCGTTATGTTCGTATTGAGTTCGGTGGAATTGCCGCTGCTCCAAATCAAGAATTAAACGGTTTTACTTTTGGGGCAGTTGGTCGCGGTACGCAAATTGACCATGTTATGGTTTCATATGCTAATGACGATTCTTTTGAATGGTTTGGTGGAACTGTGAATGCTAAATATTTGATAGCGTACAGAGGTTTGGATGATGATTTCGATGGAGACAATGGTTATAGTGGGAAAGTTCAATTTGCTCTTTCAGTTCGTGATCCACAAATTGGGGATGTATCTTTGAGCCACTTGTTTGAATTTGATAATGATGCTTCAGGTTCGTATAACAAACCCCATACAACTGCTGTTTTTTCAAATGTGACTGCAATCGGTCCATTAAAAGATACAAGTTGGACTACTGGAGTGGGAGAAAACAAGTACAGTAATAGGTATGGAAGTATGGTCCAAATTCGCCGCAATGCACGATTAAGTATATTCAATTCATTAATAATTGGATGGCCTAAAGGAATAGAAATTTTATCTTCTGGCTCCCAAAACGCAGCATCGAAAGACTCCCTCCAACTTCGTAATAATTACATATATGGAATTAAATCTGCTTTGTTCTTTGTTGACGGTACTAATCCTGGTATTCCATCGAATTGGTTGTTAGATAGTAAGTTTAATAATTATGTTGACTTATCTTCCCCTGTGAATGCTAATTTGTTAGATCCTTTTGGAGAACTTGGAATAATAACGCCAGTTCCCAAAAGTTCAGCTTCGTATTTAAACTCTGCTACATTTGAAAGAGTAGGGCCAGTACCAATAGATGACCCTTTCTTTGATAAAGTTAGTTATGTTGGAGCATTTTCACCTAATTTGATTGAAAGATGGGATCTTCCTTGGGCAGAATATGATCCAGTTAATGCTGTTTATTCACCCATAACTTCTGATGTTCAAGATAATACCTTTGATGACTTCATTAAGATACTACCCAATCCAACAAATGGCCAACTGAGGGTAATATTTAAAAACCAAGGGAATGTTGTAAGGTTCAGAATATTAGATTTGATTGGAAATGTTCTTTTTACTTTTTCAGAAAGCGAACTTAAAGACGTTTATTATGAACTTCCTATTGATTTAAGCGGCCTTTCCGATGGGATTTATTTCCTACAGTATAATATTGGAAAACAATCTGGAGTAGAAAGAATAATTCTTAATAAGTAAATCAATATTGATAATATTTAAGTTGCTTCGACAATTGTCGGGGCAACTTTTTTACCCAATGCCCCAATAATTTTTATTTCTTGAGATTTGATTAATAAAGAGTTTTAGCTTTTTGTGTTTCGATAGTTCAGGATCCTTTGCAAAAATTTCAAATGCTTTCTTTCTGGCAAGCGAAATGATTTCTCCATCCGTTGCAAGGTTAATATATTTAAAAGGGGGTAAACCGGATTGTTGTGTACCAAGAATATCACCTGGACCACGAATTTTCAGATCAACTTCTGCAATTTTGAAACCATCAGTGGTTGATTCCATTGTTTTCAATCGAACAAATACTGCTTTTTCTTCTTGGATTGAAATTACTTTCTTTTGTTTCGAAAAATACAAATTGTCTTTAGTCACAAGAAAGCAATAAGATTGCAATGAGCTTCTTCCGACTCTTCCACGAAGTTGATGTAGTTGCGAAAGGCCGAACCTTTCAGCATTTTCAATCACCATAATAGTTGCGTTAGGGACATCAATTCCAACTTCTATTACTGTTGTAGAAACAAGAATATCGTATTCTTTTTGCTTAAACTTTTTCATTACTAATTCTTTTTCATCGGATTTCATTCTGCCATGAAGTAAACCACATCGAAATTCTGGAAATATTTTTTTCTGGAGAAGTTCAAAATGTTCGATAGCCGATTTTATATCCATCTTTTCCGATTTTTCAATAAGAGGGTAGACAAAATAAGCTTGTCTTCCAGATTTGATTTGTTCTCTTATGAATTCATACATCATTTGTAATTCGCTTTCAACGATTACTTTTGTAGTTATTGGTTTCCTTCCGCTTGGTAATTCTTTGATTGTAGAAATATCCAAATCGCCATACAAAGTCATTGCAAGGGTGCGCGGGATTGGGGTTGCCGACATTACAAGGAAATGGGGAGAATAGCCATTACCTAAAGAAATAGCTGCAAGCTCGCGTAAGCGCGAACGCTGCTCCACCCCAAAACGATGTTGCTCATCTATTATAACCAGTCCAAGCCGAGCAAATTGAATCCTGCCCTCGAAAAGTGTATGTGTTCCAACAATTATGTCTACCTCGTTTTTCTTGATTTTGTTTTCTATGTACTCTCTTTCTTTATTCTTTAAACTTCCGATTACAAGTTCTATCCTAATCGGAAAATCTTTAAGAAGATTTTTTATTGTAAGGTAATGCTGTTCAGCGAGAATTTCGGTTGGAGCCATAATTGCAGATTGGTAATTATTTGCCTTTGCAAGTAACATAGAGCAAATTGCAACAATTGTTTTACCCGACCCAACATCTCCTTGTAAAAGCCTATTCATTGGTTTTCCACTAGCTAGGTCGGTGTAGATTTGCTTAATGACTTTTTTCTGGTCATTTGTCAGTTCAAATTCAAGCTTTGATGTAAATTGGTTAATAATTTTTGGGTTATTATTAAAGATTGGAGCTTTTGACTCAACTTTTTGTTTTTTCCTATTGATACCAAGTAAAAGTTCAAGAACAAATGCTTCGATAAATTTGAAACGTTCAATTAATTTAGGAACTTCCAGAATATTTTGGGGAAAGTGTATGTTTTCGAGTGAATAGGGTAATTCTTTAAAATTTAATTGTTCAATAATTTCATTGGGAAGGATGTCATCTATTTTACTTATGCCTTCGGCGAGCGATTCAGCTATTATCTTTCTTAATGTTTTGTTGTTTATCTTAACTGCCTTGAAGTATGAATTTAATGGATAAATTGGGATTGTAGTTCCTTTTTGCAAATCAATCTGTTCTTTTTGGTCAAATTTTTCTGTTTCTGGGTGATGGAAAGTAATTTCATTGAATAAGCCAATTTCGGGAACTCCATAAATTATGTAGTATTGGTTAACTTCAAAATATCTTTCATAATAATCTATATATTGCCAAAATAATAAGTTGCCTTTGTCCCCACTAAAGTCTTGGATTTTGACTAATAGGTAGTTCTTTTTTTCTTTTCCCTTTCGAATTTGTTTTTCAATTACTTTCCCTAATATTGTGACTTCCTCTTTGAAATCGTAATTATTTGTTTCTTCAAAGAAGAAATTGTCCATAAGTAATTTTCCGTAAACTTGCTTAATTGATAAAAGTGAGGTTCTGTTAATATAACTTCGTGGAAAGTAAAAAAGTAAGTCTACATCACTATTAATGCCAATTCTTTGGAATGCTTTAGCTCGGGCTGGTCCGACCCCTTTTAAATATTGAATGGGTTTTGGTTCACCTTTTAAAAAATAAAACATTAAACTTGAATTGAAATTTTACTTTTTCCTAAAAATTTATATCCACCAATAAGATTAATATTTTTGATTTTATCTTCTTCTTCAATGATTTCTACGATTAATTCTTCTCTACTTGTAGGGACAATTCGAAAGGATGTTTGGTTCTTATTGAACATATAAACAGAAATAGCGGTTGAAATAGCTCCAGTTCCACAGGCTCCAGTTTCGTTTTCAACACCGCGCTCGTAAGTGCGAAGGTAAATAATATCATCTTGAATTTTGAAAAAGTCTACATTAGTGCCATCAGGGAAAAATTCATTATGAAATCTTATAGAACGACCATATTCGTTGATTGGAAAAGTAAAAAAATCGTAATTAGCAAAAGGTTTTTGCTCATCAAAATTTACCACGTAATGAGGTGAGTTAACATTTATAAAATTACCCTTGATTGTAATGTTGTTAATTTCAATAGTCTTGTTTAAATTAATTTGAATAGGTGGTGGGAAAGTAACTTTAATTTTATCATCAATTAATTCAGCCGTATAATCTGCTCCCCAAACATCAAAGTAAACCGATTGTTTATTTTCTGGAATAATACCTCGATTTATAGCGAAACCAACAGCACATCGACCACCATTTCCGCACATCATTCCCGATGAACCATCGGGGTTAAAATATTTTAATGAAAAATCTTTTTCTTTACTTGTGGGGTTTTCTATAATCAAAAGCCCTTCTGTCTTAGGATTAAAACTTTTTTCACAAATTATTTCTGCACACCGTTTAAAAAATTCTGTTGGAAGCTCCAAATTTCGATTGTCGACCACAGAAAAAATGTTGCCCGCACCAGACATTATTTCGATATTAATTTCCATTGTTCAGTTCCAAATAACAGGAAATTAAAGTTTCCGATAATTCATCGTGAATTAATCCATTTGTAGCAAGAATATTGTTGTCTGTAATCCAGTAAGCATCACCGTTGTATTGCGTAACTTTACCACCAGATTCTTGGACTAGCAAAAATCCAGCAGCAACGTCCCAAGGGTTTAGGTTGATTTCCCAAAAACCATCGAACCGACCAGCTGCAACATACGCTAAATCCAAAGCAGCAGAACCAAGCCTTCGAACAGGAATTCCGCGTTTCAACATTTGCACAAATTGGTCCACACAATGTCCAGGGTTTGAGTCAATATTATATGGAAAGCCAGTTACTAAAAAGGACTCATCTAATTTTAGACAGGTTGAAACTTTGAGCTTTGTTCCGTTTAAATAAGCCCCTTTTCCTTTCTCTGCAACAAACAATTCATCGAGTATTGGGTGATATATAACCCCAGTAAGTATTTCTTTTTTTACCGAAAGAGCAATAGAAACGCTAAAAATGGGAAGGTTATGAGCAAAGTTTACAGTGCCATCGAGTGGATCTACTATCCAAATTGGGGTTTCTGGATTCCATCTTGTGGAAAACCCGCTTTCTTCAGCCAAAAAAGTCGTATTTGGAAATGCTTTAGAAAGACTTTCAATAATGTACTCTTCCGAACGATGGTCGTATTCTGTTACTAAATTATTTTTTCCCTCTTTATTCGTAATTGTAAATGTAGTTCCAAAACCTTGTAATAATATTTTTCCAGCATTTTTTGCAACTTCAATTGCTTTTTGTGTATAATCTTGAAACATAATTCATACCAACTTAAAATTATTTTGACGATTTATTCGTTACTTTCTTTATTATTATTAATTTTGTTTTTTCAAAGGAGGCTAAAATTCGACAAAGACTGTGCGACAGAAGAAATAGAATCGCAACGTAATCCTTTGAAAAGTAAAGTTTTGGTATTGAACCAAAGTTATGAACCTATTAGTATCTGTTCTGCAAAGAAAGCTCTTCTTCTCCTTCTTACAACTAAGGCAGAGTTGGTCGAAAAAAGAGACGGTTTAACTTTCCATTCGGTCAAAAGAGATTTTCCTTTTCCGAGTATCATTCGTTTATCTCGTTACATAAACATTCCAAGAAAAAGGATAGAACTTTCGCGAAAAAACATTCTTCGCCGAGATGGTTATCGTTGTCAGTATTGCGGAACTCATTCAACGAACTTGACCGTTGACCACGTTATTCCAAAGTCGCGTGGGGGAAGCGATACTTGGGAAAATCTTGTTGCAGCTTGTATCTCTTGTAACAACAAAAAAGGGAACCGAACACCCGAAGAAGCAAATATGAAATTAATTGCTAAACCAAGAAAACCAAATCACATTATTTTTATCAAAAGTTTCGTTGGTTATTCAATTGATGATAACTGGAAACCGTATCTGTTTGTAGATTAATCTTTACTTTGTGGAACCAAAGGTATTACTCTACTAATCAAATAAAAAGCCAAGACGAAAAATCCTATGCTTCCTAAAGTTAATAGATAATCTATAGCCGTTGGAGAATATTCAACAATTTCGTTTGTGATTAAATCCTTTCCAAGCGTTGGGATAATCAACAAGAAACGTTCCAGCCACATTCCAACCAAAATGTTAATTGTAATAAATATCTGATACGCAACATTTTCTCTGATTTTTTTTAAAGAAAATAGCAAAGGCAAAACAAAAATTTGTAGGATCATAATAAAACTTATTGGTAAAAAGTTTCCTTGGAATCTTAAAATAAGAATTTTAAAGGCATTATTGTCCTGTGAATAATAAGCAAAGAAGAACTCAAGGAAATAGAAATACATCATTAAAAAGCAAAATGTTAAAATTAGTTTAGATAGGTTTATTCTGCTTGCCGAAGGGATATTTACACTCGAAGAATTAATTTTGCTAATAAAAGCAGTTACTAAAAGAACAAGAGCCAATCCTGAATAAATTGCCCCAATTACAAAGTAAATTGGGAGCATAGTTGAATGCCATAAAGGCAAAATTGTTACCGAAAAATCAAAAGAAACAATTGAATGAACCGAAATAACCACAAATGTTAAAATAGCCGAAAATAAGTGGTAAACCCAGGTATATTCTTTCCAGTTTCGACTTGAGCCAGTCCAAATCCGATTGGAATAAGCTTTAAATTTATTACTTTTTATTTTAATTTTTTTGAAATCTGGAACAAGTCCTAATATCCAAAAAAGGATACTTAAGACCATATAAGAAAGAATTGCAACTAAGTCCCAAATCAATGGTGATTTGAAATTTGCCCAAAGATTCGTTTGGTTTGGGATTGGTAACATCCAATAAAAAAACCAAGGTCTTCCAAGATGAACAAGTGGGAAAAATCCTGCAATTACAATTGAAATTATCGTCATTGTTTCTGCAATTCGATGAATGGGATTTCGCCAATTTTGACGAAATAAAAATAAGATGGCGGAAATCAGCGTTCCTGAATGTGAATTTCCTATCCAAAAAACAAAATTAACTATTGCTACCCCCCAAATTACTTTTGCGTTTATTCCCCATGATTCCAATCCGTAAATAAAAGTGTAAATTCCGGTGCTTATCCCAGCAAGAGTTAAAAGGGTAGCACAAACAAGAACTATTTTGCGTAGGGTTCTATTCATTTTTTTTGAATTTGTAAAAGACATTTGGGTTAGTATTGAATTCAGGTAAAAGCACAGTTAATTCTCCGATATTGTTTTCTGCGGATAAAATTTTTTTTCTCTTTCCAAATAAGATTGCACTAACTGGACATATTTCTTGGCAGGCAGTTGTAACCTCGAATTCTGATATTCCCAGAAGCTTGCTTTTAGCTCTCTCGAAATTAATTCTGTGGATGCAGAATGAGCATTTCTCCGTTATCCCTCTTGAACGCAATGTCACAAATGGATTCATCATTCTTGGGTCGAAATTCAAATGAGAAGTTTCTGCATTATTGAAATTGAACTTTCGGACATTATAAGGACAATTAGCCATGCAGAATCTTGAACCAATGCACCGAGAATAAGTCATTTCATTTATTCCATCGGGAGAATGGCTTGTTGCACCAACGGGGCAAACACTTTCGCAGGGAGCATAGTCGCAATGCTGACACATTATAGGCACAAACTTTCTTTTATTTTTCCGCGTTATAAGACTGCTAACATTTATCCAAAATAAATCCCTTTGCTTAATAATTTGTTCTTTCCCTAAAACTGGAATGTTATTTTCTAACTGACATGCAAGAATACATAAGTTACAACCTATGCATTTGTCCACATCAATTAACATTGTCCACTTGTTTTCTTCGGGTTGAATTTTGTTAGGATAAATTTGAGATTGGTTTATTTTGTAAGTTCCAATTTTTTCAAGATCAATTTTGGTCGAATTTCTTCGAATTCGGGCAAATTCAAACTTCTTTCCAACTCGGTTTATGCTAACATTTGGGACAAGCAAATTGTTGGATTTCCAGCCAATTGTGATTTCATTTTCAAAAGTGTTCTTACGAAAATTCTTTTGAAGATAATAGTGGTTTCTATATACAATATATGCCAAATTATCTACGATTTCATCCTTTACAATACAAGGAAGAATTAAATTTTTATTATCATCAAAAGTTATTTGAACTAACTCTTCATTTTCGATTCCTTTTTGTTTTGCTAAGCTTTCAGAAAGAATTACTGGAGTGTCCCAAACAATTCCATCGAGTGTTGTTGGCAATTCATAAAGGTAGATGTTGTTTGAATATTCCCCCGCATAAGTATCCTGATTAGGAATTATTCTAAGTTTTTCTCTGCTTTTTGATTTTTTCATTAACTCTTGTTTGAGGTATTTTAAAATCGAAAAGAAGTAAAAGGATTTTAGTTCCCTTTCTCCTTCATTAGTTCCAGAATAAAAATAACCATTTTGTATATTTTTTTGGAATTCATTTGTTTCGGAATAAAATTTTTTATAAAAATTTAGCAGAGATATTTCATAACTATTCTCATCCGAAGAACTTGTAAAAAATTTTTTTAGTCTAAACACAAAATCTGGAATCGATATTGAATCCTTAATTAAAGGAAGAATTACGGGTTGTTGGGAACAAATTTTCTCATCATAATTTTTTATATCGAACCAATACTCAAGGTAATGCTGTAAGGGAATATTTATTGTGGAAATCTCTGTAAGAGCGTTTTTGTATAAAGAAAAAGTTGAAATTTTTGCCCTTGGATGATTTTGAATTAATTCAATTAATGTTGAATTCAGCGAAAAGAATGGGTTGTAACCAAGAAAAATAAATTGTTCATATTTGTCTGCTTCGTTAATTAGGCTATAAAATTTTTCTTGGTTATCTCGATAATTTTGTAAGTCGAAAAAATTAAATCGATTAAAGGTATCGGAATACAAATTTTCAGTCGACAAATAATTTAATAGAAAAGTTATGATTTGCAAAGCTGGTGAATGGAAATCATTACAAATGAAGGAAGTATTTTTTAGATTGGTTTTAAGAAGTTGTATTAAACTTTCGGGTATATCTGGCAATGGAAAATCATTAAAAACTACAATAAAAGAGTTGAAAAGTTCCTGCTTTGGGTTGTTTTGAATTACACTTTTTAAAATAGCTAAACCAATGGATTCAGCAGATTCTAATTGAATAGGAAATCTAATTTTTGAGTTTGCGCCAGTCAGAGACAAATTATCTTCAAAAGTAATCAGTGTTTTTTCGGTTTTATTGGCATATCTTGAAGTATAATAAGGGAATAGTGGGTCGTGTTCAAGAAAATCTCGCCCAAAATTGATTACTATATTTGTTTCTGAGATATCGTAAAGTATGTAAAATTCTTTATTAAAAGCCGTTTTGTTTGAAATAAATTGGGAAGAGAAATAATCGAAAATTGGCAATGCGATAAACTTAATTGCATCGGTATATTGTTCAATTTCATGAATAAGAAAGTGTAGAAAAGGGGAGTTGAAAAATGGTAAAAAAAATGAAACTTTCCCTTTGTGGGTAATGGTTTTGCTAATTTCATTAAATAGGTTATCGAGTGCAAAAGAAAGGTCTACTTCTTTTCCTTTTACAATTGGAGATTTCAGCCTATTTTTATCGTATAAGTTATATAAGGAACCAAGAATGCTTCTTGGTACTACACCGAAATTAAAAGTATTAAATTCATCTTTTGAAATATGGAAGGGAACATTTTCGTATGTTTTAACTTTTATTCCTACGGGGAAATTTCCAAAAAGAAAATTCGTTTTGTATTCAAGAATATTCTCATAAGTTGTGGAATAATCTTGTCTTACTTTATTAATGTGAAAAAGTTCAGGTCTTCTGCATCCTGTTTCAAGGAAGAACGAAGATAAACCCAAAATTTTTGTAAATTTTCTTCTGTCCATTCCTACTCGTGACAAGTTGAACAATTTGTTGAAGCAGGTTTAATCTTTTGAGGTAAGGGGAATAGCAGATTGGCGCTATTAATCTTAGCAAATTTCAAGGAATTCGAAAGGTAATATTTGTCGAACAAGGAATCATTAAAGAAGAATATACCAGAGATTTCTTTTGGTTTAATTAAGTATTTTTCGGGTTTCTTGTGGCAATCCACACACCATCCCATTGTGAAGCTCTTGGCTTGATATGTTGAATCCATCTGGTCGACAAAACCGTGGCAAGTTGCGCAATCAATTCCATTTCGAATATGGAGACTATGACTAAATCGTACATAATCAGGCAAATCATTTATTTTAATATACTTTAAGGAGATTAAGCTATCATAAGAATATAAAACATTTTTGAGTAAGGGACTTTCAGTTTTTAGTGCAATGTGGCAAATCATACAAGTTTTAGTTGTGGGTAAATTAGCATAGCTATGTGTTTCGGCTTCGTGGTGACAAAACAAGCAAGAAATTTTATACTTTGAGTGTAATTTATGGGAAAATGACACATTTTGAATTGGCTGGTACCCAATTCCACTTCTTAGATAATTTATGAATAAAAAAATATTGAGTAAAAGGAATAAAAGAACCGCTGCTAAGATGAGATTTTTTGATATAAATTTCTGCATAAACTCAAAAATACAACATATTTCGAAAAAGAAGATAGCTTTTAATATAACTTCAGAAATAAAAGATAAGGTAAATATTATTGATTTAATGAATTTAGGCTTTTCTGTTCTAAATAATCTTTGGTTTATTTCGTTATAAAAAGATTTGGAATTTAAAGATTGGCGACTATGGAAGGTGCAACTAAAACAATCCAAGAGTACGAGTTTGTTGCAGAAATTAAACAACTTCTTGACATAATAGTCCACTCATTATATACTAATCCTGAAATATTTATCCGCGAACTTATTTCAAACGCATCGGATGCACTTCATAAAATTCGTTTTAAAAGATTGACAGAACCGGAAATTCTTAATCCCGAAGCAGAATTACGGATCGATATTTCCGTGGACAAAGATACGGGATTGTTTAAGATTGAAGACACAGGGATTGGGATGACGAAAGAGGAAGTAATAACCCAAATAGGCACAATCGCACACTCTGGAACTGCCAATTTTTTGAAAAATTTAAAAAAAGACAATAATCAAATCTATTTGAATTTAATTGGTCAATTTGGGGTAGGATTTTATTCAGTTTTTATGGTTACAGATGAAGTTACGCTTGAAACTCGTTCCTACAGAATTGATTCCACAGGTGTCAGATGGAAATCTACCGGAAGCGAAAAGTTTTCAATAGAAGAAATTGAACGTCCTAATAGGGGGACATTAATTTACTTCAAGCTGAAAGAGGAATACAAAGAATTTGCAAATCCAGATAAAGTAAAGGAAATAATACGAAAGTATTCGAACTTTGTAGATTTTCCTATTTATGTGAACAACGAGAAAGTTAATACCATTGATGCTATTTGGCATAAAAGGAAAGATGAGTTAACCGAAGAAGAAATTACTTCTTTCTACAAATTTTTAGCTAAGGACGAGAATCCTCCATTAAGCTATCTTCATCTTTCGATTGAAGGTTCAGTGAACTTCAAGGCACTGTTATATATTCCCGAAACGCCTCCACCATATTACTGGCGAGATTTTTTTGATACTACAATTCATCTTTATTCCCACAAGATTTTTGTTCAAAACGATAATCAGGAAATTATTCCTGAATATCTAAGATTTGTAAGAGGAGTTTTGGATACTGATGATTTCCCATTAAATATTTCAAGGGAAACAATACAGCATAGTGCGATAATTGCTAAAATTAGGCAAATCATAACCACAAAAATTTTAAGTCATCTCGAAGAATTATCCGAAAAGGAACCCAAAAAGTTTAATAAATTTATCCAAAATTTTGGTCAGATTTTTAAAGGCGGAATAATAATTGATTCTACCAATAAAGAAAAGATTGTTAACCTTTTGCGTTACCAAAGCTCTTTACTTCCCGAAGGTGAGTATATCTCATTTAAAGATTATGTGGCGCGAATGAAACCTGACCAAAAATCTATTTATTATGTGCTGACTGATTCAAGAAGTTCCCTCAGTAGAAATCCGAATATTGAATTTTTCCTGAAAAACAGTTATGAAGTTCTAATTATGACCGATCCAATTGATGCTCTTATTGTTCCTGCAATTGGTGACTTTGATGGTAAGCCTCTGAAATCTATAGATAAAATTGATGTTGAAATACAATCACAATGTGATGAAAATGAAAGACTTGAGCCCGAGCTTGCTAATTTGCTTCTTGACAAGTTCAAACAAGTTCTAGGCGATAGAGTTTTGAATGTTCAAGAATCAAAACGACTTGTTGACTCTCCTGTAACTCTTGTTGTTCCAGTTTTTGGATTAGATCCACAATCTGAAAAGATTTTTAAGATGCTTGATAAAAATTATATTCAATCTAAAAAGATTTTAGAAGTTAACACGACACATCCATTGATTAAAAACCTTGCAAAGATTGTACAAACAAATAAAGAAGATTTATTTGTCGAAAATATTATTTTGAACCTATATGAGGAGACATTAATATTAGAAAATCAACTTGAAAAACCCGAAGAATTTATTAAAAGAACAAATGACTTACTTTTGAAGTTAACAGAATACAATGTACTGGAAAAATAAAACTAAAGTTTCCTTTTTTCGTTATTTATAAATGTATGCTTAAAATTAATTCAATTAATCAGAGTAAATCAAGGTAATTTATGAGGTTATCAGAGTTTAGTTTTACTATTCCAAAAAATCAAATTGCAAAATATCCTGCTGATCCCTGCGATTCGTGTCGTCTTCTTGTTGTCAATCGCGAAACGGGTGAATTAGAGGATAGGGTATTTTCGGACATTGTGGATTATTTCGAGAAAGGAGATTGTTTGGTTGTTAATGAAACTTCTGTTTTCCCAGCAAGGCTTTTTGGAAGAAAGGAAAAAACCAACGCCAAAATTGAAGTTCTTTTGCTACGAGAGTTACGTGCAGAAGAACGTCTTTGGGATGCATTGGTAGAACCTGCACGAAAAGTTCGCATTGGTAACAAAATTTTCTTTGATGAAAATAATTTCTATGCCGAAGTTATTGATAACACAACTTCTCGGGGACGTACTTTACGATTAAGTTACGATGGTGATATTCACAAAATCCTGGAAAGAATCGGGCAGATGCCGCTTCCAAGTTATATTAAGCGTGAATACTCGACTTTGGATAAGTATCACTACCAAACCGTTTTTGCAAATCCCCAGTATAATACCTCGATTGCACCGCCTTCGGCTGGTCTTCATTTTACCAAAGACCTTGTTGAAAAATTAAAGAAAAAGGGTGTGAAAATCGCCAAAGTTGTAATCACTATTGGTCAAGGTGCATTTGAAAAAATAGAAGTTGAGGATTTAACTAAACATCGAATGTATAGTGAATATTTTATTATTCCTACTGAAACTGCCGAAACCATTAACAAGACTTTAAAAATGAAAAGGAATGTTTTTGTGGTTGGAAGCAGTGTAGCCCGTGCCCTTGAATCTTCGGTTTTGATTTCTGGTACCGTTAAACCGAATAGAGATTGGACAGACAAATTTATTTTCCCTCCATACGAATTCAAAATTGCTACTCGATTGATTACTAATTTTCACGAATCTAATTGTCCATCAACATATTTGGGAATGGCATTTGCTGGTAAGGATTTGTATCTTAAAGCTATTAAACATGCTTTGAAAAATGAATATCGTTTCCTTGTCTTTGGCGATGCAATGTTAATCCTTTAATTTTCTTTTTTTGTTTTAAATCTGTGGTAAATTGCCCTTATCGCTATTTCGAAAGCGTTTTTTAAGCTTTCGAAATCTGCAACCCCTTTTCCAGCTATATCGAAAGCAGTACCATGGTCAGGAGAACACCGAACTATCGGGAGGTTTGCAGTGTAATTAACTCCCTTTCCCTGGGTCATTAATTTGAATGGAATTAATCCTTGGTCATGATAACAGGCTAAAATTCCATCGAAATGCCTGTAATGATTGAATGCAAAAAAACTATCCGAAGGGAAAGGACCTTCAATGAGGATTCCTTTTTCTTTTAGTTGATTTATTGCAGGTAAAAATTGGTACATTTCTTCATCTCCGATTAGTCCATCTTCACCTGAATGAGGATTTAACCCAAGAATTGCGATTTTGGGACTTTTGATTTTAAAGTCCTTTTCTAATGTATTATAAAAGACTGTGCTTTTTTCAATTATTAACTTAGAAGTAATTACATTTGATATTTGTTTGATAGGGAGGTGGTTTGTTAGCAATGCAATTCGAAATTTCTTATAAATAAACATCATCAAAGATTGCTTAACGTTGAAAAAGTTTGAAAATAACTCGGTATGCCCAATAAAGTCACTTTTATTTAGTTGGATACTTTCTTTACAGATTGGCAAAGTAACAATTCCTTGAATAATTCCTTTTTTAGCATATTCTAAAGCCAAATTTATAGAATCGAAGGCATACCTTCCGCTTTCTTTAGAAATTTTACCAAATTCAATTTTTGGTTTCCCTTTTACTTCAACAAATTGAATTAGATTGAGAATATCTTTTATATCTTTAAAAAGCCTCGTTATTCTTTTAGAAGTTTGGAAGTAATTTTCAAAAAGAGATTGAGAGAAAAAAAACGAAAAAATCGCTTTTTGGGAGTGTTGTTCGAACCATTTTGAATTAAGATATCTTGCAAGCACTTCAAATCCGATTCCATTTATATCGCCCGAAGTTACCCCAATATTAAATTTCTTTTGCATAATTTGATTTTTGATATCTTTTCAATGTTCAAATGAATGCAAAGTTATTAATTTTATTTTGGTTTTTATACTTTTTAGTTTCATCTTGCAAGGAAAACAATGCACTAAATTTCGAAAATAATATTGATTCATCATCTTCTAACTTTGCTCTTATACTTTGCGAAGGTCTTTGGGGTTATAATAATTCGATAGTTAGTAAGCTGAATTTGTTGAACTTTAATTTAATTAAAGATTTCACAAGCAATGAAAATCCTAATTTTAAAATTGGAGATTTGGGCAACGATATTGTCCTCAAAGGCGATACTTTTTTTGTTGTTGTCACAACATCAAAAGCAGTTGAATTCTTTGACGTCAAAAGTGGTAAATTACTTGGTTATATTACATTCGAAGGCAACTCCGCACCACGGCGACTTGCTTTGATTAATGATAGTTTATTTGCTGTTACAGATTTATATCAAGATTGCATTCATATAGTAAATTATAGAACAAAAAATATTGTCAAGCAAATCAAAGTTGGTCCTGCCCCAGAATTCGTTGTTTACTTTGAAGGAAAGCTTTATGTAGCAAATTCTGGATATGGCGACTTTCGTGCTAATGAACCCAAAGCAGGAACACTTTCTGTAATCGATGTTAATACATTGGTTGAAGAGCGAGTTGTACACGTCGGACCGAATCCAATAGAAATAGTTATTGATGGTAGAAAAAAATTAATGTTTGTCTCCTATAACAATTTACCTTCTTTCAAGGACTCTATTGGCGGGATTGTTATTTTTGATCTGAATAGTTTGTCGAAGGTAAATGAATATAAAACCTTTGCTCGTTCATTTTTTTTGGTCGAAGGTTCATCTTCGCTTTTCTTTATCTCGAACAACAAAGTTTTAAAGCTAAATTATTATTTGAATAAGATTGACACAATTTTAATTAATCCTGACACACGAGAAAATTGGTATTCAGTTGCCTTTGATTGGAAAGATGGACATTTATTTGTTGGAAATGCTCGAAATTATGCTGTCGAAGGTGAAATTTTGATTTACAAATTAACAGAAAATAATACAGAGTTTATAAAGAAGATGTCGGTTGGGGTAAATCCTTCGAAAATAGTTTTGAAAAGATAGCAACAAACAAATACAAAAAATTAAACCAACTTTCATTCACAATCTATTTTGAAATTTGGTTTTTTTATTTTGTTTTTTTTGAGGTAACAAGTTATGGATAAATTAATTTTTGCAATTATTACTTTTTTTGCTTTTGGTTTTTTGGGTTACAATTTATATAGATTTTCGAAGATTTTAAAGTTAGCAAAGCTAGAAAACCGAACTGACCGTTTTTGGAAGAGATTTAAAAACTTAATAAAAGTTGCATTGTTTCAAAGCAAAATATTGCGCGAGCCCTTTGCGGGGCTAATTCATATTGCGATTTTCTGGGGTTTCCTTGCCCTTCTTTTTTCAGCTTCAGAATCGGTTTTTCAAGGTTTTTGGGAAAATTTCAGCTGGGATTTTCTTGGTTGGTTTTATTCTGTAATTACTTTTTTGAATGACTTGTTTTGTGTTCTTGTGATATTTGCTGTTTTTTTTGCTTTTCTTCGTCGCTTCGTTTTTCGTGTTAAACGATTACAGGGCGATAAAAAAGAAAGAATTGATGCGATAGTTGTTCTTGCATCTATTTTCATTATTGTATCTGCTTTGCTATTGCAAAACTCAGCGAAAATAGTCGAATTTGGTCCCGAACCTAATTCATTTCAACCCTTCGCAAGTCAAATTGCTACATTTTTTTCCCATACAAATTCTTACCTCTTTTACAAAATATTTTGGTGGCTCCATATTCTTTGGATTTATTTCTTTATGAATTATTTGTATTATTCGAAGCACTTTCATGTTTTTACTTCAATCCAGAATGTGTTTTTCCGTGAACCAGAGATATTTTTTAAACCTACAAAAATAGATTTTGAAAGTGAAAATATTGAAAATTTTGGTGCAAGTGACTTTGAATATCTGAATTGGAAATCAATACACGATTCATTTTCTTGCACTCATTGTGGTCGATGTGATAGTGTTTGCCCGGCAAATTTAACCGGAAAGGTTTTAAGCCCTCGGCAAATAATCATCCAAATTAGGAATCGGGCTAATGAAAAAGGAACTATTTTGTTAAAAAGAAAAAGTGTAGAAGATTCACTTGACGCCAAAGAAAGTAGTATTGTACAGAAATCCTTTATTGGGGATTATGAAATTCCTGAAGCATTATGGCAATGTACCACTTGTGGTGCTTGTATGCAAGAGTGCCCGATATCAATTGAACATCTACACCCAATTATTGAGATGAGAAGAAATCAAGTGCTGATGGAGTCTAATTTTCCCAACTTATTGCAGAATGTATTTAATAGTTTGGAAAATAATGGAGCGCCTTGGCAGTTTCCTCAATCCGATAGGGCTCTTTGGGCTGAAGGTCTCGATATAAAAATTGCTTACGAAAATCCCGATTTTGAATATCTATTCTGGGTTGGGTGTGCAGGTAGTTTCGACGAAAGAGCAAAAAAAGTTTCCCAAGCTTTTGCGAAAATTTTGAAGTTTGCAGGAATTGATTTTGCAATTCTTGGTGTGGAAGAAATGTGCAATGGAGATGTTGCCCGCCGTTGTGGAAATGAATATCTTGCAGACTTTTTGATTAAGACTAATGTTGAAACTTTCAAAAAATACAATGTAAAGAAAATTCTAACTATTTGCCCTCATTGTTATAATATTTTAAAAAATGAATATCCTGATTATGATTTTAAAGCAGAGGTGATTCATCATACCCAATTTATTTACGATTTGATTGAAAAGGGATTGATAAAGATAAGTTCTTCTTCTGAACACAGAGTTACCTACCACGATTCTTGTTATTTAGGGCGATATAATGGAATTTACGACCAACCAAGAAGTATTTTGAAATCAATTTATGATGGAGGTTTTATTGAAGTAAGACGAAAACGAGACAAAGGCTTGTGTTGTGGTGCTGGGGGTGGAATGATGTTTTTAGAGGAAACCCGAGGCAAAAGAGTTAATATTGAAAGAACCGAAGAACTACTTCAGACTAATTCAGAATTAATTGGTGTGAATTGTCCATTTTGTATTACAATGATAACGGATGGAATTAAGGCTATGAATAAGGAAGAGTCTGTGTTTGTAAAAGATATCGCAGAAATTGTTTGGGAAAAAATAGAAAAATAATCTTGAATTTTTGGAATATACATATCATTTTGTTTCTTTATAATTTTCAACAGACAGCCTAAATTGTGTAGCGAAAAAGAATATGTTTATTCGATTATTACTTAATGCTTTAAATCTTGGAGAAATTTGCTAATTTTAAGTTTTTTGAGGAATAAAAATGAATAAAATAATAGAAGCCAGATTTATCGCTCCAGATATCAAGCTTTTCAGAATTCATGCTCCGAAAATAGCAGAAAAGAGAAAACCCGGTCAATTCGTTGTTGTTCGTGTTGATGAGTTAGGTGAAAGAATTCCTCTTACTATTGCTGATTCAAATATTGATGAAGGAACAGTTACCATTATTGTTCAAGGAATTGGTAAAACCACAAAACAACTTAATTTATTAAATGCAGGAGATTTTATTCACGATATAGTTGGACCGCTTGGAAAACCTTCCGAAATTGATAATTTTGGTGTAGCTGTAAGTATTGGCGGTGGTGTTGGAACTGCAATTGCCTATCCAACAGCAAAAGCCTTAAAAGAGGCTGGTAATTATGTTATTGGAATTATTGGAGGTAGGACAAAAGAGTTTGTTATCCTTGAAGATGAAATGAAACAGATTTGCGATGAGTTATACCCAACAACTGATGATGGTTCCTACGGCTTTCACGGATTTGTTACCCATAAACTAAAACAATTAATCGACGAAGGACGAAAAATTGATTTTGTTTTGGCAATCGGTCCAATACCAATGATGAAAGCAGTAGCAGAAGTTACCCGACCTTATGGAATTAAAACGGTTGTTAGTCTAAATCCTATAATGGTTGATGCGACAGGGATGTGTGGTGGTTGTCGTGTAACAGTGGATAACAAGACTTATTTTGCTTGTGTCGATGGACCAGAGTTTGATGCTCACAAAGTCGATTTCGACAATTTAATGAAAAGAAATAGAATGTATATTGCGCACGAAAAGAAAGCACTCGAAGAATTTATCTGTAGAATTGACTTGATGGCAAAAAAATTGGAGAAACAAAATGCCTGAGCTTACGAACAAGGAACGAATGAAAATTCAAAGGCATCATATGCCCGAGCAGCCTCCCGAGGTTCGTATACGAAATTTTGAGGAAGTAAATCTTGGCTATACAATCGAACTTGCTCTTGAAGAAGCCGAAAGATGTTTGAGATGCAAAAAACCTGTGTGTGTTGAAGGATGTCCCGTTGCAGTTAAAATTCCTGATTTTATCAAAATGGTTGCCGAAGGAAAATTTAAAGAAGCCGCAGAGATTTTAAAAGAAGATAATGCATTACCAGCGGTTTGTGGTCGAGTTTGTCCACAAGAGGAGCAATGCGAAAAGGTATGTGTTGTTGGTAAAAAGAATGAACCAGTTGCAATTGGTCACCTTGAACGATTTGTTGCCGATTGGGAACGAAAAAATCTTGGCTTTAGATTGCCAGAGATGAAACCAAAAACTGGGAAAAAAGTTGCAATTGTCGGAGGTGGTCCCGCAGGTTTGAGTTGTGCTGGGGATTTAATTCGAATGGGACACGACGTTACTGTGTTCGAAGCTCTGCATGAAATTGGGGGAGTGTTAATTTATGGTATTCCAGAATTTCGTTTACCAAAAGAAATAGTTAGAGCCGAGGTAGATTATCTTCGCAAACTTGGTGTGGAGTTCCAAACGAATTATATTATTGGCTTGACAGAAACAATTGATGAGCTTTTGCAAAGGTTTGATGCAATTTTTATCGGCGTTGGCGCTGGGCTTCCATACTTTTTGAATATTCCTGGTGAAAATTTGCTGGGTATTTATTCTGCTAATGAATTTCTTACAAGAGTAAATTTAATGAAAGCATATAAATTCCCTCAAGCAGATACCCCGATTATGGATTTACGTGGTAAGGATGTTGCTGTATTCGGTGGTGGAAATACTGCAATGGATGCAGTACGAACTGCTCTACGGTTGGGAGCAAAAAATGCAATGATTATTTACAGGCGAACCGAAGCCGAAATGCCTGCCAGGATTGAAGAAATTAAGCATGCAAAAGAGGAGGGTATTAAATTTATCTTTCTCAGTGCGCCCTTGGAGTTCCTGGGTGATGAAGACGGTTGGGTTCGTGCTGTAAAAGTTCAAAAGATGCAGCTTGGAGAACCAGATGCTTCTGGGCGAAGGAAACCTATTCCTATTGACGGAGCTATTGAAACCATTCCAATCGATGCGGGTATTATTGCAATTGGTAATGGTTCAAATCCAATAATTAGCAAAACAACCCCTGATTTGAAAGTGAACAAGTGGGGCAACATTATAGTTGACCCAGAAAAAATGAAAACGAGTAAGAAAGGAGTATTTGCTGGGGGAGATATCGTTACAGGTGGAGCCACAGTAATTCTTGCAATGGGAGCTGGTCGCAAAGCTGCAAAGGCTATAGATGAATATTTGAAAAATCCAGAAGTTTGGTAATCAGTCAATGCTTTCGTTTTTCCTTTGATTCTTTTTTCTAAAAACAAAGGAGATTGGGGTTCCTTCGAAATTGTATTTCCTTCTGATAGTATGCTCGATAAATCTTTTGTATGAATCAGGAATTAGTTCAGGAAAATTGCAAAAGAAAACAAAGACTGGTGGTTCAACTTTTGTTTGAGTAATATAATTAATTCTTAAATCTCTCCCACGAATTGCCGGTGGTGGTGTTTTTTCGAGTTCGGGTAGTATTTCTTGATTTAATTGCGAGGTTTGTATTCTAACCATTCTATTATGTTTAATTTCTTTCGACTTTTCAATTATTTTGACAAGTCTTTGTTTAGTTTTGGCGCTAATAAAAATCACAGGTACATAATAGTATGTTTGTAGTTCTTCGTATAATTTCTTTTTAAATTCATCGGCTGTTTTGTCATCTTTATTTTCAATCAAGTCCCATTTGTTAACTGCGATTATTATTCCTTTTCTTGCTTCGTCGACATTATTTATTATTTTCTTGTCTTGTTCTTCCAATCCTCTTGTGGCGTCTATTACGACAACGGCAACATCGCATCGTGCAATTGCTTTTGTGGTTCGAACAACGCTATAAAATTCAATGCTTTCTTTTATGTTTGTTCTTCGCCGTAATCCTGCAGTATCGATTAATACAATTTCTTCGTTATAATATTTAATGATTGTATCGATTGAATCTCTGGTTGTTCCAGGTATACTAGTAACAATTGAACGTTGTTTCCCGACCAAAGAATTTACAATGGAGGATTTTCCAACATTCGGTCTGCCCACTATTGCAATTTTTAATCTTGGGTCTTCTTCTTTTGTTATATTGTCAGACAGAATTTCCACTAAATCATCTAAAAATTCCCAAGAGTTTCTTCCCGACAATGCAGAAATAGGATAGGGTTTTCCTAAACCAAGTCTATGAAACTCATAAGAATTTTGGTCTTGTTCACTGTTATCACATTTGTTTATCAAAAGGAAAACATTTTTTTTTCTCCGTCGAAGAATATTTGCAATGTCAATATCATAACTTGTAACACCATCTCGACCATCGCAAACGAAAAGTATCGCATCGGCTTCTTCAATTGCTATCAAAGCTTGCTCCCGAACTGCTATTTCAATTTCATCTTCAGTTTTGGGGACGAACCCTCCTGTATCAATCAAAGTAAATTTTTTCCCATTCCATTCCGCGGTACAATACAATCGGTCTCGGGTCACACCCGGTATATCATCAACAATTGCTTTTTTCTCTCCAATTAAACGATTGAAGAGTGTCGATTTTCCAACATTCGGTCTGCCTACAATTGCAACTAAACTCATACTGCCCTACTTCATTGATTTAATAAGCAAAATGATTGAATGTTTAATTTCTTATTTTTGAATTTTTAAAAATTAGTGACGAATAAAAATGAAAAGTATGACGGGCTATGCGAAAGTCGAAAAACTTTCCGAAGGTGTAAAAGCTGTTGTGGAAATTAAGTCGTTGAACAACAGATTCCTTGAACTTAATTGTAAACTGCCAAAGTCTATTTCTTCCTACGAGATGGAAATTCGTGAACTTGTGAAAAAATTTGTTTCACGCGGGAATGTTGTCCTATATATTTCAACTGAACTTGATGAATCATTAAAACCCTTTCAAATCAATGAAAAAGTTGCTTTGGGAATTTACAATTCATTGAGTTCCTTAGCTAAGAAATTAAAAATTCGTAGCCCAATTACTATTTCGGATATCTTGGCTTTCACAAACTACTTGTTAATTGACGATAATCCACAATACAACATTGAAATCGAATGGGAAGTTGTTAAAGATGCTCTTTCCGAAGCTTTGAATTTGCTCGATGAATATAGATTAAAAGAAGGAAAAAACCTCTACCAAGATATTTCTATTAGGACTAAAAAATTGCAAGAGATTTTAAAAAAAATTGAACAGAAAAGTATTAATAGAATTGAAATCGAAAGAGAAAAACTTCGTCAAAAAGTTGCTTTGCTATTCGAGAACGAGGAAATCGACGAAAACCGTTTACAAATGGAAATTCTTCTTATGGCTAATAAATTAGATATCACCGAAGAATGTACAAGGCTACATTCCCATTTAAAATTTCTTAAAGAGGCTCTTAAATCTCGTGAACCTGTTGGGCAAAAAATAAATTTTATTATTCAGGAAATCAATAGGGAGTTTAATACAATAGGTTCGAAATCAGATGATGCTGATATTTCTCAACTTGTTATTGGTGCCAAGGAAGAAATAGAAAAAATTCGTGAACAAATACAAAATATTGAATAAAAATCTGCCCCCTTTTTGGGGGCAGTTTATTTTAAAAGCCAAGTTCAATTCCAAGAAAGAAACTTCGTTCTGCTGCTGGGAAAAATTCTTTTCCTTCGGCTCCAGCTGCGTATAGTTTGTTTAGTAAATTTCTAACTTGAAATTTAAAGAGAATTTCATTAAAGAAACCAAGATTTTTGATTGTATAATTTGCATCAAAATTTAGAACAAAATAGGGTTCAAGTTTGTTATCGGCATAGTAATCACCTAAGTAACGTAAATGTTCAATTAGTTTTGGATTATTAGTTACCAGGTCGCCATAGTTGTCTGTTCTATACTCGCCGACATATTGTCCCGTTAGGGAAACAAAAAGATTTCTATATGTGTAAGAAGCGCGAACATTACCCATAAATTTAGGAAATCCAGAAATGGGATTGCCTTTGAAAGATATGATAGAACTGTCGAAGGTTACAAAATTGAAGTCTATTATTTCATTTTTTGAAAAGGTTGCATTTCCATACAATTCGAGTTTCCCGTAATTGTTATCGAAGATTTTAGCATTTAACTCAAGTTCTAATCCAATGTGACGAGTTTTAGGAATATTCTCTTCAACAGGATTGCCGAAAATATCCAATCTACCTGTTTTGACAAGTTCATCTTTGTAATCCATAATGAAAATGTTTAGGCTACCGTCAATAAAATTTAGTAAATTGAAATTTGAACCTATCTCAATATCGAGCAGTTTTTCTGGTTTAGAAATTGGCTTGGCAAAATCATAGTGAATTTCGTTCCCAACTTGTTTAAATTCAAATTGCGGGGTAGCACCGAAATACGAATCTTCGGCTCGATAAAGGTTATGCATTCGAGGTTCACGGGAGGTATAAGCAACAAAACCAAAAAAGTTAACTTGTTCATTTAATTTATAGTTGATTCCGACTCTGGGATTGAAGAAGAGGTATTTGATGTCGAATAAATATTTGTTGCCACCAATAAGGTTACCGTTTATGTCTTTGAAGTAAACATACTTGTCGCGAGCCTTTTCGTTTTTCAATGCGTATCTTTGATATGTGAATTGGCCTTCGAGTGAAAGTGTAAATTGCTTGTTTAAAGTAAGTTTTTCTCTTGCGAAAGCAGAAAAAATGTCTCTAACCCCATTGTTTGAATAAACCTTGCTGTCAGGGTCGTAATTTACTGGTAATAGTTCTGCATAGCGAATTTTTCCCCAGTGTTCTGAACGGTGAATACGAAGTTCGAAACCTGCGGTTAGTTCGTTTTCACCGTGTGTCCATATTATTCTTGGAATCCATCCACCTTGTTTGTTGCCAACAAAGGCTCTGAAAATTGTACCTGTGGGATTAGCTGAAATGTTATAACCATATTCCGAGGTCAACCGAAGCATATTAGTGTCTGCCCAACTTGCGTCATAATCGAAGTAGCCGTCGCCAGTGTAGTAAAACAATGCCGAAAGTAAGCTTAAAGATTTCGATATTTGCCAATCATTAAGAATTTCGTAGTGGGGTTGTGTGAATTCTTCAATTTCTTGTTTTCTTCGTTCAACTGAAAAAGTTACATTTTTTCCAGTTGAATCATATTCCCAATAGCTCAAATTCAATCTTCTCTTTTTTTTATCCCGTATGAAATCTTTGGGTAAACCATTATAAACCAAACCATCTGTTAGGGGGCCACCAAAAATATTAATCTGAGTAGAAAGGTTCTCCTCGAATCTTGCTGCACTGAAAAAGTAACTGTTTAGGAATGCATACGAGTGATTTCGGTAGCCCATGGAATTAACTCTGGAAAGCCTTCCATAAAAGGCATATTTATCGACTAACCCAGAAGAAAACTCAACTGAAAATTTACTTACATTGGGATAGAGCTTGGTTTCGTCTTCGTAACCAAATTCCTGCCAACCAATACCAGAAAACAACTTCACACCTTTCTTTTGCAAGAAATTTCCTGTATTAAAGTTAATAGAACCTCCAATTGCTGCTTGTCCATAGTTATTCAAACCTGCTCCTCTTTGAATTTGTATTTGTTGAACATTTGGGAGAAAATCGGGAAAGTCAATCCAGTAAACATTGTGGTCTTCTGGGTCATTTTGTGGGATGCCATTAATCAAAACTGAAATTCTTCGTTGATTAAACCCCCGCATAGTTAAGTTGGAATAGCCAATGTCGTTTCCGCTTTGCGAAAAGGTAATAATTGAAGGCATTTGGGATAAAACTCGAGGAATGTCCTGTGTAGTATAAATTGGACTAAATTCCAGATAATGAATTTCGGAAAATGGAACTGGAGTTTCGCCTCGAATTGCACGAGTTGACGTTACTGTTATGCTTGGAAGAGTAAATTTTTTTAGTGTGTCGCTTGCTTCTTCCGAAGCAAAAACAGGGAACAACACTGCCCCCAAGATTGAGATTGAAAGAAAAAGTTTTTTAGTCATTTTGCCACCATACGAATAGTTTAACATACAAACTATCCGTTTGGAGGCTTCTAAGAGGATGTGCCTGGATAGGGACTTGCGTCCGTTTCCCTACGCCGGTATTACCCGGATCAGGTTCCAGGGGTATCCTCTCAGCCCAATCAATTTGATTGAGCACCCCCAACGGACAAATGCAAAATTAATCAAATAATTTAAAACTTGTTTAAGAGTTTTGATTTACCCAAAATTAAACACTTGGGATATCTGGAAAATCAATACAAGATGTTAAATTAATTTAATGGAAATTATAATGAATAAGTTTGTTTTTCTTAAATTTGTGTAAAATCTATGAATTTTGAAAATATTCGAGGTAATTATGTCAAATTTACCAAAGCAATATCAAAAACTTACTGAAAATTATCCAGAAATTGCCAAAGCTTATGAGAATCTTGGGAGATCAGTTCATTCCTCTGGTCCTTTGGATGAAAAAACACGTACCTTAATAAAGTTAGGCATCTCAATTGGTGCACGCCTTGAAGGGGCAGTTCATTCCCAGGTTCGTAAAGCTTTGGATGCAGGATGTAATCCAGAAGAAATTCGACAGGTTGCTTTGCTTGCTATTCCAACAATTGGCTTACCTTCATCAATGGCTGGTTTAACCTGGATTGAAGATATTTTGAATGAAACCTAAGTAAGAATGAAAATTCGGGACATCACTGGCGTAATTCTTTCCGGTGGTAAGAGTTCAAGAATGGGAATGAACAAGGCACTACTAAAAATTGGTGAGATTACAATAATTGAAAAAATTGCAAAATTACTTGAGTCTACTTTTGAAAAGGTAATCTTGATTACAAATACTCCAGAAGATTACGAATTTCTTGGCATTCCCATTTTCGAAGATCTTTTTAAAAACAAAGGCCCACTAGCTGGAATTCATTCAGCTTTAAAAAATTCTACCAAAAATAAAATATTTGTGTTACCTTGTGATATGCCATTAATTACTAAAGATTTGATTGCATACATTGTGAATTATAACAGTGAAAAGCCAATAATTATTTACAGCGTTGGAGGTCTCCTACAGCCTTTGGTTGGTGTTTATTCAAAACAAATTTTGAAAAAATTAGAATATTTTCTTTTAGATAATAATTCAAATAAATCTTTTTATAAATTTTTTTCTTTTGTCCAACCAGAAATTATTGACCCACAAACTTTGCCTTTTTATAAAAAAGAAGATTTTTTTAATCTAAATGAAATAGAAGATTATCAAATGTTAATTTCAAAGTTTCAAAATGAGATTTAATTTTAAGATTTTTATATGACCTCTAAACTTTAAAATGTTTAGCGATAACAAAATTAATTGATTTTATTATCTTACTTGTAAGGAATATTTAGTTAAAAAGGATATAAAGTTTTGGTTATTTATTTCCTTTTATTCGAAGGGTAAATTTAATTTTTTAAGTTGCTTTTTTGAATGTAATTAGTTCAAGTAAAACGGAGGTCAATTATGAGCATAATTTCCAAGTTTTCTCCCTGTTTGTGGTTTGATTCTTGTGCCGAGGAAGCATCGAAGTTTTACATTTCCTTATTTCCAAATTCCAGTGTTTATAATGTTATGAGATACGGGAAAGCAGGATATGATATTCATAAAAAACCAGAAGGTTCTATATTAACTATTGATTTTATTTTGAATGGGCAATCTTTCGTTGCTTTAAATGGGGGTCCAGTATATAAAATAAATGAATCCATTTCATTTTATGTTTACTGCAACAACGAAAATCGTTTAAAATTTTTGTTCGATAAGTTTTCCGAAGGTGGTGAAATTCTTATGCCACTTGGAGAGTACGAATGGAGTCGTTTGTATGTGTGGTTAAAAGATAAATTTGGAGTATCGTGGCAGTTAGATATAAATGATATTAACTCAAATCAGAAAATAGTTCCAACTTTATTATTTACCAATGAAAAATCTATACTTGTTGGAGATGCTGTGAACTTTTATACAGCACTTTTCCCAAATTCAAAAATCATAACTTTGGTCCCATTCGATAAATCTTTGAGTGTCCTTGCAGAAAAATTGCAATTTGCTCAATTTAGTCTTGATGGATACATAATTAATGCAATTAGCGGGGGCAATGTTTTCCATAAATTTGATTTTAACGAGGCATTCTCTTTTATCCTTCGTTGTGAAACTCAAGATGAAATAGATTATTATTGGGATAAGTTGACCGAAGGTGGGGAAGAGGTGGAGTGTGGCTGGCTAAAAGATAAATTCGGTTTATCTTGGCAGATAGTTCCTACAATTTTGAATGAACTATTTAAAGATCCAAAAAAATTTGAAAAGCTAATGGAATCTTTACTAAAAATGAAAAAAATTGAAATTAACAGATTGACTGAACAAATTGAAATTTGAACTAATTTAATTTTTTATTTTGTTATTTTAGGAAATTGTTTTAATTTTGCATTTGTAACTTTTTCCTGAGTAGCTCAGCTGGTTAGAGCACCTGACTGTTAATCAGGGGGTCCGGGGTTCAAATCCCCGCTCAGGAGCTTTTTATTTACCGGCAAATAATTCCCCTCTTTTTATTAATTTTGAGTTTGGTTTTTGAGGATTAAAAATGAAAAAGATTTTATATTTATTTACTTTTTGGTTATCAATACCTATATTTGTTTATTCCCAATTAGAATATAGGATTTTACCTGCAATACTTGATGCTGAAAAGTCCATAATTTTAAACTACTTCGATGTATTTAGACCTCGTGAAATCCCTTGGGATAAATTGGAAAGTGGTCCAGAACGTATACTTACTTCTTCTGGAATTCAAATTATTAACATAGTAAATTCTGGTGGGGGGCAATCTGAAACTTTTATTTCACGACATCCTTTAAACCCAAATATACTTGTGGCTTCAGCAAACGATATGAGATACAATTCGCCATCTTCAGGTTACCGAATGGCTGCTTTTTATTCTACTGATGGAGGACAAACTTGGAAAATATCCCTAACGCCACCCAATGCTGATGTCTTTGTTCCTTCACCTTCAAACGGAGGGATGACAAATGTAGACCCTGGTTTGGCTTTCGATTCAAAGGGTAATTTGTATTATTCATATATTTTTACACAAGTTTCTAACGAAGGAAATATTGAAGATGGTGGAGTATTTGTTAATAAATCAACAGATGGTGGAGCTACTTGGAGTGAACCAATTCCTGTTGCTCTTTCTGTTGGAGGTGGGTCATCTCAAGATTCTCACGATAAACCTTTTATTGCTTGCGACGCTAATCCAAATTCTCCTTTCAAGGACCGTGTTTATGTTACTTGGTATTTGATTTCTCCAAGTCAAGGGCAAACAATAGGATTTTCTTATTCCTCTAATGGTGAAGAATTTTCGCCTGTAACTAAAATACCTGGTAGTGTTGGTAATGGTAGTGTTCAATCTCCAATGCCAGTTGTTGCTTCAGATGGTACTTTGTATGTAGTTTGGGAGAGCAAGAATAATAACTACACCAGCATTATGGTTCAAAAATCTACTAATGGTGGTGTTAGTTGGGCTTGGACAAGTCCTAAAGTTGCTCAAACTGTTGTTACTATTGGAGAAAAAGTAAATCTTCGAATGGCTTTACCAAATAAAGGAAATATGCGAGTTTCGTCCTATCCGTTTATATGTCTGGGAGATAATCCCAATAATCTTTTTTTAGTTCAAGCAGGAAAAGATGATAAAGGAAAATATGGGATTTATCTTGCTAAATCAACCGATGGAGGGGAAACTTGGACTAATCGAATAAAAGTTGATGATAATCCTTATGGTAATGATATGTTTTTCCCAGCGGTAGCTTTTGACCCAAAGACAAAGATTCTTGCTGTTGCTTATTATTCCTCTCAAATGGATCCAAACAACAAGGCTGTGGATTTGTTTGTTGCAGTATCTTTTGATGAAGGTAAATCTTGGAATAATATTCGTGTAACTCCCCAGTCTTGGTATCTTGACCATTCCAATGCAGTGATTGATGCTGGCGGGGCAGCACTCGGACGCTACTGGGGAGATTATCTATCAATGATTGCCTATGATGGAAAGATAATCCCTTGCTTTTGGATGCCGAATCAACCAAGGGGAACGTTTTTTTCAAACAACGCTTATGTTGCTATTTTAACAACTGCCCCGAAACCGCCTGATAGCCTGAGATATGTAAATACATATCTCGAACCAAATAAAATCATTTTGAAATGGAAAGATCCGACCGAAAATCAACTTGGTGGAGTTCTTGGTAATTTTAAAATCCATATTTTTAAAGAAGGTAATAAAATTGCAGAAGTTGAAAAAGGAATTGAAACTTACACTTACGAAAATCTTGTCGATGGAGAATATTTTTCTTTTAGTCTTAAAACAGTTGACGAAACTGGTTTGGAAAGCCCATTGGTAACTATTTCTGGAGTGGCAGGTGGAGCGCTTCAACCGTTGCCACCAGAAATTGTTTCTGCAAAACCAAACGAGGGAGGGGTTTTATTAACCTGGCAGAACCCATCCATTCATACTGATAGTTCTTATTTCCACGATTATGAACTTCTTGAAATTTTTTCGGACACTTCAAAGTTGTATACAATAGAAAAAAGCAATTTACTTGTTGGCGAAATCCAAACTTCTATCATCCCTATTCCAACCAATAAGTTTTATAAAATTAAAATTCGTGCTGTTGGAAAGCGAGGGGAGAAATTAACACCGAGTGAGTTTTCTAATGAAGTTTTGGCTTATTCTGGTGCACCTTTGACTTCTCTAAGTGAAAACTTCGATAATCCAAATTCTATTGTTCCTTTTTATACGGAAGGCACAACCGGTGTTTGGGGTTTAACAAGTAAGGCTGCCTATTCGCTTCCCAATTCTCTGACTGATTCTCCGGATGGAGATTATAAGCCAAAGTCCGAAAATTACATAATCTTTGCCCCTGTAATTTTGAAAGCTCCAAACTTAACTTTGAGTTTTGAAGAAATAGCAATAATTGATAGCTCTGGTGATGCTGGAATAATCAGTGTTTCACATGACTTTGGTAAAACTTGGCAAGATATTGCTTTTATCGATATGCGTCGTTCAAGTGGATTTAAAGACAAAGTTACCGAAAGTCAATGGTTTACAGAACACAGAAGTTTAGCAAGTTTCGAAAATGATACAGTGTTGATAAAATTTACTTTGTCGACTACTCCTTTAAAAAATAAAGACGGATGGTATATTGATGATTTGAGAATAGATGCAAACGTAGACTGGGTTAATGATTTGCTGAATAGCTCGGAAGTGATCGATGCAAGCATAATTCCTAATCCTTCAACTGGTTACTCCCAATTTCGATTAACATTGAGCGTTCCAGTAAAGTTAGAAATTGAAGTTGCTGATTATCTTGGTAGAACCGTTAGTACTATCTTTCAGGGACAAAACATTTCTGCAGGGGAATTTCACTTTGACATTAACCTTGAAAATCTTAATCAAGGAATATATTTTGTAAGATACAAATTGAATAATATTCCCCGAAGTATTCCAATTGTGTTGGTTAAATAATTAAAAACTCTTGTTTTGAAAAAAATTGAAAATTTTTCATCTGAACGAAAAATTGTAAAGATTTTACCCAGCGAGGAGCCAGAACGACAAAAGTTCCCGCCGTCAGAAATTTTACGGCATCCGTTTATTCAGAAACTATTGAATCATTTAAAGCAAGATTTACTTGTCGAACCGAATTCCAAAATCTTAGTGGCAGTTAGTGGTGGGGTAGATTCAATTTCACTATTGGATGCATTATACAATCTGAAATTTTTTTTCCCATTTGAGATTGCAATTGCACATATGAACCATATGTTACGAGGTGAAGAATCCGATGATGATGAGTTATTCGTTAAGGAGCTTGCAAAAAAGTATGGGTTATTGATGTTTCTGCAAAAGAAAAATGTCAAAAAATTTGCTGAAAGCAATTCGTTGAATCTTGAAGAAGCTGCAAGAATCTTGCGATATGACTTTCTGAAGAGGGCAGCTCAATCATTTTCTGCAAAATACATTTCAACTGGTCACAATGCAAACGACCAAGCCGAAACCGTTTTATTCAGACTTTTTAGGGGCTCTGGGATTTCTGGTTTACAGGGAATTACCCGAAAATATGAGATTGCTAAAGATTTATTTCTGATTCGTCCTTTCCTGATTTTCTCTCGTGCTGAAATTGAAAATTACGCTAAGTTTCGTAATTTAATATGGAGAGAAGATTCTTCAAATCTCTCTATGGAATTTATTAGAAATAAAATTCGACGCAAACTAATCCCTTATTTGCAAAAGGAATACAATCCTAATATTGTTGAAAATATAAATCAAACCGCATTAATTGCTCAAAGTGTCCTAAAGATTGTTTCGAATTATGTGAAAGACTTATACGAACAGTTTGTTTTCCAAAGGAACTCAACTGAAGTTGAATTAAGTTTGAATGGAATCCAACATTACGATGATTTTCTTATTAGTGAATTGCTCCAAGAAATTTTTCGAAGAAATTTTGGTTCAATTCTAACATTTAAGAAAATTGAACAAATAAAAAAACTATTCAAAGCGAGTTCTGGTAAAATCTTGACAATTCAGAAAGACTTATTTGCTTTTAAAAATCGTGATAGGATCATTTTACTTCGCAAAGACTTTTTGAAACCTAAATCCGGCGAAATAGTAGTGAAGAAAGTTTCACATTTCATTTGGAATGATTTTTTTATAGAGTTTGTTGAAGTCCCTAAAACTGAATTTGCTATTGTAGACAATCCAAATATTGAATATTTTGATTTTGATAAGATTTCAGAGCAAATTCAAGTTCGCTCTTGGAAGGAAAGTGACCGTTTTGTTCCATTAGGAATGAATAAAAAAGTAAAGCTTAGTGATTTCTTTATTAACCAGAAAATTTCTTTAATTATGAAAAGTAAATTTCCTATTTTTGTTTCAAACGAAGAAATTTTTTGGGTTGGTGGGTTAAGAATTTCCGATAAATTTAAAGTGACAAAACGAACAAAAAGGGTTTTAAAAGGAGTAATAAAAAAATTAGAAGGAAGTAGTGATGACTGCAATTTATGAAGATAACCTTGTAACGATTGATGGCAAAGAGTTTGTTCCTTATATTAGCTATCAAGAAATAAGTTCAAGAATAAAAGATTTAGCAAAAGAAATCCAATTAGACTATCGAGGGAAAACACCAGTTTTTCTTGTTGTATTGAAAGGAGCAATTTTTTTTGCATCAGAGTTGATGCAAGACATTAAGATGCCAGTTCATTTGGAGATTTTGAAAGCTGAAAGTTATGGGAATCGACTTGAAAGTTCTGGTAAAGTCAAACTTTTTCTTACGAACCATAATTTTGAAGGGAGGGATATCATTGTTGTTGAGGATATTATTGATACCGGGCTTACAATCAAAACAGTTTTGGAAGAATTAGAAAAATACAATCCTAAAACTATCCAATTAGCGGTACTTCTGTTGAAGAAAGAAAAGTTAAAATTTAATTTGAATATCAAGTATTGCGGATTTGAAATTCCGAGTAAATTTGTAATCGGATTTGGCTTGGATTTTGCAGAGTTTGGAAGAAATTTAAAAGATATTTTTATTTTAAAAGATTGAAATAAATGTTTACCGGCATTGTTGAAGAAGTAGGCAATATTTTGTCCATTAACCGCATCTGCGAATCGATTAGATTTAAGATAGGGGCAAGGAAAGTTGTAGAAAATCTTGAAAAAGGTGCTTCGATTAGTGTTAATGGAGTCTGCTTGACAGTTGTGAATTTTGGAGAGAATTTTTTTGAAGTTGATGCAGTTGAAGAAACAATTAAAAGAACCAATTTAGGGTCTTTGAAAGTATCCAATGATGTAAATTTGGAAAGAGCGCGAAAACTTTCCGATAGAATAGATGGTCATATAGTTCAAGGTCATATTGATTCAACTGGTAAGATTACAAGAATTATTCCTTCAGGAATAAGCAAAATTATTTTTGTTTCTTTTCCTATTGATTTTAAAATTTATTTGGTTCCAAAAGGTTCAATTGCAATTGATGGGATTAGTTTAACTATTGTTGATGTTCAAAACAACATTTTCTCGGTTTCTATTATTCCTTTTACTTTTGAACAAACAAATTTGAAGTCAAAAAAAATTGGGGACTTAGTGAATCTTGAATTTGACATCATTGGAAAGTATGTTGTTAATTACTTGAATTTCAAAGGTGGATTAGATTATCGTTTATATTTTGAAGAGTTTAATATTCAACCAAAGTAATAAATATAATATAAGAAGTTGAATGGAAAAGTTTCAAAATGAAATGATTATTAATAGTGAGCATTTAAATCGCCGAATGAAACTTACTATTTTTGGGAATCATGGTTTTATTTTTTTAGCATTTCCATTAGCAGGGGATGAATTTAACCCGGAGTTTGACCACAAGATAATTGATGTAGTTTCGGATTACATCAGTAATGGGGTATTTCGATTCGTTTTTGTTCCAACAGTTGAGAATCGAATCTGGAAAAATACAGAATTGGATTGGGCTGAACGCTCGAACTTACATTATAAATACAATTCTTTTTTGGTAGAGGAAGTATTACCCAGCATCTTCAAGATTGCTGGAAGCCCTACCCCAATTATTACATTTGGTTGTGGAGAATCAGGTTATTTTGCTGGGAATTCATTCTTTCGACATCCAGATTTGTTTTTTGGGACCGTTCTCTTCGATGCTTTTTTTGATATTCGCCGGTTTTGTGGTGATAGGTTCGACGAAAATTGTTATTTTAATTCCCCTTTGGATTTTCTACCAAATCTTGAAGAAGAATATTGGCTTATTCATTTACGTGCCCGAAAGTATATCCACATCCTTGCCGATGCAAACGATAATGAAAATTTGGAACAAGCTCAACGTTTAAGTCAAATTCTAAAAAGTAAGAATATTAATCATAATTTCGAACAATATAATTCAACAAAAACCGACAAAATTACAATTTGGAGCCTGCTGTTTAATGACATAGTTAAAAGGTATTTTTAATGAAAAAAATTTGTTTTTTTGTTATTTTTATTTGGTCCTATTTTTTTGCTTTTTGTGGTGATAATGATTCCATTCGCCAAATAATTGAGGTTCAAACTCAAAAGTTTAAAAATATTTTAGAAACTATTGTAGCAAACTACTATAAAGAAGATATTAATATAACATCTATTTCGGAAAATGCTTTCAGTTCGCTTTTGCAATCATTAGATAAGTTTTCGAACTATTTTTCATCTCAACAATATGAAAAAATCAAGGAGGCTTACCGAGGTTCAGGCGAAGGAATTGGTGTCCAATTTTTTCGTCGAGGAGATTCACTAATTGTATTTAATATTTTACGTGGTAGCCCAGCTGAATCTTCTGGTTTGAAAATTGGTGACAGGATTATTTATATTAACCATGAATACTTCGTGGGTAAGGATGCACAAAGTGCTTATAAAAAAATTTTAGAATCTTCGAACAAGAAGTGTATAATAACAATTAAGCAAGGAACAATACTAAAGGAAATAGATATACCCATTGTTGAAACAATTATTCCATCTGTTGTTGCTTCGATTAAATTTGATGAAGATAATATTGGATTTGTGAAGTTGACTCGATTTTCTCTTAAAAGTGTTTCTGAATTTACTCGAGCTTTCGATAGCCTAATTAAAATTGGATGTAAATATTTTGTGGTTGACCTACGAGGCAACCAAGGTGGTTATTTGGATGAAACGGTTAAACTTGTCGAGATGTTTTTAAGCAAAGGAGATACAGTGGTTGTTGTTTCGGGCAGGGAAATTCATCGTAAAGTTTATGTTTGCGAAGAGGATGGAAAATACAAACATTTTCCTTTAATTATTCTGGTTGATAACAATTCAGCATCAGCAAGCGAAATCTTTGCTTCATCTTTGCAAGATAATGACAGAGCAATAATTGTTGGTGAGAGAACTTTTGGAAAAGGTTTGGTTCAACGAACTTGGGAGTTTAAAGATGGCTCTGCTTTTAGATTGACAACTGCGGAGTATGTTTCGCCCTTGGGTCGACAAATTCAAAAGCCCGAAATAGATAACCTGGACCTTGGCACTTTCACCAAGTTGACTTTGAGCCCTGAACAGAAAGAAACTATAGAAAATATGATCAAAAAGTCGGGTTTACAGAAAAATTTACCTGTTTTCACTACAAAAAAAGGTAGAATTGTTCTTGGTGGAGGAGGGGTTTTCCCAGATTTCTTTTTTCAATATGATACTTTACCAGCATATTTACAAAAATTAAAGAATAATGGTTTGCTAAATGATTTCGTCTTAAGATTTTTTGTTGATTCGCCTATCGGTTTTAAAGAAATTTCGAAATTAAGTTTTGAAAATTTTTTGTTTAAATTTGAGATTTCAGATAAAGTGATGAGTTCTTTCAAACAATACTTGTTGCAAACAAATAGTTATCTTGAAAAATTCTTCGACGAAGAATATTATAAAATCAAGCAGGAGATAAAAGCTACGCTTGGTTACATTATGTTTGGGGATTTAGGTTATTTTTCTGTTGTTCTTCGAAAAGACAATGTAGTAAATAAGGTTCAAAGCTTATTGGAAAAAGCCGAAAAACTTGTTCAACAATAAAGGGATATTTATGTCAAAAGGAGTTTTTTTTTGGATACTTTCTTTCATTATTATGCTAGGCTTTGCAATGTTTCAGAGAATGACAGGACCAACTTATCCAAAGTCCGGAAGTGTAACGATATCTTCAGAGAAAATTAAATATAAATTAGATAGGTCTTGGACAAATACTTCGGATGCGCGAATTGTAATAAAAACTAACAATAAAAATTTAAAAGGGTTTTTGCATTATCGACGGCATCCCAGCAATGATGACTGGAGTATTAAACCGATGGAACAATCAGACACTGGCTTGGTCGCTGTGATTCCCCGTCAGCCAGCAGCAGGCAAAATTATGTATAAAATAGTCATTCAAGATGAGCAAGGAAAGGAGTTTAATCTAACCAGTGAACCTGTAATAATTCGATTTAAGGGGGAAGTTCCAGCTTATATTTTAATTCCTCACATTTTCTTTATGTTTTTTTCAATGGTATTTGGAATTAGAACATTTTTCGAATCATTGTATTTACGAAAAAATGTTTTGCTTTTATCAATATTGACTCTAATACTTTTATTTATTGGTGGTGGCATTCTTGGTCCAATTGTTCAGTATTATGCCTTCGGAGTATTTTGGTCAGGGTGGCCCTTTGGGCACGATTTAACGGATAATAAAACTCTAATTTCTTTGATCTTTTGGTTAATAGCTGTAGTAAGACTTAAGAAAAATCCAAATGATACTAAATGGGCAATAATTGCATCTTTGGTGATGGTAATTGCTTATTTAATCCCACACAGTGTTTTGGGTTCCGAAATTGATTATACAAAGATTAAGTAATAATTTTATTTGTTTTTTAAGGCTTCTTCAATAATTTTTTGGCATAGTTTGGGAAATTCAATTCCAATTGCTTTTGCGGCTTTAGGTACAAGGGAAGTTTCTGTAAAGCCGGGTATGGTGTTGACTTCTAATACAAAGGGTTGATTATCTTCGTTTAAACGGAAGTCCACACGAGCAAAACCTTCGGCACCAATTATGTTATATGCCATCAAAGCAAGTTCTTGAGTTAGTTCAGCAACATCATCGGGAATTTCAGCTGGACAAATATATTCTGTTTTACCAACAGTATATTTGTGTTCAAAGTCATAGAATCCGCTTTTTGGAACAATTTCTATAACAGGTAAAGCTTCGTTGCCAATAATTCCAACTGTAATTTCTCTTCCTTCTATATACTCTTCTATAATAACAATATTTGAAAGTGAAGAGGCGTAGGTTAAGGCGTTGTAAATGTCATCAAGATTTCCATCGTGAATTATTGTAATTCCAATAGTTGAACCTTGGTCGTTTGGTTTTATCACCATTTTTTTGCCGAATTCATTCCGTAGTTCATCGGCTATTTCATAGCTGTTAAGGTCTTCTTTCCTGACTATTGTCCATCGTGGAGTTGGTATCCTAATAGAAGAAAAGAGTAGTTTACTTAAATTCTTATTAAGTCCAATAGCATGAGCTAGGGGTTTGCTTCCTGTGTATGGTATATTTCGAAAATCTAAAAGTGTTTGAATAGTGCCATCTTCACCATATTTACCATGTAAAACAATGAAAGCCAAATCAATTGTATCGAAAGTAGAATTTTCAATGCACTCAAGATATTTTTGCTTGGTACAAGTCGATAAATCAAGTTCAGAATAGGTTGGTAAGTTATCCAATTCATTCAGGGAATAAAAAAAGCCATTATTTCCTAAAGCAGGGTCGATTAGCATAGCATAGTGGTTAAGCTCTTTCAAAGCTTTAAAAACAGCTATACCACTTTTTATTGAAATGTCTCTTTCAGTTGAAATGCCACCAAAAATTACACCTATTTTCATTTTAACCTTTCTTTTTCATTAATTCTGGAAAATTTTTAAATAATAATTTTAGGTCATTTAAGAAATCTTCTTGCCAATTTGGATTTCGTAAGAGTGCTGCAGGATGGTACGTAATTATTACTGGTATTTTGTTAAAGTTCAAAATTTTGCCTCGTAGTTCGCCCATTTTTTTCTTTATATTCAGTAATCCTTCGATAGCAGTTGCTCCAAGAGCAACAATTATTTTTGGTTTAACCAGTTCAATTTGTTTCAAAAGATAAGGCTTGCAAAGTTCAATTTCCGAAGGTAAAGGTTTCCGATTGTTTGGCGGCCTACATTTTAAGATATTGCAAATATATATTTGTTCTCTATCAATCCCGACATATTTAAGTAATTTCGTTAGAAGTTGTCCTGCTCGCCCAACAAATGGCAACCCTTGTAAATCTTCGTCTGCGCCAGGCGCTTCTCCAATAAACATAATTTCGGCATTTGGATTTCCTGTTCCAAAAACAAATTTAGTGCGGGTATTTCCAAGATTACATTTAGTACATTTATTGATTTTTTTTTCTAATTCACTTAATGTTTTAGAGTTAAACCAATCGCTTTCTGTTGAAAAAATATCAAATGAATGGGAAAGAGTGACTTGTTCTTTTTGATATTCAACTATGGGTTCCAATATAGTATTGCTTGGAATGTTGAAAGAAGTTTCATTTTCAAGGGAAATTACATCACCGTAATTTTCTTTTAAAAAGCTAAAAAAGCTAATTATTTTTTCGTCAAGTTTCATAAGATGCAAAACTAAATAAAAAAAGAGACATAGAATCCAGCCGATTCTATATCTCTAAATAGATTTTATTTAATTATTCCTGTGTAGAGAATTCCAATTTTTCTTCGCTAGAAGATGCTTTCAAATAGTCGCGATTCATTAGAGCAATAAAGCGAACTGAAATTCCTTTCGGACAAGCCGCCTCGCATTCGTAAAGATTGCTACAGTTTCCGAATCCTTCTTTTTGCATTTGTTCAACCATTGCCAGAACTCTTCGCTTCCGTTCAGGCTGACCCTGAGGCAGATATGCGAAATGGCTTACTTTTGCCGCAACGAAAAGCATAGCAGCACCATTAGGACAGGCTGCAACACAGGCACCACAGCCAATGCATTGTGCTGCATCCATTGCGTTGTCTGCGTTTTGTTTAGGAACTAGGATTGAATTTGCTTCTGGTGCTTGCCCTGTATTGACGCTAATAAATCCCCCCGCCTGAATGATTCTATCGAAAGCAGAGCGGTCAACAATTAAATCTTTTATCGCAGGGAATGCCCGAGCCCTGAAGGGTTCGATCCAAATTTCATCACCGTCATGAAATTTTCGCATATGAAGCTGACAAGTAGTTGTATTTTTTTCGTGACCATGAGGAATCCCATTGATAGTGAGTGAACAAGCTCCACAAATTCCTTCTCGGCAGTCATGGTCGAACGCAACTGGTTCCTTTCCTTCTAATATTAACTTTTCATTAAGAACATCAAGCATTTCGAGAAAGGACATATCTTCGATGACATTATCTAGTTGATATGTTTCGAAATGTCCTTTTTCATTTGCATTTTTTTGCCGCCATATATGTAATGTGAGTTTCATTATTTGTAACTCCTGACTGTTAGTGGAACATACTCAAAAACAAGAGGTTCAATGTGTCGAATTGGTTTATTTCCGACTCCAGTAAACTCCCAAGCAGCAACATGACAGAAATTCTGGTCATCTCGTTTAGCTTCCCCATCAGGGTATTGATGCTCTTCTCTGAAATGCCCTCCACAAGATTCGTTTCGTTCTAATGCATCCCAAAGCATTAATTCGGCAAATTCAAGGAAATCAGCAACTCGAAGAGCCTTTTCAAGAACAATGTTTAAGTCCTCTTCTTCCCCAACCATAGTGAGGTTTTGCCAAAATTCTTCTCGTATTTTTGGAACTAATTCCAAAGCTTTTTTAAGCCCTTCTTCGTTTCTGGACATTCCACAATAATCCCACATAATTTTTCCAAGTTCACGATGGAATTGGGCGGGTGTTTTCTTGCCATTTATTGACATAATTTTTTTGATTCTTTCTTCGACTTCTTTTTCAACTTTTTTGAACTCCGAATGGTCAGTAGTAACTTTTTCTAATTTTGTAGTAGCAAAATAATGTCCTATAGTATATGGAAGAATAAAGTAACCATCGGCAAGTCCTTGCATCAATGCACTTGCTCCCAATCTATTTGCACCATGATCTGAAAAATTAGCTTCTCCAATTACGTGCAAACCAGGAAGATTGCTCATTAGGTTGTAATCTACCCACAAACCTCCCATTGTGTAGTGAGGAGCTGGATAAATTCTCATTGGTGTTTCATAAGGATTCTCGCCAGTAATTCTCTCATACATTTCGAAAAGGTTACCATATCGCTCCTCGATTACCTTCTTACCAAGCCTTTTAATTGCATCGGAAAAGTCTAGATAAACTCCATTTCCCAGTGGACCAACACCTCTTCCTTCGTCGCATACGCGTTTTGCAGCACGGGAGGCAATATCTCGGGGAGCAAGGTTTCCGTAACTTGGATACATTCTTTCAAGATAATAATCCCTTTCCTCTTCTGGAATATCATTAGGGTGTCGTTTATCACCAGGGTATTTAGGAACCCAGACGCGCCCATCGTTTCTTAACGATTCGCTCATTAATGTTAACTTTGATTGATGTTCTCCACTTTGGGGAATACAGGTTGGATGGATTTGAGTAAATGCTGGGTTTGCAAAAAATGCGCCTCGCTTGTATGCCCGATATGTGGCAGTAACATTGCATGCTTGTGCATTGGTTGAAAGGAAAAAGACATTTGAATAGCCCCCTGTAGCAAGAACTACAGCATCTCCAGCGAATGACTCAATTTTACCATTTAAAAGATTTCTTGTAACAATTCCTCGGGCAATGCCATCGATCACTACAAGGTCAAGCATTTCTGTTCGAGTGTGGAGAATTATTTTTTTCAATCCCACTTGACGCATCATTGCTGAATAAGCCCCTAAAAGCAGTTGCTGACCTGTTTGCCCTCGGGCATAAAAGGTTCTGGAAAGTTGTGCTCCGCCGAAAGAACGGTTCGCAAGGTATCCACTATATTCTCGGGCAAAGGGGACACCTTGTGCAACACATTGGTCGATTATGTTATTGCTTACTTGAGCAAGACGGTAAACGTTTGCTTCGCGAGAACGAAAATCTCCCCCTTTAACTGTATCGTAAAATAGCCTCCATATGCTATCACCGTCGTTAGGATAGTTTTTGGCTGCGTTAATACCGCCTTGTGCTGCGATGCTATGGGCTCGCCTTGGGCTATCGTGGTATGTGAATACTTCGACGTTGTATCCAAGTTCAGCAAGCGAAGCCGCAGCAGATGCTCCTGCTAAACCTGTTCCAACAACCAAAATTTTATATTTGCGTTTGTTTGCTGGGCTAACAAGCTTCATTTCAAAGCGGTGTTTGTCCCACTTTTCTTCTATTCTTCCTGATGGTACTTTTGGATCCAGTATCATATTCCACCTCCAACCAAACCTAACAAAACTGAAATTGGTATTGAAATCAAGCAAAGAACAATAATAATAGATAATATTGTGCTGCTTTTTTGAATTGTTGGAAAATAATGCTTTTGATTATAACCAAGGGTCTGAAACATACTTTGAATAGCATGGTCTAGATGAAATCCAACAATTATTACTCCAACAATGTAAATAAGAGAAATAAGTGGATTTTTAAACCCCAATACAACCATTTTGTAAACATCAAATCTTTCGAGCACGATAGAACTTACTGCATTATGCGGCTGGTAGAACTCGGGATAATAATGCTGGGGATTTGTTGTTCGAAAAGTGAAATGCAATAGGTGATAAATTACAAAGCATAAAATCATTAATCCAGTCCAAATCATTGTTCGTGAGGTAAACTTCGCCTTAAGATATTTTTTAACTGCGTATTTTGTGGGTTTGGAAGCCCAGTTTTCAAATTTTAATTTAATTGAAGTAATGATATGTAAAATTGCTGAAAGAATCAAAACAACTCGGATAATCCATAGCAAAGGTCCTAAACTATGAAGAAACGCAGAGTAAGAGTTCAAAGTATCCTTGCCGAAATAAATTAGCATATTTCCAGCGGTATGTACAATAACATAGAGCACTAACATAGCTCCTGTAATTGCCATTACAATTTTGCTTAGAATAGTAGAGCGGAGATAGTTAAAAAAACCCATATATCCTCGACCATTAATCAAACAAAACAAATTCTATTACAAAATTTCTAAATTATAAAAAAAAGACTAAAAAGTTATAAGAAAACTCTTTTCAAAATTCTTTTTTTGGGTCTGTATACTTTATTGTGGTGAGGCTAGTTTCTGATGTCAAGGAATTCAATATTTAACGTATCTTCCAATTCTTCTTTTTCTTTAATAATTTCTTTAATTCTTAACTCTATTTGTTTCAGTTCAGCATTGGTTTCGTTTTTGGTTTGAACAAGTTCATTTAACTTATTTTCTTCTTCGATTCTTACTTTTTCATTCTGGTGAATATGATCTTCGACCCTTTTCAAAGATTCTTTTTTGTTTTTAGAAAATGCGAAATAATCTATTAAAAAATAAGCAATTACACCAAATAAAAAAATTGATAATATCTTAAACGATATCCCAAGTCCTCTTATAATCTCGTAATTAAATGTTTCATCAAATAAATAAATTATATTGTTTCCAACCCAGAAAAACAAAAGTGAAATAATCGCTAATAAAAAGTAAATTCTCCATGTAAACTCTTTGGAATATTTCATTTTTTTATTCTTTGTATCGATAATAATGTTTTCAAGCTCCATTATATTTTCTTTTATCTTCGAAATTTGTTTGTCCAATTCTTCATTTCGCTCCTCAAGTTCAAATTTTCTATTTTTAAGTTTTTCGGTTTCTTGTTTAATTAGATCCAGTCTGTGAACAATTCCTTTCTTCGAACTTGAAACTGAATTTTCCAAATGTTCTATTTTAAAAGCTTTGCTCTCTTTGTCCACAATACTAACGAATTCCAAGAGAATGCTCCTTATCTCTGGTTTAATTCTATAGACACTTTTATCAAGAATGAAAAATTCTGGGTGACTTTTTACAAATCTTTCGATTAAACAGTAGTCATCCTGAAAAATATTTTCAAGTACAACACCTAAATTGAATTCTTTGAAATAAGTAAGGATTCTAAGTACTTTCCTTTCGGACAATGAAAGATCCCCAAGATACTGAAAGGCTTTTTGGAATAAAGTATTGAATTGCACAAATGTTGTATAGTTTTCTGGTTCATTCTCTTCTAAATGTTTTGAAATGAAAAAACTGTAAATGTATTTGATTTGAAAAACTTGATTTTGTAACCAAATAGCTTCTGAAAGGTCATTATTGCTGCTGAAATATTTGAATATCATCTCGTATTTGTCAAAATTTTCGGGTAAAAAACGAATTGCTTCTTCGCTGTACCTGTCGAAACACGAAAGTAGTTTAAATGTTTTTTCGAGTGGTGGAGGAATTTTAGAAATGATTTTATGATAAATTTTTTTGTAAAATTCTTTTTTATTTACTCTATCCGAACCATTTGAAAAGTCAGAAATAAAGAGCTCGACCACGAATGGGATACCTAATGTTTCTGAATAAATTGTTTCTAAATCTATTTCAATTCCATTCTTATCGATCAGAGATTTAATTTCTTCTTTGGATAATGGTAAAAGGTTTATTATTTTAATTTTTTCTTTTGGTTCTTTTTTTAAGAGAAATTTGTGAATGAAATCATAACGAGTTGAAAAAATAAATTTGTAATCAAAAATTGCAGAAAGTTTTGTATTACTAAATGGAAAGACTAATTCGTATGATTTAAAGTCTTCAATAAAATTAAAGGTTAAATATCGATAAATTGAATTATATGCCCAATTGTCAATTGTTGCACCAAACTTTTCATAATTATCGAAGATGAATAAAAGTTTAGTCTTTTTATCCTTTAATGTTATTTGGCTAATTGCTTGAAGTATAGACGTTAAAATGGCTTCGGTCAAAACATCGAATAAAGAGAAGAGGATTCTTCTATCGCTTTTTTTTGGGAAATAGGACTCTATTTTATAATAAATTTCTTTTTCATTTAACGAACGATTTGGAGTGGGTAATTCATTAAAGTAGTAATCTTTCAATTCGTTTAATTCATATAAATGTGAAGCCAAATCTTTGTCTTTGTTATTTACCTGCTCAAGCAATTTCGAATAGCGCTTTAAAAAAAAGTCAATGTCGGTAATTAGAATATTATTTTCGGTCCCAAAAGTGTAAGTATAACATTTTATAGCATCTCCAAGCTGGAATAGATTATTTATATTTTCAAAATCGAAATGAACAATTACTATTAATTCATCTTTGTTTTCAGCGATTTTGTTAATGGTTTTTTCGATGAAATGAGTTTTCCCAGTTCCAAAAGTTCCAGTTAGGATAACAAAGGGTTGGGAAAATTCCCAAAAATGATATAATGGAACAAATTTTTCTGATTTATCCATTTTTTATGTAGAAATTCATTTCAACAATTGTTCCTTTATTACTTGTTGTGATATTTACTGAATCTGAAAGCTGTCGAATAAGGAAAATTCCCCGTCCTCTTTCTTTCAATATATTTTCTGGAGTCCGAGGGTCTTCTATTGTTGATGGGTCGAAACCTGTTCCTTCGTCTTGAACTATCACTTGAATATGTCCGCTACTGGCTGAAACAGAAAGCTTAACTTTTTTCGATGGGTCGAATTGGTTCCCATGTTGGATTGCATTAATTATTGCTTCGGTAGTTGCAACAATTATATCGTGAAATTTATCATTACCAATTGGTATTTTCAATTTAATTTTTTCAAGAATTGATTCAATTTCACTTAAAATTTTTTTATCAGAGTTAAATTCTGTTGTATAAATTAATATTGTTTCACTAATCATTATCTTCTCTTTTAAAAAGATATACTAACTATGAGCAACAAATTAGGAGTCTTTCCAATCAACTTATAATCACCGAATTTTAATTCATACCAACCTTGCAAAAATACTACATTGTTGTTACTTAAAAAAATCCTCATTTCAGTTTCAGGTGAAAATGAATAAAAAGTGTAGAGATTGTATAAGCTAAGTTTTGAAATTGACGTTTGCTTAATGTTATATACTCGTGAACCAAAGCCAAAAATTGTTCTTTTCCCAAATCGGCAAAACAAAAGTTCACGAAGAAAGAGTTCATAGATTTCGGTTTCTTTGGTCATTGCAAATTCTTTCCAGTACAGTAATCCTCTTTCAGAATATTTGTAAACAAGGTTGCCGCTTAAAAAGAAGTTCTTTGTGAAGTTGATTAATAGAGTATCGCGATAAGTAAATTGCCTGAAAGCGTAGCTTTGAATAGTATTAGAATGGAATTCGAAATCGTATACGATGTAATTTGAAATTACTTCGAACATTGGGGAATAATGCACAATTTTGGTTTTAAGCTCGGGTGATAAAGATAATCGAATTATTCTATTCCAATTGTTCAATGAGCTTTTGCTTGCTTTGAGAAATACAAGATGGTTCATTTGAAAGTCCATTTCTGTTTTAAGACTTAATAAATTAGAAAACTTATGCAGGTATGAAATATTTGCCAAAAAGTTTAATTCATCTCGGTCGTCATCGTTTAAGTTCGAAGGGGTATCGTAGCGAAATATGCTTAAACTTCCATTTAGAGCGAGCCAGTTATTTTTGTTAAAATTGCAATCAAAAGAATAAAAAAGATTAACTCGGTTTTGGTAGTTATTTTTTTGCGATTCAATCAATGCAATTTGATTGAACTTTTGTTCTTCGATTGTAAAAATTTTGTTCAAAGAATTTTCTTCGTTTCTGTAGAAGAAATTAATTCCAACCAAAGGAGAATAATATTGATTTTGGAACTTGAAATAAAAAGTAAGATCAAAAGATTGTTCCAAAAGTGTTCGCTCGATTGACGTATTTGGATTATCAATGGTGGGCTTATTGTAGGATCTTTTAATTTGGTAAGTATTAACATTTGCATTAAAAGAAATTTTTAGGCTATCCCAAATATAGTAAGCTAAAGCGATAACAGGCGAGAGCTTGCTTTCAATTCTTCTTTCAAAAAACTCGTTAGTTATAATTGGGTATGCAACATAATCTCGTTGATTGTTAAAATAGTTTAAACTTAAATCGAAAGAGTTTACTTCATCAAAAAGTCCATAAATTTTAAGTTGCGAGATTAAGTTTTTGTTTCTTTTGCCAAAATTCATATAACAATTTTCACTTAAAAATTTTCCTTCAATGTTAAGTTCAGGAAGTTTAATATTAAGATTATTTAATCCAATAGCAAATCGAGGTCCGTAGTTGATAACCGAAATTTGCTTGTTTCTTTCAATACCAAACGAAATAAATGGATTGATTTGTTTGGTCAAAATAAAATTTATTCCAAATTCGCTATTGATTTTTTCTGCTTGATTCAATCCAATAGATTTCGAATCTGAGTTTAAATAATAATTACCGGTTGCAAAAACATTTGAAAAAGTACTAATTGGAATAGTTAAATGAAATTTAAAATTCTCGAAATCTCGAATTGCATTTTCATCGGATTGAATAATAAATCCATTGTATTCGTTGGCGAAGTAAACTTCTCCGTTGAATATTTTTCTTTTGAGCAAAAAGGAGTTGTTAAGTCGATAAATGTTATATTGTTTGTCAAATGAATTGGAGAAAAAGTTACTTTTCAGAAGAGTTGAATCATATTGCCAGAGTGTAATTGATTGAGGTTGAAGAGGTACCGGTGTGAAAGAAAAATGTATCAAAAAGTATATTAAAAAATTATTCGGTTTTATTTTCAATTTGTAAGGGAGTTTGATTGCACTTTCGCTTATAATCGATAACCATTTCAGTAATTTGTTCGTGAGTTTCTTGAACAATATATTTTTTCCCACTTTTCAAACAGATAATAGAGTTAATTCCAATTTCAATTGATTCTATCTCTTCTGCATTAATAACAATGTGCTGCCCATCGATTTTAGTAAGCAGAATCATTGAATTTTAATATAGATTTTACCAATAATTGGGTCAGTTTTGGAAATATTTTGAATTCTTTCAACATTATCGTTGTTAAGAAGAGTTCCTGCGACAGCAATTTTTAAGCCTGATTCAGTGACAATATTTCTTGAAAGTGTCATTCCTTCTTTTAATTCATCTGGTTCAATAGGTCTTTCAGTAGGAATTTTCAGCAAGGATGAACGATAAGCAAGATATTGATCCAAAAGTACTACAACACGAAAATCGTATAAACGGCGTGATTCGGCTTCCAACAAAGAGACAATTTTATTTGTTTCAAATTTTTTCTGACTGAAATAATCATCATAATCAATAACGACACGAAGAATTCGGGAGGCAAGAGGGATGTTCCCTTTTTCAAGTTTATCGGGAAGCCCACTGCCATCGTAGTTTTCGTAGATATGAATTACAACATTAGCGACATCTTCATATGAGCGAAAATAGATAAATAATTCCTTTGCAAACAAAGGAATCCTTTCCATTTTTTCATTTTTAAGGAAACCATTTTGAGTAGGTATTTCGCCAATATTTCTTTCTGGAAGAACTAATCTTCCAATAAAACAAAGTTTTGCAGAATCTTTAACTAAGTTCTGAAGATAAGTATTTTGGGGTTCGTATTCATTAGCTATCCAAAGAGCAATTTCAGTTATCCTATTAATTCTTTCAGCACCATCAGGAATTCGCAAACATTCGAAAAGATAAAGAAGATCTCTCATACGTAAAGTATCTTGCCGTAGTTCATCTCGTAAATCTCCGATTAATGCATCTCGGTTATAAATTTCTTTGTAAAGATACATGATACGGTAAGCGTTGTTAAATTTTGCGATCACTTCATCAATAAGAAAGGGTTTATTGATAAAGTCATCGGCTCCAACTTGTAAAGCTTTAAAATTCAGTTCAGCATTTGAATTTGATGTGATGAAGATAATAAAAATATTCCGAATTATTTGGTTTTTCGATTCACGAATATTTTTTACCAGTTGCTCGGTATGAAATTGGTCCTCTAAATAATTTGCAACTATTATCATCAAGTCATTGAATTTTTGAATCAAGTCCCAACATTCTATACCATCATCTACAGTAAAAATTGGAGATTTTCTGAAAACTCTCTCAATAACTTTTTTCAAAGAGCTTTTTGTCGATTCATTTTTTTCTACTAAACAAAAAGGAATGAAAAAGTCTTCCATATATTATTTTTATTCAACTCCTTTGCTTTTCAGTTCACGTAATAAAGCCTCTCTTTCGATTTCGAGTTGACGGATTTTTCGTTCTATTGTATCGAGTTCTTCGGGCATCGATTCTATTTCTAATTTAATTTTGCTTGCAGCTTCGTCGATTAGGTCTATTGCTTTGTCGGGCAAGAACCTATCAGTAATGTATCTATGTGAAAGTTCAGCAGCAGCAACAATTGCTGAATCGGAAATCTTAACTCCGTGGTGAACTTCATATCGCTCTTTTAATCCCCGAAGTATAGAGATTGTTTCCTCAACAGTTGGTTCGTCGACAAATACCTTTTGGAATCGTCGCTCAAGAGCAGGATCCTTTTCAATGTACTTTTGATATTCATCCAAGGTAGTAGCGCCAATACAACGAAGTTCTCCACGCGCAAGGGCGGGTTTTAAAATATTTGCAGCGTCCATACTTCCTTGGGTGGCTCCAGCTCCAATTAAAGTATGAATTTCGTCGATAAATAAAATTATTTGTCCTTCTGAATCGACAGCTTCTTTAATGACCGCTTTTAAACGCTCTTCGAATTGACCACGGTATTGAGTTCCAGCTACAAGAGCTCCCATATCAAGCATTACAACTATTTTGTTTTTTAAATTGTCGGGAACATCGCCTGCAACAATCATTTGAGCAATTCCTTCAACAATGGCAGTTTTACCTACACCGGGCTCGCCAATTAATACAGGATTATTCTTTGTTCTTCGCGAAAGAACTTGTAAAACTCTTCGGATTTCTTCTTCTCGTCCAATAACAGGGTCAAGTTTACCTTCTCGAACTTCGTCATTCAATATTCTACCGTAACGGCGAAGAGCTTGGTATTTTTCTTCTGGGCTTTGATCGGTAACCCGTTGCCCACCACGAATTTCTTTGAGGATTTTCAGAACATCATCACGGTTAACATTATAAGAACGAAGTAGATCGGAAACATTTGAACGCACAGAAATAAGAGCAAGAAGAAGATGCTCAACACTTACATACTCGTCATGCATAGATTTTGCTTCTTTAAATGCGGTATCGAATACTTCATTTAGAGTAGGGCTCAAATATAGATTTCCAGTGTAGCCACTAACTTTTGGTAAAGATTCGAGTAACTCATTTACTTTTACTTTCAATTTGGGGATATTAACTTCTAGTTTTTTTAATATTTCAACAACAAGACTTTCATCGTCTTGGATTAATGCAGCAAAAAGGTGTATTGGTTCTAAGGATTGGTTATTATAGTTTATTGCAATTTCTTGTGCTGTTTGTATTGCTTCTTGAGAACGTAAAGTAAATTTTTGCAGATTCATTTTTCCCTTTCTTATTGTTTCAATATTTATTGACGAAAAAATTCTTTTTTAAAAAAATAAATTTATCAAAAAATATTTGTTTTGTAAAATAGTTATTGTCTATGATTAGTAAAATGTTTTTTCAAATGGAAGTTAAAGGAAAAATTCTTTGGATTGATGATGAAATCGAGCTTTTGCGACCCCATTTGTTACTGTTGCGACAAAAAGGGTATGAAGTCGAAACTGCAACTAATGGAGAAGATGGAGTCGAATTAGCTCGAATTAATTCATATAATTTAATTTTTCTCGATGAGATGATGCTTGGTATGAGTGGTTTAGAAACGCTTAGCATTTTAAAAGAAATTAATCCATATGTGCCAGTTGTAATGGTGACAAAAAACGAGGCAGAAACTTTGATGGATGAAGCTATAGGTCGAAAAATTGATGCTTATTTGACAAAGCCTGTTAATCCAACACAAATTCTGGCGATTTGTAAAAGGTTTCTTGAATATGAAAAAATTAATCAAGAGAAAATAGTTCAAAATTTCCTTCTTGAAACTTCTAATATACGAAACCAATTAGGATATAGTTTGGAATGGGAGGATTGGATCGAAATATATTTAAGGCTTGTCAATTGGTCATTGGAATTGGATAAATTCCCTGCATTGGGGCTTGATGAGCCTTTGCACGACATTTTTCGCGAAGCTAATTCAGTATTTTCTAACTTTATAGAAAATAAATATTACGATTTCATCCATTCCATTGATGAAAGCAAAAGTCCTTTATTATCTCCCAAAATTGTAGAAAAGTATCTTATTCCACAATTAGAGCAATTCCCAAATTTTAACATCTTTTTCTTTGTTATTGATTGCTTACGACTTGACCAATGGTTAGTAATGGAAGAAGTTTTACAACAATATTATAAAATTACTCGAAATTATTATTGTTCTATTTTACCAACTGCAACACCTTACGCAAGGAATTCGATTTTTGCGGGTCTTTTTCCCATTGATATTCAAAAGTATTATCCACAGTATTGGGCAAGTGAACTAAATACCGAAGACCACAAGCAAAATGCTTTCGAAAAGGAATTGCTCGACGAGCAACTTAAGCGAAAACGTATTATGCTGCGGACACCTCTTCAATACATTAAAATCCACGAGACAGAATTCGGGAAGAAAATTGAAAACGACATTGTTCGTTTGGCGCAAAATCACTTAACCTCGATAGTTGTTAATTCTGTTGATATGATCGCTCATTCTCGTTCAGACTTTGCAATTTTGAAAGAAATTGCACCCGATGAGTCTGCATATCGTTCATTGACACGTTCTTGGTTTAATCATTCCAGTTTATTTGGTATGCTTAAAACATTGTCTTCGTTCTCAAATGTCAGAATAGTTCTAACTACCGACCACGGTTCAATTCGTTGTATGAGAGGGGTTAAAGTGCTCGGCGATAGGGAAACATCTACTTCTTTGCGTTACAAGTTTGGGAAAAATGTTAAATGTGATCCAAGATATTCTATGCAAGTGAAGGATTTAACAGAGCTCCGACTTCCCAAGATTTCAATTACCGTGAACAATATTATTGCAAAAGAAGATTACTATTTCGTTTATCCAACCGATTATCATTATTATTTACAGAGGTATAAGGATAGTTTTCAGCACGGAGGAATCTCTTTGGAGGAAATGATTATTCCTATTGTTATTCTTGAACCTAAAATATGATTTTGAACTTTAATGAAGTTTTTTTAATTTTGTTCTTTAAGTGGGCCCGTAGCTCAGTTGGGAGAGCGCTAGAATCGCACTCTAGAGGTCGTGAGTTCGAGTCTCATCGGGTCCACTTTGCTTTTCTATAGCAAAAGGGCAATCTTGCATTGATAAACAATAGAATTTCGCCCTCGATTAGTTCAACCGAAATGGAAGTATTTGTTGCAACGTTACGTGCCCCTTCTCTGCAACCCAATTCCAGAATTCCATTATCAAGATTCCATTTTAAGTTATTTGTTCTCAATTTTGCTCTTGGTTGTGGTATTATAGAGATTAGTTCGCCTATTTGAGTTGAAACCGAAAATGATTGATTTAATGGTATTCCATAACGCCCTTTATCAAAGATACATAGAGTTAAGCTTTGGCTATATTTTTTTATTATGCTCCAATTGTTTAAAGTGTGTTCGAGTTCCCCGCCCTGAAAACCAAGAACTAATATTTTTTGATAACCTTGGTGTTGTGCAAAAATCAGGGATTTTTCGAAATCGTTAATTTCTTGGTCGGGCTCATAAATGATTTTAGATTTTGTAAAATATTTTTCTATATTCGACTTGAAAAAAGTGTCCAAATCGCCAACAACATAGTCGCAAATTAGGCCTTTTTCAAATAAGCGCACGGCCCCTCCGTCTGCTCCAATCGTTGGTGTATCTGTAAAATATTTAATAAAGAAACCCAGTGAAGGCAATTCCGAATTTAAGCAAAGGATACAATCAAATTTTTCATCGAATAAAATATTGAACATTAAAAATTACACATTTCGAAAGTTCGAAGTTCAAAAATAAATAATATGAAATTTATTTACATATTAGAACTTAATAAAAAATATTCTATAAGAAAATCCAGAAGAACCAATTACAGCAAAATAACTACCACTTGGAAGCTGAGATATACCAATTTCAATGTGTTCTTTTGTTGAAGGAAAAATTTCTTTAAATTCAACCTGATTCCCAAGTACATCGAAAATCGAAACGAAAATTGAATTTGCTAATTCGATGATTGGTAATTCAACCAATAACTTATCGTTTGCAATGATATATTTAGATTTGTACGGGCAACTTTCAATATATGGGGAACTAGAAATTACAGTATCAATACTTACATTAATGATTGGTGTAGTATCTTTACCGCAAATACCTTCTAAGATGCAGAAGTACTGTCCCTTATCGTCTTTGGAAACTTTAGGAATTGTAAAAGTACTATTGGTTTCACCAAGAAGTTTGGAGTAGTCTTTATACCATTGATATTTAATATCCTTACCAATAGCATCAACAAAGAGGTTAAGCATTTCACCAATCTTAACTGTTGTGTCGGAAGAAGAAGCAACTACTTTTGTTTTGAAAATAACACCCAAAAGGAATTCATTGCTTTCAGCGTTAGGAGGACAGAAACCTGTAACAACTAACTTATATATTCCAGAGTTCTCTGGTTTTAAATTATTTAGAACTAAAAATGTATCGGTTGCATTTTGAATTTTTTGATTATTAAACATCCACTGGTATTTTAATTTCGAGCCTTCAGCAGCTGCATAGAAAGTAATTGAATCGCCTTCGCAAACTTCAATTGAAGTATTTTCGGGATAAACTTTTTTAATTACTGGGGGTTTCAAAATATTTATAGGGAATTGAGAAGTGGTTATTAATCCACGCCTATGAGAGACTCTTATATAGACTTTTCCAAAAATATTTTCTGGAATATTTATGTATTTTGAAAAGCCAATAACGTTCGAGTCAATTAATATCCAATTGTCCGAGTCCTCGGTTTTTATTTCGATACTGAAAGTATCGGTAGATTTTAAACCGCTGGAAGACCACTTGACAGGTATTTTAGAATCTGGGCAGTATTCTTCGTTTCCTATTGGTGAATCCAAATTTAGGGATGTACCGACGTTTTTAAGAATGAAGGCATTCGGGAGATTACCAGTAGTTAGATTGTCTATAGGATTAATTACTGGGAAGTTAGAAGAGAAGGTCTTACCTGTTAAATAGAAATCACCATCTGAAGTTAAAAGGATTGAAGTGAGGTAATCGTCATTATTCCCACCATAAATATCGCTAAATACGACTGAACTACCATCAACGGACAAAGAAACCAGATAAATGTCATTCTTTTGGAATTTCTTCCCCGAAGGATTATTTACAATTGGGAAATTAGTTGAATTTGTATACCCACCAATAAAGAATGTTTGTGTAGTTGGGTTAAAAATTATTTTAGTGGGAATGTCATCTTGCGATCCACCAATGAATGTGGAAAAAACAAGGTCTTGGCTTTTATAGTTATATCCATATTGCTGAGTAACTCTAATATTCGATAAAGATGCAACAAAAGTTTCCGCCATTCCTTTAATTGTGTTCTGATAAGCATTTTGAGTGAGTGGAAAAGTTACTGCAGAAGGTTCTTTGAAGGTTTTTCCAGCGAAAACCAACTTTTCGTCCGGAGAATAGTATGATATTGTAGTAACAAAATCGTCTGCTAACCCACCAAAGAAGGATATGTATTCAATCCCACCGCCATTTCCAAACAATTTAATAACGAAACCATCGAAATTGCCATTATATGAACGATCGAAAGGTGTTTCCATAACATATTCATAAGGTGGGTTACCCCAAATTCGTACAGGAAAGGCAGGGAAATCGTTCGATTTTGTTGCCCCGCCAATATATACATATTCCGAAGGAGAAACATCCATACAATATGCGAAGTCATCCTCAACTCCACCAATGTAAGTGCAAATTAATATGGTTTGCCCAGTATTTGATAATTTTAAAAAGAATGCGTCATTTTTTCCTTTTAACGCGGATTGAAGTGCTCCACCAGTAACAGGGAGGTTTGTTGAATTTGTATAACCTGTTGAGTAAATGCTATTATCCTCTGCCAATTTAAAGGCAGTTGCAATATCGTCTTTATTTCCACCTAAATACGTAGAATAGATTATACTATCACACCTTGAATTAAACTTACAAACGTAGGCATCATATTGTCCAAGTGCAGATTTAGAAATTGAATTTACTAGTGGTAAATCCAATGAATTTGTTGTTCCCCCAATAATAATATTGTTTTTTGAATCAATCATAACATTTGCAGGATAATCGGTTTCAGAACCCCCAAGGAATGTAGAAAATATTAAATTTCTTTTCGAGCCTTTAACGCAAAAAGAAGAAATAAAAATGTCCTTCTGTCCTGAAAAGTCCCGAGAATACGCTCCTGCAGTGGTAGGAAAATCAAAAGATTCAGTCCACCCAGTTACAATGATGTTTCCAGGTTCAGGTTCAATAATGTCAACAATTTCTTCGGTGTTCGAGCCGCCAATCAAACAACTAAAAACAGTGGGGTCAATTATTAAATCGTGGTTTTGATCGTAACTTTTGATATCAAAACCAAATACGTTATCATCAATTTTTTTAAAGTTTGCAGGTATTTTGGAAATTTTCCCTTCAATTTTTTGGTAGACAAATAAATTATTATGTTTGACTTCACCAAAAGTAGTATGGATCTTGATAGCTTTGGAATTTACAATTTCTGCTTTGGCACCTTCAATGGTAAACCGAATCAGTTCAGGGTTTCCTCCTGGATGAACGATGAAATCGTATCTCAGGTTGTCGGAATATGATAAAACTGCATCAATCTTTGGTAACAAGTCTTTGATAATTACCTTTCTTGACCCTCTAACAAATTTTTTCCAGTAAGAGGGATTGTTAGAAATGAAAAAGTTAAGATACCACTCGGAAGTTTCTTCTTCGACAAAATTATTGAAATTTCCATTTTCAATTTTATAAGCGATGACATTCGATATTTTGATTGTCTTGTCTTCGTTTTGTTTAATGTGGTAATAATCGAAAATAAAACCATTATCTGTTACTAGAAAATTGCAATTATTGTTAAAAGAAGCAAATAAAATGTTTTTGCTCCACTGGCCTTCGTTTTTAACAAAGTAACCAGTAGGAATAATAGCACAGACTGCTATTGAAGATAAAAGAAAAACAAAACTTAACAAAACAGACAATCGTTTCATTTTTAGCCCTCCATTACCCATATTAAGTTAAACTATTTTTTAAAAGTTATTTGTAGATATTAAAATGTTTTTTGTGTCAAATTTTTAACTACATTTTAGTTGAATTGCAAGGGGGAATTTCTTTTGGAATATTTTCTTTGAAATGTTGTTTAATTTCTAACATAATTTTTTCTGCTTCCTTTGTTTGACTTAGCTTACAAAGGATTTTGTATTGTAAAAGGAGAATGTCCCCAAGAATTTGTTGTGCAACTTCTTTTTCCTGCTTCATCTCCTCAAGTTCTTGCAGGGCTTGCTTGCCTTGATTTAGTGCAAATAAGCACTCTGCAATCTTATAGCGGGCAAACCAATAGCTAAAAGATTTGTTTGATGTACTACGGTTAACATAACTTATGAAAAGCTTCAAAGCACTGATATAATCCCCGTTCTCAAAAAGTTCATTGGCTCGGCTTATTTCAATATCAATATTTTCTGATAGGTCAATAACTGTTGTATCAATTTGTTGATTGGAAAAAATGTTAGGGGGATTTAGATTTTCTTTCGGGGTTGTTTGGTCAATTACAATTATTGTATTTGTATCGGAAGGACTTATTGAACTTTCATGTTTAGGTTCAGGGAGTTTGATATTGTAGCGAGTTTGGACTTTGGTCGAACATCCAAGCACGCAAAGGAAAATAAAAAAGAATATTAACATTCTTATTGTTTTCATAGAATTTGATATTTGTAAAATGTTAAATTAAAACAAAGAAAATTGCGAATCAACATCAATAATTAGTTTATTCTTTTGTGGATTAAATTTTTTATAAAATTCTGTTGAAAGAAGTTTAAGTACTTTTGTTGTTTTTAAAAGACTTACATCCTTTTTTTTTGGTACTTTCAATAAAATGACTTTTCTATTCCAACCACGAATTTTAGGAATAATAGGAGTTATCGGACCCAGGATAATTGCGAACTTTAAGTTTTCAAGGTATTTTTGAACAAATTCTGTTACTTTTGGTTCAATATTTGTTTTATTGGAGCGAATTTCAATAGAGATTAGCCTCGCAAAAGGTGGATAGTTCAAATCTTTTCGGAAATTAATTTCTATATTGAAAAATTGTTCATAATTGTTTTCTAAAAATGCTTTAATCGGATAGGCATCCACAGAAGATGTTTGAATTATGACTTCACCTGGAAAAAGGGAACGCCGACCTGCGCGACCAGCTACTTGAGTGAACAACTGGAAACTGCGTTCACTGGCAGAAAAGTCGGGTATATTTAACTGCAAATCTGCATTTATTATTCCTACAAGAGTAACCCTTTCGAAATCTAATCCTTTTGCAATTAATTGTGTTCCCACTAATATGTCGATTTCACCATTATAAAAATCTCTTAAGGTATTTGTATTTTCTTTTTTATTTAAAAGCACATCCAGGTCGAATCGAGCAATTTTTGGTTTAAACTCTAATTCATTGAGCAGAGAACTTAATTCCTCTTCAATTCTTTGTGTACCATATCCCAAAATAAGCATTGTGGGTTTCCCACACTTCGGACAGGTCGACTCATAATTTCTTTGATAGCCACAATAGTGACATTTTAACTTTTGTTCAACTTTGTGATATGTTAAGCTTATTTCACATTCTGGACATCTTGGAATATATCCGCAAGAGCGACATTCAAGAATAAGCCCGAAACCACGGCGATTCTGAAATAAAATTATTCCTTCTTTTTTTATCAATCTATCTATGATTTTATTAATGAGAGTATCCGAAAATTGACCAAACATTTTCCTTTGGCGTCGTTTTTCAAGAATATCAACAAGTGTAATTTTCGGAAGTTCCGCTCCATCAGCCCTTTGATTTATTTTCAATAATTTATGCTTACCTTGAATTGCTGAATAATAGGTTGAAATAGATGGAGTTGCTGTCCCCAAAATAACAACTGCATTTTCTATCTTTCCTCTAACTAATGCAACGTCGCGAGCATTATATCTTGGTTGTGGTTCCTCTTGTTTGTAGGTTGGTTCGTGTTCCTCATCGACAATTATTAAGCCTGTGTTCAAAGTAGGGGCGAAGATAGCGGACCGAGGGCCTACAACTATTTTTTTAGTCCCATTGAAAATCGAAATCCATTCCATAATTCTTTGATGTTGAGTAAGTCGAGAATGTAAAACTGCAACGGAATGAGGAAATGCTAAGTTAAACCTTTCGATTAACTGAGGAGTAAGGGAGATTTCTGGAACCAAAACGATAGCTGTCTTTCCAAGTTCAAGACATTTTTTTATTGAATGAATATAGACTAAAGTTTTACCACTTCCTGTAATTCCAAAAAGTAAAAAAGAATCAAATTTCCCTTTTTCAATGGATTCGTTGATTTTTTTCAAGCATTCCGATTGTTCATTATTTAGTTCAAGATTTAATTCATTCTGGAAATTAAATTCTGAATTGGTTTTAACAAAATCTTCTTCTGATTGTTCCTCGGAATAAACAATATCTAAGAAGCCAGCATCTTCTAATTCACTAAGATATTTGTTTAGATTTTGAATTGCAATTTCATTTCTAATTTTGTTCAATGATATTTTTTCTATTCTTGACTGGACTTTTTCATAAAAGAAATCTATTAATTCCATTATTTTCTTTTTTCTTCGAAAAATGATGGAAAGTTCACGTATTTTTTCGCTTGTAAGCATATTTTTGTTCAATTGGACGATTTTCTTGAAATGGAAATTACCAGCCATTTTATTAATCTTGGTGATAATTCCTTTAGCCTCTAATTCTTCCAAAATTTTTTTTAAATCTCTTAATTTTAATTTGTTCCTTAAGCTTTTTAAAGGCTGAGGTGATTTTTTTTGGATCAAGAAGTTTACTACTTTCGCTTCTTTATTATTAAACAAAGCAATATTTAAGTTTTCTCTTTTTCTAAGATGTATGAATATTTCTGTTGATGTAGACAATTTCGGTGGAATAACAGCTTTCAATACTTCACCTAAAGGCGCAACATAATAGTTTGAAATCCACTTGCACAACTCTATCATTTCTTTAGTAAGAATTGGTTTGTTGTCTAAAACCTTTACGATTGACTTAAGTTTTTCAGTTGGAAATGTAATAGGTTCAGTGTGTTTTTTTATTACTATTCCAGTTATTTTTCTTTTTCCAAAAGGGATCAGAACACGATAGCCTGTAAAGTCGTCAATTGTTAAATCATTTATTACGTAAGTAAACATCTCGTCTACATTAGTTAATGGAACCACATCAACAAGATTTCGAGTAATAATAGTATCTGAAATTTTTTTATTAAACATTCGTTAACCTTTTTTTAAAGGATATAATATGAATTCAAAAATAACTATTTTAGGATTTCTTATTGCACTTTTATTAAATATCAACGGATGCTCTGCAAAAGAAAGTTCTTCATCGAGCCAAAGACCCGTTAAAATTTACGAAGAAAGTAATCTTTCAAATCGGGATAGCATATCCAATTCGCTGTATAATTCACGAAGAAATGCAATAACTAATGCTGTTGAAGTAGCTTCACCTGCAGTTGTTGGTATTACAGTTTTGCAATATGTCAAAGTTCCTGTATGGGACCCTTTTGATGACCCTTTTTTTATGTTCTTCCGTCGATTTCAATTATACGAAACTTATCCTGTGCAAGGACTCGGCTCTGGTTTTTTGATATCTCCTGATGGATATATTCTTACTAATTATCACGTTGCGGGCGATGCCGAGGATATTATCGTTACAACTACCGATGGTAAGCAGTATAAAGCAAGGGTTGTTGGAGGAGATGAACCATCGGACATTGTTCTTTTGAAAATTGATGGGGAAAACTTTCCATATTTGAAACTTGGCAATTCTAATGACGTTATTGTTGGGGAATGGGTTATTGCATTAGGTAACCCTTTTGGTTTGTTCGACTTGAACAGGAAACCAACGGTTACTGTAGGTGTTGTTTCGAACAAAAATGTTAATATTTCTATGGATAACAAATACTATCGTGATATGATTCAAACTGATGCTGCGATTAGTTCTGGCAACTCTGGAGGGCCACTCGTCAACTCTTTGGGTGAAGTTATTGGGATTAACACAATGATTTACTCGACGGCTCAAAGTTCTTCTGGTGCTGGAAGTATAGGGATAGGTTGGGCAATCCCAATAAACAGAGTAAAAAAAATTATTAATAAGATGCTGTCTAAGAAACTTCTTCGAATTGGGGATATAGGTTTAGCTGTTTTTGGTCCAAATTCCAAACAAGCTCGCCTTTTGAATATTAAATTTGACCAAGGGCTGTTTGTTCGTGAAATTCGTCGAAATTCTCCTGCCGAAAAGGCTGGTTTTGAAATTGGCGATATAATTCTGGAAATTGATGGGGAAAAAGTTAATTCTATTTCAGATTTCAATGTTATACTGATGGACACCTTTGTGGGAGATGTGCTAAATTTCAAAGTCAAAAGAGGCAATAAAACAATCGAACTTAAGGTTGAAGTAAAGTAATCGTTAGTTTAATGAGCCTTTCCTTTCTGGAAGCATTCGACTTAGTAAAGAAATATAAACGAAGAACCGTTGTTCGTAATGTTAGCTTAAATATTCGTCAGGGGGAAGTTGTAGGTTTACTTGGTCCTAATGGTGCTGGCAAAACTACGACTTTCTATATGATAGTAGGAATGATTAGTCCAAATTCAGGAAGAGTTGTACTTGATGGAATTGATATAACTTCCTTTCCAATGTATAAGCGTGCCCGAATGGGGATTGCATATTTGCCACAAGAAACCTCTATCTTTCGGAAACTGACTGTTGAAAAAAATATTCTTGCAATACTTCAATTGCAAAATATGTCGAAGAAAGAGCAGAAGCACCGACTTGAAGAGCTTCTGGAAAGTTTCGGATTGAAGGATTTGAGGAAGCAGATGGGTTATATGCTTTCTGGTGGGGAGCGTCGCCGTTGCGAAATTGCTAGAAGTCTTGCATCTAATCCCAAGTTTATTCTTCTCGATGAACCTTTTGCAGGAATCGATCCACTTGCCGTAGAAGATATTATGAAAATGATTTTGAAGTTAAAAAATAAGGGAATTGGAATATTAATAACAGACCACAATGTTCATGAAACACTAACAATTACCGACCGCTCTTATATCCTTATCGATGGACAAATCTTTTGTTCTGGAAGTGCCGAAGAAATTGCTCAAAATCCCGATGTCAGGAAGCTATATCTGGGTGAGTCTTTTCAATTAGAAAGGTATAAAATCGATTAATCTTCTTGTTTTTGTTTCGTGATTTTTATTCTAATTTTATCCACTTTCCTACTACTAGAACTTATTGTTTCAAGATAAAAATCATCGAAAGACAACCTTTCTCCAGCCTTTGGAATTCTTCCCAAATAGTGTGTAAACATTCCACCGATAGTCTGGTAATCTTTTGTTTTTGGCAAATTAATGGGGATTTGAAAGTTAATCTCGTCTATGGTTGTTTCCGAAAGAACTTCGTACTCAAAATCATTTATTTTGGTAATTAAAGACTGCTCTTCGTCGTACTCATCCTGAATTTCTCCAACAAGCTCTTCAAGTATATCTTCAATGGTGATTAGTCCTGCTGTGCCTCCGAAATCGTCGACAACTATTGCAATATGAACTTTGGTTTTTTGCATTTGTTTCAATACATCGTCAATTTTGTTGTTCTCATTAACAAAAAGAGGAGAGCGAAGTATTTTTTCAATGCTTATTTTTTCAGATTGGATGTATTTTGAAAGGCCAAGTAAATCCTTTGCATAGATGACTCCAACAATGTTGTCGATATTTGAATTGTATACAGGCATTCTCGAGTAACCTTCATTAATGAATTTTTGAATAACTTCTTCAATTGATGAATGAAATTCGATACCAACGATTTTGTTTCTTGGTATCATTATTTGTTTAACCTTCCTTTCGGAAAAAATGAAAACATTTTGCAGAAGTTTTTCTTTCTCGGATTTTAATTGTCCAAGTTGGTGGCTTGAGCGCAGAATTTCTCGAATTTCGTCTTCTGAATGGTAATTTTCAACTTGTGATGTATTAATTCCGACAATTTTCAAAATCAAATTAGAAAATTCATTTAGAAACCAGATAAAAGGTTTGAAAATAAAATAAAATGTTCTTAATGGAAGTGCTACAAAAAAAGCAGTTTGTTGAGTTTTAACAATTGCAAGAGTTTTGGGGGCAAGTTCTCCGAAAACAATATGCAAAATAGTAATCAAAATGAATGCAGAAGGCAAAGCAATGCTATGAGCAGTTTCTTTTGATATCTCTACATTTATTATTGAGAACAAAGCAAGAATAATTTTCGATACAACGGGTTCACCAATCCAGCCCAATCCTAAACTGGCTAGTGTAATACCCAATTGGCATGCTGAAAGATATTCATTGAGATGTTCAACTAAATGTCTTACGGTTCTGGCTACCTTTGAACCGGATCTAATTTTTAAAACGATTTGTGTAGACCTAACTTTGACTATTGAGAATTCTGCGGCAACAAAAAATGCATTTAGTAAAACAAAAATTGTAGTAATCAAAATGTTAAATATCATTGCTAATTAATTCAATTGTTTGTAATTTAAAAGGTTTATCAAGATAGAAGGAAAGAAAAGCTTCAAAAAAAGTTAAAAATTCAATAATATTAAAATTTAAAACCTTAATTCGATTTAATTCATCTATGCTAAGCTCTTGAATATCAAAAATCAAATTAATTGTACCTTTATTTAATTTTTTAAGATTGGTTTTGTTTGAAAACTTATTTAGCAAATTCCCTGTTAGTGGGTCAAAATAAATAAAAGCTGTAAGTTCCTCGATTTGTTTAACTTTTTCAACGAAATCAATTCCAAGGTCTTTTAAAAGCCAAATCAGAAAATAAGTTATGACAATATAAGGACATACATCGTCTTGTTTAAGAATATTCAAAATATTTTTGGTTAATTCAAATAGGTTAATATTTTGATTTCCAAAGGGTTGAGTTTTGTGAATTAATTCGAGAATAGTTAAACCTGATATTAATTTTTGGGAACTGTTTAATAGTTTGTGAAAACTTTGGATAGTTTCGACTTTTGAAAGAAGAAAAAGTTCAGTGGTACTTCTTTTGTAGTAGCTAACAAAAACAATATTGAGCGGTTCCAAAACACCAAGGGTTTTTTTATTATTTCTTACACCTTTTGCAACAAGCGAAATTAAACCGTCTTCCTTGGTAAAAACTTCTACTATTTTGCTGGTCTCTCTATAATTCAACGATTTTATTATTATTCCTTGTGTTGAAACAATCACATTTAAATTACAATATAAACATTAATATATTAAACCAAAGCAAATATACAACCATTTTTTTTAATTTGCACATTTATTTAGGGTAATTGCTAAAACTTAACTTATGAGAAAGATTTTAGTTGTGGACGACTCTGAATATATTTTAGAAAGCACGAGTGTTCTACTTTCACTCGAGGGTTACGAAGTTTATACCGCTACGAATGGTGAAGAAGGATTCAAGAAAGCTTGCGAAATACATCCCGATTTGATTTTATGCGATATTCAGATGCCCGTGCTGGATGGATACGGAATGCTTGAAAAAATTCGTTCAAATCCCGGTACAGAAAGTATCCCTTTTATTTTTTTAACGGCTTTTGGAGAGAAGCAAAATATAAGAGAGGGAATGATTCGGGGAGCCGACGATTACATAACTAAGCCATTTACACACGAAGAAATTATCCAAGCAATCGAAACACAACGAAAAAAGATTGAAACATTAAAAAAACAGGTTAAAGAACGGGTTGAAACTGTTGGAAAGGCAATTTCCTTTGCTCTTCCTCACGAATTTCGTACTGTATTGAATGAAGTTATTGGTTCAGCTAAATTTATTTTATCATCACCTGATGAATTGACAAAGGAAGATGTTTTGGAGATTGCAAACGATATTGTCAAATCGGCAAATCGCCTTTGGAAGATAACAGAAAACTTTTTAATCTATACAAGAGTAGAGTCCTTAGCAAATATCCCTGAAAGAAAATCTCAACTTAGAATGCATTTTACGGACGAACCATTCGCTATTATACAGGACATTGCTTTACTTAAAGCTGCGTCGTATAATAGAGTTGAGGATGTTATTATTGAAGAACCTTCTTGTAATATTTCTTTAGAGATTTCCTCTGATAGTTTTTACAAAGTAATTGATGAACTTTTAGATAATGCATTTAAGTTTTCTAAATCTGGAAATAAGGTAAGAATTACTTCCCAAATTGATAAAGATATGGCACTTTTTACTATTTCTGATGAAGGAAGGGGTATTAGCAAAGATAAACTTAACTATATTGATACACTAACGCAATTCGAACGCGAGATTTACGAACAACAAGGGGTTGGTATGGGATTGGTTATCGCCAAAAGAATAGTAGAAATTCACGATGGAATTTTCCAAATTCAGAGTGAGGTTGGTAAAGGAACAACTATCAAGTTTTGGTTGCATTTTCAAGAAAGGAATTATTAAAAATAGAGAACAGGAATGGAATATTATATTTTGTCAATTAATCCAGGGTCAACTTCAACAAAAATTGCAATTTATAAGAACTTAGATGAAGAATTTACAGTAACAATTCGTCACAGCGTTGATGAACTGAAGCAGTTTGAAAGAATTTTTGACCAATATGAATTTCGAAAAGATGTCATACTAAAAACAATCGAAGATGCGAAATTTGATCTAAAAAAAATCAATGCAGTGGTTGGTCGGGGTGGTTTAGTAAGGCCTATTCCAAGCGGTGTATACAGAGTTAACCAGAAAATGCTCGATGATTTGCGGAACGAGTTGTATGGCGAGCATGCTTCGAACCTTGGAGCCATTCTTGCATTTGAAATTGCTAATTCAATTGGTCCAAATATTCCGGCATTTATTGTTGATCCAGTAGTTGTTGATGAGCTTGACGAGATTTCTCGAATTTCTGGTCACCCGGAACTTCCAAGAATCAGTATTTTTCATGCATTAAACCAAAAGGCTGTTGCTCGCCGTTTTGCCCGCGAACATTCAAAGAAATATGAAGAACTAAATCTAATTGTTGTTCACTTAGGTGGCGGAATTACTATAGGCGCTCATCACAATGGTCGTGTTATTGATGTAAATAATGGTTTGGATGGTGAAGGACCTTTTTCCCCCGAGCGTTCCGGAACTCTTCCCGTTGGACAACTCGCAAGACTTTGTTTTTCCGGTAAATACTCTTATTTGGAAATTCGTAAAATGATTACTGGTCGAGGTGGGTTAGTTGCTTACTTAGGTACTAATAGTGCCATTGATGTTGAAGAAAGAATAGCTTGTGGCGATGACTATGCTGAGTTAATTTACAAGGCAATGGCATATCAAATAGCAAAAGAAGTTGGTGCTGCTAGTACAGTTCTTAATGGGAATGTTGATGCGATAATTATTACAGGTGGTTTAGCAAATTCGCCTATGCTGGTTAAATGGATTCAAGAAAGAGTTTATTTTATTGCACCTATTTATATTTATCCAGGAGAGGATGAAATGTTTGCTCTGACAGAAGGGGTTTATTATGCATTGAAAGGAGAAATTCCAATTAAGGAATATTGATAAAATATTTTTAAGATATTTCGATTCTTTTTATATATATAGGGTTGGCATATGAAAAAGGTAATTTCAATTTTGTTTTTCTTAGGAATTTTTGTTTTTTTTCCTTTTGCACACGGGACTTTTCTCCAGTCTCTTCAATAAACGATAAGAGTAACGCTGTTGTTATTCTACCACAAACCTCCAATATCATAATTATCGATAAAAATGGCAGAATTATCGATACTGGCATTGAGGATAAGGTTTTAGATGATGGAATGACTATTTCACGAAAAATACAAGAATGTGCTCATAATGCTCGAAATCATGGTGATTTTGTTAGTTGTATGGCGCATCTTACTAATTGGCTAATGGAAAATGGTTTAATAACTAACAAAGAAAAAGGGATAATTATGAATGTTGCTGCCAGAGCCGATATTCCTTAAGAGCAAAATTTCAAATTTTTGTTAAAATAATAAAACATTCTATTCGAGTGTTTTCTATTTATTTTTTTTATGGTTTTTATTATAGAATTAATACTATTTTTTTAAGAAGTAAGAAGATAGATGAGTCCATCTAATATTTTGTAGCGCATAGGGGATTCGAACCCCTGCCGCGGCCTTGAGAGGGCCGTGTCCTAACCACTAGACGAATGCGCCGTAAAAACAAAATTAGGGAAAAAAATTCAAACTGCATTTATTATCTACTCCCCCTATTTGGTGAATAACCTGTTGGTTTTTGATATGTAGTTTGAGACGGTTTTGGGAGTAGTGCCTTCCTGCTTAGTTTATATTTTCCATCAGAAGTAATTTCAATTAGCATTACATCTATTTTATCACCTACAGAAAGGAAATCAGAAATTCGATTTATTTTTTTATGGTCGATGTGGGAAATATGTAATAAACCAGTTTTTTTGGGGAGAAATTCAACTATTGCACCAAGTCCTTCGCGAATTTCTTTTACTTCACCTTTGTAGACATCACCAACTTCGGGGCGACGGACAATAGCTTCTATCAACTGCGCTGCTTTCAAACTATCTTCTTTTGAATTTGATGCAATTTGAACAGTTCCGTCCTCTTCGATATAAATTGAGGTATTGGTTTCTTTTGCAATTGACCGAATAGTTTCTCCACCAGGTCCAATTACCAAACCAATCATATCGGTTGGGATTTTGATATTTGTAAATCTTGGTGCATAAGGAGAAATTTCGTCCCTCGGTTTTGAAATTGTTGAATTCATAACATCAAGAATATACATTCTTGCTTCGCGAGCTTGTTCCAATGCAGTTCGCATAATATCAATTGATAAACCCTCGATTTTAATGTCCATTTGGCAAGCAGTTATACCATCCCGAGTACCGGCAACTTTGAAGTCCATATCGCCAAGATGATCCTCGTCGCCTAAAATATCTGTTAGAATTGCAACTTTATCATCTTCTTTGATAAGTCCCATAGCAATGCCAGCTACTGCTTTTTTCATTGGAACACCGGCATCAAATAAAGATAGGCTTCCTGCACAGACAGTTGCCATCGACGAGCTCCCATTCGATTCAAGTATATCCGAAACGACTCGTATGGTATACGGGAAAGTATCTTGGTCTGGCAACATATTTTTCAAAGCTCGTTCTGCAAGGTTGCCATGCCCAATTTCTCGTCGACTTACACCGGTTAAACGTCCAACTTCCCCAGTGCAAAATGGTGGGAAGTTATAGTGAAGCATAAATCTAGATGAATACACAGGGAAAATGCCATCGAAGATTTGTTCATCCTCTTTGGTTCCGAGTGTTGTTGTACAAAGAGCTTGAGTTTCTCCTCGAACAAAAAGTGCTGAACCATGAGTCCTGGGAAGCAATCCAACTTCGCAGTGCAATGTTCTTATATCTTTCAATCCTCTACCATCAAAACGGCGTCGTTCTTCTAAAATCATCTTTCGCATTGCTTTCTTTTCAATTTCATTGACAATGTTGGGAACAGCTATCTCAAAATTAAATTCAGCATATTCTTCTTTTTCGGCAAAAGCTCGAGTTGCTACCTCTAATGCCTGTTGAACGAACTGATTTCTCCATTCTTTCCTTTCTTTCTTTGAAGTAATTGTATGAATGTATCGATTTAAATCATCTTTTATAGTTTCTTCTATTAGGCTAACAAGTTCATCTGGATAAAGTATTTCTTTATATTCTCTTTTTGGCTTGCTGACTAACTTTACAAGTTGTTTTTGCAATTCATTGAGTTGTTTGATTTTTTCGTGAGCAAATTGAAGAGCCATTAAAAAGTCTTCTTCAGAGATTTCTTTTGCTTCTCCTTCTACCATAACAATAGAGGTATCGGACCCGGCAATTGTTAAGTCCATATCAGAAATTTTTAATTCATCTATTGTTGGGTTTACTTTGAATTCACCGTTTATTCTACCAACTCTGACCTCCGATATTGGACCATTGAAGGGAATATCCGAAATCATCAATGCAGCCGATGCACCAACCATTCCCAATGTGTCAGGGTCAATGTCAGGTTGCGATGAGAAAACAGTAGCAATAATCTGAGTCTCGTATCTCCAAGATTTTGGTATCATAGGACGTATTGGTCGGTCAATTAATCGAGCTGCAAGTATTTCGCGATCGCTTGGTTTGCCTTCTCTTTTTATAAAACCACCAGGTATTTTTCCAGCTGAAGAGCTTTTTTCTCGGTATTCAACTTGGAGAGGTAGGAAATCAATATCGGTTCTTTCAGCTTCGCTTGCTACTGCAGTAACTAAAACCATAGTGTCGTCGTACTTAACCATTACCGCTCCGTTTGCAAATTTTGCGAATTTACCAGCTTCTAATGAGTATTCCCGTCCATCGAAATCAATTTTAACAACTATGCTTTCTCGTTGGTTTTGTTCAATTAGTTCAGAGGAATTTACTTCCATATTCATCAAAATTTAGTTTAATTAAAAAAGAAACGAAAAAAGCGGTTTACTTATTGTAAATAAACCGCCAAAAAAAACTTTTCCAAAATTTTACTTTCGTAAGTTAAGTGAAGCAAGTATTTGCCTATATCGATTAATGTCTTTTTTAGATAGGTAATTTAGAAGTCTTTTCCTTTTGCTTACAAGTTTGATTAGGCCTCGCCTTGAATGATTGTCCTTTGGATGCGAATTTAAATGACTTGTAATATCTTGAATACGAGCAGTAAGCAAAGCAATCTGTACTTCTGGTAGCCCAGTATTTGTAATATCGCCACCAAATTTTTTGATAATTTCTGCCTTTTGTTCCTTTAAAATCATTTCTACTCCGAAAAATAACTACAAAAATAATAATTTTTTGTGAATCAATTAGTATTTTGAATTAAGCTTAGACAAAATTCTTTGTCTTGATTTAATTGCATCAAAAAGTCGTCGATAGAACTAAACTTCTTTTCATTACGAAGGAATTTTAAAAAATGAACGAAAATTTCTTTTCCATATAACATATTAGAATAATTAAGGTAGTGAACTTCAAGAATTCTTTTTTTATCAGTGTAGAAAGTTGGTCTAAAGCCAAGATTTGCCATACCATAAATTTTTTCCCCATCAAGTATTGAATAAACGAAATAAACTCCATCGGAAGGAACAAGTTTGTGCCCATCGTTAAACTTAATGTTTGCTGTTGGGAAACCTAAATTTGAACCACGACCATCCCCAGCTACCACTTTCCCTTTAATAAAATAATCATAACCTAGAAGTTGATTGGCCAGTTCGATTTGATTTTGAGAAAGTGCATTACGGATTTTGGTGCTTGAAATAGTAATTTCGTTTAGGATAAAAGCTGGTATTTTTTCTACTTCGAAGTGGAGTTCTTTCGACAATTTTACAAGAAGTTCGAAATTGCCTTCGCGATTTCTACCAAAAAGATGATCATAACCAACAAGAATGTGAGAAAATCCGACCTTATCGTGAAGATAATTTCGAATAAACTCTTCTGCAGATGTTCGAGCGAAATCTTCGGTAAATGGAACAACTAAAACTTCCATTACTCCGAATTTTTCGAAAAGAGTCAATCTTTCATCAATTGTAGTTAGAAGTTTCAATGGGTCTTTATCTGGTCTTTTGATTACAAATTGAGGGTGTGGTTCGAATGTAACAATCAACGAAACCCCTTGGGTAATTTGTGCTATTTCGTTCAACCTTTTCAAAATTTTTTGATGTCCAAGGTGAACACCATCGAAAGTTCCAACAGTAAGAATTCGTTTAGTATTTCGTTCAATACTTTCGAAACCGTAATATATTATCATTTGCTTTTTCCTTTTCAAACGATTTTAAAAATTCAAAAATACTTAAAGCGTTATCGACGGAAAACATACCAATTTTCTTTCTACGAAGTTCAAACAAATATGCAGGAACATCGAGTGCTTTACCAATGTCGCGAGCCAGCGACCGTATATAAGTTCCTTTTGAGCAATTTACTTCAATAGAAACAAATGGGAGACAAATGTCAATTATATTTATAGAGTAAATTTTTACCTTGTTTGGTTTTAACTCAATCGTCTTTCCTTCTCGGGCAATTTTATAAAGCCTTTGCCCACCAATTTTTTTAGCAGAGAACATAGGTGGGACCTGTTCATATTCTCCCTCGAAACTTTTGATTGCTTTTTCGATATCGGCAATTTTGAGATCTGAAATATCTTGTTTGTCAATCTCTTCAGTAGTCGGGTCAAGTGTGATTGTAGTTACACCTAATTTAACTTTTGCCAAGTAGGTTTTATCAAAATTTGTAAATAAGTTTTGTTTTTTTGTGAATTTTTCAATGAGAATTATTAAAAGACCAGTTGCAAAAGGGTCAAGTGTTCCTGTATGCCCGATTTTACGAATGCCTAATGTTCTTTTGATTTTATTAACTGCATCGAAAGATGTCCACCCACTTGGTTTATCAATTAGGACAATGCTACCGTTTTTAAATGATTCAATTTTCTGATTTATTTCAGAAATACTTTCTTTTGTGATAATCATTCTTTTAATTGTTCGTTTTGAAGTTTGGAATTTTGAATAAGATTGAAATACATACGAATAATTTCTTCGTAATCTTTTGAATAAAGTAGTTTAATTTCATTCATAAATTGTTCAAAAGATTTTTTGTTTATTTTTTCAAGATCAAGTTCTGGTGGAGGAGTTTTGAAAAGTTCTTTGCCTGGGGTGGATTCTCTTCGTTCCTCGTAATCTCGTTCGTAAACAGACTTGGTTGCGTCTAATAAACGAGAAAGAATTCTCTCTTGTCGTTTTAAAGTTTCAGTAGTGAGTTTTCCACTTTTTAACTCGGAAACAACTTCTTGCATTTCTTGGATGATTTTGTTTAACGAGCCCAGAGCTCTTTGGTCGGTTCTGCCAAATTGCTTTTGTTCACGCGAAAGTTCTTCAAGTGCTTTCTGAGCACGACCTTGTTCGCCTATAATTCTTGCAAGCTGAGCTTGCTGTTCTTGGGAAAGCTGTCCTTGGTTTTCATTTGCTAATTGTTGGGACATTTGGTTTATCATTTGCTGACTCGAGGCAATTTGCTGTAGCTTTTGCATAAAATTAAACGAGCTTCCCTTGCCATTTTGACCCATTCCACCGGGATTATCGCACGCACCCTGATTCTGTAATTGCGAAAGCATATTTTGAATTTGGATTGAAGTTCTGTTTAAAGCTTGGATCGCTTGGTCTTGAAATTGCTTTGCACTGGAAAGATTACGGTTTGCGAGACTTTCAGTAGCTTTTTGCATAAAATTTAAAGCTTCGCCAATTGAACGAGCCATCTCAGGTGTTATTGAAAATGACTTTTGAGACAACTCGAAAAGAGAATTTGCTAAATCAATTATTGCCTCGGCAAGGCTTGATTGCTGACGCGCTTGCTCAGCAATTTTCGATGAATTATAATCTGTGGTTTCTGTTTGTTTCTTTAGTTCGGATTGTTCTTTTGATAGGGACATTAAATCGTTCAATGCCTTTTCGAGTTTCTTTATCACTTCTTTAGTTACTCTGTTGTTGATTTCTTCCTTCACTTTTCTCATTTGGTCGGCAAACCTTTTAAGTCTGGTTTTTGCCTTTTCTTGGGATTTGCTCGACTTACTTGTATTTCCGCTTTCCAGTGCATTTTGTGATTCTTCCATATCTTGTAAGGTTTCTATTGGAGAAAGTTCTTGCTCGGCTTTTTCTAATTCACTCAATGGCATATCATTACCAATTTCTTTCATTAGGTTTTTCAGATTATCCAATTCTTTCCTTATTGCATTAAGTTCTTTCTTAAGGTTTTCTTGCACCTTTGCCAATTGCTCCAATTTTGATTTATTGTTAGGGTTAGTGTTCTCTGTTTGTTTTTGTAAATCTTCTTGTTTTTGGGCAAGTTCTTCTGCCAATTTGTGTAATGCATCCACTTTTTGTTCAGCTTGCAATCTTTTTAGAATTTTAATTGTTCTTTCGATGTTCTTTCTAAATTGTTCTTCGTCGAATTTGTAGTTTTCAAGAGCCTTTTTAATATCTTCGGGAGATAGTTTTTGAAGTGCTTGTTCCATTTGTTTTTGCAATCGCTCTAATTCTGGAGATTTTACTTCTTTAAGTAGTTTTTGCAGTTCAAGATATTTTTGGAGTGTTTCGGGGGAGAGCAAATTTTGCTCGGTCATTTTCTTTGTCAATTCCTCAAGGTTCTTTTGAATTTCCGAAAGCTTGTTACTTAATTCTTTTTGTTTGTTGATAACGTTTTCTGCTTTTTTCTTTTCCGACCAATCTAATTGTGTTTTATTTTCTTTTTTACTTAATTCTCGACTAATATTTTCCATTTCTTTTTTTAATTCGTTTGCCTTTTTCAAGGCATTTTCAAGTTCATTTGAAATGTTTTGTTGTTTTTCGGATGTTTCTTTTAAAGCTTCTTCTAATGAAGGTAATTTGACACGAATAGTTTGTGTCCTTGAAGATTTTGGACCAGTAATAATATCATTATCAAAAACTTGAAGAAAGAATTCGTATTCATCTTCTGGTGAAATTTGAAGCTTATTTAAGTCCCAAAGGTAAGCAACATTTTCTTCATTTTTTTCCTGATTGAAAGGAATTTCAATTTGTTTGTAGTTTTCCCAGGGCTCTGAGTATGGGGAGGATTTTAGTTTATAATGAAGAAGGAGTTTGGAAAAGCCAAAGTCGTCGTAGATATAAATCATCATTGGTAGTAAAGCGGATTCGGAAAGTTTCACATCATACTCTGGTTCCAAAAGTTTGATTTGTGGATATTCATCCACGAGGAGATTGATTTTGTAAATAATAGGGTTGGGAATTTCAAGATTATCATAGTCTTTTAGTTGAACAAAATAGTACCCGGAAAAATTTGCAACAAACGAACCAAATGCTTTTTGATTGTTAATTTTCAATAATATTTCGCTTGTATCAACCAATCTATTTTCACGCGGGTAATTTTCTTTCAATAATACAATTTTAGCTTCTTTGAGCTTTTTGTTTGAAAGAATTGTAAGGTTAATTCTGGAGCCAGTGAGAACTGCTAAATCGGCATTTTGTTCGGTAAATGTAAATGGAGGTTTATTTGTGTAGGAAGGAAACTCAACCGTGCCTTCGAACGATTTAATAAGAGGATATTCAACAACGTTGATTTCTCCAATATCGGAAGTAATTCTTTCGGAATACCATTCACTTTCAGCAAAGAATTTAATGGAATTCTTAATTGATGGGATTTGATAAACAAACACATCTCCTGAATCCAATTGTAAGTTGATGCTTTCGTAATCGCTTTGTTGAAATTCTTTTAATTTAAGAACGATGCTTTGAGGTGGGGTGCCAATCGATTTGACTATTATTTTTACATTTTCACCTTTATTAACAGTTTCGTACTTGGGATAAATTGTAAGTGAATAAGGAGCAGGAGGAGTAAATGATTTATAAAAGTTTACAATCCGAAAGAATGCAAAACCCAAAGTATTCGAAAAAATTAAAAAGATAAGCATCGAAAAAAGAAGGGAAATCGATAATCTCATAATGGATTTTTTAAGCCCAGATTTATTGTAAACAACAGAAAAGTCGTAATTCTTTACTTTGTCAAAAATATTTTCTGATGCTTTGTAGATAAAAGTTCTTGATATTCCTTGGAAATTGTCTGCAAGGCTAAGAAGCTGAAATGTATTTGAAAATCTGTCTTTAATGTCGGGATAAAATTTTCCGATTTCAAGGGCAAGTCTGTCGAGTTCAATTCTATGTTTCTTACTTAGGACTTTTAAAAATGTAGGAGTCGCAAAAGAAATGAAAGTAGCAATAAAAACAATTATAGATAAAGTAAACAATGTTGTGCGAAAAGTAACATCACCATTTACAAAGAATTCAACGAGTGTAAATATGAAAAGTGTAATAATTCCAAAAAATAAAGAATCGAAAAGATTTATTAACAAATCCGTAAAAATCAGCCAAAATCTTGTTTTTATTAACTTATTTGTTATATTTTGATATTTTTGTAATACTGTTTCCATATAATTAGTTTGTTAATGCATAAACAATAATATTTGTACCCATTTTCAAAGCAAGTTCCCGAAGTTCTGGCGGGTCCTTGTGAATATCGGGGTCAGCCCAACCATCACCAAGATTGGATTCATATGTATAAAAAACGCAGAGCCTACCGTTGTAAAAAAGAACATAGCCTGCGGGAGGTTTATTATCGTGCTCGTGAATTTTAGGTAAACCACGTTCAAACTTAAAATGAATCGAATAAATTGGATGGTTAAAAGGTAATTCTGCAAATTCTTGGTCTGGAAAAACCTTTTTCATTTCACGTCGGATATATTTGTCCAAGCCATAATCGTCGTCGATATAAAGAAAACCACCGTTTTTCAAATAGGTTCTCAAATTTTCAACTTCCTTATCGCTAAAGTTTACATTTCCATGACCAGTAAGAAAAATGATTGGATAGGAAAAAAGTGACTGACTTGAAAGGTCGACCCATTCATATATTGGTTCAACAGGTATGTTTGTATTTTTTTGAATGTACTTTAAAAGATTGACTTCCCCAGAAGGGTCGTTGTACCAATCGCCGCCCCCAGAGTATTTGACTCGGGCGATTTTAACCTTAGAAGTGTTTGCAGAAGTTTGAGAGTAAGACTCCACAGCAATAGAAAAAATTATTAAAGTTAATATAATAATTTTATGGTTTAAACTTGCAAAGAATAATTTTCTTTTCATCTTTTTTGAACCTTTCATAACCAACCAAATCAATTAAATGTTCATTAATTTCTATATTGATAAACATTTTCCGAGCATCTTCGATTTCATCTTTCAAGTCCCCACCTTTTAGAAAAACAATTATGCCATTTGGTTTCAAAATATTTTTTGTCCATACAACGACAGTTGCAATCTTTCCCACAGCCCTCGAAAATACAACGTCGAAAATACTAAAATTATTTTTGTCTTTGGCAAATTCTTCAACTCGGTTGCATACTACGTTGATATTTCTTAATCCAGTGTGTTTTGCCAGCATTTCAGTTATTTTAACTTTTTTCTTAATTGAATCAATTAAGGTCATATACAAATCTGGGCGAGCAATTTTGATTGGTATACCAGGAAGTCCGCCACCAGTTCCAACATCCAAGCATCTTGTTTTTTGGGGTATTTCCACATATTTTAAAATGCTTAAGCAATGTAAGATATGGTGTTCTAAGAGGTTAGTTGCATCTTTTCTGGAAATTAAATTTACCTTTTCATTCCAATAAATAAGTTCATTTACATATCTTTCAATTAGTTTTAGTTGGTCTTTCTCAAGTATAATGCTATTAGCCGAAAGAATTGTCCAGAATTCCGTTATTTCCATAAATAAGCAATTTATAAAATTCATAGACGTTTTATTTCTTTAAATCTTTAATAATTGTATGAAAAATGAGTTTAACATTTGAGAAACATCAGGAAAAATCCAGAGTTGTTAGTGCAATGTCGAAAGACGGACATTTTCGACTTTCTGCAATAAAGAACACTAATGTTGCTAAAGAAGCTCAACAGCGGCATAATCTTCCCGAGATTCCAGCTTTGCTTCTTGCAAGAGTGCTTTCAGCAGCATCCTTGCTGGCTGTTTTTTTAAATGGCGAAGAACGAGTAATTATTGATGCTGTTGGTGAAGGAGTTGTTTCCCGTGTTAATGGAGAAGCAATTCAAGTTGGGGAAGTTCGTGGATTTTGTGAATATTCAGATAATGTAGCTAAAATGATGAAAGCTGATTTCGAAAGAGCACTCGGTCCTGGTATCCTGCGAGTAATGAGGGTCTTATACAACGAACCTGAACCATTTATTGGTATTGTTGAGCTTGTTCGTGGCGATATTTCTTCCGATTTGAATTATTATTTTGCTAAATCTGAACAAATATTTTCAATTTCTCTTTTAGATGCTGATACAGATAATGATGGGAATATTATCAATTCCTGTGGTTTGATTGTTCAAGCTATGCCCGGTGCTACCGAAAAGGAAAAAGATTATGTATCTGAACATTTTTATAAAATCGGAAGGCTCACAGAGATTCTAAATCCTAAAGACGATCTTGGCGATTTTTTGAAAAAAGTTTTACCTTGGGAATTTACTATTTTAAAAAACGATAGAGTGGATTTCTTTTGCCGTTGCTCAAAAGATAATTTTATCGAAAAACTTCTTACCCTTGATTATTATGATATCAAAGAAATGAAAGAATTGGGACAAAATGAACTTGTTTGTCAATATTGCAGAACAAAATATTATTTAACCGAGGAAGATGTTAATATGCTACTAACAACCATAAAGGCTAAATCGAATTAATTTTTACTCCCTTGTAAATGTATGCAATGCCAAAGGTAAGTGGATACAGTTCTGCATTTTTAAATAATTTAGTTTTATCAACGATTTTAACAAATTCTAAATCTGAAGGGAAATTATTTATTGTATTCACAAGATAGGAATAAGCATTGAAATCCCCACTTAATAATCCGCCAATAATTTTAACAAAAGTTTTCTGATATAATTTGTAAAATGGTAGAAACCAGCGGAAAGGTTTACCAAATTCAACTATGATGAATTCACCCGAGGGTTTTAAAACTTTATATATTTGTTCCAAGCATCTTTCAATTTCTTTTACATTTCGAATCCCATAAGACATTGTTACGATATCGAATGAATTTTCAGGGAAAGGCAATTGTAATGCATCCCCTTCAAGAAAAATAATGTTTTTCTTTTTTGTTTCGTTTCTCTTTTTGGCAATCTCGAGCATATTTGTTGAAATGTCCAAACCAAAAATATCCGCATTTGGAAAATGTTTTCGGAGAGCGAAAGCGAATTTTCCTGTTCCAGTGGCTAAGTCTAAAATACTTTTGGGGGGTTTATTGGAAATTATCTCAATTGCTTTTTTTAACCAAGCTCGGTGAATGCCAAGACTAAGTAAGTCGTTAATTAAATCGTAACGAGTTGCAATTCTATTAAACATTGAGGCTATTTGTCGTTGATTCATTTTAAATTAAAGTAAAATTGTATCAGCACGTTCGGGACTTGTGGATATTATTTTCACTGGGATTTCGATGAAGTTTTCGATAAATTTAATGTATTCTTTAGTTTCTTTTGGTAATTCATCGTAAGAGCTTATTCCAGCGAGAGATTTTTTCCATCCTTTTAGTGTTTCATAGATCGGAACAACTCGGTCGAAAAGAAAATTGTCTGTAGGGAACTCTGTTGTTTCTTTGCCATTAATTTTATACTTTGTGCAAATTTTTATTTCATCGAAGTTGCTCAATACATCAATTTTTGTTAAGGCGATGCTGTTTATTCCGTTGATTGTGACAGCGTATTTAAGTGCTACAAGGTCAAGCCAGCCACATCTTCTTGGTCGCCCAGTAGTTGAACCAAATTCATAACCGGATTTTCTAATTACCTCTCCAGTTTGGTCTTTTAGTTCGGTTGGAAATGGTCCATTCCCAACCCTGGTTGTATATGCTTTTGCAACTCCTATTATGTTTTTGATTGAATTTGGTGGAATACCCAATCCTGTGCAGGCTCCACCAGAAGTTGGATTGGAACTTGTAACAAAAGGATATGTGCCATGGTCAACGTCCAAAAGAGTCCCTTGAGCCCCCTCTAAAAGTATTTTTTTACCTTGTTTAATACTATTATTCAAAAAATAAGTTGTATCGGAAATGAAAATTTTAATCTTTTCAAGTGCTTCAATGTAGTCATTAATTAGTTTTTTATAATCCTCACTGAATTCTTTACCATAATATTGTTTTATGAGTTTTATCTTTTCTAAAAAATTATTTTCCAATCGACTTAGTAAAATATTTTTGTGGAGAGCCTCGCTTACTCGGATTCCACAACGGGCGTATTTATCTACATATGCAGGGCCAATTCCCCTTCCTGTTGTTCCAATCGACTTTTCAGTACACTCCTCGCTTATTTTGTCTAAAATTTTATGATAGGGTAGAATTAAATGGGCTTTGTTACTAATTAAAAGCCTATTTTCAACTTTAATGTTGAATTTTTCCAGAAGTTCAATTTCTTCTAATAATGCGTAAGGGTCGATTACAACACCATTCCCTATCACGCAGATAGAATTTGAATTTAGAATTCCAGAAGGTATTAAGTGAAGGATAAATTTTTGACCATCGTAAACTACTGTATGTCCAGCATTTGCTCCACCTTGGTATCGTGCTACAATATCAGCGTCTTTACTTAAAATATCAACAATTTTGCCTTTACCTTCATCACCCCATTGGGCGCCTAAAATAAGAGTTACATCCATTTTATTTTGTTGATTATTTGCAATGCAAAATACAGAAAAATATTTTATTTGGGAATTGTTTTTTAGGAGAGAAATAAAAACTGAATTTAAAGTGTTGCAATAAAGTCATCCAAAGAATTAAATGATTTGAAAATTGTATCAAGATGAGTAATTTTCAAAAGATTTGCAATCTTTTCGTTGGGGGAAATTAGAACCAGTTGAATTGAATGCTTTTTTAAAGAGGTATAAGAGGCAACAAGAAGTCCAAGCCCCATACTGTTTATCATTTCAATATCTTTTAAATCAACTGCAACTATTTTAAGGTTATAGTTTTTGCTTTTTTCAATGGTTTCGGTTAATTGAGAAGATATACTTCCCCCAAAGAAATGTGGGGGAAGCTTTATGTAAAGAACTTCAGGATGGTTTTCCAGGTTTATAATTAATAATTTTTCCATTTCAAACCTTTGCAGTTATTGTTTCTTTTGAAATATCTGCTTCTACATTTAATTTTTTAATTTTCTTTAAATACCAAAGAACAAATGGAGTGGCAATAAAAATAGAAGAATATGTTCCAACAATGACGCCAACTGTCATAGTAAATGCAAATCCTTGCAAAACAGGTCCAGAGAAAAATACCATAACGATAAGAACCAAAAGTACAGTCAATACAGTTATTATCGTTCTACTTAATGTTTCGTTGATACTGATATTAGCAATTTTAGAGAAAGGAATACCTTTATGTTTTTCTCTGTTTTCTCGAATACGGTCGAAAATAATAACTGTGTCGTTAACAGAATAACCTACTACGGTCAACATTGCTGCTAAAACACCTTGGTTGATTTCAAGATTGAGAATGTTAAGTTTATCAAAAAGCACAATCATTCCAAGTGTAAAAATAACATCGTGTATTAGTGCTATTACAGCACCAAAGCCGTAAGGAAGTTCGAAGCGTAAACCAATATAAATTAGCATTGCAATAATTGAGAGCAAAACAGCTATAAAAGCTTGGAATCTGATTTCTGAACCAATTTTAGGTCCAATTGTATCCTTTTTTAATATTTGAATACCGTATTCTTTTAATCCAGATAATATTATGTTTTCTATCTTTGTAGATTCATCACCAATTTCTTTCATACGAAGCAGAAATTGATTCTTTTCACCATAAGTTTTAATTTCGTCTGGAACAACTTTTAAATTAAGCAGTAATTTTCTAAGCTCATTAATTTCCAAATTTTTTTCAACTTTAATGGCTATTTCTGATCCACCCGTAAAATCGATGCCATAACGAAAGCCAAAGATTATTATTAATAACAAAGAAATAAAATTCAATATACCTGATAAAATTAGAAATTTTTTTCTATTTCCGATAAAATTAATATTTGTTTTCTTTAAAAATTGCATATTAATACCTCCTTAATTATTATGCATTAACTGATTTTGGTTGCCCGAAACTAATATTAGAAGCACCAAGATTTAATGTTATCTGGAATAGAGCCTTGCTGATAAAAATTGCAGTAAACAAAGTGGTAATAATTCCTATCATCAAAGTCATTGCAAAGCCTTGAATAGGACCTGTACCAAAGAAATAAAGAATTAATCCGGTAATAAAAGTTGTTATGTTCGAATCAAGAATTGCTGGGAGTGCCTTTGAAAACCCTTCGTCTATTGCAGAACGTAACGAACGTCCTTTTTCTAATTCTTCTCGCACTCTTTCATATATTAGCACATTAGCATCGACAGCCATACCAACAGTTAAAATAATACCTGCAATACCTGGTAGAGATAAAGTGCCTTGAAATGCAGCCATTATTCCAATAATTAACATAACGTTTACTAAGACCGCTATGTTGGCATAGATTCCTGCTAAAGAATAATAAATTGTCATAAACAAAAGAACAAGTATTGCAGCGATGAAAAGTGATTGAATTCCTCGTTGTATAGAATCTTCGCCTAATGATGGTCCAACAATTCTTTCTTCAACAATTTGAACTGGTGCTTTTAAGGCTCCAGCTTTTAAAACGATTTTCAATAGTTTGGCTTCATCGGGGCTACTCATTCCAGTAATTTGTGAATTTCCACCTACAATTTTTTGTTGTACGACTGGAGCTGAATAAACAAGGTTATCCAGTACGATTGCGATTCTTTTCTTGATGTTTGCACCAGTAATTTTTGCCCACTTATCTGCCCCATCGCTATTCATAGCCATTGAAACAATTGGTTGATTTGTTGTAGGGTCGTAAGTAGCAATAGCGTCGGTAATTACCTCCCCAGTAAGTTCCGGGTCTCTTTTCAATGCATAAAAAGATAAGATTTTATATTCTTTCCCTTTGTTATCTTTTATAACTTCAGGTTTGGCACTTGGTAGTATTTCAATATCGTATGGTAAAAGTGCTCTGATTTCTTTGCGGTTGATAATAACTTGAAATTTATTCCAAACATCTTCGAAGATTTCAAAAGAATATTCCCCTTTGGGAACTTGGGAAGCATTATAAAAGCGAACATCTCGCTGGAATTTCGTTCGCTCGCCGTTTGATGGCATATAATTCGTAATAAATAAAGTTGTGAAAGGATGGTCTGCAAGGTATCTTTTTGATTTTTCATCTTGCGATAGGCCAGCATATGGGTCGGTGGTGTCTGGTTGTTCAGAAGTCTTTGTTGTGTCAGGTTCTTTGGTAGCCAATGTTGTATCGTTTGAACTTGATTTTGAAGTATCTTTTTTAACTAACTGCTGAACTTTATTGTTTGTATCCTCTGAGATTGAAGGTAAAAATTGATTTTCTTTTGTGATTTGTTTCTCTTTTTTCAGAAATTCGTCGATTTTGTAAAAGGCTGCTACAAGGTTTTCGTCATTACGCACTAATTTGAACTCAAGTCGCGCGGTTGTTTGCAGAAGTTGTCGCATTTCTCTTTCGTTTGTAACTCCAGGTAGTTCTAAAAGAATGCGTCTTTGCCCAATTTTTTGAATAGTTGGTTCAGAAATCCCGTATTTATCAACTCTTTGTCTAATTACTTGCAATGCCTGGTCAATTGCTTCTTTGGAATTTTCTTTTAGTTTTTCGATTATTTTATCTTCGCTGGCAAGAGCTTCGCCTCCGAAGTCAAAATAATCGGAAAGGAATTTCTTTTTGGGTCGTGCAATTTGGTCGAAATTTCGCTTAAAGATATCAACAACATCTTCGTCGGAGGTTCGAGCTTCGGCTTTGGTTTTCTCTAAAACTTCGAGGAAAACATCGTCAACGGCGTCTCTTTGGGCACTTTCTTCCAGCATTTTCAAAACATCGACTTCAAGAGTGACATACATACCACCTCGAAGGTCCAATCCCAGTTTTATTCTATTGGATTTTGCATCCAATAAAGCTTTACCATATTGCTTTTCGAACTTTTCAATAATTGCCAAAGAATCTGATGGGTTCGAGGCTTTTTTCGCTTGTTCAAGGTACTTTTGTTTTAATTTTTCTAGATTGCTTGCTTTGTAGGTCGGATATAATAATAAAATAGCAATTATAATAGGTACAACAACAAGTAAAATCTTTCCCCACGACTTCTTCAATTGAAACCTCCTTTATTATTATAAATTAAGTTCAAAAAATACAAAATTAAAACATATTGGATTAACTACCAATTAAGAAAAAAATTAAATTGAATTATTCAAACAATGCATCTACAAATATAACAGGATTGAAAGGTTGCAAGTCGTCAATTTTTTCGCCGACACCAATAAATTTAACTGGGATTTTAAATTCCATTGCTATTGGAATAACAACACCACCTTTTGCTGTTCCATCAAGTTTCGTTAGAACAATGCCTGAAATGGGAGCGACTTTAGTGAATTCTCTTGCCTGTTGGATAGCGTTCTGCCCGGTTGTCGCATCAAGGACAAGAAGAACTTCGTCGGGTGCGGTCGGTTTTAACTTTTTCATAACACGGGTAATTTTTTCAAGTTCGCTCATTAAATGAGCTTTATTATGCAATCTCCCTGCTGTATCGATAATAACGATATCAATCTTTTTTGAAATTGCTGAATGAAGGGTATCGTATGCAACTGCTGCGGGATCGGCACCTTGCTGTTGTTGAATAACAGGAACACCAGCCCTATGAGCCCAAATTTCGAGTTGTTCATTGGCTGCTGCTCTAAATGTATCCCCCGCACCAATTAATACGGAATAATTTAATTTACGAAAATTGTAGGCCAGCTTTCCAATCGTTGTAGTTTTTCCAACTCCATTAACACCAACAATTAATATAGTATGCGGTTTATGGTTTTCATCGATTTGAAATGGGTTTGCATTAAGTTCTTGGGAGGAGTTTTCTAAAATATTAAGAATTTCTAATTTGATGATTTCAATAATTTCATCAACGCTGGCTAAAGATACTTTAAGAGAATTTTTTTTCAGAGTATCCAAAATTTTATAAGTCGCTTCGAAACCTACATCTGCCGAAATCAAAATTTCTTCAATTTCATCGAGAAGCTGCTGGTCGATTTTTCTGCCAAAGCCTATTGCAGATTTTATCCTATCGAAAATATTACTTCTTGTTTTGCTTAGCCCATTTTTAATTTTATCAACCGATAATGTATCGGAAGAAGATTTTAAAAAACCAGATACTTTCTCTTTTAGCTTTTCGAATAATCCCATATTAATTTTAAAAAAAGCAAAATTACGAACTTCTAAGCTTTTTTACCCATTTGAAATAATAAAAAGAATAAAGGAAAATAGAAACAATTGCAACAAAAATTATGAACTTTTCAAGATAAATGTTTACAACGGGATTTTGTTTGAGAAGCATTACAAATAAACTTGAACCTATTAAAAATGCTGATATTTTGCCAACCCAATTGGAAGGGATTGCAAATTTATATCTTTTTAGAACAATTAGCCCAGCAAGAAGAATACTTATATCACGCAAAACAACAATAATTGCAGTAACAAGAGTAAGTGTATTGTCCAAAATCAAACACAAGACGATTATGAATATTAATGTTTTATCGGCTAAGGGGTCGAGCACTTTCCCGAGTTCAGAAATTACATTTAACCGACGAGCTAGATAGCCATCGAGTAAATCGGTTACCCATGCTATCAATATCAGGATAAGTCCAACTGTTCGATAATTGTTTAGCAAAGTAAAAGCTATAGGAAGTGAAAGAAATAACCTTGTTAAACTTAAAATATTAGGTATGGTCATTGGATTTTGGTTTTGTTTAACATAAATTGAGCAGCAAGTTTTCCGCTTAATGCTGCACTTTCGAGAGTTGCAGGAAGCTTTGTGGCCGTCCAGTCACCAGCAAGAAATAAACCGTTTATTGGAGAAAGCTGAGAAGGTCTTCTCTTGTTAAATTCAATATCGAGATTTATTGTAGCAAATTTGTCTTTGATTACTTTAAAGTTAATTATATTATTTTTTGTATAAGTTTTAAAATGCTTTTTTAGTTCTATTTCGAGAATGTTAATTATCTCTTCGTTGGTTTTATCGACAAGCTCAACAGCATTGCTTGTTGTAAAAGAGTAAAGGAATTGTTTTTTTTCACCATTTAGCATTTTATTTCTGTTGAAAATCCAATGAAAAGGTGAATCCAATAAGTATGCAAAAAATTCATCAGTTATTTTAGTTTTGAAAGTGGCGTAAATTGATACTATTGGATTAAATTTCAAATGATTTAGGAAAAAAAAGTAATCTAAATTCAACCATTCATTTGGTATTATTTTCTTAAGGTGATGAGGTGGAATACATAAAAAAACAAAATCAAACTCCATCCTTTGGTTACCATTTGCAACGAGTATAAATTTACCATTCTCTTTAAATATACTTTTTATGCCAAAATTTAGCATAAGTTGAACATTTTTGCTTTTATTTACAATTTGAACATAAGGATTAATTAATTGCGAGCTTACAACCGTGGAAAAAACAAAATTAGATTTGGTTTTCAAAAATGCAAGTTGAATTGTATTAATAAATAAGTTTGTAGGAATATTTTTTAAATGATTATTGAAAATTGAAATGCCAATTGGTTCCCAAAAATATTTTATTGCTGTTGGATCCTGACTATTGGACTGTAAAAAATCTATTGTATTTTCTTGAAGTGAATTATCTAATCGAAAATTAATTAGTCGGGAAAGAAGTTTAAGGATATTAAGCTTTGATTTCAATGGAATGATAGGGAATTTCAGCAAGCCAAGAAATAAACCGATCCTGTTATCTACAAATAAGGTTTCCAGTTTTGATTTTCTTCCAAAAATATCAAAAAAAGGTATTGATAATTTATGTGGGAAATGAAGATATTTGTATGTATCTAAATATTTAAGGATTGCAAGAAAATTATTATATGCTGTCGAAAAAAGATGTTGTCCGTTCTCGATTTCGAAACCGAAGCTATTTTCGTAAAAAGAGTAAAATCTACCACCAATAAAACGCTTTGCTTCGATTATTGTATGTGGAATATTTCTCTTCAATAATTCTAAAGAAACAGAAATACCAGCAATTCCACACCCAACAATTGCAATTTTTTTATTTTGCATTCTCAATAGGAGTTGGTTCAGCAGAGTGCAAGAGCTCTTCTTTAGTTTTGAAAATTTTCGCAAGTGATTCTATTGCAACTAAAATCCCAAGTACAATTAATAAACTCGAAATAACGATAAGAATAATGTCGATTTTTGGAATATAAATAAAAAATAACTGATAAATGAGAGCGGTTTCGGTAACGATCAACATAAAAATGGCTGGAATTAAGGTATACCAACGAGGGGCTTTAATTCCAAGAAGATAATTTGTAACTACAAACAATGATAATGTTCCGATAAGTTGATTTGCAGAACCAAATACAGACCATATTTTTTGATAACTTCCACTAAGGCAAATTATTAAAGCAGAAATGATGACAATAGCAGTGGAAAAGAATTTATCCTTCAAGATTCCACCATATTTAATTCCAAAGCCTTCTTGGACGATGTAACGACAAAGTCGAGTTCCAGCATCCAAAGAAGTCAAAATAAATGCGTTAAGCATTAGGATGCCAAAAGAAGTGCCGAAAACTAATGGGATTCCAAGAGATTGAATTGTCAGTCCCAGTGCTGTTCCAAAAAGAATATCTGCATTTTTGTTAACAAGGATTCCAAGGAATGAATTATTTGCGTCACCATTAAAAGGTAGAACACTGGAAACCATCATTATTACTAAAAAAGCAAGAGCTGCTTCTGTTAACATTCCTCCGTAGGCAATGGTTTTTCCGTGGCTTTCTTTGTCTAACTGTTTCGCAGAAGTTCCACTTGCAATAAGGGAGTGGAAGCCGGAAATTGCTCCGCAGGCTATGGTGATAAATAAAAATGGGAATAAAGGACCAACTTTGCCGAAAAAATTTATATAATGGGGTCCTTGAATGCTTGGATTAAGGAATAGAATACCAACGTATCCAAGAAACATACCGATGATTAAAATATACATTGAAATATAATCTCGTGGTTGTAAAAGCAACCAAACTGGAAGAATCGAAGCAAAGAAACAATAAGCAAGAATTAATATAAGCCAAAATTCGTAGGAGGCTTTAATATGCAAAGACTGACCACCCCAAACCATTAGTCCAAGTCCAACAAGTGCTATTAATGTAGCTAAATATGCATTCATTCTTAATTTATAATGAAGTATTGCAAATAAAAGGGCAATGAAAATTAAACCAAAAGTTGGCAGGACTATAGTGGGGTCTTCCATAAGTGTTCTGGCGGTTAAGTCGGCAAAAACAGCGATAACAAGGATTAGGGTAAGAAAAACAAATAAAGAAAACAGGAAACCTGCTCTAGGTGAAATTACCCTGTCTGCAATATTAACCATTGAATAACCATTGTTTCTTACCGAGGTGATTAAACTGGTATAATCGTGGACTGCACCAATAAAAACGGAACCAATCAAAATCCAAAGTAAAGCTGGGAGCCAACCAAAGTATGAATAGGCTAAAATTGGTCCTATTATTGGACCAGCCCCAGCAATAGCAGAGAAATGATGACCAAACAAAACAATTGGTTTTGTTGGAACATAATCTTTATTATCATAAAGTGTATGCGATGGAGTTGGAAGGTCATCGGTTGAACGTAACACTTTGTTTTTTATAATATTTCCATACCAGAAATAAGCAAAAATGAACCAAGCAATTCCAAATAGAATAAAAAATAATGTATTCATTTTAAACCTCAAATAAACTTATTAAAAAGCAAAATTAAAAATATTTCTTGTTTGTTTTTTTAATTTTGTAGTTGTTTTTCAATTAATTTAGGTAATTTATGAAAAAGTTCCTTTTAATCATGATTTTTCTTTTTGCTATTTCTGAATTAGCATTTTCCCAAAGCGAGCATGAAGGAATTCAATTTGAAGAAAGCAATGTTAAAATCGAAAACCCTTCATATTTTGGACTTGGTGGTGGTTATGTTGGTTCATTCTTGTTTTTAAACCTTGACGAAATAAATACAATTTCCAAAGAAATGTCTTTAAATGATTTGAAATCTCCTTTCTTCCTATCTGGAGCACAAGGCTTTACCGCTATTGGAATTATTCCTAATATTAGAATAGGATTTTCTGGGTATTCTGGATTAAAGAAGGTTGAGAAAGTAAATGATTATAAAACAACTTTTGGCTTAAAATATGGAGTTGGATTTACAGGTTTTTCAATTGACTATGGCTTTGTAATTTTTAAAAATTTTGCAATTTTGCCCGGATTAGGATTAGGTTGGTCATCAATCGAAATTACAAAGTATAATATAAGCAATTTTGATTGGAGCAACCTAAAGTCGAACATTTATACATCAAATATTCTCGAAGGTAATTTCTTGTTTTTGGAACCACACCTAACAGTTGAATTCGCCGTAACTCCTTTTTTGATGATTCGTCTTGGTGCTCAATATCCTTTTAGCTTTGCAGGAAAATGGAATGTCAATGATGTCATAGAAGTTACAAATGTTCCATCTTCTTTGAAACCAACTGGTTTTGCTATCAACTTTGGTATTTTTGTTGGGTTATTTAACTATTAAAACTTATTTTTTATTAATTTTGTAATTGTCTGTAACTAAACATTATTTTTTTTCGTTCTTTATTTAGCGAGGGCCCTTAGCTCAACTGGTTAGAGCGGCGGACTCATAATCCGTAGGTTGGGGGTTCAAGTCCCTCAGGGCCCACAGAAATTTCTTCACTTTCGATTTGGTTTTTAGAAAAAGGATAAAATAATAATCCAACTTTTTTCAACCAATGAAATTCTTGCAAAAATGCTTTTTGCTATGCAATGTTTCTTACAGATGCCAATAGGGGAGTATGTTGAAAAGAAAGAATTAATGATTACAAAAAAATAATCGGTTTGCTACTATATTCTTGTTTTCTTGAAAAATCGAGTTAGATTTAGTTAAAAATAATAAAAATTTTTCGCAACCCTTGAAATGTAAGTATTTGTTTAAAGATAAGTTATTGTCTTTGAATAAAATTGTTCAAATGTTCAACTAATTCTTCTTTTCGGATAAGTTCTCGTTGTAGCGTTCGTCTATATTTAATTTCTACCAGACCATTTTTAATATTTTTTTCTCCGATAATAATCTGAATTGGAATGCCTATGAGGTCTGCGTCGTTAAATTTTACACCAGGTGTTTCATCTCTATCGTCATAAATAACTTCGAAACCATTTTTACAAAGCATTTGATAAATATCCTCAGATTCGCGTTTAATAAGATCTGATTTAATATTAACACTAATCAAATGAACATCGAAGGGAGTAAGTGGATAATCCCAAATGATGCCTTTTTCGTCGTGATTTTGTTCGATAAAGCAAGCAATAATTCTTTCGACGCCAATTCCGTAACTACCCATAATTATTGGATGCTCGTTGCCTTCGTTATCCAAAAAGTTAGCACCAAGGGATTCTGAATATTTTGTACCTAATTTAAAGATATGCCCCAGTTCTATTGCTTTTACAATTTTAATCGGGCTCCCGTTAATAGGACAAGGTTCACCTTCCCTGACAGTTCTTAAATCATAGTAAGCATCGATATGGCAATCACGGAGGAAATCTATGTTTTTGTAATGATACCCGTCTTGGTTAGCACCACTAACTAAACCATTTGCATCTTTTAATAGGTTATCTGCAACTATTTTAATTCTCGTCTTGAGGTTTACGGGACCGATTGAACCAGCATTGGCACCAGTTATTTCAAAAAGTTCTTCAGGAGTTGCAGGACGGAATTTATTAGTTCCAAAGGCAGATTGCAATTTTGTTTCATTCAGTTCATCGTTACCTCGCATCAATATTAAAACTGGTTCACTATTGATGATATAAATAATTGATTTAGCCAATTCATTCTCTTCGAACCCAAACTGTTGAATCAAGTCGTCGATTGTTTTGGCATTTGGGGTTGGGAATTTTTCCAACGATAAACTTTGCTTTTTTCTACCCACTGGGGGCAAACTGGAAGTTGCAACTTCGAGATTTGCAGCGTATCCGCTTGGAGCAATTGCACAAACATCTTCACCAGCACTCGATTCGACCATAAATTCTTGAGATTTACTACCACCCATTGCTCCGCTCGAGGCACCTACAATAAAGAAGTTGATTTTACATCGTGTGAAAATTTTTTTGTATGCCTCGAGATGTTTATTGTAGCTTATGTCCAGTCCTTCCCAACTTGAATCTAAAGAATATGAATCCTTCATAATAAATTGCCGGCAGCGAAGGATCCCTGACTTCGGTCTAGGCTCATTTCTGAATTTTGTTTGAATTTGATACCAAATTTGAGGAAGGTCTTTATATGATTGAATATGTTGCCTGGCATGGTAAGTAATGATTTCTTCGTGAGTTGGAGCCAATACAAGTCCTTCTCTATTCTTTATATGGAACATAACATCGCCCATAGCTTCAACACGTCCAGTCTGTTCCCAAATTTCGATTGGATTGAGTGCCGGGAGAAGAAATTCCTGACCACCAATAGTATTCATCTCTTCTCGTAAAATGTTGATAACTTTGTTAAGGACACGAAAACCTAATGGTAACCAAGAAAAAACACCAGCTGAAACTTGACGGATTAAGCCTGCTCTCAACATAAGTTGGTGCGATGTAACTATTGCCTCCGATGGTGTTTCTTTTAAAGTTGGAACAAAATATTCACTTAATTTCATAGAAACTACCAATAAAATTTCCAAAATTAGGAAAAAAATTCAAATTGTTTTTGTATCTTTAAATTTATATTAATTTCACTGGGGTGATTTTATGAAAAATTCATTCAAACTTTTATTGATTTTAGCATTCCTTATTGTTTCATCATTTTTAGCTTTATCTTTGATGAGTATGGTGAAAAAAACCGAAGGAAAACTGCTTCGAAATGAAAGTAATAAATTAATTTATTCCTTTAATCAAGAGAAAGAGCCAACAAATTTTTACGAAAGAAAAGGAAAATCTATGGAAAATGAATCTAAAACCAAAACAGATGAAGCTTCAACGAACAACAAAAATGTTGAGGTAACTTTTAATAAAGTTTTCGAACATATTCACAATAAAATTGTGCATTTTCCTGTTGCATTGCATATTTTGGCTTTTGCATTAAGTTTCTTTCAGTTTAAATGGGAACGCTTGGACTATACAATTAAAATTCTTGTATATGCTGCCTTTTTTACTTCAATTTTTGCAATTATTACTGGAAAGTTTCAAGAAGAAGTCTTGGAAGGTACTCCAAAAGAATATTTGGTCGAAATACACGAAAAATTTGCATATGCAACAGCTTTCTTTTCTTTGGTTTGGATTATTTTTCTTAACAACACAAAACTACGCAAGTTTCATATTATCATTGGATTAATCATTTTTATTTTGATTTCTGCAACTGGATTTTATGGGGGTTTGATTGCGCATTAATTCAAGCCCAAAGTTAATTTAATGACTTAAGTTTTCTTAATCCATTTATATTTTTAAAATTTTTTTTCCAAAATTTTTTTCAAAATATTTTTTCTTTTGTATTTATTTTTATATGAATTTTTAGTAATTTAGTCCAAAAATTTAGTGACGTAGATGGTAGATTTTGATAAAATTTTTAAGTATTTCCACTTCATGAATCAGAAGATTTTTTCAATTGTTTATTCATTTTCAAACCTAAGTTCTACTGTTTTGAAACAATCAACAATTTTCTTTCTTTCAATAATTGTTAATGGAGGTGAAAAATGGATGCATTGACACTTGCTCGATGGCAATTTGCCATTACAACTGTTTATCATTTCTTTTTTGTACCAGTAACACTAGGATTGTCCATCGCAGTAGCATTAATGCAAACAGCGTATTACAGAACCGGAAAAGATGTTTACCGAAAAATGACTAAATTTTGGGGTAAGCTTTTCCTAATCAATTTTGCGATCGGTGTAGTAACAGGAATTGTTTTGGAGTTCCAGTTTGGTATGAACTGGTCGAACTATTCGAGATTTATGGGTGATATTTTTGGTGCCCCCCTTGCAATCGAAGCTTTACTTGCCTTTTTTATGGAATCTACTTTCATTGGAATTTGGATTTTTGGATGGGATAAGATCTCTAAGAAGTTTCATCTTGCTTCGATTTGGCTTGTTGCAATTGGCTCGAATCTTTCTGCTATATGGATACTTGCCGCGAATTCATTTATGCAACAACCTGTTGGTTATGCGATAAGAAACGGAAGAGCCGAAATGGTAGACTTTTTCGCATTAATTACAAATGGTCACCTTTGGGTGCAATTTCCACATGTTTTCTTCTCTGCTATTGCAACTTCTGGTTTTCTTATTCTTGCAATTAGTGCTTACCATCTTTTCCGTAAAAATAAAAACGAGATGTTTCTCAAATCATTCAAGTTTGGAGCTGGTTATGCTTTTATCGGTACCTTTTTGGTTATTTTGGTTGGACATACTCAAGCGCAATATATGGTAAAGATTCAACCAATGAAAATGGCTTCTGCCGAAGCATTATGGGAAAGCGAAAACCCTGCTGCTATGTCCTTATTTACTTTTGGGGACGAGAAGAACAGAAGAGATGTTTGGGCAATTAAAGTTCCTGGCTTACTGAGTTTCCTTGCTTACAATAAATTCGAAGGAGAGGTAAAAGGAATTAATAATTTACAGAAAGAGGCTGAGCAAAAATATGGTCCTGGCGATTACGTTCCACCAGTTGCCGTTTCATATTGGAGTTTTAGAATTATGGTCGGTGCCGGTTTCTTTATGTTATTAATTTCAATTATCAACTTGGTTAAAGCTTTTAAAGAAAAATATGATTTTCATCCATTCTGGTACAAAGTTACATTTTGGAGTTTGCTGTTGCCTGTTATTGCAAACACAACAGGTTGGTTGTTTACAGAAATTGCCCGTCAACCTTGGACCGTATTTGGGTTAATCCGAACAGAAGAGTCTGTTTCTCCAAATGTTTCTACTGGTTCGGTGCTCTTTTCTGTGATTGCCTATACTTTAATTTATGCAATTCTGATGATAATTATGATTAGTTTGATGATTAAGTATGCAAAAAGGAAACCCGAAGAAATCGAAGAAGATGATGCTGAATCTGACATTCCAAATTCTGTTTTAAATAAAATTTAGGAGGTTAAAATGGACTTAAATACTGTATGGTTTGTTCTAATTGCTGTTTTATTTATTGGTTTTTTTGTTCTTGAAGGCTTTGATTATGGTGTGGGTATCATTTTGCCTTTCCTTGGTAAAAACGACATCGAAAGAAGAGCAATTATTAATTCAATTGGAACACACTGGGACGGTAATGAAGTTTGGATGATCACAGCCGGTGGGGCTATGTTTGCTGCTTTTCCCAATTGGTACGCAACACTATTCAGTGGTTTTTACCTTGCTCTTGTGTTGATGCTTCTGGCTTTGATTGTTCGCGGTGTTGCTTTCGAATACCGAAGCAAAAAAGAAAGTCTTATTTGGAGAAATAGATGGGACTGGATGATTTTTGTTGGCAGTTTTGTTCCAGCATTGCTTTGGGGGGTAGCAATTTCAAATTTGATTCGTGGCGTGCCAATTGACGATAAAATGAATTATACTGGAACTTTCTTTACTTTACTTAATTTCTATTCCATACTTGGTGGATTAACGGCTTTGTCGATTTTCACTCTTCATGGAGCAATTTTTCTGTCCTTAAAATTGACTAATGATTTACTCGAAAGAGCTCGAAAAATAGCTAAAATGTTTTGGTTACCAACAGTTGTATTCCTATTTGCTTATATTGTTGTAGGTTATTTTGAAACAGATATGTTTATTAAACTTGGCGTTAATCCCGGTGTTGTTCCAATTCTTGCTGGTTTGTCTATTCTTTCTGTAGGTTGGCTTCTAAAAATTAAAAGGGAGGGTTGGGCATTCTTAATGACATCTTTAACAATTGCTTTTTCGACCATAACAATTTTTATGGGATTATATCCAAGAGTAATGGTATCCTCGACAGATCCCAAGTGGAGTTTGACAATTTATAATGCATCGTCGAGCCCCTATACACTTAAAGTTATGACTGTGGTTGCTTTAATATTTGTTCCAATTGTTCTGGCTTACCAAGCTTGGAGCTATTGGGTTTTCCGCAAGAGAATTTCTACAAAATCTAAAATGGAATATTAATCGACATTTATTTTGCTTGCTTTAATCTAAATTTAGATCATTTATGTTTTTTTAATTTGGAAATTAATAATAATTTCCACTTATGAAGATTTATGTTATTTGATATAAAATTATTTGCTTTAATTGGCAATAGAAAGCATAAGTTATTTCTTGCTGTTGTGTTTGGTTTTATTTCTGCTGCTTTATCGGTTACTCAAGCCTACATTTTGAGTCGGATAATAAATAATGTATTTATAGAAAGGTATACTCTTGCGAATGAAGCTTTCCTTATTTATTGGTTCATTACAGTTTCAAGTGCGAAACCATTAGTTTCTTTTCTTCAAAATTCCTTTTCAACAGATTTAGCTTTATTTATTAAAATTCGATTGCGAGAAGAATTACTCGAAAAAATACCTGAAATTCTTCTTAAAAATGAAAGAACTGGAGACATTCTCAATGTTTTTTCAAGAGGTATTGACCGTCTGGAAAATTTTTTTGCTCGCTACCTTCCACAAACATTTCTTGCTGGCTTGATTCCTTTTTTTGTTTTGATTGTTGTTTTTCCAATTGATTATGTGAGTGCAATAATATTTATTTTCACCTTTCCAATTATTCCTTTGTTTATGTTTCTTATTGGTTCAATTGCTGAGAAAATGAGCCAAAAGCAATGGAATTCTTTACGACTCTTAAGTTCATACTTTTTGGATGTTATTCAAGGATTACCAACAATTAAATTGTTTAATTGGACTAAAGAAGCTTTAAAAAACATCGAAAAAGTTACCGAAATTTTTCGGGTTAAAACGTTAAATGTACTTAAGATTGCTTTCATTTCTGCATTGGTGATGGAGTTAACTTCAACAGTAAGTGTAGCAATTGTTGCAGTTTCAATAGGATTACGATTGTTAAATGGAAACTTTTATTTTGCGGATTCTCTGTTTCTTCTGATAATCGCACCTGAATTTTATTTTCCTCTTCGTCAATTGGGTCTTTTTTATCATTTTGCGCTTGATGGAAGTTCTGCATTTCAATCAATAACAGAAATTCTATATGCTTCGAATTTTAGGAATAAAGGGGATTTAAGTTCATTTGGGTCCTCGAATAATGGAAAATTTGGTGTTTTTCAACAACTGTCAATGACAAAAGAAAATTCGACCTATTCAAATTCAAAAACAAAGGCTACCAAGTTCGAAGAGGTTAAATCATTGCTTGAGAATGAGGGAATTTCTTTTCAAAATGTTACTTTTATTTACTTTGATAAAAAAGTTAAAGCACTCGATGATGTAACTTTTACTATTCCACCAAAACAAATAACAGCAATTGTTGGAAAAAATGGTTCTGGAAAGACAACAATTTTTAATCTTATTCTAAAATTTATTAAACCTTCGAATGGTTCAATATTCATTGGTGAAAAAAATATTAATGACATTGATGATTTTGCTTGGCGAATGAATATATCTTGGATTCCACAAAATCCAAAACTTTTTAATAAATCAATATTAGACAATATTAAAATATGTAAACCCGAAGCCTCCCTTGAAGAAGTTTCCTATGTATGTAGACTTGCTGGAATTGACAAATTTATCGAATCACTGGAATACGGTTGCGCAAAAAAAATTGGTGAATACTCTTCAAAACTAAGTGGTGGGGAACAGCAAAGAATTGCGATAGCAAGGGCAACTTTACGCGATTCACCGTTAATTTTGATTGATGAACCTACGTCAAACATTGACCCTATTACTGAGCAAGAGATACTTATGAGTATGTTTGAACTTTGTCGAAATAAAACTGCTATTATCATTGCTCATAGCATCAATACAATTCTAAAATCTGACAATGTTGTTTTTATTAATAATGGAAAAATTTTGGGGCACGGTTCACATTCTTATTTGTTTGAGCATTCAGCAGATTATAGAAATTTCATTTATTCAGCTAAGCAAAATGGTTAAAACTTTTGGTAAACTTATTAGATTAATTTCTGACTATAAGTTGGCAATGCTTTTTGCTTCATTACTTGGATTTTTAACAATTGGCAGCGGTATTGGCTTAATGATGACTTCTGCTTTTATTATTGCCAGCGCAGCTCTTCAAATTCCAATTTTCAAACTGCAAGTAGCTATCGTTGGTGTTCGTTTTTTTGGAATTGCTCGCGGGGTGTTTCGTTATTTGGAAAGGTACATATCACATAATGTCACATTTAAGTTATTAGCGAGATTTCGTGTTTGGTTTTTTAATTCACTGGCGCCTTTGGTTCCGTCAAAAACATTTGATTATTCAAGCGGCGATTTGCTGTTTCGTAGCATAGATGATGTTGAAAGTCTTGAACATATTTTCGTTCGTGTTATTTCACCTCCGTTGGTCTTTTTTGGAATTTCTTGTTTTATGTTTTTCTTTTTATGGATGTTCAACATAAGATATTCTATCTTTTTTATAACTTTTTATTTTACTTCTGGGATTTTAATTCCTTTTATTACTTTATGGCTAAGCAAGAAACCTGGCAAGAAAATAGTTGATTTAAAATCCAGGCTCGAAGAACTTTCGGTTGATTATTTTCAGGGCATAAAGGAGTTACTTGTTTACGATCTAAACAATAATTGGAAAAGCGAGTTGCTCGCTATTAATAAAGAAGTTATAAAAAATGAGTACCGAATTAATTTCATTCAAAACTTGCATGAAATTTTGACTACACTTGTAATGAGTTTGACAGTTGCAACGATGCTTTTCGAAACAATTCCAGATGTTTCAAGTGGAAAGTTGAATGGTATTCAACTTTCTGTTATAATCATTGGAATTATGTCTTCGTTCGAAATAATTTATCAAATGCCATTAGCCTTTCAATATCTTAGTAAAAGCTTAGAATCAGCAAAAAGGCTCTTCTCTATAATTGAAAAAAACGAAATTGAAATCAAAATTAACCAGACTTTTATTGCCCCCACTGTCAACCAAGATTTCATATTGAAAGTTCAGGATTTGAAATTTACTTATGACAAAAATATACCAGTATTAAAAAATATAAACTTTGAAATAAAACCTAAACAAAAAATTGCAATTGTTGGTCCTAGTGGTTCCGGAAAATCTACGCTTGCATTGATTTTGTGTGAGCTTGTCCCTGCTGATGAAGGAAAAATCATTGTCGGGCAAAATTCCTGTAACATTGCGTCTTCCTCAAATTTAAAGGATATTGTTTCTTTAGTACCCCAGAAAGTTCATTTGTTTTCTGGCACTATTAAAGAGAACTTATTAATTGCAAAACCAAATGCCACCGACGATGAACTTTTTTGGGCATTAAAACAAGCGGATTTGTTGGAATTTATTGAAAAACAAACCAAAAAACTGGATTCATACATCTTGGAACTCGGGAATAATCTGAGTGGGGGTGAAATCAAAAAAATAGGAATTGCTCGGGCTTTGCTTAAAAATTCACCATTAGTTGTTTTCGACGAAGTGACTTCACATTTGGATTTGCAATCAGAATTGAATATTTTGAGTGCAATTAATGAAATTTCAGAAAGTAGAAGCGTTTTGTTTATAACACACAGACTTACTAAAATGGAGATTTTTGATGAGATTTTAGTCTTGGTAAACGGTGAAATTGTCGAAAAAGGAAATCACAAAGAACTTATATGCAAAAGTGGATTTTATTATCGAATGTTTAGTTCCTTTCTCTCTAAATTTGAATATCTTAGTTAGAAAATGTGTAAAAAAACACAATGACCATATGGTCATTGTGTTGCAATTAAGTTGAAATAAAAATTCCAATTACTTTCTAATCGAGGAAATGAACAAAAAGCCCATCTTTAAGTTTAGGTTCGAACCAAGTTGATTTAGGAGGCATAATTTTTCCTGCGTCAGCAATAGCCATTAATTCATTAATTGTGGTTGGATACATTGCGAAAGCCACTGCCATTTCTCCGCTATCAACTCTGCGCTCTAATTCACCAAGTCCACGGATTCCACCAACGAAGTCGATTCTTTTCGATGTTCTTGGGTCGTCAATTCCAAGAATTGGCGCAAGTATTTGATTTTGCAGTATCGAAATATCAAGTAATTCTACTGGATTGTTAGATGAAAAAAATTCAGGCTTAATTACTAATTTATACCACTGATTTTGTAAGTACATTCCTATTTCACCTTTTGCTTGTGGCTTATATTGCTGAGCAACAGGTTCAATGTTGCAAACTCTTGAAATTTTCTCTAAAAATTCTTCTTTGGAATTTCCATTTAAATCTTTGACAACTCGGTTATAATCCATAATCATTAAATGGCTTGCGGGGAAAAGTACAGCAAGGAAAAAGTTGTATTCTTCGTCACCTTTGTGGTTGGGATTAGCCTTTTGTCTTTCTTTACCAACAATAGCGGCTGCAGCCGAGCGATGGTGTCCATCGGCAACATAAAAACAATCAACACTATTAAAGATTTTCTGTATCTTGTCAATTGTTTCATTATCTTTTATTACCCATACTTTTTGATGAACATTATCCTCGGAAATGAAATCATACACTGGCGTAGAAGTTAAATGATTAGCAACTATTGAATTAATTTCCTCATTATCGCGATATGTAAGGAAAATCGGTCCGGTGTGTGCGTTGGTATATCTAATATGGTTACAGCGGTCTTCTTCTTTTTCTTTTCTTGTTTTTTCATGTTTTTTAATTTTATCGTTCCAATAGTCATCAACAGAGGCACAACCTACCAATCCAATTTGAGTCCGATTACCCATTGTTTGCGACCAAATGTAAAAGTAGGGTTCCGGGTCTTGGACAAGTATACCATCTGTAATGAATTTCATTAAGTTTTCCTTCCCTTTTTCGTAAACACGAGGGTCGTATAAATCGATATTTGGGTCAAGGTCAATTTCAGGTTTTCCAACATGAAGGAAAGAAAATGGATTATCTTTTGCTTCTTCTCGGGCTTCGTCGGAGGAAAGGACATCATATGGCTTTGCCGCAACTTTTTGGGCAAATTCTGGCTTAGGTCGATATGCTCTAAATGGTTTAAACACTGGCATTGGTTCACTTTGTTTTGTTATTAATATTTTGATAATACCTCGACTACTTTTTGTGCAATTTCGATTCCCACTCGTTCTTGAGCTTCGATTGTTGAAGCACCGATATGCGGCGTTACTGATACTCTTGGATGATTAATAAGTTCTTTTTGAGCTTCGGTTGGAGGTTCATTTTCAAAAACATCAATTCCAGCAGCAAGAACCTTGCCATTATTCAGAGCTTTGAGTAAATCTTTTTCAGAGACGACGCCTCCACGAGCACAATTAATCAATACAACACCGTTTTTCATTTTTTCAAATTCTTGCGCTCCGATTGCTGGTGGTTCGCCTTTTATCTTTGGTAAATGAAGAGTAATAATATCCGCTCTCGCTAAAAGTTCATCTTTTGAAACAAGTTCAACATCAAGGTCGGTTGAACTAACATAGGGGTCAAATGCAATAACTTTCATTTGTAATCCAATGGCTCGTTTGGCAACTTCTTTACCAATATTACCGAGGCCGATTATTCCTAAAACTTTTCCAGTTAATTCGAAACCTTTAGAGTATTCTTTTTTTGGCCATTTCCCTTGTCGCATTTCGATGTTGCTTAAATTTAGGAATCGAGCAACAGCAAACATATGGGCAATGGCTAATTCTGCAACAGAAATTGAGGAGGCTCCAGGAGTATTGAGAATCTCAATTCCTTTTCTTTTTGCATATTCCACATCGATGTTGTCCAATCCAACACCTCCGCGAGCAATTACCTTTAAATTTTTTCCAGCGTCGATAACTTCTCGGGTTACTTTGGTAGCAGACCGAACGATTATTGCATCGTATTCGCCAATATTTTGAATTAACTCATCGGGGGAATACTTTTGGATTGTTAATTCAAATCCAGCGTTGCGAAGAATCTCTTCGCCTTTCTTGTCAATACCATCAGTAATGATAATTTTCATTTTTCAACTCCATTCATTCAAAAAAGCAAATTAAAAAAACCTTAGGAATTTTTTAGATGTACAATGATAAATGAATTTTAATGTTGCGACCTGGTTCTGGAAATATGGATTTAATCCGCGATAAGTGATTGAAATACAATTTATTAAAAATATTTTCCATAGAAAAGTCAACAACACCAACAACCCTATTTAGAAAAAAAAGATAATAGATACCAAAGTTAAAAATGATATACCCTGGTGTTGGTTCTTCGAAATCGCCAACTTGGTTTTGTCTTAACGCAAAATCCCCCGAAATTTGAAATTGTATTTTCTTAAATTCATATTTAAGATTAATTTGTCCTTTCATTGGTGGAATTTGAGGTAAATTCTTTTTTGTTTTTATGTTTAAACCTCTTGCAAAACTTACACTTAAATTAGTGGAAAAATTATTAAATAAATCATAAGATACACTTGTCGAAAAACCAAATATTCTTGCTTTGGTTTCAGAAATCATATATATGGGAAGAAGTTGGGATACATTGATTTTACCAGTGTTTTCTGGAAAGAGAAATTTAGTGAATTCATAATCAAAAATTGAAAAGTACAAATTATTGTTTCGATTTAGAAGATTTAAAGAAATTTCAATAAAGTGGCTTAATTCTTTTGTCAAGTTAGCGTTACCGATTTCATAGGTGTAGGCAGCTAAATGAGGTCCATTAGAGTAGAGTTCTTCTGCGTTTGGTATCCTTTCACTTCGACCAAAATTTAACCCAACAGAAGCTATTTCGCTTAACTGATGCATTAATAAAAGAGAAGATGAAAAGGCATTGAAACTGCGATTTGTAGGAGGATTTTTCTTATAATTTTCCTCATTTAAAGGATTGTATTCTTTGTGGTCAAATCTCAATGAATATTCAATTGATTGTTTACCAAAATTAATGCTTTGATACCAATACGAAGAATATTGTAAAGAAGTAGAATTAGGAGTGAAAACATAACCGCCAAAATTATTGTTAGATGTTTCTATTGTTATTCCAAAAGTGCTTTCTTTTACATTTTTCATTTTTTGGAAATTCATGTTAAAATTTGAATAATAATTCCTAATTAAAAATTCCGCACCTACAGAACCATTTTTTTCGAATTCTACATGATGATAATAGGTTCTGTTAAAAGCAAAAGAGATATTATCCACAAAGCTGTGAAAATAATTTGTTGCTTTTAACGCTTGGCTATTTCTTTGTTGAACAATGTCGACACCCTTTGGATGGGCTCCAACAAATCCGCCTGGCACACCGTAACTTAGGTTAAAAGAACTAATTCCAATTAATGCAAAAAAATTGTTTAAATATCCGCCAAAATTAATTTGTCCGTTTTTGCTATTAAAATATGTATTAGGAACAAAACCATTGGCTGAAAGAATATCTTCTGCTTTCTTAAAACTTAATCCACCATTGATAAAAAAATTGTAGATAGGAATTTCGCCCACAAGTGTATAAATTCTTGCCTTCGAAGCTGACTCGTAAAATAACTGATTTTTCAAAGAGGCTTGTTGAACTTTTTCAACAATAAAGTCACGCGAAACCAGATTAATTATTCCCCCGATTGCATTGGTTGAATAGAGCAAAAGTTTCGGACCACGAACAATTTCAATTTTATCATAAATTGTGGGATCTACTGCTGTTGAATGGTCTGGGGCTGTTGTAGATAGATCTTTAACCGGTAATTCATTTTCATAAATTTTTAAATAATCAAGGCTAAGTCCACGAAACAGGGGTTTGTTTGTTGCTGGTCCCATAGACTTCACAAAGAAATCTGTTTCATTTTTTAGTGTTAGTCCAAGAATTGAAGAAACAGATTTTTGTAGTTCTTTGCCTTCAATAGTATATTCAAACTTATGGAACTTTTCAAGGAAATTTGAATTTTTATTAACAGTGATTGTGATAGGAGATGTTGAATACACTAAAAAGTTCACAAATATTGTGTCGATTTTTTGTGACTTTTTTTGAATTTTTTTTATTTCTTCCTTTTTGTTTTTCCAAGATATTTTTAACTGATATTTTGCACTCTCGAACTCAAGTGAATCAATATAAAATTTAAAGAAACCATTCTGATTGGTTTTTGTTTGTTGAAGTGGAGAGGTATTTTTAAGTAAAATAACAGAAGCATTAGGAATTGGTCTAAGATTTAAACTGTCTATAATTACACCTAAATACTCAAAATCTTTAGAAAAAACTTTGAAATTGACAACTATAAGTATTAATAAAGTTACAACCTTATTCATCTTTATCCTCCTCGCCCCCTTCACGAAGAAGGAGGCGTATTTTTTACAATGAATTGTTATTTTACAACCAATGGTACTTTGGGAGTCTTAAAGTCTGGGTGGTCGTAATGATTGAGTCGAAATTCAATCAATGTCGAACCAATTTGTAATCCTTTGGCCTTAAACTTGAATTCTTCATTTTGGATAAGCGTAATTTCAGCAACCATATTATTGTCGATTATCCAACCAAAACTCTTACCTTTCTCGGTGGGTACGAAATCGTTCCCATACTCGTCAATGAATTTTACTTCAAATAACATTTCTGTATCTTTTTGGAGATAAAATGCTTCTGCAATAGACGAGTCTATTTGAGCGTTTATTACTTTGAAGTATGGCTTGCCATTATGATAAATTGTTAATCCTATTGCTTCGCTATGGTCATTTTTGTCCTCGAGCGAGTTTTTTTCTTTGCAACCAAAAAAAGCAAGAAAAAAACATAATAGAATTATCAAATTATTTTTAATTATTGAATTCATAATAACCTCCAAATTTTTTTAGGAATTCAAATGAAACTCTTCATTTTCTAAAAGGGAAATGAAAATGAAAGATTAGCTTTTAAATGTGTAAGGATGCAAATTATTTAGTATTTTTTTAGAAGATAGGGGGGCTTCGTGTTTGTAATTTGAAATGAAAATTTGAAATTGGTAGGAAAAGTGATATTATAATATTTGAAACTTTTCGAATGTTAAAACAAAATACTTTCTCTTTTTCAATAAAATTATTTTTAAAAGAAAAAACAAATTCATCAACTAAGCATTGATAAGGTGGAATGCAATGGGAATGTAATTTAATAACATTATATTGAATGTTATTGGATATAATTCTGTAAAAAGTGTGAAAATGAAAAAATTCAAAATTTGAAGCGACCGAAGAAAAGGTGAACCAAATAACAATAAATTTATTAAACAGTCTGAAATTCATATTTAAATTAGACGAATTTCTTTTCTTAATTATTTTATTTTTTTTAAAATTTATAAAGTTGTATTTTCGAAGTTGCGTTATGAAGTAATTGTAAAATGTTTTGGCTTTTTTTAGGAGTAATTTGTGGTTACCTAATTGGTTCTTTTCCTACTGCTGTTATTGTAAGCAAAATATTTTTTGGCTTCGATATCAGGACTCGTGGAAGTGGAAATATGGGTAGTACAAATGTATTTCGCGTATTAGGTGCTTTTTGGGGTATACTTGTGCAATTTATCGATATTTTGAAGGGTTACATTCCAGTTGCTTTTTTGTCCAATTTCTTTGCTCAATATATCGATGTTGCGATATTTAATTCTCTTGGTGGAATGCTTGCATTCAAAATTCTAATTGGTTTGAGTGCTGTTTTGGGGCATATTTTTTCCGTTTTTGTTGGTTTTAAAGGAGGCAAAGGAGTAAATACGGCTCTAGGATTTGTTTTAGCTATATCTCCTTTGGAAGTTGGAATTTGTCTTGTTGTTTTTCTTTTGTCTTTTCTATCAACAGGTATGGTTTCACTTGGTTCAATTTTAGCCTCGTTTTCTTATCCATTGGTAATCCTTATTCGAAAAGTTGTATTCGATTATCCATATTCTAATTTTTCTTTTCTTTTGACTTTTTCGGCTATTCTTTTTTTGATTAGTCTTTTTACTCATAGAGAAAATATCATTCGAATCATTCAAGGAAAAGAAAATAAGTTTGAAAAATTTCATATAATCAAATTCAAAAAAGATTAAAACAAGTCAATGAAAATTGGAATCTTAGGTATTGGTGCTTGGGCAACTGCAATAGCAAATTTACTTGCTGAAACAACAAATCAAATTTTTGTCTGGTCGCATGAAGTAGATACGATTGAATCAATAATTCAAAAAAGAGAAAATACAAAATATCTACCTGGAATACCTCTGAATTTCAATATTAACTATACAAATGATGTTAAAAAGATATTAGATTGTGATATTATCATTCAGGGTATCCCAACACAATTTATTCGACAGACCCTGGAAAAATTTGGTGTTTTTTTTAATGGAAAGCCTGTTGTGAACTTAGCGAAGGGTGTTGAAAAGAATACCCTTAATCGTATTTCTGAATTACTTTCTTCTTTTGGTTGTTCCGAGGAAAATTATTCTATTTTAACAGGTCCAAGTCACGCAGAAGAAGTTGCTATCCGAATTCCGACAGCAACAGTTGTTGCTTCGTTAAACAAGGAGCTTGCAAAGACAATTCAAAGGATTTTTTCAAATTCCTATTTTCGAGTATATACTTCCCATGATGTTATTGGATGTGAATTAGGAGGAGCACTGAAAAATGTTATTGCAATTGCGGCGGGTATCATCGACGGATTGGGATTGGGTGATAATTCAAAAGCCGCGTTAATAACGCGTGGTTTAGCTGAAATTACACGCTTGGGTGTTGCTTTGGGGGCTAATCCTTTAACATTTTCTGGGCTTTCGGGTTTGGGGGATTTGGTTGTTACTTGTATGAGCAAACACAGCCGAAATAGATTTGTTGGCGAAAATATTGGAAAAGG
>CAYPRT010000004.1:193587-196988 GCA_964413155.1 uncultured Hyphomicrobiales bacterium | reverse complement strand
TGTCTGGCTTCTCAAGGTCGGCTAATGCAGCACTCGTTGGATATCCGTAAGAATCGCACCAGTCATAACCAAAAGAATAACCAGCAAAAGGATTCTTTGCTCTAATTTTGAAAACTCCTATACTTGGTAAATCAAGTATTTTTAAAGCATATTGTTTGTTGTTAATTTTATAAGCGAATAAATCATCAATTCCTGGGAATTTGTTTTTAATCTTTGTCCAAACAAACTGTCCACTTTTAACCTCGGCGAATTCCAAATCATCGGGGGCCATCCCAAGTGAATCTGTTTCGTAAACAAGTGCTAAATAGTTTGCAGTTTTGAATTGTTTTCCACCAAATGTTCCAGGCATACAGAAAGTAATTTCTTTTTGAAATTGTTCCATAGGGGTAATTGCCATTACAAATGGGTCTGAAATGCAAGGTTGCCCGTCTTCTTGGGAACCAGTATTATATAAAGTTACGCCTATTGGCTTATCTCCAGAAATAATTGCAGGTTTGATTACACCTGTGGTAAGTCTGGTTTCTAAAAATCCGTTGCCTTCGGTCCCAGCTGTATTTTTTAAAAATGCAAATTCTTTACCGTCCCTGTAAATTGTAGTATTTCTTTCCTTAGCATAAACACGAATTAAAGTGGGGTTTTTCCGACCAGGTATCTTTGGCACAAGGTAATCTTTGCCCCAGGCATAAGTGGGCAAATCCATCTCGGCGGTGTAATCACACCATTGGTTGCCATTTGGAATATTAGTGCATTGGTTTCCAGTGACTACTGCAACAGGTTTTGTTGCAACAATTCTACTTCCAGAAAGATCTCCACCATCACCTTTTGTAGAGATTCCGAGAACGTCGCCACGATTAAGCATAACTTCTTTAGTTTGACCTGGTCGTAACCCACCAGCAGTAATTGTATTAGAATTGCCACCGACAGTGAATCGGACTTTTGTCTGGTCGTAAGGAGCAACAATCAAACATACGTCTGGAAGATAAATGTTCCAAACGGCTTTAAACATTGGGTCTACAGGATATCCAGCAGCAATGTATTCTTTCCCCAAAGATGATACAGGGATAAGCAAAAATCCATCACTCGTTGCACTGTATCGAACCACAACGTAGGCAACTATTGGGTCGTTTGCATAAAGATGAACACCTCGACCGCGGAAAACATCATCAGGTACTTCTGGGTCATCTGGTTCTTTCCAATATGGTTGTCCCATTGTTGGTGTAACTTCGAAAACAATTACATCGTTTGGAATCGACATTTTACTTTGCCGCCAGCCTTCCCCTGGAACCTCAATAGTAACTAATGTTCTGTATGGGCTAGTAACATAAACCTTAATGTCGTCGGTTGGGTCGCTCGGGTAACAGGGCGGAATAGAAAACCAAAAATCCTTTCCAACATTGTTTGCTCCCAACATCTTCGGCAACATCGATTTTATATCTTCATCGGTGTAGCTATCCCCAGCTCGAACGAAAGATGGTAATAATGTAAAAGAAAAAGTAATGATTAGAAAAAACTTAAAGAAGTTCTTCATGGCAACCCCCTGAAATGTTGCAATTAATTAAACCAAAAAAACAATTTATAAAAAACAAAAAAAATAATAATAATGAAGATATGAAAAAGTTACAATTCTATCGAAAAATTTGTTTTTGATATTATTAGATTTGGGTTGTTTTGAAGAATAAGTAAGAAAGTATTTTCAGAAATACAAAATTTATTTAATTTAGTATTGTGGATTGGTGATGAATATGTTATAAATCATTGAATTACCGAAATAAATTTCTCAAAACCATTTAAGGTTCGGGAAGATTAAAGAAAATATTAATAGAAAAAATAAAGAGAAAGTAAAAATTTATTATTTTTTGGAGGGAAAATGCAAAAGTTTCCATTTATTCTTTACCTTTTGTTTTTTGCAATTAATGCAAATTCTGAATGGATTCAACTTTCTGGTCCTACGGCCAACAAAGTGAACAGTGTTTTTACCTACCGAGATGTTTTATTTGTTGGTACTTATGAGGAAGGACTCTTTAAGTCCACTGATTTTGGTGAGACTTGGACAAATATTAACCCGAAGACTAAAAATAATAATATTCTATTCATTAAAGAAATTGGGGATGAAATTTTTATTGGTGAACGAGGTGAAAGTGGTGGAGGTATCTATCGAACAACAGATTTTGGTACAAATTGGGAGCTAATAGGGTTGAATTATTATTATGTTTATGATATTATTAAAGTTAATGAATTTTACATAGCTGCAACGTCAAATGGAATATTTCGCTCAAAAGATGATTTTTCTTTATGGGAGAAATGCCAAACTGGATTTACATTTGGAACTGAATGTCTTGCTGCTGATGGTAATATAATTTTTGCCGGTACCTATGGTGGGGGTGTCTATCGTTCAACTGATTTAGGCGATACGTGGGAAAAGTTTAATGAGGGTTTCGAAGAACAAAATATATATATTTATTGCCTTATGTCGCTTTCAGGGAAACTCTTTGCCGGGACAAGGGTTGGTTTATATTATTCCCCAATTATAGGTGGAGCATGGAAGAAGTTAAAGATGGATTACTCTAATCCTATGGTTTCATCTTTATATTCCAATAACAACGTAATTTTTGCAGGCACAACTTTTGGGTTATATGTTTCAACGGATTTTGGAGAAACTTGGAATTTATTTAACAAAGGTTTGATCGACCCGGCTGTTTTTGGTATTACTTTGTTACGTGATTATGTTTATATTGCTACACAAAATGGGGTTTGGAAGCATTCAATTTATGAAATTATTTCTTCAGTTAATGAGGATGCAAATGAGGCTAACTTAATAGAAATTCATCCAAATCCCTTCGAAGATGTAATAAAGTTAAAAATTTTTAACTCTGATATCAATTTCGAGTTGGCCGATTTGATAATTTACGATTTATTTGGAAGAAAGCTAGAAGGTATATCAATAACAAACCAAGGGAAATTGGTTGAAATTAACATGAGCAATCTTTCACAAGGTTGTTATTTTATCTATTATTGTGGAAACAGGAAAGAACACCAAGTGATAAAAATTATAGTAAAAAAGTAAAACTTCAAAATTTTTATATTTACAATAAATTTTTTTTATTAAAGTCTCTTCACTTCTAAAGAAATTAAATTATGAATTTTTTGTAGTTTTTTAAAATTTTGGTGTTTACTTAAGTTGCAAAACAAAGGCAAGCTAAAGAAACTAAATTTGAAAAGTTTTTTTGATTTGGATATTTGGGAAAAAAATATTAATTTTGAAGTCTCAAAAAAGGGCAGGTACCGAAGCGGTCAAACGGGGCAGACTGTAAATCTGCTGGGGTATCCCTTCGGAGGTTCGAATCCTTCCCTGCCCACGAGCGATGCGGGAGTAGCTCAGTTGGTAGAGCATCAGCCTTCCA
>CAYPRT010000004.1:0-193552 GCA_964413155.1 uncultured Hyphomicrobiales bacterium | reverse complement strand
GTTTCCCGCTCAAGGCTTTGGGTTCGCGGGAGTAGCTCAGTTGGTAGAGCGTCAGCTTCCCAAGCTGAGGGTCGCGGGTTCGAGTCCCGTTTCCCGCTCTATTTTGCTGATGTAGCTCAGTTGGTAGAGCGCTTCCTTGGTAAGGAAGAGGTCACCGGTTCAATCCCGGTCATCAGCTCGAACGAAGGGGTGTAGCTCAATTGGCAGAGCGGCGGTCTCCAAAACCGTAGGCTGAGGGTTCGAGTCCTTCCACCCCTGCTAATTTTTTGATTAAAGGGCTTTTTATGCTTGGCAAAGTAAAAAATTATTTGAACGAGGTTGCACGAGAAATGAAAAAAGTTTCTTGGCCCACGCGTGCGCAACTTCGTGAGTCGACCTATATTGTAATTGTTACTATGCTAATTTTTACTGCCTTCGTTTATCTAGTCGATTTTCTTATGGTTAAAATTCTTAAATTTATTTTCTAATTTCAAATGGAAGAATATAAGGATTTTCAGAATATTGGGGAACAAAAACAAGAAGAAGGTGGTAAACAGCCCGAGTTCAAATGGTATGCTTTGCGTACCTATACTGGACATGAAAATCGCGTCAAGCTTACTCTTGAAGCCGAAATTAAACGACTTGGTCTGCAAAATAGAATAACCGATATTATTATTCCCCAAGAAACAGTTTTTGAAGTTCGACAAGGGAAACGAAAAACCAAAGTCAAAAACTTTTTACCAGGCTACATTATTTTGCGTGTTGCTCTTGATAAGAGACTTAAAGATTATATTAATTCACTGCCTTCGGTGGTTAGTTTTGTTGGAACAAAAACCGAACCAGTTCCATTAACAGAAAGCGAGGTCAAAAGAATAATTGGTAGAGTTGAAGAAAGAAAAAATATAGAGACGATTGGAACTGAATTTCAGATTGGAGACCCTGTTAAAGTTATTGATGGACCTTTTACAGGTTTTCATGGCACTGTTAAAGAAGTAAATTACGAGAAACAGAAACTTAAAGTTGAGGTTGGAATTCTGGGGCGCAAGACACCAGTCGAACTGGATTTCAGCCAAGTAGAAATTGGAGCAGTTTAATTTTTTGACTAACAAAGGGAAGTGATAAACTATGGCAAAGAAAGTATTAGGTTCGTTCAAATTACAATTACCCGCAGGAGAAGCTACGATGTCTCCTCCTGTTGGACCAGCCTTCGGCCAGAGAGGTTTAAATGGTGTTGAGTTTGTTAAGCAATTTAATGCAAGAACTGCAAAGCAAAAAGGAACAATTGTTCCTGTCGTAGTTACTTTTTATTCCGATAAAAGCTTTACATTCGTTGTAAAGTCTCCACCAGCTGCAGTTTTAATACTGAAGGCTGCTGGTATCGAGAAGGGTTCTGGGCAACCCCATAAAGTAAAAGTTGGGCAAATTACTCGGGCTCAGTGCGAAGAAATCGCAAAGATTAAAATGGAAGATCTAAATTGTGATACATTGGAAGCTGCTGTTTCGATGATTAAAGGAACAGCAAGAAGTATGGGAGTTACTGTTGTCGATTAACATTGAGGAATGTTTATGAAAAAACGTGGAAAACGCTACAATCAATTACTTAAAAATTTCGACCCTAAAATTTCTTATCCGTTTAAGGAAGCAATAGAAATTGTAAAGAAGAATGCCACTGCAAAATTCGATGAGTCTTTCGAAGTTGCAATGCGCTTAGGGGTTGATCCACGCAAAGCAGATCAATTAGTCCGAGGCACAGTAACGTTACCACACGGAACTGGACGAAAAGTTCGAGTTCTTGTTCTTTGTAAAAGCCCAAGAGATAAGGAAGCTCTGGAAGCCGGAGCCGATTATGCTGGTTTCGAGGAATATATCGAAAAAATTAAAGGTGGATGGACTGATGTTGATGTGATAATAGCCACTCCAGATGTTATGGGCGAGGTAGGTAAATTGGGTAAGATTCTCGGTCCACGAGGTCTTATGCCAAACCCTAAAAGTGGTACCGTTACTATGGATGTTGCCAAGGCTGTCCGAGAAGTTAAGGCAGGAAAGATTGAATATCGAGTTGATAAGACTGGAAATATTCATGCTTCTGTGGGTAAATGTTCGTTTTCAGCCGACCAGTTGGCTGAAAATGTATTAGCATTGTATCAAAATATTATTAAAGCGAAGCCATCCACTGCAAAAGGTCGATATGTGAAAAGTATTCATTTTTCTTCGACAATGGGTCCAAGTGTCGAAGTACTTGAATCTTCTTTTCAAACTAATTAATTGAGGAAGCTATTACGCACTCATAAATGTTTACAAGCGGCTTGCTTCTCGTTTCCTTTGTGAAATGTGGTCGCTTTTGAAGAAATGAAAGGGTAATAATATGATTACTAAACAAAAGAAAGTTGAGCAAGTGCGGCAGCTTGTTGATCGTTTCAATAAAGCTAACGCATTTTATTTTATTGATTTTACAGGGATGACCGTTGAATCTACCCTTCTATTTCGTCGGGAATTGAAAAAGAACCAGATGGAATTGAAGGTTTCGAAGAACACTCTTTTGGAACGAGCAATTAACGAATCGGGTAAACTTACGAATTTAACTTTTGGATTCCGAGGACCGACTGGTGTGATTTTCGGTTACGGCGACCCGATTCAGCCAGCAAAAGTCCTTAATGAACGAATTGAGAAATTCCAACAACCCAAGTTCAAAGGGGCTGTTGTTGAAGGAGTTGTTTATGGGCCTGACCAATTGAAGACACTTGCTTCGTTGCCTTCGAAAACCGATATCATTGCAAGTATACTTGGTAGCTTGAATTCTCCGATTTCTGGAATTGTCGGGTCGATAAACGCTGTGATACGCGACCTTGCATATTTAATCGAAGAAGTTGCAAAAAAGAAATCATAATAATTAATGTTTGTTAAATATTAGGAGTATTGAAATGTCTGCAATAGTTGAAGAACTAGTCGAGAAAATATCGAATTTAACCCTTGTTGAAGCAGCAGAGTTGAAAAAAGCCCTCGAGGAAAAGTTTGGTGTAACTGCTGCTGCTCCTGTGATGGTTGCCGGTGCTGCTGTTGCTGGTGCACCGACTGAAGCACCAAAAGAAGAAGAAAAAACTGAATTTGATGTTGAATTAACCGAGATGGGTCCGAATAAACTTAATGTTATTAAGGTTATTCGTGAAATTACTGGTCTTGGCTTGAAAGAAGCAAAAGAACTTGTTGAAGGCGCACCAAAGATGGTTAAAGAAGCAGTTAGTAAAGAAGAAGCCGAAGATATTAAGAAGAAACTCGAAGCACAAGGCGCTAAAGTTACTCTTAAATAAATTAACTAAACCTTTGGACCAGGACTTTTGTCCTGGTCCAATTTTGGTAAACAGGGAAATTTGAATGGAATAAGACAATTGATAATACAAGTTTTTTCAAAAGGCTTGTTAAAGGGTAAGGCCATTTTTATGGTTTTACCTTATATTTTTTTGAACAAATTGAAATTAAATAAATTAGGAGGTCAAAGGTGAAAAGCGAAATTATTGATAAGATAGCAAAAGAAAAAGGGCTGAGTGTGTTGCGTGGTGTGGAGCGCGATGGTACTGTCCGTTTAACTGAAAGACTTAACTTTGGGCGAACACAAAGATTTGCGGATTATCCTGATTTGCTTAGTGTTCAGCTAAAATCTTACGAGGATTTTCTTCAGGAGGATATTCCCCCAGAAGAACGAAGAAATATTGGCTTGCAATATGCTTTTAACACGAATTTTCCAGTGGAAGACACTTCTGGGATTTATCAACTTGAATTTTTGAGTTATTCGATAGAAAAACCAAAATATTCCGAAGAGGAATGCCGCGAACGTGAATTAACATATGCAAAAACTTTGAAGGCTAAACTTCGCCTTTCTAGCAAAGCTGCTCCGGATTCCGAAGATTATATCGAAGCAGTTGAACAAGAAGTTTATCTTGGCAATATTCCCGCAATGACCTCTCGTGGAACTTTTATTATAAATGGTGCGGAACGTGTTGTTGTTTCGCAATTGCATCGTTCCCCAGGAGTGTTTTTCGACGATACTATGCACCCAAATGGAACAAGGATTTATTCAGCCCGAATTATTCCATTCAAAGGTTCCTGGTTAGAATTTACAACTGATATTCATGAGGTTCTTACTACCTATGTCGATAGAAAGAAAAAGTTTCTGACTACAACTTTTTTGCGTGCACTTGGGTTTTCGTCCGATATTGAAATTATTCAATTGTTTCAACTGGACAAAGTTATTTCAAACGATGAATTAGACGAAAGTTTTGCAGGGAGGAAGCTTTCAAGCGATGTGGTCGACTTGACAACTGGAGAAATCATTGCTACTCGCGATATGGTTTTGACCACAAGTTTGATTGAAAAAATAAAAAGCACACAGGTTCTCGATATCCGACTTTATAAGCCTTACGACCCAAGTGAAGAACCTGTTATTGCTCGAACATTGTCCAAAGACCCAACAAGAAATCGGGAAGAGGCATTGTTTTATATATTTAGGCAACTTCGGACGACCGAACCACCCGACCTTGCCACTGCTGAATCACTTTTAGAAAAGCTTTTTTTCAATTCGAAAAGATATGATTTAGGTATTGTTGGTAGATTTAAAATCAATAAAAAACTTGGATTGAATATCGACCCCGAAATGACTGTTCTGACTACAGAAGATATTATTGCAACTATTAAATACCTTTTGTACCTCCACGATAATAAATTAAGCGGTGATGATATCGATCACCTTGGTAACAGAAGAGTAAGAACTGTTGGAGAGCAATTAACTGCCCAAATAAATCTTGGTTTGTCCAGAATGGTTCGAACTATTCGGGAACGACTAAGCGTTCGCGAAGCTGAGAACTTAACACCGCAAGACCTTGTTAATGCTCGAACTATGAATTCCGTTATCAATCAATTTTTTGGAACAAACCAACTTTCCCAGTTTATGGACCAGACAAATCCGCTTGCAGAATTGACGCATAAAAGACGAACATCTGCATTGGGTCCTGGTGGTTTGAACCGTGAAAGAGCTGGATTCGAGGTCCGAGACGTCCATTATACTCACTATGGAAGGTTATGTCCAATTGAAACACCAGAAGGCCCAAATATTGGTTTGATTTCTTCGCTTGCTCTTTTTGCTCGAATTAACGAAAACGGATTTATTGAAACTCCGTATCGTAAAGTTGTTAATGGTTATGTTACTGATGAAATTGAATATCTTACCGCTGAAGATGAAGATGGAAAAATTATTGCTACTGCCCAAACACCTATTGATAAAGATGGCAGGATAGCTGTTGATAAAGTGAATGCTCGATTATCGGGTGATTTCGTAATTGTTTCGCCTGAAGAAGTAAATTATCTTGAAGTAGCATCTGAACAAATCGCAAGCGCTGCGGCTTCGTTAATCCCATTCCTTGAGCATGACGATGCTAATCGTGCACTTATGGGTTCGAATATGCAACGACAAGCCGTACCATTGTTACGACCTGAGGCCCCATTAGTTGGAACTGGGATGGAAACAAAGATTGCCAAGGATTCGAGAACTTTGGTGTTTGCCGAAGGTCCTGGAGTTGTTACATATGTTGATGCTCAAAGAATTAGAATTCGATATGATGATGTAAGAACAGATGAGGAAAAACTTTTCGATTTTTCCTTCCAGCCTGAAAAAGAATACCAACTGCTAAAGTTCTTTAGAACCAATCAGGATACATGTATAAATCAAAAACCAATTGTTAGAGTTGGAGATAGAGTTTTCAAAGGAATGCCAATAGCCGATGGTGCGGCAACAGAAAATGGCGAATTAGCACTTGGAAGGAATGTGTTTGTGGCCTTTATGCCTTGGCGTGGTTATAACTTCGAAGATGCTATTGTTGTTTCTGAGCGACTGGTTGCTCATGATGTATTTACCTCTGTTCATATCGAAGAGTTTAGCTTGCAAGTGCGCGACACCAAACGAGGCGAAGAAGAATTTACTCGCGATATTCCAAATGTCTCTGACGAGGCTACAAAAGACCTTGACGAGGATGGAATTGTTCGTGTTGGTGCAAAAGTTAGCGAAGGAGATATCTTGATTGGAAAAATTACACCAAAAGGGGAAACCGACCCCACTCCCGAAGAGAAACTACTTCGTGCTATTTTTGGAGATAAGGCTGGTGATGTTAAAGATACTTCTTTCAAGGCCCCACCCGGATTGAAAGGCGTTGTAATTAATACAAGACTTTTCTCACGTAAACATAATAGAAGTGTGGACAGCGATAATGAAGAAAAAAGGAAATTAGAGCAAATAAATCGCACTGAACAAGAAAAACTTCAACAACTGAGCAAACAAGCAATTGAAAAGCTTGCAAATATTCTCGATGGTCATAAAGTCTATGGTTTGAAACTTAAAGATGGGGAAGTTATTTTTAGAAGTGGCCAAAAGGTAACCGCCGAGGAAGTGCTACAATTCTTTGCAAACAAGTCTTTAACTTTTGAATCTATCGACATTCCTTCCGATAAGCCTATTATTGCTAATAAAGAACGTGAAGAAATATTAAGGAAAATGGTCAAAAATTATTACGACCAAAAGGCTAAGATTCAACAAACATATAGGGCATATAAAGCAAAGCTAACCACTGGGGATGAACTTCAGCCTGGAATTGTGAAGATGGCAAAAGTTTACGTTGCAAAGAAAAGAAAACTAATGGTTGGCGATAAGATGGCAGGTAGGCATGGTAATAAAGGTATTGTTTCTATAATTGTTCCTGTAGAGGATATGCCATTCTTGCCAGATGGAACCCCGGTGGATATAGTGCTGAATCCTTTAGGGGTACCTTCCCGTATGAATTTAGGGCAATTGTTCGAAACATCCTTGGGATGGGCTGCACAAAAATTAGGAGTTCGCTTTGCCTCGCCTATTTTTGATGGTGCGACTTGGGAACAAGTAACGGAATTTTTACAAATGGCAGGATTACCAGCCGATGGAAAAACTATCCTTTACGATGGACGAACAGGTGAACCTTTCCACGAAAAAGTTACTGTTGGTGTTATTTACATGATGAAACTTGTGCATATGGTTGAGGATAAAATTCATGCACGTTCAATTGGCCCTTATTCATTGATAACACAACAACCATTGGGTGGTAAAGCTCAATTTGGTGGGCAAAGGCTTGGAGAGATGGAAGTTTGGGCATTGGAAGCATATGGTGCAGCTCATACTCTGCGAGAAATGCTTACGATTAAGTCCGACGATGTTGTTGGTAGGGCAAAAGCTTACGAGGCTATTGTCAAAGGAGATAACCTTCCCGAACCGAATGTTCCAGAATCGTTTAATGTGTTAGTTCGCGAGTTGCAAGGCTTGTGCCTTGATGTTGTTTTAGAATAAAAGTATTATAAATAAATTGGTGTAAAAATGCAGGCAAAGCCAATTCCAAAAAAAGGATTTAGGAAGGTAATGATTAAGTTAGCTTCCCCTGATTCTATTCTTGAGCGTTCTCATGGGGAAGTAACTAAACCTGAAACTATTAATTATCGTTCCTATAGACCCGAAAAAGATGGTCTATTTTGCGAGAAAATTTTTGGTCCTGTTAAAGATTGGGAATGTGCTTGTGGAAAATATAAGCGTATACGATATAAAGGTATTGTTTGCGACAGATGTGGTGTTGAAGTTACTCAAAAAACTGTTCGCCGCGAAAGAATGGGGCATATTCATCTTGCTACTCCTGTGGTTCATATCTGGTTCTTAAAAAGTTTGCCAAGCAAAATTGGTGCAATTTTAGGATTATCTACTAAGGACTTGGAAAAAATTACGTACTACGAAACATATGTAGTTATTAATCCTGGGAGATTCCCGTTTAAGAAATATGACCTAATTTCCGATGTAGAGTATCAAAACGTTATGAATAATATGTCCGAAGAAGAAAAATATTTGGACGACGACGACCCAAATAAATTCCTTGCTTTAATGGGTGGACCTGCTATAAAAGAACTTTTGAAGCGTGTGGATGTTGAAGAAGAATATTATCGACTCCGACAAGAAATGCGAGAGGAAACAAATCCCCAGAAAAAACAAGAGTTTTTGAAAAGATTAAAAGTTTTTGAAGCTTTTTTGCCCGACGAAAAAACAGGCGAACCTATAAACAAACCAGAATGGATGGTGCTCGATGTTATTCCTGTAATACCACCAGATCTTAGGCCACTTATACCACTGGATGGTGGAAGGTTTGCTGCTTCCGATTTGAATGATTTATACAGACGAGTTATAATTCGAAATAACCGACTTAAAAAGTTAATGGATATTAAAGCTCCTGGGGTAATTGTGCGAAATGAACAAAGGATGTTGCAAGAAAGCATTGATGCCTTGTTCGATAGTTCCCGTAAAGCTACAAAGACCGAAACAAATAGGCCTTTAAAATCGTTAGCTGATGCATTGAAAGGAAAGCAAGGAAGATTCCGACAAAACTTGCTTGGTAAACGAGTGGATTATTCTGGGCGTTCGGTTATTGTTGTTGGACCTGAACTAAAAATGCACGAATGTGGACTTCCGAAAGATATGGCTGTAGAATTGTTTAAGCCTTTCATTATAAGGAAGCTAATTGAGCGAGGTCACGTCAAAACCGTCAAAAGTGCCAAGAAGATGGTTGAACAAAAAAGAACCGAGGTTTGGGACATTTTGGAAAAAGTAATTGAAAATCATCCTGTTCTTTTGAATCGAGCTCCAACGCTTCACCGTGTAGGTATTCAAGCATTCCAACCCCGTTTGATCGAAGGGAAAGCAATCCAATTGCATCCTTTGGTTTGTACTGCATTCAATGCGGACTTTGACGGCGACCAAATGGCAGTTCATGTTCCTTTAAGTTTCGAAGCACAATTAGAAGCATTACTTTTAATGCTTGCTCCCCATAATATTATGCATACCCAAAATGGAGATCCGATTGCTGTTCCTTCTCAAGATATGGTTCTTGGAATTTATTACATTACCAAGGCGAAATCTGGGGTAAAAGGGGAAGGCAAAATTTTCAATTCCCCCGACGAAGTCATTATTGCATACAATAATAATGCTATAGACTTGCACGCGAAGATAAAAGTTCGGATGGATGGAAAGTATATTGAAACAACCACTGGAAGGATATTACTAAATCAAATCGTTCCCAAGGAGTTAGGTTTTATTAACGAGTTATTAACTAAGAAGCGACTACGCCAAATTATTGGATATTGTTTCCGCGTTGCTGGTCTTGCAACAACAGTTGAATTCCTAGACAATTTGAAACAATTAGGTTTCGAGTACGCTACACGCGGTGGTCTTTCTGTTGGAATTCCAGATGTTGTTATACCAAAAGAAAAATATGAAATAATTGAACAGGCACAAAAAAGAGTTGAAGAAATTGAAGAAGCATATCAGAATGGTGTCATTAGTTTTGGAGAAAGATATAACAAAATCATTGATACTTGGTCGACAGCTACAAACCGAGTTGCGGATAAATTATATAATGAAATAGCAAAGGTATACCAAGGGTTCAATACATTCTGGATGATGTTGGATTCACAAGCTCGAGGTTCGAAGGAGCAAATCCGCCAGCTTGCAGGTATGCGAGGTTTAATGGCTAAACCAAGAAAATCTTTGACTGGGTCAACTGGTGAATTAATTGAAAATCCTATTCTTTCGAATTTTAAGGAAGGGTTGTCGGTTCTTGAATACTTTATTTCAACTCACGGAGCACGAAAAGGTCTTGCCGATACAGCTTTGAAAACAGCTGATGCTGGTTATCTAACTCGCCGGCTCCACGATGTTGCGCAAGATATTATTATCACTGAACAAGACTGCGGAACTATTCGTGGTGTTAATATGACAGCATTGAAGGAAGGCGAAGAGGTTAAAGAAACTTTGTACGAAAGAATTCTTGGGCGTGTTGCATTGTGGGATGTCGTTAATCCGCTTAATGGAGAAATTTTGGTGCATGCTGGTGAATTGATTGATGAAGAAATTGCCCAAAGAATCGAAGAATCCCCAGTTGAGGAAGTTACCATCCGAAGTGTGTTGACATGCGAAGCCCGACACGGTGTTTGTGCGAAATGCTATGGAAGAAATCTAGCTACAGGTAAATTAGTTGATGTTGGCGAAGCCGTTGGTACAATTGCTTCGCAATCGATTGGAGAACCTGGAACTCAGTTAACATTGAGAACATTCCACACTGGTGGTACGGCTTTGCTTATTACGAGCCAATCTTCGGTAACAGCAAAATTCGATGGTGTGGTTCAATTCGAAAATGTGCGCATTGTAACGTACGAAGAAGAAGATGAAGAAGTTCAAGTTGTTGTTTCGCGAAGCGGAGTTATAAATATTGTCGAGCCCGATAGTAACCGAGTTCTTACAAAGTATGATGCAATGTATGGAGCAATCCTCAAAGTTCGTGACGGTGAACAGGTTAAGAAAGGTCAACTTTTGTATGAATGGGATCCATATAATGCTACAATTATCACTGAAGTTAGTGGAAGAGTCCGATTTAAAGATATGATACATAATGTTACTTATCGCGAAATAAATGATGAACAAACTGGACATATTACAAAGGTTGTAATAGAATCCCGTGACAAAAACAAACAACCTACAATTGAGATACTTGATGACCAAGGCCATGTTTTGCGCTCCTATTCCATTCCGGTTAAAGCTCAATTAAGGGTTGAAGAAGATGAATTCGTAGGGGTTGGAACTGCTCTTGTAAAAATTCCACGTGATCTTGGAAGAATGAGGGATATTACAGGAGGTTTACCAAGGGTTACGGAACTATTCGAAGCAAGGGCTCCCCAAAATCCTGCTACTGTTTCGGAAATCGATGGTATTGTTACTTACGATAAAGTTAAACGTGGCCAACGAACCTTGCTTGTGACTTCTCTGGATGGGAAAACAGTCCGTGAATATAACATTCCTTTTGGAAAGTATATTCTTGTTCAAGATGGTGATTTTGTACGTGCTGGCGACAGACTTACCGATGGAGATATTAACCCTCATGATATTTTGAGAATCAAGGGACCCCACGCTGTTCAAGAGTATCTTGTTAATGAAATTCAAGAAGTATATCGAATGCAGGGTGTAAAAATCAACGATAAACATATTGAAATCATTGTTCGACAAATGTTGCAGAAATATAGAATTGCCGACCCCGGTGATTCTCGCTTCCTTGAAAATGATTATGTTGATAGAATTCGTATTCTTGATGAGAACGAAAAGTTGAAAAAGCAGGTTGTTATCACTGATAAAGGAGACTCTAAGTTCAAAGTAGGTCAGATTGTTTCAAAGGATAAGTTCCGAGAAGTTAACCAAGAATTACGAAAGAAAGGGAAGAAAGTTGCCCAAGCCCGACCTGCCGAGCCAGCTATTGCCGAACCAGTATTATTGGGTATTACGCAGGCTTCGTTAACGACGGAAAGCTGGTTGTCCGCTGCTTCCTTCCAAGAAACTACACGGGTACTATCGGAAGCAGCAGTGGAAGCAAAAGTCGATTATCTTTATGGATTAAAGGAAAACATTATTCTTGGTCAATTGATTCCTGCTGGCACAGGTTTGAAACATTATCAAGATATTAATGTTAAGAGCGAGGTCGGGAATATTTTTGCAGAAGAAATTGGGATGACTCCAATGGTAACTCAAAGAGTCACCCCAATAGAACAATCGAAAGAGACAAAATCGATTACTGAACTATAAACATTGTCGAGGTTGTTATTTAATTTTTTCGAGCGTAGCAACGTTGATGGTTTGCTACGCTCTATTTTTCAATTTTTTTGTTAAAAAACTTATGAGGTTATGGATCATATTTATAACTTAAACTCAATAAGAAATATTGGAATTACTGCTCATATTGACTCTGGAAAAACAACTTTGAGCGAAAGAATTTTGTTTTATACAGGTAAGATTCACCAAATCGTTGAGGTACGAGATAAAAGTGGAGCGGGTCCAACTCTCGATGCAATGGATTTAGAGCGTGAAAAAGGAATTACAATTCAGTCAGCTTCAACATATTTCAAATGGAAAGATTACCACGTTAACTTAATAGATACTCCAGGGCATATAGATTTCACTGTTGAAGTTGAAAGGGCATTAAGAGTTCTCGATGGAGCAATACTTGTTCTTTGTGGTGTTGCTGGAGTTCAAAGCCAGACCATTACAGTCGACCGTCAAATTCGACGCTATAATGTTGCGAGGATTGCCTTTATTAACAAAGTTGATAGGTCGGGAGCAAATCCTGATAAGGTCTTAAATCAAATGCGGGAAAAACTTAACTTGCGTCCAGTTTTGATAACTATGCCAATTGGTTTGGAAGATAACTTTTCTGGCGTTGTCGATCTATTGAAAATGAAAGCTATATATTTCCAAGGTAATAACGGAGAAATTGTTGTAGAAAATGACATTCCTACAGAATTAGTGGAAGAAGCTCAATTTCGCCGTCTTCAATTGATTGAAACACTTGCAGATTTTGATGATGAAATTGCCGAACTTTATCTTTCCGACGAAAATATACCCACGGAAAAGCTAATTCAGATTCTTCGGAAAACTACTCTTGCCCACCTTGTGACACCAGTTTATGTCGGTTCTGCAAAGAAGAATAAGGGGGTTCAACCTTTACTTGATGGAGTTGGAATGTTTCTACCCAGCCCAGATGAGCGTGAAAACGAGGCTTTTGACCTTGATTATAAAGAAGTAAGAGTAAAATTGCATTGCGAAACCGATAAACCTTTCGTTGGATTGGCTTTCAAACTCGAAGATGGTAGATTTGGACAATTGACATATATGCGAATTTACCAAGGAAAGGTTAAAAAGGGTGATGTAATTTATAATACTAAAAGTCGGAAGAAGATTAAAGTTCCAAGAATAGTGCGAATGCACGCACAAGAAATGCACGACATCGAAGAGGCGTATGCTGGCGATATTGTTGCAATGTTTGGTGTAGAATGCTTTTCCGGCGATACTTTTACCGATGGAAGTATTAATTATTCTTTGCAGTCAATGTTTGTTCCTACTCCTGTTATAGAGCTTTCTGTTGTACCAAAGGAAAAAAATTCGTTGACAAATTTTTCGAAAGCATTGAATAGATTTCAAAAAGAAGACCCGACTTTTCAAGTTATGCGAGACGAGGAAACCGGCGAGACTATAATTAAAGGTATGGGGGAACTTCATCTCGAAATTTATTTGGAAAGAATTAAGCGTGAATACAATTGTGAAGTAATAGTTGGCAAACCAAAAGTTGCATATAGGGAAACTATCACACGAAGGGCAGATTTCAATTATACGCATAAAAAACAAACAGGGGGTGCTGGCCAGTTTGCACGAGTTGGGGGATACGTCGAACCAATTCCTTCAACCGAAGGCAAAGAATATGAATTTGTAGACAATGTTGTGGGTGGTGTTATTGCTCGGGAATATATTCCAGCGTGCGATAAAGGATTTCAAGAGCAGTTGAAAGAAGGGATACTAATTGGTCAACCAGTTGTTAATGTTCGTGTGGTTTTAAACGACGGGCAAACCCATCCAGTTGATTCATCGGAAATGGCTTTTAAATTAGCTTCGAAATATGCTTTAAAAGAAGCATTGGCAAAGGCAAGTTCTGTAATACTTGAACCAATAATGAAATTGGAAGTTACAGCGCCCGAAGAATTTCAAGGCGTAATTATTGGACAAATTAACCAGAGGCGTGGAATTATTGTTAATTCCAGAGTCGAAAGTGGGTTCGTTGTGGTCGAGGCAGAAGTTCCTTTGAAAGAAATGTTTGGCTATTCTTCGGATTTGCGTGGAGTCACCCAAGGGAAAGGAGAATTTTCGATGGAGTTTATGAAGTATTCCCCGGTTCCAAAACCAGTTCAAGAAGAATTAATAGAAGAATATAAAAAGAATAAAAAATAAGAAATAATTTGAAAAAATTGTTTAAAATTTTTTTAAAAATAATTTTTTTTGTAATTTTGTAGTCTCTTTTTTAAAATTTTAGATTTTGTTGTTAAAAGGAGTTTTGAGTGCCGACAATAAGTCAGTTAATTAGAAAGCCAAGAAAGAAGGTTGTAAAGAAAAGTAAGTCGCCTGCGTTAAAAAGCTGTCCGCAACGACGAGGAGTTTGTACAAGGGTATATACAACAACACCAAAAAAACCAAATTCAGCATTGAGGAAAGTTGCAAAGGTTCGATTAAGTTCGGGATACGAAGTTATTGCATATATTCCTGGAGAAGGGCACAATCTTCAGGAGCACTCGATTGTGTATGTTCGTGGCGGACGTGTTAAAGATTTGCCTGGTGTTCGATATCATATTGTTCGAGGAGTTGCCGATACCCAAGGAGTTGAAGGACGCAAACAGGGGCGTTCTAAATATGGCACCAAACGACCTAAACAAGCAGTTTCTAAATAATATATTGATTAAGGATAATGAGATATGAGGAAAAAGAGAGCAGAGAAACGGCCAATTGACCCAGATCCGAAATACCAAGATATCCTTGTTGCAAGGATGATTAATACTTTATTGAGGAAAGGCAAAAAAAGTCTTGCCAGAAAGATTGTTTATGAAGCTTTGGATATTATTGCACAAAAGACAAAGCAGAATCCTCTCGAAGTATTTAGGAAAGCAGTATCGAATGTTGCACCACTTATTGAGGTTCGCTCTCGCCGAATAGGAGGTGCAACCTATCAAGTTCCAGTAGAAGTACGCGAAGACCGAAGAATTTCGCTTGCTCTACGATGGTTGAGAATGTTCGCAAAACAAAGAAAAGACAAATCTATGAGCGCGCGTTTAGCATCGGAAATTATCGCCGCAGCCAACAACGAAGGTGCCTCTGTCAAAAAGCGCGAAGATACGCACCGAATGGCAGAAGCTAACAAAGCTTTTGCTCATTTCAAATGGTAACGACTATGTTTGTTCTTTGTCAAATGAAATGCTGTTAGTGTGTTATGCCCCGCAAAGTTGAAATAGAAAAAGTTCGCAATATTGGCATAATGGCTCATATTGATGCGGGGAAAACAACAACTACAGAAAGATTTTTGTTCTACACCGGATTTTTGCATCGGCCCGGGGAAGTTGATGAAGGCACTGCATTTATGGATTATATGGAACAAGAAAAAGAACGCGGTATTACGATAACCTCCGCTGCAACAACTTTTATTTGGCGCGACCACCAAATTAACTTAATTGATACACCGGGTCATGTCGATTTTACAGCTGAAGTTCAGCGTTCGTTGCGAGTTCTTGATGGCGCTATTGCAATTTTCTGCGGTGTCGGTGGCGTAGAACCTCAATCCGAAACTGTTTGGCGGCAGGCAGAAATGTACAATGTACCTCGAATTGCCTATGTCAACAAAATGGATAGAATGGGAGCCGACTTCTTTCGCGTGGTTCAAATGATGAAGGATAAACTTCATGCTAAACCTGTTGTTCTTGAACTTCCTATCGGTAGCGAAGATTCTTTCGTTGGTGTTGTCGATTTGATTAAGAAAAAGGCTATTTATTTTGACGAAGACACAATGGGCTTTAAGTTCTATTATGATAATGTTCCCGAAAATATGTTGGACCTTGTTAAGGAGTGGAGAGAGAAACTTGTCGATTCTGTTGCCGAAACAGATGATGATTTGCTGGATTATTATCTTGAAACTGGAACACTTACCGAAGAACAAATTGAATTGGGATTAAGAAAAGCAACACTTTCAAACAAGCTGGTCCCTGTTTTATGTGGGTCGTCAAAAAAATATATTGGAGTTCAACCTTTGCTTGATGCTGTAATAAAGTATTTGCCTTCGCCTGCCGACATTGGTTCGTTTTGGGGATATGACTACAATAATCACGAAAGAAAAATTGTTCGAAAAGCAAACGATGAAGAGCCTTTCTCTGCACTTGCTTTCAAAATTATCTCGGATCCATATTTAAAAAAACTTACATTTGTTAGAATTTATTCTGGCTCGATTAAAGTAGGGCAAGTGGCTTTTAATTCGAATTCTGGAAAGCGTGAGAGAATTCAAAAAATTCTGCGGTTATATGCTAATAGAAAAGAAGAAATCAGCGAAGTTTTCAGTGGCGAAATTGTTGCTTTCCCCGACTTAAGGGCCACGAAAACTGGCGATACACTTTGCGATGAAAAACATAAGATTTTGTTTGAAAGAATTAGCTTCGCTGAACCAGTCATTAACCAAAGAATAGAAGCAAAGACCCAACAAGACCGCGAACGATTGCTCGAATGCTTGGCAAAACTTGCGGATGAAGATCCTACATTTCATTTCACCAATGATGAAGAAAGTGGTGAAATTATTATAAGTGGGGTTGGCGAGTTGCAATTGGAAATAATTGCTGATAGGTTGAAGCGTGAGTATAATCTCGAAGTTCGAATTGGAAAGCCCCAGGTTGCATACCGCGAAACTATTACAATGCCAACAGAGAAAGAATATGCATTCGAACGTCAAATCTCGGGAAAAAATACCTTTGGATATGTCAGAGTATTATTACGGCCAAATGAGCGAGGCAAAGGAAATGAAGTGCGATTTCAAATTAGAGAAGATATAATTCCTAGACATTTTTGGGCTACCATTGAAGAGGGAATTAAAGAAGGCTTACAAATTGGTTTTTTGGGATATCCTGTAACCGATGTGATAGTGGAAGTAACTGGTGGTAAATACGACAAGGAATTTTGTTCGGAACTTGGCTACAAAATTGCTTCTTCAATGGCAGTTCGTGAAGCATTGAGGGGTAGTAAGTCCATTTTGCTCGAACCGGTATTCAAAGTTGAAATTGTGTCCCCCGAAGAATATGTTGGCGACATTATTTCGGATTTTAATTCTCGAAAAGGAAAAATTGAAGAGTTAGAACAGAGAGGGAATTATCAAATTATTAAAGGATTTGCACCACTTTCCCAAATGTTTGGTTATGTTACGCATCTGCGTTCATTAAGTCAGGGTAGAGCATCTTATGTAATGGAATTTGCGCATTATGAACCGGTTGTAGAACAAAAATCTTTTGTCTAACGGCATTGAAATTCTATGAATTTTAATTTTATAAATGTTGGTTTAATAATTAAGGAGTTTTAAAATGGCTAAAGAGAAATTTGTTCGTTCAAAGCCTCACATTAATGTTGGTACTATTGGTCATATTGACCATGGGAAAACTACACTTACCGCTGCAATTACGATGGCTCTTGCAAAGAAGGGAACAAATACTCAAATACGTACATTCGACTCGATTGATAATGCTCCCGAGGAAAGAGCTCGAGGAATTACAATTAATACTGCTCACGTTGAGTATGAAACAGAAAAGCGACACTATGCCCACGTAGATTGCCCAGGTCACGCTGACTACATTAAAAATATGATTACCGGTGCTGCACAAATGGACGGAGCAATTTTGGTTGTTGCAGCCGACGATGGTCCAATGCCCCAAACACGTGAGCACGTTCTTCTTGCTCGACAAGTAAATGTTCCCTATATTGTTGTATTTCTCAACAAAATTGACATCGCAGATCCTGAATTAGTCGACCTTATTGAAATGGAAGTCCGTGAATTATTGAATAAATACGAGTTTCCCGGCGACGAAGTTCCAATTATTCGTGGTTCGGCACTCAAAGCGATGCAGGCTGGCATGGATCCTAACGCTACTCCTGATGATCCTCGTTTGAAGCCTATTTATGATTTGATGGATGCTGTTGATGAATTTGTTCCAACTCCTCAACGAGATATCGATAAACCATTCTTGATGCCTGTTGAAGATGTTTTCTCAATCACTGGACGCGGAACAGTTGGAACAGGTCGTATCGAACGCGGAATTATCCGACTTAACGAAGAAGTAGAAATTGTTGGTTTTGGTTTGCACAAGAAAACCACGGTTACTGGTATTGAAATGTTCCGTAAGATTTTGGACGAAGGTGTTGCTGGCGATAACGTTGGTTTATTGCTTCGTGGCATCGACAAAGATGAACTCGAGCGAGGAATGGTAATTGCAAAACCTGGAACAATTACTCCTCACACTAAATTTAATGCTCAAGTTTATGTTTTGAAGAAAGAAGAAGGGGGGCGTCATACTCCATTTTTCTCTGGATACAGACCCCAATTTTATTTCCGTACAACTGATGTTACTGGAGTGATTCAGCTTCCTCAAGGTGTTGATATGGTTATGCCTGGCGATAATCTCGATAATATTACAATTGAGCTAATTACACCGGTTGCTATGGAAGAAGGACTTCGTTTTGCTATTCGCGAAGGTGGTAGAACAGTTGGTGCTGGAGTCGTTACAAAAATTATCGAATAAATTTCATTTGCTCGAACGAGCAAGTCAATTAAATTAGGAGAAAGAAAGTGGCTGCGACACAGAAAATTAGAATCAAACTTAAATCATTCGATCACTATCTTATTGATAAATCCTCGGAACGTATTGTTCGCACGGTAAAGCAAACGGGAGCTATTGTTTCGGGTCCGATTCCTTTACCAACAAAGCGGAGTATTATTACAGTCAATAGGTCACCGCATGTGGACAAGAAATCGCGCGAACAATTCGAATTACGTGTTCATAAAAGATTAATTGATATTTACAGCTCGTCGCAAAGGACAATTGATGCACTAATGAAATTAGAACTTCCTGCTGGGGTTGATGTTGAAGTTAAAGTGTAGGTGTTGATATGGGCGCAGCAATTTTGGGGAGAAAACTGGGAATGACGAGCTACTTCACCGAAAAAGGTGAACAAATCCCGGTAACTGTGATTGAGGCTGGTCCTTGCCCGGTTGTAAAAGTAAACAAAATTGAGAAGGAAGGATATCAATCTGTTCAGATTGGTTTTGGGACTCGCTCAGAAAAGCGAGTGAATAAACCCGAGTTAGGTCATTTCCGTAAAGCTGGTGTTCACCCTACCAAGTTTTTACGCGAGTTCCGTGTCCTTGATGTTTCTTTGAAACTTGGGGATGTGCTCTATGTTGGCGATTTGTTCAGGAAGGGCGATAAAGTTAAAATTTCTGGAACAAGTAAAGGGCGTGGGTTCCAAGGAGTTGTAAAACGACATCACTTTGGTGGGGTTGGAATGACAACACATGGGCAGTCGGACCGAGTTAGAGCACCTGGCTCTATTGGTTCTTCTTCGTTTCCATCTCGTGTTTTTAAAGGAATGCGGATGGCTGGGCGTATGGGTGGTAAAAGGACCACAATCCGAAATCTTGAAATTGTCGAAATTTTACCCGAGCAAAATCTTATGCTCGTAAAAGGTGGAGTACCGGGACCAATTAATGGGTTATTAGAAATAGTTAAGTTGTAGGTAGAAAATGTTGGTTGATGTTTATTCGAAAGAAGGTAATGTTGTTGGGCAAATAGAATTGCTTGATGAAATTTTTGGAGTCGAGCCACACGAACACGCTATGCATATGGCTGTGGTTTCATATTTAGCAAATCAACGGCAAGGTACACATAAAACTAAAATTAGGAGTGAAGTAAGTGGTGGTGGAAAGAAACCTTGGCGTCAGAAAGGACGTGGGACGGCTCGTGCTGGTTCCATTCGTTCCCCACTTTGGGTTCACGGTGGAACTGTTCATGGCCCTCAACCTAGAGATTATAGAATGAAGTTGAATAAAAAACTGAAGACACTTGCTCGTAAAAGTGCTCTTTCTTTGCGATTGAGCGAAGGAAATATTTTAGTTGTTGAAGATTTCGAAATGGAAAAACCCAAAACCAAAGAGTTTTATTCTGTTTTGAAGAACTTAAAACTTGTCGGTGAAAAAACATTGGTACTTTTGCCGGAAAAATCCGATGTTCATTTTCTTTCAGCAAAGAATATTGAGAATGTATCTGTTTTTTATGCCGATAAGATTTCAACCTATCACATTCTATCACATAAAAAGTTATTGATTTTTAAAAGCGCCGTGGAGCAATTGCAAGGATCATTTCGAAATTAGTAATGGAGATTGAATATGATTGAGATCATAAAGCGACCGATAATCACTGAAAAAGCAATGAAGTTAGGGGAACAACGCCAATATGTTTTTGAAGTTGACCCGAATGCAAATAAGATACAAATCAAGAAGGCTGTAGAAGAAATGTTCGAAGTCAAGGTTGAATCTGTAAGAACATTGCGAGTGAAGGGAAAAGTTCGCTCCCGTTATACTCGTCGTGGTATTATGCGAGGGAAAACCCCACTTCGAAAGAAAGCATTTGTTACCTTAAAGGAAGGGTTTACGATCGATTTGGTTGGTGGAACTGAATCTTAATTGAGGGAAAAAATGGGAATAAGAGTTTTAAAACCAATTACACCAGGAACAAGATTTTACTCAATCTCGACATTTGACGAGATTACAACCGAAAAACCATTTGAGCCACTTGTTGCTCCATTAAAGAGCACGGGAGGAAGGAATAATACTGGTAGAATCACTTCAAGACATCGCGGAGGAAGACACAAGAGAAGATATAGAATTATAGATTTCAAGAGGGATAAAAAAGGAATACTTGCAACAGTTGAAACAATAGAATATGACCCAAATCGAAGTGCTCGCATTGCATTGGTAAAATACGAAGATGGCGAATATCGGTATATTCTTGCTCCCGATAATCTTAAAGTTGGCGATAAAATAATGGCTGGTCCAAATGCTGAGTTTAAAGATGGTAATGCATTGCCATTGAAGAATATACCTATTGGTTTATTTATTCATAATATTGAACTGAAGCCAGGGAAAGGAGGGCAACTTGCTCGTTCCGCTGGTGTTTTTGCACAATTGGTGGGTCTTGATGAACGATATGCTCAAGTTAAGTTACCATCTGGGGAAATTCGTAATATTTTAAATACTTGCTATGCAACTATTGGAAGGGTTAGCAATCCCGACCATGAAAATATTATGTTAGGAAAAGCTGGTCGAGCCCGCTGGCTTGGTATTCGTCCTCAAACTCGTGGTATGGCGATGAACCCGATCGACCATCCTAATGGAGGTGGTGAAGGGCGTTCCAAATCAGGTGGTGGTCGTCAGCATCCTCGTTCACCTTGGGGACAACTTGCTAAAGGATTGAAAACTCGTAAGAAAAATAAACCATCGGATAAATATATTATTCGTCGTAGAAAAGGATAATTTGGGATAGATTATGTCAAGGTCATTAAAAAAAGGTGTTTACGTCTACTGGAAACTTTTGAAGAAAGTTGAAGCTTTGAACCATAGCAGGAAAAAGCAAGTTATTAAAACTTGGTCGCGAGCTTCGACAATTGTGCCAGAATTTGTTGGACACACTTTTGCAATTCACAACGGGAACAAATTTATTCCTGTATATATTACAGAAAATATGGTTGGTCATAAACTTGGTGAGTTTGCTCCGACGCGAACTTACCGTGGTCACGCTGGCCATAGAAAAGAACAAAAAGCGGCTGCTAATAAGTAATAGGGAGGTTTGATGGAGGCACGAGCTATTAAAAGGTTTTTGAGAATGTCGCCACGAAAGGTTAGGGTGGTTGTTGATTTAATTCGTGGTAAAAAGGCAAGCGATGCTCTTGCTATTTTGAAGTTTTGTCCAAAAGCTGGGGCTGTGGAAGTCGAAAAAGTATTGCGTTCCGCTCTTTCAAATTTACAAAATCTAAAAGAACGAGGAACAGTTGAACCAGAAAATGTTATTGTTAAAAGAGTATTTGTGGACCAAAGTGGTACATTGAAAAGAATTTTACCGGCTCCGATGGGTAGAGCATATAGATTGCGAAAACGTTCTTGCCATATCACCATTGTCGTAGAAGAAGAGCAAACCAAAAAATTAATTAAACCCAAAGTTAAAAAGGAGGAAAAAGTTGGGACAGAAAACTAATCCAATTGGGTTACGGCTTGGAATTATTCGAGGCTGGGACGCAAATTGGTTCGATGAAAAGAATTTTGCGGAAAAATTACACGAAGATATAAAAGTCCGAAATTATATTAAAAACCGTTTGCGTCGAGCTGGAGTTTCAAGGATTGTTATTGAACGAACAACAAAATTGCTAAGAATTACTATTCATTCATCTCGACCAGGGTTGATTATTGGTCGTTCTGGTCAAGAAATTGCAAAGTTAGAAGAAGAAATACGACGACTAACCAATAAAGAAGTCAAGATTTTGATTTCCGAGGTTAAGAAACCCGAGCTCGAAGCTATTCTTGTTGCGGAAAATATTGCGTCCCAAATCGAAGGTCGTGTATCTTTCCGAAGAGCGATGAAGATGGCAGTAAGTAATGCAATAAAGATGGGTGCCGTTGGTATTAAGGTTCAATGTTCTGGTCGGCTTGGTGGAGCAGAAATGGCTCGTTCGGAACAATACAAAGATGGTAGAATACCATTGCACACATTACGAGCTGATATTGATTATGGTTTTGCTGTAGCCCAGACCATTTATGGTAGTATCGGAGTAAAAGTTTGGATTTGCAGAGGTGAAATTCTTGGTAAACCTCAATTGGCATAATATAAGGGTGGAATATGTTATTACCAAAAAGAGTTAAATATAGAAAAACACAGCGTGGAAGAGTACGCGGTGTAGCTAATCGAGGAACTACAGTTTGCTTTGGTTCCTATGGATTGAAAGCTCTGGAGGGAGCATGGATTACAAATAGGCAAATCGAGGCTGCAAGAATTGCTATTAACCGATATTTGAAACGCGAAGGTAAGCTTTGGATTAGAATTTTCCCGGATAAACCTGTTACCAAAAAGCCTTTGGAAACAAGAATGGGAAGTGGTAAAGGTTCGCCCGAATTCTGGGTTGCTGTGGTTAAAAGAGGTAGAATTATGTTCGAGGTTGGTGGCGTTTCTAAAGAAAGGGCACAAGAAGCATTACGACTTGCTGCCCAAAAATTGCCAATTAAGACTAAATTTGTTCAACGTGTGGATATAGAAGAATGAAACCCCGAAAAGCAAAGGATTTAAGAGAGTTAACAGACCAAGAGTTGCAGCAAATTTTACGTGAATCGGTTGAAACGCTTGCTCGTTTGCGTATTCAACATTCACTAAGTCAGTTGCAAGATACTGCATCTTTGAAAATTTTAAAGAAAGATATTGCTAGAGTAAAAACTATTATTTCCGAACGGCAAAGGGCAAAGGAATATGGAAGAAAATAAAATAATTAACGAGGAAAATAATAACGAAATTTCTGGCTCTGTGCAGAATTTAGAAGAAACAACACAACAAACAGAAAATCAAGGGGTTGTGACGACAAACCAAACGGGAATGTCCCGAAGGCGAAGAATTCTCGTAGGACGAGTGGTTTCGAATAAACCCGACAAAACTATTATTGTTAGGGTTGAGCGTTATGTTCAACATCCCTTATATAAGAAATATTTTAAGCGTTCGAAAAAGTTTATGGCTCACGACGAAAAAAATGAATGCCAAGTCGGGGATTTAGTGCGTATTATAGAATGGCGTCCGTTGAGCAGAAGAAAGAGATGGATGCTGAAAGAAATTGTTGAACGAGCAAAATAAGGAGGGTAAGCGATGATACAGGAAGAAACAAATTTGGTTGTTGCGGATAATTCTGGTGCAAAGCGTGTCCGATGTATTCGTGTGCTTGGCGGACACGAGAAAAGATATGCAACAGTTGGGGATATAATTGTTGTTTCAGTTAAATCGGCTTTGCCGCAATCATCGGTAAAAAAAGGTGAAGTTTGCCGAGCAGTAGTTGTTCGAACCAAAAAAGAAATTAAGAGGAAGGATGGTTCGTTTATTCGTTTCGACGATAATGCGGCAGTGATACTTAATAATCAAGGGGAGCCGCGTGGTACACGTGTTTTCGGTCCTGTTGCTCGAGAATTACGTGAGAAAAATTTTATGAAAATTATTTCGTTAGCACCAGAGGTTTTATAAGGGTGAAGAAATGAAACTGAAATTAAAGAAAGGGGATTTGGTTCAAGTTATAGCAGGAAACGATAAAGGTGCTGTTGGCCGGATTCTTGAAATTTATCCTGAAAAAATGAGAGTTCTGGTCGAAGGTGTAAATGTTCGAAAAAAACATACTAAGCCAACACAGCAAAATCCAAAAGGTGGAATTGTAAGTAAAGAAATGCCAATACATTATTCTAACGTAATGATACTTGATTCGGATAAAAATCCAACAAGAATTGGAATTCGCTTTGAGGAGCGAGATGGTAAATTGAGAAAGATTCGCTACTCGAAAAAGAATGGTAAGGATTTGTAATTAGGAAGGTAAGGTAAAATGGCAACAACTACAAAGAAAAAAGTTCAACCACAAGCAGCTGCTTCGAAGAAAGTTGATTTTAAGCCAGAAGGCAAGCGATTAGAAGATGTTAAAGACAAAGAGATACCAGTACCAAGGTTATATGAATACTATAAAACGACTATAGTGCCAAACTTGATGAAAAAGTTTGGTTACAAGTCGCCGATGCAGGTTCCTATGTTGGAGAAGATAGTATTAAATATGGGTGTTGGAAGCGCTACTCAAGACCAACGGCATTTATTGAGTGCTATAAACGAGTTGGAATTGATTGCTGGCCAAAGACCTGCAATTTCAAAAGCCAAAAAGTCAATATCAAACTTTAAGTTGCGTGCTGGTGTTCCAATTGGTTGTTTTGTTACTCTTCGGCGACAAAGAATGTATGAGTTCTTAGATAGATTTATTAATATTGCAGCTCCACGAATTCGCGACTTTCGTGGTTTTTCCGATAAAAGTTTTGATGGTCATGGGAACTATTCCGTTGGAATAAAGGAGCAAATTATTTTCCCCGAAATTGATGTAGATAAAGTTTCGAAAATAGCTGGGTTGGATATCACATTTGTTATTCGTTCACGTTCTGATGAAGAATCCTATGCACTTTTACAAGAGTTTGGTTTTCCATTCCAAAGAAAGGAATAATTTATGGCAACAAAAGCAGTAATAGCAAGAAATCTTAAAAGGATTAAGTTGGTTGAAAAATATAAGGCAAAGCGACAAGAACTGAAAGAAGCAGGCGATTATTTTGGGTTGCAGAAGTTACCTAAAAATAGCTCGCCAGTTCGAGTACGGAACCGTTGTGGGGTAACGGGGCGTGGTCGTGGTGTTTATCGAAAGTTTATGCTTTGCCGGAATGTTCTTCGGCAAATGGCTCTTGAAGGGAAAATTCCTGGTATTAGAAAAGCAAGTTGGTAATTGGTAAATAATTTAGGGAAAATAAAATATGCCAGTAACTGATGTCATAGCTGATTTTATCACCAGAATTAGGAATGCTGGTCGAGCCCGGCACAACGAGGTGATTGTTCCATATTCGAAAATGAAATGGGCTATAAGCGAAATTTTAAAAGACCAAGGCTTCATCGAGGATTTTGAAAAGATGGGCGAAGGTCTTAAGGTTTTTATTAGAATTAAGTTGAAATATTACAACCGGCAACCGGTAATTAGGGAAATTACTCGAATTAGTAAGCCGGGTAGGAGAATTTATGTGGGTGCGAAAGAAATACCACGTGTTAAAAATGGGCTTGGGATTGCTGTCGTTTCTACATCCAAAGGTATTATGACCGATAAGATGGCGCGAAAGCTAAATATTGGCGGTGAACTACTTTTTACAGTTTGGTAAAATATTTGGGAGAGATGCCGTGTCAAGAATAGGGAAAAAACCAATTCAAATACCTAAAGAAGTTCAGGTTGAATTTCAACATAGGAGTCTTGTTGTTCGTGGTCCAAAAGGCCAACTTTCTTTTGTTATTCCAGATGGTATAGAGTATACATATAAAGACCAAGTTTTAAGTTTTTCTCGAATAAGCCAAGATAAGAAAGTCCGAGCTGCTCATGGATTAACTCGAGCAATCGTTAATAATATGGTTCAAGGTGTTAGCAGTGGCTTTTCGAAGACATTGCAAATTGAAGGAATTGGTTATAAAGCCGAGATGAAAGGGAACAAACTAATGCTATGGCTTGGTTATTCGCATCCAATTTTGTTTATTCCGCCCGAAGGAATAACAATTGAATCTCCAAACCCTACAACTATCATAGTCAAGGGAATTGATAAACAAGTTGTTGGAGAAGTTGCTGCCAAGATTCGTATGCTTCGACCACCCGAACCATACAAGGGTAAGGGCATTCGTTATCTTGGTGAATACATTCGCCGCAAAGCTGGAAAAGCTGCATCAAAGTAATTTAGTGTAAAATAATGAAATGGAAGTTAAATGAACAGACTTGAATTGAAAAAAGTAAGAAGACAAAGGCGGAAACTAAGAATTAGAAAAAAGATTTTTGGAACTGCCGAAAGGCCAAGATTAAGTGTTTATCGCAGTTTAAAACATATCTATGCTCAAATAATTGATGATGAAAAAGGACATACTCTTCTAGCATGTTCAACTTTGGATGCTGAAGTGCGTTCCAAAATAACAAACGAAATGAGTAAAACCGAGCAAGCAAAAGTTGTTGGAATAGTTTTGGGGGAACGCGCCTTAAAATCTGGAATACAATCTGTTGCGTTCGACCGAAATGGATTTCTTTATCACGGGCGCGTTCGTGCCCTTGCTGAAGGTGCAAGAGAAGCAGGTTTGAAATTTTAGGAAAAAGGGGTAAATAATATATGGGGAAAATTAAAGCATCTGAATTAGAATTAAAAGAAAAATTAGTTTATGTTGGAAGAACAGCCAAAGTTGTAAAAGGTGGGCGTCGATTTGGCTTTACTGCTATTGTGGTTGTTGGCGATTATAATGGACACGTTGGAGTTGGATTAGGCAAAGCTGCTGAAGTTGTTGATGCTGTTAACAAAGCCACCGAAGCAGCAAAAAAGAATGTTGTAAAAGTCAGTTTAAACGAAAATACAGTTCCACACGAAGTTATTAGCAAATATGGAGCTGCAAAAGTTTTAATTCGTCCTGCTTCTCCTGGCACAGGAGTTATCGCTGCTGGTGGTATTCGAGCTGTTTTAGAATTGGCTGGGGTTAAGGATGTATTAACTAAGAGTCTGGGTTCTTCGAATCCACATAACACAACAAAAGCCACTTTAAAAGCTCTAATGATGATGGAGGATATAGGGCAAGTTGCTGCTCGGCGCGGGATTTCCCCTCAAAAGGTTCTTTTCGGTTAATACGGAGTTGTTATGAGAAAGTTGAAAGTAACTCAAGTAAGAAGTATTATTAAAACGAATAAAAAACAGAAACGAACAATCGAAGCATTGGGGCTTGGTCGCCCTAATTATTGGAATATTTTACCAGACAATCCACAAACACGCGGTATGATAAAGGTTGTTCAGCATTTAGTCAAAGTTGAAGAAATAGAAGTAAATGAATAAGGAGTGAAAATGAAACATATAGGAAATTTGAAGCCTGCATCAGGTTCGATACATAAAAAGAAAAGAGTCGGGCGTGGTCCAGGTTCGGGTCACGGCAGTACAGCAACAAGAGGAACCAAAGGACATCAATCGAGAAGTGGATATCATCGTAAACTCGCCTTCGAGGGTGGGCAAATGCCATTGGTTCGTCGGATTCCAAAATTTGGGTTTAACAATCGAAATAGAATAGAATATCAAGTTGTAAATCTATCTAAGATTCAAGAATTCATTGATAAAGGAAAAATCACTTCCAACGAACTGGATGTTGAGCTTATGTTCCAGATTGGATTGATTGGGACAAGGAATCATCCTGTGAAGATTTTAGGCGATGGATTTATCTCTAAGCCATTAACTATTAAAGCTAATAAATTTTCTAAATCTGCGATTAATAAAATTGAGTCTGTTGGAGGTAAGGTAGCAAAATATGAGTAAATTTGTTCAAACATTTCAAAATATTTGGAAAATTGAAGAACTCCGGCAAAGGCTTTTATTTACGATATTTGCTATAATTGTAGCTCGTATTGGCGCCCATATTACACTACCCGGTGTGGATTTTCAGGTGCTGTCCGCTTTTAATAAAGGGACTGCACAGGATTTATTCGGATTGTTCGACTTTTTTGTTGGCGGAGCTTTTTCCAATGCAGCAATTTTCGCTCTTGGGGTTATGCCCTACATTACTGCATCAATTATAATGCAGTTGGCTGGTATTGTTATCCCCGAGATTCAAAAAATGCAAAAGGAGGGTGAAGAGGGTCGAAGGAAAATTAACCAATATACAAGGATACTTACTGTTCCAATTTGTGCCTTTCAGTCTTGGGGTATGAGCATTCGATTGATAAATATGGAGGCTAATGGAATCCCAGTTGTTCCCAACTCGGGATTTTTCTTTTTCCTTTCGACAATTATCCTATTGACTGCGGGCACGATGTTTTTGATGTGGCTCGGTGAACAAATAACCGAAAAAGGAATTGGAAATGGAATTTCGCTTCTGATATTTATTGGAATTGTTGCTCGATTTCCTGGTGCTTTGTATCAAGAATTTTCTCAAGTTTTTACCCTTGGCGAACGACCCTGGCCTGTTGAAATTATTATTCTTACGTTTTGGGTAGCAATTGTTGCTTCGATTATTTTTATTTCTCAAGGAGCTCGTAGAATCCCTGTTCAATATGCTAAACGCCAAGTTGGAAGAAAAATATATGGCGGGACAACTCAATACATTCCACTTCGAGTGATTACTGCTGGTGTAATGCCAATTATTTTTGCTCAATCTATTATTTTTATTCCACAAACAATTTTTAACTTTTTCCCAACAAGTCAGTGGCTTCATAGTATTGTTGTTGCTTTTAGCGAACGTTCTTTTGTTTACGCTATTCTTTATGCTGGATTGGTAATTTTGTTTACTTATTTTTATACAGCTGTTATTTTCAATCCCCGCGACATTGCAGACAATATGAAAAAGCAAGGTGGTTTTATCCCTGGAATTCGACCTGGACAACAAACTGCGGAATATATCGATTCGGTTTTAACTAAAATAACTTTACCTGGCTCGATTTTTCTGGCTTTGATTGCAGTAATACCAACATTTGCAATACATGTCCTGGGAGTAACATCATCGTTTGCTTCATTTTTTGGAGGAACATCTATTCTAATTGTGGTTGGTGTAATTCTTGATACATTGCAACAAGTTGAATCATTCTTGTTAATGCGCCATTATGATGGTTTTATGAAAAGTGGCAGAATCCGTGGTCGTGCTGGTGCAATTGGAGGTATTTAATGAGAAAATCCGACAAGGCTACATATACTCAAAATGTTAAACCTTCTTTGGTAAAAACTACCGAAGAGCTCAAACTTATTGAGAAGGCTTGTCGGATTGTTGCCGATACTTTGAGTTTGCTTGAAAAATATATCAAACCTGGAATTGAAACTATTGAATTGGACAAGATAGCCGAAGATTATATACTTTCGCACGATGCACAACCCGCTTTCAAAGGTTACAGGGTTGACAATAAAGAATATCCTTTTACTCTTTGTATTTCTATTGATGAAGAAGTTGTGCACGGCTTGCCAAGTACCAGAAAATTAAAAGAAGGCGAGATTGTTTCTCTTGATTGCGGCGTCCGAAAAGATGGTTATTACGGTGATAGTGCTGTTACATATCCCGTTGGTCAAATAAATCCAGAGAAAGAACGTCTCTTAAAAGTTACCCAAAGGGCTTTGGAGTACGGTATCGAGGCGGCAATTGATGGAAATAAAGTTTATGATATTTCGCGTGCAATTCAAAGTTTTGTTGAATCGAATGGTTTTTCTGTAAATCGTGAATTAGTTGGACACGGGATTGGAAAGCGGTTGCACGAAGAACCGCCAATTCCGAACTTTGTTCCACCTTTGTTGGCAAGGAAGCAGTTTCCAAATTTAAAATTACTCGAGAATATGACTTTGGCAATTGAGCCGATGGTCAATTATGGTGACTACAAAGTTCGAACAAAAGAAGATGGATGGACAGTGGTTACTGCCGATGGGAAACCTTCGGCACATTTTGAACATACTATTGTTGTATCCAAAAATAAGCCAATTGTTTTAACATATAGATAGGAGGCTATGCCAAAGCAAGGAATGATACAAATGGACGGTATAATTGAGGAAGCCCTTCCTAATACCCAATTTATCGTTCGTTTCGATAACGGACACAGAGTCCTTGCTCATATTGCTGGAAAGATGCGTATGAATTATATAAAAATTTTGCAAGGGGATAAAGTTCGTGTTGAAATTTCTCCTTATGATTTAACTAAAGGAAGAATAATTTATAGGTATAAATAATAAATAGGTGATTAATTATGAAAGTCAGGGCTTCTGTAAAGAAAAGGTCACCGGAAGATAAAATTGTCCGGAGAAAGGGAAGAATTTATATTATTAACAAAAAGAATCCACGATATAAGCAACGACAGGGATAAGAAAGGAGGAGTAAATGGCAAGAATAGCAGGAGTTGATTTACCAAAAAACAAGCGTGGTTTTGTTGGATTGACTTATATTTACGGGGTAGGGAGAACTACCGCAAAAGAAATTCTTGCAAAAGCTGGTGTCGATGAATTTAAAAAGGTAGGAGAATGGACTGATGCCGAAGTAGCCCGTATTCGACAAGTTATTCAGGATTACAAAGTCGAGGGTCAGCTTCGAAGCGAAGTCCAGATGAATATCAAGCGATTAATGGACATTGGTTGCTACCGTGGATTACGACACCGACGTGGTTTGCCTGTTCGGGGTCAAAGAACCCGAACAAACGCACGAACCCGAAAGGGGCGTAGGAAAACTATTGCTGGAAAGAAGAAAGCTGTTGGAAAGAAATAATTTTTGTTTTACTAAATAATGGGAAAAAATGGCTGCACCAAAACGAAAAACAAAGAAAAAACAAGTTACCGAAACTCACGGTAAAGCTTATATACTTGCAACCTTTAATAATACTATTGTAACAATCACCGATATGTATGGAAATACATTGTGCTGGGCATCGGCTGGCAAAAGTGGCTTTCGTGGTTCAAAAAAGAGCACACCTTATGCAGCACAGATTGCAGCAGAAAAAGCTGCTAAAGAAGCATATGATATGGGCTTGAGAAAAGTGGATGTGATTGTCAAAGGTCCTGGAACGGGGCGTGAAGCAGCTATTCGCGCTCTTGCTACTGCTGGTCTCGAAATTCATAGTATTCTGGACAAAACTCCTATTCCTCATAATGGTTGCCGACCACCAAAGCGGCGCCGTGTTTAATTGCAAATTGAGTAAGTTGAATAAATTTGGTTTAAAATGTTAGATATTGATTTATTTTCGCTTCTTCAAATGCCCGATAAGGTTATTATTGAAGAAACCGAAGACCCCAACCATACTCGCTTTATTCTTCAACCATTAGAAAAAGGGTATGGGGTGACATTGGGTAATTCATTTCGTCGTGTCTTAATTTCTTCGGTTCCTGGCTATGCTATTGTTGGGGCAAAATTTACAGATGTCCTTCACGAATTCCAAAATATTCCAGGTGTGTTGGAAGACCTTACTGATATCGTAATGAATTTAAAACAAGTTAGAATTCGTTCTAACGAAAAAAACCCTTTCAAAGTAAATTTACATTTGAAAGGACCTTATACTTGGACTGCTCGAGACATCCAGCGAAGTTCAGCTCTTCTTGAGGTCACTAACCCAGACCTTCATATTGCTACTCTTGCTGAAGATGCAGAATTTGATGTTGAACTGCGCATTAGTTTTGGAAAAGGGTATATTCCTGCCGAAGAGCATTCACTTGTAGATTATCCAATTGGTATGCTTCCAATAGATGCTATTTATACTCCAATTAAAAATGTAATCTATACTGTGGAACCTTATCGTGTTGGTCAGAAAACAGACTACGAACGACTTGTCCTTGATGTTCTTACCGATGGAACAGTTACTCCGCTCGAGGCTGTTCAATTTGCTGCAAGTGTTTTGTCTGAACATATTCGATATTTCCAAACCTTCGAAAGTGTTGAAAAACCAACAATTACCGAAGGGGTACCCACTCCAGAAACCATTGAAAGTGAACATACTCGTTTGAAAAAAATTTTATTGACGCCAATTGAAGACCTTGAGATTAGTGTCCGTGCTTATAATTGCTTGAAAGCGAACAATATCAAAACTCTTGGCGATGTTGTTTCGAAAACTGAAAATGAATTACTTAAATTGAAGAATTTTGGTAAAAAGTCTCTCAGAGAGTTAGAATCAATTGTCCATCAGCATGGTCTTGAATTTGGTCTGAATGTTAGTAAATATTTAAAATCTGAAAAGTATAATCGAACTTACGATTATGGTTTTTAATTTGATTTCTTTAGGTGGTATATGAGACATTTGAAAAAAGGATTGAAATTAAAAAGAACAAGTAGTCATCGAAGAGCCTTGCTTCGAAATTTAGCTATTTCTTTACTTGAACATAAAAAAATAATCACAACTGTTGCAAAAGCAAAAGCATTAAGACCTTTTGTTGAGAAAATAATTACACGCGCCAAAAGAGCTGTACTTCGTGAAAAGAATGGGCAATTGCCCGCGGGACAAAAACTCGATTTGCATGCTCGTCGAGTTGTTGCGCAGCTTATCCACAATAAAGCTGTTTTGCAAGAACTATTCGACACGATTGCCCCAACTGTTTTAGATAGACCTGGCGGATACACTCGCATTGTAAAATTAGGTTCCCGTCGAGGAGATGCTGCTGAACTCGCTGCTATTGAACTTGTGGATTGGGGAGCACCTCAAGATGGAAATGTATCTTTGAAAAAAGCCAAAAAGAAAGCCTCTAAGAAAACAGTAAAAGCAACTAAAGACAAACAAAAACCTAAAGCTAAGCAACCCCAAGCTGGATCTGAAGAAGTTTTTGAGGAGAAAAAAGTCGAAGAACAACCTTCCGATTTTCCTGAATATGTTCCTGATGTTAAAGATGAACCGGTTTCTGATGAAAAAAATTTTGAGGAATCCTCATCCGCTTCGACCGAACAGACTTCCGATATTTCCCTTTCGGATGAAACTAAATCAGAATCTAATAACAATGAACCAAAGAATTAAATTTTCGGTAAATTTTATATTAAAAGGGGGTTTATCCCCCTTTTTTGTTTTAATTAAATTTGATTAAAACTATATGTATTATAATTTATCAGAATAATATTTTTTTGATTAATACGAAATACAAAAAAGAAACTTCAAATTTTAAAATTATGTTATGTATTAAAGATTATTCTTTGTATGAAATTGAAAAATTTATTAAAGATGCCGGTTATGAGCCATTTCGTGCACAACAAATTTTTTATGGTCTCTACCGAAATAGGTCCGAAAGTTTTGAAAGTATAACTACATTACCCAAAGATTTAAAAATCTTCCTTTCCGAAAATTATTATGTGAAAAGCATAACGTCTTATAAGATCGAGAAAGCATCAGATGGAACAGTAAAATTTCTTTTTGCTCTTCGAAATGGCTCTGCTGTCGAAAGTGTTTTTATTCCTTCTGATTTTGGGCTTAAAGCGAGAAAAACCCTGTGTGTCTCTTCTCAAGTAGGTTGTGCGTTGGGTTGCGAGTTTTGTGCCACTGGGAAGCTTGGATTGGAAAAAAATCTATCAACTGGAGAAATAATTGACCAGGTTCTGGAAAGCGAAAAAATAATTAACCAAAGGTTAACAAACATTGTCTTTATGGGAATGGGAGAGCCTTTGCAAAATTATTATAATGTTGTAAAAGCAATAGAAATTCTTACTAATGATTTTGTTAAGTTATTTAGCCGAAAAAACGTAACTGTTTCGACCGCGGGAATAATTCCAAAAATTTACGAGCTGGCACAAATTCCAAAACCTGTAAAACTTGCAATTTCTTTGCATTCCACTTTCGATGAGATTCGAGAAAAACTAATGCCTATTGCAAAAAAATGGAAGTTGAAGGAACTTCGTGAAGCAATTATTTTTTATTATCGGCAAACAAAAATTCCGATTACCTATGAATATATTTTATTCGATGGGTTAAACGATAGCGAAGAAGATGCCCGCAGGCTTGCTAAATTTGCTAAAGCTGTTCCTTCGAAGATTAACCTTATTCCTTTCCATAGGATTGATTTTATGCCCCTTAACGATTTTGGTAAAAGTTTAAAGCCAGCTTCAAAAGAAAAATTGTTTAACTTTAAATCACTTCTTGAATCGTTCGGTGTTCGCGCTTTTATTCGTTCTTCGAGTGGATATGAAATTCAAGGTGCTTGTGGACAACTTGCTTTCGCTAATTTTAGCAAAATGGGAGCATAGATGAAATTACGAATTGTTGTGTACACATGTTTAAGCTTTTTACTTCTGAATGTAATAATCTATTCGAGCGTCTCCTTTGCTTCGGTAAAAAAGGAAGAATTCCAATTAGGCGAATGTTATGTCTTACGTCTTTCGAATGGTGATGAAATTGAGGGGAAAATAGAGTCTTTTATCATAGATGACGAAGAAGGCGAAGGTATTAAATTTGATTGCGAACTTGGTATTGCTAAAGTTTTTTTTAATCAAATTACTGAAGCAATAAAATGTTCAAAGTATTATCGAAATAGTCATAAATACTTCTTGCTGCCTACTGCAATTGGGATTGGAAAAAATCACTTCGTTGGTTTGCTCGAAATGTTTGTGCTTTACGGAGGATTTGGAATTACTGAATATTTTTCAGTAATTGCTGGCCGTTCAATCTTACCGTGGTTATACTCGAACCAGCAATTGACATTATTAAACATAAAAGGGAGCTTGCCCGAAATCAATTTCGAAGATATACCTCGAAAGCTTCATCTTGCTTTTGGAGGAAATCTTGGTTTCGCAAACAACAACAACAGATTTATCCATTTTTATGGGGTTGCAACTGCTTTGTTTTATAAAACTAGTATTTCTCTCTCGGCATTTTATAAAGCAGGAAACGAGGATTTTTATTTAATTCGTTATGGTATTAATTCAATTATTATGAACTACCCAAATGGTTCATTTGGTGTAAGTTTTGGCTTAGACACAAAGATACCAAGTTACAAGGGAATGCATTTAATTGCGGAGTTGTGGAATATTGATGTTCAAAGGCCTACCCATACAGGCTTATTTCTGGGATTAAGATTGTCAAATTCATCAATATGCTCTGATTTTGGATTGGGTTGGTTTACCCAACCATTTATTCTTCCTATTGTTAATTTCACTTGGAGTCCATTTTAATGGAAAATCATATTAACGCTATTGGTTTTATTCCTGCTCGTTTGGAATCTACAAGGCTTCCGCGAAAGCTCCTTGTGGATTTATGCGGTAAGCCAGTTTTGCAAAGAACTTGGGAAGGGGCAAAAAGTTCAAAGTTCTTGAAAGATATTATTATTGCAACAGATTCTGATGAAATTTTTGAATTCTGTAAAAAAATCGGGGCGACAGTACTTCGAACACCTTCGGGTTTCCATTCTGGTACAGATAGAATAGTTTGGGGTTATAAAAATCTTTCTGTCGAGGCCGATTTCGTTGTCAATATTCAAGGTGATGAGCCTTTCATATGTGGTAAGGATATCGACAGTTTAATTATCGGCTTAAAGGAACAGACAAAAGCAAATGTTTCCACCTTGATAAGTAAAGTTGAAAACCAAGAAGAAATATTCTCCCCTGCTGTTGTAAAAGTTGTTTTCGACATTGACTATTTTGCTTTGTATTTTTCTCGGAGTCCAATTCCATTCCTTCGGGACATTAACAATGAGGATTGGAATTCCAAGTATTCATTTTACAAGCATATTGGAATATATTGTTTTCGAAGTTCAACCCTGGAAAGGTTTTCAAAGCTGCCTCCTTCAAAGCTTGAACTCGCCGAAAAATTAGAGCAATTGCGGTTGTTAGAAAATGGAATGACAATACTTTGTATCGAGACAAATCGAAAGATGATTAGCATTGATACTGCTGAGGACCTTTTGAAAGCTAAACAATTGATTGCTTAAATTTTTTGTTGATTATTGCTTTTAATTCTTTATAGACGACTTCAGGCGAAATTAAAGACATATCGTCGATTTTTTCAGGGTCCATTGTTTGTGGCGAAATTGTAATTGAAAAAGGTCCAATAGGACCCCATCTTTTAGCAGATAAGTGGGGTGTGTTTGGATAAATCCCTACTGATGGAATTCCAAGAACAGAAGCAATATGAAGAGTCCCTGTTGAATTAGAAACGAATCCGAGAGCCATTGAAATTAATGCGATTGTTTCATACAAGTCGAGTCGCCCTATTAAGTTAACAGTCTTTGGTGCTATCTGGCAAATTAATTGTCCTAATTGACTTTCAAATTTACTTCCGGTTAAGACAACTTTAATATTTTGTTTTTGAATTATTTCGCTCAACTCCCCAAATTTTTCAGCACTCCAAACTTTTGTTGAACCACCACTACCGGGGTGAAGTATGACATAAGTATTTGGTTTAAGGTTCAAAGTGTCGAGTAGGTCGATAACCTTGTCTTTTGCCTTTGGATTGACTTTGATTGGTACATATTTCAATTCCAATTTTTTGTCGAAAAAATATTCGACCATGTGAAGGTTATATTCTGCTTCGTTGAAAAGCGAAATTTTTCTATGTTCCTTAATTTTGTGTGTAAAGAGAATTGAATAAATTCTGTATGCGGTTCCAACTCGGATTGGAACATTTGCTTTGAATGCTCCAAATACCTCTTGAAATCTCGGTCTCGGGAAAAAAGCAACATCAGGCTTAATTGAAGAAAAAATTTCAAAAAAATCTTTGTTGAAATCTTCGATGAAAACAGGTTTGTCGATTGCATGGCAGTCATAAAGAATTGGATTAACATAATTTCGGGCAATAAGGATTAAAGTGGCATTTGGACAAATCTCTTTTATTGCTTGGCACATTGGAAGAGTGAGTACCATATCGCCAAGACGATCTGTTCGGGTTACAGCAATAGTTTTAATGCCCTCTGGATTTCCTTCTAATTTCATAATTTGCATTTTTGAATAATTAGTAATGCAATTTAATTGATTATAAAAAGAATAAAAAATATACAAAATTTTGGTTTCCCATTGCTATTTTCCGCTTCCTTTCGATAAGTATTCTACACAGCAATAGGGATAATTCTTTGTTTCATTTTCGAAATAGGTTTTTAGCACCAGATTCGGAAATTGTTTTCCTTTTCTTGCCTTTTAAGGATACTTTCTATTATCTTGGGAAACAGTATATCGAGATAGATTTAAAAAAGCAAATTGCGGTTCTTGTTTCTCGAGATGGCGAAAATGATACAGTAAAGATTTCCTCGGGAAATAAATATTTAAATAAAGCTATTGAAACTCCAACGGGCTTTTTCGCTGTTCAAAATAAGGCTCCAATTCAAATTTCACGGCAATTCGAAAACACAGAAATGCTAAACTGGATAGGATTCAATGGGAATATTGGTTTTCATGGCTTAAAGAAAACAGGTTACTATGCTCATCTTGGTCGGAAGCCTTCTTCTCATGGCTGTGTTAGAATGTCGAATGAAGATGGCGAACGTTGGTTTAAAATTGTTAAGATTGGAACCCCAGTTTTAGTTTTTAAAGATACTCCAGTGAGAGTTATAAAATTTGCTAATTATTCAGACATTAATTATAATAGAGATTTAATAATAAAAAATGGTAATTCATTTATAGCACAAATTTTGAAAAAACGATTAAGAGACATCTCTTCTGGTCATTTCTACAGATTTAATTCCTTTAAAATTTTTATTGATGAAAAAGTTTCTTTGACAAATTCAAACATAGTGGTTGGAGAAGATAATTTCATTGTACCTTTTCAACTTCCTCCTCTGTGGGTTACGAAATCGACAAACTTAAGCCAAGTTTCTTCTTTCGTTTGGACCGATTTTATGAATGTAGTTGATACTTGTAAAATATCAAACTTTGACAAAAGGAAAAACACTTCTAAATGAGTTTGAAACGATGAAGTAAATTCCAGAAGGAAAGCCGGTGATTGAAAATGTAATAGATCTTCTTCCCAAAAGCTTATCTTTTGGAATTTTAAAAATCTCTTGCCCAAGGATATTTTGAATGGAAATATCTGAAATTGAAAAATCATCTGGTAAAATGATAGTTATTTGTTCTGGTGAAGAAGCAATAAGAGGTTCAAAAGTATTGAATAAATTCACTGAAGTAATCCCATTAAGGTCTCTTGTTTTCATATTAATATTATTTACATTTGCATCTGAGTAAGAGGCAATTAAGTCAGCAGTTTTGGTTTTGAAATCTAATGGTTCAACAGTAATTCGATTTGTTATTGAAAATGGGGGAATATTTTGAAATCTTTCATTGACTTTGACTTCACCCGCAGGTAAACTAAATTCTTTTGAAATTTTTAAAAGGAGAATGTCTGAGTTTCCATTGCTAAAAGAGTAGGAATAACCCGCTACCAGAAGCGTAGAATCATCGAAGGTAGTAGGGAAATATCCGCTATCACCTTCGTTCCCTCCCAAAAGGACTCCCTTAAAAGTAAAGTCAGAGATTCCTATAGAACCTAACAACAAGTCAGAATTGTTTGTATTTGTGATATTTGAGAAACCTGTAATATAAATATTTTCGTTGTCGATAGTTGAGTGTGAAACATAACAATTAACATCGAAAGTGGTTGCTGAAACTATTCCCAGAGAATCATCAATGACAATAAGAAATGGGGCTTTTCCAGAATTAAAGTATGATAAAGTGACACCAGTTATTAAATAATTATTATCGAAAGGGAAAATATCCGTTGGATATACATATCCAGTGATAGCTGAAGTAAAATTATTAGCCTTTTGTAATAATTCCATATCGTAATACTTAACTTGCTTTAAAAGATTTCCAGAAGTATCGATCAGAGCAGACCACATAACAGTTTGATATATAGAATCATTGGTAATTCCTGCTACAATAATATTACCACTTTTAGATTTTGTAAAACATCGAATATCTTCACTGTTTTTGCTACCATAGCATTTAGCCCATTGCAGATTGCCAAGGCTATCGATTTTATAAAGAAGTGCATCGTGGGAGCCGTTTCCAAATGAGTAAGTCCATCCTGCTATAATGAATCCTTTGTCATTTGTCTCAACAAGTTGAGTAATAGATTCATCATCATATCCTCCATAAGTTCTTTGCCAAAGGATGTTGCCATTTGGGGTAATTTTAATTAACCAAATATCGCTACTTCCCTGACCAAAAGATGATGCTGTTGCTCCAATCAGAATATTACCATCGGAGGTTGGAACTGCTGTTAAACCTACTTCAAGAAGTGCTCCTCCAAGAGATTTTTGCCAAATAATATTTCCGTTTTTATCGCAATAAATCAATAATAAATTTTCCGTTTCATTTGAAATGTTGTTCGTCCAACCAACCAAAAGGAAATCTTGATTTGGAAATAGAAGCACCGAATGGATAACTTCGCTTAAAGGACTCTCAATTAATTTTGCCCAAAATGGTGTTTGCGAAAGGGAAATCTTTGTAGAAAGAAAAAGAAATAGTAATAGAAAATACCACCAGATTTGGAATTTCTTATGTGTGTGGAATATTCTCATAATAAAACCTTTAATTTTGTATACAAAAATAATATAATTTATTATAAGTATAGAGAAGAAATTTTGATATTTGTATAAAAATTATTAATTTAGTAGTCCATAATAATTGAAAAGCGGAAGTGGCGGAATTGGCAGACGCACCATCTTGAGGGGGTGGCGCCCGGTAGGGCGTGCGGGTTCAAGTCCCGCCTTCCGCACGGATAAAACCATTCCAATATTTTTGCTTGATGGGTTGGCTAAAGCCGATGTTCATCTTTGACCCCGTAAAGAAAGTAATTAAACGAGGAGTTTTTCCTCGGTGTTTGTAAATAAAATAAGAGGGTTACTATGGATGAACAAATCCAATCGGCTGGCACAAGCCAGAGCCCTTCGTCTCAATTTCTCGATTTAAGCGTTGGAACAATTATTTCAAATGGCTTCGCTAAAGGCTTTAAATATCTTTTCCTTTTCTGCGGTTCATTAATCTTATGGGCTATAACTGTTTGGATTCCGTACCTGAATATTGGTACAACTATCGGGCTCTATGGGCTTATTGTAAAAATGAGCAAAGATGAAAAATTCAATCTTGGCGAGATTTTCCGTAAAGATTATCGAAGCACTATTCCAGAATTTATCCTTCTTGTCGCATTGATTAATATCGCTCTTCCGATAGCTACAATGTATGTTGTTATTCCTGGATTAGTACTTTTGTTGAGCTGGTTCTTAAGCTACTTCTTTTTAATCGACAGAAAATTTGGGGCAATTGAATCACTTTCTGCTTCGAACAAAGCCACCTATGGTTTTAAGTGGGACATTTTTGGTGGCTTGTTTATTCTTTTCCTCATCGAAATTGTTATTCTTATAATTATTTGGTTGATTTTCCGAGTTCGAGAAGATGAAGTATTTTCTTCGCCGCTTTCAGTCTTTTCTCTCACTTGGCTGGGCTGGGTGATTTTCGTTTTAGTTGAGTTAATCTTCGCTTCGATTTACGCAGGGGCTATTTCGCATATTTACAAAGAACTTTCCAAAAGGGTTTAATAATTTTCTGGGGAAAGAGCGAAATTGTGAAGTGGCATAATATTTGCTCTTTCCCCTTCTTTTTATGAGGTAAAAAATGGATGAATTTTTTCAAAATGATGACTTTTTCAAAACAGAAGAAGAAATTGCTTTAGAGAATGCAGTTTCGAATGCAATTTTGCACTTTCAGAATCGCGATTTTCAAGCATCTTTACCCTTTATTAACGAAGCGGTTGAGATTTGTGAAAGGAATGGGATTGGAATTCCAAATTTATATTTAATGAAAGCTTTTGCAGAAATGCAAATAGGAGAAATTCAAAACGCTCTTTATTCGATAAATTTAGAAATCAAATACTATCCCACTAATACCAGAGCCTACGAATTGAGAAGTGAAATTGAAGATTTAAATCGAGAACAAGGTTATCTTTAAAAGATTAGTGAAATTATTTCGTTTCCCTCTTTTCAACAAGGGAATGTTTTGTTTTGTCTTTTTAGTTCCCTTTTCTTTTTTAGTAATAGATTTATACTTATGTAAAAATGTTTAAACATTCTAAACACCGAGGAGATGTTTAAGAAAGCGAAAAAAGAAGAAAAAGATAAGTCTGAAATGTCTTTTCTGGAGCATATTGACGAGTTGAGAAGAAGGATAATAGTTTCTCTCATCGGTGTAGTTATTGGCTGCATTATTGTTGGTGCAAAAGTTGAATTTGTTATTGAAAATATTCTTTTAAAACCGGCCATTCAGAATGGCTTGAAATTACAAAATCTACAACCCTTTGGTCAACCTTTTTTATATTTTAAAGTAATTACGATTGGTGGATTTATTCTTGCTTTGCCATTTGTTCTATTCCAAGTCTGGAAATTTGTTGCGCCAGGACTTTATCCGAATGAAAAGAAATGGGTTAGGATTATAACTTTTTTCACTGCATTGTGTTTCTTTTGTGGAGTTGCCTTTGCATACTTTGTGATGATACCGATAATGCTCAATTTTTCGGCTTATTTTGGAACACCACAAATTGAGAATAAATTCGATATCAACCATTACTTTGGGTTTATTTCAATGATGATATTGGTTTCTGGTTTAGTTTTCGAGATGCCAATGATCAGCTTTGTTCTTTCTCGTTTTGGTATTCTAACCGCTAAATTTATGAGACGATATCGCAGGCACTCCATAGTTGTAATTCTGATTCTGGCGGCTGTATTGACCCCTACCCCGGACCCGATTAATCAGTTGATTTTTGCTTTTCCATTATTTATTTTATATGAAATAAGTGTTATTATTACTACATTAGTAGAAAAGAAAAGGAATAAAGAAATAAATAATAACAATTCAGAGGAAAAAAGTTGAAATGTAATTTTTTTAAAATCAAAGAAATCAAAATTTGTTTTGGAAATTTAGTTTTTTTAGTTAATTTGTATTTTCTTTTATTCTCGATTTTTGGTATTTGAACCTGTGTTTTTGGGGGGAAAAATTATTTGTAAAAAAAGGTTGACAGTGTTTTATTTGTTAAACAAAAAATCAATGAAACATCTACATTATTAAGTAATATTTGTATGAAATTTGAATTTTTTGTTGAAGTTTTTTCTTGATGTTCGTAATTTAGCAACTGCGGTTTTATCTATTGCCGCAAAAGTGTTTTTTTGAGACAAATTAGGGGAAGAATTGAAGGAGAAAGAAACAGTAGAAAAAATGCAAAAAGATCATTTGACTGAAAAAGAAAAAAGCCGATTTCAGCAATTTGTTGAAGAGAACCAAAAATATATTAATATTGGTGCTGGAGCTGTAATACTTATTGTAGTTTTGATTTTTGTTATAAGATATTTTGTATCAAAGTCCGAGCAGGAGAAAGAAATCAAAACCTCGACTGCAATTTCAAGAATTTTACCCTATATTGAAAATGCGCAGTACGAGATTGCACTTCGTGGTGATAAAACAAGAAAGGTTAGGGGAGAAGAAGTTATTGGCTTGATTGATATAGTTAAAAAATACAAAGGGGTAGCACCATCTTATGTTGCAGCTTTGTATGCTGGGAATTGCTATTTGCAACTTGAGAAGTATCGAGATGCAATTGAGTACTTCAAGATAGCATTGGATTCGAAATCTAATATTGTTCTCGAAGGAGCAAGTGCTGGTTTAGGCGTAGCGTACGAAAGTCTGGGTAATTACAACGAAGCAATAAAATATTATGAAATGGCTTCTACCTATGCTTTGCCAATTGGTGTGAAAGATCGGTATTTGTATTTCCAGGCACTTTGCCTAGAAAAGATAGGGGACAAAAAGAAGGCAGAGAAGCTTTATAGGACAATTATAGGAAATAATCAATCTGAATTTGTTAATGCAGCAAAGTCTGGTCTTGTTCGACTTGGCACAATTATTGAGTAAAATTTTATGAATATGGAAAATAAAGAAAAAGTGTTGAATTTTTTAAACAAAGAAATAGATAGTTTTAAATTAATTAGTAGCAATTATTAGGAGGAGTTATGCAACGATTACTTCGTCTAAGTCTGTTTTTGGTTTTGTTAGGTATTATAACATTTAATACCTATGCACAGCCGCAAGTATTTGTTTCCGGGCGTGTTGCCCCGGGAGACATTCGCGTCTTTTTAAAGGACACGGTTTATATAATTAACCGTGATTTTGTGATAGGTGGAACCCTTATCATCGAGCCAGGTACTACAATCAAATTTTATCCAAACGGAAGGTTGATTGATTCTGTCGGTGGTCGTATTATTGCCGATGGTTTTGCTGCAGCTACTTACGTTGCAAATCCAAGTGGATTAAACCCGACAGCTATTCCTTATTCTCCTTCCAATCCAAATGGTTGGGATGGCTATTCCGACTTGAATTACTTCCTCTATGGCGGGGTTGTAAATGTCGGTACTCAACGAGACCAAACTATTCATCCTAACAAATATGATTATATGTTTGGTGTGGTTTTGAACAAAAACTCTCGTTCATTCTCTAACTGGCCTGAAATTCCAGTTCCCTTAACTGGAAATCAAAAATTACTACCTTTTGAGTATGCCATTATGTTCTATGCTGCTCGTTTACAAAATGACCCTACAAATGACCACAACCTATGGTTGCTGCCCTGGACTCGCTATGGTGGTCGTTCCGTTAATGTTGTTCCTGCAAAGATTAGGTTTATTGGTCAACCAGAAAATAATTTCTCCCGAGAATGGGGTCATATTGTTATTCTACCTGGTGCAAGAGCAGCATTTTTCCGAAATTGCTCTTTCGAAGGTTTTCGTAAGGATATTACTGTTGGAAATAAACCATTCTATGGAACAGACCTTGGTTCAAATTGGACCCAGCTTAATGAAGTTTTGGCAAATTTAACAAATGGAACAGGCGGTGCGATTACTTCTTTGTCCTCGAGGTTATGGCTTTTGAATTGCGAATTTAGAGATAATATGGCACGACATCGTGGGGGTGCTCTTGCATTATTGCAAGCTCCCGATGGCTACCCAGTCGACCCAATTATTGATACATTACCTAATTATCCTGCAGACAAAAATCCAAATTATGTTGAAAAGGATGGTTCGATTTCGAGGATTTTGAGCAATTATCCTATCAAAGCATATGATTTAATTGACGAAGCAACGGATGAACCACTAACTGGTTTCCAAAGGCAAGCCCTTGAAGATGCTCGATTAGCATTACTTTTGGGTAGAATTCGTAATGTTAAGTTTGAAAACAACGTAGTTCAACTTGCTAATGTGCGAACTCGAACTATTGGAAACCCACCAATTCCAATTGTTACCGATGCAACTGATGAACCCGCTGCTTATCCACAACAATATGGAAATGTTGCCTTCGGTGGTGCAATTTATATTGCCGGAAGAAATGACCAATATGGGCAAGATACTCGAATTGAAGTCGGACTTGGAGTTAATAATTCAATTAAGACAAGTTCTGGTACAATAGTATTTCCGAATGGGGATACATTCGAGGCTATAGGTAATGTTGCAAGCAATTATCAAAATAATGGTAATACATCTGGTGCCCGCGGTGGTGCAATTTACGTTGGCGCCAATACTTCATTGATTGTTGCTGGCAAATTCATTTCGAATGAAACTTATGTAAAATACTTGCAAGATTCTATCACAGGAACTAATAGTGGATATTTCTCTCGAGGTGGTGCAATCTACTGCGAAAATACATTTGGACGACTACAAGTTAAAGGCGGTCCGCAACGTGATGCGTTAGGAAATGAAACTCAATTTGTTAATAACCATTCTGGTTCAGGTGGTGCTATCTTTGTAGATGGTAATACCTATGATGAGATGTCCCCTGTAATTGGTGGCTCTGATGTTACACCAATTACTCGTGATTACGGCTTTAATATTAAGTTTGTTGGAAATACAGCAACAGCATTCGGTGGTGCAATATACACAGCACGTAATATGAGTGTTGTAGGTGCTGGCGGTGTTGAAGCCAATGCATTGATTGGATATGGTGGAAACTACCCAGTTTTGTTCGAAAACAACAAGGCTGGATTTGGCGGTGGTGCAATTGAAATTCATATACCTCAAGGTTCATTATTAATTCCACCAAGGCAGAAAGCAGTTGAACTGCGTAGGGTCCAGTTCATAAACAATACTGTTGGCGAGGGTGTTGCCGAAATTAATAAACCCTACATTCGAGGTGGTGGTGCAATGTACACCATTAACGCTGATTTGAACGTAGTTAAAGGTGTACAATTTATTGGGAATAAAGTTTACAATGGTAATGGTGGTGCCCTTTCGATGGTTAATCCCGAAACAAATACTAAGAGATATTTTGTAACAGATGTAGATAATGTTGTTGTAGATCCTACAACATTATTGGCTATTGATTTCACATCCACCAACGATGTGTTTACATATAAGTCTTTTGCATATCCACCAGATACAAGGATGTTGACACAATTCCTTGACAATGAAGTGATTGTTGAGGAAAATATTCTTGCTACTCAAAGTGGAAGTGGTACAACACAAATTGAAGCTGGAACAGAACAAACCGTTGCTAATTTATATGATGTAGCATTTTACGAACCATCATCTGGTTTTGCAGTTGGACAAAATGGAACGATAATTAAGATTACACAAGGTGGGGACCGATGGCAATATACAAATTATTCACAGCCTTATAGATTGATGGCTATTACTTTCAAAGGAAATAACGGATTTATTGCTGGTGACCGTGGTGTTATCCTTAAAACCGAAGATAATGGTTCGAATTGGAGAGAGGTTAATCCAGCTATTTATTCTTATGTATTAAATGACATCTTCTTCCAAACTGCAACAGTTGGGTATGCCGTTGGTTCCTATGGAACGATGTTGAAGACAACTGATGCTGGCGAAACATGGGTTCAAATTGGGAATAATGTTACTAACAATACATTATGGGCAGTTTATTTCGTTTCCGCTACTCGTGGATATGTTGTTGGTGAAAGAGGAACTATCCTTGTAACCACTGATGGAGGTGATACTTGGGATGTTCGATTTGCAAATACATTCGCAACATTAAAGGATGTTTACTTTACTGATGTTAATACCGGCTATGCAGTTGGCCACTGGGGCGTTATTCTGAAAACTACAGATGGTGGAAATAGTTGGGCAAAAATATTTGAAGATCCACAATATAGCTTTAATAAAGTTGTTTTCACATCTCTAACAAATGGTTATGTTTTCGGGGAATACGGTCTTGCTTGGAAGACTGTTGATTCTGGTGCAAATTGGACACCGCTTGATATAGGAAGTCCATATAGTGTTTATGGTGCAATTTTCCCAACAAATCAATGGGGATTTATCAGTGGTAATTTTGGCTTGTTGAAACGAACACTTGATGGAGGCGCTACTTGGAACGACATTAAACCTGCAGATGCCCGCTATGTTGATGTTGTTCGAAAGAATTGGGATACCGATTTACCAGAAAATGGAGTTGGCCTTGGCGGTGCTATTTATATTCTTGATGTAGTTGACGATAACAGAGCAAATAGAGTTGATACAATATTCTTCAATCGAGTTAGAATTCAAAATAACAAGGCATACACTGGTGCTGCTGTTTATTCCGATAATTTTAATTTACGATTAGTGTTCAATCGTTCTCTTATAACAGGCAACGAAGCATATTCAACAATTGGTTATGACCAAAATGTAATATCTGGACCTGTTCGCCGAGATAACAATCGAAATATTATTGGGAATTCTGCATCGAGCGATCTTGCTGGTGCAATCCTATATGGTGAAATTGTTGGTCCATTACCTTCATATCTTGCTCCCGAAGCTGCCAACTCGATTTATAACAACAAAGCAAGATTTTTGATTCGCTTACCCGATGCACCTAATTCCAAAGGTGTTCTTTCTGGTTCAAAAGTTGGGTTTGGTGGAACTGATACCTTGCGTGGCAACTACTGGGGAAGAACAGAAGCAAACGTTGTCCTTTCTGTAGTATATCAAAAGAAAATCATTGCAATTAATGGAAATGATACAATTTACGCTGAACCAGCTTTAATGGAAACATTCTTTGTTGATTCTCATTTTAATCCAAAGAATGAAACCTACTTGAAGTTTATGTTCCCAGCTACAGCCGATCCTCGCGAACAAGGACCATTTGAATCTACTCATAAATATACTTACCGACCAATTCCTTTGGAAAATGGCGCTGATGAAAATACCCCGGGTCAATATAGTATTCCAGAAAAGGTTCTAATGTCTGGTTTGGTATACGATTTGTATGATAAAGGAACTGATATTAAAGTTGCAGACTACTCGCAACAAAGGATGGTACCAATCGAGGATTTTGCCGTGGGTATTCCGCCTGTATTGCGTTTGTTTGACGATACATCTAAACCATCATATAATAAATATGTTAAAAGATGGATAAGAGACCCATTCGTTGCTGAAGCACGCGATGAAAATGGCAACCTTAAATATCCATTTATAGCAGCAATGCAAGATGAATTCCGCCCAGATGAAAATGGTGTCTATTACCATCCAATTGGATATCCATTGTTCCTTGAGGCACAAGTGAATTATGAAGGTTTGGCTGAAAGGTCAAATCATGATCCAAGACTTCTAAATGAAACAGTGTTCTTCGTAATAAATGAAACAACGGGCGATTATATTCGAGTTCCATTGCAACAAGTTGATGAAAATGCTCCATATAGAGAAATATTCAGAGCGAGAGTTGAACTTGTTCCGGACTCAACTTTAAGAAATCCAAACACCACTATTAGAAGAACAGAAGAGGGACTTTATAATCTAGGAACTGGCGCATATTTGTTGCAACAATTAAGATGGAATCCTGAAAAAGAAGATCGAGGAGCTTTAGGCGGACGAAGATACCATGCTGGAACAACTCTATTTGGTCGAGTTCCCAATTTATTCTCTAATCGGCCGTCGATGCCACCTTCCAATCAAGGTAATCAAACATTCTATGCTGGTGAACGATTCCGTGCATTACCAGTTGATACTGGTGATATTGTCAGAATTGTTTCGAGAACAGTTTTGTGGCGTGATGGTGTTGTTCCTGCATATGATCATGGAATTAGCTTTAAGATTGTTGGTTCTACCGAGCCACCTATTTTCACAGGAAATATTGTTAAGTTGCAAACAGACACAGTAGTTAAGATAGTTCCTTCTGAGTATCCAAGCCGTCAAGGACAATACGATACACTTAAATTAGTTGAATTCTTGAATACTATATTCTTAACCGAAGACCGCGATTATCCACAATACCCAGGAACATATTCAGGGTTATTACCCGAAGAAGGTCAAGGCCGAGATAGTATTTTAAGTGTGACCGCAATGGATACAAATAAATACTTTGACCCACGCTCCTATCTTTTCCCGAACGAATATAGCCGATTGACATATCATTGGTCAGTTGACCCAACCACTGGGTTATCTCGTTGGTTACTTGTGGATACAATTCCAGCTGGTGATCAAACAGTTATTAATCCAAAGGATAATGCATTAGGATATTTGGTGTTTCGCGGAAGACCAATTAACCCATATGTTGTTCCTGGTGGTGAATATGTATCCGTTCGAGTCGAAAATTATCCACCAGCATTCAGAGTACTTGACTCACTAAAAGCAGCTGGTGTAAGCCAAGATACTATTGATAAATTCATTTACACATTTGCTCCATACTTAAATGCATACAACTATGACATAACCAATGCTCGGTACTTGCAACAAGATACTATTTTAAATGGTGGTCAATATTACGCTGAATACTCATTCAGAATATTTGTTATCGATAGTATTCCTGTCTTTATGGATTGGGTCGCGACGCCCGAAGAAGCAGATAATCGCGCTGAAACAATTTATAAGAGAATTGACCGCGCTGGAACGAACCTTGTACCATATGTAATTTATAAGCCATCTGTTTATACTTGTGGTATGACCGAAGATAATAAGCTTAAGGCAAATCTTACCAATAAACTTCGATTCCAAGTTGATTTCAATACAAATGACGAGCTTGAAGACTTGGCTGCCGAAACACTCGACCCACGAGGTTGGGACTTCCGATATGGAAAGACTGCATACGGCTTTATGAATATTGCTATTAGGAATCGCGATTGGTGGAATAATCCTGGCGATACAGCTGTTATTGATACTACAATCTATGACCAAAATATGGATGGCAAAAAAGATGAAACTGTGATAGTTCAAACACGGCCTGTATGGATGGGTAATCAATACTTAATGAAATACGGCAGCGAAACTGATACTGATCCATTTGGAGTTGATTTAACTTCACATGGTCAAATCAATATACGAATAGATTCTGCTCTTGCTTGGAATTTATTAAAACCATCGCAAGTGGTCCGATATCATGATGCTTTAAATACAGACACAGTATTTACAATTGTTGTTAACGATGGGCACGGCGGAATTAACTTTATGACTATGCCAGTGTTTATTAATGTCGCACCGATTATTACTACTGAAACATTACAACCGGCAAAGGAAGATATTGACTATAACCCAGAATTAATCGATTCTTCTAAAGCAATTAAAGTATATGATCCTAACTTTGGACAATCTCATGAATTTGAACTAATATATCCTGATTATCCTGAAAACCAAATTCCACGCGATCCTTGCTTCCCAGAAGCTGGATATTGGGACATTTCTAACCTGAAGACCACACCAAGATGGTTGAAGATAAATCCTGTTAGCGGCTTGTTGTATGGTAAACCAGGATTGAATGACGCACCTAAAACTGAGCAAGTAGTTGTGGCAGTTTGGGATATCGTTAATGATCAAAGGCAACTTTCGGCAATAAAAGTTTTGACCCTATTTGTCGACTCAACAAACCACAAGCCAAGAATTACTAGCGCTCCAAAAGTATTATGTGTCGACGATGGAAAACCATATAGCGATACCTTGCTTATTTGGGACTATGACCTTAAACGAGAACCAGTCCAAGAAGAAGTTACTGTTCGTGTTATTCGTCCTTCTGGATTTACCGTTGAACCATCGGTTATTCGAGGCACACAAGCAAAAGATACTATTAAAGTATTGATTAAATCTGATGCATTCCCAGGAAGTCAAAAAGACGCTGATGGAAAAGTTACTATTTGGGTTGAAGTAACTGATGCTAGTGGAGCACGAGACACATTGATTTATCGAGTTGAAGTTTCTGATCAAACTGACTTTACTTGTACCTTGAAGATTGAAAATACCTTCCCTGGCAACATACCTGGTGATGGTAAGAGTGCTTGGCAAGAGTTAATATTTGGTACTGCACCGCGTAATGCAACGACAGGTGAAGGTCTTGATGGTGAACCTATTGGAACACTCGATGCTAACTTCTGCGAATACGAATTGCCTTCAATTCCACCTATCGATGTATTCGATGCCCGATGGACAATTTCCCTTACTAATGGTACTTTGCGTAACATATTCCCACGTGCCCAAAATAAACCTGATGTGAGAGTTTACAAAGGTAGATTCCAAGCTGGTGGTGTTGTTGGTAATACATCACTATTTTATCCAGTTGTCATTCGCTGGGCAAAGAACGAAATTCCTGATAAGAATGATGTGCAAAAGAACCCAACTGGTGGTCAATGGTTTATCCGCGATGATAAATCTAATGGAAATGTGTTTAATTACAATATGAAGACTGGCGAAGGTTACCCACAAGATGGCGACATTAAGTTGATTGATGAAGGACAATATTGGAAATTGCAAATTGGCCGCGACAATGTTTCTGGGTTCATCATTGTGCACGACTGGATAAGCAATGTTGAAACAACAAAGCAACCATTCTTTGGTATAACATCTGTAAGTCCAAATCCGATTAGTAGCAACACGACCATCACATTTGGCTTGTCCGAATCAGGGAATATTAAAATCGACTTGGTCGATGCTCTTGGTAATGTTGTTGCATCGATTACGAGTGGATACTTTGGAGCTGGGCAGTACACAGAAGTATGGAATGTACCAAATGATCTTGCCAGCGGTGTGTACTTCATAAGACTGACGAGCGGAACAAATATTTATAATTATCCAGTAAACATCATTAGGTAAAACAAATGGCTTGCTCCCGAAGGGGAGCAAGCCCTGATTGTGTATGGAAAATAAGTTTTTTGAAATAAAAAGGAGAAGTGAAATGAAAAAAATCTTCGGACTAACTGTAGGGATAGCAACTGCAATCGTACTTATGTTATCCTTGCAGATAACAGCGAAAGCACAAGTTTACGGGGATTTCGATACCGTTCGTCAAATTCGAAATGTCCCGTATGAGCCACTTGAAGATGGAATTGAAATTCCTGCAACTGCATTTGGGTTGCCCCCAATGTGGTTACAAGACCTTGATGATGGATATTCGTTCCCAAATGGAATTAATATTGGATTTCCCTTCGAATTTGGGGGTGAAGTTTATACTCGGCTTTGGGTATGTATTAATGGGTTTGTTACTTTTTCTGCTCCACCATTTACTCCAACTAAAGATCCTACGGCTTTATTCTATGAAAATACCTCTTATCCTAAAAATGTGCTTGCACCTTTTTGGGGTGATCATTATTATCACCTGGATCAAGAAAGGTTTAATGGATACAAACCAACAAAGATTTACTACAAATCCGATCCTGACCAAGGTGTTTTTATCGTTGAATGGCGATTTTTGAATATTAATGATGTTAATGTTAAATCAAGTATCGCTACTTTCCAACTTAGGCTTTATAAATCCCAGGACCCATTTTCTGCACAAGGAGATATTGAATTTGCATACGGACAGGTAGGAGGTAACGAATACACAAATGATACACGAGTAATTACAAGAGGTTCCTCTGTTGGGATTAAAGGGGAATTTTCTCCTGCAGACTTTTTAAATGGCTTAGAATTCAATAAGGATCCATATATTGCTCGTACAAGTATGAAATTGACAAACGAGTGGGCTCCATCGGGTGGAACTGACCATCGTATTCGTTTTCGATCATTGGCACGCTTCAATGTCGAGGAATTCTGGGGTGATGGTGATGTCGATCTTTCTAAAGGATATAATCGAAAACATTACAATATGCCTCAAAGTCGTTATGTGACTGTAAATGATGCTCGAATAATTATGAGAAGCATTGCTACAGGAATACCTCTTGATAGCATTCGTAGACGTGCTGCCTACCACGGCGACGTCAACCACAATGGCCGTTATTATTATGACCAGTATGGTGTTAAAAAACTTATCCGGTGGAGAAATAAGAACTATGCAGATAGTTTGCCAGCCGAGGTTGGTTCTATTAAGCAAATATTCTATCAAGTAAATGAATATGATGCTGCCTTAATTTTACATTATTTGGCTGGTCGTTTGCCTGAATTACCTTGGTTATATGATACTATTCCGATGTATGGGAAATTAAGTAACATTGAATTAGCTAACAATGTCATCTTTGGAGGAATTGAGAGTGTTAATGGTAAAACAAGAATCCCAATTTATCTAAATGGTGATTTGAATGGTCCAATTTCACTATTTGTCGAGATGGAATCTAATTTTAAATTATTATCTAATAATCCCGATATTTATGTCGAAAATGACAAAAACCGTGCTGTTTTGGCTGGTTCAGGAATATTTAGTGCGGACCAAACGATAGCGTATTTGGAATTCGACGATCAAATAGTAATGGTTAAGAACTTGAAAGTTAGGTTCAATGAACAGGAAGTTTATCCAAAACATATTCTGAAAGTTAACTCTACTGATATTAATCCTATTTCGATTTTCGATAATGGTACAACAAACCCAAGGATTTGGTTGAACCTACAGCAAAGTGGCACCTATAAAGTTGAAGTACTTGATATGGCAGGAAATCTTGTGAAATCATTTGAATATTTTGTAAATAATCCTAGTCAGTTTTCAATTGACTGGAATTATTCCGATGAAAACGAAAATTACTTAAGTAATGGAATTTACTTTGTTCGATTAACTGGAAATGGTATTAGTATTGTCGAGAAATTGGTCTTTGTTAAATAAGCTTTCTATCCTAATCTGGCTGGCTTTCTTTGCCAGCCAGATTACAGGATTTTCACAAAGGAAAACTAATTGCGAATTAAGCATTTACGGTTCTTTGAAAATTGATGTGTGCGGGAATGAAAAAGCAAAACAATTCATTCTCGTAATGGGTATAGGAAATGTTCAAAGGAACGATTCATTATTTGGATATAATTACGAGATTTCTTTTGATAACAATAAAGTAAAAATCACTGATGCACTTTATTTTAACACATTAAGTGAATTTATGGAGGCTAAGTCAGCCTCGATAAATAACTCACATGGAAAAATTAATGGATATGCAATTACTTTTGGCTCAGAACCAATATATGGGAATAAACCCCTTGCAGCTTTTAATGGAATTTGGATTTCCGATTGTTCGGATACTGCTTTTTTCAAAATAAATTATATTGAATTCACGGATGAATTTAAAGTTGAAATTGATTCACTTAAGCCAGCGTTCCTTTTGGGTATTGTCGACAGTACAAATGATAGAAATTTTTTCCTATCATTTAATAGTGATGAGATTAACATCAATGAAGATACTTTTTATATTGATTGTTCTTTACGAATTCCTGTTAATTCTCGCTTAGAGAACTTTGATATTGTTGCAAAATATAATAAGGAATATTATCTTTTGGATAGTGTTATAATTCCAGATACAACAATAGAATATTTAGCAGTAGATAAGGACGTAGATGGCTCTATTTTTAAATTTAAATTGTTAAATGATAATGGTGTGAATTTAAATTTTAAACTGCGTGGTATATTGAAGTACTTTGATATATTTTCAGACAAAATCATACTGTATCCCTTTTTTGACAATTATTGTAAATGTATTGTCGGAAATTCGGTTGATACAGTAAATGTCGAAAATAATAAGATAAATTATTCCCCGGAATCGAACGATAATGTATACAATATTGAGCGCAATTGCGAGGTTAAAATTTATGACATTTTGGGTAGGTTATTATTTGAGGGGAAAGAATTAATAGGGGATAGTTTTATTTTACAAAATGGTTTTTACTTTATTGTTAAAAATTGCACTGGAAAAAAATTTTTAAAGAAGATAATAAATGTTAATTATTAATTATTCACAAATTGGAGGTTCTATGAATAACCAATCGTTTTACAAGGGAATTTCAAAGCTTTTGTTAGGGATTCTGCTTACCCTAAGCATTGTTTCATTCGTTCCTTTACAAATTTCCTATGCTCAAGAAGTAATTCCGTTGATACCTCGTTTATCTTTGATGGGTGCGGATAACGACTGGGATGCTAACTGGTATCCCGATGGTCGAATATGGATTCCACCATCAATCGACCCGAACAAACCACGCGAATTTTTAGTACCCGTTTTTATCGAGAACAAATGGTATCCACACGCTGAAACCCGCGATATCTATTACCCTGAACCAATAACAAGCTTCAAATTTAAAGTTCAATATGACTCGACAGCAGTTCGAGCATTAGGAGTTCAAACATTTGGATATAAAGAACTAAATCTTTTCCCAGATGAAAATTACAAATACCACACTTTAGCTAAAGATTTTAATATTTCTTGGATGGACGACCGAGATACTACCTATCGATTATATTTAAATCCTTCTACACCATATCAGGACAAGATGAAGGGTCGCGCAATTACAATTGTTGGTACGTCAACTAAGCCATTACCTCCAAGTGATGCATTCGTTGTTCTTTTGTATATTAGATTTATGTTGGTGCCAAGAGCTGGTGCTCCGATTGGATTAGCTGCAAATACACCTTTGATTATTGGCACTGATGAGATTATGTATAATGACTTAAATGTCCGAAAAGAAGCACCATTTATGAAGTATCGCCCACTATGGAAAGGACGTTTTGTTCAACAAGATTATCCTGACCCAGGTCTATATACTGGACTTGCAGGTGTAGATAATAGTGCCTATCAACCCAAATGGAATGATGAGCCTTGCTTGCCCGGGGTTATTTATTTACGAGTAAGTGATAATGTGCCACGTTTCGGGTTTATTTTAGAAAGAGCTATTGGTTTAATTCCACAAATTCGTCAAATAAGTGATGATGGTTCACTTTATGAAATGCAAGATCCAATTACCATCGATTCTGCATCATTAGTAGCCCCACCATTTGGTGTTCGAAGTTTTCGCTTAATTAATGAGGTACCAGCTTCTCGTTTGTTAGACATCTTTGTTGAATCAAACGAACCTTGGCTTACTTTTAGAACATTTATTCCAAAGGGTGCTTCAGCTAAGAATCCAATCCCAACCCAAACAACCAAAGGATATATCGACTATATTGATAATGGTATACTTGGTGATGTGACACGTGGTACTCCTATTTTCGGTCGCCAAACTAATCCTGATCCTGAAGTTCATATTCAAATTATGTGTGACCCAGGAAGAATTACAAATGGTGGTTCAGAACCAACCGGTATTTATGTTGGATATTTAACATTTAAATCACATTCTGCAGAAATTTCTCCTGTTCGTCTTAAAATTACTTTTATTTACTTTCGAAACCCAATTGAATGGTATAATAACACAAGACCCGCAGGCATTAATTTAACACTTATTCCCAGTGGTGGTTTTGGTTCTCCTGTGAAATTGATCTTTGGTACCGGTCACCGGGCAACTATCGGTGTTGACACTCTTTTTGGTGAATATCCTTATGATTATCCAATGGATCCACAAAAATTCGAGGCACGTTTCTTCCCACCAAATAATGCTCCAGCTGAAGTAAAAGCTAAAGTTGAATATGGCTTTGGAAACTTTAGTCCCGATGATGATGACAATGATGGTTCCAAAAAATATTGTAATTCTCGCGACATTCGTAGTAGCGATGATACATTACAATCTTTGATTTACTTTGTAAGATTGAGTGCGGAAGATCCATCATACTATCCTATTATAATCATTTGGGATATCGAGGATTTCCCACCAGGGGCAAACTTATTTATTCGTGATACTGCAAATGGTCAATTGTTCCCTGCTGTAAATATGCGTCGAGCTACGAATATTGGAGGAACAGTTTATTCTTATCAAATTACAGATTCTCGTGTCCGATCATTTTTAATTGAATACACTCCTGCTCGAGTTATTGATTATGTCGATGAATATGGTAACCCAATCATCAAGAAAGGATGGAATTTCTTGTCTTTGCCTGTAAGACCTATTAATAATCAATGGAATGTTGTTTATCCGAATGCAATTAACAAACCTTTCTTCTGGTCGCAAAACCAATATCAATTCGATGAGCTTCTCCGGGTTGGTGTAGGCTATTTCGTTAAATATAGTGACCAAATCGACACCAAATTTGCTGGTTCATATATTAGCGAAATTTCTGTAACAGGCTCTGGCGATAGTGTAAAAATCTATCCGGGTTGGAACACTATTGGTTGTGTTTCCACACCACTTTCAATTCGAGACATTACATTTTCGAACTTCGGTGCCGAAAGTCCAACCCCGACAGAAGTACGAAAGAATGGAGTCTGGGCATATAAGACTAACCAAGGATACGAAGAAGTCTCTGAACTTCGTCCCGGTTTAGGTTATTGGATTAAATCCGATGCTCACGGCTACTTGCGACTTATTGCTCGCTTTGAAAAATCGATTGAAAATGCACAACCAGACATAAAAGATGAGATTATTGCCCAAAGTGTGAAAATAAATATTGCTGATAATGCGCAACATGAAAAGACTTTGTATCTTGGATTGAACAAAACACTATCTACAGATGTTTTTGAATTGCCTCCTGTCCCATTTAATGATATGTTCGATGTACGATTTTCGAACAATTCATTGCTCGAAGTTAATGATAACCCTGTTTTGAAGCTTACTGGTGTTGAATATCCTGTTGCTATTTCAATCCAAGATCCAGTTAACAACTATACTCTTGTTGACGCTGTGACAGGCGATATTCTTGGAACAATTACACCTAATAATAATACGATCGTAATAAATCGCTCAAGCAATGCAATTCGTATTCTTGTGTCTAGTGTATCTGAAGATTTTACACTTGCTGCCTATCCTAATCCAATAACCTCGACTTCTATTTTGAAGTATACACTGCCCGAAGACTCTGAAATTCAGCTTTCGGTATATGATGCACTTGGTAACCATATTAAGACGTTACAAAATGGATTAGTCCGAGCAGGTGAATATACATTAAATCTTAATTCCTCTGAGTTTGCAAGTGGCCATTACATTTGCAAGCTCCGTATTGCTGGGAAAGATACTAAAATGCTAATACTTAATATTGTTAGGTAATATATTTCCCGAATTAATGCTTCCAATGGGCAACATCTTTGTATGTTGCCCATTGTTTTTATTTTTTAGGAGGTGGATATGAAAAGAATTTGTTTTTTGTTTCTTTGCGCAACAATAGTTTTTTATAACTGTTATTCCCAAGAACCTATTAAAATTCGTTTGAATTTATTTGGTAATGATACTTTGGTATTTAGCAAACTTGTTTTTGGTTTTGACAAATTTGCTACAAGTGGACTTGATACTTCCTTGGGAGAAGTTGATCTGCCTCCTTTTGTACCACCTAGTGGTTATGGCATTTATGGTGTACTTGTTTTTTACGATTCAACTTCAGGAGGTAATGTATGGTCTTACCAAGATTTAAGACCTTTCCCTTCGAATTTATCGGATACTATTAAATTTCTCATTTATGTATTTCGTGAATCTGGAATAAAATTAAAAATTAGTTGGTTTGGTTTAAACGATTATTTCCGCTCTGCATGGTTTGTCGATGAATATTTAGGAACACTTGTTCAAGTTAATATGCTTGAAACTAATTATGTAAATATAACAAATGAGTTTCTTGATAAATTCTATATTAAAGTTATCCTTAATCCAATTACCAACGTTGAAAGTTCGACTGAAGAAGATGTAGTTCTTAAACATTACCCAGACAAAATTCTTTTGGTCAATAAATCAAAAGAGACTTGTAATTACAGAATTTTTGATATATTTGGTAATTTAATATTAAAAGGAAGTTTTATCGATGAAATTCAAATTGGGATTTCAAATTTTCCAAAAGGTGTATATTTAATAAGAATTGGAGGCGAGAATAATAAAAATGTTTTGAAAAAGATATTAATTTATTGATACATAAGATGAGAAGATGAAAGAGAATCAGAATTCAAAAGAACAAAATAAATTACGGGAAAGACAAAATTTGGTTAACCCCAAAAAGGCAAACAGCATTATAATCAGCGTCGTAATACCGCTTTATAACGAAGAAGAATCAATAGTTGAGCTTGGTAAAAAACTCGAGTTAGAATTGAATAAAATTGCGCGCGAAAGATTTGAAGTGATTTTTATTGATGATGGTTCAACGGATAACTCAAGAGAAAAAATCCGTGAGTTACATAAAAAAAATCCAAGATTTCATTGCATTAGTTTTAGAAGAAATTATGGAAAAAGTGCAGCATTGCAAGTAGGTTTTCGTGCTGCACGAGGTAAATACATAGTAACAATGGATGCTGATTTGCAAGACGACCCTGCAGAAATTCCAAATTTGCTCGCAAAATTAAACGAAGGTTATGACCTTGTATCTGGTTGGAAAAAGAAACGATATGATCCATTGACAAAGGTTTTGCCTTCGAAGTTGTTCAATTTTGTAACGTCGCTTGTTAGTGGTGTTCGACTACATGACATCAATTGTGGATTAAAAGCCTATCGAAATGTAGTCGCTAAAAGATTAATTGTATATGGGGAAATGCATCGTTATCTTCCAGTGCTTGCCCATTGGGATGGTTTTCGGGTTACTGAAATTCCTGTTGTTCACCATCCTCGACGTTTTGGTAAGTCAAAATTTGGTGCTGGAAGATTTGTGAAAGGATTTCTTGACCTTCTTACAGTGATGATTACAACTCGTTATATGCAAAGACCTCTGCATTTTTTCGGTTCTATAGGTACAGTTATAACTTTGCTTGGTTTTATTGTAAATTTGTATTTGTTGATTGAATGGATTCTTGGTAAGACATATTTGAGCAATAGGCCTCTACTTCTTTTTGGAATCACATTAATTATTTTTGGTGCTCAGCTTATTTCAATTGGCTTATTAGGTGAAATGAACATTAAGTCTTTAGCCGAAAAAGTAAATTATAATATAAGAGAAAAATTTTGAGGAATTTATGATAAAATTATTTCTAACAGTCTTTATTGGACTTTTTTCCTTTATTTACATTTCATATTCCCAGCTTAAAGATTTTGCAGTTGAATTTGGGATAGTTCCAACTGCAATTTTTGGTAATAACAATGCTACATCGGTTTTTATTAACCCAGAGAAGAATACAACTATTGGTGGTGGATTTTTCGGCTTTCAAAATGGTTTTCTTTTACGCGGGGTGTGGCAAAAAAGTGAATCGAAGTTCTCAATTCCTCTTGGCTTCGAATATATTTTTTACCGTGCATACCACAGGGTTCCTTATGCTCCAAAAGTAACTCTTTACCTTCGACATTTTATTGATGCACCAACCCTTACTCTTGGATTTAGATATAATCTTTTTAAGTTGCCTTTTTCAAATGTTAAATGCTACTCTGAAATAGACGCCCGAGGGAGTTTTATTGGTAAAAGTAATTATTCTGTAAGAATCGATTACGAAAACTATGATTCAACAGTAATACGGTCTGTTTCCTATAAAAATGGGGTATTTCGTTTAGGAAGCGACATTAAAATTGGCTTCCTTGGCGAGGTGATTCATCCTTGGTATGTTAATTTGTTTACTTCAGTTAGTTTTATTAATCTTGTTGGTAGGGATAATTCGCGCGGTGAGTTGTTGACTCCAGTTCCTGATTACGAAACCCGAGAAAACCCTGTTTATAATTTTCAACTTGGTGTGTGTATATATTATAAGTTTTAATGGTAAAGAAAAAGTATACTTACAAATCGGATTGTAAATTTTTTCGCGGTGATGTTCCTTGTTCACCACACAAAAAATTTGGAGTTTTTTGTAGCGATTGTAACTATTATATTCCTCAATCGAATATCATTTTGATAATTAAATTGGGTGCAATAGGAGATGTAATTCGAACCACACCTTTGCTTTATAGAATTTTTGAAGTCCACCCTAAAAGTGCGGTTTGGTGGCTCACCCATTCCCCCGAGGTTGTTCCATCTGTTGTCGATAGAGTCCTACCTTTTAATTTGGAATCCATCTTGCTGCTCGAAGAAGTTGAATTTTACAAGGTAATAAATCTGGATAAAGACTCATATGCGTGTGCTTTAACAAAAAAATTGAGGGCAAAAGAAAAATTCGGTTTTACTCTGAAAGATGGAAAGCCTGCTCCAATTAACGAATTGAGTCTCCATAAATTTTTAACTGGAATTTTTGATCCGTTAAATAAAGAAAATACAAAATCTTACCTTAGGGAAATTTTTGAAATTGCTGGTTGGGAATATAATAACGAAGAATACATTTTAGAAGTTGACAACTCTATTCGTTGGAATATTCCGAATGAAAACAAGCCTATTGTTGGTTTGAATACTGGGTGTGGTGGTAGATGGGTTTCGCGACTTTGGCCTGAACACAATTGGATTGAATTGATAAAGCTACTTCAGCAAAATCATTATTTCCCTCTACTTTTGGGTGGGGAAGCAGAGCATTACAAAAATCAAAGAATCGCTGATCAAACTGGTGCATTATATCTTGGGCATTTTGAATTACCTAAATTTATTTCTTTGGTCAACCAATGTGACCTTGTTGTAACTTCTGTTACAATGGCTTTGCATATAGCGATTGGATTAAAGAAAAAGGTTGTTCTTTTCAACAATATATTCAACCGACACGAATTCGAACTTTTCGGACGCGGGATAATTATTGAACCAGAAAAGCCCTGTAAATGCTTTTTCAGCCCTAAATGTATTAATACTGAGTATTTTTGTATGGATTATATTTTCCCATCAAAAGTAATTGAGGAAATTAAGCAACTTTTACCATTTTCGCCCTATTAAATGAAATTTTAGTTTGTTCCATAAATTTGAAGTAAATATGTTTGAGCTCGATAAATTTGGTTTTTTACGAGTTGCTGCCGTTTCGCTCGAAACACGTATTGCAAATGTTCAATTCAACTTTGAAAAGATTTGCTCTGCATTAGAGCAACTTGATAAAAAAAAGGTACAGGTTGCGGTATTTTCGGAACTTACTCTCACCGGATATACTTGCGGCGATTTATTTTTTCAATCTGTAATGCAAGACAAAGTTTTGGAATATTTAAATAAGCTTGTTGAATTTTCTACCAGATTGAATTTACTTTTCATTGTCGGTTTTCCATTGGAAATTGATTCCGCGCTTTTAAATTGTGCTGGTGTAATTGGTAGGGGAAAATTATTTGGAATAGTATACAAAACATATTTACCAAATCGTCGTGAGTTCTATGAATCTCGATGGTTTTCGAACTATACCGATAGAGATACAATTGTCCTTTCGGGCAAAGAAATACCAATAGGTAGCAACATATTATTTATGGATAATAATGACAAAAGAATTATTTTTAGTGTTGAAATCTGTCAGGATTTGTGGAGTATAATGCCGAAAAGTTCCGAGTTGTGCCTTGCCGGGGCTAAAGTAATTTTCAATCCCAGTGCAAGTGACGAGTGGATAGGTAAGAGTGATTATAGAAAGAATTTGGTTCTATCGCAGTCAGCACGTTGTAATGCTGGCTATGTTTACGCTGGAAGTGGTCCATGGGAATCATCAACGGATATGGTTTTTTCTGGGCATTGTATTATTGCCGAAAATGGTAAATTGCTTGAAGAAAGTCGTAATTTTTCCTTCGCAACAGATATTATTGTTGCTGATATTGATATTGAACTTTTGGAAAAGGAAAGGATTTATAATGATACATTTAGTACAGCAAAGAATATGTATGGCTTAAACTTCCGTGTTGTTGGAGTTGAAATTCCTAATATTAAAACAAAAAAAATTATGCGAAGAATAAGCAAAAGTCCATTCATACCAGAATCTGAAGAAAACAGAAAACAGGTTTGTGAAGAAGTGTTCCAAATACAAGCAACAAGCTTGTCACGTCGACTACTTCATACTGATTGCAGAAATGTTGTGCTTGGTTTGTCGGGTGGATTAGATTCAACACTTGCATTGTTGGTTTGTAAAAAAGCTTTTGAACAATTGAATTTAGATATTAAAGGAATTCATGCTATATTAATGCCAAGTTTTGGTACTTCATCAAGAACTTTTAACAATGCAAAAAGTCTTGCAGAATCTTTTGGAGTTCATATCGAAATTATTGATATTAGAGATGCTGTTAAACTTCATTTGAGCAATATTGGAGCTTCGATTGAAAGTCAGGATGTGGTTTTCGAGAATGCCCAAGCAAGGGAAAGAACCCAAATTCTAATGGATTTAGCTAATAAGTACAAAGGAATAGTAATTGGCACTGGAGACCTTTCCGAAATTGCGTTAGGTTGGGCTACCTTTAATGGCGACCATATGTCTATGTATAATGTAAATGCTGGTGTTCCGAAAACATTAATTCGATATATTATCGATTGGTATGCAAGTGTTGTTTCCGATAAGAAGATTTCCTCATTATTGAAAGATATTCTTGCAACGCCGATTTCACCCGAGCTGGTTTCGAATTCCTATAATGAAATTACTCAAAAGACAGAAGAAATTATTGGTCCATTTGATTTGAATGACTTTTTTCTGTATTATTTTGTTCGATATGGATTTTCCCCAGAGAAAATTTTGTTTTTAGCTGAGGTTGCATTCGATAAAGTTTACTCAAGACTGGAAATTTTAAAATGGTTAAATAATTTTTTCAATAGATTTTTCGTTAATCAATTTAAAAGGAGTTGTATGCCCGATGGTCCGAAGGTTGGTAGCGTCGACCTTTCGCCACGCGGGAGCTGGCGTATGCCGAGCGATGCCGATGGAACAATTTGGGAACTTTAAATTTAACAGAAGTGAACAATGGATATGTTTGACCTACTTCCTGAACAAATAAAAGTGGTAATCGCCGATGACCATGAAATTGTTCGGGCAGGCATTCGGCGAGTTTTGAATATTGAAAAAAGAATACAAATTGTTGGTGAAGCAGAAGATGGTGAGTTGGCTTTGAAAGTAGTCGAAGAGAATTTACCACATCTAATCCTTTTGGATATTCATATACCTAAAATGGATGGAATTGAGGTAGCAAGGATAATAAGGGAAAAGTACCCACAAGTTGTTATTCTTATGCTAACTGCATATGAGGACTATAAGCATATAGAAGATGCTTTGAAAGTTGGAGCTGATGGATACCTTTCGAAAGATATTTCACCTGGTTTTCTGATTGATGCAATATTCCGCTCGGTGCTTGGTGAAAGAGTCTTCTCCAAATCTATATTAAAAGTATTAGAGAATCCTTTAGGTTTTCAATCCGAAGAGAAAAACACTAATGTTACCATTACAGAGCGAGAACAAGAAATTCTGAACCTTCTTGCACAAGGCCGAACAAGTAAAGAAATTGCCGATATTTTAGGAATAAGTATTCGCACAGTTCAGAATCATCGTTCGAATATTATGCAGAAGCTTGGAATTAAAACTGCTGCTGGATTGATTCGCTTTGCGGTACTTCATTCAACTAAAACAAAATCGGTTTGATTGGCTTATCAATGTTAATTTTCCTTTAATATTTACCTATTATTGTAAAAGATTAACCTTCTTTCTATTTATTATCAATTTTTTTATTTTAAACTTCTTATTATGGCTGAAATTGTAATAGGTATGTTATTTAAATTAGAATTTTGTTTAAATGCAGTAAACTTAATTTATATAGTGATGGATGGTTTTCCATTTTTGAAAAAAGAATTGAAACAATAAGAGAATTTTGGAAAGGACTTGTGAGTGTTAAAAAAGAAATAATTACTCAAGAAAGAATTAAAAATTTTTTTACAATCGATGTGGAGGATTGGTATCATATCGTAGATGAATTTTCTATGCCAAAAATTGAACAATGGGATTCTTTGCCTACAATTGTCGAGAAGGACTTTTTATACTTACTGGATATTTTAGATGAGTATAACACAAAAGCAACTTGTTTTTTTCTTGGTTATATTGCACGACGCTTTCCACATCTTGTAAAAATTGCTAAGGAAAGAGGACACGAGATATGTTCACATGGCTTTTATCACCAAGTCGTTTATTCACAAACAAGGGAAGAATTTTATGATGATGTTAGCAGCTCGAAAAAACTTTTGGAAGATATCTCTGGCGATTATGTATTTGGATATCGTGCCCCATCGTTTTCTGTGATTGAAACAACACCTTGGTTTTTCGAAGTATTAATTGATGCTGGTTACCGTTACGATTCTTCAGTGTTCCCTGCCAAGCGTGAGCATGGTGGGTTGAAAGCAGATTTATTCGAACCTTTTTTTATTCGAACCTCAAATGGAGTTTTGTTGGAAATACCAATTTCTATTTCAAGATTTTTATTTCTTCAAACTTGTTTTTTCGGTGGTGGATATTTGCGATTCTTTCCAATGTGGTTGATAAACCATATGGTGAAAAAGGTAAATGCCGAACTGCGTCCAGTAGTTTTTTATGTACATCCCCGAGAAATCGACCCTGTTCAACCAAAGTTGAAGTCAAGTTTGAAAAGAAGATTTAAGGCATATGTGAATTTGAGGACAACAGAAAAAAAGATAAGAGAAATATTATCGAAAAATTACTTTCAACGAATGAGCGATTTTTATAAAGAAACAATAGGTAAAAGAAATGGAAAAAAGTAATCATACAAAAACTTTTTTTCAAAGATATGCATACGACTTTGATGCAATTTATGGGAGCAAACATAGTTCAATCTCAAAGATAATAAACAATATATTTAGGAAGTCGATGAGACTTCGATTTGAAAGAACGATAGAAGGATGTAACCCGGTCCAGGGTAAATCTGTGCTCGATATTGGATGTGGACCAGGGCATTATGCTATTGAATTGGCTCGACGAGGGGCGAAAAAAGTAGTTGGGATTGACTTTGCACCAGAAATGATAAATATTGCTAAGAAGAAAGCAAAGGACTTAAAATTCGAAGATATATGTTCCTTTATTGTTGCCGATTTTATGGCTACAGATTTTCCCGAGCCTTTTGATTATTCCATTGTGATGGGTGTAATGGATTATGTTTCTGAACCAGAAAAATTTGTAAAAAAAGTAATAGATGTAACTTCTGACAAAGCATTCTTCAGTTTCCCTGTGAAAGGTGGGCTTTTAGCCTTCCAAAGGAAAATTCGATATCGTTCACGTTGCGAGTTATTTTTTTATTCAATCAATGACATTAAAAAACTTCTTTCCAATATGCAAAATATTAATTTTACAATTGAAAAGATTGCTCGGGATTTTTTTGTAACTATTCAAATTATTCGATAATTCTTTCTTTATTTGCAATTAGGTATTATTACTTATTTAAAATAATAATTCGGTTAGTATTTTTGCTTGTGTTTTGGTGTCAAACAAGGAAGTATTATGAGTCAAACAAAAATTAGAACGCTCGTTGCCGATGACCATCCTTTGGTTCGATTTGGATTGAATGCTTATCTTGGTTCCAATCCAAAGTATCAGGTCGTTGGCGAAGCTTCCAACGGATTGGAAGCATATAATAAAATTTTGTCTTTTCAACCAGACTTGGCTATCATCGATATTATGATGCCTAAAATGAATGGCTTTGAAGTTGTTGAAAAACTTAACGGATTTCTATTAAAACCTAAAATTATTTTAATTACTGCTGTTGAAGAGTTCGTTAATCCCCGTGAGGTTTTTAAAACAAATGTAAATGGTGTGATTTTAAAGGATATTTCAAAAAATGATTTTTTGAAAGTGCTTGATTTAGTTTTAGATGGAAATATTATTTATTCAAATGTTTTTATTCAGTTGTTGAACAATATTTATCCAAATAATTTTTGTAAAGAAAATATTATTTTCAATGAAATGCAACAAAAGATTATATCACTACGTCTTAAGGGTTATCATTTCTCAGAAATTTCGGGTATCCTTAATTTGGATTTCCCAACAATGGCCGATGAAATTTCGAAATTACTAGATTTTGATTATTTCTTTGAATTTATGGTGAAATGCTGATTTATTCTGGTATTATTTTTGATTTTTTTTATTTTAATTAGTGTATAATAAATTAAATAGATGAAAAATGAAAGGCTTAAAACTTTTTAAAAGTATTTTAATTGCATTTAATTTTCTTTTATTGCCATATTTAAGTGCATTGCCACAAAATAATGTAGGGATTGGGACAACAACCCCCGACAACTCTGCCTTGCTCGAGTTGTATTCTACTTCACATGGATTTTTAGTTCCTCGCTTGACTACAACCCAAAGGGATGCTATAAGTAATCCTGCTACCGGACTTTTAATTTATAATCTTGATAATCAGAGATTTGAATATTATAATGGCACGCAGTGGATTGGAATTATTTCTTCAGTCGCAACTGTTCCTTTTAGTTTGATTTCAACCGGTACGAATAATTCTGCTACGATGACCGTTGGTTCTGGAGCCTCAATTGTGATTGGGGGTGGGACTGTTGAGTCGAATGTTTTTAAAGGCACAGGTTCAATTACTGATGCTGTGGATTTATCGACAGGGGAAGTTTCGGGTGTCCTTTCTGTTGCAAATGGTGGCACTGGGTTAAGTTCAGCTCCTTCTAATGGCCAATTATTGATTGGAAATGGAAGCGGTTTTACTTTGTCAACCTTGACCGCTGGGAACGGAATTACGATAGCAAATGCTTCAGGTTCGATTACTATTTCGGATGTTAATTCAAATAACGAAGTAGAAGGAAGTGGTTCAGCAGGTCAAGTTGCATTCTGGAGTGCTTCGAATACTATTTCTGGTAATAATAACTTATTTTGGGATAATACTAATGGCAGGTTAGGAATTGGGACTACGAACCCACAAACCCGACTCGAGATTCAAGGAGGGGAAATCTGGGTTTTTAATAATGGCAACAATACAAGATTCGTTATCGGAGATAATGGTACTACTGGCCAATATGGTTGGTTACAGTGGGACTCAAATCTTGATTTATTTCGGATTGATCATTCTTCATATCCCGGGGATGGTTTGAAATTAAATGGCAATTTTATGACAATAGGGAATGTTTTTCCCAATGACCCATTAATTGTTGCCTATGGAACAACTGAGCTTATGCGAGTTAAAACTTCAGGTAATATAGGAATTGGTGTAACTAATCCCTCCGAGAAGCTTGATATTTTAGGGAATTTAAAGATTACAGGCGCATTTATGCCTAATGGAAATGCTGGTACAAGTGGACAGGTACTTATTTCCCAAGGAACAAACAATCCCCCTATTTGGAGCAGTTCAATTTCTACACTTGAGAGCGACCCAATATGGACAGCAGCTATAAGTGGAACGCAGACGATAACAGGGAACTGGACTTTCAGTAATACAATAACAGGGAATATAACTGGAAATGCTGGGACAGCTACTGCATTGCAAACGTCAAGGAATTTTTCAATAAGTGGAGATGCGAGTGGTGGACCGGTAACGTTCAATGGGACATCTGATGTAAACATTTCGATTGAATTAGGAGCTGGTGTGGTAACTTCTTCGGAGATAGCGGATGGTTCGATAACAAATGCAGATATAAATGCAAATGCAGGTATAGATGTAAGCAAGCTATCTGTAACACAGAACAATATTATTGTTGGAAATAGTTCGAATGTAGGAAGTTTGCTATCCCCAGGAAATAATGGGGATGTTTTAGGAATTAGTGGAGGTGCGCCCACATGGGTAAACCCTAACAGTTTGATTAGTGCATGGTCTTTGTCTGGAAATTCATTAAGTGGGACTGAAAGAATTGGTTCAACCAACAATCAACCTGTAATTTTAGTGACTAACAATGTTGATAGATTTCGTTTTACTACTCTTGGCCAAATTGAAGTACTCAATAGTGGAAAATCTGTTTTTATTGGAGAGTATGCAGGAAATTCCCAAGATAATACATCTGATAGAGGTTCAACCTTTGTTGGCTATCAATCTGGTTATTCCAATACCACAGGTTATATTAATACCGCTTTAGGTGCGCGTTCACTTTATGCAAATACCACTGGATATGGAAATACTGCAATAGGTGTTGCTGCTTTAGAGAACAATACAACAGGATATCTAAATAGTGCAGTTGGTAATGGGGCATTGAATTCTAACACAATTGGAAGTTCGAATGTGGCTATTGGTGTTGGTTCATTGTATAGTAATACCAGCGGAGTATATAATGTTGCTATTGGTAATTCTGCGTTATCTTCTTTAGTTTCAAATGAAGGTAATGTTGCAATTGGTTATAGAGCATTAGAGAATTTTTCTGGGGGGGATAATAATACTGGAATTGGAATTGGCGTAAGTATTATGAGTAATCTTTCAAATGCTACTGCGATTGGGGCGAAAGCCCGAGTTGAACAGAGCAATTCAATAGTACTGGGTTCTATTGCTGGAGTTAATGGTGCATCTGCAACCGTCAATGTTGGAATTGGGACAACAACACCAAATGAACGGTTGGATGTGGAAGGTAACTTTAGATTAAGTGGTGCATTTATGCCTAATGGAAATGCTGGTACAAGTGGACAGGTACTTATTTCCCAAGGAACAAACAATCCCCCTATTTGGAGCAGTTCAATTTCTACACTTGAGAGCGACCCAATATGGACAGCAGCTATAAGTGGAACGCAGACGATAATTGGGAACTGGGACTTTACTGGAAGTTTTAAGCTTTTCGGGCGTGAATTTGATAATTCATCACCTGCCCAGGGACAAGTTTATCGATGGAATGGGATAACAGGAAAGTGGGAACCTTCGGATGTTGGCTCGGTTACTAGCGTTGGCTTGATGATGCCAAGTGAATTTGCTGTTTCAGGTTCTCCAATAACTAATATTGGAACTTTCATGGTTAACTGGAATACAACTGGGGCTAATACGGTTCTGGCTGGTCCAATTTCGGGCACTGGCACACCATCATTTAGAACACTTACTGATGATGATATTCCCGATAATATTACCGCCTCGAATTACTTACCTCTTTCAGGCGGAACAATGACAGGAGTTATAAACTTTGCCAGTGGTCAAACATTTCCTGGCACAGTTACTGGAGGTGGTTCTCCTCCATATATTCCAATTTGGAGCGGTGGTTCATCGTTGACTTATGACTATCGATTGCAGTGGAGTTCTGCAAATAATGCTCTTGTGATACAAAATTCAATTGGTTTGGTCAATGGTGGCTCTGGTTCGAATTATTTGAAGACCCGTGGCGACCAAACTGTTGCTATTACCTATAGTTTACCAACAACGATTACAGGGAATGGATTCTTGAAAACTGATGCTAGCGGTAACTTGTCCTGGGAAGCAATACAAACTGTACCAAGTGGGACTATTGGTCAAACTCTGCGATACAATAGTGGATGGGAAGCTACAAATCTTATTTATCATGATGTTTCGAATAATCGAGTAGGAATTAATATAACAACTCCAAGTGTTCTGCTCCATCAGGACCAAGGAACAGGAAACTCGACTTATCATAAATTCACAGCAGGCTCGACAACAGGCACTAGTTCTTCCGATGGTTTTGACATTGGAATAGATGGTTCCGGAAATGCTTATGTGAAGCAAAACGAAAACGCACCAATTATTTTTCAAACGAACGGAACCGAAAGAATGAGATTGCTTGCCAATGGTAAATTAGGAATTGGAACTACTACTGTTGTTGATTCAGTCCTTGTTCAAACTAACGGTGATGTTTATGTTGATGGCGATTTGATTGTAACAGGGAATATTGACCCAAAAGTGATTTTTTATCAACCCTTAAGTTCACCACCAAACACAAATTCATTCGGTGCTACTTATTTCGACGATGTTCTTGAAAGAATTTTAATCCGCAAATCTAGTGGTTGGGATACTATTGCAACTAGAGTTGATGTTTTGAACTCTAATAATAACAATTGGAAAACTACTGGTAATAGTGGAACGAATCCAGGTACACATTTTGTTGGAACAATCGATAATAGGGATTTAGTTTTTAAAACTAATAATTATGAAAGAATGCGAATAAGAAGCGATGGACGTGTTGGCATTGGTACTGAACCCGACTACACCTTACATATTTATAGTGCAACTAATCCCCAAATTGGTCTTTTTGGTATGGCTGAAGATGCAAATATCTATGGAACTCTTTTTGGTTTAACTTCAACCGATTTAGATTTCTACATTCAAGATGCGGGGGAAAGCACAATTCCTTTTCTTATCCAAAGAGGCACAGGTAATATTGGAATCGGTATACAAAATCCCACTGAACATTTGCATATTCGAGATGGAGCTTTAAGGGTTGACTACTACGATAATCAAAGAAGTGCCCGAGTAACTGCCGATGGTGGCATTGAACTATTTCGAGGAAATTCTGCTCCAAATTCAAATGTTAATGGATACATAGATTTTAAAAATAACGAAAATGATGATTATGATTTTAGATTGACTTATAATCACTCGCTTGGTACGAATGGCGGTTTTCAATTCGTTAGCACCACTAATGGCATGCCATCAACCGAACAAGTAAGGGTAACAATTTTAAATGAAAATGGTAATGTTGGAATTGGAACAACATCCCCAACTTCAACTCTTTCTGTAAATGGTTCTATTGAGAATAAAGTAACTATTGCTACATCCAACCTAACTTTGGATGGGACACATCATACTATTCTTGCAAATTCTACTTCTTCGATTACTATTACTTTGCCTTCGGCAAGTGCTTCTACTGGAAGAATTTATGTTATTAAGAATATTAACACAGGGATTGTTACAATTAGTGGTTCTATCGAGGGTTCTACATCAATGACTCTTTATGAGAAACAAAGTGTTGAATTAGTTAGTAACGGCTCGACTTGGGTAGTAACAAGTAGTTATCAACCCGTACCGCCTATTGGTTCGATAATTGCTTGGCACAAGAATTTCTCCAATACCCCTTCGTTGCCTTATGGTTGGGTGGAATGTAACGGACAAACATTAAATGACCCAGCAAGTCCATACCATAATCAGGTTATTCCTAATTTAAATGGCGACCCAAATGGAGCTAATTCACCCGGACTTTCCGAAAAAGTTGGTATGTTTTTGCGCGGAGGAACTTCTTCCGGAACAGGTCAGAACGATGCTTTTCAAGGGCATAAACACAATTTATCTTCGGATGCTGTTAATGGCACTCTTGTTTGGGCATATCCAGGTGGTGTTTTCGACGAGGACAATGGAAATTATGACCTTTCATCTGCTACAATTTCTGTTGGGAATCCGACCAGCGATGGCACGAACGGAACACCTCGCACTGCAAATGAAACAAGACCAAAAAATATGAGCGTTGTTTGGATTATGCGAGTAAAATAGAATTAATTTTTGCTAAATTATGCTTAAACATAGATTAGATACTAAGAAAGAAATGAATAATATTGTCATGAAAGCAATTTGGCTTGTGTTTCTGCTTTCATCTTTCAATCTTTATTCGCAGTTTTATCTAAACACCAATGCCAATGTTTATCTTTCTTCTAATGTTGTTCTACAAGTTAATACAGATTTGACTTTGTCAAATGGAAGTACTTTGACCCAGAGTGGTTCCGGAACAATTTATATTACTGGGAACTGGACAAACAATGGTGGAATTTTTAGCCATGGAACTGGTTTAGTTATTTTTATTGGTAATGGAAACTCAATTATTGGGGGAAGTTCCCTAACTGAATTTTATAATTTAACAATTAATAAAAGTTTGATTACGGCAATTGTTTTGCTGAACAACAATGCAAATGTGCAAAATGAACTTCAGATTCAGAATGGTATCTTTCGACTTGGCAATTCAAATTTTGTTCGCTTGATTGTATATGGTGATGCCACAATTGATGCGAATGGCGTCTTCGATGTGATAAATTCTTTGCCGTCTGCGTCGGACACTGTTAAATTTGCTAGCGATTTGCTTGTGAATGGTTCATTAGACTTTGATTTCGCAAATGGTAAGGTTTACACTTTCTTTATTGGCTCTGGAAATTCAATACTTGATGGAGCCGGGACCAAAAATTTCTATGAGATTTTGTTAAGGAAATCTAGCAAAAACGACTCCGTCACTTTCAAAAGTAGTTTCAATGCCCCCAATGGATTCCTTTCTCTCGATACAGGTACTTTGAAAATTGAAGGAAATTTTTCTCTTTCGAATACATTCTTTAAGCCAGTTTCTGGAACAGGAGATTGCTTTGTTCAGAAGGAAGCAGGCTTGTGGCTCGATAATCCAAATGTAACCATACAAGGGCAACCTTTAGCTGGAAATTTGTACTTGCGTGGTGATTTGAGATTAACGCAAGGAACAATCAATGTTGGCTCCACCGGGGAAAGTTCTTTAATTTATGATAATACTCCACCAAATAAGTCTAAGTTAACAGTAGAAGGGGGACAATTAAATATTTGGTCGAGATTATCTCCGCAGACATATGGTTCTAATTTGATTGATTTTACATTTTCAGGTGGAAATATTAATATTGGTATTGGTAGCCAAAGTACTGCATCGTCCGTTGGAATGTTCGATATAAGTGCAACAGGTTCAACTTTTAATTGGAGTTCTGGAACACTTGAACTTAAGCGTACTGCGACAAACTCGGTTGCCGATTATGTTGTTTTGTCTTCAAATTACAATGTTACTGGTGGTATTTTAAAAATTAATTCATCAATTAGTGGACAAACTTTCGATATTAATTCTTCGGTTCCAGTGTACGATTTTGAGGTCGTCGGAACAAATGACCCAATTGCTCGTCTTGTTTCGAATAATTTAACTGTATTGAATGATATTACTTTTGCTGGGTCTGGGAATGGACGTCTAAATGCAAATAATCTTAACATAACTTTTGCACACAACTGGAGTAATAATTGTAGTTCAGCGGATGGTTTTACCGCTGGTACTGGAAGTGTAATATTAAATGGTTCACAAACACAAAGCATTGGTGGTTCGCAAACAACAAAGTTCTATCATTTAACAATCAATAAGACTAGTGGAGATGTTGAAGTTGAACAACCAACCCGTGTTGATGGCAATCTCCGAATGCTGTCGAACACTCGTATAGATTTAAATAGCAATGACTTAACTATTGGGCATAATGGGCATATTTATTCGGACAATGGGACTAGCGAAGATGTGATTACTTTTAGTGCAGGTAAATTTATCATTAATTCAGGGAGTGGAGGTGATCCACTACTTGGGGCGAGACTTATTCGCGAAATATCACCTTCGGCTACTTTGCCACTTACTCTTCACTTCCCAATTGGCACTCCAAGCCATTATACACCTGCGGTCGTTTCTCTTCAAATTGGTGGAGCTACTCTTGGTTCAAATCCATATATTTGGGTTAAACCTGTCCCACAAGAACACCCCGAGATTGAGCAAACTGGAAAATCTTTAACAAAGTATTGGGTAGTTGGGAAGAATGATGTCAATATTAATAACGATGGAGCCTCCGTTAGATTTTATTACCATACAGATGAAGTTCAGGGTACAGAAAGTTCTTATGCAGTGCTTTGGTATAACCCGTCTTACAACGACCCAAATGGTTATTGGCGTGTGAATCCCGGTCAAAATAACTATGTAGATTATAGTAACAATCTTTTTTACTCCCTGTTGGTTGATGAAATTTCCGGCGATTGGGTAGCGGGAGAACCCCAAGCTACTCAATTGGTATTTTATAGCAGGGCAAACGGCAATTTTAATGACCCAAATACTTGGTCTTTTGTTGGTTTTGGCGGTTCTCCTGCGGATAAAGCTCCAAGTAAGAAAACACATCGCGTTAGAATCCAAGATAACACAGTTACTGTAACTGACGATATTCCGCCGTTGAACTTACTTTCTGTTGAAGATGGAACCGATGGACGCCAACCAGGAAAACTTACTTTTACTGGTAATTACATCGCTCAAGGCGATACATTCCGGCTCGAGCAAAATACAACATTAACGATTACTCACAGCGATGGAGTTTCTCCAGTACCAAATTCCACAGGTTGCATAATTACCAGTGTTAGAGACTTTTCTTCTGACGCAGTATATGTATTTGCTGGTAATAATAACCAAACAACTGGAAATGGGTTACCAAATACTATTAGAAGTTTCGTAGTGAATAAGTCCAATTCATCAACTGTTACCCTTGGAAAATCTTTTCAAATAAAAGATTCACTTGTTATAAATGATGGAATACTTGACCTTTCCACGTATAGTATTAATGGGCAAACTTCTGGTCGGACGTTAACGATGCGTGGCGGCGAGATGATTATCCGGCAGAGTTTTCCAACCAATTACCTCGCTCCTACTTTTTCTGCTGGTCGAATAACTTTTGATGGAACGGGAAATGTTACGATTCCGAGCTCTGGTTCTAACCCAGGTGTAAATCGTTATTATGATTTGAAAATATCCGGAAGTTCGCGTGCGGGCAATGTTCTGTTCGAAAGTTCCGGTGAAATTAGAATATACAATAGTTTAGATATTTCCAGTTTGAATTTTGCTAATAATACATATCGATTTTTCACAAACGGTTCGACTGTGCGTTTTTGCAAAAATGGAGGAACACAGCTTATTCCGCTTAAGCCTGCTTCTCCTTCCGATACAGTTGTTTTTCTCGAATATTACAATCTTATTCTCGATAGTTCTGGAACAAAACAACTTTCAGCAACTGGTTCCCCAACCTTCAAAGTACTTGGCAGTTTGACTATTGATAACGGGGCAACTTTTTCTGCAAATAATTTTAATCTGGAGTTGCAAGGCAATTGGCTTAATTCCAATGGTTCGATTTTCCAGCCGGGTAGCGGAACAGTAATCTTTAGAAATACAAGTTCCTTAACTACAAATACAATCACTGTTAGGGATACTTCGGATAATCCTTTTAATAATGTAGTCATTGCCGGCAGTGGAACATATCAGTCTTTGGACAATATTAAAGTTCAAGGCAATTTCCGTATTGAGAATGGCGCTACTTTCAAGATGACTGCAAACTATATGTCGCTTTATGGGAACTGGAATAATTCAGGTGGAACTTTTGATTATGGTAGCTCGACAGTGTCTTTTAATGGATCAAATACCCAATATATAAATAAAAGTTCGGGTAATGAGAATTTCTACAATTTGATTATTAATAATTCAAACAATGTTGATGCATTTGGTGTTGGTTCATCTGGTAATGGGATAATTGTAAACAATAATTTAACATTGACAAATGGGATTTTACGGGCTCGTTCCGCGGGGAATTTTAGATTTGTTGCTGTTCTCGGGAATTTGACTCGACCAGGAGGAGGCTACGTCGATGGAGAATTGCGAAAGAGTGTTGGAACGGGAACTGTTTCAACAACTTTCGAAGTTGGGTTTGGTTCACGATACACACCTGTTGTATTTAATGTTGTTGGAAGTGGTGGAACTGGTGGGTTAGTTGCTGTCCTTTCCGATACCATTAATACTTCAACATCTCCAATTAGTTGGAATAGTGACCCACCTACTGCGATTCTACCAACTGGTAGTGGAATGAGTCCGCAAAAGCATGTTGCTCGACAATACACTATTTCGATTCCTTCGGGTAGTACATTTACTCTTGGTGGAAATCGTAAATATGTTGCAACTTTTACTTTTGTTGGTTCAGCAGCTCCGAATGGCGACTTGCGTAATGGTGCAAACCCATCAATTTTCGAAGCCCGCCTTCGAAGTGGTTCAAATTGGATTGGTCCTTTTTACTATGGAACATATCCAATAATGGGTACTCTGACAACAAATACAACAGAATTCGATAGTCTAGTAGATTTTGGAACTTTCATTGTCGGCGAACCTAATATTATTACATTCTATACCCGAGCAAGTGGCAATTGGACTACTGCTTCTAACTGGTCTACAAATGGATATGGAGGACCACAAGCGAACGAATATCCTGGTCAAACTACTTCAAATTTCAGAGCCTATGTTGGTAATGGAAATACTATTACTTTGAATCAAAACATAACTGTAAATAACTCTTCACTTGGGAATTGCTGGGTTCAGGTTGATTCAACGGGGCTGTTGAATTTCGATACGTATTATCTTGATGGGACAGGAGAGTTTCGACTTGCAAAGGATGGGGCTATTCAAACTGCCGACCCAAATTGCTTCCGAGCTTCTGGTGCTTTTGGTAGTATTAGGACAAATACAAGAAATTACGATTATGGAACTCATGGAAGAGGACATTTCATTTATTCGGGAAATGTTGCTCAAATTCAAGCAAACGAAGCTCTACCAACAAATGTAGCTTCAATTACTGTAAATAAAACATCTGGTACCTTAACTTTTAATAGGCCAGTTACAATTTCGGATAGTCTGTTTATTCAAAATGGGACATTATCCTTAAATGCTAATTTGACAATCAATGGTAATATTCGACGAAATTCTGGGACTACTTTTAATCCAGGCACAACAACTATTACATTTTCAGGTTCTCAGCCAAATATCATAACAAATCTTGCCTCGGATTCTTTGACATTTTATAATCTAACGGTTGCAAAGAATTCTGGAACTGGAAATGTTGTACTAAGTAATAATACCAAGATTGCGATTTTAAACAATTTGACATTTTCGACAAATGGAACAAATAAAGCATTAATTGAAGCAAAAAGTTCCAATGGTTGCTTTGTGCATATGGGAACAAGTGCTACTGTTTCCAATGCAAGCAATTCCCGAGGTTGGATTTTTGGTGAATTAAGAAAAAATATTCCTGCTGGGAATGCCCCTGCTGTTACTTTCGAAGTTGGCGACAGCCTTCGCTACTCACCATATATGTTAGATTTTGGTTCTGGCACTGGTAGTGTAGCTGGTTATCTTGCAGTCGAGGTTATTCCAGGTGTGCATCCATATATGGATATGACTTATAATCCACCTGTGGCTCCTACTCGATTGATTGGACCAAAGTGGTGGAGATTGAAAAAACCGCAAGGCTCAACTTTTAGAAGGGGCAACAGAAATTTTGATGTTAGAGCTTATTTCGTCGTTCCAGGTGATGATGCAAATGTGGACTACTGGGGTTGTGTAGATTTAACTTATATCCGACGCTGGACAGATAGCGTGATTTGGCAGCCTTTGTATCCTAATTCTACCTTGAGCAATGATGGTTCTTATGGCTGTGGAGATACAAGACAATCTGGTCTTTCTCCAAGCTTTACTTATTTTGGTGCTTTGTCTTCTGGGCTTGCCTATGTTCAAGTTGCAAATGTCAATACCTTGTTGGGGTTTAGCGAGTTAATATCTGGGGATACTCTTCTTGGAGATTTTGTTGCTGGGAATCAAAATACTATTACAAGGTTTTATACTTTTTACAGTGTGCGTGATGGGGATTGGACCGACCCTTCGACTTGGTCTACGGTTTCGCTCAATGATACTTTAAATCCAACTAATCTTGCTGCATCGGATACCACTGGTGGCCGAAATCGAATCATTTATGGTTTCCCACGAAGGCAATACGACAACGCTGTTATTGGAAATGGAAAACGTGTTCGACTTGATGCCAATATTGGCACAAACACTCTTACCGACTTATCAACTTATGAATTAAATGCACTTGCTGGACCTTCTGTTGTTGTTCGCGATTCTGGAATCTTAGATTTGAATTACCATGTTCTCCGTTGTATGAATTTTGAAATTAAAAATGGCGGTAAACTAATTGTTGGTAGCACTTCGGGAATAACAACAGGAAATTCTGGTAACATAAATGTCTTTCCTGAAACTAATCCAAGTTATAGTGATAGTATTTTTGTTACTTATACTGCTGAAGGATATACCAGTGATGTTACACGATATTTTAGCACCTGGCCTAATAGAAATGGTACTACATATTACCTTGAGTATGTTGCTGTTCAAAGAACATCCGATAATGCAATACTGATGGAAAATACTACTTTGGATACGCTTACCCGCTCAACAAGGTGTATTAACATTTATATTCACAAAAAAGCAAAGCTTGAAGTAGGTGGAACTTATCGCTTGTTGATTAATCCTTCGAATACTGGGGGCAATCGTCGCTATCGTGCTTGGATTGATTATAATAGAAATGGAACTTACGAAGCTGGCGAGTTAGTTGTAGACTTTACTTCAAATTCTAATAATCAAATTACTTCGCCTTCATTTACAGTCCCAAATGGAACTAATCCCGGTTCTACACAGATGCGTGTTGGAATGAATTCTTCTACTGCAAATTTCAATCCCACTGACGCAGGAACTGGAGAATTCGAAGAATACACAATTGATATAGTAAACAATAATGTTGCAATTACACAGCAAACAGGAAATGGTTTGCCCAATATTCTTCGTTCATTTGAGGTTCACTCCCCGCGCAATGGTAGCTCCGTTCAACTTGGTAAATCAATTACTATTCTTGATTCGGTTAAAATAAAAAGTGGAACCTTGCTTGCCCAAACTAATAATATTACACTTTATGGTGATTTTATTTCCGATACTACAAATGGTTTTAATCCTGGAACTGGAAGTGTTTACTTAACCAAGACTGGAACTGCAAATATTCGTGGAAACACGAACAACATTGCTTTTAATAATCTTTACTTTAGAAAAGGGTATTTGGATACAATAAATGTTCAGTCTAATATAACTATAAACTCGTTAATGACTTTTGATTCAAGCAACATCGTAAGACTGGTAGATAATAAAAAGATTTCTTTTGCATCGAATGCCTCTTTAACTTATACAGGTTCTTCTTACTCAAATAAGAAGATGATACAAATTACAGGAAATAACAACACTGGTTATATCGAAAAGTTTTTCCCTGTGGGTTCCTCCGTTACCCAAACATTTACTTTTCCATTAGGAATTGATACAATTTTAAATCAAGCATATATTTCAATTACAGGCAACTTTACTGGAACGCCCACATTGGAAGTTAGATTATTTAATGGGAAGCACCCCAATAGGCTAAACGATTGTATTTTAAATAAATACTGGAAAATAAATGCGACTGGCATTTCAAATGTAACGGCTAATACATACCAATTCGACTTTGTTGGTGCCGACACAAGTTGTAATATTTCTAAGTATATTCCTGCAAGATATAAGAGTTCCTTTGGTTGGGAAATTAATTTAGGAACGAATCCAACTGTTTCAACAATAACTGGTGGGTATAGGATTCAAATCACAAATGATACTACAAATGATGGTAGCAAAATAAGTGGTGATTGGACTGCTGGGGAACCTTCTGCGTTTTTCATTGGGCGTATTTTCTATTCTCGTTCTGGAGGAAATTGGTCTGATAAACTTACCTGGTCGAACGACCCAATTTTGAAACACAACGGCCCACCCGCTTCTTATTATCCTGGTCAGATTTATACGAAAGATACTGTGAATATTGATGGGCACGTTGTTACTTTCGATATCCCTTTTGCCGAAGTAGACACACTTCGATTTGGTGGAACCAATCCGTCTGGTAGCGGCGGATATCTTGAATTCGGTTCATACTTAGCTTATGGAAATAATAAAATTTTAAAGACAAGGCAGTTGTTTATTGATGCTGAACCGAGCAATATTAGGCCTTTTCCACAACCAGCCTCGCCTCCAGCTTCCGACACTTTAATAATCACTCAAAATCTTATTCACAATGGCACTGGACCTTATGGAATGTGGTTATTCCGCCAGAATAATTCTACCGATAGTCATTATGTAGTTTTGAAGTTTGGGGGTAGCGGAAATTCTTATATAACTGGTAATGGTCTGTGGGGTTCAATGCGAAGTATTGTTATTGAAAAGAGTGGTGGTTTGAACGATACAGTGTTTGTTCAGGCAAATGGTTTAGCCAGTAGCTCGAGTAGTAGTGCAAGCCATTTCTTTGAATTCAAAGGCGGTGTGCTTGCTAAGCTTTCCACAACTCCAAGCTATCTTTACATTTCGGGGAGAGATATTTTCCCATTAACACTTGGACAAAATTCTGGAATAACAGTATTTAGTGGCTCTGTTCGTGCTCGTTCTTCAATTACAACCGAAGCTAATTCTGTTATTCATTTGCGCAACGGTGATTTGTATGTAGGCGAACCATATGTTTACAGTACTGTCTTTGGAGACCTTAACTACAACACTGGCACAACTATTCGCATCGACACTGGAATGCTTTGGATTGCTTTTGCCTTATCTCGGGCACAAGCTAATTCTATAATTAACCTTACATTAAATCTTATGGGTGTTGTCAAAGTCAATGCGAACAGTAGCGGTGGCTCTTATAATCCAACTAAGATTGGTTTTGATATAAGCAATCTTGGCTCTACATTTAATATGAGTGGTGGTAGAATTATTATTTGCAATGGATTAGGAACTTCACCTTCTTCGTTCGATTTTCGTGTGAACGCTCAGAATGGCATCGGAATGACGGGCGGGATTATCCAAAGTGGTGATTCAACTATTACACCCAATGGAACTATTGTTAAAATTGGTGGTTCGCTTGTTATATCTTCTCTTCATTGTGCAAATGATCCATCGCGAGCTGTTAAAACACAAATATCTGAACAAACTTTTTCTGTTTCCGGAAATATAGATATTGATGGTAATCATAATCTTGATTTATTTGGAAATACTCTTGTTCTTGGTGGGAATTTAAATAATTATGGGACATTTACAGCTGTTCCAACTGGCATTACTTCCGAACCATGGCGAGTTGAGCTGAATGGAACTTCGGACCAAACTTTGTTTTCTAATATTTCAATCTTGGAATTGTATAATCTTAAGGTTAACAAAACTTCCGGTAATGTTCTGTTATCACCTTTAGGAAATTCTAACCTTGTTGTTCGAAATATACTTGAATTTACCAACAATAATAATGCTTTCATTAATGCACCAGTTGGAAACACTCGGTATGTTGAAGTTAGCCCAATGATAGGAAGTACACCTACAATTACTCGAAATGGAAATGGGCATATTGCTGGTAGATTGTATAGGTATGTTGGGACAGGAAATCAAAATGTCTGGTTCCCTGTTGGGGCAGATACAATTACAAGTTATCGCCCTGTTTGGTTCGAAACATCTGGTGCTGGTAATATTCCTGGTTTAGTTGGTGTCATCTCTTTTAATTTTACTCATCCTGATATTGGTGATGCAAATATTGATTTAACTCAATATGTTATTCGTTATTGGAAAGTTACGGCTCCATCGGTGGGTGGTTTTCAATTGGGGTCTGGGAATACTTTCAATCTTAAAGTCGAATTTTTGAATCCAGGTGATTTAACATCAGGAAGCAATACTTCATTGTTCGAAATGTTTAATTATGAGCCTCCTTGTCCCGATCCCCCAACACCATGCCCAGGAACTGGTAACTGGACAAGGCTAAATGTCTTGAATCGAACAACGACATCTATTACATCGACTGGAAATACTTTGTTCGGAGACTTTGTTGTTGGCAAACCTGCTACCGTTACTTTCTGGAGCAGGAATAATGGATTATGGAATAATGTTAATACTTGGTCTTTGACTGGCTACTATACGGACAACCCGCCAACCAGAGTTCCTAATTTGGCATATGATATCGTTAGGATTGGAAATGGGAAGGAAGTGATTCTGCCCGATGGATTCGTGCCAAATGTTTACGAGGTTTGGGTTGAAAAGGACTCGGTGAACCAATTGCCTGGAACTTTGTACATTCAAGGTTCTTTGGGCTATCTTACCGGAACTAAATTTGTCCTGGAAGATGGTTGCACTATTGGTATTCAAAACCAGTATGGAATAACTCGAACTGTAGATGGAAATATTGGAGCTGTTCAGACTTCCATTCGTAATTATGGAGTTGGTAGGTTTATATATAATTCGAATTTGTCCTCGCAATTTACTGGACTTGGGTTGCCCGATTCAATCAAAACCTTGATTATAGATAATTCTTTCGCTGCGAACCCTGTTGTAAGTCTTTCTACTTTAATTAGTTCAACTGCTCTTAAAATTGCAGATACTTTATTTATTCGCCAAGGGACTTTCAGCCTTGGTAGTCGAAACTTGACAATTTATAATGTTATGATACTTGATAGCGTAAATGCCGATGGAAAGTTAAACCCAGGAACTTCCGAGGTTGATTTTTCTGGCACAAGCAACAAATACTTAATTCTTAAAAATCAATCAGGTGTCAATTTCTACGATTTAAATATCGTGCGTGGAACTTTAAATATTACTCGCCCTGTTGTTAATAATTCAAATTTACAGCATACTTATGTTTCGAATTTGTTGAACTTTGCTAATGATAATACCTTGATTAAACTTAAAGATGGGGTAAATCTTAAAATAACTAATTCATCAAGTTCTGCAATTACAAATTATTCGTCGTTGAGGTTTATTGAAACTTCGCTTACAAGCGGTATGCTAATTAGAGCTGTGACCGCAAATCAGAATTATGTTTATCCGATTGGTTCAGATGGTAATTATACACCTGCTGAGTTCTCTGCTGCAGTAACAGGAACCGCAGGCGTAATTGGGGTTAGAACTTCCAGAGGGCAAAGTCCTTATCAGCCCGATGGACATATTGGACTTTCAACAAGTACAGCTGCTTCATATATTAAGCGTTATTGGGTAATCGATAGTGTGACTGCACAAATCAATGGTAAATGGACTTTCTACTACGCAGATTCCGATATCTATGGAAACGAAATAGAATTTAGTAAAATTGGACGATGGCGACCAGCTTGGGAGACCGCTGGCGGCTCTTGGACTTTCCCATTTAATCCTTCAAACATTGACATTTCCAACAACAAGTTCGAAACATCGAGCAACTTTGGTTATTCTAATTTCTATGGCGATTGGACAATTGGTAACGAAAATGCATTCCGCCGTATCTTTTATAGTCGTCAATCTGGATTATGGTCGAGCTATAGCTCTTGGACATATTCACCAACGCATAGTGGTCCTATTGCTGGTCTTGGAATTTACCCAAATGCACCTGGCGATTCAGTTGTTATTGGAGGCGGAAACAACGGAAGTGGAAATCACGAAATTACACTCGATATATCCAATCCTTTTTCTTCCCCCGTTGGAGCTGGTATAGCTGTTGGTACTTCTGCAAGTAATACAGGAACCTTGAACTTGGGTACTAATGTCCTGAATGGTGAATACTTCACTTTGGGGGACTATTCAACTTTGAAAATTGGCTCGCCCGATGGTATTAATTCAATTGGAACTAATCTTGGCAATATTCAAACAACATCTACTAGAAACTATAACATTAATGGCATCTATTTTTACAATGGTTCAACTAATCAATCCATTGGCAATGGCTTACCTTCGACTGTTTATTCATTTATCGTGGACAATTCCGGAACCTACCCAAATAATGTTGTTACTATCAATAAAAATATTACTGTTCAGAATGACTTGCGGATTTTGAATGGAATCCTTGATTTACTAAACTTTACTATGAACTCAACGATCGGAAGTCTTGGTACTTTTGAACTGGCAGCAAACTGTCGCCTACGCGTTGGCGGAACTAATGATTTAAGCATAGCAATAAATAATTATTTGACTTATTCGATTAATACATCAGGAATTATCGATTTTAATGGAGCTAATCAAGTGTTTACAAATAGACCTGTTAATTTAGTGCAAGATTTTCTTAACAACACAGGTGGCTTGGGAACAGTATGGTTATCGAATTCAGGCACAAAAATTGCATCCTCTCCTCTTTTAATTCGAGGTAATTTATTAATAAATGTAGGGGTTACTCTACAGAACAGCAATGGTGTTGATGCGTTAACCGTTCGTGGTAGTGTTATCAACAATGCTTCCATTCTCAACGAAGGAGTTATTGAAATTGGAAGTGAGCCATAATTTAGGTAGTTATACTTATTTTTTAAAATTTATGTTAATTTAATTTCGTTTCACAAATTGGAGTAAATATGAAAAACAAACATCAATTATGTCTAATTAATCTGGAGGCGGCAATGTCTCTGCTTCGAAACACTTCGGGCTACTTTGTAGCTTTTCTTCTTCTCTTTGCCTTTGCATTTTCGGACCTTTTCTCGCAAGATTTTACTAACAATACTGGTGGAACATACCAGGTTGGTTCTTCTGGTGGAACAATTCGTATGCGCTCAAGTGGAGGTAAATTTACTGGAACTGCACCCTACGGTACAGCTTCAAATCCCATTCCTGGAACTGTAATTTGGTATTGCGATAATAATATGAATGTTGGCGGCTTGCATAATGGAACTAACTACCAGCCCACATACTATACGAACCTTGGAACCGCAGGCTCTGGGATCAAAACATTCTTAGAAGATATTTACATTTCTGGGAGCTACAACCCACAAGGTGGTAATCGCGATTATACCACAAATACCGTCACTGTCACTTACAATGCTTCGTCGGGCAATCAAGTGGTTGCAGGCGAAAATACAAGCAATGGAACTGGATACTACTCCATTGTTCTCGATGGTGCCTCGACCAAAGAAGTTTCTTCCGGTTCAACTGTTACCGTCGCAAATACATTTACACTAGCTAACACAAGTGGTGCTTTGACTAATAATGGAACAGTTACATTGAATAATACTGCTGCAAGTACTGCTGGTGCAAATATAACCAACAATGGAACTTGGAATTTCAGTGGGACTGGGACTTTTGCTAGCACTGCTGATTTTACAAATAGTGCCAGTGGTGCTGGTGGTGGCGTTTACGTTAACAGTGGTGCAGGTAATGTTACCTTCGTTAACTTTGCAAATACAAATGGTGCATTTCAATTGGCTTCTGCTACTACAGTTTATATGACTGGTTCATTTACCCAAACTGGTGGTACAATTTCATTTGATTGTGCATCCAATTTCCATTATTCAGGTGGAGTTCAAACTATCTTAGGTAATGGTGCTAATTTTGCAAGTTATGGTAACTTATTCCTCGAAGGAACTGGTGCTAAAACTGCTGGTGGGAATATCAATGTTTGCAACAACTTAACTGTATCGCAAGAAGTAGATATGGCACCGGGCGCAAACGACTACATTCTTACAATGCTTAACACAGGTGGAAGTGCAACAGCAACTTACACTGGCACCGAAGAAGTTCATGGTAAGTTCCGATGGGAAAATATGACCGCTGGAAATACATATACTTTTAACAATGCTAATACTCAAGTCATTTTCTCTGCTGTACCAACTTGGTTCCAATTAGATATTCGTCAACAAACACAACCTACCCAAATGAATAACTTCCAAGCTCAATATGATATCAAACGTTCGATAACAGCGAACTTTAATGGCACTGGAACTATTAGTTCTTTACGAATTTATTATGAGGACAGCGATAAAGACGCGTCATTTACTGGTAATGAAAATTTAATGCGATTTGCTGAAGGTTACAGCAATACCGCTAATCACGAGAAATTGGTTCGTTCTGGTGCAACCTACACTCGCAATTTGACCGCTCCCAAAAATATTCTCTATGCTGGAGGAACTGGACCAGGTATTAATTTAGTTGCTTCTGGTGGTGGTGGAAATGTTTACGATCTTACAGATGGTTCTAACATTTTGTTGACTACTACGCCAATGACGATTATTTCTGTAACTAATGGGCGCTGGACCAACCCAGGCACTTGGGATGTTGGCTATGTTCCAACTGCTAATGACGATGTCGAAATTCGACACGTTGTTTGGACTGGTATAGACCAAGCAGTATTTGGTGGTTCCGCTTATGCTGCTGATGAAGTTGATGGTAGTGCTTCCGGCGATGCTGGTGCCGCTGCAAATAGAATAACAATTGCAAATGTAAGCGGTGCAACTCTTGTTATTGGTAATCAAGACCCAACTATGGGAACCGGAGAAAGAATCTTTAGGACAAGGCTAGTGGCTGTTTCTGGATTTTCTACTCCTGGAATTTTCAACGAGAACACAACCGCTAATACTGGAGATGGTGACGGCTCAAGTGCAACAGGTTTGAATGGTATCTGGGTACGACCTGCAGGTCAATTCACACCAGTGCTTGGTACACTCAGCTTAACAAACAATGGTTCGATTATGAACAAGAGTATTATCGAAATTGGCATTTGCCAATAATCCGTTTGCCCGGGGGTTCGCCCTCCGCCCCCGGGTTCTTTTTAATATTTTATTTGTTTAGTTAAAATGAATTCGAGCAAAATGAGAAGATTGAAGATGAATGTAGGAAAATTAATTTTAATCTTTTTTACTACTGTTTATTTTCTTGATGCTCAAGGTATTAGTTTGGATAATACAGGTGGGCGAATTAATAATTTGGGAACAATCAGGGTAAGATCAGGTCAGGTTAAAAATTTAAATGATACAATTGATGGCAGATTTGAATTTACTGCATCGTGTCCCGCTTTTACCCAGGAGGTTCCAAATATTGTTTACAACCAGCTTGTTCTCAGTGGTTCTGGGCTCAAAATTGTAGACACTGTTCGCAAAATTGGTAATATGCCTGTCCCATTAATTGCTCGGGATAGTTTGCTTCTGGTTGATTCAGCTCGAATAAACCTTCTTCGGGGTGATATTTGGGCTCTGGGTCCTGTTGCAAACTTAAGTTCTATTTTTGGAAATAAGGAAATCCGCTTGGCTGGAAACAATTGGCAAGACATTTGGGGGATTGGAAATTTTCCTATTTTGCACCTCGATAACACTTTTGGGGCAATTGTTATTCGTGGTGGTGGGTTTAAGATTGATTATAAGTTGGTTTTATCTCGTGGAGAATTTAGAAATTCCGTATCAAACAATTTTGTTCTTGGGGATTCTGTAAAAATTATTCGTTATGTTGGCTCTTCTTTGTCGGAATCGCCAATGTTCGGCAAGCGAGTTGATATTGAATACCAAGGCGAAGGAAGAATAATTAGTGGAGCAGAAATTCCTAAAGATACAAAAATAATTGGTAATCTTGAAGTTAATACAAGCGAAGGATTAGTTTTGAATTCCGATGTTGTGGTCAACGATACCCTTCGGCTTCATTCCTCTGTTTTTACTGAACCAACAGATACCAATCGTTATTCTTTGACATTAACTTCACAAAATAATCCAGAATTTATTAATCCAAAAGCCGAAATTGATGGTAGCTTTCGTCGGACTAATTTACCAACCGACTCATCCAAAATTGTATTTAACAATATTTATACTTACTTAATTTTCTCTGACGAGAACTCGAAGAATAGAGCAAGCGAAGTTACTTTCCGAGTTAAACCACACACATTTCCAATTCATCCTTTGGGTGAAACGAAGGTAAGAAGGCTTATTTCGATTGATGCAAAGGATATAACAGGTTTAACCATATCTGAATTTTACCCAATTTTGGGCTATGGGTGGCGACATAGTCCAGATACTTCTATTGACGAAACCAATGGTTTAGATGCATATCAACTAAAATTGCAGTGGTGGGATGGTAGTAATTGGGTCAACATTGATAATGATGATGTTGTTCAATTCGACACCACAAATGGTTGGGCTTATAATGTAATCAAATCCGGAGTAGTAATAAAAACAGGAGATTTAGCAATAGGAATCTCAAGATATTATCCTCTTGCATTTTCTGGGAGAGTGCTTTTAGAAGGTTCTTGGCGTGGCAACACAATGGCTAACGATTTACAAAAGAGGAGCTTGTTGCCACTCACTCCCCCTGATGTTTTTCCATACAATCGCGACCCAAATCGCGCAAATATTAAAGTAACTTCGATTCCAGATTCAGTTGTTGATTGGATAGTTGTAGAGTTCCGACGCACTCTAAATGATCCAAAACCAATTGTTTATACTTGTTTCCTTAAGACTGACGGAAGAATAGTTGGCCAAAAAGGGGAACCATTAATTACCGATTCAATGACAAAGTTTGACACCAACTTTGCTAGTTATTATATAGCAATACTGCATCGTAATCATCTTGCCGTTGTGACGGAAGAAAAGGTTGATATTCGAAAAAGTTCCACGATTGCATTTGTTGATTTTACAAAGCCAGAATTAGTGTTGGGACGCGAGAATGCTCTTAGACCTATTGCTCGGACACCTCAAGGCCTTCTTTTTGGTGCTCCAGCCGGCGATATTAATGGCGACGGTGTGATTGATTTGCTCGACCAAACTGGCATATGGATTGAACGCGACTTCGAAGGTTATTACGTTTGGGATACTAACCTTGATGGTATCGTAACAACTCGTGATTTGAACTTCTCTATTAACAATAGAAGTAGAAAGTCGTTTGTCCCATGATAAAAAAAAATCTTCTCATTGTTATTTTTCTGTTTTCGAACATTGCTTTCTCGCAAGAGATAAATTACGCAAAAGTAACAATAGATAGTATTAACCTTGTTCGTGGCAACGAGTTAGAATTTGTTATTTATTTAACAAAACTGTCTGATAATTGGAATTATTTTGTTAATGCAACTTTTGCTTTTGCTTTCGATAGTTCAAATTATAATGTTTCTCCCGATAGACACACAATTGAATTAGTTCCAAATTCAAGTGACTTGAGGATAATTTCAATTCCTGGTATTTTGCCTTCGGTTAGTTATCTTGTCACTCCAAATGTTTTACCAGGAAGATTCAGTATTACTGTTGCTGGTCCCGAAGATTATTTAAATTGTGTACTTGTGAAGAAAGATTCATCTATTAGAATCGGAAAATTCATCATTAAAACAAAGGACGGAACAACTCCTCCGCAGAAGTTGAAATGGCTTGAACCTTTAATTTACTACCAGGCTTGTGCTTACAAACTTGATCACGATAGTCTTTTTATACCAAATATGTTCTATGCACAGGTGAACGACAATATTGAAATGGATGATGGAATAAGGACTTTTGTTACGTATCAATCGATAGATAGACCACGCCCTCAAACAGTTTTAAAATATTTCGATGTTGATTATGTTGGTTTGAAAAGGTTGAAATTAAGCTGGGAAACAGTTTCCGAAGCCTATGTCGATGGCTTCATTGTTGTTCGAGGGCTTCGAACAATCGAAAATCCTAATCCGCAAAGTGTTTATTATGGCGACACAGTTGCCGATTATCGCAGAACCGATCCACAAAATCAAGCATTAATTGGGCTTGGTACTTCTTCAATTGGTAAACTTTATACTTTTGAATATGATACTGTTGCATATCGTGGATTTGAGTATTGTTATAAATTGCTCTACAAAGATTTCTTTGGAAACTTAATCACTCTTGCTTATGATTGCGAACGAATACCAAATTCAATTATTACCAAAGCCACACCTTCTCCAAATCCATTCAGCGTTTCTACTCGTATCGAGTACATTGTCGAAGACGATGTAATCCTTGATGCATTTGTGAATGATTTAACCGGAAGGGAGGTCACACGTTTATTGCAAGGCGTTTACACCCCAAAAGGAACTCATACTTTGGACTTTATTGCCGATTACAATGCCCAAGAAGGGCTTTATAACGTGGTTTTTATCGCTTATCCAATCGACGACCCTACGGTGGAAATTTCCCGAGCAATTGTTAAATTGCAATTAATTAGATAGTGGAAAATGTGGATCGTATTGTTAAAGTTTCTCTTATTTTAATTTTTACCTTTCTTTTCGTTAATTCTTTATTTAGTCAAATTATTTCACCCAGATTTTCCGATTCTGTTATCGTTGGGAAAAGTATCGATTTTCATTTCAATGTTAGTGAAATCACACTACAAGAGCTAATTTATTCAACTGATAGTAATATTTGGTACAATGCTGGAGTTTTTTCGAATCGAGATATGTTTAGCTGGATGCCACCTAACGGCGATTTCGATAGTATTTCATTTCGCTACAATTCTTTGAGTTTTTCAAAGCCAATAAAAATACGAGAGTTAAGTTCTGCACATCGTGGAGAAATCTCTTCTTTAGATTTTTCATATGAAGATTCTATTTTCCTTTCCGCTAGTTTGGATGGGTTGATATATCTTTGGAATCTGAATTCTTTCGAAAAAATCGACTCGTTGGATTTTGGTCGAAGAATTTATTCAGCTAAATTCTTAAAAGGTGGTAAGGGAATAGTCTTTGTTTCCGATAATTCTATTTATTTATTTGAACCAGAAAACGCAAATCGTTTTAAATTAATTGATACTAGTCTTAATCTAGTTCGTGCTTTAGATGTTCATGTTGAATCTGGGTTGGTTGCATATGGCTCATATTCGGGCGAGATTTCTATTTACGATTCTAACTTGAGGAATCTTTTTTCATTGCAAACTGGCAAACAGATTTATTCCATAAGATTTTCTCATAATGGCAATTTGCTTGCTTTTGGCGACTACGAAGGCTTTGTGTCCATTTTAGATTTGGAAAAGAAAAAAATCATTGCTGAAATTTCTACAAATAGGGATAGCAGTTACAAAAATGTTGTTTGGTCTGTTGGTTTTGATTCGAAAGATTCACTTGTTGTTTGTGGTGGAATCGATGGGAAAGTAAGAATATTTTCAATTTTCAATAAAAAATTGGAATATGTTCTGCCTTCTCATATGTTTCACATTCGTGGGGTGAACTTTTGCGATTATTCCCCCGTTGTTTCATCTGTTTCGCTCGATAGCACATTTTCGCAAGTATTTTTTTCAAAAAATTTTGCTATTCATCAACCAATTAAACATAGTTCATCGATAACAGCCTTTAATTTCATTGATGGCGGAAGATATGTTTTGCTTGGTCTCCGCAATGGTTCAATTGTTTATTATAAGAATTTCGATTTCAATGAATTAAAGCAGGAAATTACTTTAGGATATTTTATTCCTATCGTTGTTAAATGTAAATCTTTCAATTCTGTTGTTGCTCGATTAGAACCTATACCTATTGTTTTGGAAAATATTTTTGAAGTACCTTTAAGACGATTTAGTTCTAATACCTCTTATGCTGTATTAAATTTGCCCAAAGAACATTTTGGAGTTTATCACCCAGAAACTTCTAAATTAATTTTTGGTGACCATGATACGATTTTTTCTTCTATCTCAACAATTGGTCGAAGTGATACTTTTGCAACCTTTCTGGCTTATACACTTCATCCATGGTCCGACCGAAAGTCAAACTATTCAGTGGAAAAAATGAATTTCCGGGGAAAAACCAACCTTTTGTGGTTAGTTGAAGTGGACACTGTTGAAATTGTTGAAACCTGTAAGCCTTTGACCGAACTGATGCATTTTGAATTTATCCCCAAAGTTGAGTTCAATTTATTTGTAGATTCAAAAGGAAATGAATTTTGGATTAATATTGTTTCGAGCGATAAGATTTTTTGTAATTTAGAAATGTACAACCTTTTTGGGAAAAAGATGATGGAGATCTTTTCTGGCGAAGTTGAGATGGGTCGAAACACGATAAGAGTTCCATTCCAAACTATAGAGAGCGGTATATATATTATTGTTTTGCAGACAGAGTATCAAAAATTGGCAAAAAAATTGATACTCTTCAAATGAGAAGATAGCGTCGTTATGGTTAAATTCAGTAAAAAAATAATTCTTCTTTTGTTTTTGACTATCTTGAAGGCAGGTGGTCAGGCGCCTTTCGGGGACCTTTGGGAATATAAACTTCTGCCTTCACTTGATACTCTGGTTTTGAATCGCAGTTATGGGGATTGGTGGTTTGGAATTTATAGCAATGGTTTGTATAATTTGAATTTTGGTGATTTACAAATACCTGAACGACCCTATCTTCCTTTAAGCGATACACTAAACAGGCTCTTACAGCATAAAAGTAGGAACGGTTTCAACTTGTCTTTTGGTTTGATAGGAGAGTATGTTCCGAAAGGCTCACATTGGGGTGGAACTCTCGAGCTGGCTTTGATTGATAAAAGGGGAATTGAATCTTTTGCTGAGCTTTCGAAGGAACATACATATTCGATGATGTTGGACTTTCGTTCAATTGTGATTTCACCCTCGGTTCGATATAATTTTTCGGTCGAAGGTTTACATACATTTGCAGGATTTGATTTTGAGTTATTCTTTGACGATAAATCTAAGCTTCGTGAAGTTGAATATAAAGATGGATCGAGGATTTTGACCGATTGGGTGCTTTCTGCTTCGCCAAAGCGTTTGCGATTAGGTGTTCATATTGGAGTAGGATGGGATTTTCTCTTTCTCGACATTGCTCAAACTGCAAGGGTCCGCTTGAAGCCATTTTTAAGCTTGCATTATGGTACTGTGGTTTTTGATGGTTATAGCTCGAAATTAAATTCATTAACTGTTCGCGGAGGAATGTCTTTTGCATTTTCTTTTGATGAAGTAAGTTCTGTGCTTAAGAAGTATGATTCTACATTTGTTAAGCCTCCAGAAGCGATTGCTCAAGCTCCCTCAACAATAAGACGCGGAGTTGCTTTCACTGGTTTTGAACACACTCCTTTGTTTTTTTCCTTAGAATTAAGTATGGTTCCACAATCACAAGTAAGCGGCGAAGCATCATTAACAGAAACTGAAAAAGTCGAGGGAGGTCTTAAAGTTTCTGAATCCACTGAAAAGCCCACAATTAAACCTAATGAAAAGATAATTTTACAAGGCTATACGCGTTCTGATATTGTTTCATTAACGCAATCTATGAGGAACACTTTAGATGCAATTGCGGAATTCCTTTTGTTAAATCCAGAGTACACGGTTGTTATAGAAGGTCATTCAGATAACCAAGGAACACTTGAGCAAAATACAGAAAGAGGAAGGTTGCGTGCACAAGCGGCAGCAAATTATCTGATTTCTCGGCGGGTTAGTCCTTCACGAATTCGTACTGCTTCGCGTTCTTCGTTCTTTCCAATTGCGGAAAATACAACTGAAGAAGGGCGAAGAAAAAATCGTCGTGTGGAAATTTTGCTTGTTAAATAAATTTGTTTAATTTTCGAATTTGTTATGGTTGCAATGGAAAATAAAGGAATTGTTTGCATAATCGAAGATAATCCATCTATCGCAAAGCTTTTTTCAACAATATTAAAAAAGAGTGATTACACAACAATTACGTTCCACGATGGGAAAAGCGCTTTGCAATGGCTTGTAGAAAATGTCCCAATTTGCATTCTTGCCGATATCCTTCTTCCGGATATGAACGGAACCGAGCTTCTGTCGAAAATTCGCTCCATCGAAAGTCTGCAAAATGTTCCAGTTATTGCTGTCACTGGATTGGCACAACCCGGCGACGAACAGAAACTACTTTCTTCTGGATTCGATGGTTATATGCCGAAGCCTGTTAATGTTACTTCTTTTGTTTCGGACATCGAAAAAGTTATCGAAAATAAAACTCAAAGATAAGATAATGAAACAGCAATACAAAGATATTTTAACCTACGAAACAATTCTTCGAGATATTACCCGAAAGAAGAAAGGCATTTTTTCTCTTTCTCGTTCTTTCCCAGCCTATCTAATTTTAATTGTAATGCTTGCTTTGAGCTTCTTTATATACTATAGTTTTGAACAACAATTGAAAAACGAACGAAGAATTGCTTTCGAAAAAGCTGTAAATTCAGTTTTAACTCGCTTTCAAATCGGTTATAACTCACATTTACAAATTGCGAGTTCAATTCGTGGATTGTATGACAATCTTGTTCAAGTTGTACGCGATTACTTGCTTCTTTATGCATCTGTTCCTACAAAAACTTTTAAGTCGATACTTGGGTTTATGTCTGTTCAAAAAGTTCCCCGCAATCGATTAACCGAATTTGTTTATTATGTTCAAGGACAAGGTTATTACGATTACAAAGTTTATCCTTCTGTAGATAAAAGTATTTATTATCCGATAGAATTTATTATTCCCGAAGATGCAAATAAAAAATTTCGTGGACTTGATGTATCGACAGTAGAAGGTTTAAACGGGTGGTTTCAATATGCAATCGAAAATGGCGAGCCTATTGCAACTCGTGTATTTAATTTTCGAGGTGGCGATACTTTAAGTATGTTTTTAATTTTCCCTGTTTACGATAAGACATTCCCAGTTACAAATAGCCGTCAAAGGCGAGAAGCCTTTAAGACTGCTGTTTTAATGGAAATTAATGTCCCAGTGTTTTTTAAACAATCATTGGGGGGTGGTGTTCCAAGCGATACAAGTATTATTTTTTATTGTTATCAAAAAGACAATGATATACTTGAAACTCGTTTATTCAATTCAAACAACATCGGTTTTTTGCAACAGGGATTCAAACCTTTGCTTTCCCAAACTGTTGAATTTAAATTTTTAGACAAGCCAATATATATTTATTTTGCTACAACACCCGATTTTGGTGGAACTTTCCAAAAATATTTGCCTTTGATAGCTTTGGGTGTTTCTGTTTTGCTTTCTTTCGTTTTCTTTGGTTTTGTGATTTCAATTACAACAAGTCGGGCTCGTGCAATCGACCTGGCCGAACGAATGACTCGTTCGCAGCGCAGAATACTTGAATCAACAAAAGACATAATTGCTGTACTAAGTTTCGATGGAACTTGGAAAACTATGAATCCTGCATCTAAACCTCTTTTAGGTTACGAACCAGTTGAATTAATTGGAAATAAAATTGACATTCTTTTTTTGAATTCAAAAGACTTACATGATTTTTACTCGACTTTGGAAAATGTAACTCAAGAATTGACTCGAAAAGTTGATTATCAAATGAAAACTAAAAATGGCGAAGAGCGATGGATAAATTGGTCGTTTACTATTTCGCCAAATGATAATTATATTTATGCAATAGGTCGCGATATTACACTTGAAAAACGTGCTGAAATTGAAGAAAGAATTAAAGCAAAACAAACTATGCTAGCCGAGCAAATTTCTCGTGAAGCTAGCGAATTTAAATCATACTTTATGACAAAATTCAGCCATCAACTTCGCAATGCTTTGACAACTATTGCTGGCTACCATCAAATTCTTTTCGAAAAGAAATATGATAATGAAGAGGAATTGAAAACCTATCTTGAACTTGCTATGAACGAAACACAGGAACTTTTAAGTTCAAGTTCGGATTTATTCGATGTTGCAGATTTCCGTCCCGAAGGCTCCAAAATTCTTAGCACCTTGAATTGTGCTAATGTAATAAACGAAGCATTAGTTAATTTTCAAAAGAAGTTTCCAAATAAAGATATTAAATTAATTTTCGATGAAAATGGTCGCTTTGCAACAGTTGCAAGCAACCGCGATGAAATGAGAAATGCTTTCGAAAAACTCTTTCTTGCTTTATCGAATGGTTATGAAGTAATTGAGGCACAAGTTCAAATAAATGAAAGCAAAGTTGAAGATGTCGTAGAAATTCAAATTCTTTTAGCACCTAATGATAAATTTGAAAAAATGGTTCATTTATATAACGAAAACCTAACCAACTTAATAGAAGTAATTCAATATGATGTAGATGATATTTTACTGAATCTCGCATTGTCCGCCTCTATCTTTAGAACCTTAAATGGGCGTGCTAAATTTGAATCTTTGGGTCCCGATGGTAATTTAATTACAATAATTTTACCCAAAAGTCAATAACGATTAATTTCAATGAAACCTTTAAGAATTTGCTTTCTATGGCATCAACACCAACCATATTATCGAAAAGAAAGTTATTTCATACTTCCCTGGGTACGCTTTCACGGTGTCAAAGATTACCTTGATTTAGCTTTACTTTTGGATGATTATCCTGCAATAAAGCAAACTTTTAATATTGTTCCTTCGTTATTGCTTCAACTCCAACAATACACCGATGAAGGAGTTGTCGACCGAGTTTTTGAACTTTCTTACAAAAGCCCAATTGATTTGTCTGAAAGCGAGGAAGAAGAAATAATCCATCAGTTTTTTGTCTGCAATTATCAAAATATGATTGAACCATATGAACGATACCGAGAATTATACCAGATGGCTCAAAATGGTGTTTCCTTTTCCGAACAGGACTGGCTTGATTTACAAGTTTGGTATAATTTAACTTGGATTGGTCCTGTTACCCGAAACCAAAGTTTTTTTAGACGATTATTTCAGAAAGGAAGGAATTTTAGCCCTGTTGAAAAAAAAGTCTTGCTCGATAGCCATCTTGAAATAATAAAAGAAATTGTTCCTACTTTAAAACGCTTGGTTGAATTAGAACAAATTGAATTAAGTGTTTCCCCTTTTTATCATCCAATTTTGCCATTGCTATGTGATGTTGAAGTTGCAAAAGAATCTTTGCCAGATTTGTCAGTACCCGAGCCAAAATTCAAATTTCCTCAAGATGCTCGAATACAAATTTCTTTTGGCAAAGAATTCTTTTCGCAAAATTTTGGCTTCGAACCAAATGGTTTATGGCCCCCCGAAGGTTCGCTATCGACTGAAGTTCTTGATTTAATTGTTGAAGCCGACTTCAAATGGACTGCAACGGATCCGAAGTTATTGTTCAACACAATTGGAACAAATGATCCGCTTCTTCAATACTTTCCATACAAGTATACCAAGGATGGCAAAGATTTAATTCTTTTCTTTCGAGATAGTCGTCTTTCCGATGCAATTGGGTTTGTATATCATAAATGGAAACCCGAAGACGCTGTGAATGATTTTATTTTTCAGTTGAAGAACATTCGCGATAACCTCGTTCATAAGTTTGGAGAGGATATTCTTGATATCGCTTGCGTTCCGATAATTCTCGATGGCGAAAATTGCTGGGAGTTTTATCCAAATAATGGTTTATCATTTCTTAACGAACTTTATACCCAAATATCGAATGAAACCTTTTTAGCAACGAAAACTTTTAACGAAGTAGTATCGGAACTACCAAAAGAACATAAGTTTGAATTGGATAGAATTTTCCCCGGTTCTTGGATTAATGCAAATTTTTATTCTTGGATTGGTCAACCGGAAAAACAGACTGCCTGGAGCTATATTGCCCTTGCTCGGAAAGAAATAGAAAATTTCAAAGAGAGTAAGGAAAAATACCATAATGCTTTGGAAATGGCTTTAATTGCCGAAGGTTCAGATTGGTTCTGGTGGTACGGAGATGATAACATAGCTCCGAATAAATTGGATTTCGATGAACTTTTCCGGTGGTATCTGAAAAAAATTTTCACAACGCTTGGTTTTGAACCCTCCGTTGATTTAAATCAGCCCATTTCAAGGCAAAATGTTATGCCGCAATTCCTTCCCGCCACAAAAAAATTGACTTCAAGCACATTGAAAAATCCGTCCATTGATTTGGGTTGGGGTTGCTTTAATTCTCGCTCAGCGTTTGGAACAATGCAAACGAGTAGTTCTTTTATTTCTAAAATATTTTTTGGGAATACTAAAGACCTGTTTGCCATCGGGTTGAAACTTGTAAGAAATTTGACTGAAAAAGATAAAATAATCATTTACTTTGTTAATCCTGTGGAATTTATTTGTGAATTAACTTTAAACGAGTTCCAAATTACTTCGACAACGGCAAGAAAATTTACTAATATTTTCTTTCAATTCAATGGTGATTGTGTCTTGGGTATTGGTTTGGATACAATTTTTGGGACCAAGGAGGATTATTCTGGCTCTCTAATAAGCTTCTATGTTAAAACTGAAGGCGAAGCGGGAGAAATGCTGTATCCTTTTAGTGGAACAATCACCTACGCAATTATTTAGTTAATACAATCTATTTCCAATTGAAAAATAAGGTATAAAGGGACCCCAAACAGTTGTTTTTGGGTTTTTTAAGAAAAAGAAAGCTTTCCCCAAAGTGAAAGTTACTGGACCAATTGGAGTCGATAGTCCAAGTGAAATTCCTACCCCGTGTTTCAATTCGCTTATTCTAATCGAGTCGAATTGACTCCAAACTGAACCAAGATTATAACCAAATGTAATGTAAGTATCGAAAAAAAGCTTCCAAGGTAATCTGTATTGTATTTGGAGTTGCGCAGAAAAAATTTGTCTACCTAAGAACTCATCTTGGTAAAATCCAAAGAAATTGTCTTCACCACCCATAGAAAAAAATTCTGGGAAAGGAAGTCCAATGTCTGCGAATCCAAACGTTACTGTTGGTCGAATTACAAGGTCTTTCATTGGGTAATTGATTGAGTGTTGGAAAAAAGCCTTTGTAAATGAAATACTTGAGGTGGTTTTAAATAAAGGAGTTTCGAGAAAAATGTTCAGTAGTCTTCCTTCGGATGGAAACTCCAAGCGATTGCGAGAATCATAAATTAAACCAATTTTCAAAGTATAGAAATTATAGAATGGTGGTTTTGATGTTTCTTCGCTATTGTAATATCTTTGCTTTTCAGCTCGAAAGTTAAAGAAAAAATTCCCAAGCCTTTCAATTTGTGTTCCAATAGAAAGAGTAGTTCCAAATTTTTCTGCTGATATTTCCTTTTCAACAGAACTTTCGTAGTGATTTAGTTTTGAAGTTTTTGTACGTATGAAAATTGGGATTAATTTCCAAATATAACTTGACTCGATAGAAAAAGTAAAATCTGTTTTCCAAATTCTGGTTTGTGTTAGTCCAACTTTAGAAATCAAATCGGATTTGCCTCCAGCAGTCGAAAGCAGTAAGCGTGTTCCACTGTTAAACAAATTTTCATAAATAAAGTCGAAACCACCTTGAAGATTTCTTTCATTATCAATACGAAGAAGCAGGTTTAAAACTTGTGTGCCACGTTCTTGTGCATAAATTTTCAAATTGCAACTTAATTCATTTGTATCAAGGTGGAAATCGATAAAAACATCGCTAAATAACCCTGTGCTAATCAAGTTCGACCAAGATTGAACTACTTGGTTTCCATTTGTTATTTCGTTTTCGCGGAGAGCAAGTTCCCTTCGGATTATGTACTCACTTGTTGTTATCTTGGAGTCGATTTTAATCTTTCCTATTCTGTTAGGAGTTATTTTTATATGCAAAGTGTCACTAAAATATTCTGGTGAAATGGAAACTTTTACAAAGGAATAACCATTTTGGGCGCAAGTTTTCCTTATTCTTTCAATTAGGTGTTTCCTTGTTCCAGGAGAGTCATATTCCCCAATTAAAGATTTAAGTATTGTGTCGATTTGATGATTTACATTTGCATTATTGAATTGATAAGAAATTCTTGTTATTTGTGGGAAAGTATCAATTTCCAAAAGAACTAAATCTTCTTTTGAATCTTTTGAAAAATTTGACAAGTTAAATATTTTAAATTTGCTTATCATACTAAGATTTAGTGAATTCAAAAAGTCCCGAAAGGAAATCCCAGAAGAATCATTTTGCAAAAAGAAAGAATAATTTTGTTTTTTGGGATTTTCAATAACTCTAAAATTTTGACTTAAATTGAATTGATTTGCAATTGAATTTTGGATATTGCTTATTATCGAATCTCTTTTGTGTTTAACAATGCTATCAATAAATTTTATTTTTTCTTTTGCTGCAATTTCTCCTTTAAGAACTAAAGAGTCGAGTCCCTTGAAATTATCGTTCGAATGTTTGCCGATATCAGGTTGGATAAGAATATCAGCTTTGGTGCTCGAAGTATTGTTGAATTTATCCATAAAGATGTTTACAATCTGACTTGCGAGCGACCAAGGTTTCTGGAGTTCCTCTTTTTCAAGTGGAGGCGAAGTTGTATTAATAGCAATTACAATATCTGGATTAAATTCTTTAACTTGTTCAACAGGTATATTGGCAAATAATCCGCCATCGACAAGGATAAGAGAATCGATAAATATCGGCGTATTTCTCAAAGGAATTGCTGAACTTGCGCGGAGCGCTGTAACCAAATTGCCTTTGTCGATGGAAATAGTTTTACCCGAGGAAACATCGGTGGCTATTGCTCGGAATGGGTATTTAAGGTTGTCGAAATTGTTGGAATAATATGCACCATTCCAAATTAGCTTTTGAATAAAAGAGTTGAATCGCCAGCCAAGAGAAAGGGCTTGTGGATAAACAAATTTGAAGTTTTTGAATCGGAGCGAAGCTAATGTTCTGTCTTGAATTACTTTTTGGTCGAAAAATAATTCGCTCCGTTCTTGTTCTTTTAGCAAAACAAGTACATCATCCCATTTGGTAGATATTGCAATTTCTTGGAGTTCAGCGGGAGAGTATCCAACAGCAAGTAAACCACCAACGAATGCTCCAATGCTGGTACCAGCAATGTAAGAAATTTCTATACCATTTTCTTCTAAAACTTTTAGAACGCCTATTTGGGCGATTCCGCGTGCTCCACCACCGCTTAGAGCAAGTCCAATTTTAACTTTCAAGTCATCTGGAGAGAAAATAAATTCCTTTGAAGCAGCAAAATAAATTTCAATAGAAAGAATAAGTATTGTGACAAATATATAGGTAAATAGTTTTCGCATTAATAATTATTAAAAAATTTCAAATTTTTGAAATTCATTTTTTGGTTCCGAATATTCAACCTCGACTTTTTGCACGTAAGCATGCGAAGGTCCTTGGCGAAGATGTTGATAAAGTTCGGATAATTTGGATTCATCTCCTTCGGCAACAACTAATACTGAACCATCATACAAATTTTTTGCATAGCCGTTTATTCCTAAGTTTGTTGCAATTCTGTAAACGAAGTAGCGAAATCCAACTCCTTGAACTATCCCAAAAACTCGGAATTCTGCTCGTTTTTTTGTCATTTTATCCTCTTGGTCTTAAATAGACAATATCATTGGAGATTTTATTGGCTGTTTCGGTGTCTTTCAATATTTCAACTATTTTAAGAGCAAAATCAAAAGAAGTTCCTGCTCCACGACTTGTGAGGATGTTGTTGGAAATAACAATTGGTTCTTCTGAATAATTGAATCCCGAAAGAAGTGCCTTTACCGAAGGGTGACTTGTTATTGTAGTATTATCCTTAATAATATTGTTTTTGGCTAAAAGTAATGGCGCGGCGCAAATTGCCGAAATTAATTTGTTATTCCTGTCGAAGTCTTGCAAAAGAAAACTGAGATGTTGATTTTGGAGCAAGTTTTGCACTCCATTGGCGCCGCCGGGAAGATATATCAAATCAAAATTATCGCTTGAATGGATTTCTGAAATAAGCTTGTCGACTATTACTTTTGTTCCTCGTGCGAATTGAACTTGGTTGCAATCGCCGGAAACAATTACTTCGAATCCTGCTCGACGAAACAAATCTATAGGAACTATTGCTTCAATATCCTCTGTTCCATTAGTTACAACTACTAATACTTTTACTTTTTTTTCCATATCCTAATTAGAATTATATGCTTTTAGCAAAAAAGAAACAAATTCGTCGACGTTTCGTGTGAAAGCACTTGTGGCAATAACCTTTTCGTCGTATGTTTGAATTACATATAAAGGGAGCTCGATTGAATTAAATCTTTTCATTTGCATTTCTTTGTTTGAAATATAGGGTTCTTGTTTTCTGTCTGTAAAAAGTCTAACTTTTACCATACCAGAAAGCAGTTTTTTAACTTCTGGTTTAGAAAACATATTAATTTCCATCCAGCGGCAATTTGTACAAGTAAATCCACTAAAATCGATGAAAATTGGTTTCCCTGTATCTTTTGCAATTAATAAAGCTTTATTATAATCTTGAAGCCATTCGTCATCCTCGCTTTTTTGATTTTTGTTCAAAGGATTATTTTGGTGGAGATTTACTCCAGTTGTGGAGATTATTTGTTCATAATCAGGAGGTGGCAAAAAAGCGTCAAGTTCGCCCAGTTTCTTGCCTGTAAGACCACCAACAAGGTAAAAACTAATTGAAATAAAGAAAATAGCAAAAAGAATTCGTAATGTTCCAACTGCCTCCATTGGAGAGTCGTGAGGTAATCGAAACAAACCAAGAATGTAAAAAGTAATAAGAAGCCCGATTCCGATCCAGATACCAAGAAATAATTCTCGTGGCATTATTCCCAGAGACCAAACTAAATCGGCATTGCTGATAAATTTTATTGCTGCAGCTATTTCAAGGAAACCCATAACTACTTTGATGTTGTTCATCCAAGAACCACTTTTTGGCATTTTGGTGATAAAAGAGGGAAATAATGCCAAGAAAAAGAATGGCAAAGCAAAAACGAATGAAAATCCCAACATACCCACAATTGGATAGAACCAATCGCCCCCAGCTGCGGAAACAAGCGCTACCCCAACAAATGGAACTGTACAAGTAAAAGAGGTCAAAGAGAACGTAAGACCCATCAACAGAACGCTTAAAATTCCCCCACCTTGGCTTTTTACATTTAATGCATTTAGCCAAGAAGTTGGCAATTGGAATTCAAATGCACCGAACAGATTTAAGGAAAAAACAATAAATAATACAGCGATTGCAAGGTTGAGCCAAGGATTTGTTGCGAAGTTTTGTATTCCAGAGGCACCAAAAATTACTGCAAGAAAAAATCCCAAAGCTGTAAATGTAAGGATAATTCCCAAGCCATAGATAACCGAATCGCGAAAACCTTTGCTTGGATTTTTTTCTGCTCTTTTAGTGAAAAAAGATACGGTAATTGGGACCATCGGAAATACGCAAGGAGTAAGCAAAGCAAGAGCCCCGGCTCCCATAGCGAACAAGAGATATGCAAGCAAGCCTTTTTGTTTTGCTTGTTGAATTTCTTTTCCAGTATCGGTAAATGTTTCTTTTGATTCGATTTTAGAAGATTTTTCTTTAGATACAGTGTCGAAAGATTTCGATTTTGTTTCTAAAAAAGAATCATTTTCGGGTAAAGCAGATGCTTGCTGAATTCCTTTTGGTTTAATAATCTGTTTAAATTCCATTCCAGGAAGGCATAAGTTGTCTTTGCATTGCTGCACATAAATTTCCACAAATAACTTTTCATTATTAAAATCGATATCCTTTAATGCAACAACTGGAACTAGAAAAGAGAATTTCCCAGAAAAGGTTCTAATGTCGATATAAAAGGCACTATCGTATTTAACTTTAGGCTTTGGGGTTTTGACTTTTCCTTCAATTTTTAAATAATTTTTTGGAGTAAGTGAAATTTCGGTCTTTTGGGGTCCTAATCCTTCTGGTCCTATTTGGTCAATGATGTCGTAAATGTACCAGCCTTTTTCAAAGTCAAAGTCAAGTTGAATGAAAAATTTTTCTCCAGCCTTAACGGTTGGAACAGAAGGGAAAGCAGTCCACTCGAAATGTTGATTTTTGTCTTTTGCAAAAGTTATACTTATTGCAAGAAATAAAGTAAGAAATACAATAAACTTTTTTCCCATAATTAATCAATGTAAGTGAATTAATTGATATAAAACGAAAGGAAAAGATTAAAATTTTTAAGTATCGAGAACCCAATTTGGTGGCAGGAAGAAATTTTCGGAGCTGGATTTAAATTCACTGTACTTTTCGGCCGGGATAAGGAATCCGATTTTTCGGGAGTTTGTTCTTGATGCTATTGCCTCGACTATGACCGAAATATCTTTAGCAGATTGAACATTAATTGGGTTAAGTTCCTTTGGTACGTCGAAAATTGTACAAGGGTAGGAACCACCTAAAAGCCGACTATTCATTGGGTAAAGGAGCAACCTTTTAAAGATTTTAAGGTTAAAATCGCTTAATTCGTTATCTGGAATTTTTTCAAAAACCTCGTAAAGTTTATCTTCGGATAAGTTATCTAAATCCATATCTATTTTCTTGTTTTTGGTGTAAAATTGCAAAAAGTTAAAGATTGTTTCGTACATTTTTTCGTTCGAATAAAGGTAAACAATGTTGTCAACTTCCGTAAGGATTGAAAAACAATTAGCACCGAACATTTGTGTAACATCAAAAATTCCGGCACCACGAATTTCAATCCAAGTTTTTGTTCTGTTGTTACTAAATCCAAAGACTTTATGTCCCCATTTCCTCATTAGGATGACCAAGTCGTCGGCAACTAATCTGTGACCTTTTTCCAGCAAATCCAATGTCAATTCACTTTTTCCTATGCCACTTTCACCGAGAATTAGAATGCCAACACCAAAAACTTCTATCAAATTTCCATGAATAGTAGATTTGGGGCAAAAAATATCATCGAGAAGGTCCATCACGCGATAAAAGAAAACAGGTGTTGGTAAATCAATTTTAAACACAGGGATGTCGTTTTGTAAAAAAACCTCGATGATATCATAAGAGAACATTTCTGTGTTATTGTGTTCGTTGTTATTTGTAATAATAATACATGGTATATTGAACTTAGCTAAAGCGCGAACTTTTTCTATTTGTTCTTCTTTATCGAAGCCTTTTAGAAATTCAGCTTCTGTTCTACCAAGAATAACTATTGCTTCTTCTACAAAATTATTTGTAAATCCAGCCAAAGCAAATTGTGGTCGAAGAACGGTTGAATGATTGATAAATTTCTTTTCCAGATTGAAGTTATAATTGTTGAAAATCGGTGTTAAATGGAATTCCCGCTTTGTTTCGAAATCAAGCATTCGTTTAACAGTGAGCCGTGGCTTTTGTTTAATATACTCACTGACTAATTCAAGTTTTAAGTCTTTTGCGTTCATAGAAGTTACTATTTAAACAAATACAAATTAAATATTTTAAGTTAATTGCAATCATAAAAAAAAGAGGCTGTCGGATGAGAAACGACAGCCTAAGAAAATGTTTTGGAAGTTTAAATGTTTTTTACTTTTGGTTTTCCTTGTTTTGGGCGTCGACCACGGCGATTGCAACCATTTCAAGAATTTCATTAACGCTGGCACCACGTTGTAAAACGTGTACGCTTTTGTTCATACCCAACAATATTGGACCAATTGGATGGGCGCCACCGAGCCGTGAAAGAAGTTTGTATGCAATGTTTCCACTGTCCAAATCAGGGAAAATCAACACATTTGCACCACCTTTGAGTTCACTGAATGGGTATGTTTCATTAATAATTTCTGGAACAACAGCAGTATCTGCTTGCATTTCGCCATCAACAATTAAATCTGGTCGTTTTGATTTGATTAATTGCAAAGCGCGGCGCATCTTTTCTGGAATTTCTCCTTCTGCGGAACCAAAATTGCTATAGGAAAGCAAAGCTATTTTGGGTGTTATTTCGAAATTCTTGACAAATTCCGCTGCTTGAAGTGTGATATCGCAAATATCTTCTGCAGTTGGATTTAGATTAACTGTTGTATCTGTTAGGAAATAAACTCCATTTTTGAATGAAAGTATATATAATCCCGATACTTTGGAAAAACGCGGGTCGCGTCCGATGATTTGCAATGCTGGTCGAATGGTATTTGGGTAGTGCTTAGTTAAACCAGAAATCATACCATCAGCGTCGCCCATTCTAACCATCATTGCACCAAAGTAATTTGTTCTGTAAGTCATATCTTTAACAGCGGTTTCGTATGTAACACCTTTTCTTTGACGCAAACGGAAGTATTCTTCGATGTATTCATTCAAGCGTGAGAATTTTTCGGGGTTAATAATTTCAATTCCATTCAAATCGTAATCGTTTTCTTTGGCAACTTTTTCAATTTCTTCTTCTTTCCCAAGTAAAATGGGCCGAGCAATTTTTTCGTTGACCGAAAGAATCGCTGCACGGATGATTTTTGGTTCGGTACCTTCGGGGAAAACAATTCGTTTTGGATTCGAAGCTGCTTTGTGGAATATAGGTGTCATAATCATTTGTGCACGTCCCATTCGAATATCGAGTTGGCGTTTATATTCTTCGAAGTCGGTTATAGGTTTCCGAGCGACCCCACTATCCATTGCAGCTTTTGCAACAGCAGGAGCAACCCAAGTTAGCACTCTTGGGTCAAAAGGCTTTGGAATAATATACTCGCGACCGAATTTCAAATCTTTAACACCATATGCCCTTTTAACAATTTCTGGTACTTCTTCTTTTGCTAATCGAGCAAGTGCATATGCAGCTGCTTTCTTCATTTCTTCGTTAATTGTTGTAGCGCGAACATCGAGAGCTCCGCGGAAAATAAAAGGAAAGCCAAGAACGTTATTTACTTGGTTGGGATAATCTGAACGTCCAGTAGCCATTATTACATCCGGTCGGGCGTCGAGGGCATCTTCGTACGTTATTTCGGGGTCTGGATTAGCCATAGCGAAAATAATAGGATTTGGAGCCATCGAACGAACCATTTCTTTTGTTAGAATCCCACCTACTGATAATCCTACAAAAACATCTGCACCCACGAGGGCTTCTTCCAGCGTCCTTCGGTCAGTTTCCACTGCGAAATATTCTTTGAATGGGTTCATTCCTTTGGTTCTTCCTTTGTAGATAACCCCATGCGTGTCGCACATAATAATATTTTCTTTCTTAGCACCAAGCGAAATATGGAATTTAGCACAAGCAATTCCAGATGCCCCAGCACCATTGTAAACAACTTTCACTTCGTCAATCTTTTTTCCAGCAAGTTCTAATGCATTGAGAAGTGCTGCCCCAGAAATAATAGCAGTTCCGTGTTGGTCGTCGTGGAAGACAGGAATGTTTAGTGTTTCTTTTAGTTTTTCCTCGATGTAAAAGCATTCTGGTGCTTTGATATCTTCAAGATTAATGCCGCCGAAAGTTGGTTCAAGAATTTGACAAACGCGAACGACTTCATCGGGGTCTTCGCTGCGAAGCTCAAGGTCAAACACATCAATATCGGCAAATGCTTTGAATAGAACGCCTTTGCCTTCCATAACTGGTTTCCCTGCTTCGGGACCAATGTTGCCAAGTCCTAATACTGCTGTTCCATTGCTAATTACAGCTACTAAATTGCCTTTTGCTGTGTACTCGTAAACTTTTTCAATATCTTTGTGAATTTCACGACAAGGTTCGGCAACACCAGGGGTGTATGCCAAAGAAAGGTCGCGTTGAGTTACGCAGGGTTTAGTAATAATGACTTCAATTTTACCTTTTCTACCAGATGAGTGGTATTCAAGTGCTTCTTCACGCTGAATTTTCATTTCAACCTCAATAAAAAATGCAAAAAATGAAAAGCAAAATTAACAATAAAAATCTGTATGATATTTAAACTATTTAAAATATCAAGAGATTAATAATTCTCTCTTTTTTGTATTTTTGTTTTTTCGTTTAGTGGGGTCAAAATGAAATTCCTTTTAGTTTGGAATTTAATTTTTTTATCAATTTTACCTCTTAATATTTTTTCTCAGACGGAAAAAATCAATGATTACTTAAAAATGGTAAACGAGGGTAAGATAACCGAAGTTAAACTGGCTTTACCCGATTTGCTCGCTGAATACCCAAATGACCCAGGAGTGCAATTTCTCCATGCTTCCGTTTTAGAAGATGCTTCAAAAGCAGTTGAAATTTATGAAAGAATAATACGAAATTATCCACAAAGTGAATTTTCAGAGCAATGCTTTTGGAGAATTATTCAATATTATGTTATTAAAGGTGAAATAGAACGAGCTGTCAAAGAGTATGAAAATTATAAAAAGTCTTTTCCTAACTCTGCTTTTATTACTCCTGCTGGTGATATAATTAGAACAGCGACTTTAATTGCTAAAACTTCACCATCAAGGCTTAAAAACGATAAAAAAGAAGTCGAAATTAAAGATACGCCCAAGGAACAAGAAAATAAGAAAGCCGAACAAACCCCAAAAAAAGGGACTTTCGGCTTGCAAGTTGGATTATACTCAACTATTGAAGCAGCAAAAGCTGAAGTTGAGCGTTTTAAATCAATGCGTTTACGCGCCGATATTTTCACAAAACAGATTGAGAACTATACAATGTATGCTGTTGTAATTGGCGATTACCCAACTCGTGAAAAAGCAGAGGCAGAAAAGCCTATAGTTCAGGCTAAATGTGGTTGCAACCCAATAATTTTCCAAAAATGAAAAAATATTTTTTTCTCTTCTTTTTCTTTTTTTCATTTAGTTCATTTTCTCAAACTATTTTTAAAGTTCCTTTTAATGATTCGACTTATCCTCAGTGGGCAAATTATATTCGAACATATGCACCATCCGATAGTGCATTTCGAGTATTCAGTTATTTGCTCCAAAGCCACTTGAATCAGCAAAATGCAATCAAAGCATATAAATTTTGGTTGGAATTTTCAGAACTTTTCCCTCGGTTTAAAAATCAACTCGATAACTTCCTTCGAAACATTAAAGAGTATGTGATTTATGGACATCCGCGGGAAGAAGACTACGACTTGCTCGAGGATTTCATTCAACGATTTGCCCCTTCGGAAGATGCTTTTGTTGCTTTACAAAGGCGAGCCGAAAATCTTATTAACTATAGGAAATGGGATTCTGCTGTAATTATCTTCCGAAAATTTAAATCATTATTCCCCGAAAAACAAAAGTTTATAGATAAAATTATCGAAATATTACAAGCACCAACCGAAGGTTTGGCTATAAGAAATTTAGGGCCAAACATCAATTCTTCGGCTGATGAATGGGACCCTTGTCCAACTCCTGATGGAAAATACATTTTTTTCTCAACACGAGGGCGGCCAGATAGTTATGGGAATTCTGATGTATACTATTCTTGCAACGAAGGCGGAATTTGGCAAAAGGCACAAAATGTTGGACCAAAGATAAATGGGAAAAAGGATGAAACTATTGATAATATTGATGCCGATGGCAATGGTATTTGGTTGTCTGGCACTTTTGAAGGAACATTTGGTCAATTCGATATATATTACATTCGCAGAGAAGAAAATGGCTGGGGAGCACTTCAACATTTACCTTATCCAATTAATACACAATATGTTGATGAAGGTGCTTGTTTAAGTGCAGATGGAAAAGTATTGATTTTTACTTCCGACCGACCAGGTGGAATAGGAGATTACCACCCTTATGGTTATATTTTCCATGGTAACCATATGGGGAATATGGACTTATATGCTTGTTTCAAAACAGACTCTGGTTGGAGTGAGCCAATTAACTTGGGTCCAACGATAAATACTCCATATTCAGAACGTTCCCCGTATCTTCATCCCGATGGAAAGACGCTGTACTTTAGTAGCGATGGGCATCCTGGTCTTGGACGTTTGGATGTTTTTAAAAGTGTTCGACTGCGGGATGATTCTTGGACCAATTGGAGTGAACCAGTAAATTTAGGCAAAGAAATCAATACAATACTTGATGATTGGGGTTATAAAGTAGCGCTCTCCGGTGATAGTGCTTTTTTTGCAAGTCATTGGCGAACAGATGGATATGGAGGCTGGGACCTTTATTCTGTTTCTTTACCAAAGTTTGCAAAGCCACATAAAGTTGCTACAGTAAAAGGTTATGTAAAAGATTCCAAAGGAAAACCACTTTCTGCTAAAATTAATATCGAAGACCTTACAATTAATAAAATAGTTGGAACATTGACTACAAATCCCGAGGATGGGTCCTTTTTGATAATTTTACCTCTTGGGAAAAATTATGGATATTATGCCGAAAAAGAAGGTTATTTCCCACTTTCCAATAATATAGATTTGCGTTCATTTAAAAAGGATACCAGCATCACTTTTGATATTATTCTTTATCCAATGGAATATTTACTTGAAAACCAAAAGAAAGTTAGGCTAAACAATATCTTTTTTGATTTCGATAAATACGATTTGAAGCCTGAGTCTTTTCCAGAATTAGACCGAGTTGTTAGGATTTTAAAAGAAAATTCAGATGTTGCAATTCATATTGAAGGTCATACCGATAGCGTTGGAACAGAGGAATATAATTTACAACTTTCTCGAAAGCGTGCGGAGTCCGTCCGTAATTATCTTGTGTCGAAAGGAATTACCCCCGAAAGAATCACAATTTTCGGATTTGGGTCCTCTATGCCTGTAGCTTCGAATCAAACCGAAGAGGGAAGAGCATTAAATAGAAGGGTTGAAATCTGGTTCGTCCGTCGTTAGCTTACTTAAACTTATTGACTTGTCACACAATTCTAACTCTCTGCTGTCGTTTGTTGCAATAACAATAATTTTACCTTCGCTTTTAGCACGCAAAATTAATGACTTAACTTTTTCTATTCCTGATTGGTCGAGATTTGTGAATGGTTCGTCCAGAAAAATTAGTATTGGAGAAGTAAGAAATAACATAATAAATTTTAACCTTTGCTTCATTCCAGAAGAGAATTCTTTTATAGGTTTGTCCAGCGATGAAATTAATCCAAAGAAATCAAGATAATCTAATGCTACAGTTTTTGAAAATTGTTCGTTCCTAATTTTGAATATTATTTCTAAATGTTCTAAAGGCTTAAATTCTTCGAAAAGTGTTAAGTAAGGCGAAACGAAGCCTTGAAGTTTTAATTGCTCTTCAAATGTCAAAACCTTACTGTTATTTTCACAAATTACTTTTCCGCTGGTTGGTGTAACAAGTCGCGAAAGAATTTTAAGCAAGGTAGACTTTCCACTTCCATTGGGTCCGGTTATCCCAAAAACTTCACCGGATTTGATTTCGAATGTTATATTCGAAAGCACAAAATCGAATCCATTGAAGGATTTCGAAATATTATTTGAAATTAATTTTACTTTCTGCATAATCTACAAATTTATTAATAAAAATGTTTAGAGTTAGGATTCATATTACAATATTTATATTTCCGTTTTTCCTTTTTTTGTAACTTTTTGGTAATTTTTAAGTTTATTTATTTTCAAATTTCTTAATTTTGTTGTTTTATATAAGGTGGTTTTATGAAGAGAATGTTTTTTTCTCTTTCTTTTCTTATTATTTTTTGGCAAAATGTTTATGCTGTTGTGAATTTAATTTCACCTCCAAATAATTTTCGATGTCAAGATTACGCTGTTTCTTTTATTTGGAGTCCATATCCGGGGGGTGCTCGCTCGTATTCATTGAGAGTTTCTACATACCCTGATTTATCGAACCCTGTTCTTGACACGTCGATGTTAACAACTACCCAGGTCGATGTTGCTCTTCCCGGTGCCAATGTTCAGTATTACTGGCGCGTTATTGCTGTGGTCAATTCCAATCCTCTTGTTATTGATTCATCGGATATTTGGACATTTACAACTATGCCCTATCCACCTCAAACGCTTTCTCCAACAAGTAATTCTATTTGTAACCCGTTAAATGTAAATTTTAGATGGTCGAGTGTTAACGAGGCTCAAACCTATAGGGTTCAAATTTCAAATACTGAATGGTTTTTAACTATTATTAAAGATACTGTTGTAAGTTCAACCCAAGCTACAATAAAAGTTCCAAATTACGATACAAAGTATTATTGGCGAGTTGCAGCAACGACTAATTATGGGTGTACAACATATTATTCTATTGTTGATTCTTTTAAAACAAACAGAGAACCACCAACTCTTTTGAATCCAGTTGATAGTGCCTCCTCTATCTGGGGTGCAATTAATTTTGCTTGGAATGTACCTACCAATGCAAACTCTTATAATTTGCAAATTTCCACTTCACCCGATTTTAGCATTGTTCTGTACGATGAAATTACTTCTAATAAGAATTTTACTCAAGTTATCAACGATTATAATACTCGTTTTTATTGGCGAGTCAAGGCTGTTTACCCAGACTGCGAAACTGATTTTTCTAAAGTCAGAACCTTTTTGACCGCTTATGCTCCACCACAAAACCTTTACCCCTTGCGCGATACCCAATGCATTTCAAATCAAGTTAATTTCCAATGGGACAATGTTAGTGGTGCAGGTAAATATCGTTTGCAGGTTTCTCCAGGAATGGAGTTTAATTCCGATAGCCTTGTTTTGGATACTCTAATTACTACTCGAACATTTACATATTATTTTGGAGCAAGTCTTCAATATTATAGTTGGAGAGTTCGGGCTGAAGATGCTACAAATGTTGGCTTATGGTCCGATACAATGAGATTTCAAACTACCTTTGCTCCACCAAAACATATTAATCCTACTGATGGTTCCGAGACCTCGAAGACTGTAGTTCTTAAATGGACGAGGGACATAATTGGTTCAACGTTTAGCCTTCAAGTGTCCGATACAAACAATTTTAATTTATATTCACATAGAATTTTTGATTTAAATGGTTTAACAGCCGATTCAATTGTTCTTACTCTACCAAACTTCAATAAAGTTTACTATTGGCGAGTGAAAGCTTCCGATGCATATTGCACATCCGATTGGTCTAAACCTACATCGTTTTTGGTTAAACTGCAAAAACCAACTCTTGTATTTCCTTCAGATGGTGCCACAAAAATGCCATTGAAAGTTACATTCGAGTGGATAAAACCCGAAGGAGCCCAAACTTATCAATTTGTTATTGCAACAGACCCATTGTTCAATGATGTTGTTGATGGTCGCTTTGGGTTAAATCTCAATACGGTTACGATTTCAGGTCTTGAACCTTCAACAAAATATTACTGGCGGGTTAGAGCAATTAATTCCGAAGACACAAGCCGTTGGTCTGTTACTTTTTCTTTTACAACTGGACCTAATCCCCTAGAAATTCCAACTCCAATTTTACCATATAATAATTCCGATTTTCAACCTACAACGCTACGTTTGGTTTGGAGTTCTGTTCCTTCTGCGCTCTATTACCAATTGCAGGTTTCACGCGACATTCAATTTTCTACCGTTGACTATGACATCAAAAACATTGAAGATACAACTTATTTACTCGTGGATTTGAATACATCGACTGAATATTTCTGGCGTGTAATGGCTTATAATGATTCTTCTTCCAGTGCTTGGTCGAGCGTCTGGCGATTCAGAACTGTTCCGCCCGCTCCTGTTGGACCTGTGCTTCTTATTCTACCACAAAACGAAACTGTTGGGGTCAATACTTCTTTGAGTTTGATTTGGAATGTTGTTCAATATGCATATTACTACCACCTTCAAGTAGCAAAAGACCCGAATTTCGTTGAATCCAGTTTCGTATTGGATGATTCACTTTTAATTCAACCAAACAAATTCGTTTCCGATTTAGAATACAATACTCAATATTATTGGCACGTTCGTGCATATAATCCCGGCGGAAGCACACCTTGGAGTGAAACTTGGTGGTTCAAGACAATGGTTTCATCTGTTAATGATGAAACAGATTCAGGAATTTTCTTAATTTACAATCCTTTGGCTAAAGAAGTTAAAGTTACTTTCGAAAGCGCTATTGGGCTGTACAAAAAAGTTGAGGTCATGGATTTATTAGGAAGAGTAGTAATTTCGACTAAAATTGATCCCGAAGCTAAAGAAATTTCTTTGAATGTTGCAAATCTTTCGAAAGGTATTTATTTCGTTCGAATAATTGGCAGCAATGGGATTGTTACCACAAATATTGTTCTTTGATGATTATTTTTTGCATTTTCGGGGTTTTTAACCCCGAATTTTTTTTATTTCTGTTTTGTAACTAATATTGCAATTGAAATGTCTATTTATTTTTTAAAATTGGAGGAAAAATGAAAAAAGTCACAGTACTCTCATTATGTTTTTTTGTATTACCATTTGTTCTATTTTCCCAATTGAAGGATTTGCGCCTTTTGGATGAACCATTAAATGTTCCGATTTTTAATAAGCATATTTCATACCCCACAGGTATAGTTGATCAGGCCAAATCTTACAACGATGAGACATCGGTTACCTTTACACCTCTGACAAGAGTGGTTGGGGCCCAATGGAGTTTATTCGGGTTTCTAACACCTTTTGTTTATGAGCCAATTTCTAATACTTTAGTCCTATCTATTGCAAATTATTCTCTTCCTCAGAATCAAACCGACCTTTTGGGTACAATTACTTTATTTTACTCAACAAATTATGGGCAAAGTTGGCAAAATCGAGGTGTATTCTCAAAATCGGGTGAAGTACCAGTTCTTGCTTCCGTTGGTGTAGTAAACCCAGAAAATTCAACCAATCCTTCGCGGTTATCTTATTTCGTATTTGCGCCATTTGCTCGAAAAAATGTTCAAGGTGATTATCCTTGGGCTGGTGGAATGTATGTAATTTCAACACCTGAATCTACTGAAAGTAGCGATTTCCTTTACCCCGGTAACCTCGCTGGTTACAGATGGTGGACTTCCCGAGTTGCTGCGCATTCAACGAGCGACGGAAGCTTTGCTTATAATGTTGGTATGTTGGTAAACTCCGAGACTACCCAATATGGGCAATATGGCTTTGCATCATTTAGTTTCGGAGACTTTGATTTCTTGTTCCAAGGTTGCCCGCCGAGTTGGTCTTTATCCAGATTTAGAACTAGCGATAAACTTAATTCGACCTTCAATTCAAATATGCTATTAGATGTTGACAATCAAGGTACTGTTTACGCAGCTGTTTGCAATTTCTTCCAACCTAATGTAACTAAAGGTTCCGATAGAGTTCCTGGAATTTCTAAATCGACTGATTATGGACAAACTTGGAGCGAATTCCAACCTGCCCCTTCAAGTGTCTTTATTGACTATGTTTCAACTTGGGGTGGAACAGCTAACGATCAAATGGCATTAATTCTTCCATATCAACCAGATGCATTTGTTGTTCTTGGACCAGACGAGTATAGCTTCTTTACCCGTGTAATTATACCCGACAATAGTGGAAATTTACATGAATTACATATAGTTGAGGCAAACTACAGCGGGGGCTTGTGGACTGTGAACAAAGTTGCTAACATTTTCGGTTTCCCATATATAATAGATGACGTTTCGACCCAACAAAATGTGCTTAAGGATTCCTTGTATGGGAGCTTTTTAGGTAATGAACTTCAAGCAGCGAAAACAAAAGATGGAAGATATATCATCTTAAAATGGGTTGATTTTATTAATAAAAGTATCCTTATCGACCCACCTATTGTTATTGCTAATGGTGCTCAAAAGTTGGATACTCTATTTACAACTGATGTTTTCTTTGCATACAGAGAAAAAAATATATTCCAATGGAGTGAACCAATTAATGCAACTAACGATACTGTTTATGATAAAATAACTTGGATTCCTAACATAATACCTTCTATTGATAAGGTACCATTAGTAAAGTCTGTTACTTTACCAATTCAATATCAAGATCCAAATCATCCTCGAAACTCTTATCCAGCTTTTGTACAACAATTAGTTGTCGATTATCCTCAAGAAGTAAGATTTGCCAGTGTGAGTTTAATTGGAATTTCAAAAGTTGAAGAACAGGTAAATCCTAATTTCTACTTGAAAGACCCACAACCAAACCCAGCAAATGGCGATTTCACTGAAATTGGTTTTGTTTTAAATAAACAAATGAATATTAAATTGGAATTGTTTGATATAATGGGAAATTCAATTAAAACCTTGTACGAAGGACCTGCTTCATCTGGAATACATGCTGTTATGGTGAATACATCGGAATTAGCATCTGGTTCCTATTTTTATAAGTTTTCAACAAGCGATGGGAATTCTGTTACAAAATTATTGAATATTGTTCGTTGAAAGTTGTACGGATTTTATTATCTTTTAGGCTGCCTGTTTTTGGCAGCCTTTTTTATTTTTAATTTTCTTATGGAGTTTTTTTCGTTCTTATTAAGATGTTGAAAATTATTAATTTGAAAATTAAGTTTAAACGAAATTTATGTAAAATATGTTAAAAAGATTCGGACACATTTTATTTATTAAAGTATTTGTCTTTTTTCTGTGTAATATCTTTCCTACTTTTTCTCAAGATAATGTTTTAATTTTTAATGAATATACTGCCTCCGATACAGTCGATATGGGAATGTGCATCGTTGGGGATTCCCTTGAAACTGTTTTCAATATTGTAAATCTTAGTGGAAAAAATCTTAAAATTGGCGGTAACGACTACACTTTCCTAATTGGACGAGCCGTTGATGACCCGAATAATCTCGACTTTTTTGAATTTTATGGTCCACGTGATTTGCCTAGAATTTTGGACTCAAATTCCAATTATTTATTCAAGGTTAAATACATTCCTTTTACTCCTTCGCCCCAATTTCCTGTTGGCAAAAAAGTAGTCCTGCTTCGCCTTGGTGTTTTTAATCCAGAAATTAACGACCCCCCGACTTCCCTAAACGAATTGGTGAAGATGCGTGAATTTATTCTGATTGCACGAAAAAGCGACAAAGAGCTCGATGTATTCGAAAACGTTATCGATTTCGATTCTGTTTGGGTGGAGCCAAAAGATACAATTAGAACTTTTCTTATTGTTCAAAACAATACAAATACTAAATTAAGTGTAGATAGCATTATTTTTCTCCGTTCTTTAAATGCCGAAATTAGGCTCGAACGCAAGCAAACACCCGTTGTTTTTGAACCTTATCGCTCTGGTGATGAACGTAATAAATGGCAAATTACATACTACCCAACGAATCTTGGACGAGACACTGCTTTGTTGCGTTTTGTTTATCGTTCCCCTATGTTCCCCGATAGTACTAAATATGTTCAAACAATTATTCGTGGGGTTGGTGTAACACAGAAATTGAAACTGCATAAAGTTGAAAATGCTGAAGTAATCGATGAGTTTATTGACTTCGGCTCGATCCCTTTGGATACTACAAAAATTGTGAAAGTATATGTTCAAAATACAGGAAATTTACCTTTTAGTTTCTCTAAACAAGAGATATTGAATTTCTATTCAGAGACACCATCGAGTGGATTCAAATTTATCGATACTTTACAAAGTCGGAACCCAATTTTACCTACTCAAATCGACTCTTTTACTATTGTATTTCAGCCTACACAAAGAGATACTTTTCTTGCTCGTGTTACTTTTTATAGTAATATTGTTAAAAGACGAATCATAGGATATCCAGAAAGTGCAAAAAAGATTGTATTTAATATCCGAGGAGTCGGACTTGCTCCAAAGTTGGCTGCTGATGTGGACTCGGTCGACTTTGGAAATATTATCATTAATAATGCAGAAGGTTGTCCCACAATTCGCGATACTGTTATTAGAGTCATCAACAATGGGAATTTTGTTCTTCGGGTTGAAAATGCAAAAGTGGAACCACCATATCCACAGACCCCTTTTAAAATATTAGAGGAAAATTTTGAAATTCCTGCTTATTCTCGAAGGAATTTAAGGATTATTTTCGATTCTACTGCTCGAACAACAGGTTTTTACGAAGCCTATCTGATTTTAACTTCGTCTTTTTCCAAAATTCGTGATACTTTGAAAATAAGATTAAAAGCAAATGGTGTTTTGCCCGACCCCATAAATATTTCTTTCCCCGATTCTGTTTCATTTAAGCCTGGTTCAGTTCTCTCGCTACCTATCCTTGTTCAAAAAGAAAGAATAACAAGAGTTAAAGAATATTCAGACACAGTTCGCTTCAATCCTTCGGTTTTGCAATTCAGAAATTTTAATGTTCAAGCAACTGCTTCCGAAAAAGCTGATTTAGTTAACATCAAAGAAAATGGGGAAGGTTTAATTGCTATTGATATCAAAACGAAATGGAATGAATATTTTCTTAAAAGCGACACTTTAATAATACTTAATTTTAATACCTTCCTTGGCAATCAGATTTCAAGCCCTGTGGAATTTCTTTCTCCTCGTTTTGGCGATGGTGTTTGCTCGCGGGCGCTTATCCCTATTGTTTTTTCTACAAATGTTACCATAGATTCATTATGCGGAATATCTCAAAAACTTTTTGACGGTGGCAAAGGTCTGTTTTTCTTCGACATTCCAAGGCCGAATCCTGCGACAACGTTTGTTGATATTAATTTTTCTGTTGCCTTCGAGGTCAATACTCTTTTAACTATATATGATGCTTATGGCAATGAAATAAAAAAACTAATTGACCAAACTTTAAAACCAGACGTTTATCACATTCAATTTGATGTTTCCCAACTTCCCAAAGGGGTATATTTTATTCGCTTTGTTTCTGGTATTTATCAAGAAGTTCAACATTTTGTTAAAATCAATTGATGAAGCGAGCTTTGTGTTTATTGCTATTACTTTCTTCGAACATCCTTTGGTGTCAAGGATTTTCCTGGGAACTTTCCCCTCGATTTCCTTTTTACATTCCTCGTACTTATGTCGGAGTCGAAGGTTTTGCTTCAAAGAATTATTTATCCGGGGAATTAACTCTGTTGGAAAACTTATTTGTTTGCTCAAAATTCAATGGTGGAAATGGTAGTGCATATTATTTTGGAGCTACCATTGAGCATTGGTACTTGCATAATGTAGCATTTCAAGGTTACTTAGTTTATCAAGGCAGCGCTGCTAAAATGACTTCCGCAGGCGACTCTTTTCCGATTCTGGTAAAAGGGATTACAAAAATTGCTCGGGTGGAAAATGAACTTTCGATGAATTATAAATTCATTAACTTTGGTGTTGCCATTAAATGGAAGCCTTTGAATTCAAATTTATTTGTTTTGGGTTCTGTTGAATTTGGTTTTAAACTTCAAAGTCAATTTGAAATTTTTGAACAAGTTTTATCTCCTCCCGAATTTCATTTTATCGATTATACTCAAAGGCGAAAAGTTTGGAATGGCCGACTGTCTGATTTATCCTTTTTCAAAATTGAGCCAAAAATTTGTATTGGCTATGATGCACCATTGTTTGCCGGGATTTATGCAAGTCCAACAGTTACACTTGGACTTCCTGTATTTAATTTTTCCAAAGATGAAACAATGCACGTTTTTTCTGTTCAGATTGGAATGTCGTTATTGTTTGGAATTTGGTAAATGTTTCCATTAACTTCGATACTTGTCTCGCCAAGGCGTAAGCTACCTCTATATTATAACAAAATTACCGAGACACTTTCCAGCGATGAAGGCGATTATGAAATTCTTGAAGGAATTCCAATTCTAATTTCTAAAATTGATATCCCGAATTATTTTGTTCATTACCAAAAGGATGCTGAATTTTTTGATTACTTCTCCCCGAAATTTATTGAAACAGAAAACGAGGAAAAAAGGGTTTACCAATACATACTTTCCAAAATTCCACCTACGGCTCGGTTAATTGCAGATGTTGGTTGTGGCAATGGCTGGCTTGCAAACTCATTGTTGAATATGGACAGAATTGTTTTTTCTATTGATATTTCATTTAAGAATGTTCGAAAGGTAATCGAGAAATACCCAAGCGAAAATCATTTTGGCATTGTTGCCGATGCTTACTTCCTTCCTTTTAAAGATTCTACTTTCGATTGCATTGTAGCATCTGAAATTATTGAACATTTAAATGAGCCGGTCAATTTCGTTAATGAACTCATTAGAATAGTGAAACCAAAGGGAAAAATTATTTTGACTACACCATACAGGGAAAAAATTCGCTATACTTTATGTATTCATTGTAACAATCCAACACCGCTAAATGCTCATCTTCACTCCTTCGACGAAAATAACCTCGATGAAATTTTTAATAATGTTGTGAGTAAAATTTCTTGGAAATATTACAAATTTGGCAATTCCCTAATTCAATATTTTCGAATGTATAAGTTGCTTTCTGTTTTTCCATTTTCAATATGGAAACAAATGGACAAGTTCCTTAATTTGTTTTTCAAACCAAAACATATTTTAATCGAAATTATTAAGGATTAACTATGGAAGGTTTTGTCAAAAGTGAAATTATTAATTCAGTTGGGATTATTACATTTTTCCATCCAAAAGGAAACTCTTTGCCTGGGTATTTACTTGCTCAGATGAAAGAGGCAATAGAAAAGCTTACCGAAAACGAAAATTCTAAAGTTATACTTTTAAAGAGCGAAGGCGACAAAACTTTTTGTGGGGGTGCTTCTTTCGATGAATTAATAAATTTAAAGGATTTCGATTCTGCAAAGAATTTCTTTTCGGGTTTCGGTCGAGTTATCAATGCAATTCGGAAAGCAAATAAATTTGTTGTTGCTCGGGTTCAAGGGAAGGTTGTTGGTGGTGGTTTAGGCCTTGTATCTGCCTGCGATTATGTTGTTGCAGTTAAATCTGCGTCAGTTCGTTTAAGCGAGTTTTCGATTGCAATTGGACCTTTTGTTATTAGTTATGCAGTTGAAAGAAAGATTGGTAAAAGTGCTTTTATGCAAATGACTATTGATACTGATTGGTATAGTGCGGATTGGTGCCTTTCGAAAGGACTTTATAATAAAGTTTTTGAAAATATACCAGAAATGGATAAATTTCTTGATAGTTTTCTTTCGACTCTTGTTACTAGAAGTTCCGAAACTCAAAAAGAATTAAAGAAACTGTTCTGGGAAGTTGCGAATGACTGGGACAAGATTCTTGACGAAAAAGCATCGGTAACTGCGCAACTTGCTTTGTTACCCGAAGCACAAAAAATTATTCGGTCCTTGATTAATAAGTAGGCTGATTAACATTAGAAATTAATTAATTTAGCCTTTATAAGATTAAGATAGACTTTTTGTTTGTTAAGTTTGTTTAAAATCAAAAGATAAAAAAAGAGGCTCGGCAAGGAGCCTCTCTTCTAAAGAAAATTACCTTTTTAAAAAATTCGAAACTATATCTTGAAGATTTGGTGAACCGATTTCGGCTAATTCGTAATATACTCGAGTAAAAGGCTTGTTAATCTTAATGAACCTACCCAAATTAATTGGGGTGCCAATTACAACAGCATCGCAATCTGTCCGGTTAATTGTTGCTTCTAAGTCTGCCATTTGTTGCTTTCCATAGCCCATTGCTGGGAGAAGAGTACCAATTTCAGGATACTTTTCGAATGTCTCAATTAATGAACCAACAAGGAAAGGACGTGGGTCGATAAGCTCGCTTGCGCCGTAGCGTCGAGCTGCAACGACCGCAGCTCCAATATTCATTTCTCCATGGGTTAAGGTTGGTCCGTCTTCAATAGCAAGAACTCGTTTTCCATTGATAATATCTGGATTTTCGACCATTATTGCAGAAGCAGCGAAAACTACTTTGGCTTTTGAGTTATATTCTCTAATGTTATCTAAAACAAATTCAACATCCTCGGGATATGCAGAATCTATTTTGTTGATAACAATTACATCAGCCATGCGGAAATTAACTTCACCAGGATAATAAGAAATTTCATGGCCTGGTCGAAGTGGGTCAACAACAACAATTGAAAGGTCGGGTTTAATGAAAGGCATATCGTTGTTACCGCCATCCCAAACAATGATATCTGCTTCTGCTTCTGCTTGTCGAAGAATTGCTTCGTAGTCGATTCCAGCATAGATTATGCTACCCATTGCAATATGAGGTTCATATTCTTCCATTTCTTCAATTGTGCAATTGTATCGATGTAAATCTTCGATTGAGGCGAATCGCTGAACTTTTTGTTCTTCGAGATTGCCATAAGGCATTGGGTGTCGAATTGAAACAACTTTGTATTTTTCATTTCGAAGTATTTGAACAACACGGCGGGTAGTTTGACTTTTTCCACAACCAGTGCGAACCGCAGTTATTGAAATAACAGGCTTGGATGATTTTAACATTGTTTGTTTTGAACCGAGCATAGAAAATTTGGCTCCTGATTTCAAAACTCTCGAGCCAATGTGCATTACCGTTTCGTAAGATAAATCACTATAAGAAAGGACACATTCCTCAATGTTGTACCTTTCGATTAACTCTTCAAGGTCGTTTTCTGGATAAATTGGAATACCTTTAGGATAGAGCTCTCCAGCCAAGCTTGCAGGATATAGCCTTCCTTCAATATTTGGGATTTGTGCAGCTGTAAAGGCAACTACTTCGTATTCAGGTTTGTTCTTAAAGAAAACATTGAAATTGTGAAAGTCTCTGCCTGCTGCTCCTAAAATCAAGACTTTTGTTCGTTTTTCCATATTAGCTCTCATTTTTGTTTAACATAAATTGGTTTTTAAAATTCATAATTCGCTCGAAAGACTTATTTATTCTCTCAATAGAAATTTTATTTTTATCAAGGAGACCTATTGTGGTTTTAACGAATTTTTGTGGAATATCTGCCGAAAAATCTATTTGATTCGCAAAAAGTAAAATGTCGTTGCCCGCAAGCAACGATAATTCGATAGTTTCTTCGAAGGTGAAATAGTCGGAAATGGATTTCATCTGTAAATCATCAGTAAATACCAAACCATTAAAACCAAATTGCCGACGCAAAATTTGTTCTATCCATAAATGAGAAAGAGAAGCTGGGAAATTTGGGTCGTAGTGCTTGTTGAAAATATGTCCAACCATCACAGCTTTTAGAATTCCTTCTTCAGAAAGAATTTCATAGGGTTTTAGTTCAATCGTTTTCCAAGAACTTGAAACATCGGTCCATTGGAAATGCGAGTCCTGATGCGAGGAACCATGCCCAGGAAAATGTTTGGCAACTGATAAGATATTAAAATCCAAATGTTTTGTAATAAATATCTTAGCGAATTTCGCAGCTATGGATGGGTCGGATGAAAAGCATCGATTGTTTTGGACAACCACTTGGTTATCAGGGTTTATAATTAAATCAACAACCGGGGCAAAATTTACATTTATCCCAACTTTATAAAGAGTTTCGGCAATTTTGGTGAAAATTTCATTTGCAAAAGATTCATCTTCTTTACTTGCAATCTCATAATGGGAAAGGTAGTCCTTGAATCCGTTTTTTGAATTTAGCCGGGAAACCCTGCCCCCTTCTTGGTCAATAGCAATAAACAAAGGAAAGGGCGAAAGGGATTGCAGTTGTTCAATTAGTTTTTTTAATTGCTCGGGGCTTTCAATATTTCTTGTGCCTTGGGTTTCTAAATCTTTTTCGAATAAAATAACTCCACCGATTAATCCTCTTTGCAAATATTCCACAAGCCACTGGGAGTTAACAAGGGTCAGGCCCCGAAAACCAATCATTAACATTTGGGAAATCTTTTGTTCAATTGTGAAATCTCTTTGCCACATATCAATCGAAAGATTTTATAACTTTTTCAATCCTTTCCAGTGCCCAGTCAATTTCTTCCTTCTTGATAACCAGTGGGGGTGCAAAACGAATGACACGGTCGTGCGTTTCTTTACATAGAATGCCTTCGTCTTTTAATTTTTCGCAATAGGGTCGAGCTAATCCGTTGAGTTCAACTCCAATCCAAAGGCCCCTTCCGCGAACCTCAACGATATTTTTGCTTTTGATTTTCTTAAGTTGTCCGAGAAAATATTCCCCCATCCGTGCCGAATTTTCAATCATATTTTCTTCGATTAATACGTTTAAAGATTCTCTAGCGACGCGTGCAGCAAGAGGGTTGCCTCCGAATGTTGAGCCATGGTCACCAGGGTTAAATACACCGAGAACTTCTTTGCTTCCTAATACTGCAGATACTGGATAAAAACCCCCAGATAGAGCTTTGCCAATAATTACAAGGTCGGGATGGACATTTTCGTATTGGAACGCAAACAACTTTCCACTACGTCCCAATCCACTTTGAATTTCATCGCAAATGAAAAGAACATTGTTTTCGCGGCAAATTTTTTCAGCTTCGCGAAGATAACCTTCGGGCGGGATAATGATTCCTGCTTCTCCTTGAATTGGTTCTACTAAAAAGGCTGCTGTATTTTCGTTGATTTTGGACTTCAAATCTTCAATGTTCCCATATTTAACAATTGTGAAACCAGGGGTAAAGGGACCAAAACCATCACGATATTGTGGCTCGGTCGAAAAACTAATAATTGTAGTTGTTCTACCGTGGAAATTGTTTTCGCAAGCAATAATTTCAGCTTTATTTTCTGGGATACCTTTAATTTTGTAACCCCATTTTCTTGCGGCTTTGATAGCGGTTTCGACTGCTTCCGCTCCGGAGTTCATTGGCAAAGCCATATCGTAGCCGGTCAGATCATGAAGTTGTTTGTAAAGTAAAGGGAGTTGGTCATTTCGAAATGCTCGGCTTGTTAGGGTTACTTTGGTAGCTTGTTCGATGAAAGCTTTTAGAATTCGAGGATGACAGTGACCTTGATTTACAGCAGAGTAAGCTGCGAGACAATCAAGATATTTTTTCCCTTCAACATCGTAGACCCAGCAACCATCTGCTTTTGTTATTACTATATCAAGTGGATGGTAATTATGTGCACCATAAAGATTTTCAAGTTCAATAAAATCTTGTGTTTTCATAATTTCTCCTTTATTCGTTATCAAAAAGTAGCGTAATTAAAGCCATTCGTACAAACAAACCATTTTCTGCCTGACGGAAGTATGCAGCTCGTGGATCGGAATCAACGTCACGGCTAATTTCGACTGAACGTGGTAGTGGATGCATAATAATAGAATTTTCTTTCATCTTCCTTAAAACATTAGGTGTAATGTTGTAGATACTTAAGTCGATTTGTTTGTTTTGTAATCTTTCCGCATCAATTCGAGTTTGGTAAACGACATCAACTTCGGAAATAACCTTATCGACAGAATCTAAAAGTTCGTAGGCAACCTTTTTTTCTTCAAGATGTTCAAGAATATCAGGTTTTATTTGAAGTTCAGATGGTGCAATAAAATATAGTTTAGATCTTTCGAATTTGCTAAGAAGATAAGCCAGCGAGCGAGCAGTTCTACCCTTATCTAAAGCCCCTACAAGGGCCACTTTAAGTCCATCGAGAGTTCCGAGTTCGTTGTAAATCGTGTACAAATCAAGAAGTGCTTGGGTCGGATGTTGTCCTCCAGAACCATCACCAGCATTAATTATGGGAACTTTCGAAACAGCAGCTGCGCGAGAGGCGCCTCCTTCTTCGTGGTGCCGAAGTACAATTAAATCGCAATAATTACCAATGATGCGAATTGTGTCTTCCAAGCGTTCCCCTTTGATTTCGGATGAAAATTCTCGTGCTTGTTCGGTCGAAAGTACCTTTCCACCAAGTCGTAGCATTGCTGCTTCGAATGAAAACCTTGTTCGAGTAGAGGGCGCATAAAAAAGGGAAGCCATTATGTATCGTTCGTAATCACGCGTGCCACCACGACGAACTATTTTTTCCATTTCGCGTGTTCTTTTAAAAAGTTCCCAAATAAGTGGAACTGTGAATTGTTGCGATTGAATAACGTGTTCAAGTTTCATTTTTAAACCTTGTTTTATGGTAAAATTATTGTTCCAGCTTTTCCTTCCAGAGCTTCTTCTATATATTCGTACGATGTTATAATTACTTTTCCACCAACGTTTCGCAAATATTTAATAGCAGATTGAATTTTTGGTCCCATACTTCCAGGAGGAAAATGACCTTCGTTGTAATATTTTTCAGCCTCGTCAGAATTAATAGAAACAATGGGCTTTTGGTTAGGTTTCTTGTAGTTCAAATATACATAATCTGTAGCAGTGCTTATTAAAAATAGGTCAACTTTGAGTTGGCTGGCTAAAAGTGCCGAGGACCGGTCTTTATCGATTACTGCTTCACAACCATATATTTTTGACCCTTTGAAATAAACTGGTATTCCACCACCACCAAGAGCAATGGTAATAATTCCTAAATCAAGAAGTGATCGAATAACATCGATTTCAACAATATCCAGTGGTTCGGGCGATGGAACAACCCTTCGCCAACCACGATTGGCGTCCTCGACTACATTCCATCCTAATTTAGCTTTTTTCAATTCCGCTTCTTTTTTGTCGTAAAATGGTCCAATAGGTTTAGTTGGGTTTTTAAATGCAGGGTCATTTTGGTCGACAACAACCATTGTCGGAACTACTGTAACAGCGTAATTTAAGTTCTGTTGTTTAAGTTCTTGGTAAAAGGCTTTTTGTAAAAGATATCCAATTTCACTTTGGGTTGTAGCAACACACACATCAAGGGTTTGAGTATAAGCTTCGCCCGAGCCACGTTCGGAACGGATCAATGCTGCTCCAACTTGGGGACCATTGCCGTGGGTTATGACCACCTTCCATCCTTTTTTAATCATCTTGACTATATTTCTTGCAGTTTCAAGGGCATTTTTAAATTGCTGGTCGAGAGTGCCTTGTTCACCGGTTTTGATTAAGGAATTACCACCAATTGCAACTAAAGCTGTTTTCTTATTGGTATCCATGTTATTTGTTTTTCATAAGTTCATACATAATGGCTTTTTGGACGTGGAGACGGTTTTCCGCTTCTTGAAAAACAACAGAATTGGGGGAATCAATTACTTCGTCGGTAACCTCTTCGCCCCGATGTGCAGGTAAGCAATGCATAAATATTGCGTCGGGTTTTGCGTATCCAAATAATTTCGAGTTAACTTGGTATGGAGCAAAAATTTTCTTTCTTTTCTCCGCCTCTGATTCTTGTCCCATTGATGCCCAGACGTCAGTGTAAACTACATCGGCGTTTTTCACCGCTTCGATAGGATCGTTGACAACTTCGATTTTTGCACCCGTTTCTTTTCCGGCTTCGATTGCGTTTTGATATGCTTTTAGCTTCGGTTCAAAACCTGGCGGTGTGGCAACTACAATGTATGCACCTAATCTTCCTGCTGCATTCATTAACGAATGGGCAACATTATTTCCATCTCCAACGTAAACTATTTTTAAATCTTTGGTTTTTCCTTTTACTTCGAGAATGGTAAAGAAATCTGCCATTGCTTGACAAGGATGGGCAAAATCTGTTAAGCCATTAATAACTGGAATTCTAGCAAATCGAGCCATATTTTCAACAATATCGTGACCGAAAGTTCGAACCATTATTCCGTCGACCATTCTTTCCAAATTTTTTGCGACATCGTAAACAGATTCGCGCTTGCCTAGATTGATTTCCGATGGAGAAAGGTAAACAGAAAATCCACCAAGTTGTTGAATTCCTACATCGAAAGTAGTCCTTGTTCGCAACGATGGCTTTTCGAAAATTAATGCTAAAGTTTTATACCGAAGAGCCTCGTAGTAATTGCTGGGATTTTCTTTCATTTTTTTTGCAAGTTCGAAAATCCCCCAAATCTCTTCTGTAGTAAAATCAGTGACTTCTAAAAAATCTTTTTTCATAACAAATCCAAATAGTGAAACAAAGTTAAATAAAAAAAGGAGAAAAACAGAGGATTGCGAAGTTAAATTGGTGCGTCAGTGATGTAGTGCTTGAAAAGGATAATTTTCAATGCACGAGTTTTAGGAAGCCGATACCAATTGAACAGTTCGGTCTTCTTATTTAAAAATTTTGGTTTCTCGTGCAAAGTTTTATTCATACTTATCAAGTATTTAGAGTACAAAATTAAGAATTTTTTTCAACATATGAATTTATTTTGTCTATTAAAAAAGGGGATAATGTGTCCTAACATTATCCCCCCCAAGATGTAGAAAAGTAAATAAATCAATCTGGGATGTTCACTGCTACTGCTTTTTTTCTTTTAAAAATTCTTTGAACCACCTCGCGCCACTTATCAAATCGTTGGTAGACAACAGGAACTACAACTAATGTCAAAAAGAGCGAGCTTAGCAAACCACCAATTATAACTACCGCTAAGCCAGATTTTGATTCAGAACCAGCCGAAGTGGACAATGCAATTGGTAATAGTCCGAAAACCATTGCAAATGTAGTCATCAAAATTGGTCGCAATCGAATTTGTCCCGCTTCGAGCAGAGCTTCTCTGGTTGATAATCCTTTTTCGAATTTCATATAATTTGTTCTGTCCACCAACAAGATTCCATTCTTTGCAACTAATCCAACAAGAGTAATTAATCCTAAGATTGAATATAAGCTAATTGTTTTCATAGTAAATGCTAAACCGAAGAGAGCACCAATAAGAGCAAGCGGGATGGAAAACATAATAACCAATGGGTAAAGATAAGAATTATAAAGAGCAACCAGAATTAAGTATACAAAGGCATTACCAATAATCAAAGCAAGTAGCAAGCTTCGAAAAGAGTCCGTCATTGCCTTCTGTTCCCCGACGAAGGAATAATCGACTCCAGTTGGTAGCTTGACGTTTTGCAACTTTTTTCGAATTTCACTTGCAACATCACCACTGGCTCGACCAAATACTGATGAAGTGACATAAATTGCAGGCGCACGATTCTCTCGTTCCAACTTAGTTGGCCCAACCGATTGATAAACATTAGCAAATTGTTTCAATAAAATAACTTTGCCTTCTCGATTTACAAACGGAAGGTTTTGCACTTCCTCGACTTTCGAGCGGTCGAACTTATCCAGTTGTATTCGAATTGGGTAATCTACAATAGCTTCCGAAAATTTAGAATCATCGTTTCCAGTTAAAGCAGTACGCAAAGTTGCTCCAACTTCAGCAATAGTTAATCCCAAAGAAGCAATCTTGTTTCTATCGATTTCGACTCGAATTTCTGGTTTTCCTTCTTCGCTCGAAAATTTTACATCTGTTGTTCCTTTTACAGTTCGAACAACGCTATCAACAATATTTGCAGCTTTGTAAATACTTTTGTAAGTTGGGCCATTAAGTAAAATTTGAATAGGAGTACGAGTGGAAGTTCCAAGCAAAGTAACAGGTTGAGCTGTAACTTTGACTCCAGGAATAGTATTGATTTTTTCTTTCATCTTTTGCCCAAATTCATCGGTGGATATGTTTCTTTGGTTTTTGTCAACCAATAATGTCGTGATTTGGGCAGTATTGTTTTGGAATTGTCCGATGATACCTTCACTTGAAAACCCGACATTTGTGAATACTTTGACTACTTCTGGTTGTTGAGTAAGGATATTTTCTATTTGTTGAACCAACTCATTAGTTTTTTCAATAGTAGAACCAGGTGAAGTTTCTATATTGAAAATTATTTCGCCTCGGTCTACATTTGGAAGAAATTCAGTACCAACAAATCCCATTCCAGGAAGCATTAATGAAAAAATTAATAATGCTGCAGCAAAAAGAATAATTTTACCACCATTATTCAAAGCCCAACTCAAGACAGAAACATAATAGTTTTCAAGCTTTGTGTAAATTTTGTCTACAAACCTGCTAAACCTATTCAAAATACCTTTTGTGTTTTGTGACTCGACTTTTGATAGTCGCGAAGCCAACCAAGGGGTGACCGTAAACGAAACGAAAAGACTCATCAAAGTTGAAAAAACTACAACAAGTGCATATTCTCGGAGGAAATTCCCAATCATTCCAGTTATCAAAGCAAGTGGGAAAAAGACTACCACATCGACGAGTGTAATTGAAAGCGCAGCGAATCCAATCTCGTTTCGGCCCCGAATTGCAGCAGTTATCCTGTCTTCACCGTGTTCAAGATGTCGAGTGATATTTTCTATTACTACGATTGAGTCATCCACCAATATTCCAATTACTAATGACATTGCAAGTAGAGTGACAGTGTTGAGAGTGAAGTCAAAAATATACATTAGGAAGAAAGTTGATATTAGCGAAGTCGGAATAGCAACCATTACAATTAATGAGTTTCTTATACTATGAAGGAAAAGGAACATTACTAATGCCACAATTAAAACAGCAAGTGCAAGGTCTTTTTTCACTGCATTTGCTGCATCCATAATAAAAGTTGAGTTGTCTTGTGCTATATCGAATTTTAAATTTATTTTGCCATATTCCTTTTCCAAATGAGCTAACTCTTTGCGGACTAATTTGCTTACTTCAACAGTATTTGCATCGGTTTGTTTTTGAATTAATAATCCCAAAGAAGGTTGGTTGTTTAAGCGATTGATATTGGTAATTTCTTTTATGCCATCGCGAACATTTGCAATGTCTTTCAATCGGATTTCTCCTCCAGAGCGGGTTTGTGCTACAATATGATTTTCCAATTCTTCTAAGGAATTAAATTTTCCAGCCACTCGCAATACATACTGATTTTCAGGTTCTTTTACATTTCCTGTTGGAAAATCTATGTTTGAACTAACAATTGATTGAACTATGTTGTTTAATGATAGTCCCATAGATTTTACTTTCTGCATATCAATGTTAACTTGAATCTCGCGCTCTTCTCCACCTAATAGCTGAACTAATCCCACGCCTTCTATTTTGGAAATCAAAGGTACAATGTTGTCTTTAACGAATTGATATAAAGCTTTTGATTGAAGTTTGCTATAAACATTAATTCTTAAAACTGGAACCTCATCGAACGACAACTTGGATATGACAGGTTGGCGAGCCTCCTTTGGAAGAAGATCTGAAATTTGGTTAATCCTTCGTTGTGCATCTTGTAAGGACTTATCAACATCGGCGGACATATCTAATTCGACAAAGATAAATGAAACGCCTTCGCGCGATATTGAACGAATATTCGAAACAAGTTCCATCCCAGTAATTGCATCCTCTAATGGCTTTGTTAAATTATTCATTACTTCGTAAGGTGAAGCACCGGGGTAAACTGTTTGAATTGTTAGGACTGGGGGTGTTAATTTCGGTAACAATTCATAGTTCAGTTGCGCAAAGCCGTATATTCCAAGAATTCCAAGAACCGAAAAAACAACTACAACAAGTGTTGGGCGTTTTATTGCTAATTCTGTAATTGTCATTTCGACCTCAATATTGTTCTACAATTTGAATAGGTGTTCCATCTTTTAAGTTTAATTGTCCTTCGATAACAACTAAATCTCCTTCGCTTAGTCCACTAAGGACTTCCAATTTCTTCCCTATTTCATTTCCAATTACAATCGAACGCAAACGGGCCAAATTTTTTTCGACAACAAAAACTTTTGGTTCAAGGTAGCTGCCGACAAGTGCTTCGCGGGGCATTAGCAATGTTTTCCCTCGGATTGCAGATGGGATTTTTACTCGAACGAACATTCCTGCTTTAAGCAAGTTGTTTCTATTTCGCAAAGAAATTTCAACGGGGTAGGTTTTCCCTTCATCTGCTTTGTATCCAATGTTCTGAATCATTCCAGAAAACTTTTCTGTTGGGTAAATGTCGGAAGTAATTTCGACAAAATCCCCTTTTTTTATTTTAACAATATCTTTTTCTGGAACTTGAATTCTAATTTTGACGGTAGAAATATCAACAAGATTAATCAATGGTGTTCCGGGTGAAACAATTGCGCCAACTTCTACCATTTTCGATGCTACAAAGCCCGAAAATGGTGCACGTATTCGAGTATCTTCGACTTGCTTTTTTGCGATTTTATATTGTGCTTCTGCGGTTTCGTATAGAAAGCGAAATTGTTCCAATTGGGCATCGGGAACAGAATTCTCTGAATGGAGTTTTTCGTATCGTTCAAGGTCTTTTTTTGCTTTTTGAAAATTTGCTTCTGCTGTTTGCAAATTTGCCAGCTTTATTTCGTCGTCAAGTTTAATTAAAACTGTTCCTTTGGTGACAAAGTCTCCCAAATTTGCGTTGACTGCAACCACTTTCCCATTTGCTTCGGAAGCTATGCTAACTTCTGCGTTAGGGAGTACGTTCCCGCTATATTCTAATGTTAAATTAATCTCCTCGAAAGTGATTTTCGCAACATTTACTGGAAAAGTAGTTAAGATGACATTCTTTTTTGCTTTTGCTTGAAATTTCGCTCTATTGTTCAATAAAAGTGCAACTGCAATAATGAACAATAGAAAAACGATTGAAATTGTTGTTATTTTCTTTTTACTTCTCATTTTACCACCTTATTAATTTTCAAAATTGTTAATAGATTTTTCGAGTTTGGCTTTAGAAATTTCATATTCCAGAATTGAATTATTGTAATTGATTTTTGAGTTTAAAAGGGATACTTCTGCATCTAAAAGTTCGGAACTTGAAACAAGACCATTTTTGAATTTTTCGTTAGTAACTCTATAGTTTTCTTCGGCTTGCTGTAGATTTTGCTTTGCTACATTTATTTTTTCTTTTGCTTTTTGAAATGTGAAATAGTTTTGTGTAACTTCCAAATTTATAGCATCTTTTAATTGTTGGTAAGATAAATCTGCCTGGCGGAAGCTTTCCTCTGCTTGCTGTGTTTGATATTTAGTTGTCATCCAATTCCATATATCGTAAGAGATTGTAAGGCCAATGTCCCAAGTACCATAAAATTTATCCTGAGCAGGCATAAGCCTTTGGTTTGGTCGGTTATATTGGTAGTTTGCCGAGAAACTAATTTGCGGCAACCATCCACTTTTGGCAATCGAAATTGCCTTTTCCGAAGCTTCTTTACGCAAAGAAAGTGCAACGAGTTCAGGTCTTTGTTTATATGCAGTTTCGAGTAATTTGTTTAAATCGGAATATTCAGTTTCTTTAAATTCAGGTTGGGAAACCAATTCCAAGTTAGTTAGTGTTGGTAATCCCAGAAGAATACAAAGGTTAATTTTGTTCAGCTGAATAGCATTTTCAAGGTCAATTTTGGTTAACTCCAAGTTTGAAAGTTGAACCTTCACTTTTAAAACATCATTTTCTGTAACTAACCCGTTTTTAAAAAAATTTTCAATATCTTGGAGATGGGCTTGAACCTGACGAATATTTTCCTTTAAACTTTGCAGGGAAAGTTCAAGATTTTTTATCGACCAATAAAGGCTTTTTATATCGTAAATTACTTTGGTTCTTTCAGCTTGATAATCTTCTTGGCTTGCCTTTTCGTTTAGTTCCATCATCTTATAATTATTTTCGAGTCGGAAGCCTGTAAAGAAAGGATATTGAAGTCCAAATCGTATTTGATAGTTATTCAAAATTGTTGGCGAAACTTCAAATTCCCGGCCTTGAAAGTTGATTTTGAAAGGTTCTACTTCACTCAAACGGGTATAACCAGAAATTAATCGCAAAGTTGGGAAAAGTTGTGCGTTTGCTTCGTTTGTTTTTGCTTTTGCTGAAATTATTTTGGATTCTGATATCTTTAAGTTTTTTGAATTATTCAATCCAAGTTCAATTGCTTTTTCTAACGTCAATTGGTAGGTATTTTGAGCCAAAACAAATGCTGGAATGATAATTAAGAGTAATGAAATGACATTTTTTTTCATATTTGCTCTCCTTGTTTATTCCTCTTGATTTGATTACTGACCCCAGTAATTCCTTTTAAAAGTAAAGTTGAAATGGTTTTTGCATAAAGTTCGTAATAATCATCATCGAGTTCGATTTCCCAAACTTTTTTTATTAGTGGTTCAAACAAAAAGTGGGAAAAAACAAGGGAAACCATTGCAGGGGTAATTATTGAACTGAATTTCGGGTCGTCGACAAAAAGTTCAATCAATTTCAAACCTTGTTTGATGTGCTCGATGTGTAGTCGAATGACTTCGGCTTTGAATTCAGCAAATTCTGGAAGGTTAAAAGGCATTTCAGTAATTGCAACTTTGCAGAAAATTGTTTTGTTTTTCATCAAGGAAACAAGTTCGTAAACGATTTCTTTTAATGTTTCTTCGGGGGGCAATTCCTTTGCGAGGGTTTTTTCATAAATTTGCCGAACTTCTTCAAAATAGCGAAGTATGATTTCTTTCAGTATGCCCATCTTGCCTGAAAAGTAGTATGAAATCATCGACACATTTACTTGTGCGAGTTCAGCAATTTCCCTAACGCCTACTGCCGCATAACCTTTTGTTGCAAAAAGTGATGCAGCGGCAGTCAATATTCTTTCTTTAGGTTCTTTTTCTTCAGAAACTGATGTTTGCATAAGACCAAATAAAAGTTAAACAATCGTTTGTTTGAAAAGGACAAATCAATCAAACGTTTGTTTGAATTATTTATTTTATGAATGAAAAATTAATTGAAGAAATGTGTGATTTGGGTTTTTATCTTTTTTACTCTACTGTAACACTTTTTGCAAGATTTCGGGGTTGGTCTACATTGCAACCTAATTCTACTGCAATATAATATGCCAGCAATTGAAGAGGAATTACTGTTAATATTGGAGTCAGCATTGGTAATGTCTCGGGAATGTAGATGACTTTTTCAGCATATTTTGTAATTGTCTTGTCATTTTCGGTAGCAATAGCAATTACTCTGCCTTTTCGAGAACGAACTTCTTCAATATTTGAAATTACTTTATCATAGATTTCATCTTTCGGGGCAATAAAGACCACTGGCATATTTTCGTCAATTAAAGCAATAGGTCCGTGTTTCATTTCAGCCGATGGGTATCCTTCGGCGTGGATGTACGAAATTTCTTTTAATTTCAGAGCTCCTTCTAAAGCAACAGGGAAATTGTATCCTCTGCCTAAATACAAAAAGTTCCTTGAATAGGAAAATTCTTTAGCAATCTGTTTTATTTGCTCAGCATTGTCGAGAATTTGCTCAACTTTTTCAGGGAGTTCTTTTATTGAACGAGCAATCTGAATTCCTTCGATTTTCGATAAATTTCTCATTCTTCCAAGAAGAAGGGCAATCAACGATAAAACAACAAGTTGAGAGGTAAATGCTTTTGTCGAAGCAACTCCAATTTCTGGTCCAGCGTGAATATAAACACCAGCATTTGTTTCCCTTGCAATTGAACTACCTACAACGTTTACAATTCCGAGCACTGTAGCATTTTTTTGTTTTGCTTCTTGCACCGCAGCAAGTGTGTCGGCAGTTTCGCCACTTTGAGAAATTGCAATCACAATATCGTTCTTACGCAATATTGGATTTCGATAGCGGAATTCCGAGGCATATTCAACTTCGACTGGAATTTCGCAAAGATTTTCTATTAAATATTCACCCACTAAACCTGCATGCCAGGAAGTTCCACATCCTGTGATGATTATTCTATCTATTTCGCGGAGCTTATCCATTACAGGTAATAACCCCCCCAGCCTTGCCATTCCTTCTTCGACAATTAAGCGACCTCGACAGGCATCGCGTATAGTTTGGGGTTGCTCGAATATTTCTTTCAGCATAAAATGTTCGTAGCCACCCTTTTCAATTTTACTTAAGTCGAAGTCAACTAAATGAATAATATTGTTGGTTCTGATATTGTCTATTGTTTTAGTGAAGTAGCTTTCATCGTTTAAAGTCACCATTTCATTGTCGGAGAGATAAATTACTTGGCGAGTATATTGAATTATAGCCGAAGCATCGGAGGCAACTATGAATTCATCTTCACCAATTCCAACAATCATTGGGCTGCCTCTTCGCGCAGCTATTATTTTATTTGGTTCATAGGATGAAACAACTGCCAAACCAAAAGTTCCTTGAACTTCTGTTAATGCGATTCTAACTGCTTCTTCTAAATCCTTAACTCTTTCGTAAATGTAACCGATTAAAACAGCAAGCACTTCTGTATCCGTTGCGGAAACAAACTTATATCCCTTAGTGGCGAGCATTTGCTTCAATGATGAATAATTTTCGATAATTCCATTGTGAACAATTGCAATATTGCCAGAATTATCGTGGTGGGGATGTGCATTAATGTCATTTGGCTCGCCGTGTGTAGCCCATCGGGTATGAGCAATTCCAATATTTGAGTTAAATTCTTTTCCTTCTAAAATCTTAATTAATTCATTTACTTTGCCTTGCTTTTTGTATGTGATTAACTTATTGTTTTCAATTATCGAGAGACCCGCAGAGTCATAACCACGATATTCGAGTCGCTGAAGTCCATTCAAAAGAACTTTTACAGCGTTGCGTTTTCCAATATATCCTACTATTCCACACATTTTTATAAATTGAAATATTTGATTGAAAAAAAATGCAAATTAATTTATTTAGCACACTTAATAACAATCCAATTCTGAAACTTTTATTGTTTATTTTGCCTGCTCTTTTGGTGGGTTTGATATTATCATCAAAAATCCTTTTTCTATTAATCCTTTGTGTTTTGTGCTCAGTTTTTTTGGCTTTGGTTTTCAAGAGTTGGAATTTTGTTTACTTTTTCTCCTCCTTTGCTATTGGCTTGCTTCTTTCGATTAGTTTTTCTCGAGTAAAACTTATTCAGTCAACAGATAAATTCTTTGAAATAAATAGTAAGATTTATGGAACTGTTACCGAAGTTTATAAAATTGAAAAAGATTTTGCAGCAATGAGAATTATTGGAACTATTGCAATTGGAGAACGAACTTTTAATGATGTTCCTTTGTTATTAACAATTTATAAAGAAAAAGATAGGGATACTTTACCCAAATTCGAAGTCAATGATAATATCCTTGCAATTGTAAAGCTTCGTTTACCACTCAAAACAAATTTGCCAACGGACATTTCCGAAGTTTCTAATGCTTTAGTTAACGATGTTTTGTTTTTCGCAAGAGCTTCTGAAAAAGGTTTGATTAAACATTGGGCAAGTCAATCTACTAAATTTGGAATTTTAAAAAATATCAAAGATAATTTAGAAAATAGAGTTACTCAATTGTTTGAACCTGAAAATGTTAGTTTCTTCAGTGCTCTTTTGCTTGGGAACAGGGATTTTCTTGAAGTTGAACAGAGTGAAAAGTTTGCTATTACAGGTATGTCGCATATTCTTGCTATAAGTGGTTTTCATTTTGGAATTATTTTTTCCATTGCATTTATATTATTTTCTTTTATTAGGAATAAATGGGTTAAATTCATTTTACTATCATTTTTTCTCTTACTATATCTTGCAGTTGTAGGATTTCCGCCTTCAGGTGTTAGGGCAACAATAATGATAATCTCGTTTCTTTTTGCAAATACTCTTGAAAGGAAAGTTTCATCGCTCAATATTCTTGCATTCGTTTTGTTGTTAATGATGATTTTTGCTCCAAATTTGATGTTTTCCATTGGATTTCAACTTTCATTTCTTGCCGTTCTTGGAATTGTGTTGTTCAATAAAAAAATATATGCTGGTATAAAGAATTTTTTCAAAATCCAAAACCCTATTTTGAATTTTGTTATAAGTATTTTTTCTGTGACAGCATCAACACAAATTTTGATTGTACCAGTTATAGCATTATATTTTGGCTATCTTACTTTTATTTCGTTTTTTTCTAATATTATTTTGCTTCCATTATTTAGTTTGAGTTTGGTTTTTGGCTTTCTTGCTTTGTTTATTTCGATTGTTTCAATCAATATTGGAAGAGTTTTTGCTTTTCCAGCTGATTTGCTTTTGTCTAACTCTGTTCATATCAACGAGTTCCTGGCGAAGACTTTCATTTTCCTCAAAATTGATGATAATGGGGTAGTTTTTCTTGCTTTTTTGTTTTCTTTGCTTTTATTATGGATTATTTTTTCTCAAAATTCTCGTGCATTTGTTATTCGCTTTCTAATTTCTGTTTTAACAATTACTTTATTTATCGATAATATGAGAATAATTTCAAAGAACTCTGTAGAAGTCTATCCCAGAGCAAAATATGTTGCAATCCTAATTCGCCAAAAGGATAAAAATTATGCTTTGATTTTCGACCGTAAACCACATCTTTACCCCACGCGTGATATAGCAATGGAGAGGTATCTTTCTCGTCTCGATGGTGATTTGATTCTTGGTGTTAGTGGAAATATTGGAATTGCTTTGAGTGACCAAGTTAAAAAAGTCAGAAAAATTTCGATAATCGAGATGAGCGGCGATTTTCAAACAACTGTTTCTAAAATCTTGTTTAATAATTATAGTCTTTTCAAACTCTAATGATTGTGAAAATCGACATAATTTTTCCGGAAATTTTTCCAAAACACAAAATATTGGCTGGAGTGACAAAAAAGAACTCACATATATTTCCAAATGGTCTTTCATTCGGAGTTACTGAAACTTTCCCGAAAGAAGTTGTTTTGGAACATCGGCAATTGCTTGCAAAGTACCTCGGGTTTAATTTGGTTGATTTTGTATTTCTTCGGCAAGCTCATACCGATATTATTCACTTAGTAAATGATAATATTTGTAGGAACAATGGAATTGATGGGGAAAACAAAGATTCTGGAATGCAAAATCTTGATGAATATTTGTTTGGCGATGCAATAATTACCTCCGCGAAAAGAAAAATATTGACAGTTAAAATTGCTGATTGTGCGGGAATTTTAATTTACGACCCAAAAAATGAAGTAATTGGTGCGGTTCATTCTGGTTGGAGGGGAAGTTCAAAAAAAATTTTACCTAAAGCAATTAATCTAATGAAAAGTCATTTTAATTCTAATCCCGCAGATATTTTGGTTTATATTTCTCCCGTTCCTTCTGCCGAAAAGTATCAAGTTGGTAAAGAAGTTGCCGAGCTTTTCCCTTTTTCGACAGTAAAAGATAACAGTGGTAACTATTTCTTTGATAATAGAAAGGAACTCATTATTCAATTAATGGAAAGTGGTATCCGAAAACAAAATATCGAACTATCTCCAATGTGTACAATTTCAAATCTTGATTTACATTCATACAGGAGAGATAAAGAAAAATCTGGCAGGATGTGTGCTTTTATCTGTATGTTCGGCTAAAAGCTTTTACAAATTTTCAAGAATCTTTCCAATTCCTCACGCCAAGAAGGTATTTCTATGTTTAAGTCATCAGATATTTTTTTGTTGCTCATAGCAGAAAATTTTGGTCGGCGGGCTGGGAGTTTAAATTCTTCTGCATTTGCTGGAGTAATGTTTATGCGTAGCCCAAGATTTTTCTTTATTTCGAGTGCCCATTCATATCGCGAAGCATACCCCGAATTTGTTAAGTGATATAAGCCACATAGCCCTTCCTCGAGAGCTTTAATAACAGCATTAACAACAGTCAATGTTGATGTTGGAACAGAAATTTCATCGATAGCAATTCTAACTGTATCGGTTTCTTCAATCCAATGAAGGAATTTTATCAGAAAGTTTTGAGTTCCAAAACCATAAAGCCAACTAACTCGAAAAATTAAATAAGAATCAAGAATATCTTGAATTGCTTGCTCTCCAAGAAATTTGCTCATACCATAAAAGTTGATTGGATTTGGTTCATCGTCTTCAACATATTGAGAAGGCTTTTCTCCGTCGAAAACATAATCTGTGCTAAAATGCACGAGGAAAGAGTTATATTTTTCGCAAGCATATGCAAGGTTTTGCACCCCAATTGTGTTTACTTTAATGGGGCTCCAGTGGTCTTCTTCTGCTTTATCGACAAAGTTGTAAGCGGAGCAATTTATTACAACCTCAGGTTTAATTTCCGAAAAAGCTTCGAGTACATCATCAAGGTTGGAAATATCAAGTGTTGGCAAATCCGATTCGTAGAATTGATAATTATTTGTTTGGAAAAAGTTTTTGAACTCGTTCCCTAATTGTCCAAGACTACCTATTAATAAAATTATCATTATCTATTGATGTAATTTGTTTCAATCCACTTCAAATATTCACCTGTGCGAACTTTTTCTACCCAGTCAAGATTATCTAAGTACCAATCCACGGTAATACTTAATCCTTGCTTGAAATCAACTGATTGTTTCCAACCAAGCTCTTTCTTAATTTTGTTGCAATTGATAGCATATTTACGGTCGTGTCCCGGTCTATCCTTTACAAATCTAATAAGTTTTGTGTAGTCTTCAACTTTGGTTCCTGTTCTTTCTGCTAAGATTGTTGCAAGGAATTGAACAAGTTTAAGATTTTCCCATTGATTATCACCACCAATATTATAGGATTCGCCAATCTTACCATAATTAAGTATTAACAATAGGGCCGAACAATGGTCGATAACATATAACCAATCGCGTATGTGAAGCCCATCGCCATAAACTGGTAGTTCTTTTCCTTCGAGCATATTGATTATCATCAATGGAATTAACTTTTCGGGAAATTGATATGGACCATAGTTATTTGAACACAAAGAAATTGTAGCGGGAATTTTGTAAGTATTTACGTATGCTTTAACTAATAAATCGGCCGAGGCTTTTGAAGCTGAATAGGGGCTCCGTGGATTATATGAACTTGTTTCTAAGAAGTGTTCTATTCCATCGGCAGAGCCATAAACTTCATCGGTGCTTACTTGATGGAATCGTATTTCTTTCCCTTTACTTTGTAATTTCCTTACAACTTCGAGCAATTGGAAAGTTCCAATGATATTTGTCTGGATAAAATCTTGTGGTCCAATTATTGAACGGTCAACGTGGGATTCTGCTGCAAAATTGATTATTGTGTCGATATCGAACTTCTTTATGATATTTTCGATTCTATCAATATCACATATATCAGCTTTTTCAAAAAAATAACGATTTGGAAATTTTTCTTGAATATCAATTAAGTTTTCGGGATTGGCAGCATATGTTAATTTATCGACATTAACAACAATAAAATTATTTTTATTGTTTTCGAAAAGACATCTTATGAAGTTAGTACCAATAAATCCACAACCACCGGCTACAAGAATTTTTTCCATTATCTTTATTCTAATTCGGAAACATCAAAATTAATCAAAAAAGGGGCATTAATATCTTTTTCCGAAAGGATAAAGTTTTTTCTAATATTTGGCCAACGGATATTTATTTGGGGGTCGTCATATCTAATTGTCCTTTCGTGACTTTTGGAATAGAAGTTGTCTAAAAAGTACAAAATTTCGGCATCTTGAGTTAATGTGAGAAATCCGTGTGCAAAACCATCAGGAATCAGGACTTTATTTGGGAAATAAACTACGTTGTCGAATGGGAAGTTTTGAAGTTCCTCGACTTTTTCGAGGTTGTTATCGGAGCCCACTAAGATGAACGAAAGATATTGAAGGAAGGTAGGGCTTTTAGGTCTTAAATCAACTGCTACATCAAAAATAATTCCTTTTGGACAGCAAACAATTTTCTTTTGTTGGAAAGGTCTGATTTGAAAATGCAAACCACGAAGGGTTCCAACTTCGGTGCTAAATGAATGATTTATTTGCACAATTTTAAAGTCTATTCTTTGCTCGTCCAAGTCTTTTTGATTAAGTAATTCAACAAAAAAGCCTCGGTTGTCCCGAAAAATTTGAGACTCTAATATAAGTAAATCGTTAATTTTGCTTTCAAAAACTTTCATTATAATATTTTTTAAAAAACAAATTTAGCCATTTAGAAATTAACAGTTTACTGTTTTTTTGCAGTATTAGGGATTTGTTTTTAATTTCCTAAAAAAGTCTATCTACTATTATTGAATAATTGGAATGCAACTGTATTGAACTTTCTTAAAAATTTATAAAAAAATAAAAAATATAGGAGAGAAAATTTATTTTTCTCTTTGGACAATATAGTCAGCCAAAAGAACCAACGAGGAACGGAAAGGACTATCTGGAAAGCCAAGAAGTAGATTTTTGGCATTTTCGATTAAGGAGATGGCTCTGTTTCGTGCTTGGAAGATACCTTCGTATTCCATCACAAATTGAACAATTTGCCGTAAGTCTTTTCGCTTACTCTTTGATTTTACTTTTGTGAAAACTGATTGTGCAAGATTATCTGGAGCATTGTTTAGTGCGTAAATCAATGGTAAAGTAATTTTTCTTTCGCGGATATCGTTCCCTACAGGTTTTCCAATAATCGACGGGGAGCTTTCGTAATCGAAAATGTCATCGCGAATTTGAAAAGCCAGTCCGATTAACTTTCCAAATTCTTTAAGTTTCTGTCTATATTCTTCATTGTCCGAAGCACTAATGCAACCGATTTCACAACAAGCTGAAATCAAAGAAGCAGTTTTACTGTAAATGATTTCGAAATATCTTTCCTCGCTTACTTCGAGATTTTTCGATGTTTGAATTTGAAGCAATTCACCTTCGCTCATCAATTTTACAGCATTGGAAAGAATCTGAAGATATTCAAATTCCTTATTTTCTACAGCAACCATCAAACCTTTTGCTAAAAGGAAATCGCCCAAAAGCACAGCAATTTTGTTATTCCACTTTGCATTTATCGAAGCAAGACTTCGACGTTCAGCAGCTTCGTCGACGACATCGTCGTGAATTAAAGTTGCAGTGTGGAGCAATTCTACCATTGCAGCACCGACAAAGGTGCGTGGGTTAATTTCCCCAACTAGCCCAGCTGAAAGGAAAATCAACAAAGGGCGAATTCTTTTGCCTTTTCGTGAAACAAGATACCTGATTATTGTATTGAGCAAACCAATATTACTTCGCAGAGTATTGCGAAAATATTTTTCAAATTCATCGATTTCTTTTGCTACAGGTTGTTTGATTTGGTCGATAACTTTCAATAGGCAACTCGATTTTGTTAAAACTTTTCACTGAAATAATGCATAAACTGGGCTCTTTCGTAAACAGCCGGATTTAGACTTCGGGACTGGCTCAATCGCCCACGAAATTCATCGAGAGATGTGAATTCTTTTTCTGCCATCCAATTTTTTATTTCATCGAGCATCTCGCCAATTACTTTTGCTCCTTTTTTGTATATTACTGAGGCAATTTGCACAGCTTTTGCTCCAGCAATGATTTGCTTGATAACAGCTTTTCCATCGTGAACACCGGTGGAGGCGCAAAGATCACAGTTTACCCTTTCGCTCATAATTGCAATCCATCGTAATGATTTACCTAAGTCGGAAGGTGAACTTAAAACATTAGTTGGTACAACTGTTAGAGAATCTAAGTCGAAATCTGGTTCGAAAAAGCGATTGAAAAGAACTATCCCTTTGACACCTGTTTCGGAAATTTGTTTAATCATACTTGCTAGATTTGTAAAGTAGTAACTTAGCTTTACAGCGACAGGAATTTTTACCACAGATAGAACTGAGTTGATTATTTCGAAATACATTTTTTCGTTTTCCTGGCTGGTTCGATTTAAATCGGAAGGCATAATGAAAATGTTCAGTTCTAAAGCGTCAGCACCAGCATCTTCGATTCTACGGGAAAAAGGAATCCATTCGTGGGAACTAACGCAATTGACCGAAGCAATGATAGGAACACTAACTTCTTTCTTTGCTTCATAAATTAAATTTAAATATTTTGTTACGCTGTCTTCAAGTGTTTCAAGGTCAAAATAGTCGTACATTTCGGGATAAAATGTCATTGGCTTTTGCATTTGAGCTAAATTTGCTACCATTTCCCAAACAATTTCTTCTTCGAAGATTGATTTTAAAACTATCGCACTTGCTCCATTTTCTACGAGCGTCTTTATGTCTTTTACTGAATATGTATAGCCGCAACTTCCTACAATAATAGGATTTTTGAGTGTGTAGCCAAGATAGTTTGTTGTCAAATCCATAGATTCCTCTTATTAAACAAATCAAAATTAACAAAATTTCTACTCAAATTTGTGATGGTATCTATTTATATTTTTCTAATATTTTTTTATATGGTTCGTTAATTCAAATTAAAATAGAATTATGACTATGGAAGCAGTATTATTCGATTTTACAGACTCCAATAAACTTTTGAACAATTATATAGACGCGTTTGCTAATGGATTTATTCGTGGTGGTGGAAAACTTCAAAAAATCGATATTCTTAAAATTCAAATTCAAGACTGTAAAGGTTGTACCGAGGATATCTTTTTCCTTCCAAATGGGTTTTGTCAATGTAACGACGAATTTTCTAATTTTTATCCAATTTTAAAAAGAAGCGAATTTTGGTTTATGGTTTTTGATATCGAAGGATGGAATTATCTCCCAAAACTAATTAATGTTCTGGATAGGATGGAACCTTTATTCGATACAAGTTTGAACGGGGAATCAATATCTACCAAGAATAACATACTTGCTTTTATTTTTTCTGGCGGTAGAAAGAGCAATGCTCAACCAATTGAACAAATGCTTACTGAATTTTCTGAATTGTTTGATAATAATTATCTAGGTAACATTCGTCGTTCGAATTATGATTTCTTTTCTCTTTTGCCAGTTAGTGTTTTAAAAGAATTTGGCTTTGAACAAGATTTCGAACAACTGGGCTTTGAATTGGCTACCAAAGGAGAAGTAAATTCTGCAATTGTAAAAAGAATTGAACGCGATATTTTAACAGAAGATTCCTTTTTAAAGGATTTTGCTTCTCTTTTTCGTTACCTTTAGGGGCTAATTTCTGGTCCGAAAAATAATATCCCACAAAGGAGAACTAACTCCAAATCGAGAATTTTCGTTTTTGTAATGATGCATCATATGATGCGATTTTATTTTAAGCAGGAATTTGTTTCTCAAGGGGAAATGATGAACAGCGTAATGTGTCAAATCGTAAAGTAAATATCCCGCAACGAAGCCTGCAAAGAAAGGCATTTCAAAGGAATTTGGAAATATAGATCTAAATGAGAAGTAGAAAAAGAATGCCAATGGTATGCTTACAGAAGGTGCCATAACTAGTCTTTTAGGGTCTTGTGGGTAACTGTGATGAATCCCATGGAAAATAAAATGGATGCGTCGACCGAATTCTGTTTTAGGTTCGTAATGGAAGACGAAACGATGGATCAGATATTCGACAAAAGTCCAAACAAGAATTCCCGCTAAAACTAATAAGAAGGCAATTCCAGTGTTAATTTGAATTAGCGATTTGTATACGAAGAATACGATAACAGGAAAGTAAATTAATAAAGGCACATACCAATTAACCTTGGAAAAAAATTCCAATATGTTGTTTTTGAAAAGTCTTGGAGTTATTCTTTCGTTGGATATAACTTTTGACATAGACGAATCAAAAGATTTAAAAAATTAAGACGATAAAATTTTTTTATTATTTCTATATTTAAACTTTTTATTTTTATTTAAATTCGTTTAATTAAGTTTAAGTAATAGAATATTAAATTCAAAAACTTATGGAGTTTTGTGATATTGCGTACTTCAAGATTTTCAAATATTGGGAACGCGGGATTTCTATTGCTCCGAGCATCTTTGTATGAGGATTTATAAACTGTGAATCGAGCAGAATAAAATTCTTTCGCTTTAGATGTTCAATTAAATGATAAAAAGCAACTTTCGAGGCATTGCTTACTTTCGAAAACATCGATTCTCCGAAAAAAGCAGCGTTAATCGAAACACCATAAAGTCCCCCAACAAGTTCATCTTCGATGTATGTTTCGACAGAATGAGCATAGCCAAGTCTGAAAAGATTTATATAAGAATTAATAATAATATCGTTTATCCAAGAATCTGGTCTATTTGCACATTCCAAAATAACTTTTACGAAGTTGGTGTCGATTTTAGTTGTAAAAATAGCCTTTTTAAGTATTTGTCGCATTGAATGGGATGGTTTTATACTATATATTGGGAAGATAGCTCGGGGGTCCGGTGAATACCAATGTATTCGACCTGTGTTTGGGTCTGCCATTGGAAAGAAACCATTGCAATATGCATCGATTAATAATTGTGGTTCTATAATTCTTAAATTTCTAAAATGCATTTTATTATTGGTTTATTTCAAACATTAAAAAGTAATGACGAGTCACCATAACTTAAAAATCTATAATTGTAATTTAAAGCTTCGGTGTAGATTCTTTTCCATTCCTTCCCCACGAAAGAGGAAATTAAAAGCAGTAATGTGCTTTTTGGTTGGTGAAAATTAGTAATTAAAGCATCAAAAAATTGAATTTCATATGTTGGAAGGATAAATAATTGAGTATTACCAAATAGGTACTGTTTGTTTTGGCTTTCGAGTATCTCGATTAAGAAATCCAGTGCTTCGAAGGGTTTTAATTTCTTCTGTTGGTTTCGCCAAATAAACTGGTCGATTTCAATAGGGAAAGAAAGGTTTCTGGTCTTTTGGGAAAAGATGTTATTTGCAAGCCAAAATAATGATTCCAGAGTTCGAACACTTGTTGTCCCTACAGCAACACAAATTTGTTCAGAGCTCCTTTTGTTCAGGAAAGTCGAAAGCTTTTTTAGAGTATTCAATTCCACGTGGAATTGTTCAAAATGCATTTTGTGTTCCAATACATTTTTTGTTTCGATTGGTTTAAATGTACCTAAACCGATATGAAGTGAAACGTCTACGAAATCAATATTCTTTTTTTGCAATTCATTTATTATGTTTTCTGTGAAATGTAAGCCCGCAGTGTGTGATGCAACAGAACCAGGTGATTTGGAATAAATTGTTTGATATCGAATTTTGTCGATTTCTTCATCGTTTCGGTTTATGTATGGAGGTAAGGGGATGCGACCAAGGGAAGAAATAACAGTAGCAAAATCAGTATTTGTACTCCAGTGAAATTCAACAATTGCATAGTCAGGTGTCTTTTCTTTAATTTTGGCAACGATATGCTGATTTCCAGTTTCATTGTTAAATGGAAAAAGTTCGAAATTTGGCTTAATGTTTCTCCCGCGCAATAGACTTTTCCAAGCACAAAAGCTAACTGAACTTAAGGTAATTTGAGGGTCAGTTGAAGGGGAAATAGGTTCCAAAAGCAAAATTTCAACTCGTCCGCCAGTTGGTTTTTTGAAAAACAACCGAGCCGGAATTACTTTCGAAATATTTCTAACAAGTATACTTCCTTCGGGAATAATATCTGGAAGGTTCAGAAATAGAAAATGGTTGATGTTTTTATTTTTATCGAAAACAAGCAATTTGCTTCTATCGCGTTCGGGAATAGGATATTGGGCAATTTTTTCTTTCGGCAAAAAATAATCAAATTCATCTAAACTGATAAATTCCATTTTTCTTGTCAAGAGTTAATTATAAAAAAACGAAATAGAATGAAAAAAAATGGTTTAATTTTGTAGTTTTTACCTTTGTAAATTTTCAATTTTGAAATATTTAATGACAGATAAGTTAATTTCCTTGATAGTTCCAGTATTTAACGAAGAAGAAAGGATTGCTAAATCGCTCGAAAAGATAATATTTTTTTTCACATCGAATCATTTTAATTACGAAATAATTGTTGTTGATGATGGTTCAACCGATAATACTCTTGGTGAACTGGAAAAATTTAGTAAAGAAGTTAGAATATTAAGCTATAAACCAAATCGAGGTAAAGGTTCTGCAGTTAGGACTGGAATGCTTTCAGCTAAAGGGCACATACGTGTTTTTTCCGACGCTGATTTGTCCACTCCTATTTATGAAATCAATAAATTACTTGATAAAATAAATAGTGGTGCCGACGTTTGCATTGGAAGTCGAGCGATTGACCCAAGTTTAATCCGGTTGCATCAGCCTTTTTATCGAGAATTTATGGGCAAAACTTTCAACAAATTTGTTAAGTTTTTGGTTCTGAAAGGAATAGACGATACTCAATGTGGTTTCAAAGGTTTTACAGCAAATGCAGCCGAGAAAATTTTTGTTCATTCAAAAATAGATGGCTTTAGTTTTGATGTAGAGATTTTGTATTTAGCAAAAAAATTTGGGTTTAAAATTGAACAAGTACCAGTGGAATGGTATAATGATAGGCGGACAAAAGTAAATCCAATTCGTGATTCATTTAAAATGTTCATTGAATTGTTCAAAATTAAAAGATTACATTCCGATACATTTTCTAGAAAAGAAGAAATTGAAAGTACTTTCGATAAAAATAAATTTTAAAGAAACTTGGGAACGTAACTTATTTTTTCTTGCACTGTCGCAGTTTATTGTGATGGTGGGGATGAATGCCTGTATTCCGTTTCTTCCTCTTTATGTTCGCGAGCTTGGAGTATCTGGCGAAAATGCTGAAAGATTTTGGAGTGGGTTGATCTTTGCTGGACCATATTTTCTTTCAGTTGTATTTGTTCCAATCTGGGGGAATCTTGGCGACCGTTATGGTAAGAAATTGATGGTAATTCGAGCCATCCTTGGGCTTTCCCTTGCTATGTTTCTTATGGGTTTTGCACGCAATGTTTGGCAATTTTTCCTTTTGCGTGTTTTCCAAGGAGCAACAAGTGGGTTTGTTGCTGCAAATCTTGGTTTCACGGTTGCAAATACCCCAGATGAACGTAAAGGCTATGCTGTTGGTTTTCTGCAAAGCTCACATTCGGCTGGGACAATTGTTGGACCTTTGCTCGGGGGCGTCATTTCCGATTTGTTTGGTTTTCGGGAGGTATTTTTTTCTGTTGCCTTTCTATCCATAGTTGCAACAATATTAATTGCTTCCTTTGTAAAAGAAACAAATAAAATTCAAAATGAAAAAAACGAAAGTTTGTTCGCAATTTTACGCGAAGTTGCAATGACCCCGGGTTTTCGGTATCCTATGATAATGATTGTTTTTGCTCAAGTTGGAATTTTTATGACATTTCCTTTAATTCCATATTACTTGGAGTATCTTGGGGCTCCGCGCTCGTATTTAAGTTCGTTAACTGGGGTAATGGTCGGGATTTCAGGCGTTTTCAACATAATTTTTGCACCTTTATGGGGTCGTTGGAGTGATAGAAAAAATATTTCCAGTTTAATCCGCAAGGCAAGTTTGATGTTGGCTTTGGTAATGCTTCTTCATTCTATTGCTATAAATTATTTATTGCTGTTTCCATTGCGGATTGCACTTGGAATGTCAATTGCGGGACTTGTTCCGCTTTTATACACTTATCTTGGTAAAGTTGCGGCGCCAGAAAAAATTGGGAGCATTATGGGATTTGCTTCTTCAGCGAATTTGTTTGGCTCTTTACTTGCTTTTATTGGTACAGCTTTGATTTCCTCGAATATTAGCTTACCTTTGAGTTTTGTGATTTCTGGTTTAATTCTTTTAATCGTCTTTTTTTTGACTAACACATTCGGGCAAAATTCTGGGAAAGGTATTCAGAAAGGAACTCCACAAGAGTAATTACCTTTGAATAGTTCATTCTTTTCGGCCCAAGCAAACCGATGTAACCAAAAGTATTTCTTACCCAATAAGGTGAAGCAACGATTGAATAATTCAAAAGCAGTTCGTTCCGAGTTTCGGAACCTATTAAAATTGTTAAGTTTGGGTTATTTTTTTTGAATTGGTTAATAACATTTAGGATTGTTTGTGTATTTTCAAGAAGAGTAATCACATTTTTAATTTGATAGGAGTCTTGAAATTCAGGATATTGTAGAAGATTTCTTGCACCAGCCACAAATGCGCGATCTTGTTCTTGTAAGCTATCGTAAATTTTGTCGAATGCATTTATAATCAATTGAATTACTGGCGTATCTTTAAATTCTGATTCAGAAAAAAGGCTGGAAAAATTATCGTGAATAAATTTTAAAGTTTTACCAGATATTTTACTATTAACGTATTCAGAGACTTGGTCGATTTTGCTTTCTTCGAGGTCGAAATTAGAATCTATTGTTAAAGTTTGAATAATGTTAGAATTCAAAGCAAGTACGCAAAGCAAACGGTTCGAAGTTATTGGAATTAGTTCAATTTTTGCAACAGAAATATTTTGAATTTCTGGTACAATCACAATGCTCAAATACTTCGAAATTAAGCCAAGAACCTTTGAAGCAGTTTTGAGAATATCATCGAGGTTCGATGGCTCGATTTTGTTGAGTTCCTCTTGTATTTTTCGAATTTCTCTTTCCGATGGTTTCCTTTGAACAAGTAAGGAGTCGATAAAATATCTATAGCCTTTGTCAGTAGGTATTCTACCAGAAGAAGAATGTGTTTGTTCGAGCAAATCCATTTCCTCGAGTTCGCATAATATGTTTCGTATGGAAGCTGGACTTAATTTCAAACGATTTTCAAGATACCGAGAAACAAGTCGTGAACCAACTGGTTGTGCATTTGTAATATAAAGTTGCACAACAGCCTTTAGTACAATTTTGCTTCGTTCAGTTAGTTCAATCGTTGTTAGATTTTTATTTATTTTTCCAATGTTTGGTTTCATAAGTAAATTATAATATTTTTACCCTTTTAAAAAGACAAAAATTATTAAAAAATATTTTTGTATGAAATATGAAAAGAGTGGCGATACTTCTTGCAGGTGGTTCAGGCGAAAGATTCTGGCCTGTTAGCCGAATTAATAAACCCAAGCAACTATTGGCTTTAAATTCAGATAAGACATTGATTGAAGAAGCAATTGAAAGGATTTGTAAACTCGTCGATGTCAACGATATTTTTGTTTTCACCAATCAAACTACTTTGAAACCTATTCGGGATACTTTGAAGGATATTCCACCTGAAAATATCGTTGCTGAGCCTATTAAAAAGAACACTGCTCCTGCACTTGCTTTTGCTTCGAGTTTCTTGCTTGCGAAGTATAAGGGGAAGTTTTCTCCCGAAGAAATAACTGTTGGGGTCTTTACATCCGACCAAAGGATAGAACCACTTTCAGGCTTCATAAAAACTGTTGAAATAGCTTTTTCCTACGTTGAAAGTCGATCCAAGATTGCTACAATTGGTATAGTTCCAACTCGCCCCGATACAGCATATGGCTATATAGAAGTTCCGATTAGTTATAAAGAAGCCAAGGAGGATGTATTACCTGTTGTTCAATTTAAAGAAAAACCTGATTTTGAGACTGCGAACTACTATTTTTCTTCAGGTCGGTTCTTTTGGAATAGTGGAATGTTTTTCTGGCGGCTGGATGCTTTTTTAACTCAATTAAATATATATGCCCCAGAAATTTATTCCAATATTGAACCATTGAGAAAACTTTTGGAATATAAAACTAATTTAAAGCTCGATGAACCTATTCCTGGGATTCAAGAAATTTATGCCACTTTCCCTGAAATATCAATTGACTATGCTTTGATGGAAAGATCATCTGATATTGTTGTTGTAAGGTCTTATTTCGATTGGGACGATATTGGTTCTTGGGATGCACTCGAGAGAACAAGACCAAAAGATGAAAATGGAAATGTTTCGCTTGGTAACAACATTTTATTTAATACCAGTAATTCTGTTGTTGTAAATGAATCTCGAAATTATAGTATAAAGGTGTGCGTTGTTGGCCTTTCCGACATTGTTGTTGTTGTTACAAACGATGCAGTTTTAGTTTGCAATAAGAGTCAAGTTCAAAATGTAAAAAAATGTGTTGAAGAAATAAAAAAAGATGAAAATGCAAGTAAATGGCTTTAAGAGAGGCAATAAATATGGAAATTTTATTTAAAAATATCTCTTCGCTTGTTACTATTGGGCAGAACAAGGAACTTTTTGCCTTTGGTGAAAGAATGAATGATGTTGGGGAAATTATTAATGGGGCAATACTATTTGATAAGCAAATTCTCTGGGTAGGCACAAGTTTTGAAGCTGAAAAAAAACTGCAAACTGGGGAAATTAACCCCGATAAAGTTTTCGACTTGAAAGGCAAAACGGTTTTTCCTGGTTTTATTGATTCTCACACTCATCTTGTTTTTGCAGGGGATCGTTCCGATGAATTTGCTCAAAGAGTCGCTGGGGCAACATACCAGGAAATAGCCAAACGTGGGGGTGGAATACTTAAAACTGTGAAGGAAACACGCAAGGCTTCCGAAGAAAACCTTTTAGAAAATGCCTCACGATATCTGGAGAATGCCATTTCGCACGGAACTGTTGCCATTGAGATTAAAAGTGGCTATGGTTTGGAACTGGAATCTGAGCTTAAAATCCTTCGGGTAATACGGGCTCTTGCAGAAAATTTTCCAATTGACATCAAAGCTACTTTTTTAGGTGCTCACGATTTTCCACCCGAATATCAAAATCGACGAGATGAATATGTGGATTTGATTTGCACAAAGATGATACCAAGAGTTGCCGAGGAAGGTTTAGCTGAATATTGCGACTGTTTTGTCGACAAAGGATATTATACTATCGAACAAGGAAGGAAAATTTTCGAAACAGCAAAAGAATATGGTTTGAAGATAAGGATGCATGCGGACGAACTTGCTGATGTTGGCGCTGGCCTACTTGCAGCGGAAGTTGGAGCTGTTTCTGCCGACCACTTATTGTTTGTTTCGGAAAATAGCCTTGACGCAATGAAAAAGTCTGGAACTATTGCTACTCTTCTTCCTGGTACTTCATACTTTATTCGTATGCCTTTTGCACCAGCAAAAAAAATCATTGAAAAGGGAATTCCAATTGCTTTGGCAAGCGACTTCAATCCCGGTTCCTGTTTCACCGAAAATATGCAAATCATTCTATCTTTGGCTGTTATTAATCTTGGCTTAAATTGCCAGCAGGCAATGGTTGCTTCGACTTTGAATGGTGCTTATTCTCTTGGTATTTCTCATAAGATTGGTACCATTGAACCAGGAAAAGATGCTACTTTTGCAATACTCGATTGCCTTTCGTATCTTGATATGTTCTATCATTTTGGAATTAACCATATAGAAAGTGTTTGGGTAAAAGGAGAGAAGTTTATTTAAATGAAAGGAAATAGTTATAAACATTTTCTTTTCAAAAAAATAATTGATTTGTAAGTGATTATTTTAAAAATCATCTACTAAAAATATAAAAAGGAAGCAAACAATTTTGGAAATAAATAAAAAATCCTATTGAAAAAATAATTTTTTTTTGTTAAAATTGAATTTTTTATTAAATTTTATTGCTATATGAATATTGAAGAAATCCAAAAAGAATTAAAAGCCGAGGGCTTGGACGGTTGGCTTTTTTACGACTTTCACAACCGTGACCCAATTGCAATTAGAATGCTTAACATCGATCCGAAGCGTTTTACTTCTCGTCGCTGGTTCTATTTTATTCCTTCTGAGGGAACACCAAAAAAATTGGTTCATAGGATTGAATCATGGAAACTTGACCATCTTCCAGGTGAAAAATATGTTTATTTGCCTTGGGAAGAGCTTCACAATAATCTTCGGCAAATTTTAAAGGGCTCGAAACGTGTTGCAATGCAATATTCCCCGCGAAATTCAATACCATATATTTCGATGGTCGATGCTGGAACAGTTGAGCTTGTTCGTAGCCTTGGAATCGAAGTAATATCGAGTTCGAATCTTGTTAGCCTTTTTGAGTCTCATCTTACGGAGGAAGAAATTTCTACTCATAAGAAAGCCGGGGAATTGATGCACAAGGTTAAGGATTTGGCTTTTAAAGAAATTGCTCGAAGAGTAAAAGAAAAGGATTGCCCAACAGAATACGAAATTCATCAATTTATGCTTGAACTCTACAAGGAGTTTCACTTGGTAGCAAACGACGGACCAATCGTTGCAATCAATGAACACGCAGCAGACCCACATTTTGAACCTACAATGGATAATTGTTTTACGATGAAAGAAGGGGATTTGGTTCTGCTTGATTTGTGGGCTAAACTTGACCAAGAAAAATCAATATATTATGATATAACTTGGATGGGTTACATTGGAACAAGAGTTCCAAGCGAACTTGTCGAAATTTTCAGTGTCGTTGTCAATGCAAGAGATAGTGCCTATCGTTTGGTCCAGGAAAGATTTTCAAAGGGTTTGCCTGTCTTTGGGTTCGAAGTCGACGATGCTGCTCGAAAAGTAATTGTAGATGCTGGCTATGGCCAATTTTTTACACACAGAACCGGTCATAATATTGGGGAAGAAGTTCACGGAAACGGCACGCATATGGATAATCTTGAAACAAGGGACGAGCGTAGGATTATTCCTGGAAGCTGCTTTTCTATTGAACCTGGAATTTATCTTCCTGAACAAAAGATTGGTTTCCGTTCCGAAATTGATGTAGTAATTACAAACAGGTCTGAAGTTGTTGTTTTTGGCGACATTCAAAGAGAAATTATTCCAATATTGAAATTATTATAACAATAATTTAATGTTTAATATTTGTAAGGGTTTATATGTTTAAAAACCACCCCAAAGGCTTATTTGTAATGTTTTTCTCCAATATGGGAGAACGCTTCGGTTTCTACACAATGATGGCTATTCTTGTTATGTATCTTCAAGCAAAATATAATCTTGGTAGTGGAAATGCTGGTTTGATTTATAGCATTTTCTATTTTGCAATTTATGGTCTTGCCCTTGTTGGTGGTTTTATAGCAGACAAAACACAAAATTACAAGGGCGTTGTTCTTTCTGGGCTAATAGTAATGTTCATTGGGTATACTTTACTTGCAATCCCAGGTCTAGGACTTGGTTTTGCCATTTTTGCTTTGTTCACAATTGCTTTTGGGAATGGGCTTTTCAAAGGAAATTTGCAAGCTCTTGTTGGTCAACTTTACGACAACCCTCAATATTCCCATTTAAGGGATTCTGCTTATAGTATTTTCTATATGGGAATTAATATTGGTGCTTTTTTTGCCCCGAATGCTGCGCGTGGAATTAGGACTTGGTATTTAAGTCAATATGGCTTCCGCTACGATGCCGATTTACCAAGCTTGTGTAATCAGTATCTCGATGGAACTCTCAAAGATATTGATAAATTTAAAGAACTTGTTGCCTCGGCAACAGTGAACCCAGTTACCGATTTACCTGGTTTCGCCCGACATTATCTTGATGTTTTTACTACTGGTTACAATTTTGCATTCGGCATTGCAGGAATAGCAATGGTAATTTCGTTAATTATATATTTATTGTTTAAGCATCACATTCCCGATAGAAAATCCGCGGAAAAGAAAGGTGAAGTTCAAATTCCTACGCTTTCGAAAGAAGAAGAAAAGCAAAGACTTGTGGCATTGGGGTTGGTTTTCCTTGTTGTTATCTTCTTTTGGATGTCCTTCCATCAAAATGGATTAACTTTAACATTCTTTGCCCGCGATTATACTGTTAAAATGGTTGATAAATTTACATATATTTTCTTCAATTTATTTTCATTTCTAACTTTGCTTGCTGGTTTCTATGGATTATACTTTTTGTTTAAAAAGAGTGCTAATGTTGTTTCACGAATGGTCGGGGCTATTGTTTCCATTGGAGGTTTCATCCTGACGTATATTCAGTATAGTAATTTCCCTGAACAGAATTTAATTGAACCTGAAACATTCCAACAATTTAATCCAATTTTTATTGTTGTATTAACTCCTGTGGTTGTTGGATTTTTTGGGTATTTAAGGAAAAAGGGAAAAGAACCCTCTACCCCTAGAAAAATCGGAATTGGTATGTTGCTTGCAGCTTTAGCTTTTGCAGTGATGGTATTTGGCTCAATTGGCTTGCCTTCGCCAGCTGAATTGGCTGGACTGCCATCACCGGTTCGAGTTTCTGCCTATTGGTTAATTCTTTCCTATTTCATTCTTACTGTTGCAGAACTATTTTTAAGTCCAATGGGCTTATCCTTTGTTTCTAAGGTTGCTCCACCCCGATATCAAGGGTTGATGCAAGGTGGTTGGTTAGGTGCAACTGCAATTGGAAACCAATTGTTGTTTGTTGGTTCAACGATGTGGGCTCGGGTTGAAATCTGGCAAGTTTGGCTGATTTTTGTTATTTGTTGCTTGATCTCGGCAACATTTATCTTTTCAGTAATGAAAAGATTGGAGCGTGCTACTGGAACAGCTAAATAACTATTTAAATTTTGCATTTTTATCCATAAATTCTTCATAATTATTTCCAATAAAGTAATTTTTATTTTGCTATTATAATTTTTCTTTGTAATTTTGTAACTCTTTATTTTTTTTGAGTGGAAATATGAATTATATCGGACCAAAAGTTAAATTATCGAGAAAGCTCGGGTTGAATTTAACTCCGAAGGCACAAAAGTATACTACGAAGAAACCTTATCCGCCTGGCCAGCATGGGAAATTGAAACGACGAGGGAAATTGTCCGATTACGCTCGTCAATTGCTCGAAAAGCAGAAACTTCGCTTTCAATACAATGTATCCGAGCGTCAAATGGTTAATTATTTTAAGAAGGCTTCCCGTTTAACAGGTAATACTGGGGATTTTCTTTTGCAACTTTTGGAATCGAGGTTGGATGCTTTGGTTTATCGAGCTGGTTTTGCTCCAACAATTTATGCTGCAAGGCAATTAGTGAGTCACGGACATATCCTTGTCAATGGTAGAAGAGTAAACGTTCCATCATATAATGTTCGCCCCAATTCGGTGGTAAGTGTAAAGGAATCCAGTCGTAAGATTCCGATGATACTTGATTCAATTCGTTCAGTTCAACCACCACCATACATTGACCTTGTAAAAGCAGACTTTACGTTTAAGTTTCTTTACGTTCCACCGAAAGAGGAAATACCAGTTCAAGTGGAGCTACCGCAAGTTGTTGAGTTTTATTCAAGATAATAAATTTTATTGGATTCGTTTTTTGAAGTTATTTGTCTTTTTATTCTTAAAAGCTTTGAGAAAATTTTCAGGTGAAATATGGATATAGAAAATTTAGGAAAAATTACCCGCTCGGCAAAGGATAGTGAAGTTGAACGGAAATGGTGGGTTGTTGATGCATCTGGAAAAACATTAGGACGGCTCGCCAGCCAGATAGCAAAAATCATTAGAGGGAAACATAAGCCATACTTTACACCACATATAGATTGTGGTGATTTTGTTATCGTCGTAAATGCCGAAAAAGTTCAAGTTGAAGGAAAACGAGTTGAACAGAAAGAATACTTCCATTACACTGGCTATCCAGGTGGGGCTATTTTCCGCAAATTTAAGGATTTAATCAAAACTAAACCAGAATTTGTTATTAGGCATGCAGTTTGGGGGATGTTGCCAAAAAATCGTCTTGGTAGAAAACTTATTAAAAAACTTAAGGTTTATCGCGGTGATATGCACCCACATTCTGCTCAAAAACCCCAAAAACTTGAGTTACCTTATTCTTAATGATTTTTGGAGAGAGAAATGAAAGAAGCTTTAGCCACAGGTAGAAGAAAAACATCAGTCGCTCAAGTTCGATTAGTTCCTGGTACAGGAAAGATTATTGTAAATGGACGACCTTTCGAAGAGTATTTCCCTGTTGAATTTCATCGTCAAGAAATAATCAAACCTTTGCAAGTTACAAATACACTTGGTAAATTCGATATTCTTGTTAAGGCTATCGGCGGAGGAATTAGCGGGCAGGCTGGTGCAACAAAACTTGGAATCGCTCGAGCTCTTGTTGAATTCGAGGAATCATTCAAACCTACTTTGAAAGAATTTGGTTTGTTGACTCGCGACCCAAGGATGGTCGAACGAAAGAAATATGGCCAAAAGAAAGCTCGTAAAAGATTTCAATTCTCTAAACGATAAATTTTTACTCTACCATGTTTCGGGATTGCTTGTGTGTGGGAGATTTTCTCCTGAGCAAGCAAGATGAACGAAACAGATGTTTAACACAAAGGAGATTTTATGGAACATTATGTGACAATTGAGCAACTTCTTGAAAGTGGTGCACATTTTGGGCACCTTACCCGCCGATGGAATCCCAAGATGGAAAAATTTATCTTTACAGAGAAGAATGGGATTCACATCATCGATTTGCGTAAAACCCAGATTCTAATCGATTATGCACGACAGGCTGCGTTTAATATTGCATCCCAAGGTAAAAACTTCTTGTTTGTTGGAACTAAACCACAAGCTAAAGATATTATTCAGCGAGAAGCCAAACGCTGTCAATCCTTCTACGTAGCAGAACGCTGGCTTGGTGGAATGCTAACGAATTTTACTACTATTAGGAAAAGTATAAAGAGATTGAACACAATTGACAAAATGGAAGTTGATGGTACTTTCGATAAGCTAACTAAAAAAGAACGATTGCTTTTAGTTAGAGAGCGAGAACGACTCCGTAAAGTCTTTGGTGGAATTGAAGAAATGCTAACCATTCCGTCGTGTCTTTACATTGTTGATATAAAGAAGGAACATATTGCAGTAAAAGAAGCACGTATTCTTGGTATTCCGATTATAGCCATTGTCGACACCAATTGCGACCCAGAGTTGGTGGACTATCCTATTCCAGCAAATGATGATTCCAAGATGACGATAGATTTAATTACTAAAGTTATTGCCGATGCAATTATCGAAGGAAGAATGGTGTATGCAGAAAAAAGCCGTGAATATGTTGCTCAAACAAAGATAACAGAAGTTGAAGAAGTTGTACCAGAAGTTCCCCCCGTTCGCTCAAAACTTCGACCGCGTAAATCAAAACGTGCAGAAATTGGAGTTGGCACTGGTGGGACTACTCCAAAAATTGAATCTTTAGACGAAGGTGAACTTTCTGAGTCTGACACCTGAAAAAATTATATAATTTAATTTTTTTAAAAAAAGGAAAAAGAAATGGCAGAAATAACGACAAAAATGGTTGTAGAGTTGCGCGAGAAAACTGGCGCAGGAATGGGCGATTGTAAAAACGCACTTGTCGAAGCCAATGGTGATTTCCAATTAGCAATTGAAATTTTAAGGAAAAAAGGCGCCGCTTCTGCCGAAAAACGCGCCACTCGCGAAGCAAAAGAAGGAATTGTTGAAGCAAAAACTTCATCGGATAACAAAGTTGGCGTGATTGTTGAAATCAATTGCGAAACAGATTTTGTTGCTCGTAATGAAAATTTTGTTAATTATGTTTCTAAAGTTGCCGATGTCCTTCTTCAAAATAAAGTTTCTTCGGTTGATGAACTTTTGCAATGCAAAGTTAATGGCGAAACATTACAAGACTTGCACAATGAAATTTTAGCAAAATTTCAGGAAAATATTAGGATTCGTAGATTTTCACGAGTTGAAACAGAAGGCTATATTACTTATTATGTTCACGCTGGTAGTAAGCTTGGAGTTCTTGTTGTATACGAATTCGATAAACCAGTTGAATTGAGTGCAGAAGTGAAATCCTCTTTGCGTGACATTGCGATGCAGGTCGCAGCTATGAATCCAATGTTTATTGACCGAAACTCTATTCCACAAGATGTAATTCAAAAGGAACTCGAGATTTATAAAGAAGCAGCAATTAACGAAGGCAAAAAACCTGAAGTAGCCGAAAGGATAGCTCAAGGTAAACTTTCAAAATTTTTCACTGAACAATGCCTTTTGGAACAAACTTTTATCAAGGATGGAAGTCTATCTGTTGAAAACGTCTTGAAAAAAGTTGAAGATACACTTGGTTGTAAAATAAAAATTAAACAATTTATTCGGTATTTTCTGGGCGAAATTGAATAAAACCTATGGAAGTTGAACCAAAATATAGAAGGATACTTTTAAAGCTGAGTGGCGAAGCTTTAATGGGCGAGGGCAGTTTTGGTATTGATCCATCTGCCCTCAAATTTTTTGCAAGTGAAATTAAGGAAATCCACGACCTTGGAGTGCAGATAGGAATTGTTATTGGTGGTGGCAATATTTTTCGCGGTCTGCAATCAGCCGCTAAAGGAATCGATCCAATTTCGGGCGATTATATTGGAATGTTGGCAACTATAATAAATTGCTTGGCGTTTCAGTCTGCTTTGGAAGAACTTGGCATTGAAACGCGATTGCAAACGTCAATTACTATGACTAGTGTTGCAGAGCCATACATTCGGCGAAGAGCAATTAGACACCTTGAAAAAGGTCGTATAGTTCTTTTTGGTGGAGGCACAGGACTACCGAATTTTACTACAGATACAACTGCCGTCCTTCGTGCAATTGATATTGGTGCCGATTTAATTGTAAAAGGAACAAAAGTCGAAGGCGTTTTTGACTCTGACCCAATGACCAATCCCGAAGCAAAGTTGCTTAAGTTGCTTTCTTTTAATGATGCAATTTATCACAATCTTCGTGTGATGGATTTAACTGCTTTTGCTTTGTGCAAAGACCATAATATCCCTATTGTTGTTTTGAACATATATCAAAAAGGCAATCTGCTTCGTCTTTTGAAAGGGGATTCTGTTGGTTCTCTTGTTACAAGTTAATTAAATAAAGGGGAAAACAGATGGAACTTGAAGAAATTATTTCTAAAACCAGAGATCAGATGACTAAATCTTTGGAGCATTTCAAACAACAAATTTCAAAAGTAAGGACTGGACGAGCTAATGCTACCATCCTCGAGAATATTAAAGTTGATTACTATGGTTCACTAACCCCAATTACCCAAATTGCAACTATTAATATACCAGATGCAAAAACAATTGTTGTTCAGCCTTGGGATCCATCGACACTTTCCGCTATCGAAAAAGCCATTAAACAATCTGATCTTGGTTTCAACCCGATGAATGATGGAAAACTGTTGCGCATCCCAGTTCCACCGTTGACAGAAGAAAGACGGCGCGAGATTGTGAAATTTTGCAAAAAACTTACCGAGGATGCAAAAATTGCAGTTCGTAATATTAGGCGCGATCAAATTGAACTTGTTCGTAAAGCCGAAAAGGAAAAGCAATTGACAGAGGATGATAAAAAGGTTGGAGAGGAAAAAATTCAAAAAGTAACCGATGAATTCATAAAAAAAATCGACGAGATTTTTGCTGCTAAAGAAAAAGAAATTTTGGAACAGTAATTTTTTTAACCTTCAAACAAAAAAATTTCAAATCTAAATTTTTTATTCTGCAATTTATTAAATTTAATCTCTTTTGTTCTGTAATAAATCAATTAATTTATTTTAATCGGAAATCAATTAAAAGCTACTTCTCTTTATTTAATATAAAAAATTTTTAAGTTATTTAAAATTTATTTTTTAAAAAGTTTAAATTATTAGTTTTTAAAAACGAAATAATTTTTAATTTTTTGCGTTTATTTTTTTGTTGGTTATTTTTAAAGTAATTTGACAAAGTTTTTTTTATTAACTTTTTTGGTATTTTTTATATCTACATTCGTAGTTTTTTCGCAAGATAAATCAACTGGTAGCCTTGCTGGTCGAGTTGTATCGAAGATGAGTGAAAAGCCTCTTGCCGGTGTAACCGTTAGAGTGCTTGGAACAAATTTAGGTGCGATTACAAATTCGAAAGGGTTTTTTAAGATAAACAATATTTCTCCCGGAGTTTATGCCATTCAATTTTCCTTTGTAGGATATGAAACTTATGTGAATGCTAACACAAGCATTCCATCGGGTAAAACAGTAACTCTTGAAATATTTTTAACAGAAAAAGTTATCGAACTTCAAGGTGCTGAAGTTCGTTCATCTTACTTTATTAAAAAAGCAGAAACAGTTACAAGCACGCAATCTTTTAATTCTGAAGATATTAGGCGAGCACCTGGTATTCAAGAAGATGTATTACGAGCAACACAACTTCTTCCTGGGGTTGGTGTTACATCTGCTGGACGGAATGATTTGATAGTTCGTGGTGGAGCTCCTTTCGAAAATCTTTATGTTGTCGATAATATTGAAGTTCCAAATATTAACCACTTTGGTTCACAGGGCACCGGCGGGGGACCACTTTCGATTATTAACATTGATTTTGTTCGTGAAGTTTCTTTTTCTGCAGGTGCTTTTGGTGCAAAATATGGAGATAAACTTTCATCTATTACAAATATCAATTTACGCAATGGGAATGAAGAGCAATTTGGTGTTAAGGCTACGCTTTCTGCAACGGGTTTCGGAGTGAATTTGGAAGGTCCAATCAATAGTCGTGGTTCATTTTTGTTTAGTGCAAGAAGGTCGTATCTGGATTTGATTTTCAAAGCAGCTGGCTTTGGTTTCATACCTGAATATTGGGATTTTCACGCAAAGGTAAATCAAAGATTAGATGATAAAAATGTATTAACTTTCCTAACAATTGGGGCAATAGGTTCGGTAAAATTAAATAACGATGATGAAGATAAGCGGTTTACAAATAGTCGTGTTGCTGTACCAAATCAAAAGCAATATTTTTCTGGTCTGACTTGGAAGCATCTTTTCAATAATGGTTATTCAACAATTACTCTTGGACAAACTTTTACCGATTATTCAACATTTCAAAATGACAGCAACCTTGTAAAAATTTTAAATAATGATTCTCATGAAGCAGAAACATCGTTAAGAACTGATGCCGACCTTATGTTAGGTAAAACAACTCAACTGGCATTTGGTAATAATTTGAAATGGGCAACGCGGCTAAAATATGATATTTTTATTGCCGGATTTTTCCGAAGAGATTACAATGGGATTCCCCAAACCTTATTCGTTGATACTAATTTTAGAACTTATAAAAATGCTACATATATTAGTTTGATACAAGGCATTAAAAACTTCAAGTTTACTTTCGGAAGCAGAATTGAATACGTTAGTTATGTGAATGGAAAATGGTTATTCTCGCCAAGGTTTTCATTCCTTTATCAGATTAACGAAGTTTCCGCAATTAGTTTGAGTGGGGGAAGATATTACCAATCACCATCTAAAATTTGGTTAATTGGCGCTAAAACAAATAATTCATTAAAGGCTATTCGCGCCGACCAAATTGTTCTTGCATACGACCATACCCCGCTCGAGGATGTGAAAGTTCAAGTTGAAATTTATCATAAATGGTATTCCAATTATCCTGCAAGATTATGGAGACCATATGCAGTATTATCACCTTCTGGATTTGACGATTTAACTAATGATATTCCATTTGGTTTGGAGCCGATTGCTAGTGAAGGGAAAGGATATTCCCGTGGATTTGAAATTTTTATTCAGAAAAAATTAAGCAAAATACCCCTATATGGCCTTTTAAGTTTAACTATTAGTGAAAGTAAATTTAAGTCTTTGAAAGGTGATTATCGACCAGGTGCTTACGATAGCCGCATAATATTTAATTTAGCTATTGGTTATCGTATTAATCAAGAATGGGAAATTAGTTCTAAATTCCGAATTGCTTCTGGTCAACCTACTACTCCATTCCTTCCAAATGGTGAATATGATTGGGAAAATTATAACCTCGGGGAGCGTCTCCCTATTTTTCACGCACTTGATTTAAGAATAGATAAACGTTGGAATTTTGCTCACTATACTTTGATAACATATTTAGATATTCAAAATCTATATGCTAGAAAAAATATTTCAAATGTAAGATGGAACCCAAGAACTCAAAGTGTTGAATACGGAAGGTCTTTTGGAGTTTTGCCTAGCATTGGTGTAAGTTTTGAATTGTAAAGAAGATTGAAATAAGATCGGTTCTTTTTTAAATTTTCGGCTGCTTTTGAAAATTTACGAAATAAAACCCTATATTCTTGTGTTAATTAAACTTAAGATTTTATAAACCAATCTTGCAGCAGTAATATCTGGGTAGTGTAGTTTTTTGATTGGTGCTAATTCCACTACATCGAAACCAACAATTTGTTTGCCATTTTCAATAACTTTGCGGATAATTGTCAATGCGTCAAAATAAGAAAAACCATCGGGTTCTGGTGTTCCTGTCGAAGGGATTACCGAAGGGTCGAAGTAATCTACATCCAGAGTCAAGTAAACTTGTTCCGATAAATTTTCAATAAGTTCCGAAATCCAATCACTTCCATAAAGATTTCGCTTAATTCTATTAGCAAAAAAAGTGTGTATCCCTTTCTGTTTTATTAATTCTGCTTCTTCTTTGCAAAGGGCTCGAATGCCAACTTGAAGCAATCTTTCTGGTGGGAAGAAATCAAGAATTCGGGCCATAACACAGGCGTGCGAAAAAGGATTTTCCTCGTAAGAAAATCTTAAATCTGAATGTGCATCAAATTGTAATATCGAAAGTTTTGGGTATTTTTCGAAGAAGACTTTTGCAATAGGAAATGTTATTGTATGTTCGCCTCCTAAAGCAACTAAAAATTTACCATCATTAAGGATTGTTTGAGAAGTTTTCTCAATAAGGGATAGACATTCCATTTGAGATAGTCCCTCGAATTCAAGTGGCTTGATAGTTGTAATCCCTTTTTCAAAGCAAATTTCACGTTGAGTTTCTTCATCATAAAATTCAACATAGGCGCTTGCTTTTAGAATTGCTCGTGGACCTTTACGTGTCCCTTTTCCGTAGCTTGTTGTTGCTTCGTATGGAATAGGCAGAATTGCAATTGCGGAATTTTCGTATGAAGAATACTTTTCTTCTATTGCCAAAAAATTCTTATCTTGTCCAAGTGTTTGCATCAACCAACAAATTTTTTATTAATAATTTTGCTAATTTAATAATGTTGTATGAATTTGAAAGACAAGTTTGTAAAGATTTTTATAGGCATACTCCTTGCTCTAACACTTATCCGCTTATTAATACTTCCTCGTTTTAATCTTGTACCACAGGAGGCATATTATTGGCTATACATACAAAGACCTGCGTTGAGTTATTTCGACCATCCTCCTATTTGTAGTTATACAATTGGACTTTTTACTTTATTATTTGGAAATAGCGAATTTGGTGTTCGATTTGGAATGCTACTTTATTCGATTGGAACTTCTATTTTCGTTTTTCTTTTGGGGTGGAAAGTCTCGAATTCAACAAAATTTGCCTTGCTTTCTGTAGTTTTTCTAAACCTAACAATTTTTTTTAATCTTCATTCTATTGTTGCAACTCCCGATGCCCCTCTTCTTTTCTTTTGGTCTGGGGTTATGTTTTTTTATTTCAAAGCTATTCAAGAAGGAGGAGGGACAAAAGATTGGATATTGGCCGGTATATTTTCGGGTCTTTCTCTTTCAAGTAAATACACTGGGAGTTTTATCTTTTTATCTGTTTTCCTCTATTTGTTGTTAATTAAAAAATGGAAAGCTATTTATACTTGGAAGTTTTGGTTATCGGTTGTAGTAGCTTTGGTTATATTTACACCAGTGATTATTTGGAATTTCCAAAATGGTTGGGCTTCCTTTCTCTTTCAAACTTCAGCACGAGCAAAGGGCGCCCGAAGTTTTGGCTTTAATTATTTCTTCCAACTAATCGCAAGTCAGATTTTTGAACTCACACCATTATTCTTTATTTTGTTATGGCTTATCTTAATTAAGCTAATTAGAAATTTTAAAAATCTGCCAAAAGAGTCGGTTTATTTATTTTGCTTTTCGTTTCCAATCGTCCTTTTTTTCTTTTTCGTAAGTTTTACATCTTTGGTCAAAATGAACTGGATTTTGCCAGGATATTTGTCTTTCATTATTCTTGCTGCGGAATATTTTTTGAAACTGCAAAAGAAAGGAAAAAAAATTTTCAGCTTGGTTGGAATTCCATCAAGCATAGGATTGATAATTATTACAATGCTAATAATTTTATTACCAATTTTTCCTATTCAAAAGGGGGACACTTGGAATGGTTGGAAAGAATTGGCTTTGCGAGTTGTTAATCTAAAGGAAGAAATGGAAAAAGATAAACCCTGTTTCATTTTTTCGAACGAGTACAAAATTCCTGCTGAGCTTGCTTTTTACACGCCTTACAAGGAAGAAATCCTTGCTGAAAATGTATTTGGTAAACCTGCATTGCAATTTGATTTCTGGTTCGATGTTCATAAATTTGCTGGTTATAATGGTTTATTCATTTTTTCAGACTATAATCCTTTTGGCGAGATTGAACTACTAAAAAAATATTTCGAAAAAGTGGAATTTTTTGAAGAATTTAAAGTAATTAAAAATGAAAAGGTATTTAGAAGGTTTTATGTTTACAAATGCTATAATTATCAACCAAAAATGAATACTTTTTAATTGCTTTTTTCCTTAACTAAACTTAATTTCGTTTTTTGGGTATGATGAAGGTATTGATTTTAGGGGGATATTCGGGAATTGCTCAAAAAGTTGGCGAGTTGCTTGCAGCCAAAGGCTCTTCGCTTTTTCTTGTTGGTAGAAATTCGGAGAAACTTGAGATAGTTGCAAAACATTTTAAAGTTCTTGGTGCTAAAGAAGTTTGGGTTGAGCAAGCAGATTTAAACAATTTAGAAAATCATAAAAGGATTATAGGAAGAGCAGTTAATTCTTTGAAAGGATTGGACTTGTTATTAGTTTGTTATGGAATTTTACCCAACCAAAAAGAGTTAGAACAAAATCCCGAAAAGATTATTGATAATTATTTTACAAACTCAATTAGCATTATCCATTTTGTATCTCATATAGCAAACTTTTTTGAAAGCAAAAATGCTGGTACCATTGCAGTGGTTACTTCTGTGGCTGGGGAACGAGGGCGTAAAACCAATTACTTTTATGGTTCAGCAAAAGCTTGTGTGGATGTATTTCTCGATGGGCTTCGGCATCGCTTATTTAATAATAATGTAAAAGTTGTTACAATTAAACCAGGAATAGTCGAAACAGCAATGACGAAAGATGTTGAGAATAATATTTTGATTGCAAAGCCAGAAGTTGTTGCAACCGACATAATACGAGGAATTAAAAAGGGAAAAAGCATTGTTTATACTCCGTGGTACTGGAAATATATAATGTTTGTTTTAAAAATTTTGCCCAATTCAATTTTCAAAAGGTTGAACATTTAAGTTTTTTGAAAATATTAATAATGTTGGTTAATTTATTAATAAATAAAATTGAATAAATTGCATTGTGAAATAATTTTGGGGGGATTTTGCTAATGAGAAAAATATTAATTCTGATGTTGCTTTTGCCAATAATAGTAGATTTTACTTTTGCTCAAACAAAAAGTGAAGGAAAACGAGTTCGGGTTTTTCCCGATGAGTATTCAGAACTCGACGATGTATTTGTGACTAAATATGCAGATGATCCAATTATAAAGAAAGCGCTTGAACGAGCCAGAGTTAGGTATTTGCGAGCTTTGAATTTTATTGAAAAAAAGGATACAGCGTTAGCCGAGGAAAATTTTGAGCAAGCAATTGATATTTTGAATTCTATTAGTTACTATCCTAACATCCATTCTTACAGAGATTACACTGACCTTGTCCAATCGATACTTGAAGATTATGAAAAATACATTAAAGACATAAAAAAACTGGATGAGAGTTCCTCTCTTTTTATTCTTCGCGAAACTTTGAATAAAGAGTTAGAACGTTCATCTCGCTCGAAAGGTGCATCGGTTGGTAGAATAACCGAAATTAAAAAAGATACTTTAAAATCGGGTGCAGAAGAGGTTAGTTTTGCTTTTCAAATTCCAATGGATAATAATGAATATGTAAAGAAAAGTATTGAGTTTCTTACCCAAAAGCCAATTGGAAGGAAGTTTGTTCGAAATAGCCTTGCCCGAAGCACCGCTTGGGGAAAAATAATTAAAAAGATCATCGAGGAAGAAGGAATGCCGCAAGAATTGTTCTACCTTGCTATGGTTGAAAGCGGTTTTAATCCCTTTGCAGTTTCCCGTGCCAAAGCTGTTGGAATATGGCAATTTATTATGTCTACTGGACAGCTATATGGATTGAACTCAAACAGTTCGCCTTGGGTGGACGAAAGGCGAGACCCAATCAAATCTACTCGTGCCGCTATGCGCCATTTGCGTGACCTTTACAACGAACTTGGAGATTGGCACCTTGCAATTGCTGCATATAATTGTGGTATTAATGTAGTCCAACGAGCTATTTTGCAATTCAGAAATACCGATAGTGTTTCATTTTGGGGTATTATGCAATTTTTACCCAGAGAAACTAGAAATTATGTTCCTTTATTTATTGCAACTGTAAAAGTGGTTTCGAATTTGGTTGAATTCGGTTTTGATCCAAATGAAATAGATTATTCCCCAGAAATTACTTTCGATAAATATATATTAGAGGAGCCTGTAAGTCTTAGTGCTATTGCAAAATGTGCGAATACAACAATTGAACGAATTCGTGAGTTAAATCCCGAACTTGTATTTTCGATAACTCCGCCTAATACAAGTGGTTATGAAATTCGGATACCTTATGGTACTAAACAAATCTTCATTACTAATTTTCTTAATCTTACACCCGAAGATAAAATACCAATTATAACATACAGAACGGAACACAAGGAAACCGTTGAATCGATTGCCAAAAAGTTTGGAATTGACCCGAAGGAAGTTCTTTTGGTTAATAATATTACTTCTGCAACTAAAAGATTGCCAAAAGGTACCTCTTTGAAAATTCCAATTGGAAATTTGAAATTAACAGCTGACCAAGATGGAAACTCGGTTGAAGACCAACAATCTGAAAAAAATAATCTTGAAACTAAAAGTAATAATGATATTATTGAAAGAAATCCTTTGCCAGGAAATAAAAATAAAAGTAATCGGAGTGTAGTTCGCTATATTGTTAAAGAAAACGAAAATTTAAACAAAATCTGCAAAAAGTATAATGTTCCTAGTGATAGTTTAATTATTTGGAATAATTTGAAAAACAAGAATTTGATTCCAGGTCAAACTTTAAAAATTTATTTTAGTGATGAAACAAGTAGAACTGAGAATGGTGCTCTGAAATCTCCAGTTGCTACTTCAAATGAACCTTATCTCGATAGTAAGAAAGCGTCCTCAGTTGAAAATGAAATTCCTGATGTCAGAAGAAAAAATGAAAAATTAGCAAAGAAGAAAATCTATCATATTGTTCGCAAAGGCGAAACATTGGAATCAATAGCTGAAAAATATAATATCTCTATTGATGAAATAATCTCGAATAATCCAGAATTGAAAAAGCGAAAGAACAAGATTTTTGTGGGCGAAAAATTGATAGTCGAGACAGATAATACAACTGCAAAGAATTTTAATAAAAAGGCAAATTCTAAAGAAAAAAACAAATTGAGTTCGCCAAAAAAGGATGGGAACAAGCGGTATCACATAGTAAGGAGAGGAGAAACTCTTAGTGATATAGCAGAAAAGTACAATGTTTCGATTTCTCATATTGTTTCTCTAAATTCAAAAATAAAACCGAATAAAATAAAAGTTGGACAAAAAATTAGAATAAAATAGTGATCCTTCCAAGAATTATAAAAATAATTTTTTTGTAAAATCGATTTTATTTCTTTAAAAACTTTGATTAAATTGCATTTGATTAATAGTATTTTTATAATTTTGAATCTTACAAATAGTTAGGTTGCTTTTGATAAGAATAAAGGTTGTAGGTTTAACATTATTTAAGAGGTAGTGATATGGCAGGAAGAAGCTTAAACAGAGCACAACTAATCGGGAACGTTGGAAAAGACCCCGAATTACGCAAAACTCCACAAGGGAATAGTGTTTGCACCCTTCGAGTTGCAACGACTGAGTTCTATCGTGGACGCAACGGCGAGCGTAAAGAAATTACAGATTGGCATAGCGTAGTTCTTTGGGACAGATTGGCTGAAATAGCGGTTCAGAAAATACGAAAGAGCGACAGAATTTATGTTGAAGGTAAGTTACGCACCCGTTCCTTCGAAAAAGATGGTGTAACTAAGTTTGTAACCGAGATTATTGCTCAGAATATTATTATTTTGAGCCGAAAACAACCACGTACAGAATCTAGTGGAGATTCCTCCGACGATACTTTTAATATTAATTATCCGAGCGACTATAATCCTTCTGCTACTACTTAACATTGAAAATTGTCGAGGGCTACCTCGGTGGCTTTAATTTTGTCGAAGGGGTAGCCCTTAATTAAATAGAAGGTGCTTTATGGCTTTTTCGATGAATAAAGTTATTATTATTGGAAATTTAGGGGCTGACCCCGAGTTCCGTACTACACCACAAGGAGTGAATATTTGTCGGTTTCGTGTTGCCACAACTGAAAGGTTTCGCGACCGAAATGGTAACTGGCAAGATGATACCGAATGGCATAATGTTGTTGTATTTGGACCTGCTGCGGAAAATGCTTCTCGCATGCTTAAAAAAGGAAGCAAGGTTTGCATCGAAGGGCGAAATAAAACCCGGCAGTATGAAAAAAATGGCCAGACGCACTATATTACTGAAGTGATTGCTCGCTCTATTGTTTACTTGGATTCACGCGGCGAGCGTTCCACACCCGAGGTTTCATCTGCTTTTAGCGATTTCGCCGATACAACTTCATATTATCTTAGTGATGTTCAAGATATTGAACCTATTGCTAACCCATCATCAGATACTGACAGTCTTGAGGAAGATGATCTTCCTTTTTGATTTATGATTCCCAAGCTTTTGCTTTTCGATATCGATGGTACTATTCTTAAAGTCGACGATGGGCTTTCTCGAAATGTATTCCTGAAAGTTTTTTCAGACTTTTTTAATTTAAAAATCGATAATATATCAATTGATTTCGACTTCTCTGGGCTTACAGATTTAAATATTTTATATAATCTTTCTTTAGTTGCTAATATTGATTTTATAGATGTAGAAAATAATCTCGAAATTCTTTGGAAGCTTTTGCTCGAAGAATTTAAGAGAAATTGCCACCGAGAAAATATTCATTTAGTCGACGGTGTTGTGACCTTCATCAACACATTATTAAAACATAATGAAATCTATTTAGGTTTATTAACAGGAAATTTCAAAGATTGTGCATATTATAAGTTGGAACTGTGTGGTTTGGATAAGTACTTTCCTTTTGGCGCCTTCGGAGATGAAAGTATTGACCGAAGTAAATTACATTCGTTAGCAATTAGTCGCGCCAATGATTATTTAGGAAAGGAAATTTTTTCCCACTCAAATACATTTGTAATTGGAGATTCTGTTCAAGACGTCATTTCTGCAAAAAAAAATGGAATAAAAGTGATTGCAATGGCCACAGGAAGGACATGCGTAAATTCACTTTTGGCTTCATCACCTGATGCTTTGGTTGAATCTTTTTCTCAAAGTGATAATATTTTTGAATTTCTGGGATTATGAAAAAAATCATAATTGCTATTGATGGTCCAGCGGGTTCGGGAAAAAGCACAACTGCGCGTTTACTTGCAAATAAATTAAACTACGTTTATATTGATACTGGTGCGATGTATCGAGCCATAACTCTTTATTGGTTAAGGAAAAAATTACCTTTTGATGAGAATTCAATTTGCAGTATTCTACCCGAAATTTCAATCTCCTTTCGAAATGAAAACGGTGAGATGAGAATTTATTTGAACGGTGATGATGTTTCCTTTGATATAAGGCTACCCGAAGTAACAAATTATGTGAGTCCGATAAGTACTATCAAATGTGTCCGAGATTTCCTTGTTGCCCAACAACGCAAAATTGGAGCGGATGGTGGGATTGTAATGGATGGTAGGGACATTGGAACTGTTGTTTTTCCTAATGCGGATTTAAAAATATTTTTGGTAGCGAGCGTAGAAGAACGTGTTCGCCGGCGGCTTCTGGAGTTAAAACAAAAAGGTATAGATGTTTCAATCGATGAGGTTCGGAAACAAATAATCGAGCGCGACAGAATTGACTCGACTCGCCAACATAGTCCATTGAAGAAAGCAAGCGATGCTATTGAAGTCGATACAACTAATTTGACAATTGAAGAACAGGTTGAATTAATTTATAAGCTTGCTTGCGAAAGGCTCAATATTTAAGATATTTTATCGTTCCTAAAAATTAGTTTTGTTTAAGAAAAAGAAATATGATAATTAATATAGATGAAAATTCTGGTTTTTGCTGGGGTGTGGTTCGTACTATAGATATTGCCGAAAAGACTTTAAATGAAAATTCTAATAGTAACATATACATACTTGGCGAAATAATTCATAACCCAAAGGAAGTTAAAAGACTTGAAGAAAAAGGTTTGAAAACAATTTACCATCAGCAGCTCGAAGAATTAGCTGGGAAAAATGCGAAAGTATTAATTCGTGCCCATGGTGAACCCCCGAGCACTTACCAAAAAGCAAAAGAATTAGGCATTGAGCTTATTGATGCTACTTGTCCATTGGTTACAGCATTGCAAAATAGGGTTCGAAAATTTTACCGAGAAGGTTATCAAATTGTAGTCTTTGGTAAACCACACCATCCCGAAGTTATCGGTTTGCGTGGCGTTTGCGATGACAAATGCATTGTTGTTCAAACTGAAGAAGAAGTGCTTGAAAGGGTTGATTTTACAAAAAAAACAATTTTTCTTTCTCAAACCACGATGAGCAAAAGCAAGTACCATCATATTCGTCAACTTCTTGAAAGTAAAATTAAGGAGGTCTATTCTTACGAAAATTACAAGGAACAACTTGTTGTAAAGGATACACTTTGCCGTGCTGTCATTGGTCGAGAGGACAATTTGCGAAAGTTTGCAAGAGAAAATGATGTTGTTATTTTTGTTGCAGGAAGAAATTCTTCTAATGGGAAAAATTTATTTGCAATTTGCTGCGAAGAAAATCCAAAATCATATTTTGTGGAAGAGATTGAAGAACTTCAACCCGAGTGGTTCCGTGGAGCCCAAAAAGTTGGTATAACTGGAGCCACCAGTACCCCCCGCTGGTATATGGAACAAGTGAAAAACGCAATAGAAAAATTCTCCAAGAAATAATTTTTCCTTAATTTGCTTTTTTCAAGGAATGGATATGGACATTATTGATGGTGTTTATGTTAACGCCGGTGATGTTGACCTTTATTTAAAGATCCTTGGCGAAGGAAATCCTCCAATAATTATCGAACCAGGAATTGGAGGCCTTTCTGTTGAATGGTATATTGTTCAAAAAGAACTTTCGAAAGTTACTACAGTTGTGACATACGATAGGGCTGGTTATGGCGAAAGCCCCAAATCTAAACAACCACGAACAAGTTTTACTATTGCTAACCAGCTTTTCAATTTGCTTTTCAATTCCGAAATTGAGCATCCATATATTTTAATTGGTCATTCTGAAGGTGGGCTTTACGTCCAACATTTTGCGAGTTTATTCCATCATTATGTTGCAGGTGTGATTCTTGTGGATTCTCTTTTCGATGAATATTTTAAATTAGAAAGCGAGGATTATCCATCTTACAACTCAATTGTTTCATATTCTACTCGAATTAATAATTTAAGCAAACTTGTTGGCTTAGAAAAAGAAGATTTCACAAAGAAAATGATTCCTTATTTACAGGAACTTTATGATGGTTTTCCAGATGAGTTTAAAGTCCCAATTATTACTTATCAATCAGAAAAAAAGTTTTTTGAAGTCGTAATCGACGAGATGAAGCATTTAAAAGAAAGTGTAAGCGAATTACGAGAGAATTTGAATTTCCCTGATGTCCCCCTTGCTGTAATTTCCCATGACCCTTCTGTTATGAAGGAGCTTTCTGTTCAGATTGGGATACCAGAAGATGAGGCTCAATTAATTGAAAACTTCTGGTTAGAAAAACAAAAAAACCTTTCGCGTCTTGCTTCTTGTGGGGAATTCTATTTGGCTTTGAATTCTGATAGGAACATACATTATTCGAACCCAATGTTTATTGTGGAGATTGCCAAAAAAATGGTCGAGAAGATTTGCGAAACTGATAAATAAATAGTTTTTCATTTTCTTGGTTTTTCCACAGTTTAATAGAAAAACAAAGGGAATGCTGTTGCATCCCCTTTGTTTTAGTTGAAACATCCTTAAATATATGATAAATGTGCAGTAAAGTGTCGAAGAAATGGTACTTGATAAGTGATTTTCATTCCTTTTAATTTATCCCTGTTTTGGAATACCTTGCCAGTAACTTCAGCAACATATTCAAGATGGTTGTTGGTATAAACTCGTCGGGGAATTGCAAGTCGGACAAGTTCGAATGGTGGTCGTAAGTGTCGTTGGCCATCTCCATCCTTACCAAACATCAAAGAACCTATTTCGACGGTCCTAACTCCTCCCTCCAAATATATTTCGCACGCAATTGATTGACCAGGGAATTGTTCTGGTGCGATATGAGGAGCAAATCGTTTTGCGTCGATATAGACTGCGTGACCACCAGTGGGCAAAAGTATGGGAACACCACGTTCGAGAAGTTTGTCGCCAAGAAATTTAACTTGGTTAATTCGATATTTCAGATAATTTTCATCAAGGGCTTCGAGCAAACCAACGGCTAATGTTTCTAAATCTCTTCGAGCTAAGCCTCCGTAGGTAATGAAACCCTCGGTGACAATTAGCAGAACTTTGGCTTTTTCGGCTAAATCATCCAAATTAGTTGCGATAAAACCGCCAGTGTTCGAAAGCCCATCTTTTTTTGCACTCATCAAACAACCATCTGCGTACGAAAACATTTCGCGAGAAATTTCAAGGATGGTTTTGTCGGAGTAGCCTTGTTCTCTTGTCTTGATAAAGTAAGCATTTTCGGCAAAGCGGCAACAATCAATGAAAAAGGGAATGCCATACCTTCGTGCAAGTTCACTTGTTTGTCGAATATTTTCCATCGAAACGGGTTGTCCCCCACCACTGTTATTTGTAACGGTAATCATAATTAAGGGAATTTCTTCTCTGTCGTGAGTTTTTAAGAAATCTTCAAGCCTGTCGAGGTCAATATTTCCTTTGAAATCTGCTACTTCGTCTGTCCGAAAAGATATTGGTGTGGGGAAATCAATTGCTTCGGCACCGGAATATTCAATATTTGCTCTTGTAGTGTCGAAATGGGTGTTGCTTGGAATTAGTTTCCCTTTCCCACCGAGAATTGAAAAAACAATTCTCTCCGCGGCACGACCTTGATGTGTTGGAATAATATGTTTAAAACCGGTGATTTTGCGAACAACTTCTTCGAACTTATAGAAACTACGAGAGCCAGCATAGGCTTCGTCACCATCAACTAATGCTGACCATTGTTTGGAACTCATTGCACCAGTTCCACTATCTGTCAAAAGGTCAATTGTAATATCGTCGGAACGCAAAAGAAAAAGATTGTAATGTGCTTTTTCGAGTTTTTCCCGGCGATATTCCCTAGTTGTCAAAGGTATAGGTTCAACAACTTTAACTCTGAAAGGTTCGAAATCCATATTTCACCCAATAATAAATGAAGTATATAAATCTAATAAAAATTTTCCATTAAAAAATAAAGTAACAAAAAGCAAAATTATTTGAAATAGTTTTTCCAACCAAAATATTTCTTAATTTTGTAATAAGGGTGGCTTAGCTCAGTTGGTCGAGAGCGTTCGCCTCACACGCGAAAGGTCACTGGTTCGAATCCAGTAGCCACCACAAAAGGGTGTTTGATATTTTTTACTCCACGATAAGTTTTTTTCTAAAATTAATTTAAGTATGTGTTGAACCTTATTGCAATTGGATTTCTTTATTTAAAAAAATAATAAAAGGCTTTAACTTGAAATTTGCTTCAAGTTAAAGCCTCAAAGATATTAACAAACAATAAGTTTCTTTACTTGGTTACAACAACCTTTATTGTTTTATTGTAGCTTCCAGAAAGCATCCGTATTGCATAAACTCCAGATGTAAGTTGCGAAGTCGATACTTGAATTGTGTAATTTCCACTCTTCATCATTTCGTTTAGAATAGGGACTGTTTTTCCACTTTCGAGGTTAATTAAATCAATTTTGGTGTAAGCATCGAATCCAATACCAAAGTTTAATTCGAAAGTGGAATTCGTTACTGGATTTTGATTAACTTCGAGATAATAATCTGTTAAGGCTATTTCAATTGGGCGAATATCAACAACACAGGTGTTTATAACAATTATACTGGTGTCGCCACTTGGGACAACGCACTTGTCGCGATCGTGGAATGTGATATTTGTGATGTATGGGCTGAAGATTTTAGCATCGGTTAACATAAGAAGCATTGTTGGGCGTGCAATTTCACCATTACTATTGATTGGATTTGTTCCTTTTCCGTTTATGTGCAATTTAGAAAATGTCTCATCAATTTTTTCTTCAGTTGCAGATATAGTCCAAGAATTATCAAGAATATTACCTTTCTCAACAGAAATGTATTTCATCCATTCAGTTTTATAAACAATGTCGTATTCAAAAGATGTAATTTGAGCATCGTTCCAGTAGTTTGAATTTGCACTTGTTGAAAGAACGACATTAAATCCAGGGGCGAGATGTAAATCGGCTCCTAAATCTCGTAAAGTAAGTTGAGCTGGTACATTAAATCCAACTCCAACCAGTTCGACATAGTAATTGTTCCCTACATCACTATAAACTTGTAGAAGGGCACGATAGTTTCCGGTCTTATCGGGTGAGAATTTAACTTTAACTTTTGCAGAACCTTGGGATGGAATAGTAATTGGGAAAGAAACATTGACAAGCTCAAAATTGTTAATGTTTCCATTTACGAATACTATGCTGTCGATGATTGCTTGTGTTGTTGTACTTGTATTTGTAATAGTAAATTCCTTAATGGGTTCGTCGCAAAGAAGCACTAAACCATAGTTAATTGAGTCGACTATAATTCCTTTTTCGATGCCGTAGCCAATAACTTCTGTTTGAGTTGTGATAATTGAGTCTGGGGCAGGAGAAGCATCATTGACAACGTCAACATTAGCAAGTCGTTTATTAACTGCTTTGGGAGTAAAACGCACAGGAAGAACAAGAGAATCTCCCATTGGTAAAGTGATGTTTGAAGGTGGTGGCGAAACCCATTCAAACTCTTGCAAAGTGTTATTGCTCCAATTTATTGATTTGATAAACAAATCAGCACTTTGGCTGGTCGATTTGATCACGACAGTACCTATGTCGGGATGTTGAGTACCAACAAGTACTGGTGGTTGGAATTCATAACCTTTGACTTCAATTTTAGGCAGGTATCCATAGCCGTGAAGTTTTCCAACTACACTTCCTGGGGGGATATTATCGTCCGGATGAAAATCGGGAACTATAGTATTATTATGGTCGAATTCGTCTTTTGGTTCGTAAAGTATGGTGATTTCAATTTGCTTGACACCTGTTGAACTTGTATCTGGCATCAAATCCACAGGAGCACCTGGAGTTGGTTCAGGAACTATACCGCCGGGTTTAATTCGGAAATGGGGGCTATTTTGATCCAGTTTGATATCGGTAACTCTTACCTTTGCGCTACCTGAGTTTCTTAAATAAACCTTGCCTTCGTTCGAGGTTCCAACTCTGCGTTTTTGCCAATCAAAATCAGTAATATATGGACCAGGCTGAATACCGGAACCTTTCCAATTGGAAATACTGTCGCCACTACCTGCATTGCTATGGAAAATAACATCAATAGAATAATCGCCGATAGCCTTTGGTTCAAAGCAAGGAGTTTCTAAGTATACCTTACTGCCAGGAGGTATGACAATATCAAGGGGTGGAGTAAATGGCGAGGATAATGAAAATGGCAAGACGACACCATCGATGCCATCAATAATCAAAGTGTCGCTCCCGGGGTTTTGTATTAATAATCCAGTTCCTGTTTGTTGTAGTTTACAAATTTTATTATTAACAACTACTGGACCAGCATTCCAATCTTCGACAGCAATTTTAGGTATAACCCCACGACCAAACACTGGTGCTTTAAAAGTATCACAGTCAGTTATAGCAACGAGGGTATCAACATCTAACATTGTTGGGTTTAAGGATTCAGTAACAGGTGTGTATTCAATATATACAGAATGTGATTCTTTTGGTTGGAGGATGATTTCGGGTGGGACATTTCCACTGATTATTTTGAAAACCTCGCCCTTTTGCAAGTAAATAGAAAGGACATTTTCAAGAGTATCCGAAGCATTAATGATTTTGGTTTCAAATGTTTTTGATGTAAATAGTCTGATTTTATTAAAATTAATTATAGATGGTTGAATTAAAAGGGTATCGGGATAAAAAGATAAAGTGTCGAAGGCAATATTTCCTGCCCTGTCAGTAATTTGTAATAGAGCAAGGCCGGGTTTGCTTTTATCAACTACCTGAACAATAAAAGTATAATCGTATAAGGGAGGATAAGTCTTGAATTCTTGAATAAATTTGATTTCAAAGTTGTATGAACTATCGAGCAAAGTAATATCGCTGACACCTTGATCAACTTGACGAGGGTCGTCCCCGGGTTTTCCATTACGGAGCTCAGTAGTTCGAATTGTAAAAACTCCGCAGTTTTCCTGTACAAAAATTTCTGGGGGCAAAGTGTCGGTTTCATCAACCTTGTTGAAGGCTGTGCAAGCGGGCCAACCGTAGCCGTCCGCTTCGCTAAATCCATAAATATAGCCACCAAATTTTGTTTGACTACGCACTACGTGTGTTCCCGGTTGCACTCTCAATTTTGCCCAGTATAAGTCAGTACCTGGGATACGATTGAAAAGGAATTTGGGCTCCAGTTGCCAAATAGGTTTCCCATCAAGAGTTACAGATTTCAACAGTTTTTGCTCTGGGTCATTAGTATCTCCAATAGCAATAATATTAAAATAGTTATCAAGAAATTGTGCTTGTTCCGCAGGAGTTTGAAAAACTGTGTTTGGGACATATTGCTCTCGTGGAATAACCAAGATCATAAACGGATCGAATTCTGGAGCGTTATCCCAATCAGTTGAATATGAATATTGCATTACAAGAACTGGTTTATCGGCTTCCCAAACGGAGGTTCCTTTTATTGATTCTTGATTATTTGGCTGGCCTTGTGGAACAAAGACTTCCTCATATTCATCGAAATCCCCGGCTTTTTTAAGGATTTTTGGACCACGTTGCCCAAGGAATTTTCCATCTTTAAGGTCATACCATTTTACTGTATAGGTGGTGTTGTCATATGCTGCGAGAATACGGAAGAAATCCCCTCGTCCTTTTCTTTGGAATTCAACAGTGTAGTATTTCTTTCCCCATGCTTGCACTGGTGGAATCATTTCGCATAGCATATTTCTTCCGTTATATAAATCGAACGAAGGTATTAAGGTTCTTTTATGGAAAGAGATAAAACCAACAGGTTTGTTTGAAATAATATAAGAACCTGAAAGATCAAATTGACCGCGAGTTGCACCATCACCCATCACGCAATAAACTTCGCCTTTATTTAAAGTTACCTTCCATTGGTCACCTACCGTTTTTCCACCATAAGTTTTGCCAATCCCTTTGCCACGACCATTTAATTTTATAAAAACTTCGGTTCCATTTTCGGATGGAATTATCAAAAATCCACCACCACGATATTCTCCTCCATAAAGATCTTCGTGGAAATCATAGTATGAAAGATGGAAATATTTTGTGCCCCAAGCAGATGTAGGAATTGCAAGATAACCATCGGCAGTATAATGCCGGTGATTTAAAACATAAACCGAAATTGGTTCTGTTGCATAAACGTGAATAGCTTTGCCAATGGGTCGTTCACTTTCACGAACTTCTAAATCCCACATTAAGTCGTTATAAATTGTGGAGAATGTAGTAATCCTAAATGCTTCTACCTTTTTTGTTTTAATAATTCCCATTGCGGGAACTTCAACGGTAACCCAGCAATTCTTTGATGAGGTAACATAAATCTCAATTGCAATCTCTTCTGTATTTCCAATTGGTTGTCGGTCGTCTTCGTTAGGTGGGATAGCAAACCAAAATTCACGTCCTTGCGATGAATTAAAAAGTAGTTGTTCGGCAGTTATTTTTTGAGCAAATGCTTCAAGTAATGTAGAAAAGGAAAAAAGAAGCAAAAAAAATAAAATTCTGATAAGATTTTTCATATGCCCTCCCATTTAGCTACAATTTTCAATTACTTTTCAAAATAACAAAGCAATATAACAAAAAATTTAAAATTGTTACAAGATAAATTTGAATTTTGGATTGAAATTTTTTACTTTTTTTACAAATCCCGATTGGTAGTTATTGTAACAACTTTGGTTTTCTTAATTTTGCTTTTTATTTTTATTTGGAGAAGTACTTATGGCTGGTCAAACAAAAAAAACTTATCGAATTGCCTGGCTTCCCGGCGACGGTATTGGCAAAGATGTAATGGATGCTGCAAAAATTGTTCTCGATAGGTTAGAACTCGATGCAGAATTTATCAATGGTGATATTGGTTGGGAATTCTGGTGCAAAGAAGGAGATGCTTTACCCCAAAGAACCATTGATTTGCTTAAAAATGTCGATGCTGCTTTGTTTGGTGCAATTACTTCTAAACCTGTTAAAGCGGCGGAAGCAGAGCTGGTGCCGGAATTGCAAGGCAAAGGTTTAATTTATCGTTCACCAATTGTCAGAATGCGACAATTGTTCGACCTCTACATTTGCCTCCGACCTTGCAAAGCGTATCCTGGAAATCCACTGAATTACAAGGAGAACATTAACCTGGTTGTATTTCGTGAAAATACTGAAGATTTGTATTCGGGTGTTGAGTTTAATCCAGTTCCAGAAGAGTTAAAATTAGTTTTGAGCAAATTATCAAAAAATTTTGAACCTTTTTCGAATATTAAACTCGATGAATTTGCGGTGTCGTGCAAGATTAACACTCGACGAGGTTCTGAACGAATTGTTCGTGCAGCATTTGAATTTGCAAGGAAAAATAATCGCAAAAAAGTTACTGTTGTTCACAAAGCTAATGTTGTTCGAGCATCAGATGGATTGTTTCTTGAAACAGCGCGAGAAGTTGCTAAGAACTATCCTGAAATTGAATTTGACGAGGCAAACGTAGATGCGATTACGATGTGGCTTTTAAAAAATCCAAATAACTATGACGTTTTGGTGGCTCCAAATTTATATGGAGATATTATTTCAGATTTGTGTGCACAAATGGTAGGCGGATTGGGATTTGGTTGTTCAGGTAATATTGGCGAGAAACTTGCAGTGTTTGAACCAACTCACGGTTCCGCACCAAAATATGCTGGAAAATATAAAGTGAATCCAATTGCTACTATTTTGGCTGCCAAGATGATGCTTGAGTGGCTCGGGGAAAATGAAAAGGCTGAGAAAATCGAAAATGCAGTAGCACAAGTTATTCTCGAGGGCAAAGTTAGAACCTACGATATGGGTGGAAACGTTTCTACTTTGGAGATGGCACAAGCAATTGCTGAAAAAATTAATTGAATATGGAGGCTCAAATGGATGTTATTATCCATGAGGTTGGTCTGCGCGATGGGCTACAGATGGAAAAAGAAATTGTCCCTACAATTACTAAAATTCAGTGGATAGAAACTTTAGCAAAAGCAAATATTGATATTATCCAAGTTGGATCATTCGTAAATCCAAAAGTGTTGCCCCAAATGGCTGACACCGACGAACTGTTCGAGGAATTAAATTCGAAAAAAAATTTGCTTGGGAAAGTAAAGTTTTCCGCTTTGGTATTGAACGAAAAGGGGCTTGAACGGGCTTTGAAAGCTAATGTTGAAATGATTTGTATGGGAGTATCTGCTAGCGAAACTCATTCTAAAAAAAATACTGGTATGAGTACAACCGAAGCTTTGGAAAGAATTATTACAATAGCCAAATCTGCAAGAAACGAAGGTAAGGAAGTTCAAGTTTCAGTTCAATCTGCTTTTGGATGTGGATTTGAAGGCGAGATACCAGAAGATAAAGTTTATTCAATTGTTGAAAGATACTTTAACGAAGGTATTGATAAAGTTAGTCTTGCTGATACATCTGGTTATGCATATCCATTGAAAGTTGAGCGAATGTTTAAAAAGTTAATATCAATGAACCCAAACGTAGAATTTGCATGCCATTTTCATAACACTTATGGCTTAGGAATAGTTAACTCCTATGTTGCGATTCAAAACGGTGTTAAGTATGTAGAAACTGCATTTGGGGGTCTTGGTGGTTGTCCATTCACAAAACAACCTGCAGGCAATGTTTGCACCGAAGACTTTGTTTATATGCTTCAAAAAATGGGACTTCGAACTGAAATAGATTTAAGCAAGATTATTTCAGTTACAAAATATGCTTGTGGTTTCTTTATGAAAGATTTACCTGGTTATGTTTATAAGATTTGGAAGGAGCAATGAAAAAGATACTTGATGGAATTCGAGTGTTAGATTTAACAAATGTTTTATCTGGTCCTTTTGCTACTTTACATCTTGCGTGGCTTGGTGCCGAAGTTATTAAAATTGAAAATCCAAAGGATGGGGACCTTGCTCGTAAACTTGGTTGTGTAACCGAATATAATAAAATGTTGATGGGGACCAGTTTTCTTGCTCAGAATGCAAATAAGAAATCCTGTACTTTGAACTTAAAAGATGAGCGTGGTCGAGAAATTTTCAAGAAATTGGTTGCTATTTCCGATGTTGTTGTCGAAAACTTCCGTCCCAGAGTGATGGATAGATTGGGCATTGGTTATAGTACTTTAAAAGAAATAAATCCAAAGCTAATTTATTGTGCTATATCAGGTTTTGGGCAAACAGGACCAGAGGCATTCAAACCTGCTTACGACCAAATTATTCAAGGTTTAAGCGGAGTTATGGCAATCAATGGCGATAAGCGATTAAATCCGCTACGGTGTGGATTCCCAGTTTGCGATACTGTTGGTGGATTGAATGCAGCTTTTGCAATTATGGCTGCACTTTTCCACAGAGAGCGAACTGGCGAAGGCCAATTTATCGATATTGCATTGCTTGATTCAATTATGCCATTGATGGGTTGGGTTGTTGCTAATTTAATGCTTGGGGGTCAGCAACCTGAGTTGCTTGGTAACGACAACTTTACTGCTGCGCCTTCGGGTACTTTTAAAACAATGGACGGTTATATTAATATTGCAGCAAACAAGCAGGAACAATGGGAAACTTTGGCAGACCTTCTTGGACTTTCCCATCTTAAGGAAGACCCGCGATTTAAAGAACGAGACATTCGCAAAAAAAATCGTTTCGAACTTAATCCTTTGATTGAAGAGAAACTTATTGAGAAGCCCACAAAATATTGGGTTGAACTTTTGAACAACAATGACATTCCCGCCGGGGAAATTCTTTCGCTCGAAGATGCTTTGAATCAACCTCAAATCCAACATCGAAATACTTTTGCAACTCTTAATGTTGAAGGTATTGGACCAATCAAAGTTTTCAATTTGACTGCAAAATTCGAAAAAACACCCGGTTTTGCGGAATTTCCTCCACCGAAACTTTCTCAACATACCGAAGAAGTTCTTAGTTTAATTAATATTTCTAAAGAAGAAATTCAAATACTTAGAAATGAAGGAGTTATTTAAAGGGGAATATTATGGGAAAGACAATAGTGCAAAAAATTCTATCCAGAGCAAGCGGAGCCGAAAAAGTTGAAGTTGGTGATATACTTGAACCAAAGGTCGATCTTGCAATGTCGCACGAAAATGCTGCCCTTGTCATCAACCAGTTTTTGGAGATTTACAAAGGAACTAGTCTTGAGCCAAAAGTTTGGGATCCTGACAAAATTGCAATAATATTTGACCATCGAGTGCCAGCAGAAAGTTCTAAAACAGCGACAAATCAAAAGAAAGTTCGTGAATTTGTTGCTCAACAAGGAATACGAAAATTCCACGATATCCGAGGCGATGAAATGGGTATTTGTCATCAAATTCTGCCCGAAAATGGATATGTTCGCCCCGGATACCTTGTTGTTGGAACCGATAGTCATACAACAAGTCATGGTGCCCTTGGCGCTTTTTCTTTCGGAATAGGTGCAACCGAAATGGCTTCGGTATGGACCTTGGGAAGGATTTTAAATGTTCAAGTTCCAGATACTATTAAAATTACAATAAAGGGTAAACTACAGGATTTTGTTGAGCCAAAGGATTTGATTCTTTATATTGTAGGTTTATTGGGTGCCGAAGGAGCAAACTATAAAGTAATTGAATTTCACGGCGATACTATACGGAATATGAACACTTCTGGTAGGTTGACGATGTGTAATATGACAGTGGAAGCAGGTGCAACTTCTGGTATTGTCCAACCCGACGAAGAAACCATAAGATATTTGCGGGAAGTTGCTGGTGTTAAAGACGAAGTTGAGTTAGTTTTACCGGACCCCGATGCAAGCTATTGCCAAGAAATATTGATTGATGCTTCAAAATTAGAACCTCAAGTGGCTTGCCCCCATACTGTCGATAATGTAAAACCAATAAGTGAAGTTCAAGGTACCAAAGTAAATCAAATTGTTCTTGGTTCGTGTACGAATGGGAGACTTGAGGACCTTGAATCTGCATACAAAATCCTAAGAGGCAAAAAAATTGCAAAGGGGGTAAGGTTGCTTGTCTTTCCAGCTTCTGGACGAATATACCGCCAGGCATTGGAACGAGGGTTTTTACTTGGGCTAATGGAAGCAGGTGCAGTTATTGTGAATCCTGGATGCGGTCCTTGTCTTGGTGTTCATCAAGGTGCATTGGGCGACGGTGAGGTTGCTCTTTCAACAACAAATCGAAATTTCAAAGGGCGGATGGGCAATCCTAATTCTGAAATTTATCTTTGTTCTCCCAGCGTTGCCGCTGCAAGCGCCTTAGTTGGTTATATTACAGATCCAAGGAAAGGAGTTTGATATGGGAAAGGTTATATATGTTTTAGGTGATGATATTTCTACCGACATTATTTATCCTGGTCGATATATGGCAACAGTTTTGCCGAGCGAAACACCCAAATTCGTATTCGATGATATTAAGGAACTTCATCAAATACTTGTTGAGGGAAAGTTTAACCCTGGCGATATTATTGTAGCTGGAAAAAACTTTGGCTGTGGTTCTTCGCGCGAGCAAGCAGTTTCAACCCTTCGTGGCTATGATATCAAGATTATTGCAAAAGATTTTGCTCGAATTTTTCTTCAAAATAGCATAAATCTTGGTTTGCCAACCTACATTTGTCCCGATATCGAAGCGAATGTTGGGGATGAATTAGAAATCAAAGAGAATAAAGTTATAAATCACACTTCAGGCAAGGAATTTACATTGATCCCCCACCATAAATCTCGCCAAGCGATTATTGATGCTGGGGGACTAATTCCATATACAAGAAAGATACTTCTTGAAGAGAAAAAAGTAGAGACACGTTAAGTGTCTCTACTTCACTTTTATAAAAGGAATTACTTTTGATTTGAACTTTAAGAAATATATTCCCGACGTCAAGCCTTCGAGCAATATTCTATTTCGTTCAGTTGGGGGATTTAAAGAAATTTTTTCGCCAACCGAATTGTAGATTTCTATCGCTCGATATTGTTCGTCGGGAAGGTTTTCAACATTTATAAAGTTTTCGCAAGGATTTGGCCAAATTTTAATTTCTCCTTTTGGAGAATAATCATCGATATTAGAGGTCAATTTGGGATTGATTTTTGCAATGAAAACATTGGAATATCCATAATTATAAAGGTCAAAGTTATTGAAATACATATCCTTCGATTCGAAATTGCCAGTTTGATAAACATTTTCGTTTTTGTCCAAAGCTATCGAAAAACTTTGCTCTTCTTTGTCTCCGCCAGCAGTTTTCACCCACAAAGGTTTATTATCAATGTCGATTTTAGCAACGAAAACATCAGAATAAGATTGATTGGCAGTTCGGTTATTTACAATTACGTTTCCAAAAGAAAATGAAGCACTTGCAAAGTACCCTCCAAGGTAGATATTCCCTTTGAAGTCGGAAAGAATTTTTTTTGCATAATCATCAGCTTCACCTCCAAATGAAGCAGCAAAAATAGGATTACCATCACTATCGTATTTTGCAATAAAGAAGTCGTAACTACCATTGTTTATTAATTCGTTATTACCTATTTTTAACTTTGGGCTTTGAAATTCGCCAGAAATGCATATCAGACCATTGAAGTCAAGAGTCATACTGGCTGGATATTCTTTGTCGATTCCTGAAATTGAACGTCCCCATTTAATTTGGGGCGTTAATCCGGCATAGCTTTCTAACTTACCTAAAAACACATCCGAATAGCCGTGATTTATTAATGTATCATTTCCGATGGCAATTAAATTGCTGTTGAATGTTCCAAGAAAATAGCAAGTATTTTGTTTCGAGGCAACAACACAATTTACTCTGTCGTTAGACACTCCCCCAAAAGCAAATGCCCAAAAAACTTTCCCTGTAGAATTTATTTTTGCTACAAAACCATCGCTCATTCCTTGATATTGGTTGTCGTAATTAAAGTTTTTTAATTCAATATCACCAAGAGATAATTTTTTCCCGGAGAATTCTCCTCCAATATAAATTTCATTACTTGAAATGATACTAATGGAAAAGGCATCTTCGTATCCATCGCCGCTGTAAGAGACAACACGAACCACTGTACCATTGGAAGTCAAAATTGCAGCCATAAAAATGTCTGAACCCGATTTAGCAGAAATTTGAAAGTTGCCGAAGGTTGCGGGGTTACTTTCGAAAGAACCAACAACGAAAAGTGTATCTTTCCAAAGGGCTATTGCCGAAGGGCGTTCGTTTTCTTCTCCACCGAAACTAATAAGCCAAATGCAATTTCCATATTCATCAAATTTTGCAAGATATCCATCTTCGTTCCCACGATTTGTAACTTTTTGCGAGCCAATAGAAAACGTGGGACTTGTGAAATATCCACTTATGTAAACATTTCCCTTATCGTCTGCAACAATATCATTGGAGTAATCAAACTGGAAGCCTTTGCTACCAACAGCCCACTCCCAGTCTTGTGCCATAATTTGTGAAAAGCTGGATGAAAGAATCGATAATAGAAGAATAATATTGTAATATTTTTTCATAGACTTTAATATATAATACATACAACAAATGAAGTCAATGGAAAAAACTATCATTTAGCCCAAAGACAGAACAAATCCTGCGGATTAACAAGTAAAGGATGATTGGGTAATACACGCACGGTAAATCCTTGTTGTCCAGTTCCAGTACAAAAGTAGCTTCCTTCGTAGATACAAATATCGCCATCTTGCCCCGAAAGTGTTAGAACTTCCCAACTTGTGTTATACATTTCTCCGTTGGGGTCGAGTGAACCAAAGTATACATGCACAACAACATCTTCGGGAGCGAGATTTCCTAACCGAATTTTAGCAATAACTTTTACAGGTTTACCTACCCAAAATTCACCGTTTTCTTTAAACGAAACATCTAAAATCTGAATACCTTTCCATTCTCTACGGATTTTGTCTTTCCATTCTTTTAATTCTTTAGCTTTTCTAGCATTGTTTTCTGTTAATTCATAGAAATTTCTTAATGCTGGTATATAGAAGCGTAAAGTATAATCTTTAACCATTCGTGAACAAGAAAACTGCCCAGCAACACTACGAATGGAATTCCGCATAAACTCAACCCACTTTTCTGGGATTCTACTAACCTTGGAACGGTCGTAAAAAAGTGGTACGATTTCTTGTTCAAGTATATCATACAAGGAATTTGATTCGATTATTTCTTGTTCTTCCCAACTCGAATATTCTTCGCCGTGTCCAATTGCAAAACCATTTGAACCGTCGAAAGCTTCGTCCCACCAACCATCTAGTATACTCAAATTGACTGTTGCATTTAAAGCCGCTTTCATTCCGCTTGTCCCACTTGCTTCTAATGGTCGTATTGGTGTATTTAACCAAACATCGCATCCCTTAACCATTAGCCGGGCAATTACCATATCGTAGTCCTCTAAAAAAACCACGTACCGTTCCAATCCATATTCACGAACTCCATGGATGATAGTTTGTATCATTTCTTTCCCTTGAGTGTCTTGTGGGTGGGCTTTTCCAGCAATAATAACTTGAACAGGTCTTTCTGGATTTGTCAAAATTGCTTTTAGTCTGTTCATATCGCGAAACAATAGTGTTGCGCGTTTGTATGGCGCAAAACGACGTGCAAAACCAATTGTCAAAGCATCGGGGTTAAGATATTCATTGATTTTGTTCAGTTGTTCAGGAGAAAGGAATCCCTTTTGTCTTTGTTTAAGGTAGTTTCTGGCAAATAGGACTAACCTAACACGTCGGCGTTGTTTTTCTCGCCAAAGTTCATCTGAAGAAATCATATCGATTTTGTCCCAAAATTCTTGGTTATCAGGCTCAATTCGCCACCGAGGAGTCATATATCTATCGTAAAGTTCAGCAAATTCGCGAGCAACCCAAGTCATTGTATGAACACCATTTGTAATATGTGAGATTGGAACTTCATCTTCGGGTATATCTTTCCATAGGCTATGCCACATTCGGCGAGCAACTTTCCCGTGCAACTTGCTAACACCATTTCGATAACTTGAAAGTCGGAGACCGAGGACTGTCATAGAAAATCCTTCGTTTGGGTCGTAGTTGGGACTAATCTGCCCAAGCGAAATTAGCTCTTCGATTGAAATTTCCAATTCTTTGACATAGTTCGAAAAGTATTTTTTTACAAGTTCTTGATCAAATACTTCGTTCCCAGCGGGGACTGGAGTATGAGTTGTAAAAACCGAGCTACCAATAACAATTTGCTTTGCCGAACGAAAATCAATATTGTATTTTCGCATAAAAAGGCGAATCCTTTCAAATAAAGCAAAAGCTGCGTGACCTTCATTTAAATGCAAAACTTCGGGTTCTACTCCAATTGCTTTTAAAGCCCTAATTCCTCCGATACCAAGAATGAATTCTTGTTGTATTCTTGTTTCTCTTGTTCCGCCATAAAGTTGGTCAGTGATATCACGGTATTCAGGTATGTTTTTGTCTATGTTTGTATCAAGTAAAAACAATTGAACCTTGCCAATTTCCATTCTCCAAACTTGGGCATAAACTTTGCCCAAAGGGAAATCAAGCTCAATAATAAGAGGGTCACCATTTTTGTCTCTTTGAAGAATCAAAGGTAAAGAATAGAAATCGTTAGGAATGTATAGTTCATTTTGCCAACCACTCTGAGTCAACTTCTGGCGAAAATACCCTTGTTGATAGAGCAAACCAATTCCAATTAATGGAAGCCCTAAATCACTTGATGTTTTAAGATGGTCGCCGGAAAGAATACCCAATCCACCAGAATAATTAGGGAAGCTTTCGTTTAGTCCATACTCTGGGCTTAAATATGCAACTGTTCCAACTTTGTCAATTCCAAGGGAATTATACCATCCTTCTGAACTTAAGTATTTTATGAAACTATCGTAAACAGAATCGAGAAATGCAATAAAATCTTTCTGATTTGATAATTCTTCTAGTTCTTCCTGGGTAAGTTTGTTAATTAAAAGAACAGGGTTGTGATTAACTTCGTCCCAAAGTTTTGGGTTAACTCGAATAAACAGTTCTTTTGCATTGTAATTCCAGCACCACCAATAATTATAGGCAAGTTCTTTCAGCTTTGCAATTTTCGCTGGTAATTTTGCCGTTACAATAAATGTTTGAACAGGCTTCATAATATCCCTATTATAAAATATTTGATATTATTATAAAATGATAAATTAGTAAATTACTATTTATTTTTGAAATAAAAAATCTCAAGACTGAGTAATGGGAAGTAGTGTAAAAGAAGCTATCGAAGTACTTAAAAAGGGTGGGATTATTGCATTCCCAACTGATACGGTTTATGGAATTGGCTGCGATATTTTTAATCTTGAAGCAGTAAAGGAAATTTTTAAACTTAAAAAACGCGAATCAACAAAACCTTTGGCTGCCCACGTTGGTTCTTTCAAACAAATTGAAATGGTTGCTAAAATCAACAATAAATTTTTTGAACCTCTAGTAGAAAATTTTCTTCCCGGACCGTTGGCAATCATACTTCCTAAAAAGGAAAATGTTGATGATGTAATTACTTGTGGATTGCAAACTATTTCAATTCGTTTTCCAGATTGTTCCGAAGCAATTGAGCTTGCTGAAGGTCTGGGTGTACCAATTGCTGCAACCTCCGCAAATATCTCCGGTTATCCTTCCGCTGTTCATCATCAAGATGTTTATAAGTATTTCCATTCTGAACTCGACTATATTTTAGAAAGTGGATATACAAAATATTTAAAAGAGTCGACAATTATCGATATTACAAGTGAATTCCCAGAGGTTGTTCGCGTTGGGGTTATTCCTGTTGATAAGATTGAGTCAGTTTTAAAGATTAAAGTAAGTGTTTTACCAAAATAATAATTAATGTAACACCAAATAAATATTGTCGAAATAAATTCATAATAATTCTATTAAGAATAATTAAAAAATTTTTTCGTCGTTGAAAACACAAACAAATGATTAAATAGGAAAATGGTTGATCTTAATGCTGCATACGAAGCTGAACTTTATTTAAAGTTTTTACAAAATCCAAATAGTGTTTCTCCTGAATGGCAGGAATACTTTAAAACAAAATATGGAAGCAAAATTGCATTCGATTCCAAAGTTGAACAAGTTATCGAAGAGCAAAATGGCTTTCGCGAATTTCCACCTTTGTCGGTTGATGAAGTTCGAAGTAGTCCAGCAGATGAAATATTACCTTTAAGCTCGGTTCAAGAGCGTCTTGCAGAAAATATGGAAGTTAGCCTGTTTGTTCCTACTGCAACATCTGTGCGAACAATTCCAGTAAAAGTTTTGGATGAAAATCGAAGAATTATAAATAAGTATTTGGGGAAGTTAAAAAAAGGGAAGGTTTCTTTTACTCATATACTTACTTGGGCTATAATACGAGCATTGAATCGGTTTCCCCAGTTAAACGATGTTTTTATCCGTCAGGATGGGAAATCTTATCGACTTCGACGGAAATCAATTAACCTTGGCTTTGCAGTTGATATCGTTCGGAAAGATGGTAGTCGCGGCCTTTTAGTTCCAAATATCAAAGGTGTTGAAAATTTAAAGTTCGATGAGTTTGTGCAAAAATACGATGACCTTATTTCACGTACACGAATAGGCAAAATCCAAGTCTATGAACTTCAAAACACAACTATTTCAATAACCAATCCCGGTATGATTGGAACAACAATGTCGAATCCCCGACTTATGCGCGGGCAATCGTTAATTATTGCAATTGGGTCAATTGATTACCCTACTGAATTCAAAGCAGTAAAGCCGGAAGTTTTAACTACTTTTGCAATATCAAAAGTTGTTACAATTACAAACACTTATGATCATAGAATAATTCAAGGAGCTGAATCTGCTGAGTTCCTTTCTTATATACAAGAGCTTATTCTTGGTGCAGAACAGTTTTACGATTCCATATTTGCAACATTACACATTCCATTCGAACCAGTTCGATGGGAAGTTGATACAACACCAATAACCCGTTTTGGTAAAGTTGATGAAGAAGAAATAATTGAAAAAAGTGCCCATGTTGAATTGATGATAAATGCTTATAGAGTAAGAGGGCATTTACTTGCTTCGAGCAATCCACTGGGTTATGCTACCTATTATTATCCTGAACTCGACCCCGCATATTATGGTTTTACAATCTGGGACCTTGATAGGGTTTTCCATGCCGATGACTTGTGGGAAAAAAACAATTTGCCATTGCGAGATATAATTGAAAGATTGCGCGATACTTATTGTGGGAGCATTGGTTTCGAGTTTATGCATATTCAAGACCCAGAGAAGAAAGATTGGATTAAACGCAGGCTTGAATTAGTCGGTTTCAAAGAATTTTCGAGTGATGAAAGGATATATTTCTTAAAAAAAATAATCGAAGCAGAAGAGTTTGAAAATTTCCTTCATACAAAATATATTGGCCATAAAAGATTTTCTTTGGAAGGAGCTGAAAATGCTATAATTCTTATCGATAAAATCTTGCAATTGGCTGCAAAAGAAAATCTTTTTTCAGTTGTAGTTGGTATGGCTCATCGAGGGCGATTAAATTTCCTCGCAAATGAAATTGGCAAATCAATTGAAGATATTTTGAAAGAATTTGAAGGCGATATCGACCCAAATTCTTTTATGGGAAGTGGGGATGTAAAATACCATCTTGGTGCCAAAGGAACATACATAGCACCCGATGGCAAAAGTATTCCTGTTATACTTTCGCCTAATCCTAGTCATCTTGAATTTGTTGACCCCGTTGTAGAAGGAATTGCAAGAGCATTGGAAAATTATTTTGAAGATAAATCTCATTCAAAGGTACTTCCTGTTTTGATTCATGGCGACTCTGCCTTTGCTGGGCAAGGAGTTGTTGCAGAAACTTTAAATCTTTCGCAACTTCACGGATATCGAACAGGCGGAACAATTCATATAGTTATTAATAATCAAATTGGTTTTACAACTCCAGCAACGGAAGCACGCTCTTCTTACTATGCCACTGATATTGCCAAAGGAATCCAAGTTCCAATTCTTCATGTGAATGGAAACGACCCGGAAGCAGTTGCTTATGCAGCTATTTTTGCTTTTGAATACCGCCAAAAATTTCATACTGATGTTATAATTGACCTACTCTGTTATCGAAAATACGGACACAACGAAGCCGATGAGCCAACTTACACTCAACCTCTTCTATATAAAAAGATTCGTTCCCTTCCTCCAATTAGCGAAATTTATAAAAAAAGACTGATACAAAATGGTATTATACGTGAGGAAATTGGGGTAGAATTCCAAAGAAAATATCAAGAAAAACTACAGTCTGCCTTTATTAATTTGAAAAGTAACAAAAATGCCCATCCAACTCCCGAAAAGCTTGAGGATTTTAATCCATTTGAGTATTTCAAAACCTCTGTAAGCTTAGATTCAATAATGAATGTGGTAAAGTCTCTTACATCTTTCCCAAATTCCTTTAATATTAATCCAAAATTGAAAACTATGATTGAACGACGCAAGCGATTGCTCGAAGATGTTAACACTCCAATTGATTGGGCTTTTGCAGAATTTTTGGCTTTTGGTACAATTCTTCTTGATGGAAAGGACATTAGGCTTTCGGGACAAGATTCTCGGCGAGGAACTTTTAGTCAACGCCATTCAGTTTTCATTGATTTTGAAACTGAAGATGAGTATATTCCTTTAAATTATATTTCAACAAATCAAGGAAAACTTCGAATTTACGACAGTCCTCTTTCCGAAACAGCAATTCTGGGATTTGAATATGGATATAGCCTTGCTGCAAAAAATAGTCTTGTCTTTTGGGAAGCACAATTTGGTGATTTTGCTAATGTAGCTCAACCAATTTTCGACCAGTTCATTGTTGCTGGTGAGAAAAAGTGGGGTATGAAAACGAATCTTGTTGTTCTTCTTCCTCATGGTTTCGATGGACAAGGTCCTGAACACTCAAGCGCTCGATTGGAACGATTTCTTCAGCTTTGTGCCGAAAACAATATGATTGTTGCAAATTTAACTACCCCAGCAAATTATTTTCATCTTCTTCGCAGACAAATGTTTATTCACAAGCCATTGATTTTAATGACACCCAAAAGTATGCTTCGGCATCAATTGGCTGTGTCCTATGTTTCCGAGCTGACCGAAGGAAGGTTTAATGAAATATACGACGACAATAATATTCAGAATCCTGAACTCGTTGAAAAAATAATTCTTCTTTCTGGTAAAGTATATTGGGATCTTTTATCCTACATTAAAGAAAAGAAAGTAGATAGACAATCGTTTGCAATTGTTCGAATTGAACAACTTTACCCATTGCATATCTCTCATTTAAAAGAAATACTTTCGAAGTACCCAAATGCCCGAAAGTTTGTTTGGTTTCAAGAAGAACCAAAAAATATGGGAGCCTGGAGTTACATCTTTGAGCAGTCCTTCGATTTCTTACCTAAAGGAACACAGATTTATTTCGTTGGGCGAGAAGCCAGCGCCTCGCCGGCTACAGGTTCCTTTTCCCAACATAATCAGGAACAAGAAGATATTATTAAAAAGGTAATTGATTATTAATTGAATTTGGAATATTTAACTTTACTATTGTTCCTTCGGATTCGGAGCTTGTAAGTTCAATTGTTCCATTTAATAATTCTACAGCCTTTTTAACAAGCGAAAGTCCAAGCCCGAATCCACGTGTTTCTGTTATATTAGATCCACGATAAAACGCCAAAAAGATGTAATTAATATCTTTTTGTGGAATTGGTTTGCCGAAGTTTTGAATTAATATTTCAACGTTATTATTATTTTGTTGAATGTTGATGTGAACTGGTTTTTCTTTGTCCGAATATTTTACGGCATTTTCTATTAGGTTTTTAAGAATTATTTCAACAAGAACTTCATCCGAGGTAAGTAAAATATCCTCAATTTTTGAATGAATTTGTATTTTGTTATCAGTATTGTATATTTTTTCGATTCCGCTGATAATTTGATAAATTTTTTCTTGGAGTGAAATTTTTGTAGGATTAAGGATAAAGTCGTTATCGGTTAGTTTTTCGAGTCTTGAAACATTTTCGAGCAAATTCGAAATGGTTTTAATAGAAGCAAGAATTTGTTCAAAATTTTTAATTTTCTCTTGTTCTGAAATTTTGTCACCAAATTTCTGAAGTATTTCCACCGAAAGCATCAATGAAGTAAGAGGTGTTCTTAATTCGTGTGAAATGATTGAAACGAAACGATTTTTTAGTCGGTTAAGTTCGTATTCTTTTTTAAGATTGGAGAGTATCTCTTGGTTTGCTTCTTCGAGAGCTGAAACATCATTAACAACTAATACGAACCAAGGTTCTTGGTCGAGAAAATTCATAAAGAAGAAATTGAAAATAACATTAAGCTTTTTGCCCGATGGTAATGTGATTGTTCTTTCGAGTGTCTGAGTAGATGAAAGTTCGCGGGCGGTTTTTAAATAGATTAGTAGTCGTTCTTTGTCTGTGCAAAAAGGTAATTCGAAGACCGACTGGTACATAACTTTGTCGAATTCCAGCTCAAAAAGCTCGAGGAAATTTGTGTTGACATCGATTATGGTGAAATCTTCGGCGCGAAGAATTACAATACCAAGGGGGAGATTTTCGAAAATCTTTTTATAAAGCACCTCGGTTTCGCGAAGGATGAAGTCCGCTCGCGCTACTTGAGAAATATTTTGGTAGTATTCGACAATGCATTGAATGTCACCACTTTCTTTGTCAAAAAGGGGTAACTTTTGAACTTCGAGAACAAGTTCGGGATTATTTCCAAAAGGATTTTTAATTTGTGTTTTAATGGGTATTTTATCCTCTATGACCTTCTTATCTAAAAGTTCTAATTTCCTGGATAAGTCGTTACCAAATACTTGATTGTGTAAATTCCCAATTAATTTTTCAATGGGGATATGAGCCAAAGATGAAAAGGTTTTGTTTGCAAATAAAATTTGAGAATTATTGGGACTCTTTAATACTGTTCCAATCGGGCTGTTATTAATAACATCAAGCAATAAGTCAATTGAAAAATCGCTGTCACTCATAACTTAAAACAAATAATGAAAAAAACAACTTGAAGACGTCTTTATTAAGAAAATATTTTGTTTTATTATTTATTGCCTAAGAATTCTTCTGGCAAATTTATAACTGGAAAATATGCTTGAATTCAATTTTTCTTGTACTACTCCACGACTTGAAGAAGAATGAATGATTTCATTGTTTCCAATGTAAATTGCTACATGTGTAATCTTATTGTTGTTGCCAAAAAATAATAAGTCGCCAGGAAGAATTTCGTGAAGATTGACCTCGTCGCCGAAACTTGCTTGTTCGCTGGCTGTCCTTGGCAAAGTAATTCCTATACTTTTGTAAACTTTTTGGGTTAACCCTGAGCAATCAACGCAATTGTTTGTACCACCAAAACAATATGGAATTCCAAGCCACTTCTTTGCTTCGGTTACAAGTTTCTTTCTTTTGTTGTCAAGATTTTGTATTTCGTTTTTAGTTATTTCTAATAAATTTCCATCTTGCTTTGTTCTATTAGAAGTAAAATGAATAATTGATGAACAGGAAATAAGCAAACTTAACAAAATAAGAAATAGAAAGAACTTGATATTTATCAATACTTTTTTCATAAAGAAATAAAACACAAAATTTATGCCATATTTAATAGTGAATATAAAATCTGGAGGTAAAAAATTTGTG
>CAYPRT010000003.1:0-235728 GCA_964413155.1 uncultured Hyphomicrobiales bacterium | reverse complement strand
GTAAAATAAATATCCTTCGGAACAAAGCCCACGACCACGCCTCGTGGGCTTTTTTTGTTTAGTATCTTAATTTTTACTATTTTACATTTGCTTATTTTTAATAAAAATATAAATGTGTTATGGAATTAGTTCGAGAACAGACTTTTAATTATAATTTAGTTTTACAGAGGCTAATTGATGGAAATAAGAGATTTATTGAAGGAGAAATAAGTTATAATCAGCTTAAACAATTAAGAAAGAAAACTGCCTTTTCCCAATCTCCAGATGTTATTATTGTAACTTGTAGCGATTCACGAGTCCCTCCTGAATTGATTTTCTCATCAAATATAGGTGAATTATTTGTAGTTAGAACCGCAGGGAATTTTATCGATAAAGTTGTATTAGAAAGTATTGAATTTGCCTTAGAAAATTTGAAGTGTAAAATAATAATAGTGATGGGACATACTAATTGTGGGGCTATTAAATCTGCTATAAATGAAATCGATGATAAATCAAATGAAATGTTAATTATTGGGGAATTAAAAAGGTTGTTTAAACAAGTTGGTAAGTTTTATAGAGATGACAATTCATTAGGATTTTATGCAAAGAAAAATGTTAATTATCAAATTTCCAAACTTATGGATAACACCAGAATAAAGTTTCTTGTTGATAATGGTCTATTGAAAATCATTCCCGCATTATATTACCTTGATAGTGGGAAAGTTGAATTTTATAATTTTCTAAATGAATAACTTATTTGAAGAGGATTTTAGTAAAACTGAACAAGTATTACCTCCACTTGCCGAAAGAATGAGGCCTAAGAGTTTGGAGGAGGTATTAGGTCAAGAGCATCTTCTTGGTGAGAAAGGACCATTACGGAAATTTTTCGAAAGTAGGCATTTTCCATCATTGATTTTTTGGGGTCCACCTGGAGTTGGAAAAACCACTATAGCATATTTGATTGCGAAATATGGGAATTATGATTTTATAAGGATATCAGCAGTCGAAGCTGGAGTAAAAGAAGTTAAGGAAATTATTAACAAAGCTAAATTTCATTTGAAACAGGGAAGAAGAACACTACTTTTTATTGATGAAATTCACCGATTTAATAAAGCTCAACAGGATTATTTGTTGCACTCAGTCGAACAGGGTTTAATTACACTTGTTGGAGCCACAACAGAAAATCCTTCGTTTGAAGTTATTCCAGCTTTGCTTTCGCGATGTCAGGTTTATAAATTAAATCCTTTGGGTAAAGCCGAAATTATTCAACTACTCGACAATGCTTTGATTAAAGATGTAGAATTATCAAAATATCGAATTAAGATTTTAGACTATGATACTTTTTATATACTTTCTGGTGGAGACGCACGCGTAGTATTAAATCTATTGGAAATAGTAATAAATCTATCGGACAAAAGTGAAAGACCTATAGTAGTTGATGCAGAAAAAATTTATAGGGCATCGCAACAAAAGGTTTTGAAATTTGATAAGAAAGGGGACTACCATTATGATACAATTTCCGCATTCATAAAATCGCTGCGTGGTTCCGACCCCGACGCTGCATTAATTTGGCTTGCAAAGATGATTGAATCAGGTGAAGACCCGTTATTTATTGCCCGTCGAATGATAATTTTTTCAAGCGAAGATATTGGTAACGCCGACCCTTTAGCACTCCCTATTGCAATTTCAGTTTACCAGGCTGTGCAATTTGTTGGAATGCCAGAAGCCCAGATTAATCTTGCTCATGGTGCTACTTATCTTGCTTCTTGTCCCAAGTCTAATGCTTCTTATATTGGTTTGATAAATGCACTTGATTTTATTAAGAAATGTCCTGAGATACATGTCCCATTGCATTTAAGGAATGCACCGACAAAGCTTATGGAGCAATTTGGATATGGAATTAATTACAAGTACCCCCATGATTTCCCTGAACATTTTGTTGAAGAAAATTATTTCCCTGAAGGAATTGAAGAAATACAACTTTATTATCCAACAGAAATAGGTTTTGAAAAGAAAATCAAGGAAAGGCTTGAAAAATTTTGGTCAAAAAGATACAATAAGAAAATTTAGTAATGGAACCTGGGTTTGAAAACATATTAACTGTCTCTGAGTTGACACAGAAAATTGCAAATATTCTTAATAATGAAATTGGTTTTGTTTCTGTTAGTGGGGAAATATCGAATTTTAAACTTCATAGTTCGGGTCATAGGTATTTTACTTTAAAAGATGAAGAAGCACAAATCAATTGTGTTTTTTGGCGGTCGAAGCAAATCAATTACGAATTGGAAGATGGAATGAAAGTTGTTGTATCGGGCTGGCTTACAGTGTATCCAGCACGAGGCCAATACCAAATTGATTGTTTCGAGATTTTTCCCCTTGGTTTGGGCGAATTATATTTGAGATTTGAAGCATTGAAAAAAAAACTCGACCAAGAAGGGCTGTTCGATAGTAAGTATAAAAAGGAATTACCATCTTTTCCATTGAAAATAGGAATAATAACATCTTCAACTGGAGCTGCTATTCAAGATATGATTACCACTATTCGTAGGCGAAATCCATTATGTGTAATTTACTTTCGCGAAACACTTGTTCAAGGTGAAGATGCCAAATTTGATATTGTAAATGCAATTCAAGAGCTAAATCAATTTCCTTTAGATTTAATTATTGTTGGGCGGGGTGGTGGCTCGCTTGAGGACCTTTGGGCATTTAATGAAGAAATTGTTGCACGCGCAATTTTCAATTCCAATATTCCAATTATTTCTGCAGTGGGCCATGAAACTGATTTCACCATTGCTGACTTTGTTGCCGATAAAAGAGCACCAACCCCAACCGCTGCAGCTGAACTCGCAACTCCTTTGACTATTGATATGTTAAAAGAAGAAATAGATTTTATTTTCTCTGAAATGAAGAAAAAAATTGGAAATTTCATTGAAAGGTATAAAGACGAAGTTCATACTTTAATTAATTCTTATGGGTTTAAAAAAATTGAAGATAAAGTTGGTAATTACAAACAATATCTTGATGAGTTTGATGAAAGGTTTCGGAAAACATTCAATCGATATTTCGAAAGATGTAAACTCCAAATAGATAATATTAACCGTAATTTGGAGTTATTAAATCCTGTTGAACCTCTTGAACGAGGCTATGCACTTTTAAAGCATAATGGGACTTTGTTAGACAATGATATGTCCTTAATAAGATATAGAACAATTGAGATAATTCGTAAAGATGAATCTGCGGTTGTTAAGATTGCCAAGGTAAACAGACATTTATTTAAGCTTTTGGGTGCGCTTTTTTGTATTCTTCTTTAATTTTTTCTATCGAAATATGTGTATATATTTGTGTTGAAGAAAGAGAAGAGTGCCCTAGAATTTCACTAACTGAACGAATATCAGCACCATTGTTAAGCATGTGAGTTGCGAAAGTGTGACGTAATGTATGTGGGCTTTTTTGTGGGGTTTTAGTAAACTTCTTTAACAGTGAGTTAACGATTCTGTAAGCATCGGTGGAAGTTAGTGGTTTTCCAGATTTTGACAAAAAAAGATAGTCCTTTGATAATTCATTTGCTAAATTTTCTCTTTGACTTATATAGTCCTTTAAAGCTTCTTTGGCTTTTTTGCCGATTGGAACTATTCTTTCTTTTTGTCCTTTGCCTAAAACTTTAAGGGTTTTATTTAAATTAGTTACATCTGAAACTTTAATATTTAGTGCTTCAGATATTCGCAATCCAGAACCATATAGAAATTCTATGAGAGCTAAATTTCGAGAATCAATCGGATTTTTGGGTTTATAATACTCGAAAATCAATTTAATTTCTTCTGGTGTTAAGTAAGATGGTATTTTTTGTTCTATTTTAGGTAGAGTAATGGTATAAGAAGGATTTTCGTTGATATAGTCTTTTTTGTAAAGATAATTAAAAAAGGATTTAACAGCAGATAGTTTTAATTTAATACTTTTCTTTGATAATTTTTTGTGAAAAATGTAAGAGGCAAATCTTTTGATATGTTCTTTATTTATATTTTCAATTTTAAGTTCGATTCCAAGTTCTGAAAATAAAAGACTTTCGAATTGTTTAAGAGCAGTAAAATAAGTCTTAATCGTCCTTTCTGTAAATTTTCTTTGATTTCTACAATATTCTATAAATAAATTAATTGCTTCTGAAAGAAACATTGGATTATAATTAAAATTAAAATTCAAAATTATAAATTATTTTTTGGAATTAATAGCGACTTTCGGCATAAAAATTTGCTGTTGTCTTTGAGGACCGTGACAGACATAGCATTCTTTCTTTTGAGTTAACTTTTCGATTCCACCTGGGTGGACAAATTCTAATCCAAAGGGCGATGATATTTCCTCCTTAAATGGAGGTTTTTGATAATAAATTATATGACAAGTATTACAATCATTTGTAATTACTTGGCCGGTGGGGCTTACATGTTTTCCATCGTGACAACGAAAACAGCCAGGACTATAAAGGTGCCCAATGTTGTTTGGATAATTTTTCCAATTTGCTTTCATTTCGGGGAAATAATTCCTCATATAGATGTTATATAATTCATGGACAACTTTTTCAATTTCCTTTTGCTTATCTAAAAGGACCTCGGGGTAATATTCTTTATAAAATCCATAAATGTAGTTTTTGATATCCTCGAAGGCGGTTTGGCGGTTTCGAACATAATTTTCAAGTACTTGTACACCAATTCTTTTAATATAGGGGAGGTTTTTATCAATTTTTCCAGAAGATAGATAAAAATTAATAGTTTGGTTGGGTTGTTTAAAAATATGAGAAGGTCGGTTGTGACAATCAATACAGTCAAGTCTTCGTACTTCTTCTTTTGGTGGAATCTTGGTTTTTGTTTGGAATTTAAAAGAAGTGTCGATATAAACTGTTTCTTCACCAGTGATTAATGAACGTGATTTAACCCAAGGGATAACTTGTCGGTAACGGTCTGCCGGCCAATATGAAATTTCATTTGCAAGATACATATGCCAATGAATACCTTCGTTGTTTCCAGTTTCGGGACTACCACCACCAACTTTAATAAGCATTGAAATTTTATATTCTGAATTTTGCTCATCGGAGGTGTAAAAGTCGTAATTTTTTCGTATTTCGCTATAGAAGTGTTTGGGCCAGTGACATTGCTCACAAGTTTCTTGGGCAGGACGAAGATTTTCAACAGGAGTTGGAATTGGCTTGGAATATTTGTTGAAGATTGTTGAATAAACTTGGTAAGTTCCCGAAAGCTTAGAACGAACAAACCAATCCGCACCAGGACCGATATGGCATTTGACACATCCTACACGCGAATGTGGTGAATCTTTGTATGCAGTGTACTCTGGTTCCATAACTTTGTGGCAAACTTCGCCACAAAACTGGTCTGAATCGGTATATTCATAAGCTTTGTAAGTGCCAAATGAGGTGAATATAAGCAAAAGCAATCCACTTACCGAGAAAACAATCGTAGCAACTTGATGTCGTGGATTGTTTAGGTCGATTACAGGAAGTTGTCTTTTTGTTCCTGCTGAGCTTAAAAGCCTTCTATTTTCTTTTAATGCTCCAAAAACTACAAGTATTAAGCCCAAAATAACAAATGTTGGAAGAATTATGAAAGTAACAATCCCAAGGTAAGGGTTAGGGTTTTCAGAAAAGAGTTCAACTATAATTAAAAAAACAATTATTGTGAAACTAAAGATTGAAACTAATGCTCCAGCCAGGGTAGTTGGGTTATAGAAGACAACAGGCAAAAGCTTTCGTTTTTTGTATTGTCTCTTTGGTTTAATGTAAACTTGTTGTGGTTCTTCAAAGGCGAGTTTCCAGCCAGTAATCATTGATTTATATAGTTCAGTTAGAGTTGAACCAGTGGTTCCCAAATAAATATGTACAAACATAAAGATGGTCAAAATAAAGCCTGTAAAGGTGTGCAGAAGAGCCATTGGCCAAACACCACCAAGACCAAAAAATTCGTCTGGGGCAAGTTCCGGAAACATTAAAAGCCAGCCAGTTAGTATGATCAATGGCACGAAAAAACCCATAATGAACAAGTAGGTAATTTGCTGGAGAGGATTGAATTTATTATTTGGATTTGTTTCAAATGGGTGAGGCTCGCCAATGAAAATTCCAAGAAGGTAATAACGTAATTGTATGTAAATTCTATCAAAAAGTCCATTTATTTTTGGAAGATAATGTTTGTAGTTTTTCGAAACAATACTTTTAATAAAAAAGAAAAGATAGTTTAAAGATAGCAGTATCCCACATATATTATGAACAATTATCGAAATACGGAAGGGAATTAAGCCTCCCTTGGGGTTGGAATAATGTATACTTAAGCCAGTTACAATTAACAAAAGAAAAAGTAAAGCATTTGACCAGTGCCAAAATCTTAACCAAAACGGATAAAGGAATATTTTTTTCATACCTTTTAAAAGTGTTGTGAAAAAAATTAATCAAGTTTATGGTTTTCTTCCCGAATACGATACTTACTCGGTCTAAAATACCACCGCAAAAAGATGTGAATTAATAGAAATGCGATTATTATTCCAAAAATAACTATGCTTATAAAATCGAGATAAATGTTTCTGGTTGTCCCGATTACGTAGGCGTCGCTAAGAATTGTACCATTTATGAAACCATATTTCTGACGTGACTGTGCCTTTTCGTGCTTAAATAACTTTGTCATTAGAATAGAATTCTTGGAATGACATTCTTCACATTTTTTAACCGTTGCATCGCGTGGTAAGATATTATGGGAAAGGTTCGGAGGTTCATATGATGAATGGCAATCTACGCATCTTACTGTTTCCCAATGTTTTTGAAGATTAGGTAACCAGTCATGTGCCTTTTCAAGAATGCTTAATTTATACTTTGACATCAGGGAATCATTTGTATGACATTTTACACAAAATACCATTTTGTTGGAAACGAGTGTGTTGAAGTTCATCTTGTTTGATTGAATAATTCTTTCTTCAACAACTGCCATTGGACTAATTGAATGCTCACCATGACAATAAGTGCAACCTGGCACATCTGGATTTCCTTTTACTAATTCAACACCGTGAACACTGGAATGGTATTCTTGTGTAATTGCAATATGACATTTTCCGCAAACATTTGAAACCTTTGTGGGATTTATATTTGAATTTTTAGAAGATGCCTTTTGCAAATTGTGGGTGCCATGGCAATCGATACATACTGCTGCAAATTTATTACCTTCTTTTAATGCTTTCCCATGAACACTTTTATCGTAATCAATCAAAGCTTTTGCAAATTGATTGTTTTCTTGCTTAATGTGGCAACTAATGCATAAATCGACTTGGTTCAATTTTAATTTTACAAGATCGGGTGTGGAACTTGGTGTTATAGGCTTTTGATGACAGAAAATACAAGTTGGTGCATTAGGATTATTTTTTGAAAGTTCTAAATAGTGAACAGATTGTAAATGTTCATCTTTTTCTTTTTCGTGACAGTTCCCGCAAAAATTGGTTGAGTTGATAAAATTTGTTGGCGAATTTGGATTCTTTGGAGATTGAACGTTATGATAGCCATGACAATTTTTACAATTTACATCATTTTTTCCACCTGTTCCATTTGCAAATTTAATTTGTGGATGAAATTGATGCTTTTGAACAGAATTTTGATGACAAGACAAACAATTAACAGGAGTGATAACTTTTTTATGTGGAATTTCATCAGGATTAAATCCGATATGGCATTGTTCGCATTTTAAACTTGAATGAACAGATTTTGAGAAAATAAACTTTTTTACTTCCAAAGAAATCTCTTTTCCATTCTTTTCCATTGTAATTGATGGGTCGTCGTGACAGGATAAACAAGTAGAATTATCAGCAACCTTTTTATGTTGTGAAAGAACAAAGCCATTCGGGTAGATGCCATAAATAAATATAAAAACCAACAGGCAAAAAAGATGGGAGCCACGATTGAGAATGGCTCCCATATATCTTTCATACCGAACCTTATTTCTTCTCTTCATTTTCAGAATTGTGGTTTTTATGGCTATGAGAAATAAAAATTAAATCAACAATTAGAACTAAATCCTCGTGATTGCCTTTGAAAGCAACCGGATGGCTCTTGTTGTTGATTTTTTCCTCTTTATGCAAGAATTTAATTATAAATTCTTTATCGTATTCGATTTTAATGTTCGAAAGGTCAGGTGCCTTATTATTAGGAGATTTGTTTTTGGCTTCTATAGAATATTGTGAAAAGGCGTGACAAGTATTACATTTTGCTTCGATGAATTTTGTTTTAGCAAGTTCTTTGTCGATTTGTACTGCTTCAGATTGTTTCTCGTTATTTTTTGGTGGTTCTTGTGCAATTATTGCAAATGCCATCAAAGGAATAATTGAGAGCATAATGATTTTTTTGAGGAATTTGGTTTTCATTTTCAACCCCAATTTGTGAAACAAGTTCATAAAATCAAGACAATTTAATTGTCAATATATTTTTAGTTGCATCATATTCAGAATGATATGTTGGCAAGTTACCTACTTTAACTCCTTGTGGATTTGCCACAACATATCCAGCCGTATTTTGAATAGTCGAGAATTCAGTAAAATGCTTTGGACAAAGGATGTTTGCATCGGGTTTTGATGGTATATTGAGTTCAACACCTTGATGAGGACAGAAAGCGGAAAACACCACAAATTCAGTTTGGGAAAATCTTTTAACAATGATTGTAATTGGAGTAGGTTTTTGAAAAACAAATTTCTTTATCGATGGATATTGGTTCAACTCGGGATAGTCACTTAGTTTGATTTCTAAAGTAGAACCTGGTGGTGGTAAAGGTAAACTTTCATCTTTCTCGCAAGAAGTCAAAATGGGATATACTGTGCTAACAACAACGCCACTTATGAAGAAGGAACCAACATAACGAAGAAATTCTCTTCTATTCTGTGTATTTTTTAACTCTTTTTTTTCCATTTGTCCACCAGATTGTTAGTAAAATAAATGTAGTTGAATTGCCCATTGCGAAAAGTAACCTTCTAAATGCTCTCGGTCTAAAATTCGATACTCAATTAACAAATCAAGGGAAGGTAAAAGATAAATATGAGAGCCCAAAACCAAGTTTGTAGCATATACTGGATTGTTTTCATTTTTGTCTTTAAGAATTGAGCGTTCAGCTCGGACGAAAGGCAAGACACTTTCCAAAAGTTGATAAGTTAACTCGGCTGTAAATGACAGGGATAACCTTGAGTCTTTTTTCTGGGTTCGAACATATTCGCCAATTAACGAAATGCGGTCAGGAAATCCAATACCCACAAAGACGCTTGATATGTAGTAATCATCATTTAAGTAAAATGTTCCTCCCAAGTAAGAATTCATTCCTTTTATATATTCAGGAGGTGAAAGCATTCCACGGGTAGCAATACCAAAAGAGTTGTCTTTGACAATAGGGATAGGATTACCACTTTTGTCTGGTACTGTAATTATACTCAGATTTTTTCCACTAAAAATACCAGCGGAAATACTAAGCCAAGTTAAAGTTTCATAATCAATTTGAGCACCCCATTCAGCATAGTCATCGGGAACAATGTAATGACGACCGTAACGAGCAATTGATGTGCGAACAAACATTGTGTGGTCATCCCATTTTTGACCAATGGGAGGTTGGAAATAACCAACTCGCAGAGATGGAAGATTTTCACTGGGTTTTAAATACAAACTAAGGGCGTATGGTTGTTGGGCTGGGTATCTTTTATCCTTTTCAAGTTCATATGCAATATTATAGAAACCTTCCAAAGTGAGCCAATTGGTAGGTTGAATTGACAGATAAGGAGATGCTTGCATTACCATATATTCGCGTTCGCTACTTGTTGGGCCCTTGGGCCATCGTGCAGATTGGGCTCGTAAATCGAAACCAATAATAGTTTTATCGTTTAAGTATGAGTTTCTTGCAGTAAGATGTTCAAAAAATTTCTTTAAACCAATCCATTCAGGATTAATTAGCGAGATATCTTTGCGGGAAAGCCAGCCGCCAATGGAACGAATTCCACCCCCTTGAGTATTGATGTGGCAAGCGGAACACTTTGTTCCATATGTTTGCAAAATAGAATACTGGGGGCGAGCGAAACTTTCGCCCCCAAGTATCACAAATATGCTTGCAACTACTATTAATATCTTTCTCATTTTCTGTTGCATTGTTAATTAAACAGTTTATTGCAAAGCGTTTAATGTATTAACGAGCAATGCTTTAGTATATTTGTAGTTGTGAATTCCATTACTTCTATCTTTAGCAACAAGGAGATAATTCAAAACTGCACCAGCCTCGATCGAGGAGAATTTCTTTGGTTTGTTGTTTGGAAGTAGGATATACTCACTAAGAACATGTTGACCATCAGTGTTCCTTGAAACGTCAAGCAGTCCACGGTCAATCAGTTTTTGCCTAAGTTGATCAATCAAATTTTTAATCTCTGTGACTTTCCCGTCTATATCGAATTTGGTAGTGCCAGGATGACAATCGGCGGTAGCACAAGAGGCAACATGTTCAACTTCCTGTCCTTCGGATTCGTAAGTCATTTTGAATGTATGACCACCCGCAAAAGCTCCGAAAGGTTGAGCCATATGGCAGGTCACACAACCATCTTTAATTCTAACTTTATGGGGATTTGATGTCGGATAAGTTTCAGGTCCAGGAATTTCATAGCCACCTACGCCAGCATAGATATTTGAATTAACACCATAATGTGGTCCCCAGCGGAAATTAGTAATGTTAATACTGTCGCCGCCAACAACGGGGGCCGGAGAAACTGGTCGAGCTTGATGGCATTTAGCACAAAGATTGCCTATTCCAAAGTCCATTTCTTGTCCACCATAGCGGAATTTAACCGGCGAAGTATAGGTCAAAGCAAAATCGCTTGTGTCGTATTTGGTGTGAATAAAGTGGCAGGTTCGACAATTTGGACCTGTAGGGTTTGGAATAACTGCAAGCGTAGTGTCCAAGTTTGTTGTAAGAGACTCGCGAAAACCTTCGTGAGTGTGACAAACAGCACACTGAGTTCGATTAGCAGTTCCAAAATTTTCACCTAAAAAATGCAATGAATTATGAAACTGCATTTGCTTCGCTAAAAGGAACGATGAAGATTCATGGCAAACACCACAAACAGCAGTTCCAGGGGCTCCATCTTTCCCCGGTGGCCCAGCAGGACCTTCCGGTCCAGTACAGGAAATTATCGCAAAAACAAAAAGTGCAAATGCCAATGAAATAGAAATGGTTCTTTTCATAGTACCTCCATTGTTTTGAAAACATAATTAAGAAATAATTTGTTTAAGTTGAGATTCTTCAATATACTATAATACTTTTGAGTAAAATTTCTCATTATTCATCTAGTTTTTAATACTACAAATTCTAAATTAAAGAAAAAATCGATTTTGTCAATAGTTTAAAATTGATTTTTTTTACAAATTGACTTTTGTAAATTAGTGTTGGTTTTATAAATTTACAATCGTAATATTGAAATAATTTCATAATTTGAATTTATTAAATAGTTATTTGAAAATTTGCTATGATTAATAAAATTCTATTAATACTGGGAATTTTGTTTTCACTCATTTTCCCTTTACATTCTGAACCTCAAATTTCATATTTGATACCCGATATTGGATCGCCCGGAATGGGAGTGTATGTTGAGATAATTGGCCCGGCGAATTATTTTTACAACTTTGGACCAGATACAATTTATTTTAACAATGATGGTTTTGTTAAAATTTTGTTTGATAATCCACAAGACACCGAGAAGGTTATTGTTGGACCAATTGGCGTATTTTGGCAAGGACGAATGGTTTCTACCTATTTTTTTATTGATCCTTCGATTACAACTCCAAATTCAAACAATTGGACGCAACTTGATTATGAATTTAAAATCCCATTTAGAGTTTCTGTAGGTGGAGAACTTTCTAATCCCGATACATTTTATATTGTTCAACCATATTCTTTTGGTAATCTTTTGTTAAACAATTTTGTTTTTGGGACTGGCGCTCTTGGTCTGCGTTCTCGAAGCGGGGCAATGATTGTTGATGAGATAATTTTCCGAAATGGTTCCGAGTATAAGGTATTTTTAGATAATTCTATTTCTTATCCATCGCAAAATCGCTCATATTTGCCTTTTATTTTGCTTTGTAAAGGGAATATTTCCGGAGGCTCCAATACAAGGATTAATATTAGTGGAGGTGAAGGTCGAATTCAAAATGGGGGTCCAGGTGGTGGAGGCGGAGGTGGAAAGTTTTGTGATTTTTTGACTGGAAATCCTGGGGAAGATGGAGGAAATGGTTTTACAAGTGGTGGATATGGAGGGGTTAATAATTTATTTGGTGGAGGTAATTATAAACAATATGGAAGTGGGACCGGCGATTCTGGCAAGAGTTTGAATGGTGTATTACCAGCAGTGAATCCAGGTGGTTGGGAAGCATCTGGAGGTGGAACTGGACATCCATTTGGAAAATCCGGCATTGGAAGTGGAGATCAAAGCAATTGGAATGTATCCGGGGGGTTTGGTGGTGGAACGGGTTCTGTGAATAATAAAATGGGTGGTTCTGGTGGTTTTGGTACAGATGGGAAAAGCGAACCTTCTAATTATTTGAATGGCGGGAAATCCCATGGAAATGAATTTATTGTTCCTATAGCTGGTGGGAGTGGTGGTGCAAGTGGAAATCCATCTGGTTTTAATGTTTGTTCTGGTAGCGGTGGGGGTGGCGGCGGTGCAATTAGGATTTTTGCAAAAAGGATTGAAAACATATCAATTCTTGCAAATGGAGCTAATGGCGGTTCAAGCGGTAATGGGGCTGGTGGAGGAGGCTCAGGTGGTTCTATCTCAATATGTGCAAAAGAGTTGGCTTCCAATTTGAATCTTTCCACTAATGGTGGGAATGGTGGAGGCAATGGGTATTTCCGAATTGATGCTCCCTTGATTTCAAATGTAACTTATTCTCATTCAAACCCACAAGTATTTATTGGTTTGTCCACCGATACTACTTCTTTTGCATTTAGGAAAAGAATAACCTTGAAAGGAAGCAAAAATCCAACTTCCGATTCCGTTTTGATTTTCTTAAAGTCGCAACAAACAAGCTGGGTGTTAAGTAAAGTAGTTTCTGGTTTCAGAAATAGAAGTGATTTTAGTTTTGACTTGGATTTACCTGATTCAAGTAAGTATTTTTATTTATGTGCAATTCAAGATTTTAATTTTTCAGTTGTTGATACTTTTCGATATAAGCCCAGATACTTGTTTTCGCAGGCTGCTATGAATATTATTCAGAGGGCAAATGTGGGAATTTGCACTGGAATAAAGACCATAGAATTGGAAGGGAAAGGTTGCCCAGGTTCTGAAATTACCAATACTGGTTATTTGCTAAACTCTGGCGATGGACCACTTACTTTTTTGTTCTCAAAAGCCCGATTCGCTAATAATACTGGTTTAGAGCTTGCTTTTCCGCAAAGTGATGTTACTTTGCAACCAGGTGATTCAATTGCTTTAATTGTTCGATTTGTTGTTCCAAACTCCGGGTTCTCGACTCAGTTTGTTGATACTTTGTTGATTGAACTTCCCGAAGATGGTTGGAACCCACCAATATGGAGAGTTATTGTTAGAGTGAATCTTCTTCAGTTCAACTATAACGTTTTTGCTCCCTTGCTTAACCTTTTGGTAGATACTGTTGATTTTGGGATTGATTGTTCAATTAATTTAAAAGATACTTCTCTTGTTTTTTGGAATCAAAGCCCCTTTGATATTGACTTTAAATTTGTGTATAATTCGGAAAAAGTAATTGTCGATACTGCCAATGCTCATTTTCTTTCTCAAATGTCTTTTGTTCCCTTAAGAATTGAACTGAAGAAAATTGATGTGAATGGGCTATTTTTCGATTCTATAGTTATCTTTCCTAAAGATTGCCCATCGCTTCGAAAAGTTGTTTATTTAAAATTCTTTGGTTTGCAACCATCTACACAATTTCGATATAGTAATAAACAAATCGATACCCTTAATCTTGGGGAAATTTGTATTGGAAAAGAAGTTTATGAAGAATATTTCGTTTACAATATTGGAAATGCTCCTATACAGATTAACAATGTTGAAACTTTTGGAGGTCTTGGTTTATCCTTTACTTTTAACTTAAATCAGGACATCGAAATTTTTGATAACCTTAAGAATTCTGTAGTTTGTAGACCAAATCAAGAAGGGACTTTTACTACAACTTTGATATATAATTTCAATCAATGTAACTACAATGATACTTTAGTTATTGTTTATAAAGCTATTAAAGCAAACTCTGTAGCTATTTCTGGATTTGATTTTGGAGTAGTTGAAATTGGTAGTTACGATACAACCGTTGTTGTTATTGTCAATACTGGTAGTGGAACTTCATATTTTGATAGTAACATTCCCGATTATCCACCCTTTAAATTTATTAAAAGCGAACCTCCATTACCTGTTTATCTATATCCGAATGATTCTTTAAAGCTTTATTTTGTTTTTTCACCAATAACCGATGAGCTAAGCACCGCAAATTATTTATTGATTGCTAATTCAAACTTTGGGTGTCCCGATACCATTCGTTTTGAGTTGAGAGGTAGGGGAAGTAACGCAAAAATATTTGCAAATGTAGATTCTGTGTTCTTTGGAACTTTTCCTTATTGCAAGTCACGCGATACAATTATTTATGTGACAAACAAAGGTACAACTGATTTGCTAATTAAAAAAGTTTATATTGAGCAATCTTATTACCCTGAACATTTTATCCTTTCTAATGGTTTTTCTTCTTCGAGAATTAGTCCAAATTCCATAGATAGTTGTGCTGTTACTTTTGCTGGAGTAAAAGGTGCCCCCGATGGGTTAAAAACCGCTGAATTAGTAATAGAAACCAACGATATTCAAAATCCAGTTATTAGAATAAAACTTTCAGCAATACAAGAGAATCTGAAAGTCAAAATAATTCCAGATACTTTAGACTTTGGTATTTGTCAAATAGGTGATAGTAAAACAAGGACATTAACATTAATTAACTACGGGAATCATTTTGAGGCTCAAAGAATTAAAGACATCGAAGGAAACAAAGTAGTCTTTGAGCCAAGTCCATCGGTTGCTGTTCTTTTTCCAGGGGATTCTGTTTCGATTAGCTTTACTTTTCGACCCAATCGTGAAGGTGAATTTTTCGACTCGATGCGTGTTGTATATTATCAACCTTGTCCAGATACTCAATGGGTTTACTTGCGTGGCTGGGGAACAGCTGGTAATTATAAAATTCCTTCTAAACTCGAATTTAGGAATGTTTTGATTTGTGCTTTCGATACACTAAATCTTCCTATTGAAAATTTAGGGACAATCCCATTTAAAGTTGATTCAGTAATAATTTTTGGGAATGATGCAAATAATTTCAGTGTATTGGATAAATTTCCTTTAATTATTGATTCAATTAGATACATAAAAGTTGTTTTTTCCCCAAGCTACGAAGAGCGTTCCTTTTCCGCATTCTTGCGTATTTACTTATTTATTAATAATCAAACTGTAGCATTTGATGTAGAACTGGTTGGCAGTAGGGTGCGACCTGTCAAGTTTTCTGTAAATGAAATTGATTTCGGTGAAGTGCGGAATGGCAAATTTATCGATACAACCGTTAGTATTGTAAATAATAACTCTGATGTTTTCGTTAGCGAAATCTTACCATTCAAGTTACCAAACATTTTTTCTACAAATCTATCTTTTGGTACTCCTATTCCATCGAACTCCTTGTATGAATTCACTTTAACTTTTCGCCCACTGGACGATATTGATTACATCGATACATTTATGGTTGTTATTAAATATTTTGAATGTATCGACACAATAAAACTTGTTGTAAAAGGGAAGGGATTTCCTCCTAAAGATGTTTTAATAAGTTTGCCAAACCTTTCTTTCGATCCAAAGAAAGAAAAAGCTGTTTACCCAATTTATGCTAAAATTTACAACTCGAAAGGGATACTTCAAGGTTTAACACTTGAAGCTACGATTTTCTTTAATTGGAAAGTTTTCCATGTTCAAGGAATCAATAATGGCGAAATCATTTCTGATGTTATTGAAAATGGTTTAAGAAAAATTACTTTCCGAGTTATTAATGTGGAACTTAATGAAAACTATACAAAATTGTGTGAATTTGTAGGTGTTCCTCTACTTTCTGATACCGACTTTACTAAGGTAGATATTGACAAAATAAACTGGACACCAGATTTCGTTAAGATTAACTTTGTTGAATTGGGTTCAATTGGAATAATCGTTTGCCGAGAAGGAAGCAAAAGACTTGTAATGCCCAACGATTTCCTGAATTTGAGCATTTACAATGACGAAAAAAATACCGTCTGTAAAATTGAGACAGAAACATATGGAAAACATTTGATTTCTGTGTATAACATTCTGGGTAATTTGATTTATCAAATCGAGTTCGAGAATGAAAATTACGATAAAATTATCAAGCAGATTACAATTCCAAATGAATTGTTAACAAATGGCATTTATTTTATTAAAGTTTCCAATTTAAATCAAACTATAATTAAAAAAATAGTTAAATAATCTTATGAGAAGTTGTATTTGTATTTTATTTGTTCTTTTGATGGCATTTGAAAATTCAGTTGCTCAAAAGGAACACAAACCTTGGTTCTTTTTTGGCGGGGCATTAGATCTTGGTTTAAATATTCACTGGGTAGATTTTAACAAGTTGCAGGATATCCCAAATTGTTGTCCTAACTTTCACACTACAACTGGAATAGGATGGAATACTTCAATTTTGTTTCAAAGACAAATAGGAATCGATTGGGAATTGCAACTCCGTTTAGGTTTTAATAACGAAAGCAACAACTTTAAAGAAAATGAATTCATCGGTAATACCCCAGTAAAATATGTAACAGAGCCTAATCAGATAGTTCTCGTTCCTGTTTATGTTAACCATTTTCTAACTCCAAAACTTTATGGAGTTTATTTGGAGCCTTTTGTCTTGTATAACATAGTTGATAGATTTTGGTTAGGCTTTGGGTTGAATTTTTCAAATATAATTCTTTCAAAATTTGATCAAAAAGAAGAGATTTTGTCCCCCGATAACATAGTTTTCATTGATGGAAGTCGAATTAGGAATGAATACAACGACCTCGACATACCTTCGGCAAAGAAATTTTTAATTCGCCCAACAGTTGGAATCTCATATGATATACCAATTCTTAAAGATGCCTTCATAACTCCAGAAATTCGTTTTGTTATCCCATTATATAACTTTTCTAATGTGGATTGGAAAATTTCTTATTTAAATTTTGGAGTTTCTGCTCGATTTCCTATTTATCCACCACCGGAAGTTCATTACTATTACGATACTATTTATGTTCGCGATACTTCAACTGTGGCAGTTTTAGGCTTAAAAGAAAGTCGAATCGTTCTTCTCGAATCAAAAATTGAACAAACAAAAAAGAAATCTGTTGAAGATGGGTATTTGTATGAAACCTATATTAGGGAAAAATATAAATTGGAAGTTCCTAAGGTTTCAAATCTTACAACGAATTTAAATGTAATTGGTCGCTCACGCACAGGTGAAACACAACCAAATCCTACCTTAATAATTGAAGAGATTGAAACACAAGAAATGTTTTCTCTTTTGCCATATGTTTATTTTCCCCACGGCAGTTCAGAGCTTTTGAATACTTCCATGAAACTTTTGACAAAGGAAGATACAAAAAATTTTGATGAAAATGATTTAAATTGGAATACATTGGAAATCTATGCCGACCTTTTGAATATTATTGGAAAAAGATTAAAGCAAAACCCAAATACAAAAGTTACACTGACGGGATGCAATAGTAATACTGGTATCGAGGCAAATAATATAGAGCTTTCGAGAAAGCGTGCCGAAGCTGTTCAGGAATACCTTGTCAATGTTTGGGGAATAGATTCGCGGAGAATTACAATAAAAACAAGGAATTTGCCCGAAAAGCCTACAAATCCATCATTGCCGGAAGGTTTAGAGGAAAATCAGCGAGTTGAAATTTATTCACCTGATTGGGACATTTTAAAGCCTGTTCGTCTTTCACGAATTCAAAAGACATCCAACCCGCCAATTGTTGAAATATTCCCAAACGTTGCTTCTGATTCACCTCTGCAAGGTTGGGGAATCTCTGTTGAACAAAAAGGTACGTTACTTCGTCAGTTTTCTGGGACGGAAATGCCACAGAAGTTAGAATGGAATGTTGAACAGGAACCAATTCCAAAACTTGAAGAACCTGTGGACATTTCCTTCTATGCAGTGGATATTTTAGGTCAAAAAGAAGTTTCAAAAGCGACATTAAAAATTGAACAAAAAACAATAAAGAAAAAGCGCGAAGAACTATTGGGGGATAAACAAATTGAACGCTTTTCTTTAATTGTATTTGATTTCGATAAGGCAGAAATTTTGCCACAACATATACCAATTTTAAATGAAATCAAACAAAGAATTTCTCCCAACTCAAAGGTAATTATCGCTGGTTATACAGATAAAATTGGTGAAGCTTCGTATAATAAAGACCTTGCTTTGCGAAGATGCTTAGCAGTTAGGAAGTTTTTAAATTTGTCTGAAAGCCAAGTAGAACTTTTACCTGTTGGCAACGAAATTTTACTTTACGATAATAATTTACCACAAGGAAGAAGTTATTGTAGAACAGTGCAGATAATAATTGAAACCCCAATAAAATGATAAAATTTTTTTTAATATTTATTTTATTTTTTTTAAATTTTATTTTTGATTTTTTGCTAATTTAGTAACTTGAATTTGAATTTTTTATTTTTTACAATAAAAGGGGGTTGCATTATGAAAAGATTCTTTATCAGTTTAGTTCTCGTTGTATTGTTCTCTACTTTTGCTTTTTCCACACCAACTCCGAGCAATTTATTAAAAAATTCGAGCATCAAATTTATTGAGAACAAAGGGCAAATTGTTGATGAATTTGGAAAAGTTAATAAGGAAGTCCAATTCGTTGCGAGTGTCGATTTTGGCTTGATAATTGTGAAAAATAATATTATTTCCTTCGCATTTATTAAACCTCAACAACCAATTAGACCAAGTAATTCAACCAAGGACATTGGTGATGATTTACTTTCATCGCCGGATGCAGGTGAGAAAATTGTTGAAGGGGAAAAACCTGTAACTTTCGATATTTACCGTGTAGACATGAAAATTTTAAATGCTAATTCCAATCCTAAGTTTACAGTTAAGGAGTTGCAACCTGATTATGATAATTATTATCTACCGCATTGCCCCGATGGAATTACTTTTGTTCGAAGATATGGAACCGTTGTGCTGGAAAATGTTTATAATGGTGTAGATTTTGTGCTTTATGGAAATAAAGAAAACAAGTTTCAATATGATTTTGTTTTGAAACCCGGGGCAAATCCAAAAGATATTGCATTTAAGTTCGAAGGAGCAACTGACATTCAAGTAACCGAAAATGGGTCTTTGAAAGTTATTACACCACTTGGCTCTATTGAACAAGCTCCACCAGTTGCATATCAAGTTTCTGACCTTAGTAGTTATGTAAATTCTCGCGATTTACAAGCTTCAGCAAATATCGTTACAAGTAGATTTGTTAAGGGTTCCGATAATATTATTACCTTTTATGTTGAAAACTATGATGCTTCAAAACCCTTAATAATTGACCCACCAACTCGATTATGGGGAACTTACTATGGTGGAAGCAGTACAGACTATGGATATAGGATTTATGCCGATGCAAATGGTAATTCTTACATTGCTGGATATACATATTCATCGAATAATATTGCAACAAGTGGTGCTTTCCAAACTACATTGAACACTACCCCTGATGCTTTCCTTGTTAAATTCAATGCTAATGGTGTTCGTCAATGGGGAACTTATTATGGTGGTAGTAGTAGTGACTATGGCCTAGGAATAAGTGCCGATAGTTACGGAAATGTTTACTTAAACGGTTATACTTATTCTTCGAATGTAATTGCTTCTTCTAATGGGCATCAAACCTCAATTAGCACTACTCCTGACTGTTATCTTGTTAAATTCGATGCTTACGGTGTTCGTCAATGGGGAACTTACTATGGTGGCAACAGCACCGATATTTGTTATGCCTGTGCAGCCGATGCAAGTGGTAATGTATATTTAGCTGGATATTACACTTATTCTACTAATAACATTGCTACCCCAAATGGTCATCAAACAAGCATTAGTGGCTCTCCAGATGCATTTCTTGTCAAGTTCAATACTAATTGTGTTCGTCAATGGGGAACATATTATGGTGGTACAAGTTGGGACTATTGTTTCAGTGTTGGTTGCGATGGCAACGGAAGTGTTTATATTGGAGGTTATACATATTCTTCTAACAATATTGCCACTTCTAATGGACATCAAACTTCTATTTCTGGCACTCCTGATGCTTTTATTTCTAAATTTAATTCAAGTGGAGTTCGTCAATGGGGAACTTACTACGGTGGTTCTAGCAGCGACTATTTGTATGGAATGTATGTTGATCAGTCTGGAAATGTTTACTTTACAGGTTCTACTTATTCTTCTAATAACATAGTAACATCCGGAGCATATAAAACTACTCTTTCCACCACTCCTGATGCATACGCTGTTAAACTTAACACTGATTGTGTACGTCAATGGGGTACATATTACGGTGGTAGTAGTTCTGATTATGGCTATGGAATTGCTGCTGATGGTTCTGGGAATGTTTATGTTGGCGGTTATACATATTCTACCGACGGAATTGCATCATCTGATGGATATCAAACCTATTTATATGCCTATATGGACGGGTGGTTAGCCATGCTTTCCCCGGATGGTAGTACCCGCAAATGGGGAACTTATTATGGTGGAAATTACTACGATTATGTTTATTATGGTTGTGTTAGTATCGACGGACAAGGAAATCCTTTTCTGGGAGGCTATACATATTCATCTGTTAACATTGCATCTTCAAATGGGCATCAGACAAGTAATGCTGGTTCTTATGATGCATTTCTTGTTAAATTCCAGGGTGATATTAAACAAAATGATGCTGGAATTGTGAACATTACAAGACCTGTTGATAAATTTGATTCCTATCAACCTCAAGAAGTTAGAGTTGTTTTGAAAAACTTTGGTCAATTCTTCCCATTAACCAGTGTAACTATCAATTGGTCAGTTGATGGAGTTACACAGACCCAGTATTATTGGACTGGAAATCTTGATACAGGTCAAACCGTAGAAGTCGTTATAGATCCGTCTTTCAGATTCAATCCCGCTCCTCCTTGGCAACCCTTTACAATAAGTGCTTGGACAAGCAATCCTCGTGGTACCGACCCCGTTGCAAATACACTTCCTGATAAGGATCCGACAAACGATGCATTTACAAAGAGTTTGACTCCAATTCTCAATGATGCTGGATTTCTGAATGCCGATGCAATGCTTCCAATTGACCCTGGTGTTAATGTTGTCAAGTTGCGAATAAAGAACTACGCTCCAAAACCATTAACAAGTGTAACTATCAATTGGTGGGTAAATGGAGTTGCCCAGACCCCATATTATTGGACAGGATATCTTGCAGCTCAGGATTCTCTTGATGTTGAAGTTGGTACTTACGATTTTGGAACTGCTAATTTGCCTTTCTATATCAAAGCTGCAACTCAAAATCCAAATGGGTATCCAGATGATGTCCCTGAAAACGATGAACGGACTGTTGTAGTATTTAAAGCTTTGGCAGGTGGAACCTATACAATTGGTGGAAGGAATCCCGACTTTAATACACTGATTGACTTTACAAGTTATATTTCTTATTGGGGTATTGCAGGACCAGTTACATTGAAAATTCGACCTGGAACTTATGAGGGAGGTATTTTATTGCAACCTGTGGGTTATCGACGCTTCCCGATCACTTTCGAATCCTTTACCGGGCGAAATGACGATGTTATTATTGAATATACACCAAACGGACCCAGCGACAATTTTGTCTTCTGGATTGACCGTCTTGGTGGGCTAACATTCCGAAACCTTACAATCAAGAATAACAGTTGTTCTTTTGGTAATGTAATTAAACTTACTGGTGACGTTGATGGATTAACCCTAGAAAACTGCTTATTGATTGGTTGCCAGAATTCCCCCAAGAATCCAGACTTTGCCTTAATTTTATCTAATTTAAGTTCTATTAATAATTTCACCTTAACCAATACCACTTTAAGATATGGTTCCGCTGGAATTTACTTAGTCTCTCCAAGTGGATTTACATCAAACAATATTCAAATCGGGAACAATATATTTGTTGGACAAAATTGGTATGGTGCGTATTTAGATGGTGTAAATAACTTCTATATCAATGACAATACTATTTCTGGTATTAATCTACTTTATGGAATTTATCTGAATGGAGGTTCCGCAAATTTACTAAGTGTTAAAGATGTCGAGACAAACTCACATTTGGCAACTACTAATTCAGTTAGTGGAAATAGATTAAGTGGTGTTGGACCAGCGTCAACTATTGATATTTATAATCCAAATGCAGGAATATCTCTTTCAAATTTCGGTGTTCCAGTGGAAGTTGTGGATAACACTGTAATGGGGACAAACACAAATGGTATTTTTGCTCAAAGTGTAAATTACTTAAATGTGAATAACAATCAATTTACTCAAAGCTCAGCTGGTTCTTATGCTAAAGGCTCTATTGTGATTATTAATTCTGGTTCTTCTGATAATTACATAATGCTTGAAAAGAATTTCGCTAGTAACACAAACACAAGAGCTTTCCACCTTGAAAACGTGAACTTTGCAAAAATTTATAAAAACAATGTACGATTGAGTGGTGGAAGCTATGGTTTGTGGCTTGCAAATTCAGGGGACATTATTATTGCGAATAATATTATCAGTACTTTGAATGCTGGTGCAATCAATTTTGGTGGAATTCAAAATACGAAGATGTATTATAATTCTTTTGTGGGGACTACAAGTGGCTCCATGGCATATATTGATTCAAGGAGCTTTGGTCCTGGGAATGTATTTAAGCGAAATATGATTTACAACAAAGGTACTGGGACAGTTATTCAACTTCTTGGTCCCCCAATGTCCTTACCTAATAGCGATGAAAATAATCTTTATACAACAGGTAGTATTTTTGCTAACACTTTCCTAGGTAATCTTTTCAATCTCCAAGATTGGCAACAAGCAACTGGTCTTGATTTGAACTCATCGTCTGTTCCTGTTGTATTTCTTGCTGACGATAATCCACGAGTAGCAAAGATTGATAATAAGTTATACTTCAAATATCCACTAATTGAACTTGGAACTCTTGCTGATGAAATAGAAAAATATGATATTGATGGCAATCCTCGCCATAAGGCATATTACATTGGTGTAAACAATTTGAATCCAGTAATCAGAATTACTTCACAACCAAATGATGTAATCAATTGTGTTGGTTCAACTGATAATTACTTCTCGGTTGTAGCCGAAATTGATTTCGGTGGCACATTAAATTATCAATGGTATTTGTATGATCAAGAAATTCCTGGGGCTAACGAAGCCATTTATATGTTACCACCGCTAACTAATGAAATGGCTGGTGTTTATAAATGTAAGATTTCTGGCAATGGAGAGGCAGACGATGTTTGGACAGAACCAGTTCTACTTTATGCTGTAGAACCTACACAAATTACCCGACAACCTCACGTGGTTTATGGTGATTTAGGTTCAGTTGCAACTTTTGAAATCGACGTACATATCGCTTCCCTGGATAATCCATTATTGCAACCGAAGATACAGTGGTATCGTGGCAATGTTGCTTTGCAAAATAGCGACAGAATTGCGGGAGTTAATTCATCGATTATGACTATTCGTGACTTAAAACCTGCTGATTTTGGTACAAACTACTATGTTGTTGTCGAAGGGCTTTGTGGAGTTGATACCTCAGACTTCATCGTTTTGAGCCAAAAACCAAGAATAGTTGCTCAACCTTTACAAGACCAACAGGCATGCGAAGGCAATAATGTTTCGTTCACAGTTAATGCAAGCTCTACTGTTTCTGGTTATACATTGCTGTATCAATGGCGATTCAATGGTGGAGATCTTCAAGAAGGTGGCAAATACAATGGCGTAAATACATCTACTTTGACAATAAACAACGTGGGACCTGCTGATGCTGGTAATTATGATGTTATTGTTACAATTGAAGGCTTCGACCAGACAATTGTCGGGCCTGCTCAATTAGTAATCCTTGCCAAACCTGTTATAATCTCTGATTTGCCAGAAACTTATCAAGTTAATACAGGTGAGCCAATTATTTTGACTATTGGTGCATCTGGTGATGATTTGAATTACCAGTGGTATAAAGATGACCAAGAAATCGGATTTACCGAACCTACTCTCGAAATTATGAGTGCCCAAACTACTGACGCAGGAACTTACAAAGTTCGCGTTTATAATCAATGTGGAGAAGTTTACAGTCGAGAATGCGTTGTAACAGTCACTTTTAAGACAATTCTTGACGTTCCCACAAAAGAGGATGGTGTTCAGCTGCAACAAAACCAACCAAATCCATTCGATGTTAAATCATTAATCCAATTTTACTTGCCAAAAGCTTCGGACATACGATTAACTTTAAGAGATTTACTTGGCGAACATGAAATTGCTCTTTGCAATGGAAATTACTCTGCTGGTTTACATTCACTCGAAATCAACGCGGACGATTTACGACTTCCAAGTGGTGTTTACATTTACACCTTGGATGTTGATGGAGTAAGAATGTCGAAATATCTTGTAATTACGCGCTAGTGATATAATCATCAATCTTTTCGGGGGCACAAATGGTGCCCCTTTTTTTTATTCATTTTTAAGCACAAAATAATCGATTTCACATAATAAAATTAATATAAAGACAATTAATAAAAAATTTAAATAAAATAAAATTTTTTTATTTTCGACTCTATACTTTAAATTAGGTTTAACTATGAAAAGACGGATTTTCATTTTCAGTTCTCTAAGTTTAATTGGATTAAGTTCTTTTAAAAGTATAAGTAATACAAATAATTTGTTTAACAAAAAAGAGGAGTTAAAAATGAACGGTAATTTTCAATTACCTAAACTTCCTTATTCATATGATGCCCTGGAGCCATTCATTGACAAATGGACAATGGAGTTGCATCATACTAAACATCATCAAGCATACGTAAATAATCTTAACAAGGCGATTGAAAACACTGAACTAGCAAGCAAAACGCTTGAAGAATTGATTCAAAATGCTTCAAAAGTGCCAGTAGCAGTTCGAAATAATGGTGGGGGTCATTGGAATCATACCTTTTTCTGGAATATTATGAAGCCTAATGGGGGTGGACTTCCAACAGGAGAACTTTTGGATGCAATTACATCAACTTTTGGTTCATTCGATAATTTTAAGAAAGCTTTTACCGATTCAGCTTTGGGTCGCTTCGGTTCTGGCTGGGCTTGGTTGGTTATGTCGAATGGTAAACTTGTTGTAACTTCCACTCCAAATCAGGACAATCCACTTATGGATGTAGTTGAAGTTAAGGGAATTCCTATTCTTGGGATTGATGTTTGGGAACATGCTTATTATTTAAAGTACCAAAATCGTAGAAACGAATATGTTGAGAATTGGTGGAATGTAGTTAATTGGGACGAAGTTTCACGAATCTTTAAAGAACACAAGTAATTAGAAAATAATTAGGTTTGAAAAAGAGAGGTAGATTATACCTCTCTTTTTTCTTTTTTGTCTTTTCTATAAATTTTGTAATTAACTAATAGGACAGAAATAAGGAAAGAGAATAAAAAGGAGAAAAGGGTAAAAAGCTTTCTATTTGGTGAAAAGGGTTTTGAAGGTATAACCGGTGTATCAAGAACATCAACGCCAGGAATCTCTGTTTGTTCTTGAATAGCTTCGGTATATTTTTGAGTTTCAAGGAAAATTGTTACTTGCTCCAAAACTTTTTGTTCACGAAGAAGAGCCATATACCTTCTAATAAGATTGGGTACATTTTCCAGCGGTATGGAAAAGGCTTCAGTTCCAGTTAAACCTCCACTTTGAACTTTTGAATATTGTTCCCTTAACTTTTGAATCTTTTCTTTTAAAGCCTGAATAACTGGTGATGTTGGTTCATATTCGGTTTGATAAAGAGAGAGCTCGATTTCAGATTTTGCCAATTCACTACCAATATTTATTGCAGTCGAAAGAATTGCTCGGCTTTGTTCATCAAGAGAAATAATTTTATTTTTAGACTGGAATGCTTCGATTTCTTTTTCTATAGAATCAAGTTGAGGCTTTTTTTGAGCAAGCAAATTATCGATAAGCGTGATTTTTCTTTTGGAGCGAGTGGAAATTCGAGTTCTAACAAGAGTATCGAGCGATTGTATAGCCAGTTTTACAATTGCTGCAGATGCTTTTGCTGCTTCTTGTTTTTCTTTTACTGTTGGGAAAAAACCTGTTGAAGTGTTTGCAGAAATGATAAATAAACCGGACTGTTTTAAATCTATATTTAATGATTTGTAGATTGTTTTTATAAGTTTTGTTGAATCAAAGCCACGAAAGATTGCAAAGTTTTTGATTTCGGGTTTTGCGGAAATATAGCGAGCAATTTCGTGACTTTTTAACATTTCATAGTATAATTGAATCTTCGTTCTCGGAGAGCCTCCGAAAGTAGTTGGTAAATTTGAAAAAGAACGCAGAAATTCTGAAAGTGAACCTGGAGCAGCTTCTTCGGGTGGTAATAAAGTTGCCTGGCATTCGAATTTATGTGGAAGAAAATAGGTTAACAGATAAACAAATATTGTAAAGATAAAAGAAAAAATTAGAATAAACTTATAATGTTTGAATGTCGACTTAACAATTTTAAGAAAGTAAAAGTTGATTTTTTGATTATTTTCTTCCGTCATATTTTACCTTAACCTAACAATTGCCAATACAACACCAGCAATAGTCAAAATCTGAGAGGCAATAGTAAGTGATGTTGTAAACATTTCGAAGAAAGTTACTTCTTCTTTTGGCGGAACAAGAATATTATCCCCAGGTTCAATAGTGTAATTAAAGTCCTTGGCGCGGAATTGCTCACCTTTGGATTTAACAACAAGAGTTGCATTTTCGTCTGCGCGGAATCCGAAGCCACCAGCAAGTTGTATATAATCAAGATAATTATAATTTGGTTTATATGCAACTAAACCAGGGTTATTGACGCGTCCTTGAATATTAACAAATTCATTTTTCTTAGGCACAAATATAGAATCTTTATCTTGAAGTATAATATTATCGTCGCTATTTGGGTTTTGAATTATTCTTTGGAAGTTTATAGACATCAATCCCTTTCGTTCATTAACTCGTGAAAGGAAATACCTGTATTCGTTTTTTGACATTTCGGATGGAGGAATTCTCGATAATCTTTCCATTTCTGGATCAATAATATCGAGAAAAGATTGTCTTATGAAACGGATTTTTTCAATATCAGCATCTTCAGTAAATCCGCCACATCTAACAAGTAAATCTGAAATTCGGAAGTTTTCTTCGTCAACTGGATATTTCCCTGGGTAAACAACCTCTCCTTCAATAGTTACCGATTTTGGTTTTTTCCATTCTGTTTTTTTTCGAATAAAAACCCTATCGCCGATTTTCAAAGGAAAATCGCCAGAAAGTTTAGTTGATGGATCATTAATAAGGTTTTTCCAACTGCTTAAATTTAAAATTTTAGTTTCGAATCTATTTCCTTCGATGATTCTTGCGAATTCAACGGAATCGAGCAAAGAAACTTCGGTGAAACCCAAAGCAAATCGTATTAAACTTGATAGAGAATCTCCTTCAGAAAATTCATATTTGCCAGGTCTACGAACTTCTCCTTGTATCTCGGTATATTCATTTTCAGAAGCGAACGGAACTATAATGTGGTCGCCTCCCGTTACGATGGGGTTTGCTTCTCGGTTGCCAAGAAAGAAAAATTTAAAAAGGTCAACCTTCAATTTCTCTTTGCCCTCGTTGCGATAAAGAATAATATTGCGTAATGAAGCATTTTCTTTGAAACCCCCGGCTTTATCAATTACTTCGGATACTCTGTCGGTGCTAGTTGCCGAAACTATAGCAGGTTTTTGAACAGCACCTGATATGGAGACCTTAAATTTTCTAATGCTTTTTAATAAGACATTTACTTCACTAGCTTTCAAAATGTTTTTAACTTTGTTGGTTATCAACTCTCTTGCCTGGCTTAATGTTTTTCCTTTAACATCAACAATACCAACCTCTGGAATAGCGATTTTCCCTTCGGGTGATACTTCAACTTCGATTTCGCGAGGTCGGATTGATACAATAGAAATCAAAATTCTATCCTGTGGGCCTAATAAATAACTTTCTGGGTCAATTTCTTTTTCTATCAAACCTTCTGTTTCTTTAATGATTCTTTGGCCTGTTTGATAAGCAAGTGTGTCGAGTTCTTTTCCTTTAATACCTGTAATAACATAATTTTGTAAAGGTTCATCTTTTGGTGCCCTTTGGGCAAACAAAGAAGCGTGGCTTAAAATGTAAAAGATAAAAAAGTAACAAAACCTTTTCATATCAGTTAAAAAAAACTAAATTAATAATTTTAAGGGAAAATTAATTATTATAAATGAGGAAATTTGTTAGGTAATTCAATAGCAAAAGTAGTTCCTTTCCCAACTGAAGTTTCTTTGATATAAATTTTACTTTTGTGGTAGTCTTCAATAATTCTTTTGCAGAAAGTTAGCCCAATACCCCAACCCCGAGTTTTAGTAGTGAAACCCGGCAAAAAAGCAGAGCGTTTTTGTTTTGCGGTCATACCGCGACCATTGTCTGTAATTAATATTTGAATGCGTTTTTTTGTTTGATTTATTGAGATCACCACTTTTCCTTCTTTGTTATCAATTGCCTCGAAAGCGTTTTTTAAAAGGTTTTCGATTGCCCAGGAAAACAGTGTTGGATTAATATCAGCAAAAATAATATCAGAGGGAAAATTTTTGACAATTTCGATTTTTTTACCAAGGTGTGGAATTCTTCGAGAAAAGTAATTGATTACGTTATCAAGTAATTCTACAAGATTTGCACGTTTCCTTTCGGTGGGAGAGCCAATTTTGGAAAATCTTTCAGAAATTATTTGTAAAAGTTGTAAATCTTGCTTCATTTCTTCAATAATTTCATTAGGCGGTATTGGTTGATTTTCTTTGGAACTTAATATTTCCAGCCAGGCAAGAAGGGAAGACAAAGGTGTTCCTAATTGGTGAGCTGCTTCTTTTGCCATTCCCACCCATAGCTTCGACTCTTCGTTTTTCTTTATGTTTTTAAAAGCAAGATAAGCAAAAAGTAAAAATACAAATGCTACTATAAATTCAATGTATGGAAAATATTTTAGTCTGTCGATCAAAGTAGAATGCGAATAATAGAATTTTGCGAAAACCTCTCCATTTTCATTGTAGATAATTATTGGTTGATAGTTTTCTTTAATTTTCCAAATAAGTTTTTTTAAATGTTCCCTTTTTTGCTCCGTTGTCCATTTAGGTTCGAAGTCAATGTTTAAAGTGTAAGATTCAAATGGATAGATAGGGTTATCATTTTCATCGGTCATTATAATTGGGAATTTTATTAGGTTTGATAGCTTTGAGACTAGGAAATCGAGGTCTTCTGGGTTTGTATTTGGACTAGTATATCTTCGGTATACATCAGCAAATAGCTCAATCGACTCTCGTTCTCTTTGATTAAGCTCATTAACTAATTGATTTGTGAAAAGCATAACCAAAATGACAATGATTGAGGCAACGACAATGAGAATTAACTTTATTTGCCATTTGTTTGAGGATGAAGTTTTAAAAAACGCCATTTTGATTAAATATTTTTAGTAGAAGGTCCAATCCTTTAAAGATTTCAAAAGATTTTTGTTCGCTTGTTTCCATTTTTTTTATTGTGACAGAATTGCTATTAATTTCTTCCTCGCCAATGATAATAACAAATTTGGTATTTAGTTTGTTTGCTTCTTTAAGCTGAGCTTTTAACGATTTTTTTTGCAAATCGAAAAGTGTTGGAATATTTTGTTTACGGAGCCACAAGGCAATTTCGAATACTTTCGTATAATATTCAGGTTTGTTTACTGCAATATACACGAACGGGTCCTCATTTTGCAAGTTGTTTTGTATTGAGGAAAGGATGAGGATGATTCGTTCGATACCCAGAGCAAACCCTGTTGCAGGGATAACTTTCTTGTAACCAAATTCAGAAAATAAGTCATTGTATCTTCCCCCACCACCAAATGAATCCTGTGCACCAAGCAATGGACTTTGAAACTCGAAAACAGTGTGTGTATAGTAATCAAGTCCACGAACGAGAAAGGGGGATTCTTCGAAATGAACATCATTAGACAAAAGAAGTTCTTTTACTTTTTTATAATGGTTGATACTTTCTTCGTCTAAATAATCATAAATTTTGGGGCAATTATTAATTATTTCTCTGTCTTTTTCATCTTTTGAATCCAGGATTCTCAAAGGATTTTTTTTCAATCTTTCCTTACTTTCAGGTGAAAGTTTATTATAATATGCTTCAAAATATCTAATCAATTCTTTTAGGTAATTTTGACGGGAATTTTTGTTCCCAATTGAGTTAACAAAGAGAGTATATTCTTTTATACCTAATTGCTCAATTATTTCTTTAGCAAGAAGAATAATTTCCACATCAGCTTCAGGTTCACTGGAACCAACCAATTCAGCACCGTATTGATGAAATTGACGAAGTCTTCCTTTTTGTGGTCTTTCGTATCGAAACAATGGTCCGTAATACCAGAGACGTAAAGTGGAATTATCGGCTAAAAGATTATTTTGGATAATAGCTCTTACAACAGAAGCAGTCATTTCGGGACGAAGGGTAATAGAATCTCCACCTCGATCTAAAAAAGTGTACATCTCTTTATTTACAATATCTGTATCGACTCCAACCGATCGGGCAAAAACTTCAGTCTTTTCAAAAATTGGTAATCTTATTTCTTTAAAGCAAAATTTGGTAGAAACTTCACGTAAAGTTTTTTCAACAAAGTACCATATAGGTATTTCATTAGGGAGTATATCTTTTGTTCCTCTTACAGCATTTATCATAAATAAAAACCGAAATTTGGTAAATCATTTAGTAACGCTAATTTTTTTTGAATATTTTAACTTGTCGAATAATATTTCTAATTGGTAAATTCCATTTGGTAGAACAGATATTGGTATATCTACTTCGGGTTCCAAACTAAAAATTCTACTAAATCTCAAAGATCCTAATAAATCATAGAAATTAATAACGAAATTTCGTTCTTTATTTGAACTAAATTCAAAAGTAATTTTAAAGTTATCGGAATTTATTAAATCGGGAACAGTAATACTCACCCAGTCTTTTTCAAAATCAATTAACGATATATCCGAAACACAAATTCCCTTTAATGTTAAAGTTCCATTTTCAGGAGAAAATGTAATCCCAGGTATTTCAGAGTCAACATTACTTAAAGTGATAACTGTTGTATCTTGTTCTGCTAAAAGCAGCTTTCCAATTAAATAGGTAACAACTTTTGTGGATGAATCAAACAAAACATTATTAATTTTTAAATTTAAAATTTGGAAAGTATTATTAAAATTATTAGCTAAAATATTTCCGTTACTTACTTTTTCAATCAAAAATACTTTGGAGTTTGTGCAGACCGAAAAGTTAATGTCTAAAGTAATTGATTCAGAAAGTTCAGTGTCACCTTTTAAATAAATTGGAATAGCAAAGTCTTTAGTTCCAACAAATTCGGATGTGTCTTTTATAAAAAGGAAATTTTTTATAAAAGAAGTACCTTCAATTGGTATTGAATACGTAAAATCGAATGGTTCCGTAAAATGAATTAATAAGGTGTCGAAAAACTTTGAAACTTTGTTTGGCTGGAAATTCAAAGTAATAAAAATGGCTTCACTTGGATTTAAAGAAACAGGTACATTAGGATTTGAAGAAAACGAAAAAACCCCAAGTCCATTATTTAGAAAAGATATGCTTTGAATTAGGTATGTAGATGTTCCAGCATTTTCAATATAGATTGTTTTGATTTTTATATCACCTAATTTCACAAAATCGAAACGAATTGTTTCATTAGATTGCAAAGGAATGTCGTAGATCTTGTCTAAATTAATTTTAAAGCAATAAAGATAGTTTGCAAAAATGAGATTGTTGAGGATCAAGGAAATGATAAACCAATATATGTAAATTTTTTTCATTGTGTTAATTGAAATATTTTGGATAAAGTTTGATTTGCTGTTTTAAGTACAATTAGATAAGGACCGTTTGGCAAATCGGAAACATCAAAGATAAATTGATATTCTCCGGGATGAAGTTTTTGATCAAGCAAGGTCTTTTGAAGTACCCCAGTATAATCGAATATCTCAATTTTTGTTTTTCCGACTTCGGCAATTTCGAAATCCAAAAAGAGTAAACCATTGCTAGGATTTGGTTGAATTGAGTTGAAAGAAATTTTACCTTCTGGTTCAAAAAGCCTAACACCGCCTTGATTGCACAATCCAACGAGTTTAAAACTACCTGATTCTTCTTTAATGACAATTTTGCCTTTTCCAAGTGGGTAACTATTTGAAAGGGTTAAGGGCGATATTGTATCGTTTCCTAAACCTACTTTGAAGGATAATGTAATAAGAGTTGAATCAAGAATATTTTCTGAATATGCTAAAACCTTTAGTGTTCTATTGTTGTATGTAATAACTGATTTAAATTGTGTATCTAGAGGTTGGAGAATTGTTTTATTGAAAGTTAAGTCGAAACCAAAACCTTTATATTCCGAAGATTTATTAATGAAATATTTTTTTCGGATTACAATTGGAATTTTTATTATCTCTCCTGGTTCTGCTTGGAAATTTCCAACTGCAATGGTTATAGAGTCATATTTTGGGAATATCCCAGTTCCTGTAATCTGAAGATAAGCATTAGGTGGGTCTGAATTTGATGTAACTTGTATAATTGTATTCCTCTGACCAGTTGTATCTGGTGTGAAACGAATTGTCAATGGATGAAAAGCCAAAGGTTGTAAAGTGTCAGTTTCGCCACCATCGATTATAGCAAAATTCAAAGAATCTGGTCCAATATTCCTAACTGAATTAATTATTACAGTTTTTGGGGAGATGTTTTTTATGGAGGAAGAGAGAAGAGTATCCTTGTATTCACCAAAATCGACTTCTCCAAGGTCAATGAAATTTGGTTTTATGCTCAAAGGCGAAATGTAACCATATCCGATTAAATTTATTTCTTTAAAATTTCCTTCGAAGTAAATTTTCATTTTAGCAACTCTTGAGCCTGTGTCCGATGGAGCGAAATTAATCTGTGCTTGGATAGTATCGCCCGGTAAAATAAAGTTTTGTGGGGTAATTGCTAATATTTTAAAGTCTAAGGAATTAGCACCAAGTAGTTCAATTTTTCGAATACTAATAGGAAAGCGAGAATTGTTAATAAGAATTGGTTTCAACAGGGTGTCGATTGATTTACCTAATGCAACTTTCCCAATATTCTGGTCGAATGAAATAACATTAGGAGTGTTGATAGAAAAAGGACAATCAGTTGTGTCAATTTGCAATCCAAGTTTGGTTCTATTGAAAATTTTAGCTGTGCTGTCCCAACTTGAGGTCAACAACATTGCATCGTCGAAGCTGAACATCGCAGTAGTTACTGAATTCGAATGCTCTCCAATTGCAATTGAGTCAATAAGTTCACCAGTTGAGGGATTCCATCGAAGAATTCTTGAATCACTTCCAGAAGTTATTAGCCACACCCCATTAGAATTAAAATATACAGTATTTATTGCTGGGTAACTTATTGTATCGTGAGCAAGAATATATCGAGGAGTTATTTTAGAGTTGATTGTGTCAGAAATATCAAAATCCCAAATAAAAATTAAACCCAAGTGCGAAGCTGCAGCAAGACAATTTACAGAAGGGTGAAAAGAGAAATGATGGATGTGGTTATTTGAAAATGTTGTTGAAAAGGTTTTAATTATTTTTTGTTTTTCTATATTATAAACGTAAATGTTACCATCGTAAGAAGCATATGCAACCAGATTAGAATCATTAAGAAAACTGGCAAAATAGATTGGGAAAATTCCTGTTGATAGCGTTTGAATAATACTTTTAGTTGTTAAGTTCCAAATAAATAATTTTCCATCGATGCCCGATGTCACGATGTAATTTCCCTCGGGGCTGAAATTTGCAGAAGTAACTTTCCCATTGTGCCCAGTGAATGTAAACAAAGAATCACCTGTTTTGACGTCCCAAAGAATTGCAGTAGAATCATCAGAAGCGGTGAGTATGTAACGGTCTTGATTATCGAAGCAAGCCCAGTTTACTTGCTTACGATGTCCAATAAGTGAGAACATTTTTTTGCCAGTTCCAGGATGCCAAACAGAGGCGAAATCTTTTGGATGATTAGCGGCGGTAACGATAAGTGAAGCATCTCGGTTGAAATTAGCAGAATTCACAGAACTTATATGCCGAAATTCTATTGTTTCCCCTGCGTTATTTGGCCAAATTTGAATGATGCGGATTAGACAACTATCACTCTGTTGAAATTTAGCAGGATTCAACCACCATCGATATTCCAACCCTAAAACATTATAGGCAAGAGTATCCCAAGTTTCACCATTGTTAGTAGAATATTGAAGTTGAACAACATCAGCGGGCAGCAAACCTTCCCATCTTATTGCTAAGGTATCACCAATGAAATAATAGTCATTACATTTGGGTGAAAGCAATTTTAAAGTTCGTTCCCGAGGCTTTTTGTTTGGAAATCCACCTGTAATGTTTATTTTTTTAATACTGCAAGCATTAGAATAAATAATAAGGCTATCAAAAACAATTGAAGAATCGGTTGGAGTAAATCGTATTGTTAATTTGTAACCTGAATCCTTGGGTAAAGTAATTGAAGCACTCAAGTTTCCTTGTGCAATTTGAAAATGTGGGTCATTAAGTTTGAAGCTATCTATTTTAACATCCATATTTCTTGCTATGATGTAAATGTCAAGGTCACGGAAAATTCCAGGGACAACAGAACTAAATCTTAAATAGGGGGGCGAAGAAATCAGCTGGGGATAAATAAAACTCGTAAGCTCAATGTTGAATGAAACTGTGTCGAAGTTATTATATGTTAGCTCTATATTTCGCAAAGGGTTGCACAAAGGCAGGTTATCCCAGCTTAAAGTTGATGTTCTTCCATTTCTTATAATAAATTCAAAAGTTTTCATTAGTAGAATAGTATCAGAAGTATTTTGAAGTTCAAAATAAGCTCCATTAGTTCTTCGAGTCAAAATTTTAAGTTCTTCAGAGATTGTATTATTAATCATTAAAACAAAGATTTTGGTGAGTTTATTCGATGCAATTTGAGCAATCCTTTCAATGTCAATGTTTCTATTTTTATCGACTACCAATACTATATTTTTGTTGAATTTAGCATTTGAAATAAAATTCAAAGCACCCAAGTTCGAAGCTAAAAACGCAGTATCAAAATTAGAACCCTCCTTCGTTTGCAAATATGTTAGCGATGAAATTAGCTTGCTATTATTGTTTGTGAAGTTGCAAAGCAAAAAATTTTCGTAATTAAATCCAATTAATGCTTTTTCGTCGTTGGGAAAAAAGTTACAAAAAGTAACAATAACATTTTTAGCAAAGCTTTTGTTGATTTCTGTTCCAATTATGTTTCCAATAGATAAGTCAACCAAAAAAAGGATAGATTGATTATCATTCGAAGGAGATTGTATGGAAGTGTAAGTGAAATTGTTGACAGGAATTGCGTTTTCGAAAATCTGAAAATTGTTTTTTTGAAGATTTTCTTGGATATTATTTAATGAATCAAAAACCAAAAAATCAACACTTGTTCTACCAGATTGAGAAAACCAATCCAAAATATGAATTTTTGCATGGGATGAATTTAAAAGCAAAATAAAAAATATTAAAAAAGAAGAAACAAGTTTTTGCACCACTCCCCCCGAAAATTTTTGGCGACTAAAAGCAAAATTAAAGCAATTTTTTGGAAGATATCTCATAATTATTTTTCACGAGAATTTTGAATTTCTTGAATAAGTTTCATTTCTTTTTCAGTAAGATTTTCTGGAATTTTAGCGATAAGTTTTAAATATAGGTCACCACGCTCGTTAGGGTTATTATATTTTGGCATTCCCTGACCTTTTAGTTTTAATATAGTTCCATTTTGAGATTTCGGAGGTATCTTAAATTTAATTAATCCTCCGAAGGTTTTAATTTTGGATTCGCCACCAAGTATGAGTTTAAAAATATCTATAGGGACATCTACGTAAAGGTCATCCCCTTTGCGTTCCACTTTTTTATGGGGAAGCACTCTAATTGTCATTAGTAAATCCCCAGTGTAATTGTTCCCCAGAATGTTTTTTAAAGGAATTTTTAGAATTTGACCATCGATAATTCCAGGTTTAATTTTTACCTCGATTTTTTTACCTTGAATTTCGATTATTTTGGTTGTTCCTTTAAAAGCTTCTTCAAGGGTTATTTGCAATTCGTGATGGATATCTTTTGAAGTTTTGGTTTGATGACTTTGTTGTTTTGAAGCTGTTCGATAACCGAAATCAAAACCAAATATTTTTTCAAAAAAATCCGAAAAAGACCCCCCAGAACCAAGTATTTCGTCGAGATAAGAAAAACCTGTACGACGGGCTTTCCTCGTCCCCACGGGTTCATATGCAAACCAATCAGACCAGTTAAATTGGTCGGCTCTACCTCCTTGTTGTTGAAAATTAAACCAGGAAGTTCCAAGATTGTCGTATTTTCGTCGCTTTTCAGGATCGGATAGAACCTCGTAAGCTTCATTAATTTCTTTAAATTTCTCTTCAGCTTCTTTATTTCCTGGATTTCGGTCGGGATGGTACTTTTGTGCTAATTTTCGATATGCTTTTTTTATTTCGTCAATCGAAGAATTACGCTCGACCCCAAGGATTTTGTAATAATCTTTAAATTCCATACTTGAATTAGTACATATTAAACAATTAAATAAAACGAAAATTAACTAATTTTCTTTAATTTTTCTATTTTTGAATTTTATTATTGTTTTAATTAATGGAAGATTGTAACAAAAAAATAGGGATATTTGACTCGGGGGTTGGGGGATTAAGTGTTTTGAAGCAATTTCTAAAGTATCTTCCTTTTGAAAAATATATTTACTTAGGTGATACTGCACGGGTTCCTTATGGTAACAAGTCGGCAGACATTATTAAACGATACGCAAAGGAGTGTACTGAATTTCTTATTTCTAAAGATGTTAAATTAATTGTTGTTGCTTGCCATTCTGTTTCCTCTGTTGCGCTTGATGTTGTTGAAAAAATTTCAAATGTGCCCGTTGTTGGTATGATTAAGCCTGCAACAAAATCAGCTTTGATTTTGAGCAAAAATAAAAGGATTGGGGTCATTGGTACTCGGGCAACTATCGGAAGCAATTCATATCAAATTTCTCTTCGAAATGGTTCTGCTAATGTTCCTATTGAAGTGTTTGCTCGTGCTTGTCCACTTTTTGTTCCTCTGGTTGAAGAGGGTTTTGCCAATCATCCTGCAACTAAGTTGATTGCAAAAGAATACTTAAATGATTTCAATGAACTTAATATTGATACTTTAATATTGGGTTGCACACATTATCCCTTGCTTGCGAAAGTTATATCCGAGATTTTGCCTTCTGTGGAACTAATTGACTCTGGTGAGCAAGCCGCTATTTACTCGCTACGTCTTCTTGCAGAAAGGAATTTATTGGTTCGGGAAAATGACATTTTTGCGAAAACTCCTGAAGTGGAATTCTTTTTAACTGATTATTCTGTTAACTTTAATGAAATAGTTCAGTCGTTTCTCGGTTTTGGTATCGAAAATGTAAACATTGTTTCATTGTTATCTTGATGTTATGGAAGATAACCGATTAACAAACCAAAACAACGATGATATTCAAAAGGATTTAGAAAGCTTAAATCTACAACTTAAGATAAAACAGGAAAGGATAGAGGAGCTCGAGTCTATTTTAGACACAATTTCAACCAGATATGCCAGTAGTATATATCAATTCATTGAAATTCTGGGCTCAATAGTTGCTTTTCAAGAGAAATATTACGAAGGTTCCCATTCTCGTTTTGTGTCGACTCGTGCAGTGAAAGTTGCACAAGCCCTCAAGATGACAGAAGAGGAAATTTGGGAAATTAAGATTGCAGGTTTGCTTCACGATATAGGAAAGGTTGGCTTTAAAGAAAGTATTCTTTTAAAGTTTCCTCAGGAAATGAACGAAAAGGAAACTATGTATTATCAAACACATTGTGAACTTGGAAGAGATATTTTGAAAAAATTTTCCGAGTTTAATTTGGTTGCTGATATTGTTTATCAGCATCATGAATACTTGGACGGTTCTGGATTCCCCAAAGGGTTACAAGGAAAGCAAATTCATCCAGCTGCACAAATTATTGCAATAGTGAATACTTTCCATAATATGGTTTATAAAAATAGAAAGGAGAATGACCCAAGAACCTCCAGTTTGACGACTCAAACTACGCTACCCCCAAGTAAAGTTGATGTTGGAGGCAACCGTTTTCTTTCTGCAATAAGTTACCTTCATCAACGAGCAGGAGTTCTTTTCGAAAAAAGATTTGTTGAAGTATTTATTCAAATAATGGAAGAGGAGCGTAAAGCAGTTGGACAAAAAATCATTCTGCGGGTACCTGTTCATAAGTTAGAACCCGGTATGATTATTTATCAAAATTACTATACAGCCGCAGGTCTTCTTGTTGCCTCCAGTGGAGAAGTAATAAATGAAGATTCGAAACGAGCACTTATTAGACTTGCTGATTTCGGTGCAATACCAGCAAATATTTTAGTTTTAAAATAAATTTTTATAATCATTTATGGAAGAAAATAAAAATTTTCTTGTTTTGATAATTGACGATGATGACCTTTTCCGTCAATATGCAAAGTTTATTTTAGAAAAGCAATTGAAAATTGAAGTAGTTGGTGTTAAAACGCCCAAGGAAGCATTCGAATTTCTTGAGCAAAGAATACCTGATCTTTTAATTCTAGATATGGAAATGCCTGTAATGGATGGTTATACATTTTTGCGTAAAATTCGGATGGACAGAAGGTTTGAAAAATTGCACGTTATTCCATGTACAGCACTTGCATCGAAAGATCTTTTTGCTTCTCTTCTCCGGCTTGGAATAGATGATTATATCCTGAAACCACCAACAGATAAAATTTTGATCACAAAAGTTTCCAAGGTTATAGATTTTTTACAAAAAAACAGCCAAATCGATAGCAGTCAAAGCAGTACCAATGATACATTTTCATAAAAGTGCTTTCCCATGAACACAACTTTAAAAAATTTGTTGTCTCAAAAAAAGTTACCAAATGTTATAACTTTGTTTGGTGAAGAGCAATTTTTAGTGTACTATGCTTACAAACAAATTTATGATAAACTTTTGAGCGACGATACATCAAAAATTTTCATTTTCGATCCTGAAGATAATTCTAAAAACATATCCCTGTTTGATTTATTGGTGGACTTTAATTCCCCCGATTTTTTTGGAGGAAATAAAATTTTAGTTATAAAAAAACCCGAAAAAATTTATTCCCAAAAAGTGAAGAAAGAGAAACTTGAACCAGCAGAGGAGCTTTTTAAAAGAATTGTTCTTTCGCCGCCTTCAAATGGGTTTTTGGTTGTTCTTTCTTTTGATACAAATTTGTTTGGTATCACAAAGAAAATTAAATCCGACCGTAATGCTTTAAAAAATTTAAGGTTTCCGTTCTATGAACTTCTTTCAAATCATCCTTGGATAGAATTTCCTAAAATGACTTTAGGACAAATTAAGGACTGGATATCTAATAAATTTATTGAAGATGGTATAAAGTGTGAAGATGGCGTTGTTGAATATTTGTTAGATATTTTAAATTTGGATTTGTGGGAAATTGATTCTGAAATACAAAAAATCAAAACTTTTTTAGGACCGAATAAAAAGTTAACTTTATTTGAAGTAGCTCAAATTTCTTCTGGGAACAAGGAGTTTAATGTGTTCGAGATTACCTCTTTGCTTGCAAAAAAGGATTTTGAAAAAACTTTCATTTTTTTGGAGAAAATCCTTAAAATCTCCAATCAAGGTATACTTTTGAATAGTATCATTTTGAAGTTTTTCAAAAATCTTTTGATTTTAACTGAAGAAATTAAAAGAAGTAAAGACAAGTTCTTTCTTGCAAAATCTATTGGTGTAAATCCATATTTTTTCGACGATTATTTTATTGGTTTGGAGAATTATTCCAAAGAAGAAATAATCGAAATCATCAAGGAACTGGTTAATTTAGAGTTGCAATTAAAATCTTCATCCAAAGATGAAGTATATCTTTTTGAAACTATTTTGTTAAGAATATTCAAAAAACAAGATTTCCCTAATTTTGCTTAATTTTGCTTTCTTATAATTGGTTGGTTCGTTGATTCCAAAGTCAAAAGCATTATTTATTTATCTCTTAGGATTCGCACAGGTTTTTGCACAGAACCAATCTGGGTATAACCTTGATAGTCTCAACGAAGTTTATTATAGTAAGCCCAAAGTTGGTTTCTTTGTTGGGTTCAATCCTGTTTTACATTTTACAAGTTTTAACCAATTGCCAACAGTTCCTTGTTGTTCCCCAAAAATTAATTTCGGTTTTGGTTGGGGATGGAACACTGGAATTTTGGCAGATTACTTTATTTATGATGATCTGTTTTTTTCTGCAAGAGTAACTTACCAAGAATACAAGTCGAAATTTTATAAAGATGAAAAAACAACTGTTATTGTAGATGGTATAGCCACAGATGGAGTTTTCGAACATCAATTGAAAACACTTTTCCGGCATATTGAAATTGAATTCAATGCTAATTATTCTAAAGATTTCTTTATTTGGTTTTTTGGGGGTTTAGGATTATCGAAAGTAACCAAAGCTTGGTTTTCTCAAAAAGAAGTCATTCTTGAACCTTCTGATAGGGGAACTTTCAACAATGGGCTTCGTTCAAGAAATGAATATGCAGGAGATATACCTGATACAAGAACTTTGATTCCTTTTATTAATTTGGGAGTGAGCGCAGAACTTCCAGCCCATAAAAGAGGATTATTTTTTCTTTATCCAGAAATAAGTGTCAGATATTATTTTATTAATCAAATCAAGGGATTATTTTGGAGTTCTTTATTTTTCCGCACAGGTATTTCTGTTAGATTTCGAGAACCATTACCACCTCCACCGCCACCTCCGCCCCCAATATCTCCACCACTTTTACCTTTGCCTGATCCAATTGAACCTCCTTCTATTTCAGCAAGTCTTTCATATAAGTTTCTCGACTCAAGTGGAGTTGAAAGGAAAAATGTCCCTTTGCGTATCGAAGATTTTATTTCTTTGAATATGAAACCTCTTTTGAATTATATCTTTTTCGACCACAATTCTTACGAAATACCTAAACGATATATTAAGCTTTCCCCAGAGGAAACCAGAAATTTTAATCTTAAACTCTTATCTTCTTTGGATGTTATCCAGACTTATTATCATATATTAAATATTGTTGGTAAAAAGCTCAGAGAATTTCCAGAATCAAAGGTTAAATTGGTTGGAACAAATTCTGGAAAAGGAGAAGAGAAAAATAATCTTGATTTATCCTATAATCGAGCTGTTGCTGTTAAGAAATATTTAGTTGAAGTGTGGAATATTGATCCAAATCGAATTGAGGTTGAAGCAAGAAATTTACCTAAAGAACCATCTAACCCCGAGGACCCTCAAGGAGATGAGGAAAACAGGCGTGTAGAAATAATCACCGATGATTTAAGAATTATTGAACCAGTGTTTTCTGTCGATACAATTCGAAGAGTTGAAAAAGGTAAGATTTTGTTTTATCCCGAACAAAAGACAACTGTTGGAATAAAGAATTGGGATATTTCAGTTTTACAAAACAACGAAGTTGTAAAAAGAATTAGTGGAAAAGGAAATCCTCCAAAAGAAATTGAGTGGAATATTGATGACAATTCTTTTGAAAAAGTTGTTTTTGGGGGGAAGCTCTTTTTTGAGTATTATGTTGTTGATTCGCTCGAACAGATTGGAAGAGCACAAACAGAACCTTTGATAGTGAATAAAATCACCGTAGACAAAAAGCGTATGGAAGGAGTTAGCGATAGGGAATTTGAATATTATAGTTTAATCCTATTCGATTTTGGTAAATCTAAATTGGAACGCCAACATAAAAATGTTCTTGATTTTATTACACGTAGGATTACTCCTCAGTCTCAGATTACAATTGAAGGGTTTACGGACAATATTGGAGATGAAAAAGTTAACAAGAAAATATCGGAGAAACGAGCACGCGAAGTAGCTCATTGGCTTGGACTTCAAAATGTTACTACTGTTGGAATAGGAGAAGATTTTTTACTGTATGATAATTCACTTCCTGAAGGCCGTTTTTATTGTCGGACTGTGAGAATCACGATAGAAACACCAATAAATACAAATCAAAAATAATATCCGATTAAAATAATCGGAATTCCCTTTCGTTTACTAATTTTGATTTTTTGTAAAAGTAAATGATAAGATTTTCAAAAAAAATTGAGTATGCTTTGGGTACCTTACAATTTTTAGGTATATTCAAAGGTGTTTCTTTTTCTGCCCGAGAACTTTCTGAAAATCTCAATCTCCCTTATGAGTTTCTTTCCAAGACTCTTGCACAACTTGCGAAGTCGAATATCCTTGTTTCTAATTTTGGGACAAAAGGTGGATATCAACTTGCAAAAGAACCAAGAGACATTAAAATTTCTGAAGTATTGGAAGCTTTGAACGAACCTCTTTCTGTTGTTGAATGTGCTACTGGCGAAGAAGATGGATGCGAAAGAAGTACAATTTGTTTAATTAAAACTCCTATGTTTGAATTACGGGAAAAGATCACAAATTTGATTGGTTCGATTACTTTAGAGGATTTAGTAAATATATCAGAATCTCGAGACACTTTAAAAGAAAATGTTAAACAAAAAATTGGTTAAAGATGGAAGAACAAGATTTAATAAAAGAAATTACTGAAAGAGAATATAAATATGGCTTTGTTGCTCAAATAGAGCAAGAATTTGCCCCTAAAGGTTTAAATGAAGACATAATAAAGTTTATTTGGGAAAGGAAAAAAGAGCCCCAATTTATGTTGGAGTGGCGATTGAAAGCTTTTCGCTATTGGAAAACAATGAAAGAACCACATTGGGCTAAAGTTTATTACCCACCAGTTGATTATCAGGATATACATTACTATGCAGCACCAAAGAAAATGAAAGAAAAACCAAAGTCGCTCGATGAAGTTGACCCAGAAATTTTACGAACTTTCGAAAAACTTGGAATACCTTTGCGGGAGCAAGAAAGACTAGCTGGTGTTGCGGTCGATGCAGTTTTGGATAGTGTTTCCGTTGCTACTACATTTAAAGAAAAACTTGAAGAACTTGGAATAATTTTCTGTTCGATTAATGAAGCAATTAAAAATTACCCTGACTTAGTTCAAAAATATTTGGGAAGTGTAGTCCCTTATACAGACAATTTCTTTGCTGCCTTAAACTCTGCAGTTTTCAGTGATGGTTCTTTTGTTTATATTCCAAAAGGTGTGCATTGTCCAATGGAACTATCAACTTATTTTAGAATAAACGCTTCAGAAACAGGTCAATTCGAAAGGACTTTAATTATTGCCGATGAGGGCAGCTATGTTAGTTACTTGGAAGGTTGCACTGCACCAATACGAGATGAGAATCAACTTCATGCTGCTGTTGTTGAACTTATTGCTCTAAAGGATGCCGAAATTAAGTATTCTACAGTTCAGAACTGGTATCCAGGCGATAAGGAAGGGAAAGGCGGTATTTATAACTTTGTTACAAAACGAGGAATTTGTTTGGGCGAGAATTCTAAAATCTCTTGGACCCAGGTTGAGACTGGATCGGCTATAACTTGGAAGTATCCTTCTTGTATTTTAAAGGGAGATAACTCGGTTGGTGAATTTTATTCGATTGCAATCACAAATAATTTTCAGCAAGCTGATACCGGGACAAAAATGATTCATCTTGGGAAAAATACTCGGAGCAGAATTGTTTCTAAAGGTATTGCCGCTGGAAAAAGTAGTAATAGTTACCGTGGTCTGGTCCAAATTTCAAAGAAGGCAACTGGAGCTCGAAATTACTCTCAATGCGACTCACTTTTGATTGGCGATAAATGTGCTGCTCATACTTTTCCATATATTGAAGTGAATAACAATAATTCAATTGTTGAGCACGAAGCAACCACCTCAAAAATTAGCGATGAAATTCTATTTTATTGTAATCAGCGTGGAATTTCTAAGGAAGATGCAATTGGTTTGATTGTTAATGGGTTTTCTCGCGAAGTGCTTAATCAACTTCCTATGGAATTTGCTGTTGAAGCACAGAAGCTTCTTTCTGTTAGTTTGGAAGGTAGTGTTGGTTGATTTTTTTGAGGATTAATATGGAATTATTGAAAATTAAAAACTTACGAGTTGGAGTTGAAGGAAAAGAAATACTCAAAGGACTGAACTTGGCCATCAATAAGGGCGAAGTTCATGCAATAATGGGGCCAAATGGTACTGGTAAAAGTACACTTGCCAATGTTCTCGCTGGTAAACCAGGATATGAGGTCCTCGAGGGTGAAGTTTATTTCTTGGGGAAAAATTTGCTTGAACTCGAACCTGAAGAAAGAGCACGCGAAGGTATTTTCCTTGCTTTCCAATATCCTGTGGAGATTCCAGGGGTGACAAATGCGAACTTTATGAAAACTGCTGTAAACGAAATAAGAAAATATCGTCAATTAGAACCTTTGGATGCTTTTGATTTTCTTCAATTAATGAAAGAACGAGCACAACTTGTTGGGCTCGACTCAAGTTATTTACAAAGAAATGTTAACGAAGGTTTTTCTGGTGGCGAAAAAAAGAGGAACGAAATTTTCCAATTGGCTATGCTCGAACCTAAACTTGCAATTCTTGACGAAACGGATTCTGGGTTGGATATAGATGCTTTGAAAATTGTTGCAAATGGGGTAAATTCACTTCGTAATTCTGAACGTTCTTTTCTAGTTATTACACATTACCAAAGGTTGTTGAATTACTTAACCCCTGATTTTGTTCATGTAATGTTCGATGGAAAGATTGTACTTTCTGGCGATAAAAATCTTGCATTGGAGTTGGAAGCCAAAGGTTATGACTGGCTTAAAAATGGAAATAATGGTTCTAAATAATTAAATCAATGGGTGCTGAAATGAGGTTTTTAGAAAATGTCAAAAATATGTTTGAAAATAAAATATCGCTTGACCATAATTCAGAAAGGTTAATTGATTTTAGAAAAACTTTCTTTGAGAAATTTACTCAATTAGGAATACCGACACCAAAAAACGAGGAATGGAAATATACTAATTTATCTTTTTTGAATGATATAAATTTTAATGTTTCAATTAACTTAAAGGATAAAGGATATAATGAGCAATTGCATCAAGAACTTGCATCCCTCGCTCCAATATTGAATGGGGAGAACTTTATTTTCTCGATATCAAATGGACAACCGAGCTTTGAATACATTCAAAATAATTTATCCGAAAGTGTTTCTTTTGCAAATATCATCCAAAATGAAATTTCCATTTACAATGTTTTAGAAAAGTTTAAACCATTTTTCGATGATACAAACTCGTTTTTATTTTTGAATGTCGCATTATTTGATGGTGGGGTAAGTTTAAAAATACCACCAAACACCTTCCTAGAAAAACCAATTATTTTATTCTTTAATTATTTTTCAGACCTTGGATATTTATCTAATTCTTTAAATTATATCGAGTTAGGTGAAAACTCCAAGGCAAATTTTATTTTGTTCTATACTAATTATACGCCCCAAAAAAACATTGGCAATGAGATTGTTAATATTTTCCAAAAAGAAAACTCTGACATTGAGCTTAATATTGTACAATTTGATTTAAAAAACTTGATTTTGATTAATAATATTAATGTAATACTTGAAAAAAATTCCAATTTTAAGAGCAATACTTTTAGTTTGAATACTGAGTTTGTTCGTAATAATCTTAATGTTTCTTTTCAAGGGCAATATTCTTCAGCACTATTAAACGGGATTTATTTCTCAGATACTGATAACTTTGTGGATGACCATACTCTAATTATGCATAATGTTCCAAATTGCCGTAGCGACGAGAATTTCCGTGGAATTCTTGATGGTAAAGGTAGAGCGGTGTTCAATGGTAAAATATTTGTTGCTCGGGATGCCCAAAAAACAAATGCTTATCAATCCAACAAGAATTTGGTACTTTCGAATGAAGCACGAGTAAACACCAAACCTCAACTTGAAATTTATGCCGATGATGTTAAGTGTACACATGGAGCAACAGTTGGGTTCCTTGATGATGAAATGCTTTTCTACATTATTTCTCGAGGAATAAACAGGCAAAAGGCAAAATCAATGCTTTTGAATTCTTTTGTTTCTGTTAATCTTGAAAAAATAGAGATTCCATCGCTTCGAGATTATCTGAAAGAGTTGATTGCCAAGAAACTACACTTAGAAGAAATATTTTTCTGTGGTACTTTAAGCAATGAAAATGAATTAGTTAAAACACAGGAATAGATGGAAACTAATACGAAAGCTTTAAAATTTGATGTAAAAAAGAAAAAAGAGTTCGATGTAAATTCAATTCGAAAAGATTTTCCGATTTTAGAACGTTTTGTGAGGGATAAGCCTTTAATCTATTTTGACAATGCTGCAACTACTCAAAAACCCAAACAAGTTATTGATACTATTTATAATTACTATTTATACTTAAATAGTAATATCCATCGAGGTGTTCACTATTTGAGTCAGGCGGCTACAACTGAATTCGAATGTTCTAGAAATATTGTTAAGTCATTTATTAATGCAAGATATGATGAAGAAATTATTTTCACACGCGGGGCTACCGAAGCTATCAATCTTGTTGCCTTTTCATATGGAGAAACTTTTTTGAATGAAGGCGACGAAGTTCTGATTTCACATATGGAACACCATTCCAATATTGTTCCTTGGCAAATAGTTTGTTCGAAAACTGGAGCAAAGTTAAAAGTTATTCCAATCGATGACAATGGGGAATTGATTCTTGATGAGTTTGAAAAACTTTTAACGCCCCAGACCAAGATTGTTTCAGTTGTTCACATTTCGAATTCACTTGGAACAATAAATCCAATTGAACATATAATTGAAAGAGCACATAATGTTGGTGCTGTTGTTTTGATTGATGGGTCTCAATCCATTCAGCATTTGCCTATAGATGTTCAAAGACTCGGTTGTGATTTCTTTGTTTTTTCCGGACACAAAATTTATGGTCCAACCGGGATTGGAGTTTTGTTTGGTAAGAAAGAGATATTGGAGTCGATGCCGCCTTACCAAGGTGGTGGAGATATGATTTTGTCAGTAAGCTTTGAAAAAACTATTTATAATACTCTTCCACATAAATTTGAGGCAGGAACCCCTCATATCGAAGGTGCAATCGGTTTGGCTTCGGCGATACGATATGTTCAAAACATTGGCTTAGATGTAATTTATGATTACGAAACACAACTATTAAACTATGCTACTGATAGAATTCAAGAAATTCCGGAGGTTAGAATTATTGGAAAAGCAAAAAGCAAGGCAAGTCTTATATCTTTTGTAATTGATAATGTGCATCCTCATGATGTTGGAACATTACTAGACCGTGACGGTATAGCAATTAGAACAGGACATCATTGCACTGAACCAGTGATGAAGCGGTATGGTGTACCTGCTACTTCCCGCGCTTCGTTTGCTTTTTATAATACATTCGAAGAAATTGATGTTTTTGTAAATTCTTTGAAGAAAATAGTTAATAAGTTTAAATAGGTTTTAAATGGATGAATTTGATTCACTTTATCAGGAAGTTATTTTAGACCATAATAAGAATCCACGTAATTTTGGTGAATTAGAATCTGCAACCCATAAAGCAGTAGGGCATAATCCTTTGTGTGGTGACCACATAGAAATTTTTCTTAAAGTTAACAACAATGTCGTTGAAGATGTTAAGTTCAAAGGAGTTGGATGTGCAATTTCCAAAGCATCAGCTTCGATAATGACTACTGTTCTTAAGGGTAAGACAGTCAATGAAATAAAGAATTTGTTTGAAAAATATCATAAAGTTCTGACGTCGAAACCAGATGAACCCGTTGATATCAATGAATTAGGCAAACTATCTGTGTTTGTTGGGGTCAGGGAATTTCCTGTTCGGGTAAAGTGTGCCACACTTGCTTGGCACACTCTTATGGAGGCACTGGAGAAAAAAGATTCTTTGTTAACAGTGGAGTAGTTATGGACTCGAAAGATAAAGAAACACAGAATTCAACTTTTAATTCCACCCAAAGTAATGAACTATACGACAAGGTGGTTAAAGCAATTAAAACAGTTTACGACCCAGAAATTCCAGTTGATATTTGGGAACTCGGTTTGATTTATGATATTCAAATTACAAAGGAAAATGAGGTGGTTGTATTAATGACTTTAACCGCGCCAAATTGCCCAGAGGCTGGGGGTTTACCGTTTGAGGTTGAGCAGGCAATTAAAAGTATTCCTGAGGTTAAAGACGCTAAGGTCTTTTTGACTTTTGATCCACCTTGGGATCGCTCTCGGATGAGCGATATCGCTCGGTTTGAGTTGGGTTTGTTTTAATATTAATGTATATGGATAATAATACATTTCTTCAAGCAAAATCAGAAATTGTAAAAAGTATGGCAAACACAAAACCTGTTACGGTTAAACTTTATGGTGAAACATATAATATTGAAGTTGAAGAGGAGGAAAACATTCTCCAAGCAATGTTTCGTAATAACCTTGACCCACCTTTTAGTTGTCAGGTAGGTATTTGTGGCTCTTGTATGGCTAAATTGGAAAGTGGCAAGGTTCAAATGGATGATCCAGAAGCATTAACTGAAGAGGACATTAAAAATGGATTTATTTTGACTTGTCAGGCTTATCCTGAAAGTGATGATTGTTTTGTAAACTTTGATTATTAATTTTGTATTTTAATAGGAGTTTTTATGAATCAAGAGCAAGAAATTGAAATTGCTGTCGAAAGAATCGCAACAGGAATTGAAGGGGCAACGGAAAACGAAGATATTTTTATTTCCACTCGTGCTCTGGAAATGATAGATTCTATTCGGAAGCAGAATAATGTTCCAGATAACTACTTCCTTCGAATGGGAGTGCAAGGTGGTGGTTGTAGTGGATTCAACTATGCTTTAGGTTTCGATACCGAATTCGATGAATTAAACGACCGAGAGTTCTTCGTTGGTAAGCAACGTATTGTAATAGATAGACGGAGCTTGTTTTATCTGATGGGGGTTACATTGGATTATATAGACACTCCACAAGGCAGAGGATTTGTTTTCTCTAACCCTAATAATTTACCGACCTGTGGCTGCCAAGGTTAATGTAATATAAAAGTGGAGGAGAAAATGCCTTTTCAGCTCCCAGATCTTCCTTTTTCGAAGGATTCTTTGAAGCCTTATATGTCCGAAGAAACATTGGAATACCACCACGGGAAGCACCATCAAGCTTATGTTAACAATTTGAATAATTTAATTGCAGGAACAGAATTTGAAAATATGAGCCTCGAAGATATTATTCTTAAGGCTACCGGTTCGATTTTTAACAATGCTGCTCAAACTTGGAACCACTCCTTCTTTTGGAATTGTTTGTCTCCCAATGGTGGTAGTTTTCCAAAAGGGATTTTGTTAGAAGAAATTGAAAAGAATTTCGGAAGTTTCGAGGAATTTAAGGAGCAATTTTCTAAAGCAGCTATTTCCTTATTTGGTTCCGGTTGGACTTGGCTTGTAAAAAAAGCAGAAGGGAAACTTGAAATTATCCAAACTAGTAATGCTGGAAATCCCTTGACCAATGGATTTAAGCCTTTGTTAACTATTGATGTTTGGGAACACGCATACTATATTGATTATAGAAATGCTCGACAAAAGTTTGTGGATGCTTTTTGGGAAATTGTAAATTGGGATTTTGTTTTGCATAATTTAAAATCATAGTACATTTAATAATTGGATTCAAAACAAAAGAAAATTATCATTTCTGTTTCAAGAAGAACAGATATACCTGCTTTCTTTGGTGATTGGTTTCAAAGTGTTCTTAATTTAAAATATGCCGATGTTAAAAATCCATTCAATCAAAAAAAAGAAATAATTAGCTTACATCCAGAAAATGTTTCTGGATTTGTTTTTTGGAGTCGTTATCCTATTTCGCTTTTAAAAGTATTAGATTATATTGATAATAACTATGGTAAGAACCATTATATTAACTTTACTATTAATGCCTATCCAAAAGAATTAGAAACCCGCGTTCCAAAGCTCTCCAAAGTCCTTTCAATTGTTGACTATCTTTTCGATAGATATGGTGAAAACTATATTAGGTGGCGTTTTGACCCAATTATAATTTCCAATTTAACGTCTAAAGATTTTATATTCGATAAATTCCTTTTTCTTTGCAATAATTTAAAAGGTAAAGTTAAAACTTGTATAACAAGTTTTGTCGATTTCTATCCAAAAGTTATAAAAAGAATAATTAAAAGCCAAATTATCAAGGTGAGGAATTTGGATTTTGAAGAACAAGTAGAAATTTTTTCAACAATTAATAGAATTGCGAAAGAATTTGGAATAGAGCTTTTGTTATGTTGCGAAAAAGAAATATCAAAAGAATTGAAAATTAAAGAAGCGAGTTGTGTTAATCCGATTTATTTTGAGGATAATAATTATAATGAATTAGAGTTTAATCAAAAACCAACAAGAAAAGGATGTACTTGCATTGAAAGTAAAGATATTGGGTTTTATAATTCCTGTCTTTTTGATTGTGTTTATTGTTATAGCAACCTAAGCTATGATTATTCATTTAAGAATTTTCGATTAATAAAATCAAGAATAAAAGTTTCAACTGATTCTTACCAAACGAGCAGCAAAAGCGCCATCGATAAAATGTTTGAAGGGTAAAGTTTTCAAAAATCCGTTCTCACAAACTTTCTCGGGCAAATAATTCTCTGCTTTATCAATCTGAAAATTAGGATAATTTTTCAAAAACCATTCAATATTTTGTTCGTTTTCTTCTGGTTCTGTAGTGCAAGTTGAGTAAATAATAGCACCACCAACTTTAACTAGTTTAGTAGCATTGGCAAGTATTTTCTTCTGGATTTCCGAAAGTTTATAGATATCTTCCCTTTCTCTTTTCCATTTTATGTCTGGATTTTTGGAAATAGTTCCTAATCCTGAACAAGGAACATCAAGGAAAACAATGTCGGAAAGGGTATCAAATTCTATTGTCATAGCATCGCCGCTGCGAACTTCTATATTATTCAAGCCAAGCCTTTGTGCCCCCTCCTCAATAAATCTTAATTTTGAGGGGTATTTATCGACAGCTATTACCTTTCCAGTGTTTAGCATTTTTTCAGCGAAAACAAAACTTTTCCCTCCTGGGGCAGCGCAAAGGTCCAAAATTACTTGGTCTGGTTTGGCGTTTGCAAGCAATGCTGCAAGTGTGGCGCTTGTATCTTGAATTGTTACGTATCCCTGAAAGAACAAATCTGTTGTTAAAATATTAAATTTAGGATTTCTTATTACTATTGAATTGGGGTAATATGGAGAGATAAAAAAAGGGACATTCATTTTCTTTAGTTCCGAAGCCACAAATTCGGTTGTGGTTTTGTATGTATTTACTCTAACAGTTACGTAAGGCTTGCGATTGCTTGTAAAAAGCATTTTCTCGGCGTCAACCTCACCAAAAATTTCGATCCATCTTTTAACTATCCAACGGGGATATGAGTACATTACAGCTAAATGATAAACTAAATCTTCTTCTTTTTCAGGATATCGAATGTTATCGATGTTACGAGCAATGTTTCTAAGAACAGCATTAACAATCCCAGCAGTTTTTTCGCTTTGTATTCTTTTTACATATTCAACAGATTCATTTACTGCGGCGTAAAGAGGAATTCTATCAAGAAACATTATTTGATAAAGAGCAATTCGCATTGCATTCTTGACAACATTTAAGCATTTTAAATAATCTCCAAAATAGAAACCAACAAGAACATAGTCCAACTTTGCTTTCCAACGAATGACTCCATAAACAAGTTCGGTAAGTAAAGCTCTATCTAAATCATTAAAATTTCTTTCTTTGATAGCTTTATCCAATAATTTTTCCAAATATGAATCACTTCTTTCAAAACGATTGAGTATTTTGATTGCCGTAGCTCTAACACTGTTCATAAATTCGTCGAAAACTTCTTCTGTATTTTTTGTAACTTTACTTTCGTCACTTGTGTTATTTTCTTTCATAAATTTGTATTGAAAAAATGGGAACAATATAAAATGCCTAAATTAATTATTTTTTTTAGTTTGATTATCTTTTCGATTGATTGCTTCGCTCAAGTTGAAAGTACACCCTCTCCCCTTGGTCCTGCACGTGCCCCTTTACAGACTGAATTAGGTTTGGTATTTGGAGTAGGACCTTCCTGGCAGACAGGAAAGCTTTTCGCTTCTTGCAATTGTCCCGATTTTGAAAAAGGAAATGGTTCTGTAATTTTTTTAGGGGTAGATTTCCGAAAGGATTTATTTAATCCAATCCAATGGGGGACTTTATTGGGGTTAACCCTTATAGGAAATAATGCTTCATTTCAACAACGCGAACTCCTTACTTTTAGAGCTTCTAATAATGAAATTTTTAAAGATGTACCAGTACTTTTTCGTCAAAAAGCCAAATTAAGTTTTTCACAAATTAATTTGATTCCCTATTTTTCTATTATGCCTTGGGATTTCCTTTATTTTCGTATTGGTTTAAATCTTGATTTTCGTTTAAATTCTTCAATCAAACATACCAAAGAACTTTTGCAAAGAACAGTTCGGTTGGAAAATGGAGAATTAATTGAACTTTCTTTGGAAAATTCCGACCAAGTAACAATTGAAGAAGGCACTTTACCACAGACCTCCTTTCTTCTGTATAGTTTATATTCCGGTTTGGGTTTTTCTTTTCGTCTTGGAATTAATATTTTTGGTGATGTATCTTTTTGTTATAACTTACCTTTTAATAATGTTTCAAACAGGGGGGATAACTTTAAGTTAAATTATTGGATATTAATGTTTAACATCAAGTATGCTTTGAAATTAAGGCATAGTAATTAAGGCTTACAGGTAAGAAGGTATATTTTGTTGTTGATTTCTCCGAGTGCTTCATACCTTTGGGTTTTCCAGTTGTAAATTGGTTTTGTTGTTTTATTTACCATAATTCCTGAATATAACATATTTGTAAAATAGTCAAGAAGAACCAACGTTGAATTATTCGTAAATGCAATGGTAGATGTTTTTGGTTTTCTTGCAATATCCTTCTGACAAGAAATGCCTCCCGCCAATGTGTGCTTGTTACAATCTACATAAAAATAACACTCAATGTTGCAGTAACAATAGTAAATCTCTGAACCATCGAATGTAAATTTTAAAAAACATTCAAAGTCACCTATCGAATATTCCACATATCCATAAACAACATAAGTTCTATTATCTTTTTTTGCTATGAAAGCTGTAATAGGTTCTGTAGGGTGAATTTCTAAATTGTGAATACTATCGTAGCTTCGGGAATAATATGGTTCGTGATAAGTTTCGGAAATGATTACAACTGCAGTTTCATTAACATTTCTTGAAACAACAAAGGCAGCAGCGGTTCCATTCCAATTAATTTTCATATCTAAAATATTCAGAAATTCTTCAGTCAAAGGTGTTTGATTTTTAAATATTTGCCAAAAATTTCCACGCTTGCCTGCATATATGAAATCATCATCATACCAAAATCCAAGTGGTAATATGTCGTCAAAATTATCGGAGTTGAACCTTCCTGGAATTACCAGTGTTTTGGCATTGCCTTTTGTCAAAACAAAAGCAATTAGTTTACCATCGAAATTTGAAAAAAATTTTCCAGAATAATTGATAATATTTGCTTTATTATTATGATAGTATACACTTGTTAGTAAGCCATTTCTATATGAAAAGATTAGTCCTTCCGAATTATTGCTGAAACCAAGTTGAATTACATCTTCGCAAAATAAAGGAATAATTGTATCCGCTGTTATCAAATTCCAGCCGGTGTTATCGCGGCCGAAAAAAGCCCATCGATTTCCATCGGGAGAAAAAGTTAACCCTTTTATTTCTTTATAAGTGTTTGTTCTTATATTGGGAAGAATTAAGCGATATTCATTGGAATAAGGTTGGGTTAAAATCCACCAATTTCCTGTTGTATCGATATCAAAGGAAATAACATTTTCTGAACCATCAAATATTAAAAAATCGTTGCATTTTTGACTTTGAACAGATAAAATATTGATTCCGTAAAACGCCAATGATAGTAGGAAAAAATTAAAAATAAAGCCCATAAATTTTTTTGTAGTTTTAAATATTACAATTTAATATTTCGTTTTTTGACATAAAAATAGTATTTTAATTTATTTTATTTCAAATTGTATTGCTCTAATTTTGAAATGTGTAAAAGTAACTTTTGGGGGAAACAATTTGTTATTATATAGAATACAAATAAGGAGAAAAAAATGAAAGCAAAATTATTGGTAGTTTTATTCTATATGCTTGGATTTGCATATAATGTATATTCGCAGTCTTTTAATTTGTATTCAATTGATACGAGCAACTTTCCAAATATGCAAGCCTTATTTTGTGCAAGAACAACGATGGGGGCCGATTATCCTAACATTGTTCCTTCGGATTTCGACTTTTATGAAAATGGAGTAAATCTTAATTCTACTCTTGGTGTTGATTGTAAAAAAGTTAATTTTTACCCTCAACTTGCTGTTGTTTTGGTTCTCGATGTCTCGACATCGATGAGTGCCGATGCTGGGAATGGTGAAAAAAGAATAGATTGGGTTAAGCAAGGTGCCTTTGCCTTTCTTGATTCAATTAAACTTGACCCACCGTCGGTAATTGGTTTTGTGCTTTTCGCTGGGGATGTTTATAAAACCAGCCCCCTTTACGATACCAAAGCACCTCTTTATGATTGGCTAAATGTTAATTTGACAATTAATGCTGGTTCGACAGACTTTTATCCCCCTTTCGCAAAAAATTATCCCCCAATTGGTGCATTACCACTTCTCGAAACTGCACCAAAGGATTTGAGACGTGTGGTTATTTTCTTAACCGATGGTGAACCCGAAAGACCATTTCAAAATTGGAAGGTGGATACAGTTATTAGTTATGCTAAAAGAATTAAGACCCAAGTTTATTCAATTTTTATTACAAGTCCATTAAATACTCAAATTGATATGATTTGCCAGAATACAGGAGGCAAAAGTTTTTCTGTTTATACTAAATCTGCTTTAATTAGTGCTTTCAGGCAGATTGTCGGGGATATTCAAAGTCGAAATGTATGCTATCTGACCTGGATTTCCCCTTTTGGGTGCGATGAGCAAAGTAGAGCAAGGATTATTAAAGCTGTTTTCAAAAGAATTCCAGACTCTGTAATAACAGATTATATTGCTCCAACAACAAGTATTGCGAAATTAAGCGTTTCAGAAAATCAACTTTTGTTTGGTTTACCTGGAATTGGTATAACAACTCGACAATTAACATTGAAAGCTGAAAACAGCGATTTTACAATTTCTAATTATACACTTTCGACTACTGGAAAATTTTCAATTGATTGGAAAGGCAAAACACTTCCATTTACATTATTGAAAGGGCAAAGCCATACTATTGAAATTTCGTATATTGAAACACCTCCTGGGTCTTCCTCGGAAACAATTTTCCAGATTCTATCTTCTCCTTGCAATCCTGAACCTTTATCGCTTATAGCACCTTGCGGTGGAGAAACCCTGAAAGAAGTTAATTTTGGTAAAGTTGTAATTAGTTCAGCAAAAAATTTGCCGCAAACTTGTGCTTTTCGGAATACTACGGCAGCTCCAATAGACGTTACATTAAGTATTGAAGGTTCAGACTCCAATCATTTCAAGATAATCGGAGGGACAGGACCTTTTCACTTACAACCTAATGAATGTTTAAACGTAATTGTTCAGTTTTCCCCTGCTTCAGTTGGTTTAAAAATAGCCAGGCTAAAATATAACATACCTGATTTTTGTGGGGAACATTTTACTAATTTGCTTGGAGAAGGAATAAATTCAATACTACCAATTGAGCCTGTTGACTTCGGCATCAAAAGAATTCTTACAATTAATGATACTTCAATTTCTTTAATTAATTCTACTCCTTCACCAATAGTTATTGAAAAAATTAGCTTATCTAATACTAATGATAATAATTTTTCTTTGCTAAATTTTCCATCTTTCCCAATAACTTTGAATAAAAGTGATACACTTGATTTAAATATTAGATTTAATCCATTTGTTGAAGGTTACCTGGAAAATCAACTCCAAATTGATGTTAAAGATTTACCCGAACCTGTTTTAGTTCCTGTGTTTGGAATTGGTGGATTGCCGAAAATTGATGCTCCTGATGTTGATTGTGGTAAGACAAAAGTTGGAAACACAATTAATGGTCAAATTCAAATAACTAACAAAAGCAATACTATGGATTTGACGATAAAAGAGGTAATACTATCTTCTACTACTGAGTTTAAATTTGGGACTGGTGCAGTTACACAGAATATTATTGTTCCAAAAAATAATGGAACTGCCACCATCCCAATTGATTTTACTCCTAGTTCAGCTGGTAAAAGAAGTTGCTTTGCATTAATTAAGTCAGATGCAGCGCCGGGTCCAAATCCTAACCCAATTGTAAACGATACTTTAGAGATATTTGGGTACGGCGAAGGATTGATTGCAACACCAGACCCAATGGACTTTGGTGAAATATCAACTTGTGCCCAAAAAGATATGGTTCTTGAAATTGATAATACAGTGTTCCCTGTTGAAATGATTATCAATAGCATCAGTATTAGTGGAACAGATAGAAATAATTTTCAAGTTGTTAGTTTTCCAAACAAGATTCAAGAAAATAATAAAGGGAATGTTTTAGTCCGCTTTGTTCCTACATCTGGCAAAACACTTTTCAGAGCGTTGCTCGACATTGAATCATCAAATGGAAGTAAAAGTATTGAATTAATCGGAAAAGCATTTGTCGAAAATGTTAAAGTAGATTACAAACTAAGCGAAAATAAGTTTGAAGTTCACAAAGACTTAAATCTTTCATTTGAAGTTAATATCACAAGAAATCATAGTTTATCAATTAGCCAAATTCTATTTGAATTCAAAGTCCCAAGAAAAAACTTATCTTTGAAGCAATTTACATCTGATTTAGTTGGTTTCTCTTGGAAAATCGATTCCACCACTGATGGTTACGTTGTAACAGGGAGTGGACCGTCTTTTAATACTCCGGCTAAAATTGTTTGCAATGCTATTTTTGAAACATTTCTTTCGGATGTATCCACTCCAGAGATTAATGTTCTACCAAAACTCCCAGAATTAGACAAATGTTTAATCCCAACCGACAATCCAGTAAAGATAAACCTTGTTACTTGCTTTACTGAAGGTCGTTTAGTTGAAGTTTCTAATAAAGTCTATAAGTTGTTCCAGATATCTCCAAATCCTGTAGTGAATGACTTTGATATCAATTTTGAAATTGCATTCGATGATTTTGTTGAGTTGTCAATTTTTAATTACTCTGGTGAAAAGGTATTAGAGGTATTCGCAGGAAATTTAAAAGCAGGAAATTATTCTTTTTTCATTAATGCATGTGATTTTGTCAATGGAATTTACTTTGTAAAAATTCGCACCAATAGCTTTTCAGAAATTGAGCCCTTTGTTATTTTGAAATGATAATATTTAATTTTAAGATGATTTTTTTAATTTCGTTTTTTTCGTTTTCTTATGCAATACCTATACTTTTTATTGTTGTCGTTAATTGTTTTTGCATGTACTAAAGAAGATTCAAATCTGGTTAATCCTCCACCGCCTTACCAATCTATAAGGGTAAGGCTTCTTAATGTTGTTAATTCGGCTGGAGTAATTTCTTGGGGCTACAATAGTAAGGAATTTTCAGATAGAGTAGCATATCTCGATATTTCAAAAGCTAGTATGCCTCCACCACTTGATTCTTTTATCGTTGAGCTTTATCAAAATGGCTTATTGAAATATAAAACACAAAGAAAGCAAAGGTTTATTCGAGAAACTCGTTATCTATTTATTGCTGGTGAAAGTTTCAAATCGGAGGGAATTGTTGACACTTTAATGATTTTGTCTACAACTTATGGCTTACCAAAGAAATTAGGCAAAACATATTTAAAATTTGTAAACCTAATTAAAGATACCACTTCCCGTTTCAGTTTAGTCGAAGGTTGTCCTAATGGGCGAGTAATTGTTGGGGGTGTTCCATATTTTTCATTCCCAATCATGCAAACTCTCCAGTTTGGGACTTATGTTTTTTCATTAATTCGTGAAGATGGTTTAGAGCGTTCCTTAGTGAACATTTATCAGGTTAATTTTGAAGAGGATAAAGAGTATACTTTGTTCGTTGCAAACAAAAAGGATGGTTCAATAGGATTATTTTTGTATGATGATTATGATACAACTGCTGTTGCCCTTCGTGAGCTTAGTCCAATTCAAGAGCGAGCATCTTTTGTTAGGGTTTTAAACTTTTCAAATGAAAGTGCATCATTTCGGAAATACACAAGTATTATAATTGATGATAATATCAAACCTTTCTATGTTTCTAAATATTATTCCATTCCAGCCTGCGAAAGCAATAACCCCGACAGTTTGATTTTGGAGACAAATTCTGGTTCCAATGGAATTAGTTATTCTTTCGAGATTTTCAAAAAATACTCTTTATTGGTTTTACCTCACAAAAATGAGAACAAATTATTCATTATTCCCCCAGCGAAAAAAACATTCAGTTATTTTAACAAATCGTTTATTAGAGTTTTCAATGCAGTAGATACAAACTTTGCTTTTACTCTTTCGCTTGGTGCCCGTTCTTCCGAAAATTCTCGTGGGTTTATTTCTGGCACAGTTTTGGCAACCAATCTTAGTTTCTGCAAAATTTCTGACCCAGTTGCAATTGACCCTGGAGTAATGCCATTGACTTTATTTTCATCTACTGAACCAGCTATTCTTTTGAAAACATTTTTTACTGAGGTTGAACCAAATAATTCATACCTATTAGTTATTTATAATAATTTACAAAATGAATTATCTATTTCGCTGATTCCCGATGAACAGGATGATTTCGGGATTTCAGAAATTTCAGAGGGATATTTCTTTCAAGTTGTAAATAGTAATCCCGATTTATCAGCTCTGGAAATCAAAGCCTCTAACTTATTTAAACAAGCTAAACTGTTATACAAAGAATCTCTTGCTTCTGTAATTCCATTTGAAACAAAGGAAATTATAATTAACAACCAAAGTTTTCCCATAAACATTGACCCAAAAAATCAGGGTTTATATGTTGTTTCAGGGGATGGTAACTCAATCGATCTTTTTGACCTTTCGCGGCCGTCAATGGGTAAGGATTTTAATACAATTCGAAGAAGATTTTTTAATTCTTCTAAAAATTTTCCTACTATTTCTATTAACTACGATAGTGCAAAAGGAAAAAACATTGTTCCCGAGTTAAAATATGGTCAACAAAGTGAAGTAGAAAAAATTAATTTTGAAAGGAAATTTTCCCTTGTTGTTCTTAATAGTGAAAACAACGTTGTTTTGAGTCAATTTAATGATATTTTGTTAACATTGGGAAAAAATTACACTTTAATTTTTTCAGGTAAAAAGGAAAAGGGCTTTTCATTTATGGTATTACAAGAATATTAAAAAAGTTTATGTTAGTTAATAAGGTGGTTCTATGAAAAGAATTTTGATTACATCAATCTTTATTTCCTTTATTTTTTCCAATTTAATTGGAGCTTACTATCGTTTCGGGAATTTTGCTGAAATCAATAATCAAGGATTTGAACCAAAGATAGAATATTTTATTGAAACAATAAGCCCTAATTCTAACGGAGTAATTTCAGTACAACCTATTTACAGGGTCCCGGATGAATTTGTTTTTAAAAATGTTATACATATTAAAACAAAAAATATAATATCTACAGATAAAGTTTTTAATCGGATTCATTCGAGTAGTTTATCTGCTGTTTTAGAAAAATATAATATTTCAAAAATTCGAACACCTTTTCTTGGGGAAAATGGTACTATACCTTTATCGAAGAATACTTTTGGAATTGAGCGAATAATTGAGGTTTATTTTGAAAACGAAATCGACCCATATGAAGTTTGCAAAGAGCTGATACAATCTCCCGATATAGAATATGCTGTTCCTGTATATAAGCGTTTTACATATGATTTTATTCCAAATGACCCCAACATTTCTTCTCAATGGTTTATAAGTAATATTCAACTTCCGAAGGCTTGGGAAATTACAAAAGGCGATAAAAGTATTGTTATTGCTATTGTCGATAGCGGTGTTGATTGGGAGCATCAAGATTTGAGTGCAAATATTTGGACAAACCCAAAGGAAATTCCAAACAATGGGGTTGATGATGATGGAAATGGCAAAGTTGATGACTATCATGGTTGGGATTTTGTCGGAAGTGTGACAATTCAAGAATTAATGAGTGGAATTTTTAGGGAAGACAACGATCCTAAAAATATTCAGGGATTTCATGGGACACATGTTGCTGGACTTGCTTCGGCTGTTACAAACAACGGGATAGGTATTGCTTCCGCTGGTTTTAGCTGTTCAATATTACCTGTTAAATGTTCACCTGATGATGGTAGTATGGGTATTTTTCGTGGATACGAAGGCATTGTTTATGCCGCAGATTTGGGTGCTAAAATAATAAATTGTAGTTGGGGTGGACCAGGGTACAGCCCAGCTGAACAGGACATTATTAATTATGCAACGAACAAAGGGAGTCTTGTCGTTGTTGCTTCTGGAAATGAAGGACGCTTAATAGATTATGGTGGGGATTATCCTGCTGGTTATAACAATGTACTATGTGTTGGTGCTACGAATACTTCAAATGGAGTTGCAAGTTTTTCCAATCGGGGAATTAAAGTTAGTGTTTATTGCCCAGGTCAAAGAATTTATTCAACAATGCCTAATAATACCTATTCAAATCAAGATGGAACTTCAATGGCAACACCAATTGTTTCTGGTGTTGCAGGCTTGGTTGCTTCTATACATAAAGATTGGTCCCCGAAACAAATTCTTCACCAAATTCGCTCTACTTCCGATAATGTTTTGGTTTCAAATCCGAATGATAGACCTTACTTCTACGGTAAGGTTAATGCCTATAATGCTGTTTACTACAATTCACCTTCAAGGCCATCAGTTCCTGGATTAGAAATTATTGAGTATTCTTTGGCACGAAACTCTGCATTAGTTGATTTTTCTCCTAATGGGCTTAGTCTTAAGGTAAAAAACTTTCTTGGACCAGCAACCAATGTAAGTCTCAAACTTACTCCAATGAGTAATTTTATTTCACTTTCTCAAGATTACTTTACGTTGGGTAACATATCATCAGGTAGCGAAACAGTGGTGAATCTTTCTGTTACTTTGCTTGAAAATAATCCCTGGTATTTAGGCAATGCTTACGTTCTATGCACTTTTGAATCTAATAGTTATTCAGATTACCAGATAATTAATCTTCCAGTTAAAGTTAATTCCACCACAAAATTGACTAAGTTGGTTTCCTTGCCAGATGCTTATAAGCCAGAATGGTTTGGAGCGTCGTCGCCTCAATTTGATTGTCTTTGGGCTGTGGGGCAAGGTGGTATGTTTGGTTCATATAGCGGATTTTTACTTCTTCGTTCTGGTACATCTTCGGCAAATTACATTTCTTCGCAACCGATTTATTGTATTGCTGGATTAAGTTCTACTACTGCTCTTGCTGGGAGTGGTTCCCAAAATCAAACTACTGCATATATTTATAAAACTACAAATGCTGGTCAAAGTTGGACATCAATTAATGTTTCGGGTATTACGGGATTTGTAAATGCAATTTACTTTTTCGACGTTAACAACGGAATTTTTCTGGGTGACCCCAAGAATAACAATTGGGGAATTGGAATTACAAGCGATGGAGGCTCTACTTGGCAGCCGATATTGGGGGTGCCTTTGTCAAATGGAAGCGAGACTGGACTGGTTAATTCAACTGCTCAGTGGAAAGATTACTTATGGTTTGGTACTACCGCTGGGAGGGTTTTCTATTCAAGTAATCGGGGTAGGAATTGGTATTTTGCAAATATTCCCAATGCTGTTATGGTTGTGGGTTTAACGTTTCAGGATAGTTTAAAGGGGATGGCAGTTTATACGGAATCTAATTCTGCAAATTCAACCCAATATCTTGCCGTAACCACTGATGGTGGTAAAACTTGGTTACCACGTCGTTTCAATTTCACTCAAAATGGGTTTTTCCCAGTTTATCTTTTCACTCCTGAAAATTCAAATTTTATGTATGTGCTATGTGCTGGAGGTGAAGTTTTTGGAACCTCAAATCTTGGCGATACTTGGGTTCCTGTTTTGAATGAATATACAGGAAAAATCGATATAGGAGCAAATATTGTGGTCAATAATTCAGTTGTTCGACTTTGGCAAGTTGGATTAGGTGTTAGTTTTCTTGATTTCGCACTCGTTCCTGCCCAAATTCGAAAAGAAATTCAATTAACTTCCGAGTCCATTTTAAATTATGACACTGTTAATATCGGCTCTAATAAACTAAAATTTGTTTCGATTAGGAATGTTGGGAATGTACCTGTTGCTATTAGTGCTAAAATTGATACAACTTCTGGTTCGTTTTCCGATGAATTTAAATTCTTCGGTTCCGTAGTTGATTCAATTGCTCCTTCAGAGGAAATCACATTAAAAATTCGTTTCCTACCAAAAGCTGCAGGTGAAAGAAAGGCAAAATTGATCATTGAAAGCGATGCTCAACCTTCAAAAATAGAAGTTGATTTAAGAGGGGTAGGGAGATTAATTGGGGCGGTTCAGGATAATTATGAGACTGATAAAGTTTTGCTTTATTCTGATCCCAAAAATCAACTTCTTGAAGTTCTATTCTTTAAACCGATTTCAAATTCTGCAAGCATCGTATTTTATGATATCCTTGGAAGAAAAGTCAAAGAAAGTGTTTTAGATAATGCAATTATTCAAAGTAATAAAATAACAATTAACATTTCAGATTTACCCGAGGGAATTTATCTTATTAACATCGTTTTCGAAAAGTACAAAAGTGTTTTTAAATATATTAAATTGAATTAAGATGGAAGCATTGATAACAGGTGCCACCGGCTTCGTTGGAAGTTGGGTTGCGGAGTATTTTGCAAAAAAAAATTATAATGTCAGGTGCACAGTTCGGAAATCAAGCAATTTGCGCTGGGTAGCAAACAAAGGCTATAGAATCGTTGTATCAGATTTTGATACACCCGATGGCTTAAAAGAGGCAATTGAAGGGGTCGACATTGTTGTTCATGTTGCTGGTACAATTGCCGCAAAAGATTATAATGGCTATCTAAAAGGTAATAGGGATTCTACATATAATCTGCTAAAAGCTTGTGAATTGTTTAATCCAAATATCAATAAGTTTTTGTATGTTAGCAGCTTGACAGCTGTTGGTCCAGCTAAATCTCTGAGTGATCCAGTTGATGAAAATACTGAGTGCTCACCTATCACTCAATATGGAAAAAGCAAACTTGAAGGCGAAAAAGAAGTTTTAAACTTTAAAGACATTTTCCCTGTTACAATTGTTCGCCTTCCTGCAGTTTATGGACCACGAGATACAGCATTGGTAGATATGTTCAAGATTGTTTATAAAGGTATTGCTCCAATAATTGGCTTTAATGATAAATACTTAAGTCTACTTCATTCCGATGATGTAGCAGAAGGTATTTTTTTGGCTGCAACCTCAAATGACTCTTCTGGTGAAATCTTTTTTATTTCATCAGAGGAATATTACTCTTGGGAGAATTTGATAGATTGTATGAAAAAAGTAATCGGCAAAAAAGCAATAAAAGTAAGGATACCCGAAACCCTTGCTTACATTTCAGGATTTTTTAGTGAATTTATTGGAAACTTAACCGGAAAAACCCCTGTTTTCAATTTAGAGAAGGCTAAAGATTTCGTCCAAAAATATTGGGTTTGTTCTCCGAAGAAAGCAATGGAAATTCTCGGTTTCCGACAAAAGATCAAGCCAGAAGTTGGTTTTAAGCAAACTTTTGAATGGTACCTTCAAAATGGCTGGATAAAATAATTATTAATTAGGAATGGTACGACAAAATAATATTAGTTTATCTATCTTAATTCTGGTTTGTATCTCATTTCTACTAATTTCATTATTTTTTGTTATTAATTTAATAAACATTTCCGTTATCGAAGAATCGTACCAAGGAAATTCTGATTATGTTTCGAAAGATGTAAAAATATATAAAAATCAATATGGAATTTCCTATATTATTGCACCATTGCTTAAGGATGCAATTTTCGGAGTTGGCTTTGCGCAAGCTTCGGACCGTTTGTGGCAAATGGATTACTTAAGAAGGGTTGCCTATGGCAAATTGTCAGAAATCTTGGGTCCACAAGCAATTAAATTTGACCAGTATTTTCGAGCTCTGGGATTGAAGGAAATATCTGACCGTGTTTATTCTAACTTGGACACTAAAAGTAAACAAATTCTCGTTGCATTTTCCAATGGAGTTAATCATTATCTTGAGGTTTATTCAAATAAACTTCCGATTGAATTTCAAACATTGGCTTATAAACCTGAACTTTGGCGTCCACAGGACTGTTTAGCAATTGGTCGTCTGATGGCATATTCAATGAGCTTTTCTTTTTGGCTTGATTTAACATTCTTTGACATTGCTAATTCAGTTGGATATGAAAAAGCGGCAATTTTAGTCCCTCGCAAGTTTGAAAACTATGAAGATTTCATTTCTGATTCTGGTAACATAACAAAAAGAATTACATCAAATAATCATGTAATGGAAAATAATTTCATAACTACTTTTTCATATTTCCGAGAAGAAGTAGAAAAATTCTTTCCTGTAGGGATTTTTAATGTAGGGAGTAACACTTGGGCTGTACGTATAATTGAGAATGATAAAAAAAGAGGTGTTTTAGCTTCGGATCCCCATTTGAAATTGTCTTTGCCACCTATTTGGTATCAAGTTCATATTACCTCGGATGAATTTAACGTTGTAGGTTTAGTAATTCCCGGAACCCCTTTACCCTTAATTGGTCGAAATGATTACATTGCTTGGGGGATTACTAATGGAATGATTGATGATTGCGACTTTTTTGTGCATCAAACGGACACTTCCGGTAAATTTATTATTGATTCCACCAAAAAGGTTCGTATCAATTATGAGTCTGACACAATAGTTGTTAAAAATTCACCTAATTTTATTTATTATAAGAGATTCTTGGGGCATGATATTATTTTCTCCGATTTCCTTCTCATCAAGGATTCATTGATCTCTAAAGATTTTTATCGTATTCAAAATTCCCCCAAATTAAATAAAAATATTTGCTTGACCTTTAAATGGACTGGTCAAATCGTAAGTGACGAAATTAAAACCCTTTACTTAATTTGTAAGTCACGAAATTGGAAAGAATTTACAAATGCCAAAACTTACTGGGGTGCTCCAGTTCTAAATTTTTCTTATGCTGATAAGTTTGGGAATATTGGGTTGATGCTCGCTGGTCTAATTCCAGAAAGGTTGGATGGTGAATGTGTTTTTCCGAAGGAGTTAAGTTCAAAAAAAAATCATTGGATTGGTTATAAAAGGCTTGGAGAGGACTTTAATCTTTATAATCCATCCGAAGGTTTCGTTTTGAACGCGAATAACAAAACATTCAAAAGTAATATTAATCTTGGTCACTATTGGAGTGACCCCTCCCGTGCTTTTCGAATTTTACAAATGTTAACAACTTTAAAACCCGAGGATATTTATAGCATTCAGTTGATGCAGAAAGATCAAACAAGCGAGCAGTCAAAATTTGTCCTTTCAATTGTGCTACCAATTTTGAATTCAAAAAGAGTTTATTTGGATTCGATTGAGAACAAGTCTCTTGATATTTTGAATACATGGAATAACTCATTTGATATCAATTCTGTTGCATCTTCAATTTATCAGATTTTTTTATTTAAGTTTTTGGAAAATACTTTGAAAGATGAACTCGGAGATCCTCTTTTTCGACAGTATCTTTATTTGGATTTTATTGCAGCAAGAAAATTTCTGGAATTTATTTCAGATTCATCAAATGTTTTTTTTGACAATGTCAGAACTGTAAATTTTGAACAAAAGGAGGATATCATACTTATGTCTTTCAAAGATGCAATAAAAAAATTGCGAAATTTATTTGGTACCGAAAATATCTTAGGATATAAATATGGCAGATGGCATAAATTGGTATTAGAACATCCGTTTTCGAAAATAAATTTTCTTAATCCAACATTTTCAGTTGGAGAAATTCCCATTGGTGGAAATAATTCAACAATAAATTATGCAGGTAGCAAATTATTTGAACTCAGCGAAGTAGAAGTAGGACCATCGACCAGATTCATTGCCGATATGGCTGACACTTTGGTGTGGTGGATTTTACCTGGTGGTAATTCAGGGCAAGCGATGAGCAAGAATTATACAGACCAATTGCATTTGTGGCTTTCTGGTGGGTATATATCAATTTCAATTGGTAAAACTCCTGATCCCAGATTCAGGTTGTTTGCAGTTATTTCTGGGAAATCAAAAAATTAATCCTTTTGTGAAATATCTATCTTTATTCTTACTTTACGTAAAACAAGATAGTCTTCATCAACATCTTTTGCAATTCCACCTCCAATGATTTCCCATTTCAGAAATCTGTCGAGAGATTGACTGCTGTATTTTTTCATAAGCAATTCGTAGATAATTTTACCTGTAAAATATGCACGCAATTTTGAAAGAAGGTAATTGTCCATTGTTGAACCGCGGTCGACAAAGGTATTGAATTTGTCGTCGGCTACGGTTTCTTCGAAAAATTTTGCTTTGGGTGAGATAGGTCTAGGATCCGAAAAACCAGTTATTTGAATTTTTAGTTCTTTCTTTTTGTCAATGCATCCTTTTTCAAATAAGTCGAGATAATTGGATATCTTTTCAACGATGTTGTTTATGGATTCTTCGATATACTGGGGAAGATTATCATATTTATTCAAAGGGTTTTCAATGAAACTTGTGGAGTCGTCCAAACCTATTAATCTGTATTCAAAAAGAGTTTTTAGTTGTTTCAAAGTAGTGTTTGTAACAGGCCTGTAATAACCACCTACAAAGAAAGGAAGATTGATTTCTTCAGTAAGATTGTTTGTAATATTCAAAGTAACTTTGTATTTTACAATTGTTGTGTCGATGCAAGGAGTTTCAATAGTTTTTTGGAAAAATTTTTGCGATGAGCATTCATTAAAGATCTGAATATTGTATCGGTGTTTAGGAAGAAGATTGAATGTTAGGATGTTGTTATTGCCAAGATATTTTTCTTCTATTATTTTTTGCAATTCATCGAGAATAATGATTTTGTCGTAGGATGAAAATATATTCGAACTAACGTTGAAATTTACCTCAAGAAGAATAGGCAAGCAAAGATCAGTTTCATAGATATCAAAGTCACCAAACCCTTTTTGTCTATCAGAAGAAAAGTAAAGTTTACCATCTACAACTACTGGAGCAATTTCGTTGTATTCGGTATTTATAGGATAATGCAGTTTCCTTGGAGCCCCCCATTTCCAAGGGGAAATTTTGTCAGCTTTGTAAATATTGTAATTTGTGGAATCGAAACGTGAAAAGTAGAGATTTCCTTCATTGTCCAGAAATGGAGTGATTTCATTGAAATTTGAATTTATGCCATCAATTTTTTGTGGAATTGACCATCCGCTATCGGTTTTGAATGAAATTGCTATGTCGGTGCCTGTTTCTTTTCCAAATCTGTCGGTAGAAAAAAGAAGGACAGAGGCATCTTTGGTGGAAAATGGGTGGGATTCAAAATCAATGGAATTATGGGGAAAAGGAAAAAACCGAATTTTTTCTGATTTGACATCTTGTTCTATAATAAAAATGTCGGAATCATATTTCTTCCTTTTGCTTTTACCAGCAAAAAAATATGTAATTGAAGCAGAATCTTCAGTTTTTGTTATAAAACTTGCGTTTGTTTTCTCAAAATATTTTGGCAATGTGATAATTTTTTTTGAAAAAGGATTATTAATATCGAAACTGTAAATTCTTATTTTGTCGTCTTTTGATTTTTGTATAAAAACTAAATAATTATTTTCAATAAAAGAGGGGATATCATCATCGCTTGAATTTATTTGGTTTGGTAAAAGTTTGATTTCAAATGAAAAAAGAGAGAAAATAGCTAACCAATAAAGGGAAGTACAAACCAATGTTAATTTTAGTCTCATATTTTCATTTTTTTAAAACTCAAAATTAATGAATAAATCAAGTAATTTTATATTTTGTTAATTTTGGTTTTTTTAGCAAGGTTTTGTTTATGAAAAAATCTTATTTGTTACTTTTTTTTGGTATTTTACCAATTGCGAATTTATTTTGCCAGGGCAAATTTCAACCTCCAACTACAAAACAAATTCCAGTTGTAGACACAATTTTTGGGTATTTAATTACCGACCCATACAGGTGGTTGGAAGATAAATCCAACCCCGAGGTTAAAGAATGGTCAATTAAACAAGATGAGTATGCTAGAAAGTGGATTTACGAAAATACCAAGACGATTGTTGGTCTTTCAGATGAAATTCGGAAATATATAGATAGGGACTATCGTTCGGCACCCTTTTTCAAAGCCGACCGAGAATTTTTTTATGCTCGAAAAAAGGGGGAACAACAAAACAAGATTTATACCAGGATAAAGGGAAAAGAAAAAATCATCTTTGACCCTCTTAAAATAGATTCTTCTGGTAAATCTGCAATTGTTTCATTTGTTTTGAACAAAACTGCCGACAAAGCTGCAATAGGTGTTCAAACAAAGGGTAATGAAATTTCAAAATACTATTTTATTGATACAAAAACTGGGAAAGAAATTTTTCCACCTATCGAAAATGTTTACGCCTTGAGCTGGTGTAGAAACAACCGCTATGTTTACGTTACATACCGTTCTATGGGAGACATAATTAACCAAAAACCCTTGAAAACTTTCCTTCATAAATTAGGAGAAAGCATTCAAAATGACCGATTAATTTTAGTAACAAAAGATGCTAGAGATTTCGCCTCGATTTGGGACGATGAAAACTCTGAACTCACATTCATTTCCGAAGGGGATTTTTATTCCAATTCTCTTAAACTTATTAACCAAAAATTTCCACAAGATACAATAACAATTTTTAGAAGCAAAGAATTTCAGGCAAGACCATTGTATGTTAAGGACAATAAGATTTATTTCCAAACAAATTATAATGCTCCAAACGGAAAAATTATGATTGCTAATGTCGATAATCCTAAATTCGAAAACTGGGTCGAATTGATTCCAGAAAGCCAAAATCCCAAGGAAGATTTTGTTGTTACAAACTTCAATATTATTGTTCGCGAAAGAAAAGATGTACTTTCTCATCTTATGTTGTATAGCATTGATGGTAAGTTCATTAGAGAAATTGAATTGCCAGAATTTGCAAATGTCGTTGGTTTGAGTTATAACAAAGAAATGGGTTCAATATTTGTTTCCCTGATGAGTTTTACTATCCCTTTTAAACTTTATCGCCTTGACGAAAGAACTTTAAAATTCGAACTAATTTACGAAGATAAACCACCTATTGAAACTTCTGGTATGGAATCGAAACAGGTTTTCTATTCCTCCAAAGACGGGACTCGTATCCCAATGTTTATTGTTTACAGAAATGATATTAAACTCGATGGAGATAATCCAACTTTACTTTATGGATATGGTGGATTTAATATAAGTATGTTACCTCATTATATTGGCGTTGTTGGTTCTTTTGTTAAAAGAGGTGGGGTTTATGCTGTTGCATGTCTTCGTGGAGGAAGTGAATACGGTGAAAACTGGCACAAGCAAGGAATGTTAAAAAACAAACAGAATGTTTTCGACGATTTTATTGCTGCTGCAGAATATTTAATTCAAGAAGGTTATACATCCCCTCAAAAATTAGCAATAAAAGGAGGCAGCAATGGTGGTTTGCTAATTGGTGCAGTGGTGACACAAAGGCCCAACCTTTTCAAGGCTGCCATTTGTTCTGTTCCATTGCTTGATATGATTAGATATCATAAGTTCTTGATTGCAAGATATTGGATACCCGAATATGGCGACCCTGATAAAGAGGAAGATTTTAAGTACTTAATTAGATACTCGCCTTACCACAATGTAAAGGTCGGCATTAGCCTTCCTTCAATATTAATTCAAACGGGTGAAAACGATACACGAGTCGACCCATTGCATGCGAAGAAGTTCACAGCTCTTTTGCAAAATTCTTCTTGGCAAATAAATCCAGCCTTGTTGCTTATCGATTTTGAAAGTGGACATGGCTCTGGGCAGTCTATCGATCAACAAGTTCAAAATATTGAGATTGAATTTCAATGGCTTATGAATATGTTAGGCATTGTTCAGTAGTCAAATGGACACCGTTTTTGACATAAAAAAATTAATTGAATCTTTTAAGAACGAGCCCGAAATTGAAAAGAAAATCTCTAAACTAAGAGAAATCATCAATATTTGCGATCATTACTATTATATAAGAGATGAAAGCTTAATTTCTGATTATGAATACGACCAACTTTTTGCCGAGTTAGTACGACTGGAAAAAGAGTTTCCTGAATTTGTTACTCCTGATTCGCCTACACAAAAGGTTGCAGGGGAACCCTTAAAAGAATTTGGAAGTGTTGTTCATAGAAAGCCAATGCTTTCTCTTTCGAATACTTATTCTTATGATGAGGTAAGAGATTTTCACCGTAGGGTTCTTGAATTGCTCGATAACCAACCTGTAGAATATTTTACTGAATTGAAGTTCGACGGTGTTGCAATAAGCATTTTTTACGAGGACAATAAATATTCTCTTGCTGTAACGCGAGGGGATGGTCTTGTTGGCGATGATGTTACTTTGAATATCAAAACAATTAAGAATTTACCTTTGCGGACTAAAGAAGTATGGTTCGAAGGTAAACCAATAAAAAATTTTGAAATTCGAGGTGAAGTCTACTTGAATGTTTTGGATTTTCTTAAAATAAACGAAGAGAGAGTTAACAACGGAGAAAAACCATTTGCTAATCCTCGGAATCTTGCTTCCGGAACTTTGAAATTATTAGATCCACGTCAAGTAGCAAAGCGACCTCTTCGTCTCGTTGCTTATTATCTGGATACTGACGATGTTCGATTAATTTCGCATAGTAAAAATATTGATTTAATGAGGGAAATGGGTTTACCTATTTCTCCGTTTTCAAGGTTGTGTTATAATCTTGATGAAGTTTTTCAATTCATTGAAGAATGGAAAGAAAAACGGCATACCCTTCCATTCCAAATCGATGGTATTGTAATCAAAGTAAATTCATTGGAACAACAAGCTAGGCTTGGTACAATTGCTCGTTCCCCACGATGGGCAATTGCATATAAATATGAGGCCGAAAAAGCGACAACAGTATTGAAGAAAATAACTTTGCAAGTTGGAAGGACAGGTATTGTAACCCCTGTTGCTGAATTAGAACCAGTTTTTCTTGCTGGAAGTACAATAAGTCGTGCTACATTGCATAATGCCGACTATATAAAAGAGCTTGACTTACGGATTGGTGATACAGTGATTGTTGAAAAAGGTGGAGAGGTTATTCCAAAGGTAGCTGGGGTTGTTCTTGAAAAAAGGCCTGAATGGGCGGTTGAATATGTTTTCCCTGAATTTTGTGAATGTGGCTTGCAGGGTAAACTGGTTCGCCTTCCGGGCGAAGTCGCATACTTTTGTCAACATCCAGAGTGCCCTTGGCAACTTCGTCGAAGAATTGAGCATTTTGCCTCGAGGAACGCTATGGATATTGAAGGAATGGGTGAAAGGGTTGTTGATGAATTAGTTTCATTAGGTTTCCTAAAGAATATTGCATCAATTTATGAATTAAAAAATCACCGAGAAAAATTAACTATTCTTGAACGATGGGGCGAAAAAAGAGTTGATAACTTATTGGATGCTATTGAGGAAAGCAAAAAAAGACCGTTGCATCGATTAATTTTTGGACTTGGCATCAGATTAATTGGGGAAGGAGCAGCAAAAATTCTTGCTAAACACTTTAAAAGCCTTGACGCTATTATGAAAGCCTCGAAAGAAGAATTTACTTCAATTTATGAGATTGGCGACAAAATGGCTGAATCCTTGGTGAAATTCTTTTCCGATCCAAAAGAGTTGGAAATAATTGAAAAACTGAGAGCCTTTGGGGTTAATTTCACTGAAGAAGAGTCAACATCGACGGGTAAAAAACTCGAGGGGCTAACTTTTGTCCTTACTGGTGAACTTAATAATTTAACGAGAAGTGAAGCCAAAGCCAAAATTGAACAGCTTGGAGGTAAGGTTTCTAGTAGTGTAAGTAAAAAAACTAATTTTGTAGTTGTTGGAGCAAATCCTGGTTCAAAATTCTCTGAAGCTAAAAGGTTAGGTGTTAAAATAATAAATGAAGATGACTTTTTGGAAATGATTGGTGGGATAGATACTAGCCAAAACGAAAAGGAAATATCTGAACAAAATACTTTATTTGAATAATTGGAGGAAACAGTGGCTTTAAATCGTTTTCAAAAGATTCTGATTTTCCTTTGGTCAGTTGGTATTATTCTTTGGATAGGTGGTTCAATAGTCCGTGCCTCAATAGTCTATGATATTTTCGAACCACGAATTAATTCAATTGCATTTCGGGATTGGGTAACCGAAAATTTTGCATTATGGACTGTTCGACATTTTTCCATTGGTTCTTTATATACTGGCATAGGTTTTGTTCTTGCATTGGTTTCTTCAATAAGCCTTTTCCCTTCAATGAAAAAGAAATTTAAATTCGAAGGATGGCTGATGATGTCTTATCTTTTATTTTTTCTTGCAGCACTTTCTGAATTTTTTCTTCTTTACAACGATATTAGACTTGGTCTATATGTTTTTTTCAATGATAACTTAGATTATTATTCAAGTGAAATTCAAACCTTTTTTCACAATAGATTTGCAAAGCTAAACTTCCTTATGGTTTACAATTGGCTTGCAATTTTTACTATTTTGTTCCTTTTTGTTTTTAAGCCATTAAAGAAAAGGCAAAATGAAGAAAAAAGTAATTTATGATGAGCTAACTGAATTGCTAAAGGATCTTGGTTATAAAGTTAGGAAAGAAAATGGAAATTTTGAAGGTGGTGCTTGTATTATCAAAGATGAAAAGCTAATTGTATTGAATAAAAATACACCAATTGAATTGCACTTGTCAATAATGTCTGCTGTTGCTTATGAGTATTCCGATAAGTTTTTCATTAAACCAAAATTGAGAGAATTTATTGAAAATGAAGCTCAGAAAATTGATTTAAAACAAATAGAAATTGTTGTTTTACCAAGAAAGGAAGAATGATGGAAGTAAATTTGAACCTTGAAAGAAATATGAGGCTAATTGGGAAGAACAAGCAAGGCTTAGAAGTGATTTTTGATACTGACCCTTCAGTTGGTGGCGAAAATACGGCTCCAAAACCAATGGAAACTTTCCTTATGGCTTTGGGAGCTTGTACTTCTATGGATGTTCTAAGTATTTTGAGAAAGAAGCGCAAAACTATTCAAGGTTTTAGTGTGAAACTAATTGGAGAACGAGCTCGAGAGCATCCTATGGTGTTTACAAAAGTGCATTTGGTTTATGAACTTGTTAGCCCCGATGCAACAATAGATGATTTGAATCGTTCCATAGAGCTTTCTCAAACTAAATATTGTTCCGCATCAGCTATGTTTAAAGAAGCTGGTTGCGAGGTGAGCTGGGAAGCAATTATTAAAAATGACGAAAATGCCTAAAACATTGGTTTGAAATCGAAAATTTTTTCGGGATTTTCTTGCCATAATTTTTCAAGAATTTGAACAGCATTACTAGCTGCTCCTTTTCTCACGTTGTCGGCAACGACCCAAAGATGTAAACCATTTTTTTCATTTGGATTTTTCCGAATTCTACCTACAAAAACGAAGTCGGTTCCTTCTGCAATTCTTGGTGTAGGATATTCTTCTTTTTCAGGGTCGTCTAATACCTTAACACTGGGACTATTATTTAATATTGCTTCGACTTCTTCTAAATCAAAAGGTCTGTTAGTTACGATTGAAACTGATTCGCAGTGCCCTACAAGAACAGGTATCCTAACACAGGTAGCAGTAATTTTAATTTCATTTGCATTTAAAATTTTTCTTGTTTCATTTATTACTTTTGTTTCTTCTTCCGAAAACCCATATTTCGAAGGAATCGAATGGAAAAGTATATTAAAAGCAATAGGATGTTTGGATAAAACATTTTCGGTTAGACCTGATTGAAGTTCATTTTTTAATTTATCAATTCCTTTTTGGCCAGCTCCACTAATCGCTTGGTATGTAGATACCTCGACTTTATAAATTCCATAATTTTTGTGAATTGGATTTAACGCAACGACTAATTGAATTGTAGAGCAGTTTGGATTTGCGATTAGACCTTTATGTTTCAATGCAGCTTCAAAATTTATTTCTGGGACGATAAGAGGTACTTCTGGATGCATTCTCCAATAACTACCGTTATCGATTACTAAACACCGATTTTTTATAGCAAGTGGAGCTATTTCTTTACTTGCGATTTTGCCTGCAGAGAATAATGCAACGTTAAATTTTGAGAAGTCAGCGTTATAAACATTTTCGACAACAATTTTTTCCCCTTTAAATTCAAGTGTTTTCCCAGTACTTTTTTCAGTTGCGAAAAGAGCTATTTTGGAAATTGGCAGATTGGTTTCTTCTAAAACTTTTAAGAATGTTCGACCAACAAGTCCAGTTGCTCCTACAATTGCAATATTTAATTTTTTAGAATTTATAACCATTTTATTCCTTAATTGTTTGTCTTCTTAAACTCTGGGTAAAAGAATCTTTCAATCTTTATGCATTTACCAGTGGATTTCTCAATTTCTATATAAACCCCAGCGATGTGTTCGTCACCACTTGCTTGTTCAAATTTATGTGGAGTTTGTAATAAGAATCTTTTTAATGCAGTTTCAATTTTTAAACCCACAACGGAATTATATGGTCCAGTCATCCCAACATCGGTGATATAAGCTGTACCTTTGGGGAGGATTCTTTCATCTGCGGATTGGATATGTGTGTGTGTACCGATCAATGCACTGACCTTTCCATCAAGATAATGAGCAAGTGCAATCTTTTCGGCAGTTGCTTCTGCGTGAAAGTCGACAACAATAATATTGGTTTTATTGCTGATATCATTAATTGCTCTGTCGGCAGCGCGGAAAGGGCAATCAATTGTGTACATAAAAGTTCTTCCTTGCAAGTTGATTACCCCAACTTTTGAATCAGTTTCAGTAATATCGTAAACATAATAACCAAGGCCGGGGTTACCAGGAGGATAGTTCATTGGTCTTAGGACTTTGGTAGTTTTGGCAAGAAAAGGTCGGGATTTCCAATTATCCCAAATGTGATTTCCTGTTGTTAGAACATCAAATCCTGCTGAAAAAAGAACCTCGGCAGTTTCGGGAACAACACCTTTTCCATCGTCAGCATTTTCAGCATTACCAATAACAAAGTCCGGGTCGTATTTTTCAAGAAAAATTGGAAAGTAGTTTGAAATTGCTAACATTCCTGATTTGCCAAAAATATCGCCAACGAATAAAATTTTTATTGGTTTTTGATTTTCCAAATTTAATTTGCATTTTTAAAAATTTTAATTTAATAAATTAATTTTTTTTATAATTGAGAATGAAAATCTATACCAAAACAGGAGACGAAGGCGAAACCCATCTTTTCGATGGCACGCGTGTTTCAAAATCTTCTTTAAGAGTAGAAGCTTATGGAACAGTTGATGAACTAAGCTCCCATATTGCTGTTATTGTTTCCTTTGATATTCCCAAAACAGATAAAGATAATCTTTTAAATATCAACCGCTTGCTTTATTTAATAGGGACCGACCTTGCCACTCCATTTCAATCTAAACAAGATTCTAAAATTGAAAGACTTAGTGAACAAAATATATCTTTAATCGAAAAATTAATAGACCTATATTCTGAGAAATTACCAGAATTGAGGAATTTTATTTTACCTGGTGGATGTTTTGAATCCGCATTTGTTCATATTGCTCGAACAGTTTGTCGCCGAGCCGAACGAAGGGTAGTTGAGTTAGAAACGAAAGAAAAGGTTAATCACAATATAGTTGTTTTTTTAAATCGTCTTTCCGATTTTCTATTTGTATTTGCCCGTTATATCAACATGATAAGAAATATTCCTGATACTGTTTGGGATTCGAAGAAAAGTTTTTAATTTTGCTTTTTAATTTTAGTGTTTTATGAAAGGCTTAATGTTTTTTCTCTTTATTGTTTTTTTGGGGGTTACTTATGTGTATTGCCAAGAGGGTAAACTACCTATTTCAGAAGAAAACAAATCAAAAAAAGTTACGGTTTTAGGAGTACCACAAGAAGTTCTTGATAAAATTCAAATTTTTTTCGACAATATTGTTGCAAACAAAATTGAAAAAGCTTTCGAGGATTTGATTGGCAATAGCCCATTGAAAAAAAAGAAAGATGAGTTAGAGAAATTAATAACTGAAACCAAAAGAGCCAATCTGATTTATGGCTCAATTAAATCTTACGAACCAATAAATTCTGATATTGTTTCTGAATCCTTTATTAGAGTTCGCTATTTGGCTTATCATACAGATTTTCCAATGCGTTGGGTATTCACATTTTACAGATCACCGAAACTTGGATGGATTGTCGTGAACATTCGTTTTGATGATTTAAGTGAATTCTTTTTCAAAGAAGACTAAAATTAAATTATACCCTACTTTTTTCGTTTAATATCTTTTAATATTGTGTTTTTTTATGCAATTTTTGAATCCTTTATACCTTCTTGGTTTAGTTGCTGCTGCAATTCCGATTATTATTCATTTATTAATAATTAGGAAGAATAAACTAATTGAATTCTCATCTATACGTTTTCTAAAAGAGTTACAAAAAACTCAAATTCGTCGTTTAAAAATCAAGCAAATTTTACTTTTAGTCCTCCGAACTTTGATAATTGTATTTCTTGTTCTTTCATTTGCTCGTCCAGTTGTTAAAAGTAATTTCCCTTTATTCCGAAATTATTCTAATGTTTCAGCAGTAATAATTTTAGATAATTCGGTATCGATGGATGTTTCCGACGAATATGGCAATCGTTTCCGTCAAGCAAAAAACATTGCAAAAAGTATTATTTCGAATTTAAAAGAAGGAGATGAAGTTACAATTGTTTATACTTCTAATAACTCTGATTCTAGTTCCTTGCAGTCGACTTTGGAATCAGTTCAAGATGATATTTCAAGGTCAAATATTTCTGTTTTAACTTCATCTTTTGAGTCGGCAATTCGTAGAACTCAAAAAGTTTTTGAGCAGGCAAACCACTATAATAAGGAGATTTTCATCATATCCGATTTTCAGAAAACTTCATTATTACCATTTTCCGATTCTTCTAAATTTTTCGATGAAAATACTATAATCAACTTAGTACAGGTTGGTGCAAAATCTAAAATTTCAATTAATAACCTTTCAATCGATACAGTTCTTCCTTTAAGTTCAATCTATGAAATTGACAAAAATTTGGAATTTGAAGTTAGAATAAAAAATAATTCACAAAGTTCTTTCGAAAACGTTGTTTTAAGCCTTGTTGTAAATGGCGAAAAAGTTGCTCAAAGAATTTTTAACATTAAAAGTAAAAGTTTTCAGAATGTGATTATTGGATTTTTGCCAAAAGAGTATGGTTTTTATCGTTGTTTGTTTGAATTAGAAACGGATGCTTTAGATTATGATAACAAATATTGGTTTGGTTTAGTTGTCCCTAAACCTCCATCAGTTGCATTAATTACAGATGATGTTAATGGATATCTTGCAACTTTCCTTAAGTCATTAAGTGGAAGCAAAATAGAATTGAAAATGGTTCCCCCAGATTTTGTAAGGAAAGAGAATTTCGAAGGTTATTCAGTCGTTATCATCGAAAATCCACAAATTCTTCTAGAAAGTGAATTTCAAAATTACGGGTTTATGTCTAAAGCATATGGATTTCTTTTGTTTCCTGCGAAAGATGGTTCAAAGAAAGCAATATTGAATTTTTTGAACATTTTAGGAATAAAAGCAAATTTTGAATACAAAACATTTTCTCCAAATAATCAACCATATTTTACCTTTATTGATAAAAACCATCCCTTGTTGCAAGGAGTTTTCAAACCAACAAGTCAGGAAGGAAATGCAACAATAGAGGCACCTATTGTTAAAGCGATGTTGCCAACTTCCAGTGGTGTTCAAATTATACAAACCAATGCAGGTTCTTTTCTTACAGAATTTAAAGGCGAAGGTTTTAAGTTACTTTATTGCTCAGTTTCACCATCGATTGTTTGGGGTAATTTGCCCCTTTCGTCAATATTTCCTGTGCTGGTTTATAGTTCAATTTATTACCTAAATTTTTCATATCAAATTAATTATGTTGTTCATTGTGGAACCAACCTTTCAATTAATTTACCTAAATTTTTTTTTACTGAAAAAATTAATATTGAAGATCCTCTTTTAAACCAATATAATAAGATACCCACGTTATTGCCATCCGGACCATTATTTTATTTAGAAGACTTAAATTTATTAGGGGTTTATGTATTAAAAGATCCGTTTGGAAATGTGATTGGGACTGTTTCTGCAAACATTGATTCACGGGAATCAGATCTCGAACTATCTGAGAAAAATACCATACTTTCCTATTTCTCTAATGTTTTAAAAAAAGGAGCAAAAGTCAATTATTTTGACAATCCGCAGAGTTTTGTTGAAAAAGACTTTCGGCAATATACGGGTGCGGAATTGTGGAAATTATTTATTTTTCTTGCATTGATTTGTGCTATCTTTGAGATGATTATTGCTAAGACATCTAAAAAAGAAGTTGGCGAATAATTTTTTCATTTTGTTCTTAATTTAGTATGGGAAAAATTGGAATAAATATGCAAAATTTTGACGACGTTATTATAAATGGAAGAGTAAGATTACTTCGGGAAAAAATTGAAGAACAAAGAAGAATTTTATTAGAACTAATTGAGAAGTGGTTTCACTATCGTTATGTTGTTCAACCAAGAATTCTATTTGAATATGAAAAAATATTTGGTGAACTTGAAAACGAACTTGAAGAGAAAGCGGAAATATGCAACAAAATCGAAAGGAAAGTAGAACTTTTTTTTGTAAAAATTTCTCGTGGAATGAAAATAACTCGTGATATTTGGAATATTGTCGAAAAGTCCGTAGAATCTAATTTTCAAACAAATCAGAGGAATTTTGTAAAAGAAAGCAAAGATGGAAATTCTCTTCCTTGGGTTATTCAGCATATTTCAGATAATAATGAAAATCTTCAAAGTGAACTAGTAAAAATGTATCGTCAATTAGTAAAAAAGTTACATCCCGATGTTGCCGGAGAGAACGAGTTTTTTAAAAAATTTTGGATTTCAATCCAAGATGCATATAAGGAAAAAAATTATGCAAAAATTCGAGTTTTCTATAAACTTTTAAATTCCGATTTTGCTAATTTTGAATTCGAAAAGGATGTAATTAGAAAATTAGAGGATGAATTGAAGGAATTCAAGTTGATGGTTAATATCGAAAAAAGGATTATCGAAAGGATGCTTAATCGTGAGCCATTTACTTATGAGAAAAATTTAAAGAATCCTCTCTGGATTGAACAACATAAAGCAGAACTTAAGAAAAAAATACATTTTCTCGAAAAACAAATAGATTTTAATAGTAGATTGTTGAAAAAAATAGAGGAAAATATAGAAGATGAACTTTGATGAAATAGTATCACAAGTTAAAAGTCTCTCTAATCTTATTGATTATCAACTAAACTCAGTAGTAAGCAAAGTTTTGTTGAAAAAAAAGAGTGGGAATGTAACCTTATTTGCTTTTTGGGCTGGTCAAGAACTTAGTGAACATACTTCGCCTTATGATGCTATGGTGATATGTATTGATGGGAAAGGATCTATATTCATCGATGGGCATGAAAATGTATTACAAGCTGGAGATGTAATTGGAATGCCTTCAAATCATCCCCATTCTGTCAAAGCTTCGGAAAATTTCAAGATGCTATTGATTATGATAAAAGATCAACTATAGATTGAAAGGTAAAAAAATGACTATTCAAACTTCTTCGAAATTAATTACAATTGATCGTCACATTAACGAAGAACAAGATCTGCATCCAGAAGCAACTGGTGAATTTACTTTTTTGCTTCACGATTTTACTTTTGCTATTCGTTTGATCGAAAGGGAAATAAGAAGGGCTGGGTTGACTGATATTTTGGGACTTACTGAAAATATGAATGTTCATGGAGAAACAGTTCGAAAACTGGACCAATTTGCATTCGAGGTTATTTATCGTGCCATGGATCATAATGGAAATCTGTGTGTTATGGCTTGCGAGGAATCACCTGACTTGATGAAAATTCCCGAAAGATATCCAAAAGGTAAATACGTTCTTGTTTTCGACCCGCTTGATGGTTCATCGAACATTGATGTCAATATTACTTTGGGAACTATTTTTGGTTTTTACAAGAGACTTGACCCAACTTTACGAACAGATGGAACAATTGAAGATGTTTTGCAACCAGGAAGGAATCTTGTTGCAGCTGGCTATGTTCTTTATGGTAGTAGCACAATTTTTGTTTACACGACTGGGCATGGGGTTAATGTCTTTACTTATGATCCAACTGTTGGTGAATTCCTTTTAACCAAAAGAAATTTGCGGATTCCTAAATGGAATAACCAATATTCAGTTAACGAAGGGTATTATCACAAATGGGATCCGAAATTCCAAAGGTATATCGATTTTATTAAAACACCTTCACCTGACAAAAAAAGGCCTTATACTCTTCGCTATGTTGGTACTGCAGTTGCTGATGTACATCGGGTATTGCATTATGGTGGTATTTTTATGTATCCCGAGGATAGCTCGCATCCAAATGGAAAATTGCGTTTAATATACGAGGCTAATCCTCTTTCTTTTGTGATTGAACAAGCAGGTGGCAAAGCAACCAATGGGAAAATTGATATTTTAGACATTGTACCAACTTCTATTCATCAAAGGACACCACTTTTTATCGGGAGCGAAGAAAATGTAAATGAATTGATGGAATTCCTTAATTAAAATGAATTATTAAATTTTAATTTATTTAAACTTCCTTTTTGATTCAATCAGAAAAGTTGATTACTTTTTTTTAATTTTTTATTAATTGTGTATTTACACAAGCCCTTATATTTTTGTAAGTTGTGTTCAAATTTATTGGTTTTTTGTGTTTAATACAAAGAAAAAGTTATTATTTTTTATATTATTTGCTGTAAGTTTATGTGCAAGTAGTTTTGCTTTATTTATTTTGTGCAAGCATTTTCTTTTTGCTGGAAACGAGGTCATCAATCAAAAAATAGATCGTGAAGTTCCAAAAATTGAAGAATATGATATCTCTGAATTTTACTATTTTATGCAAGAAGGAAAATCTTCCTGGTATGGAAAGAATTTTCATAACCGAAGGGGAGCAAGCGGGGAACGTTTCGATATGAATAGGCTTACTGCTGCGCATCGTAAGTTGCCATTTGGAACAATTGTCAGAGTGAAGAACTTACAGAATAATCGTACAATTTTACTTAGAATTACTGACAGAGGGCCATTTATTCGTTCAAAGATAATTGACCTTTCTTATTACTCAGCAAAAAAGTTGGAAGCCTTAGGTAATCCCCCAATTCTCCTCGAGGCTTTAGTTTATGACCCCGAGGTTCAAGAAAATCTTGATAAAGATTACTTATTTGGTTATTCATATAATTATCCCCTTGTTTGTTTACCAAAGAATAAATTAAAAATCATTGGAGCATTTTACGATTTTGATGAAGCTATAAATGAATATGAAAAGATTTTGAGCAGTTTTACATCGAATTTTTTGTTTCTTCTTGTCCCACCTAACCAAGTTTACAAACATATTAATGAAGTTGATAGTCCTCAATACTTTATCGGTTTTTACCAACCTGCAGATTCCATTGAAACTAAAAAATTATATGTTAACAAGGATAACCTGAAGTAAAACAATTTTTTTTAACTTTGTGATTTGAAATTTTTTTATAGGTTTAAAAGTGAAAAGAAAATTCTTTTTTTATTGTTTTGCTTTAGGATTTATTTTATTAGTTCAAGGATTTCAATGTTCTTCTCCTGAGTTTACCACTGCCAAAGTAGCACTTCAACATCGTGATTACCAAAAGGCTGAAGAGAATTTATTGAAAGAGATTCAAAATAATCCAAATAATGCAGAAGCATATATTTATCTTTCGGAAGTACGATTAATGAGAAATGACTTTATGGGTTCAGCAATTGTGATTAATAATTCTGACTCTGCAGTTCGGAATTCAAAAAAATTTGAACTTTTGATTAGAGCTGAACAACTAAAAGGTCAAATTTGGCGATCTGCTTACAATTTTGGTATCGACCTTTTTAATCGCTTCTTTGCAACTAAGGACCCCAAGTTTCTCGATTCTGCAATAAATGTATTTAAAGCGGGAATTACTGTTAGACCACAAATTTACGATTTTTATCCATTGATTGCACAAGCCTATGAAGTAAAAGGAGATACCTTTAATGCAATAAAATATAATCAATTATACTGTGATTTAATAAAAGGAGAACTAAACTTTTCTCGCTCCGCTGGAGTATATTTAAAAATGCCACGTGAAGACTTAATTACTAAAATTGGGAAACCTCAGCTTTCTCGGGGAATTAGGTTTTCCCCCGACCGAGATTCAATTCAAATTGACAAATTTGAATACAACAACAATGAGGTTTATGTCTATTCCAGTAATAAAGAAGGCTTTTTTACTATCTTCGGCTGGAGAGTTAATCCCCCTAAAACTTGGTTGAATGATGAAAAGGAACAGCCAACAGAACTGAATACTGCACCTTTTGCATCACTAGCACAATATTATTTCGAAAAGAAAGATTATGAGAATTCTGCTAAATATGTCAAGTATATTCTCCTATTAGAACCCGACAATATTGAAGCAAATGCTTTTCTTGTAAATATTTATCAAATGTCAAATAAGCAAGAAGAAGCAATAAAATTTGCTGAATCTCTTGTAGCACAAAATCCTAATAGTAAGCTGTATCATGCAATTTATGGTGATATACTTTTGCAGCTTGGAAAATACGATGAGGCTATTAATCAATATGAGAAAGCTTTGAAATTAGACCCTAATTTTGACCTTGCATTGAGGAATTGCGCTGCTGCATATAAAAACAAAGTTGCCCTCATTCAGAAAAGACAATTAGAGGAAAATAAGATAAACGAGAAAGAATATATTGGGGATTTAGAAAAATCAGCTCAATATTTTGAAAGGGCGAAATCTACTCCTCGTTTTTCAAATGATTTTGAGATTTATAAAGACCTTGCAGAAATTTATTTTGTTTCGAACAAACAGTCCGATTTAAAGAGAATTGTTGCGGAATTGGAAGCTTTGGAGCCTATAGTAAAATCTGAAGATAGAGAGAACTATCTGTTGGCTCTTCTAAAAGTTTATAGTTCGTTTTTAAAAGACGAGAAAAAGACAAAGGAAATTCAAGAGAAAATTGAAAAGCTAAGATAATAAAGGAGGTTGATATGTCGGAGAAAAAAGAACCACAGCAAATCCAACAACAAATTAACATTGAGCTTGGAGAGAAGGAAGCAGAAGGTATTTATTCTAACCTTGTGATACTTTCTCATAGTCCAGCTGAATTTGTGTTTGATTTCACTCGGATTTTACCCGGTTTGCAGAAAGGAAGAGTGCTTTCGAGAATCATTATGACACCACAGCATGCAAAACTTTTTATGCGTGCTTTAATTGAAAATATCCAAAACTATGAAAATCAATATGGGGAAATTAATATTGATAGAGGAGATAAGATTTTTCAAGGTATGGGTAATATGCCAAAAATCAACTGAAAGAAGTTTCATTTATTTGTTAAAGTTTGTTTTGCAAGGGAGCAACCCCTTGCTTTTTTGTTAAGGTTGAAAGAAAATGTATTCAGGAAGTTATGTCTTAATTTTGCATACTCATCTTCCTTGGGTTTTGCATAACGGAACCTATCCGCACGGAGCAGATTGGCTTAATGAAGCAGTTGCCGAATGTTATATTCCCTTGCTTAATGTTTTTAATGAGCTTCTTTCAGAGGGAATAGTTCCAAAAGTCAATATTGACATTTCACCAGTTTTATGTGAACAACTTGCACATCCAGATTTTCCAATTATTTTTTCAAAGTATTGCGAAGATAAAATTGCAAAAGCGAAAGAAGATGAGAAAAAATTCAATAGTTGGGGTTATCATCCACATCATATTTATTTAACAAAGTTTTGGCAACATTGGTATTCTGAAAGGCTTGAGGATTTCGAGGTAAAGTATTCGAAATCAATTATTAATGCTTTTAAATCTTTGCAAGATATTGGTGCAATTGAGATATTGACTTGTGCTGCTACTCATGGATATCTTCCTTTAATTGGCGACGATAGAAGTGTTGAATGCCAGATACATACTGCTGTAGAAAATTATAAAAAACATTTTGGTCGTGAACCACAAGGCATATGGTTACCAGAGTGTGCATATCGGCCTTCTTACGAATGGAAATCGCTAATTCCTGTGCATCCCTTTCACCTAAAACATTTACGACCGGGAATTGAACAATTCTTGTCTCGATATAATTTAAAATATTTTATTACTGACCAAAAACTATTTGAGAACTCAATTCCTATCGGAAAATTTGTTGATGATTCACACGATAAAATTGAAGTTTTTAAAAATCCAGATGAAATTTCTTTCGACAAAAATCCATTACAATTGGTTAATGTTGCTTCGAGCGAGAAGATTGAATATGGTACTACTGTGGTTTTTTCCCGCCACCAGATGATTTCTATGCAAGTTTGGAGCGGAGACATTGGTTATCCAGCAGAGCCTGACTATCTTGATTTTCACAAACGACACCTTGATTCAATGCTACGCTATTGGAGAGTAACAGACAAAAAAGCAGATATGTTATATAAAACTTTGTATTATCCTGAATGGACAACCAAGAAGATAGATTTGCAATCTAACCATTTTATCCATCATCTTGAAAATACTTTAAATTGGTACTTAAATCAAACAGGAATTAAAGGAACACTTTGCACACCTTTTGATACAGAGTTATTTGGTCATTGGTGGTTCGAGGGTCCGGAATTTATCCGTGCAGTTATACGAGGTTTGAATTTTTCACCTTGGGTAAAAATGGCTTTATGTAGCGAAGAAATTTTCCGTGTCAATCCAAAATTAATTGTTCGATTACCCGAAGGGTCTTGGGGAGTTAATAATAATCACGATGTTTGGAGCAATCCCGATACTTATTGGACTTGGGAAGCTATTTACAATGACGAAAAAAGGTTTGGAGATTTTATTTCAAACCTTTCTCAACGATTGGATAATAAAGAATTGAATCGAGTTCTTAAACAAGCTTTGCGAGAATTACTTCTTTTACAATCTTCTGATTGGCAATTTCTAATTTATACTCGTTCCGCAAAGGACTATGCAGAACAAAGATTTTTCTTTCACCATACAGACTTTAATAGGCTAATGGATTTTGCTGACAAAATTGTTACAAACCACATTCTTTCCGCTGAAGAGATCTCCTTCCTTGAAGAATGTGAAAGAAGGAACTCATTGTTTCCTGAATTAGAAATCGATTGGTGGAGTTTTAGCCTTTAAAAATGGGTAGAATTGTTCGCAACACCTTGCTTGTTGGTTTTTCTGAATTTTTTAGCAAAGGAATTTCCTCTTTAGCAATTATATTGCTTGTTCGCACTCTTTCACCCGAAAGCTTTGGAATTTACTCATTTGCAATAACTTTAACATACTTTTTCGTGGGTTTTCTCCATTCTGGTTTTTACACAATTGGGATGCGTGAGCTTTCAAAATATCCAAATTCTGTTACACAATATTATAATAATGTATTATTTTTAAAATTAATTTTCTCAGTCTTATCTTATGCTGTTTTCTGCTGTGTTGTTTTGTTTCTGGATAAGCCATCCGATGTTAAGAGTGCATTTTTTATTGTTGGTTTGTATCTTTTTATTTTAGCATTCCATATAGATTGGTTGTTTCGCGGAATTGAGAAGATGGAATTTCCTGCGATTGCTAGCCTTTTACAAGGCTCAATGTTGTTAGGCTACTTTTATTTTTGGGTTAATTCTCCAAATGATTACAAAGCAGCAATTGTTGGTTATGTTATTTCTTGGGGCTTATCGATTGCTTTTTTAAACTTCGTTTATTTTTTTATGTATAAAGATTTTAGTATTAAATTTGACAAAAGCCTTGCACTTGAAATTGTAAAAATGTCACTTCCAATTTCTCTTTCATCTCTATTGATTGTAGTTTACGCAAACATAAATATACTTATTCTTAACTTTTTTAAAGGAGATTACGATACTGGAATTTACTCTGCAATGATTCGGTTGATGAATGTTCTATTGATTCCCAATAACATTTTACAAATAGCTTTTTTCCCTGAACTTTCCCGGTCTGTCGTCGATGGCAACTTCGAATTTACTCAAAAGAAATTTCTTTTGTCTGAATTTATCATTGCTTTCTTTCTTGTTTTTGGGATGTTTGGTTTTTCAAAAGATTCTATTTCCTTAATTTTCGGACATAAATATTTAGCTGGAGATTTGGTTTTTAGGATTTCTCTGGTATCTTGTATCTTATCCTATTTTACTGCATCTCTAGTTACAGCAATATATGCGATTAATAAACAAAACCAATTTCTAAAATCAAGTATAATTGGTGGGATTATTTCAACTTCTTTGAACTTAATATTGGTTCCTCGTTTTGGTTCCCTTGGTGCTGTGATATCCCTTGTTATTACCGAATTATGCGTGTTTTTGTCCTTATCTTTTTTCAATATTAAAGCCAAAGTTTTGAATTCCTACATTGTGGTTGCTAAGCCATTGTGGATTGGGATTGTATCTATTGTTTTTGCAAAATTGCTTTCCCAATTCACCAGCTCGATTGTTGGTGTAATTTGTTATGTTATTTTCTACTGGGCTTTAATTTTCTTATTTAAGTTATTAACGATTGAACAAGTCAAACAGATTTTACGTATTAACCCTCAGAACAATTTATAAGAATTCTTTTTTTGAACGTCCATTATTTCACTAAAATAGTAATTTTCAGGAACAAGCTCCTGGTCCGTAATATAGTGAACATCGAGAGGTTTGGGTCTAAGAAATCCTGTGTTAATGTAGATAATTTCTTGAAGCATAATGTTCCAGGGTTCGAACCAAGCATCCATCAATTCTTTATGCAGTGGATCGCCGTCGTAGTGAACAAGTAAATCAACGTCTGATGTATCTGATGCACTTTTTGTAAAAACAGTTCCATAGAGATAAATTCCTTTAATACCAAATTTAATAGGTGAGATTTTGTTGACTAACTTCTCGACAAATTTCCAACGAATTTCCCACGGCTCCTCAATTTTTAATTTTGAAATGTCTTTTCTTTGATTAATCAAAAAAACGGGAGAAATCGATGATTCACTTAGCAACCCAATAGATACCCCCAACTGAGTGTTATTGAAAATTCGAAGTACTTTACCGTTAGTTTCTTTAGGAATAGAAACAATTTTTACAATATGAGAAATATTTATTAACTGTGGAAACAATTCCGGTAAAAGGTTTTGTGATTTATGGATAAAATGTTCATTGAAAATAGTTTCTTTGTCCTGTAAAAAAATAGCAACATAAATAATTCCCGATTCAATTAAATCTTGGAAAAAGTGAGTACCGAAAGAAACTTCGGGAGCAAAATTTCCAATGCTATGAGCAAGTTCAATTAGAACTGCAGTATTGTTAATCGATGAATAAGTGACTTTGACACCAAGACGAAAATCGTCGCGAGTACCCCAACGTCCTGGACCTATTAACACAAATTTTTTTTGTGGAAGCAACTGGTTAATTTTGTCAATAGCATCAGCAACATCAAAAAATTCTTGATAGTTAGTGATTCTTGAATAATTTATTGGATCCACAAATACAATAAATTCGATGTCTTTCGATTTCCCCTCGCCGATAAATTTCGTACTTCGGAAAAGTAAATCTTCCGGTGGAATTTGTTGTGGTATATCAAAGTTTTCGGAAACTTGTATAAAACTTTGTGAACGACATTGTAACAGATAAAGAAACTCCCCGTCGAATGCGAACTCTATATCAACTGGGACATTAAGTTCTTTTTGTAAGATTTTTAATACTCTGTGGATAATTTCCATAAAATTTGTTTGAGAAATGAGGTTATTGAAGGTGACTACAATTTCATCTTTAGATGGGTTGATACCTAACCCTATAGGATTACGAATTTGGTTATCTTCTATAATCGAAAAGATGTAATTTAACATTGGAAAACCAAAGCCAAGAATTTTTACCAGATTCTCAATTTCGATTGTTTCAAAAGAATTTGTTGATAAGTTAATCAAATCAATTCTTTTTGGAGAATAACGTAAAAAATCTTCGGGATTAGTGTAAATTGAAAGTGAAGGTTTTCCCGGGGAAGCTATAAATGTGTAATCATCGCCCAAACGGTCGACTGCACGGGTTCCTAATCCAACAACTAAACGGACTAAACCATCTTCCCGTTCAAGTCTTGGTGACCATCTCAAATCATTTAAGCTGAAAGCAACGCCAGCAAAGGCGGGGAAGAAGTAGTTGCCGTATTTTTTCCCAACTACTTCTTGTATCATAATCCCCATTTCTTCGTTGAAATCCAAGAGCTGATGTTCAATTCGATAACCAATAGGTTCTGGGCTAAAGGTAGAGGCATAAACTTCTGCTATTGCATCCATAAGAGCATTCAAACGTTCTGACTTTGTCCCTTGGTTAGCTAAAAAAATACTTTTGTATTTCCCAGGGAAAGAAGCACCAAGTCTATCTTCAAGCAAACTTGATGAACGAACAACTATAGGGTTCTCACCAAAGTCGTCGAGAGCACGAGACATTCCATTTATTAATTCTGGGGGGAATTGAGAATTTTTAAAGACCTGAATGATGTTTGGATACTCGCTTCTTATCTCGTCTATAGGTTTGTATTTTTGCTCAATAATATCTTCGAGATTATTATAATAAAGAAAATCGTAAAAAGAATCAGAAGGGATAAACCAAGTTTTGGGTGTTCTTATTTTACTTAAGGAAAAAATTTTGTCGTCGGTTACCAAACTTCGATGTTCCTCAACATAACTCTGTAAAATTTTGCTTGCAAGAATCAAACCTGCAGCTTTTCCCCCAAATCTACCTACTCCCTCACTGGTTATTATCGTTTTTTGCAGTAATTCATAAAAATCATTGATTTTAATAAAATTTTTTGCAATGTGAACGAATTCCAACTGGTCTGAAAGCAATCTTCGAGCAAGGGCAACACGTATACCTTGTACCGCAGGGGAGGAAACAAAATGGCTTTCTTGCTCTTTTAGGTTTGGGGTTTGAAAATAGTATTTTCTTATAGCTTCTGCAATTTCTTTTAAAGGAACTGATTGATTAGCGAGTAATCGTACAAGGTAACTTGCTTTTTCTTCAAATATCCATTTTTGGATCAAATAAAATATTTGGTCATTAGTGAAAAATTTCGAAGCTAAATTGAAAATTTCGTTTGCATATGAAAAAGTGTTTTTTAATATTGTCTTTTTTGTAAGTTTATTAGTTTCAATCAAGGTTTGTTCGTTTTCTAATTCCCAATTTCCAATTGTAACTCCTAATTCTTTGGCTTCTCGATATCCTTTGCAAAGTAGAAAGTTAAGCATTTTATGCGATAAGACGGATAGGAGATAGGGGTCAATGTGTGTAAGTAATCCAATTATTTGTGTCCAATTTGAAGTTTGCCCTGTTTCGATTATATTATCTTCTGATTTGTGCATTTTATTCATGCAATAACCTTCTCAATTATTTAATATTGGTTTCCTATTTCAAAATTAGTCATTGTTCGTTAGTTTCTAAATAAATTTACGAATTTTTTAAGTAAAATCAATTTTGTTACCAATAATGTATCTGATTTTGGGCAATCTTACTTACGATCGATAAATTATCAGATTGAATGGTTGTTCTGAATTTATTTTGAGTTACCACTTAATCTTCTTTGTGATTTTTTATCAAAATGAAAAAGCAAGAAACTTTTAAAATCTTAACTATGAAAATTAATAAATTTATGTCAAATTAGTTTGTAATGAATATAGTTTTGCGTAAATGCCATTGTTTTCAAGAAGGCTTTGATGAGTACCTCTTTCCATAATTTCGCCATTATCGAATACAATTATCTCATCGGCATCAACAATGGATGATAGGCGATGGGCAACAATAATAGCAGTTTTATCCTTCAAAGAGTGAGTAATTGCTTCCTGAACAGCTTTTTCGGATTCGGAATCCAGAGCAGAAGTTGCTTCGTCGAAAATTAGGATTTGCGGATTGCGAATGAGTGCACGTGCAATAGCGATTCGTTGACGTTCTCCACCAGAAAGCATTACTCCTCTTTCACCAATAATCGTATCAAAACCTTCGGGTAATTTCATAATGAAATTATAAGAGTTTGATATTTTGCATGCATTAATAATATCATCTTCGGTAGATCCTGGATTCCCAATTAAAATGTTATTTCTAATAGTATCATTGAAAAGAATAATTTCTTGAGAAACAATTCCAAACAGTTTTCTGTAAGATATTATATCGAGTTCTCTGATGTCAATTCCATCAATATAAATTGCCCCTTCGGTTGGGTCGTAGAGTCTAATTATTAGGTCGACAATAGTCGATTTCCCACTTCCGCTTGCTCCAACAAAAGCAACTTTTTTCCCTTTTGCAATTTTAAAATTAATGTTTTTTAGGACTAACTCTGAATTGTAACCGAAAAAAACATTTTTGAACTCAATAGAATTTTCGAAGTTTTCGATGTTTCTCTTTCCTGAATGAACTTGGACATTTTGTTCTAATATATTGAAAACCCTTTGAGTGCTAACGATACCTCTTTGAAATTGTGATATGTTGTGCACAATTGTGGCTACTGGGCTCATAATCGAAAATAGGGCAAAAAGAAACAACATTAAATCTTCGGCTCGCATTTTGTTTTGAAGAACAAAATTCCCTCCAACCAGGAAAACGACTACCAATGCAAATATTGCAAATATTTCGTTTAAGGCAGGTACAAGTGAAATTATAGATTGAAATTTTATTGAAGAGCGATAATATTTCTGAGTTTTTTCGAAAAATTTGTCTTTTATTTTGTTTTCAAAATTGTAACTTTTGATGATTTTTATACCTGAAAGAGTTTCTTGGAGGACAGATGTAAAATCTGCCATTGCACCTTGCATTCGATTTGCATATCTTCGCAAATAATCTGTGGAAATTCTCAATATCAAAATTGTGACGATGCTCGAACTAAAAGCAATTAAGGACAGAGGGGGAGAAATTGAGAGTAGCAAAAATAAATATAAGATGACTTGGATAACTTCTCTTAAAAGTCCTGTGAACGCAGATACAGTTGTAGAGTTAACAACATTTACATCATTGGTGATAGTTGAGATAACTGTTCCAGCTTTAGTGGTATTAAAATAATTCAAGTCCAAAGTGATGAGTTTCGAAAAAAGGGAGTTACGAATATATCGAACTATACTTTCTTCTAATTTAGCATTTGTTATTGAACTAAGGTATTTGAAAAAATTTTTTAAAATGAATAAAATTATTATAAAAATTGAAAGGTTAAGTAATGTATTTTGGATTCCACTTTTGGAAACAATTAGATTTTTAATGAATGAAAAAAAGTGAGATTTAATTTCTGCTAAAAAGCCTACATTTTCTGAAGGAGACTCTGGTAGTAATTTAGAGTTAAAAATTAATTCAAAGATTGGCTTGATTGTAGCAACAGTTGTTGCTGTTAGTGAAGAAAAAATAGTATTTAACAAGATTGTCAATAAGAACAAACCAACGAAAGGCTTTGCAAAAGAAAAACTTTTTAAGAAATAAGACCTCGTAATTGAGTGGGGCATTTTAAATTACTTCTGTTCACTATTTGTTTTGCTAGCTTTTTCTTCTTCGAGGAGTTTATGTATTTGATCAAACATAATATCTTCGTCTCCTGTAGCATAGCCGTTATGTTCCCAAACAATTTCCCCTTTGGAATTGACAAGAAATGAGTGTGGCGGGTTATTCACTTTAAGTGCACGCTTGAAATCACCGTTTTCGTCCAAATAAACTTCGTATTTCCAATTGCGACCTAAAACAAAAGGAGCTACTTTTTTTGAACTTCGAACATCGTCGATTGAAACAGCAATTATTTTTATTCCTGTTTCTTTTTGCCATTTTTCGTATACTTCGTGAATGTTGTTTAACTCCATAATACAAGGTTTACACCATGTAGCCCAGAAGTTAATAATGAATGGTTTACCATCGTTATTAAAGTTTTTTGTTTCAATTGTTTCCCCTTTGAGATTTTTTACTTTGACATTTGGAATTTTCTTGTTTTCTTTGGCAAATGAAACAAGACATAACAACATTATTATGAACGCTGAAATAAAGATTTTTTTGTTCATATCTTCCTTTTTGATTAATTTACTTTTTTGAAAAGCAAAATTAAGAAGAAATATGAGAAAATTAACTTTGTTGTTCGTTTTTCTCTTGCTTTCAGTTTTTTTTGTAAAAGCTGGAACTATCGAGATAGTGTCGATTGATAGTGTCCTTATGGTTTCACCTTATATCAGTGAAGCAAAAGCCAAATGTATATTTAAAAATGCCTCTAATGAAACTAAGAGTTTTAAACTTAAGGTAGTTGCTACCAAAATCGACGAAGGATTGGATTTATCTTTTTGCTGGGGTCCTATTTGTTATCCACCTCTTTCCGAAAACGACCCTTTTGAACCTTCGGATTTAATTACCTTGGCTCCAGGGGAAATTTCTGGTCCAAACGAATTTTACTTTACCTTTGTTCCAAATGGATACTTTGGAGAAGCAGTTGCTGTTGCAGTTTTGTTCGATAACGCCAATCCAACTGATTCTTTGCTATTAACATTTCGTTTTGTTTCTCAAACACTTGGGGTTGATGAACTTAATCATGCTTCTTATCGTAAAGCTATTATTCTTGATAATTTAGACGAGCTTGAAAACTTTGGTTTCGAGCTATCGAAAACAACAATTTTCGATCTTTTTGGGAAAATTATAGTAGATAAAAATACATTTCTCAAAATTCGAGATTTTACCCTTCAAAGTGGAATATATTTAGCCTTGCAGAATTCTCAAAAAAGTATCATTTTTATCAAAATGAAATAGTTTTTGTGGTATAAATTTTGCTTTTTTAGTTTTTCTATTTTGAGATAGGAGGAGTGATGGAAATCCAAAAATATTTTGGATTAATCCTTAATCTGTGTCTTTTGGTTACTTTGAGTGTCATGTCTGGTTACTTGGTTAGAAGATGGAATAAGGAAACTATTTTAGGAAAAGTTTTCCAAGGAATTCTTTTTGGATTGATTGCTATTATTGGAATGATTTATCCTTTTAACTTAGCTCCCGGTTTGATTTTTGATGGAAGAACAATTGTTATTAGTTTGTGTACATTGTTTTTTGGCCTTTTGTCGGGGACAATTTCTGCTTCGTTGGCTTTACTATATAGAATATCCATTGGAGGTGTTGGGTTACCAATGGGTCTTGCAACTATTCTTGAAGCATTTTTATTTGGACTTGTTTTTAACAGAATAATTAAAATCCGAGATATTTATTGGTTGAATACTTGGCGACTTTATCTGTTTGGGTTATTGGTTCATATAGTTATGGTTTTATTGGCTTTTACCTTGCCTTCAATCTTTGCAAAACAGGTTTTTACTGAAATTGCTCTGATAATTATCATATTTTACCCTTTGATTTCTCTTTTGATTGGGAAAATATTATTCGACCAAGAAGTTGGCACAAGATATTTGAATGACATTATATTACGTGAAACGCTTTATAGGACAACTCTTTATTCAATTGGGGATGCGGTAATAACAACAGATGATAAAGGTTTTATCCAAAATATGAATCCTGTTGCCGAAGACATTACTGGCTGGAAAGAAAACAAAGTCCGAGGGTTGGAAATTGAAAAAGTTTTTAATATAGTAAATGAATTTACTGGTAAGAAAGCCGAAAACCCTGTTGAAAGAGTTTTACGCGAAGGCAAAGTGGTAGGGCTTGCAAACCACACTGTTTTAATTAATAGGAGTGGCGAACGAATTCCAATTGCCGATAGTGGAGCACCTATTAAAGACCCGTTTGGAAATATTCTGGGGGTTGTCTTAGTTTTTCGCGACCAATCAAAAGAGCGTGAATATCTTCGTAAACTTGAAGAGTCAGAAAAAAGGTATAGACAATTTGTTTACTTTAGTACTGATGGGATTTGGAGATTCGATTTAGAAGAGCCAATTAATATAAATCTACCAATTGAAGACCAAATTAGGTTAATGTTTAAAGGTGGTTTTTTAGCTGAATGTAATGATGTTTATGCACAAATGTATGGTTTCCAAAAGGCAGACGAAATTATTGGAATCCGACTTTCTGATGTTTTAAAGGAAGATGAACCTGGTAACATAGAATACTTGAGTGCTTTTATAAACAACGGATATAAATTGGCTGGGGGGATATCAACTGAAGTAGATAGATTTGGAAATATTAAATATTTCGAAAATAATCTTGTCGGAATCATAGAAGATGGTTATTTAGTTCGAGCTTGGGGAACCCAGAAAGATATCACCGAAAAGTATATCCTCGAAGAAAACTTGCGGGAAAGCGAAGAACGATTTAGAATGCTTGCCGAAGCTTCACTCGTTGGTATTTACTTAATTCAAGATGATAAATTTCAATATGTCAACAAAGCTTTGGCGGATGTGTTTGGTTATGAAGTAGATGAGTTAACAGGAAAACGCGGTCCATTCGATTTAACTCATCCTGATGATCATCCACGAGTTAGAGAAAATATTGACAAAAGAGTTTCTGGTGAAATTGAAGCTATTAATTACTCGTTTAAAGGTGTTAGGAAAGATGGAACAGTTAATTTTATTGAAGTCTTTGGTAGAAGGATAATTTACAAAGGGAAACCAGGTGTCATTGGTACACTTATGGATATTACCCAAAGAGTTAAACTTGAGGAAGAAAATCGCATAAAAACAAAACAATTAATTGATACATTAGAAAATACTCCGAATGTTGCCGTTCAATTTTATGATGAAGAGGGGAAAGTTACATATTGGAATAATGCTTCTACCAAAATTTATGGTTGGAGTAAAGAAGAAGCATTAGGAAAAACATTAGATGAACTAATTTATACAAAAGAACAAGCAAAGGAATTTTTGATTTTATTGAAAGAAATAAGTCGTACAGGACAACCAGCAGGACCATTTGAAAGCCAGTTTCTAAGAAAAGATGGGAGTTTGGGGTGGATATCGAGTACAACTTTTGCGATTCCTTCTGAAACTGGAAATCCTGCATTCGTTTGTATGGATGTTGAAATTACAGATCAAAAACGCGCAATCGAAGAATTAGCCGAACAAAAAGAATTGTTTCAAACTTTAATTAACACTATTAATTCCTCAATATTGATTTATCAAGGTCCAAAGGTTTTATTTTGCAATCCAGCATTGTTGGAAATAACTGGTTATTCCGAAGAAGAAGTCTTAGAAATGCCGGTTTGGAATCTTGTACATCCTGACCAAAGGGAACAAGTTAAAAATTTGGTTTTACAAAGATTTTCTGGGGGTTTGGTTCCATCGAGATATGAAATTAAGATATTATGCAAAGATGGTTCTGTTAAATGGGTGGATAGTAGTGTAAATCTATTTAATTATAAGGGTCAATTGACCGCAATTGGTGATGGTATTGATATTACAGAACGAAAGATAAACCAGGAAATTATCAAAATGCAATTTGAAATTGCCGATTCGCTTGTTAAAGTCCCGAGTTTATATAAATATTTTGAAAAAGTTCGTGAAAAGCTTTCACAATTTATTGATACTCAAAATCTATTTGTTGCTTTCTACGACGAAGGTAAAGATGAACTTTATTCTCCGTTTGAATGGGATGAAAAAATGGACGCTCCCGTTCGTTGGAGTGCAAAAAAGTCGTTAACTGGTAAAGTCATCCACGAAGGAAAAACATTATTTCTTAAACGAAATGATATTGATGAACTAATTAGTCGTGATGAAGTAGAACCAATTGGTTCTCGCTCCGAAGTCTGGATTGGAGTTCCTTTATTTGTCGCAGGGAAACCCTATGGTGCTATTGTTGTTCAAAGCTATGATGATCCAAATGCATACGATTCAAAAAGTGTACAGTTGTTGGAGATTGTAGCTTCTCAACTTGCTACTTACATTATTTGGAGAATGCAGCACGATGAACTTGTCAAACTTTCGAGGGCAGTTGAAAAAAGTCAAGTTGGGATTGTAATAACAAATAGGGGTGGAACGATTGAATATGTCAACCCAAAATTTTGTGAAATAACTGAATATAGTTATGAAGAACTTATTGGTAAAAATCCAAGAATTCTGCAATCCGGATACCATAATAAAGAGTTTTACAAAAATTTGTGGGATACTATTCTAGGAGGGAATGATTGGAAAGGTGAATTCCTAAACAAGAAAAAAAGTGGAAAATTATATTGGGATAGGGGGCTAATTTCTCCTATATTTGATGAAAATGGAAATATTACGCATTTTGTGGGTGTAAAAGAAGATGTGACTGCACAAAAGCACCTATTGGAGGAATTAGTAAAAGCAAAAGATAAGGCTTTGGAAAGCGAAAGGTTAAAAACCGCTTTTCTTGCAAATGTTAGCCACGAAGTTAGAACCCCTTTGAATGGAATTCTCGGGTTTGCTCAAGTTTTAAAGACGCAGGAAGTTAGTATGGAAGAAGTAAAAAAATTTGCTTCAATAATTTTGAAAAGAGGTAACGAACTTCTTGAACTTTTCAACGAAATTCTTGATTTATCTTTAATTGAATCTAACCAATTGAGGATTTCTCCGAAAAGTGTCTATATTAATAGTGTTTTATATGAACTATTTTCTTCATTTTTGTTAAACGAAAAAGTAAAATCCAAAAAAATAGAGTTTCGACTTGGCAGGGTTTTGCCCGAAGGATTTGAATTTATTACTGATCCATTAAGGCTAAAGCAAATTCTTTCGAACCTAATTGAAAATGGAATTAAATTTACCAAAAAGGGATTTGTTGAATTTGGTTGTTCGAAGCAAGATAATGGTGATTTGTTATTTTATGTTAAGGATACGGGGATTGGAATACCTTCAAATAAATTCGAAGCAATATTCGAAAGATTTCAGCAAATCAATAGTGATTTCATTTCCCGAGAATACGAAGGGGCTGGTCTCGGACTTCCTTTGGCGAAGGGTTTGGTTAATTTGCTTGGCGGTAGAATTTGGGTGGAATCAGAGCTTGGGGAAGGTAGCACATTTTACTTCACAATTTCACCGTTGAAGTTGACCGAAAAAGTTGAATCACCCAAAATCCAAATAGAATTGGAACCCCCCAAAAAAGAAGGAGAAAAGTTTACTTTTTTAGTTGGGGAAGATGATTATTTGAACTACATTGTTCTTGATAAAATGCTGAAGAAACATTTTAATTGTGAAGTTCTCTACGCAGCAAATGGTAAAGAAGTTCTTGAAGTTTTGGAACAAAGGGAAGATATTGATTTGATACTATTGGACATTAGAATGCCAGTAATGGATGGGTTTAAAGCTTTTGAAGAAATCAGGAAGCAAAATAAAAAAATCCCAATTGTAGCTGTTACGGCTTATGCTTATTCCGAAGATAGGAAAAGAGCATTGGAGATGGGTTTTGACGAGTATATTGTAAAGCCTTTTGAGTTTTCGGAGTTGGCTGTTAAGCTTAATAAAATCTTATCTAAGATTAAGAAGGAGAGAAAAAGTTAATGTAAAACAAAAAACTTTTCAAATAGAGGAAGCCTTCCTCCGAAGCGAAAGCGTTGAGTGTAGTAACCTTCGGAAATGTGGGTAATGATAACACCTTTGGAAGTTGATGAATGAGCAAAAATCCCGTTGCCAAGATAAATCCCAACATGCCCAATTCTCTTGGATTTTTTGTTCCTACCTGTAAAAAATATTAGGTCGCCAAAAGCAAGTTTTTCAAAATTATTTATTTGAATTACAAAATGGCTCTGGTTTTCAGCGTTTGCTGGAAAAGGAATGTTAAAAGTTTCGTAAATTATTTTTGAAACGAAATTTGAACAATCAATTCCCTTGTGCGAAGCTCCACCCATTCGATAGGGTGTTCCAAGCCAAAGCAGAATGTTTTGCAAGAGCTTATCAGCAAAAAATGTATTATTAAATGGATTGTTTGGGGTTGAGGTAGCTTTTGTATTTATAGTCTTAATAGATGGAAATTCGACAGAAATGTGTTCGTAACCAATTAAATAAGTTTTTAATTTCAAAAGAGATTCTTGAACTAGTTTTTTTTGTTTCAAGCCAACTTTTTTGGTTGATTTACAGGAAAGCTGGTGAATTGGGATTGCAAAAAGTGTTAACACCGAAATTAATATTAATAATTTTATAGACTTCATTTTAATAAATCGGTTTTTAAAAAATAAAATTATTATGGAAAAGATAAAAACACAATTAAATCTGACTTAAAAAATTTTAATTAAGATAAATCGGACAATTTCGTCGTAATTATTTAGTTATTAATTAGGAATATATAATGCGTGTAGCAATTGTCGGGGCAGGCTTTGGCGGATTAAGTGCAGCAAATGAATTAAAGCAAACAAGAAATGAAGTATTATTGATTGATAAGAATAATTACCACTTGTTTCAACCGCTTCTTTATCAGGTTGCTGTTTCAGCATTATCGCCTGGGGATATCGCCTATCCAATAAGGACAATATTTAGGAAATATAAAAATGTGAAGATTGTAATGGATGAAGTTGTTAGCATTGATTTGCAAAAGGATAAAATAATTTTGTTAAGTGAAGAAGAAATCGATTATGATTATTTGATTCTTGCTCCGGGTTCTATGTCATCGTTCTTCGGTAATTATAAGCTAAAAAAGTATTCTATTCCGTTGAAGGATTTACCAGATGCGCTCAAAATACGCGAGAGAATTTTGTTATCTTTTGAAATTGCTGAAAAAGTTATGGGGAAAAAGGATATAACTCCATATTTGACATTTATAATTGTTGGAGGTGGACCCACTGGGGTTGAGCTTGCGGGTGCAATTGCTGAATTAGTGCGAAAAACCATTTTACCAGATTTTCCATTTTTAAAAAAGGAAAAAATAAGAGTAGTTTTAATCGATGCTGGAAAAAGGATTCTTTCGACCTATCCTGAGGAACTTTCTTTGTATGCAAAAAAATCTTTAGAACAGCTTGGCGTTGAGATTGTTTCTAACACAAGGGTAATTGATATTGAGAGGAATGAAGTAACCACAACAAGTGGAAAATTTTTTGCGGAAAACATTTTTTGGGCTGCGGGTATTTCAACTTCATCCTTGTTACGAAGTTTAAATGTAGAACTTGACAATTACGGGAGGGTATTAGTTAACAAGGATCTCTCGATACCTGGTTACCCTAATTCCTTTGTCATTGGGGATTGTGCAGCTTACCGAACGGAAAATGGCGAGTTTTTACCAGCAATTGCACCAGTTGCAATCCAGCAGGGTAGGTTTGTTGGCAAGATAATTTCCGAACAAATCCCTTTTGAATTGCGTCCATCATTCAGTTACAGAGACAAAGGAATTATGGCAACAATTGGAAAAGCACGTGCTGTTGCTGTTTTGAAAAGTCAAAAATTGAAAGGGTTAGTTGCTTGGCTAGCTTGGTCACTGGTTCATATTTTCTTTTTGATCGGTTTTAGAAACAAGTTAAGAGTTATGTTAGAATGGATTTGGTATTATATTACAAATAAATCTGGTGCAAGGTTGATAGTAAATTTAAAGAAAGAGCGAAATTTATCTTAGAAGTTTCTTTTTTCCTTTTCTATCAAAACCATTTTGCCCTTTTAAACGAGCTATTTCATCGCGAATTTCTGCTGCTCGTTCAAAATCAAGATTACGTGCAGCTTCTTTCATTTCTTTGAATAATTGCTCAATTAATTCTTCCTTTTGTTTTTCATTAAGGAAATGTGTAAGTGGTTCAGTAAAATAGGAGGCAGATTGGAAAAATTTCTCTGCTTTCTTCTGTTGTCTTTGCAATTGTAAATCAGCAATAGAAGTTGAATTCAATATTTCTTCAAGTGTTTTATATACAGTTTGTGGATTAATGTTATGAATTCGGTTGTATTCAAGTTGTATATTTCTTCGGCGGTTTGTTTCTTCAATGAATTTTTTTATTGAGTTGGTTATCTTATCTGCATATAGAATTACAAGACCGTCGACATTTCTTGCAGTTCGCCCAGCAATTTGAAGCAAGGACCTTTCACTTCGAAGGAAGCCCTCTTTATCGGCATCAAGAATTGCTACGAGTGAAACTTCGGGTAGATCCAAACCTTCGCGTAATAGGTTTACTCCGACTAAAACATCGTAATTTCCAAGTCGTAGGTCTCTTATTATTTCTACTCTTTCAAGTGCATCAATGTCGGAATGTATATATGCTACATTGATATTTAATTGGTGCAGATACTCCGCTAAATCTTCTGCCATTCTCTTTGTTAGGGTAGTTACTAACACTCTTTGTTTTTTTCGAACTCGCTTCCGAATCTCATCAATTAAATCATCCACTTGATTTCTAACTGGACGAACAGATATTTCAGGGTCGACCAATCCAGTTGGTCTAATGATTTGTTCTACTACAACTCCGCCTGTTTTCTCAAGCTCATAAGGTCCTGGTGTAGCACTTACGTAAATCACTTGATTAACTAATTGTTCAAACTCATCAAAATTAAGTGGTCTATTTTCCAATGCAGAAGGCAAACGGAACCCAAAGTCAACCAGTGTTTGTTTTCTTGAACGGTCTCCGTTATACATTCCTCTTAATTGGGGAATGGTTACATGGCTTTCGTCAATAATAGTAAGAAAATCCTTTGGGAAATAATGTAAAATTGTTTCGGGGGTATCGCCAAAATTTCTTCCTGAAAGGTGCATTGAATAATTTTCAATACCGGAACAATAGCCTATTTCTTTCATCATTTCGATATCAAATAGTGTTCTTTGTTCAAGCCTTTGAGCTTCGAGTAATTTCCCCTTCGAACGAAGTTCTCGAAGTCTTTCAACCAGTTCGTTTTGAATAGCTACAATTGCCCTTTGTAATCTGCTTTCGGTTGTAACAAAAAGCTTTGCAGGATAAATAGTAAATTCGTCAAATTCTTTCAAGATCTTGCCTGTTGTGGAATTGAACATAGAAATTTTGTCAATTTCATCGCCAAAAAGTTCAATTCGTATACCCACATCAATTTCGTATGCTGGAATTAAATCAATTATTTCGCCTCGAACCCTAAAGCAACCTCGCTTGAAATCTAAATCGTTACGATTATAGTAAAGATAAATAAGTTTATTCATCAGAGCTTTACGGCTAATTTGCATACCTTTGTGGATGGGAAAGACAAACTGTTCAAATTCTTCCTTTTTGCCAATACTATAAATGCAACTAACAGAGGCTACAATAATTACATCACGACGGTTTTCTACCAACCTGCTTGTGGCTTTTATTCTTAACCGGTCAATTTCGTCGTTAATTGAAAAATCTTTTTCGATGTAGGTGTCTGTTTGAGGAATATATGCCTCTGGTTGGTAATAATCGTAGTACGAGATAAAATATTCGACAGCATTTTCTGGAAAGAAATTCCGAAACTCGCTATAAAGTTGTGCAGCAAGTGTTTTATTGGGTGAAATTACTAAAACTGGTTTTTGGACTTGTTCGATAACGTTAGATATTGTAAAAGTTTTGCCAGAACCTGTAACCCCCAGTAAGACCTGGTGTTTTACACCTTTTTTTATACCTTCAACCAATTCTTTGATGGCTTTTGGTTGGTCTCCTGCTGGTTTATAATTTGAATATAATTTGAATTTCGGCATTTTAAACTTATTTTTAACAAATTAAAAACGAAGAAATTATTAAATAATTTGCTTCTATTAATTCAAGTGTTTATTTTTGTTTTTCATTATAAGGTTGTAATTGTGAAAAATCTAATTTTGTTTTTTATTTTTCTATTTATTTTTTTCGGATGCAAGGAGAGACAGAAAATTCCCCTAATCCAACAAGGAAAAGGTCAGTCCTCAACACTTAAAGCTAAAACTACTACAGATAATGAGGTGAATTTGATTGATTTTAAACTGAGACCAAACATTGGAGAGGAATACACTTTTAAAAATGAATTTTCCCAAAATATTACTCAACAGATTGATACTTTGAAAGTTGAAACCCAAAATTCTCAAGTTTTTATTTACACATTGAAACCTATTTTCGTAACTAATGATTCAATTCTCTTTCAGGTTAACTTCAAACAAATTCAACAGAAAATAGTTTCACCCATTTTTACTTTCGAAGTAAATACAAATAAAGCGGGTAAAAATTTAACTCCATTGGATGTTTTCTTTTCTTCCCTTGTTGGGAAAAATTTTCGACTAATGGTTTACATTGGTAGTAAAAAAGTGGAAATAATTGGTTTTGATACGGTACTTAATAAGGTAATAGAAAATATTTCTAAGCGAAAAGAATTCAACAGTATTGATAAAAAAATGCTTTTTCAAATTACAAGCAGTTTTTTTAATCCTGAAGAGTTAAGAAAAAGTTTCGAAAAACTTTTTGAAATTTATCCATCTAAAAAAATTGCAATTGGGGAAGTTTGGAATTATGATAAAGAAGTTTCTGAACCAATCCCAGCAAAAATTTCAAACGCATTCCTTTTGAAAAAAGTAGCCGACGATTCTTTATTTGTTTCGCTAAATACCAAAATAAATTTCCTTAAAGGTAAGCAAAAGATTAATGAAGCCAAAATTTCAGAATTTTTTGGAAATCAAAGTGGAGAGTTTGTCGCAAGTAGAATTTCTGGATTGTTATTAAAAAGTAACATTTTTCAACAAATAAATTTTGTTTATTCTTTACCAGCATCACCACAAACAAATAACAATGAAGTAAAAGTTACAACTAAGATCAAATCTAATTTTAGTTTGCATCTAAAATAGACGAAAAATTATATCAATTCGTAATAAATATTTGATTTAAACTTAAGATGGATATGAAAAATTTTGTGTTTTTTGCGGTTTTTGTTTTAAGTTTTTCATTTGTTTTCTCAGCACCCCGACTTCGTTTCGATTGTGGAGATACTTATGATTGGGGTAAAATCCGAAACGCCGATGAACCTTTAAAAGCTAGGATAAAGATCTTTAATGATGGAGATGATACACTTAAAATTTTTACCGTTAAACCTGGTTGCGGATGCACTGCTGCGCCATTAGATCGCAAAAATATCGAACCTAATGGTTATGCTGTAATGGATGTTAGTTTAATTGTTCCGAAAGGTCCCGGTGTTCATACTAAATCAATAAGAATTACTTCTAATGACCCTGAAAAAGCTGAAACTTATTTGTATTTAAAAGTTGAAGTTGTACCTCCTCTGAAGTTTTTTCCCGATTCAAAAGTAATGGCTTCCAATTTATTAATTGGAGATACTGCTACATATAAAATTGTAATTAAAAACACTACTGATGAAGATATTATCATAAAAGAACCTAAAGTCGAACCTGCGGGTGAAATTGAAACAAACTTGAAACCTGACCTTATGTTGAAACCCAACCAAGATTTCACTATAGAGATCAAAATTTCACCTTCGAATGTCGGAAATTTCACTGGTAAAGTAAAGTTTCGAACTAATTTGATGGACCTTCCGAGAGTTGAAATTCCAATATTCGGTATAGTAACTGGTTTCAAACATTAAGTATTTAGGGTTGGATAAGATGTTTGTTTGGGAAAACCCTTGGATTTTCTGGTCTTTGTTAATTTTGCTAATATTGTCTATTATTTATTTCATTAATTTCTATAGGAACAAAAAAATTATCAAAAATTTTATTGAGATTGACTTGCTTCACCGGCTTTTGAATGATTTTTCAACCTCGAAACCTCTTGTGAAGTTCTTTATTTTGATTATTGCAATGGTATTTTTATTTATTTCGCTTGCTAATCCTTTGATTGGCACAAAGTTGATTGAAGGTAAGAGGCAAGGAGTTGATGTTATTATTGCCCTTGATGTCTCCAACAGCATGCTTGCTGAAGATGTTAAGCCGAACCGCCTAGAAAGAGCCAAGCAAATGATTATGAGGTTAATTGAAAAACTCACCAATGATCGGATCGGTATTATTGTTTTTGCTGGTGAATCATATGTTCAATTGCCTTTGACTACTGATTATTCGGCAGCAAAGTTGTTTACTAGTTATATAGAACCAGATATGATACCTTTGCAAGGAACCGCAATTGGTTCGGCAATTGAACTTGCAGTCGAAAAATTTAATCTTGATAAACAGAGGAAAAAGGCTTTAATAATTATTACTGATGGGGAAAATCACGAAGATGACCCATTTACTGCAGCTGAGTTTGCTGCAAAAAATAATTTTGTTATTCACACAATTGGTATGGGTACTTTGACTGGTGGACCTATTCCAATTGTGATTAATGGGAAAAGAGATTTTTTAAAAGATAATAGTGGAAGTGTTGTTACATCTAAACTTGACCCAGTGATGCTCGAGAAAATTGCTTCAATTGGTGGAGGTGAGTTTATTTTAAATTCTGGTGTTGACCCAGACTTGTCCCAGATTATTGATAAGATTGCTAAAATGGAAAAAAAAGAGTATGAGACGAAAATCTTTTCAAATTTTGAATCTCAATTTCAATATCCTTTGGCTGTAGCATTGGTGTTCTTATTGATTGAAGTTTTTATAACAGAAAGGAAAAACAAATTAATTTTGGCTTTTAACAACTTTGTTCAACAACGGTCATTTAAAAAATGAAATTTATTATCTTGTTTATTTTATTGAATTTTATTTCGTTTTATAGTATCTTTGGTCAATCAACAACTAGTTTAATTCGACAAGGAAATGATAGGTATAGAGATAAGAAGTATCAAGATTCCGAGATTCTTTATAGAAAAGCATTAGAGAAGAATCCCAAAGAAGAAAAAGCCAAGTACAACCTTGGAAACGCCCTTTATAAGCAAAATAAATTCTCCGAAGCACGGCAAAAATATATGGATTTATCAAATAGTTTAAAGGAATCCAATGATAAAGCTCGCGTTCTTTTTAATATTGGTAATTCCCTTTTGAAAGAAAAGAATTATAAAGAAAGTATTGATTTTTATAAAAAAGCTTTAAAGCTAAATCCAAATGATTTTGATGCAAAATATAATCTTGAATATGCAAGAAAAATGTTGATTTTAGAACAAGAACAGAAGAAACAGCAAAACCAAAAAAAAGAAGGAAATAGCAACCAAAACCAAGAAAAGCAGCAATCTCAAGAAAAAAATCAGAAAAATGGTCAGCAACCGAAGCAGAATAAGGAACAAAGCAAGCAAACAAATTTAAGTCAAAATAACATTGAAAATATTTTAAACGCTCTTCGAAATGAGGAGAAAAAGACACAAAAGGAAATTAAAGCTAAGCTTCTTCCTCGGCTGGGAAAAAAGATCGACAAAAACTGGTAATCAAAAAGTTAATTTATGAAAAACACAAAAAGAGAAAAAGTTGCTCTTCTTACACTTGGGTGTGCAAAAAATGTTGTTGACTCCGAAAAGCTTCTAACCCTACTTAAGAAAAATGGATTTCAAGTAGTTGAAAGTTTAAAAGATGCATCCGTTTGTATAGTTAATACTTGTGGATTTATCAAACCGGCTATAGAAGAGAATTTAGGGGTTCTTTTAGAACTCGTTAATATGAAATTAAGGGGAAAAATAAAAAAAATAATAGCAGCTGGTTGTATGGTTCAAAGATTTAAAAATGAGTTACAGGATGAGTTCCCAGAAGTCGATTATTTTGTTGGAGTAGATAGCCCAAAAGAAATTTTAAGATTTTTGATGGATAACAAAGAAAATTTAAAGAGTGAATTGTTGGGAGAAAGAGAACTTTTGACCCCCAAACATTACGCTTTTTTGAAAATTAGTGAAGGATGCAATAGAAAATGTTCTTTTTGCACAATCCCAAATATTCGTGGTAAACTGAAATCTCGACCGATTGAAGAAATTGTCCAAGAAGCTAATTTTCTCGCAGAAATGGGTGTAAAAGAAATAGTGTTAATTTCCCAAGATACAAGCAGTTACGGAATTGATATTTATAACAAAGTAAAACTCATTGAATTGCTGGAAAGTTTAAGCAAAATCGAACCTATTCAGTGGATTCGATTAATGTATCTTTATCCTTCCGGTGTTCAGAACGAATTAATCAACTTTGTTGTGGACAATCAAAAGATTTGCAACTATTTTGATATTCCCTTCCAGCATATTTCCGACAAAGTTTTGAAATCAATGCGAAGAGGAACTTCAGAAAAAACAATTTTAGATTTGGTTGAAAAAATACGAACGAAGAATGCAAAAGCTGTAATTCGGTCGACTTTTATAGTTGGTTATCCAAATGAAACTGAGCGTGATTTTTATAAATTAATTGATTTTGTAGAGAAATACAGGCTCGACAGAATCGGTGTTTTTACTTATTTTCCAGAAGATGGAACAAGTGCTTTTTCGCTTGGCGATCCAATTCCCGACGCAGAAAAAGAAAGGCGTAAAAATGAAATAATGAAATTGCAGAAGGAGGTTTCTTTGGAAAACAACAATGCATTGATTGGAAAGAACTTGCAAGTTCTTGTTGACCAGAAACAAGGTAATACGTTTATTGGAAGAACTGAATATGATGCTCCAGAAGTTGATAATTTAGTTTTTTTTACTTCAAATTCAAATAATATTAATTCTGGAAATTTTGTCAAAATTAAAATCACAAAAGCAAAGCCTTATGATTTATTTGGAGAAGTTTTATTGTAAAAGTAATGACAAATTATTTCATATATTTTTTCGCTAGCATTACCTTCGCCATAGGGAAAAACAATTTTTGACATTTTTTTATAGGATTTCTTGTTTGAAAGTAGGTCAGCAACACTTTCAATAATAGTTTTTTTGTTTGAGCCTACTATTTTTGCAACTCCGCAATCAATACTTTCCTGTCTTTCTGTTTTTTCTCTTAAAATTAGGACAGGTTTCCCGAGCGATGGAGCTTCTTCCTGGATACCTCCACTATCGGTCATAATTAAGTATGAATTTTTCATAATGAAAAGAAGTTCTGAATAGTCAAGTGGTTCGAGTAAATGGATGCGTGAATTTTTCAACATAGAGTATGCTAATGATGAAATATTAGGATTTGGATGGACTGGGTAAATTATTTCGACTTCATTAAAAGAAGAGGTAATTTCGAGTATACCTTCGAAAATATTTTTCAAAGGCTCCCCAAAATTTTCTCTTCTGTGACAGGTGAGTAAGATTATTTTTTTTGAAAAGTCAATTGCGGAGAAACGACTGAAATAATTGGGTTCAAATTGCTCAATTTGTTTAAGGGCATACTTCTGGGCATCTATTCCTGTGTTACCAACTAAGAAAATTTTATCAGGGTTAATATTTTCTTGTATTAAATTCTGTACAGCCATTTTTGTTGGAGCAAAATGTAAATCGGAAAGAAGCGTTGTGATTTGTCTGTTGATTTCTTCGGGGAAAGGGAAATATTTGTCAAAAGTTCGCAATCCTGCTTCGATATGGGCAACGGGGACTTTAGCATAAAAAGACGCAAGAGCACCAGCAAAACAGGAATTAGTATCACCTTGAACAAATGTAATATCGGGCTTTTCGATTTTATAAATATTTTCCAGCTCGAGAACTGTTTTAGATGTAACATAATTTAGGGATTGGTTTTGCATCATAATGTTTAAATCGTAGTTTGGATATATCTTAAAGAAATTAAGGACTTGCATTAATAATCCTTGGTGTTGAGATGTAATGCAGACAATTGGGGTAAAATTCATATCATTCCGAAACCGATGAATTAATGTGGCGAGTTTTATACCCTCGGGCCGAGTTCCAAAGATAAAAAGTATTTTTTTCATAGTTTTTGAAAATTAAAAGAATACAAAATTGAAAAAAAAATTAGTTTTAAAGCCTATTAAACTATTTGTTTTTGGTAAATTTGTTTTTTCTTCGAGATAAAATGAGTAAAGATTCAAGTAAAGAAATTATGCAATTACCGGACGCAAAAGAAAATCAAGGGTTAAAAAATGATTGGGAGCTTACACCAAGCGATATTGTTGAAGAGTTAAATAAATATATAATTGGGCAAGACGAGGCGAAGCGAATAGTTGCTATAGCTCTTCGGAATCGTTGGCGGCGTCGAAAAGTAATGAGTCACCTTCGAGAAGAAATTCTTCCAAACAATATTATTATGATTGGACCAACTGGTGTTGGGAAAACAGAAATAGCACGTCGTTTGGCAAAATTAGTAAATGCTCCCTTTGTAAAGGTTGAAGCTACCAAGTACACCGAAGTGGGATATGTTGGACGAGATGTTGAGTCTATGGTACGCGATTTAGTAGAAAGAGCAGTCGGTATGGTCAAACAAGAGAAATACAAGGAAAAGTTGGAGGAAGCTAAACGAGCAGTTGAAGATAGGATAATTAGTATTTTGTTTCCGAAAAAGCGAAGTGTGTCATTCGATTTAGATATTAAAACAGAAGAAGAGGATGGAAATATTGAAAAAATAAGAGAACTTTACCGTACTGGTTATTTCGACAATAAAGTGATAGAAGTTGAGGTTGAAAGCGAGATGGTTCCTCCTGTTCAAGTCCTTGGACCTTTTGGAATGGATGAAATTGGTTCTTCGTTACAAGATATGATGAGCCAATTGTTTCCTAAAAGGAGAGTTAGGCGTAAAATGACAGTTTCGGAAGCTCGAACTCAGCTTTTGAAAGAAGAAACTGAGAAACTCATTGATATGGAGTCTGTAGTAAAAGAAGCCATAGAAAAAGCCGAAACAATGGGAATCATATTTATCGATGAGATTGATAAAATAGCTTCCCACGATGGTAAAGGAGCTGGACCAGATGTTTCTCGGGAAGGTGTTCAAAGAGACCTTCTGCCGATTGTCGAAGGAACTACTGTTAATACTCGTTATGGTCCTGTTAAAACCGACCATATTTTGTTTATAGCATCTGGAGCATTCCATGTATCTAAGCCTTCTGATTTAATACCTGAGTTGCAAGGAAGGTTTCCTATCAGGGTGGAATTGAAAAGCTTAACAGAAGATGATTTTGTCAAAATTTTGACTTTGCCAGAAAATGCATTAATCAAACAGTACAAAGCCTTGCTTGAAACCGAAGGTCTCCAACTTGAATTTGATCCTGAAGCTATTAGAGAAATTGCATCAATTGCTGCTAAAGTGAACGAAGAGGTAACAAATATTGGAGCAAGAAGATTACATACAATTATGACGACTTTACTCGAAGACATTTTGTTTGATGCCCCAAATAGAATAAAAGATAAGAAGATTACTGTTTCAGTTCAAATGGTTAGAGAAAAACTTAATAATATAGTTGAAAATGTTGATTTAAGTAAGTATATTTTATAGAAGGTTCTTAATGGAAACAACTAACTTTCCAATTCGAAATGCTATAGTTTCTGTTTTCGATAAGTCTGGAATTGCAGAATTTTCTAAGGAATTGAATAATCTTGGGATAACTATTTTTTCAACTGGAGGAACAAAAAAATATCTCGAAGAGAACGGAATTGTAGTCCGAAACATTCAGGAACTTACTGGATTTCCAGAAATTTTAGATGGAAGAGTAAAAACATTGCACCCTAACCTATATGCCGGTATTTTAGCTAGAAATGATAAAAATGAGCATTTAAAACAATTGGAAAGTTTGGGTATTATTTCCATTGATATGGTTGTTTGTAATTTGTACCCATTTGAAAAAACTTTGGCAAAGTATAACAATGTTTCCAATCTTACATATGATGAATTGTTTGAAATTCTTGAAATGATAGACATTGGCGGACCTTCTATGCTTCGTGCCGCAGGTAAGAATTACCTATTTACTGTTCCAATAGTTAATCCTGAACGTTATTCACAGATTATTTCTGCATTGAAAGAAAGCCAAGGTTATATACCTGACGATTTACGACTTGAATTGGCCGCAGAAACTTTTGAACACATTGCTCATTATGATTTGATTATTTCTACCTTTTTCAAAAATATTTCGAAAGGCTACATTCATAAATTTTTCCAAATTTCTTTGACTAAAGCCTTGGATTTGAGATATGGAGAGAACCCCCAGCAAAAGGCAGCGCTTTATGGAGGTTTTTTGAATTATTTTACGAAACTTCATGGAAAGGATCTTTCGTTTAATAATATTCTGGACATAGACTCAGCAACTCGATTAATCCTCGAATTCGACTTGCCTACTGTTGCAATCATTAAGCATACGAACCCTTGTGGTGTGGGAAGTGATGAAAACCTTGTTGAAGCATTTAAAAAAGCCTTTGCAACAGATACCGTTTCCCCATTCGGTGGTATTATTGTAACAAACAAACCAATTGAACTAGACTTTGCAACAGAAATTCACCCAATTTTCACCGAAGTAATTATTGCTCCAGACTATTCGAATTCTGCACTTGAACTTTTAACCAAAAAGAAGGACCGCCGATTAATAAAAGTTGATTTACAAAAAATAAAAGAAAGACTTTCTATCGATTTTCGCAGCGTAGTCGAAGGTGTACTTGTTCAGGATACCAACAAATACCTTTTCAAAACCGAAGAGTTCAAAGTTGTTTCGCAAAGGGAACCAACAGAAGAAGAACTTGAATCTATGCTTTTTGCTTGGAAAGTAGTCAAACATACAAAGTCGAATGCCATTGTGTATGCACGAAAAGATAGAACACTCGGGATAGGCGCAGGGCAAATGTCAAGGGTGGATTCATCGAGAATTGCAGCTGAAAAAGCCAAGTTGATGGGGTTAGATTTGAATGGATGTGCAATTGCTTCGGATGCATTTTTCCCATTTCCTGACGCACTACTGGAAGCAGTAAAAGCAGGTGCAACTGCTGTAATTCAACCTGGTGGTTCCATTCGTGATGCAGAGGTAATCCAAGCAGCTAATGAACATAATATTGCTATGATTTTTACCAATATGAGGCATTTCAAACACTGAATTACTTTTTTTATTAATTTGTAATATGTTAAAGCTGAGCTACTATGAAACTAAGTTACAAAGTGGGAATATTTTTCATATTATTTTTTTGTAGTCTTTCTTTTCTCCACTCTCAAGACCGTCGAGTTGTTTTGGACCAAATCAAAGTAAATGGGAAAACACTTGAAAAAAGCGATTTAGAGTATTTGCTTTTTTCGCGAAAAGATTCAATCACTTTTTTTTATCATCTTGAAACAAAAGATACTTTAAACCGAACTCCATTTCTTTTCAAAGTTGTGATTAAAAATTCAAGGGATTCTAATTATAGAACATTGAATACAAACTCATTTAGTTACAAATATCTTCCTGAAGACCAATATTTTCTCCGAGTAGAAGCCTTCGACCCGAGAAATAAATGGACTGCCCTACCTCTGGAGATCTACTTCGTAGTAAATAATAAACTTAGTTCTCTTTATTCTGAAGTGAAAGAACTCCGAAACCAAAAGGTAAAAGACCATTTAAAAAAAGATGATAACAAAAAAACAACTGAAAGCTACCTTTGGGGTTTTGAAATTAAATCGACTTTAGTTGGACTTGGACTCGGAATTTTTCTGCTATTTGTTTTTACTTTTATTTTCCGTCGAAATGGAAAAAATAAAGAACAAAAGAAAAAGGACCTAGGCGGAATAATTTCTTTAGAAAAGTATAAATATGAGCAAATTCTGCTTGAAAATAGTAATTTACGAGCCGAAATAGCTGCACTTCGAGGACAAATTGATGCTTTAAATTCACGAGCAGAAGAACTACGTAAACAAAATATTGAATTAAAAGAGAAAGTAGAAAAGCTTTCAAATAGTAAGTCCGAACTTGAAGAGTTACAACGACAAAAAGATGAATTATTTGCAGTAATAATTCATGATATAAAAAATCCTGCTGCATTAATCAAAAACCTTGTTGAATTACTTCGTTCGTATGACCTCACAGCTTCGGAGCAGCAGGAAATTATCGACGATATTCTTGTTACATCAAATAGAATTGTTGCTCTTTCACAAGAAGTTTCAAGAATTCTTGCACTTGAATCTTCTCTTATGAGCTTAAATCTTGAAGAAGGAAATATCAACGATGTTGTCAGGGACGTTGTGAAATCTAATTCACCAAATGCAAAGAATAAGAATATTAATTTGTATGTTGATTTAAATGAGAAGATAGAGATTTTTAAATTTGACCGATATAAAGTTTATGAAGTTTTGGACAATTTAGTTTCTAATGCAATCAAATTTACTCAAAAAGGTGGCGAAGTTCGGGTTGAAAGTGATCTTGAAGGTGACAAAGTTATTATAAAGGTAATTGATAATGGTTTGGGCCTTTCCGACGATGATCTAAACAGAGCCTTTCAACGAGGTGCTAGGTTGAGCGCCCAACCAACCGCCGAGGAACCCACCTCGGGTTTGGGACTTTGGATTGTAAAGAGATTAGTCGAATCTATGAAAGGGAAAGTTTGGGTGAGAAGTGCACTTGGTAAAGGTTCAACTTTTGCATTTTCAATACCAATAATTAAAGATAACACTGCTAATTTTAAAGAAGAAAAAGAATTAGAAAATGGATTAGAAAAAGAAGCCTCCCTTGAATCCTAATTTTAGCAACATTTTTTAAAACAAATTAATACAATATTCACATTTCACCTAACAAAATAAATTAAAGTTGTTAACTTGCATTTGTAACCATTGTGTTTTTTAATAAAAGAGGGATTTTATGGCAAAGATTGCAATAATTGATGATGACCAAGATATCATCGATGCCGTTTCAATTGCTTTAACTACAAAGGGTTATGAAGTTATTTTTGCAAAGAATGTAAACGATGGTATGAAACTTATTGAAAATGAAAAGCCTGATCTTATTCTTCTGGATGTAATGATGGAAGAACCAGACGATGGCTTTTTCTTAGCCGTGAAATTAAGGAAGATGGGCTACGAAACCCCGATATTTCTCCTAACATCTGTATCCAAAGCTACTGGTCTTGATTTTGCTGGTAGTTCCACTTTGCCTGTTAATGAATTTCTGGAAAAACCAATTAGTTCTGATGTCTTATTGCAAAAAATTAAAGCTTATTTAGGATAAGGAGGTGAGAAATGGTCTATCCTGATAAGAATGTCTTGGTGAATGAAGTAAATAATCTTGTTAAAAAGTATGGTAATGGACGAGAATCGTTGTTACCAATTTTACAAGATGTTCAAAGAAAGTTTGGTTTTATCTCTGATTTCGCAATGCAGGAAATAGCACATAAGTTAGAGATTCATCCTGTGGAAGTTTATGGAGTAGTTACATTTTATAGTTTTTTGAGCACTGAACCCAAAGGAAAATATGTTATTCGTTTATGCAAGACAATTTCTTGTGACCTTGCTGGAAAAGATGCAATTGCTAAGACATTAGAAAGGGAATTGAATTTAAAATTCGGGGAGACTTCAAAAGATAGGAAGTTTACACTCGAATATATCCATTGTATTGGAATGTGCGACCAGGGTCCAGCGATGTTAATTAATGAACAAGTTTTTACGAAACTTACTACCTCAAAAGTAATTGAAATTATTGATAGTTTAAAGTAGAGGTGAATTATGCCAATAATAAACGATACTGTATTTTTTGATGAGAAAGCTCATGGGGAAGCACTCGAGAAAGCATTAAAAATGTTACCGCAGGAGGTCGTTTTAGAGGTTCGTGAATCACAACTTCGTGGAAGAGGTGGGGCTGGTTTTCCAACTGGTACGAAATGGATGCTTGCCTTTTCTGCTAAAGCCGATAAAAAATTTGTGGTATGTAATGCTGACGAAGGAGAACCTGGAACTTTTAAAGACCGTGTTCTTCTTTCGGAGTATACCAAACTTGTACTCGAAGGTATTGTAATTGCTGGCTATGCAATTCAAGCTCAAAAAGGGTTTATTTATCTTCGGGGCGAATATGCTTATCTACTCGAGCATTTGAATAATTATCTTGAAAGAATGAGGAAAGAAAATCGTCTTGGTAAAAATATTCTTGGAACCAATTTTTCGTTCGATATAGAAATTCGACTTGGTTCTGGGGCTTATGTTTGCGGCGAAGAAACTGCACTCATTGAATCATTAGAAGGGCATAGAGGCGAAGCCCGAAACAGACCACCTTTTCCAGTTAATACTGGGTATCTTGGTCATCCAACAATTGTGAATAATGTTGAAACATTTGCCTGTGCATATATTGTTTTGTCCAAAGGTGCTCAGTGGTTTGCTAAGTATGGAACTGAGAAATCAAAGGGAATGAAGCTGATTTCGGTTTCTGGAGATTGTAAAAAACCCGGCGTCTATGAAGTTCCCTTTGGTATTAAAGTAAAGGAACTGCTCGACCTTGTTGGAGCTGAAGATACAAAGGCTGTTCAAATTGGAGGAGCTTCAGGGATTTGTATACCTATGAGTGAAATAGAACGGAATATTTCTTTCGAAGATATTCCTACTGGTGGGTCTGTAATTATTTTCAACAAAGATAGGAATATGCTTCATATTTTGCGAAACTTTATGGAATTCTTTGTGGAAGAGAGTTGTGGGCAATGTACTCCCTGTAGAGTTGGAAACAAAAAACTTCTTGAAGGAGTCGAAATGCTCGAAAAAGGGATTTGCTCTCATCATTATTTGAATGAACTTATTGAACTTGGAAAAACTATGCAAATTGCTTCTAAATGTGGTCTGGGTCAATCTTCACCTAATCCCTTTATTTCAATTGTTACAAATTTCAAAGATGAGATTATGTCAAATTTTATTCGAGGTAGAAATGGAAAGTAAGATAAAAACAGAAAGAGCTCCAGTAAGCCACCAACCACATATAGTTGATAGGCTTGCAGGTGATATTGGGGGTGAAATTGAGATAGAAATTAATTGTCGAAGTTATAAAGTTCCATTTGGAACAACGATTCTTGAAGCTTGTAGAATGAACAATATTCATATACCAACCTTATGTTATCACGAGGATTTGTGTTTGGCTGGTGCATGTCGGGTTTGTGTAGTTGAAGTCGAGGGGATGAAAACATTGCAAGCTTCTTGTGCATTTCCGATTACAAGTAAAATTAAAATTTGGACAACTTCGGAAAAGGTTCGGAAAGCCCGACGCCATATTTTGGATCTTCTTTTGAGTGAGCATTATGGTGAGTGTTATTCTTGTGTCCGAAATAATAATTGCGAATTGCAAAGGTTAGCTAAAGAATATGGGGTCGATTTTTACAGGTTTGGCCATATTGAAAAACCACGGTACGAGGTGGACAAATCGAGCTATGCACTTGTCCGCGATATGAACAAATGCGTCCTTTGTCGTCGATGCGTAAGAACATGTATTGATTTGCAAGAAGTAGGAGTTTTGGAAGCAACTCGTCGTGGTTACAACACCGTTATATCTACTTTTATGGATAAACCATTGCTAGATGTTATTTGTATTAATTGTGGCCAGTGTATTAATCGTTGTCCAACAGGGGCATTGAGAGCAAAAGACCCCTCCGACGACATTTGGAGAGCAATTGATGATCCAAAGAAACATGTTGTCATACAAACTGCACCATCAATTCGAGCTTCTATAGGGGAAGAATTTGGATTGCCTCCAGGACATTCAATGACCGGGCAGATGGTAACTGCTCTTAGAATGATGGGTTTCGATAGGGTTTTCGATACAAACTTTGCTGCTGACTTGACTATTATGGAAGAGCGAACAGAATTGCTTTTGAGATTGAAAAAGAAGTTGGTTGAAGGTGATACAACAGTTAAACTTCCCCAATTTACATCTTGTTCCCCAGGATGGATAAAATATATTGAACATTTTTATCCTGATTATATAGATTATTTATCGACTTGCAAGTCTCCTCAACAAATGTTTGGTGCTGTAATTAAAACATTTTATGCTCAAGAAATGGGAATAGATCCTGCCGATATAGTAACAGTTGCAGTTATGCCCTGTACAGCAAAGAAATTCGAGTGTAACCGTCCCGAAATGAATTCTTCGGGTTATAAAGACATTGATTATGGCTTAACCACTCGGGAACTTGCTCAGATGATGAAAGAAGCCGGTATTTATCTCCCTGAATTACCGAAAAGCGATTTTGATGAACCCTTCGGGAATGCGTCTGGAGCTGGATTAATTTTTGGCGCTACAGGTGGAGTTATGGAAGCTGCGTTGCGAACTGTATATGAAATTGTTACAGGGCGCGAGGTTCCATTTCAAAATTTATCTATTACTCCTTGCAGAGGAATGGATGGAGTTCGTCAGGCTTCAATTATTTTAAATGATGTTAAAGAGGAATGGATATTTCTTGAAGGTGTAGAATTAAAATTTATGATTGCACATGGAACAGCGAATGCTAAGAAAGTTATGGACGCTTTGATTCGTGGAGAGCTAGATGATTTTCATTTTATAGAGATTATGGGATGTCCCGGTGGGTGTATTGGTGGCGGCGGTCAACCTATTCCAACCAGCCCTGAAATTCGTCGGAAACGAGCCGAAGCTATATATAAGGAGGATGAACAATTACCTGTAAGAAAATCACACGAGAATCCACATATTAAATATATTTACGAAAAGTTCATTTTGGATGGTCCTTGTGGGCATATTTCTCATAAGCTCCTACATACGCATTATACCAAACGTGGGAAATATATAGTTTGATAACATCTAAAGTTAACAAGGTGGAAAAAGGTTATTTTCCTTTTTCCACCTTTTTATTAAACATCGATTAGATTTGAATAACATAAGCTCTAATACGCTTAAAATCAATTATCACTGAAAGCTTATCGATTGCTTTGTTGAACTCTTCTATAGTTTTGCGGGCTTGTTCAATTGTAAAGAATTTTTCCTTCGAAACAAGTTTTAAATTATTTTCTTCAATTTGTTCGACTTCAAAACCTATGGTTTTCAAAAGGTTGCTTAAGAAAATATATTCTTCAATGTTACGAGCTTCGCCATAAACAATTCTGTAGCAATTTCCAGCACAAGGTGTTTCTTTTGGAGTCTCATATTCTTCGACAGGTGTAAGTATAAGCGTATCAATAGAAGTGGTCAATTCTTCTTCTGATGGCTGAGGTGGACTGACCTTTGAAGGTTGTTTCACTGCTTCTTTGTTCAATTCTACAATAGTTTGATATGAAAGTTTACCACATTCTTCACGAGAAAATTTTTTCCTTTCTAAAAAATCTTTTTTAACAACATCAATATAAATCATCACCCGTCTACTATGAGGGAGATTGCATGGTTCGTTTAAAGAAGGGGGATAAGGTTGATTAGCAAGTTCCACTCCAACAATATTTTTATCAATTTCTGGGCAAAGAGGTCTTTCGTTGTATATTCCATATGCATTCAAATGAAACTTAACAAACCTGTCGAATAGATTAATTTTTTGATGATTGTTTTGGTATTTAGTCTTAAAGCAGTCTTCAATGGTTTTTTTAGTGAAGTATGCACGTAGCATTGCAAGAACGTAATTACCCTGCTGAACACCTAAAGGTGTTGTAAATATTTTACCTTCTGTTGTTTTTAAATCGGGTTGTTTCATATAAGTTCCTGGTGGAATGATTATTGTATTATCATACCTCTCAAAGTAAACTGTTTCGTCGCAGGTAAATCTTGTGCTATCTTGGATTATGCGACCTGAGGCATCTCTAATTGTTCTTAAAGGACAGGGGTCTGTATATCCGTGTATCGTTATCAATATTTCTTGATTTGAATAGCAAGTATCAAGTTCGGTAAGAAGTGAGTCGATTATTGGGAAAAATACATCATTAAACCAGCTATCATTAATTTCGGCTGCAGTTTGGTAGAAGTATTTTGCGTCAGGCTTGAAATCGGTAGAATCAATAAAATTCGATAAAGAAAGGCAACCACTTTGTGAACGTTCCCACAATGTTTTAAGATTTTTTGTGGTTGTTGGATACCAATATCCTGTTACAAAAAAGGCTAATCCCTTCTGGAATGAAAAACTAATTGTTTTTGGAGGTTTCCTATAACAATAGGAGTTCAAGGTAAATTCAATTGTTGTGTCTTGGAAAATTTTAGTAGGAGTAGCAAATTCAATTTTAGAAGTGAAGCAAGAATCACAAGACCCACCACAACGAGAGTAAATGTTTTGTCTTTCTAAAACATACCGTGTTCCGGTTTTTAGCTCAATCTTTTGTAAGGATCTATTTTCTAATCCATTTAATAGAAAACTTCCTTCGAAATCTGTTAAAGAATCAATTGGAGCTCCGTTTTCATCGAAACAATAATCGTTTAGATGAACAATTAAGAAGAGCTTAGGTGGGGGTGGCGGTGGAGGAGGCAAGCATTCAAAGTCTTTACCTGAAATTTCAAATTTGTAAAGGTCGTAGCCCCCAATATTCTTTAAAATTATATGGGTTTCTTTTTTATTTGTATCCTTAACTACAAAAACAATTGAGTCTTTATACCTATTGGACGTAAAGTATAAAGATGGAGATGGAGATTCGGTCGTTAAATGTGGGTAAGCAATATACGGGAACCGTTCATCCGCAGTTGTATTGATTGAATTCTCTCCGGAAGGTAATTTCTTTACAGTATCTTTTGCTCGAATTCTCTGATTTATGAAATCAATTTCCAAAGGGATATAATATAAATCGTAAGTAGAATCCTTTGAATCTCGATTCGATGCAAAGAACAAAGTTGGATTGTAACATTTACAAAAAAGAAAAGGTGAGATTTCAAAGAAATTCGAATTAATTTTTTCAAATACATCCCTAAAATTGTGAACTATTGTTTCCTCCCAACCTTGGTTCGGTCTTTTAAACGCATAGTAGAGGTCAGTGTTACCTTCGTTTTTGTATGGAAAACTAAAGCCTCCGAAGTTAACTGGACGGTCAGAAGCCCAAATTAGTAATTGATTTCCTAATTCATCGTTAGTTACAAATGGATGTGAATCCCAAAATTCTGAATTAATTGGTGGAGGTATAACTTCGAAAAATATTCTGTCCCCTTTTGGGTAAAAATAAAATATGTCGGTACCCCCAACAGTGCCTTCCATTGGTAATCCATATCTTTGAATGTATTTAGCGTGAGGTGGGTGTGAAAAGGAGGCATATCCTTCTTTAGCAGTTAAAAAAGTAACAGATTCAACATTTGAAGTTAAATAATTTATTGCTTCGAGATTATATTCTGTGACAAGAAAGGTTCTGCGGATAAATTCCTGTGAGGTTATTATTCCATTGAAGGGCTGGTTAGTAGCAAAAGTTTGCTCTTTTTTGCATGGGTCCACTATGTTGATATTAGTTGGAATTTGTACCGGTGCAACCTCATCCTTAGTTGTATTTGGGGATTCTTTTTGGGATATTTTGCTTAGATTCCCAACTGGTAATTCTCGAACAATTTTCGGTTTGCTACAATACATTAGAAAAAGAGAAAAGAATATTGTGAAAATTATGACTTTATTGCTTTTCATACTTCTCCTCCTTAAATTTCGCTAAACATTATGGTAATTCTTCGTTTGTTTGGGGATAAAGTACCTTGACGAATATCAGTGATTGCAAAAATAAAGTATTTTCCGTTTTTGGCTCGATAAAGATATACTTGTCCAATTTGAACAATAATGTTTATTGCTCTATTTTTCAGCAAATCTAAAGCATAATTAACGTCGTTTATAGGAGGTGTTATTCCACCAACAATGTTATTACCAGTATCCAAAACAACAATATTACCTTGAGAATAGTCTAAAACTCTGCTGTTTGGCAAACCAATACCATATTGCGAAAGATTGTTTTTTAAACTACGAATTTGGGCTGTATCTTTTGTGAGAACATCTACCATTTCACAGAATTGTCGAGAGTCTTCCGAATTAAATGTTAAGTTTGTTAAAACGATATCCCCAGCAACTCGAATTTCTGCGGATTGGAAATTGTCAGCCACAGAGAAAAGTAAAATATCACCATTTAGGTCATTGTTTGGTGGGTAATTATCGAAAACTGCTAAGTAGTAAGGTCTTTTATCGGAAAAAGGTATTTTAACTATTGGAATGGTTGATGAGGATGCAAATCTCTCGTCGTTAATCAAAGCACCTGAATAGTTTTTATCGAAAGGAAAAAGGAAAGTGTGTATAGAATATAAGGAATCAGGCTGAAAAACGATTTTTTGTGTCCCATCTGGTTCAGTAACTTGAACCAAATTTCCAAATGGGCTAAATTTTGTAATAGTAACTTCGCGAACTTGACATTGTTGATAAACATTGGATTCTTGCAATGGACATTCGCAGGACTGAACAAATAGAAAGGAAAAAAGTATTAGAAAAATAATTGCAAAATCAAATTCCCCATTAAATAATTTTTTATTCATTTTATCCTCTTATAAAGTTATACCTGCTCTGATGAAAAAAATGTTAATTCTTCTGTAAGAAGGAACGTTAGAAAATCCGAGTATCGCTTGGCTTTCTCCAAATGCATAACTTCTCCAGCCAGCATCAATTGATATATCTAAATGAGAAGAAATTGGATAATCAACACCGGCACCAAGTGTAAAAGTAAAAGGCACAAAATCAACGTCTAAATATGGAGCGGAGGCTTTAATTTTGTCCTTGCAATCTGAACGAGAGATATTTAATTTAAACAAGTCCACGGAGAATTTGTCGAAAGGAAACCCAGCTTGAACAAAAATGTAAGGGTTAAAGCATCTTTCAAAAGGTAAATCTAATTTTTGGGATTTTTGATTCGATAAATTTTCCAAGCTTTCTTCATCTGGGCATTGCAAACAAGGTCTTTTGCGTTCTCTGACTCGAATTGGAGATTCCTTTTCTCTTGGTTTAACACAAGATTTAAATGGATCCCAGCGAAAATGCAACAAGGCAAGTGGACGCCTTATGGATTCTCCTGTAAAGGAATTGTAAATTGGTAAACCGGTAGATAACATTAACCCAATTCCATATTGATTCCGGTTACCAAACCTTAAACCTCCTGAAATCTCACCGAAAAATCCATCCCGCCATACGTTTTGGTTCGGTGAAATCCTATCGCGATATGTGGAATAACCCCCACGAATTTCAAGAAAGTATGGTTTGCAAATTCGTGTTGGACAAGTTGGACAAAATAGGCAAGGAATTTCTGGTAACTTAAATGAAAGACTGAATGGTGAGCAATTACATTCTTTGCAATCAACTTTTATTGTGTCCCAAGGTACAAATCTGAATTTTTTGGGTTCAAGGGGATAATTATAATCTTCGAAGGCGTTTAGTGGTTGATTAAACTTTGGACCAATGAAATCGACATCCTCAAAAGGTATATATTCAACGAACCGTAAATTCGGAGATTTATTATCGAGGAAAACTACCCTATTCTCTACTTTGTAAATTGGAGTTCTCGATGGTAAACAACTGTCAGGTGTCATTAATGTTTCTAAACGTAAAACTGTTCCTCGAAGAGTATTACCATTACGCACAATAGCGATATTAAAAGGGTAAGTTGTGTATTTGTATGCCGAGTCGAGTCGTATTCTTAATGCATCGTCTGTTCTTTCTAATGTTGAACAGCCAAATAAGGAAAGGGTAAATGCAAAAAGGATTAAAAAAAAGTATTTCGTTTTCATAGTCGAACTCCCAGTGTTAAACCGAAATTGAAGTTAGTTAAAGAAGATCGTTTTGAGGATCTCAAAATAAAGTTTGGCGAGGAAAATATTGCATCGAGTTCAAGGTTCCAGCAAAGCTTAAAAAGGGTAAAACAAAAACCTAATCCTGTTCCAATTCCTCCACCCAGTCCCAAATTGCTTTCATCGGAAGCTTGCTTTTTAGTAATTGAAGAGAACTGGAGCAAAGCCTGAAGAAAAAAGTAAAATGTGTCGTCGTAATTTTTCTTTTTCGATAGAAGGAAAACATAGCGAACTTCAGGAGAGAGAAGGATGAAAGAATTGTAGAAGTTAGTGCCCAAAGGAACATCTTCCAGAGAGTCAAGTTTTGAATAATCGAAGCGGAAGCCGAACCAAAGATTACAAAATGAACGATCTTGAAACTGGAAATCGAGCCCAAGACTGGGTTTATTTGTTTCTTTAAATTTGCTCAGGGGGACTATGTTTGTTCCACCCAAAGATAAATAATAGGGTGAAGCTTCTGTGATGAATGTGATTGCGAGTAAAAGAAAAAATGAACAAATGGATTTGGATGCCATTGGAACCTCGTTTGTTATTGTGAAGAAATTAAAAATACAAAATAATATTTAAACAAGACTTTTGCAAATCTTTTGATTTTTTTGTTAATATCAATATTTTTTTGGAATTTTGTATTTTAAACTTTGAAGGATTGAATATGAGTTTAAGTTTAATTGGTAAGTCAATCAAAGCCTCGGCTACTTTAAGGCTAAATGAAATTGCCGCAATTTTACGTGAAAAAGGGGAGCCAGTAATTCACCTTGGAGGTGGAGAACCTAAAAGCAAAGCCCCTTTGGAGGCTCTCGTTGCTGCTTCTAACCTGATAAATTCCGGTGAAGTTCGATATACACCTGCAGATGGAATTCCCCAATTAAAGAAAGCAGTAATTCGCTATACTGAAGAATTTTATGACCGACTTGTTGCTCCAGAAAATGTTATTATTTCTGGTGGAGCTAAGCAAGCAATAATGGTTTGTTTGCAAGCAATTATTAATCCACAAGAAGAGGTTATTTTCCCTGCACCATACTGGGTAAGTTATCCAGAAATGGTTAAACTTTGTGGAGGTGTTCCTGTCCCCGTTTTTCCAGAAGATGGAACTTTTTACCCACGTTTGCAAGACATTGAGGAACGTGTTACCTCTTATACTAAAGCAATAATAATCAACAGCCCAAACAATCCAACTGGTGCAATGTATTCGGAGCAGTTCATAGCAGAAATTGTAGAATTTTGCGAGAAAAGAGGTTTATATTTAATTATGGACGACATTTACCATCGCTTGATTTTTGATGGTCGTAAACCTATTAATTTTTATAAATTTGCAAAAGATTTGAGTGAGAATTCAAAACTTGTTTTAATTAATGGCGTCTCTAAAATGTATGCAATGACTGGCTTTCGTATTGGTTGGGCTGTTGCAAACAAAAAACTTATCGAGGCAATGACGAACATCCAGGCACATCAAACTTCAGGCCCTTCTGTAGTTACCCAAGTTGCTGCTGCAGCAGCATTAAATGGTCCACAAACCCAAGTTGAAAGCTTAAGAATAACTTTAGAGAACAATCGCAATATTCTTATCGAACGATTAAATGCGTTCAAAGGGGTTAGAGCTTTTAAGCCAGATGGTACTTTCTATTGTTTTGCCGATTTTAGTTATTATATGAAAGATTCAATAAAATTATCTCAATTCCTTCTCGATAAGGTTCGGGTTTTAACTGTTCCTGGCATTGAATTTGGACTTGATGGATGGTTAAGGCTTTCAACCTGTGGTTCAGTGAAAGACATTACCGAAGGAATCGAAAGGATAAAATGGGCATTAGACCCAGATTCTCCTAATGAACTATATATTGGTGAAAGAAAATTAATAAGGGATTGGTTATGAAATATCTTGAGTTTGAAACTCCAGCAACAAAGCATGCCTCGGCACTTGCCAGCGATTTTAAGTTGTCAAATCATGGTTTAATTAATTTGGATAGGGTATTTTGGAATTTACCAACTCCAGCATTATACGAAGAAGCGGTATTCCGAGGGGAAGGTCACATTGTTAGCGGAGGTCCACTTTTGGTCTATACCGGAAAGTGGACTGCTCGCGCCGCGAATGACAAATTTATTGTTTATGAGCCCACAACAGCGGATAAAATTTGGTGGGGTGTTTATAACCGCCCATTCCCACCAGACAAATTTTATTCATTACTTTACCGATTACAAGCATATCTTGAAGGTGAAGAATTATTTGTTCAAGATGTTTACGTCGGTGCAGATCCGAACTATCGAATGCCTATAAGAATTATTACAGACAGCGCTTGGCAAAGCCTTTTTGCCCGAAATATGTTCTTGCTTCCAAAAACACAAGACGATTATAAACGCCATGTTCCTGAATTCACATTAATTGCTGCTCCTTCGTTCCGTTGCGATCCCCGAGTTGACGGTACTCGAACCGAAACTGCTATTATCATTAACTTTGGGGCAAGAATGGCCCTTGTTCTTGGCTCGAGCTATGGTGGCGAAATCAAAAAATCAATTTTTACAATAATGAACTTTCTTTTGCCATTACAAGATGTTATGGCTATGCACTGTTCTGCGAATGTAGGGGAAAAAGGTGACGTTGCTTTATTTTTTGGTTTAAGTGGAACGGGAAAAACGACTCTTTCGGCTGACCCCAACAGAAGATTAATTGGGGATGATGAACACGGATGGAGCGATGAAGGAGTTTTCAATTTCGAAGGCGGATGTTATGCAAAGGTTATTCGACTTTCTGCTGAACATGAACCACAAATTTGGGCTGCAACTCGAAGGTTTGGTACAATTCTGGAAAATGTTGTTTATGATCCTGTAACCCGAAATGTTGATCTTGACGATGACCAGTTCACTGAAAATACTCGAGCATCGTATCCTTTGGAATTTATTCCTAATGTCGTCGAAGAAAAAATGGTTAAGGAGCATCCAAAGAATGTAATTTTCTTAACGTGTGATGCGTCGGGTGTTTTGCCTCCTATTGCTCGTCTTGATATGAACCAAGCTATGTATCATTTTATTAGTGGGTATACTTCGAAAATTGCAGGCACAGAAATTGGTTTGGGAATTGAACCGGAGATTACATTTTCTGCTTGCTTTGGTGCACCCTTTATGGTTCATCATCCGTTTTATTATGCAAACCTTTTGAAAGAAAAAATGGTAAAACATAATGTCAAATGTTGGTTAGTTAACACTGGTTGGGTTGGAGGTAAGTTTGGGGTAGGTAAAAGAATTAGTATTCGCCATACCAGAACTCTTTTGAATTCTGCTCTAGATAGTTTACTTGACGATGTTCCTTATCGAAAGGATAAACTTTTCGGTTTCGAAGTGCCATTACATTGTCCTGGTGTCCCAGACGATGTTTTGAAACCTTCATCTTCTTGGGGAAATAAAGAAGAATATTGGCAAAGGTACGACAGCCTCGCTGCACGTTATATTGAAAATTTCAAACTATTTGCAGATGGTTGCCCGAGAGAAGTAATTGAAGCTGGACCGCGACGACTAAAAGACATCGGAGATGTATCCGAAGATTGAAATTTATAATTGTTTGTCTATCTTTGATAGAGTTTGAATGTAAAGTTTTGCGTCTTTTTAATATTTTTGTTATTTATTTTGAGGTTTATATGCCACACATATATATTGATGGCAAAATTTATGAGGCAAAACCTGGTCAAACTATTATTCAGGTAGCTTTCGAAAATGGTATTAATATCCCACACTTTTGCTGGCACCCAGAACTTTCGGTATCTGGAAATTGTCGTATGTGCTTAGTGGAAGTGGGTATTCCAAAGAGGTTACCTAATGGTTCTGTGCAAGTTGATTCAGAAAACAGACCAATCATTAATTACTTTCCCAAATTACAAATTGCCTGTGCTACTGAAATTGCTGATGGTATGCATGTACGAACAACTTCAGAAAAAGTTCTGAGAGTGCAAGAAGCAGTAATGGAGTTTTTGCTAATTAATCACCCACTTGATTGTCCTATCTGTGACGAGGCAGGACAATGTAAACTTCAGGAGTATGCTTTTAAATATTCCCGTGGTTATAGTCGTTTTGACGAAGAAAAGAATCACAAACCTAAAAGAGTTATTTGGGGACCAAATGTTATTTTTGATGCAGAAAGATGTATTTCTTGTTCTCGGTGTATTAGATTTGCCAAAGAAATAGCTAAACAAGATGTTTTAACTTTTGTGAAAAGGGGGGACAAAGTTACAATTCAACTCCACGAGGGGACGCAATTTGATAATCCATATTCAATGAATGTTATTGACATTTGTCCAGTTGGAGCCTTAACTAGTAGGGATTTTCGCTTTAAATCCCGTGTTTGGGATATGAGTTTTAACGATTCAATTTGTGAAGGCTGCGCCCGTGGTTGCAATATTAAGATTGGAGTTAGAAATAATGAGATTTTGCGTATTGAACCAAAACCCAACCCCTATGTAAATCGTTTTTGGATGTGTGATTATGGCCGTCTCCATTATCAATACATAAATGAAGATAGAATTTCCTCTCCTTTAATACGTTTTAATGAACAACTTGTGAAAGTTAATTGGACTGAAGCAATAAATGCAGTCGTTGAAAGATTAAAACCACTTTCACCTAATGAAATTATGTTTGTTGGTTCTGCTCGAACAACTGTTGAAAATAATTATGTTTTCGCAAAATTTTGCAAAGAGGTCATTAAATGCAAAAATATAGATTTACTTGATCATTATGACGAAAGTTTCGGGGACGATTTCTTACGATGTTCGGACAGAACCCCAAATTTGCTTGGGGCAAGGCTCGCTGGGGTTGTTCCTTCTTCTCATTCAGTTAATGTTAAGAACCTTTCCAACTTGATAAGGGAGGGAGCTATCAAAGCTCTTTATATTTTGGAAGACGATTTTGACGATTATCCAGATATAAAAGAAGTTTTATTCCAACTTGATTTGATAATAACCCATCAATATAACTTGAATAATAGTCTTTCTCAAAATGCAGATATTATTCTTCCAGTAACGACTTTTGCTGAATCTGAAGGTACTTTTGTCAATATCAACCGAAGAGTTCAACATTTTAAACCTGCTTTAGTTACTAAAAATAATTTGAGATTTATGGGTATGAAAATGAGCAGACTCGACAAATTTGGGGCTTTTAATGACCGTTGGACTCGCTTTGAATATCGCGATATTAAACAATCTTGGGAAGTTTTGCAACTTATCGCAAATAAGCTTGGTTCAGGTTGGTCCTACAAATCATCATCAGATATTTTTAATGAAGTTGCAACCTACATACCTGAATTTAAAGGAATGTCTTACGAATTGCTCGATGAGTTTATGGGAATTGTCCTTGGCAAAGCCAAAAGTCCAGATCCTAAAGTTCGTGTCTATGAATCACATTTTATGAAACCAGATTAATTGGGGGAAATTATGAATTATTGGTCAACGTTATTGATTGAGTTTTTAATTAAGTCTGTAATTATTTTGACTCTTATACTTCTTGTTGCAGCTGCTTTTGGAGTATGGCTTGAGCGGAAAGTTTCTGCCTGGATACAAAATAGGATTGGTCCAAATAGAGTTGGTCCTTTTGGTTTATTGCAACCATTTGCCGATGTTATCAAACTCTTTCTCAAAGAAGACATTACTCCTTATGCTGCCGATAAGTTTTTCCATCGAATAGCTCCTGTGATTTCGCTTGGAGTGGCATTCTCTGTTTACTCGGTTATTCCATTTGCTGAACCATTTAAATTTAACGACAGACTTATTTATTTTTCAATCTCAACCCCAGATGTTAACGTTGGAATTTTATTTATTCTTGCATTAACTTCTGTTGGTGTATATGGAATAACTTTTGCTGGTTGGTCTTCAAATAATAAATATTCTTTGCTAGGGGGACTTCGTTCTTCTGCACAAATGATTTCTTATGAATTATCAATGGGTCTTTCTTTGGTTGGTGTGTTACTCATATCTCAAACTTTTTCATTGCAAGAAATAGTTCAAAAACAGGCTTTGTGGAATTGGAATATTTTTTACCAACCACTCGCATTTTTGATTTTTTTGGTTTCAGCATTTGCAGAAACAAACAGAGCCCCTTTCGATTTGCCCGAAGCTGAACCAGAACTTGTAGGAGGTTACAACACAGAGTATTCAGGTATGAAGTTTGGTATGTTTTTCCTCGCTGAATATGCAAATATGTTTACTTCCTCGATGATAATTGTGTTACTATTTCTTGGTGGTTGGAATCTTCCTTTTCCACCAGAATGGTTAGGGTTGCAACACGGTTCTTTTTGGCTTTCATTTATTCAATTTTGTATTTTAATTGTGAAAACCTTAATTTTAGTTTTCTTTTTTATTTGGGTGCGTTGGTCTGTGCCAAGATTTCGATACGACCAATTGATGTATTTAGGATGGAAAGTTCTTTTACCATTAGCTTTAATTAATTTAGTTATTACTTCAATCGTTCTTTACGTTTTAAAATAAATTGGATAATGTTATGAATAGAATAGAAAATACAGAGCACGAAAGACTGACATTTTGGGAAAAGTTATACCTACCCGAAATTGCAAAAGGTTTGGGTATAACTTTAAAACAAATGTTTAAACCGAAATTTACTCGCCAGTATCCAGAAGAACGATGGGAACCAACAGGTTCCTATCGAGGGAGACCAGTTCTTGTTCTCGACGAAGATGGTGAACGTTGTGTTGCTTGTGGATTGTGTTCACGAGTTTGTCCAGCTTTGGCAATTGAGGTTCAAGCAGGCGAAACCGAGAGGGAAAAGGAACGATACCCTGTTAAATTTGAAATTAATATGCTTCGTTGTATATATTGTGGCTTCTGTGAAGAAGTTTGCCCCGAAGAAGCAATTGTTATGAGTAAAGATTACGAACTTGTTTTTACAAATCGGGAAGATGCAATTTTGGGCAAGGATAGACTCCTTGTCCCTATCCATAAGTTACAAGACAGGCTGGAGTTTTTAAGAGAGTATAAGTAATCTTTTTTAATTGTATAGAGCAAATAAAGGAAATTTACTTGTAAACTCTTTTACTTCTTTGCGAACTCGTTGAATAATTTCTTCGTTATTAATATTTGTTATTACTTTGTCAATAAAATCTGCGATTATTCTCATATCATCTTCTTTAAGCCCACGAGTGGTCATTGCTGGTGTACCAATTCTTATTCCGGAGGTAATCAAAGGTGGTTGAGTATCGAATGGCACAGCATTTTTATTCACAGTAATTCCAGCTTTGTCCAAAGCTATTTCTGCTTGTTTGCCAGTTACATTTTTATTTCTCAAATCAATCAGCATAAGATGGTTGTCAGTTCCACCACTTACTAAGTTGTATCCCTTTTCCATTAGAGCATTTGCTAGTGCTTTTGCGTTCTTCAAAACTTGCTGAATGTATTTGTCAAAGTTTTCAGTAAGTGCTTCGCCAAATGCAACTGCTTTAGCAGCGATGACGTGCATTAAAGGTCCGCCTTGAATTCCAGGCATTACCCAAGAATCTATTACTTCGCTCATTTTTTTAACTCTGCCCGATTTGGGGGCTGTTATCCCAAATGGATTTTCATAGTCTTTTCCAATAAGAATTAAACCTCCACGAGGACCTCTTAATGTTTTATGAGTAGTACTTGAAATAACATGACAATATGGTATAGGACTTTGTAAATACCCTTTGGCGATAATGCCGGCAGGGTGTGCAATATCTGCGAAAAGAAATGCTCCGACTTTGTCTGCAATTTCTCGGAAAGCTTTGTAGTCAATTTCTCTGGGATAGGAAGAAGCCCCAACAGTAATCATTTTTGGTTTGTGTTTTAGAGCCAGGTCCTCCACCAAATTCATATCAATTCTTCCGGTTTCTGGATTGAGTTCGTATTGGATAAAGTTAAATAACCTACCCGAGAAATTAACAGGAGAACCATGTGTTAAGTGACCTCCATGTGCAAGACTCATACCAAGGACCGTATCTCCAGGTTTTAAAAATGCAAAGTAAACAGCCATATTTGCACTGCTTCCGCTGTGTGGTTGGACATTAGCATATTCTGCCCCAAAAAGCTGTTTTGCACGGTCACGAGCAAGATTTTCAGCAACATCAACCCATTCACAACCACCATAGTACCTCGCCCCAGGATAACCTTCAGCATATTTGTTTGTTAGTACTGAACCTTGTGCTTCCAACACAGCTGGGGAAACAAAATTTTCACTTGCAATTAATTCAATTTTCTCGTGTTGCCTATTGTATTCATTAATTAATGCTTCGTATACAGCAGGGTCTGAGTTCTTGACAAAGTTGTACATTTTCTTCTCCTTCTTTGATTAATTATTCTTCCTACAAAATACAAAAATAGTAAAGTTGATTTATAAAGGACAGGTTTTTTTGATTAATTTTATTTTTTAGGTAAAGATAAAAATGAGAAAATTTGCTTTTTATTTACTAATATTTTTTTATGCTTCTGTTCTTTTTTCGCAAACTTATTTGCCCAATACTATTGTTGTTAAGTCATTGGATGATAAGAATAATGTTATTGAGTTCAAAAAAGAATTTGATAATAAATTTTCTAAGCTCCTTGGTAATATCAAAGTTGAAAATGCAATTAATCCCAATCTTGTTGATTGGACCTTGAATAAAGTCCGAACTAATTTTCGTAATATATCATTAGATCCTATTTCTTCATTGAAAAGAATTTTCATAGTTCAGTATGAAAATTCAATCGATCCAATGATTGTATCTTCGAAATTGCTTTCTACTGGCCAATTTGAATATGTAGAGCCTCTATATCTTCATAAAATTGAAATTTTGCCAAATGATTCTCTCGTGTCTAATCAATATTATCTTAAAACTATCAAAGCATTTGAATCTTGGGAACTTTTGAATTCTGATAACATTGATAGTATCATTGTTGGAATAGTTGATACTGGTGTCGATATTGACCATATCGACTTAAAAGATAATATTTATTTTAACCCAGGTGAAATAGGACTCGATTCCCTCGGAAAAGATAAAAGGTCGAACGGAATTGATGACGATGGCAATGGCTATATTGATGATTACAGTGGGTGGGATTTTGCTGGTTCTAATGGTTCCTCGCCAGACAACAACCCTAAGCCAGGAAATGGTCATGGAACCCATGTTGCAGGGATTGTTGGTGCGGTTACTAATAATTATATTGGAATTTCAAGCATCGTTCCAAAGGTTAAAATAATGGCTGTTAAAGCCGCATCCGATGATGCGTTTAATCCTTACATTACCCATGGTTACGAAGGAATTTTCTATGCTGCATCGATGGGTGCAAAAGTTATTAATTGCTCGTGGGGCAGTCAATCCAATTCTAAATTGGAGAATGATGTAATTCGAGCTGTAAATAGTCTTGGAGTGTGTGTTGTTGCTGCTGCGGGTAATGATAATACATTAACGACCTTCACTCCAGCCTCATACGATGGTGTTCTTTCCGTCTGTGCTGTTGATTCTATGGATCGAAAAGCTTCTTTTTCGAACTATAGTCCTACGGTTGATGTTGCAGCTCCAGGGGTAGAAATTTTATCGTCTGTTCCAGGAAATGGATATGCATCTTGGAATGGAACTTCAATGGCTTCGCCTATTGCTTGCGGGGTTGTGGCATTATCAAGGCAAAAGTTTCCGTATTTAAATGTCGAAGAAATTTATGAATTGGTGAAAACACAAACAGATAACATTGATTCATTAAATCAATCTTATGTCGGGTTAGTTGGTTATGGAAGAGTTAATGCTTTAAAAACCCTTTCAGCGAAACCTGATACAATTCGTTCTATAATCTTAACAAATTATTTAGTTAAGGATTATAATGGTGATGGACTCATTGTTCCCAAAGAACGAGTTGATTTGTTCTTTTCTTTTCGAAGCATTTTTTCGGATTTACATAATGTTTATGTGAAACTTCCTTTAGATGTAATATTTATTGATTCAATATTGGAATCGATAGCTTTTGTTGGGGATATTAAAAGAAGTGAAAAAAAGGATTCTGAAAATTTTATTTCATTTACCCTTTCTGAAGATGTACCCTTGGATTACAAAATTAATATACCAATAGATATTTTTGACTCTTTAGGCTTAATTAGAAGAATGTACATTCAGCTTACTGTAAATCCATCGTTTAGAACAATGGATAATAACAACTTAAAAATATCATTTAATAGTCGTGGTAATATAGGTTTTAATGATTATCCTATGAATTCCCAAGGTATTGGCTTTGTTTATTTGAACTTTCCGAATATTCTTTTTGAAGGTGGTTTGTTACTTGGATTCGACCAAAGAAATATATATGATGTTGTTCGGAGTTCAAACCAAAACTATCAGAATAAGGACTTTGTTGTAGACTCTATTTTTTCAATTGAGTATAAAAGTCGCTTAAACTCTTATATTGGCACCACTGTTTTTCATATAGTCCCTGATTCCCTCGACAAAATAGCTTTAACTATCAAAGAACAGGTAATTCAACCTGTCAGCGAGGACGATTCTAACATTGTGATTTTAGTTTATGAGATAGAAAATAAAACTGGTCGCAATATTGACAGTCTTTTTGTTGGATTGTTTTTCGATTGGGATATTGGATTTTCGGGGCAAACAGACCAATGTTTTTATGACTACGATTTTGGTTTCGGGTGTGCTTATAATACGCAAAATTCATCTTTGCCTTTTGTTGGTGCTAAAGTGCTCGGAGAATTTAAAACCAACTTTTATGCAATTGATAATGATGGTCGTGGTAACGATAGCATTAGTATTTACGATGGTTTTACAAAAACCGAAAAGTGGAAAATGCTAAGTGGCAAAATTTCCCGTCATACCAGTCGTATTACTGATGCCTCTTTTATGATATCATCAGGGCCATTTTCAATTTCAAAAGACTCAATTCAAGCTGTGACATTTGCACTTTTTGCAGGAAAAGATTTAGCCGATTTGAGGAAAATTTCGGTAAAATGTGACTTAAGTGCCTATAAATTAGGGTTGATAAAAAGTTTGCCTTCACCTGTAGTTCAAAAAGATTATGTTGTTTCTTTATTTCCTAATCCTTTTGGCGATGAAATAAATTTGAGAGTTTCTTTTATTAACAAAACTCCATTCGAGGTGTTCGTTTTCGATACAGGCGGAAATTTGGTTAATAAATTTTCCTATTTAGAAAATATTCCCTGGACAATAGAACAACCAATCAATTTGAAAGAAAAAGCCTCGGGAAACTATTTAGTTAAGATTCAGTTTCCAAGCGAAGTTAAAACATATTTGGTAAGCAAAGTAAGGTAGCCTTAAAAGTACAAAGTTTTTTTCCATTTCTTGAATAATTCCCAAGTTGCCTCTACATCACGAAGGCAATATAGTGCAATTTCAATTGTTTTTCCTTGTCGGTAAAATTCCGCAACATTGGAACCATCTATACCCTGAGATTTTGGTGATTCAATACCAAAAGAACGTGTATAAAAGTCCAAATTGAATCTTTTGGTTGCGGAAAAGAAATAGGTAGGTTGATAAAATGTTAGTTCATCGAGCAAGTCTGTATGGTCTTTATAATTAAATTTGGTTCCTTCCATTAAATTTTTTGAAGGCTTAATTCCAAGAAGTGCAGACCTTAACATTAGAAAAGGGGCATCAAAATTTCTTCCATTAAACGAGACCAAATGTATTTGTGAATATTTGGATAGAATTCGCCAAAATTTGTCTAATGCAGTATGCTCCGAAACTGTAATGATCTGAACGTTTTCGATGACATCTATTTTTTCCATTTCATTGAGGTAAGTATTATCAACCACATATGCAACTTCCTTTTTATTTTTTTCTTCACCATTTTCAACCTCAACAAAATAAAGTCCAATACAAATAATTTGAGCAGTAAATGGGGAAAGACCTAGGTCGTTTTTTCTTTTGGATAATTCTTCTTGGGTTTCAACATTTCGGAGGAGAAATTCTTTTTGAGATTTGGAAAAGTTATCCCAATCGATAGGGATAGTTTCAACATCGAAAACTAAATACTCTTCTTTCATAGCAATTATTTTGGTCAATTGAATTAATTTAGTAAGTTACAAACTTAAAAGAAAAAAAATTTTCGGATGGGAAAAAATAATTTGTTTTCTTATTTTCTTTTCTGTTCATTGTCCTATACAATCATTTTTGTTGGTTGTTCAAGTGTTCAGAAAGAAGAAATTAAATCGGCAGAGGAACTATTCCTTTTTGCAAAAAAGGAATTCGAAAAGAAAAACTATGAGGAAGCTTCAAAATATTTCGATATTTTAAAACTCCAATATCCTGCGAGCGAGTTTGCCGATGATGCACAATATTATATTGCAGAAATAAATTTCATTCGCGGGGAATATATTATGGCGGCTTTTCATTATTCTGCTCTTAGAAGATATTATCCTGCTAGTCCCTATTGCAAGGAAAGTCTTTTTAAAACAGCTCTTTGCTACTATAATCTTTCTCCACCTTTTGATAGAGAACAAGAATATACTTTTAAAGCAATTGAGACTTTTCAGGAATTTCAAAATATGTATCCATCCGATTCTTTATCGAAAAAAGCAAACGAATACTTTAAAGAACTAAGAAACAAGCTTGCTTATAGAAATTATTTTATTGCATCTTTATATTATAAATGGTCAAGTTATAAATCTGCTTTGATTTATCTTGATTTTGTTATTGATGAGTATTCTGATTCTGACTATGTCGAAGACGCTTATTGGTTGAAGATGGATATTTATAGAAAGTCAAAATTATTTCTTGACTTAGAGGAATTAATCAAGGAATATAAAAATAAATTCCCTAAAGGGAAATTTATTTCCCAGATTGATAATCTTTTAATAAGATAGATATTATGAAAAAAAATTTCTCGAGATTTTTATTTGTTTGTTTTCTAAGTTTTCTTTTGATCTCTGGGAATATTATTTTTGCTCAGCAAAAACCAAAAACATTTGGAATAATAATTCATGGTGGGGCAGGTGGATATACGAAAGATTCAGCTTTAAACAAAAAGTATAAAGAAGTCATTGAAAGAGCACTAAATGTAGGTTATGGAATTCTTGAAAATGGAGGAAGTGCCATTGATGCTGTTGAAAAAGCAATTAACATACTTGAAGAATCTCCACTTTTTAATGCTGGTATAGGTTCAGTCTTGAACGAGGAAGGTTTCGTCGAAATGGATGCTTCAATAATGGAAGGCAAAAACTTAAAAGCTGGGGCTGTGGCTGGAGTTCGTGATTTCTTGCATCCAATTAGCTTGGCAAGGTTAGTAATGGAAAAAACTTCACATTTATTTTTTGCAGGTTTGGGTGTTGAAAAGCTGATTGATTCTTTTAAATTGAATAGAATATCCCCTGATTCCCTAATTACTCCCGAAAAGAAGAAGGAATTTTTACAGAAGCAAAAAGAAACGAAAGGAACAGTTGGAGCGGTTGCAATTGATATGTATGGAAACATTGCTGCCGGAACCTCAACTGGAGGTATGTCTGGGAAAATGGTTGGGAGGGTAGGAGACTCTCCAATAATTGGAGCTGGTACTTATGCTAACAACCTTACTTGTGGTGTATCCTGCACTGGTTGGGGTGAATTTTTTATTCGGCAATCTGCTGCATATCAAGTTTCTGCATTGATTGAATTTGCAAATTATAATATACAAACTGCAGTAGAAACGGTATTGTCCAAAATAAAGAAAATGAAGGCTACTGGTGGCATTATTGCAATTGATAAAGATGGCAATTTTGCATTTGATTATACTACCGAAGGTATGCCTTGTGGCTTTCGAAAAAGCAACGGGGAACAAAAAATTTTTATCTTCAAAGAAGAACTTTTGAAAAAGTAAATTCAATATTTTCTTTGTTTTATTGTCTATAAATTAATTAAAGTATTAGAGAAATGCAAAGGTTAATGTTAAAATCAAAGATTCATAGAGCAAAAATAACGGATGCAAACTTGTATTACGAGGGAAGTTTTACAATAGACCAGGAAATACTTGAGCGGGCTAATATTTTGCCTTACGAAAAGGTCAGCGTAGTGAATATTAACAATGGGGAACGTTTCGACACTTATGTTATTCCTGGGGAACGAGGTAAAAGAGAATTTTGTTTGAATGGAGCTGCCGCTCGAAAAGGCGCTGTCGGAGATGAAGTAATTATTATTAGTTACTCTATATATGATGAAAATGAACTTAAAAATTACAAACCTTTGATTATTATTTTGAATGAAAAAAATGAAATTGCTGAAATTACTGATAAAACTGAACCAAAAAAGTTAGTCAAAAAAGAGATTCGATGAATCTAGCTATTGCAATTCTTGCCGCTGGGAAAGGAAAGAGAATGCAAAATCCCGATTTGCCAAAGGTTCTCACTCCATTGAACGGTAAGCCCATTCTGGCTTATGTCATTGAAACTGCATTGAAACTATCTCCTAAGATAATTTATGTTATTGTTGGATTTAAGAAACAACTTGTAATTGATTTTTGCAAAGAGAAATTTAACCAAGATGAAATTGAATTCGTTGAACAAGCTGAGCAATTGGGTACTGGGCACGCAGTTCTTCAAATTGAACCATTTTTGGATTTTTCAATTACAGACTTGTTAATACTTTCAGGGGATGTCCCTTTAATTTCATTTAAAAATCTTAAACATTTGATTACTTTTCATCAAAAAAATGAAAATGATTTATCATTAATATCTACTAAAGTTCAAAATCCGTTTGGGTATGGAAGAATAATCAGGAATTCCAATGGTCGATTATCCAAGATAATTGAACATAAAGACTTGCCAGATGAAAATTTTAACATAAATGAAATAAATGCTGGTATTTACTTGGTAAAAGTGGATAAACTTTTTGAAAATTTGAAATTACTCGGTAATGACAATGCGCAAAACGAATATTATTTAACTGACTTAGTTGAGATATACTTAATGAAAGGTTTAAAGGTTGACGCTTTATTGATTGATGATTTCACTGAAGTTTTAGGAGTTAACACTTACAAAGAACTTCAAGAAATTGAAAACATATTGAATACCAAAGTAGGTTAAAAATGGTTAAAAAATTGAATCACATTGGTATTGCTGTGGCTGATTTGAATAAAAGTATAGATATTTTTCGTAAGTTGTTTTCAGTGCAAGAATTCCATTTGGAAACCGTTGAATCACAAAAAGTTAAAATTGCTTCTTTTAAAGTTGGTGAAATCCTCATTGAATTAACTGCTCCCCTTGAAGAAGATTCACCTATTGCGAAGTTTATCGAAAAGAAGGGTGAAGGTATTCATCATATCGCATTCGAAGTTGATGAAATTGACGGTGAACTTAATAGGTTGAAAGAAGAGGGGTTTCAGCTGATTAATGAAAAATCAACACAAGGGGCACATAAAATGTTAGTTGCTTTTATTCATCCGAAATCGACGAATAATGTATTGATAGAATTTTGTCAAAAAGTTTAAGAGTTTTTCAAAACAAATCGAGGAAAGAAATATGTCATTATTGATTTTAGTTCGTCATGGTGAATCTGAATGGAATTTACAAAATCGGTTTACCGGCTGGGTAGATGTGGATTTATCCCCTCGTGGGGTCGAGGAAGCCCACAGAGCTGGAAGGATTTTGAAAGAAAAAAATTACAAGATTGATTCAGTTTTCACTTCTGCATTGAAACGAGCAATAAGAACAACTGAAATAATTCTTCATGAACTTGGGCTAAATGGTATGCATTATGAAAAGGATCAGGCTTTGAACGAGAGACATTATGGAAATTTGCAAGGGATGAACAAGCAAGAAATTGGCGAAAAATATGGGTTCGAGCAGTTGAAAATCTGGAGAAGAAGTTTTGATGTTGCTCCTCCGGGAGGAGAATCCTTAAAAGATACCCAAGAGAGGGTGCTTCCATATTATCATCAATACATTGAGCCTTTGTTGAAGGAAGGAAAAAATGTTCTTATTTCAGCCCATGGAAATTCTTTACGTGCTTTAGTAATGTATTTAGAAAATTTATCGAAAGAAGAAGTTCTTGAGTTGAATATTCCAACAGGAGTTCCATATGTTTATGAGCTCGATGAAAATTTGAAAATAAAGAATAAACAAATTTTAGAAAATTAAGGTAACTTATGAGAAAAATAAAAAATATTTTTGTTCTTTTATTTCTTTTATTTTTTGTGACCTTTAGCAAAGCCGATGAAAAAACCCTAATTAATGCATTAAAAAAGGAACTAAATCGATTTTCAACAGGATTAAAAGATCAACAGTATCCGCCATACTTCATTGGCTTTGAATTGTTCGACATCCAATCAGCAAATTTGACTAATTCATTTGGAAAAACACAAAGCAAAACAACATCTCGGAATAGGTATTTGGACATTGACATTAGGGTTGGAGATTTCCAATTAGATAATACTCATCGCGTGTCTTCAGGTTCGTTTTCCAGCTCGCAATATACAAGTGTAAAAATCCCCCTTGAAGATGACGAACTTGCTATTCGAAATGCCATTTGGAATGCATCAGAGCAAGCTTATAAGGAAGCGATTAAACAATATAGAAACGTTTTGACCAATAAAGCAGTTAAAGTAAAAGAGGAAGACACCTCTGCGGATTTTTCCATCGAAAAGCCAAGTATATATTTTGAGAGAAGAAAAGAATATAGTGTCGATTTGAATAGATGGGAAACAATTTTCAATAACATTTCCTATTTATTTAGAGAGAACAAGTGGTTGCTTTCTGGTCGAATTAGTTTTTCCTTTGTGAATGTTTATAAAATAATTGTGAATTCGGAAGGTACAGAAATTGCTCAAAATGAACCAAGTTTCCGAATTTTCATATTCATTCAAACCAAAGCCGATGATGGAATGGTCCTTTATCTTTACAAAAGCTATTTTGGTTTTGAAGAAAATGAATTACCAGATGAAAAAACATTAAAGGAAGATTTAATAAATTTAATTTCGAAATTAAAACAATTAAAGAATGCTCCTTTGATGGAAACTTATTCGTGTCCGGCTATTCTTAGTGGTGAAGCTTCTGGAGTATTTTTCCATGAAATATTTGGACATCGTGTTGAAGGACATCGACAAAAAGACCCAAATTCAAGTCAAACTTTTAAGTCATTTCTAAATAAGAAAGTTTTACCCGAATTTATGAGTGTTGTTTTTGACCCTACTCTAAATCGTATAAATGGAATTCCATTGTCTGGATTTTATAAATTTGATGATGAAGGTGTACCATCGCAAAAAGTAGTTTCAGTAGAAAATGGCATTTTCAAAAGATTTTTGATGTCGCGTTCTCCAATAGAAAATTTTCCTAATTCTAATGGACACGGCAGAAAAAATTTTGGTTATAGAGCTGTCTCACGTCAATCTAATTTAATTGTCGAATCTAGCAATAAAGTTCCTTTGTCGAAGCTTAAAGAAATGCTTATTGAGGAATGCCGAAAGCAAGGTAAAGAATACGGTTTAATATTCGAAGTTGTAGAAGGTGGGTTTACTTTTACTGGTAGAACTATTCCAAATGCATTCAATGTTTTACCTCTTGTTGTATATAAAATTTTTGTTGATGGAAGACCCGATGAAATTGTTCGTGGAGTTGATTTAATAGGAACACCTTTGACAACTTTTTCGAATATTATTGCTGCAGGCGATGATTTAGGTGTATTTAATGGAACCTGTGGTGCAGAGTCGGGGGGAGTTCCTGTATCTGCTTGTTCACCAAGTATTTTGGTTTCTAAAATCGAGGTTCAGAAGAAATCTAAAAGTCAAGAAAAACCACCCATTCTACCTTCACCTTGAGTTTTTTATGGAAAGTAACATTTATTACGAAGTGCAAAAAGTCAATAAATACGTAAGGTGGTTTATCTTCTTGTTTTTGGGAATTTTGCCATTGGTTTCCTATTCTTTTCTTTTTTACTCATTTACTGTTAGGTATTCGCCCCTTTTGCTTTCGAGAGATACTTTTATGTTTTTTGCTACTGGAAGTATTGTAATAATAATTTCTATTCTTATTGTTATCTTATTTTTATCTTTAAAACTTGAATTGTATTTTAATTCTGAAGGAATTTTTTTCAGACTTTTTCCATTGCACAGAAAATTTCGTAAAATCCCTTTTAATGATATTCATAGTTTTACTGTAAGAAAATTTAATCCATTTACAGAATATGGGGGCTGGGGAATTAGGTATAGTATTCGTGGCAATGGCATTGCCTATACACTTTCTGGTCGCTTTGGCTTACAAATCGAATTAACTTCTGCAAGGAGAATGCTAATTGGTACACATCATCCCGAAGAAATTCTTTCTTCACTTTTATCCTTTATTCCTAATAAATATATTTCAAATAATAAAATGGTTTCCAATGAGGAAAATTAATATTTTCATTCTGATTTGCACTTTTTTATTAACACAATTCAAAGTCTTTTCAATTTCCCATCAAGAAATTCTTTCGGCTTTACGCGATGAATTAAAACGTTCGATGGACAGCTTGTTTATAGAAACTTTGCAAAAACCATATTACATTGAATATAATTTAAAAATCACCGATACGTATCGAGCTGCTTCTTTGCTTGGGAGTTTGGTAGATTCTTCAAGGGCTAAAATCGCAACTTTGACAGTTAATGTTCGTGTTGGTGATTATGAGTTTGATAATTCAAATTTCTTAGATTTTTCCTTTTTGTTTTTTATGGGAGATGGAGACCAGGGCTTTGGTTCCCGAAGAAGTATTCCTATAAATTTTGATTATTTTACTCTCCGTCGTGAACTTTGGTTAGCAACTGATTTTGCTTATAAAAACGCACTTGAAACTTATACTAAGAAACTTTCAGTGCTTAAGAATCGTGTACGGAGAGACTCGCTCCCAGATTTTGCTCGAGCTAAGCCGTACTCATATATCGATACTAACTTTCTTTTGCCATCAATTGATTTTATTTCCTATTGTCAAACTATTAAAGATATATCCAGTCTATTTAAGGACTATCCAGAAATTAATAATTCTTTAGTTACTTTTGAATACATTCAAGACCTTGTTTATTATGTAAATTCCGAAGGCATAGAATATGTGAAGTCTCGGAATTTCTCGGGCTTTGAAAGTGCCGGTGCTACTCAAGCTACAGACGGTATGCCAATTTATAACTTTTATTCTGCATATTCCGATATTCCTTCTCGACTTCCAAGCAACGATTCGCTTCGTAAAGGTGTTAAATCTTTGTGTGAAAATTTAAGGAAAATTTTAAGTAGTAATCCACTTGAAGATTCTTATTCAGGGCCAATACTTTTTGTTGGACAAGCGGCTGCTGAGCTTTTTGCACAGGTTTTTGCTCCAAATTTGGTAGCTCAAAGAGAATTATTAAGCGAACAAGGTTTGCAAAATCTATCTCGGTACACTTCTTTTCAATCCAAAATTGGTGGGAGAGTTCTCCCTGAATTTATTTCTGTTGTTTCTACTCCGCTCAAAAAAGAATATAATGGGATTCCTCTTCTGGGTTACTTTAAAGTTGACGACGAAGGAATTCTGGCGCAAAATATTACCTTGGTTGAAAATGGATATCTCAAAACTCTTTTAACCGACAGAACACCAGTTAATAGGATTTTATATTCAAACGGAAACAATCGGGAAGGGAGCGCAATGTTTAGTAACCTTGAAGTAACTGTTAGTAAAAAGTATACCCTTCCTGAAAAGAAATTAAAGGAGAAACTTATTCAGTTATGTAAGCAAAGAGACTTGCCCTACGGAATCATTGTTAAAAAAGTTGTTAATCAAAACATCCTTGCAACAGTTCTTTACAATCTTGCTTCTTTAGATTATAAATTCAGTGGAGAATCAAGCTTAATTAGGGTAATCGAAGCCTATAAAGTTTATTCTGATGGTAGAGAAGAAGTGATTCGTGGAGGTGAATTAAAGGGTTTCACCGTTCAATCGTTCAAGGACATTATTTTCACTGGGGAAAAGCCATTTGTGTTGAATTATCTTGCACCAATTGTTTCGAGTTCCCTATCTGGGGGGGGATATTTGGGCGCTTCTATCATTATTCCTTCTCTTTTGTTTGAAGATGGAGAATTTAAGCCTCTTGAATCCGATTTTCAAAAACCGCCTTTCTTAAAAAATCCTATATCAAATAGTGATTAATTTAAAGGGTTTGAATGGAGAACAATTCTGAAATTGGTAAAAAGGCTTTGTTAGTTTTGTTAAAGAATAAATGGATAATAGCTCTTTTTGTTATTTTATCTACTATTGCTGGTTTAATTATTTCTCTTCTTTTACCAAATGAATATACTGCTGTGGTGAACGCCGTACCTCCAAAAACATCTTCAAATGCTTTTGAGTCTGTTCTTGGTGGTTTGACTTCAACGCTTAGAGATATAGGATTGACAAAACTTTCGGGAAAAACCGAAGGTATGTACTCTTTCCTTGTGGTTCTCGACAGCAAGTCTGTTAAAGATAGTATTATTCGAAAATACCGCTTGGATACTGTCTACAATATCCCATTTACTCGTATGACGAAATTGAGAAAAGCATTTGAAGAAAATTTAGAAATTGCACTTGAACCCGAGGGGAATTATGTTATTTCCTTTACTGACAAAAACCCTATTCGAGCTGCTCAGATCGCTAATGATTATATTGAGATTTCGAATTATGTTGCACAATATATCATACGAACAGAAGCATCTTTTAATAGAGAATATTTGGAAAAAAGAATTAGAAGCATAGATTCTTTGATAACCAATATCATTGATAGCCTTCAAATTTTTTCCAGTAAAAATCTTATGTTTTCGCCCGAAGAACAAGCCAAAGCAATTAGTACAAGTTATGTCGATTTGAAAGCCAATAAAATTTCACAAGAGGTAATTTATGAACTTTACAAATCTCGTTATGGTGAGAACGACCCTTTGACACTCGCACAGAAAAACATACTCGAAAGTTTAAAATCCAAACTTTCGGAAATGGAAAACAAGCCTGGTTACATAGGCAATTTCCCACTGAGATCTTTAACCAAAGTTGGTTCGGAGTTTCTTAGGCTTTATTCCGAACTTGAAACTTATACCAAAGTTAAATCGATTCTTCTTCCCTTTCTTGAGGAAAATCGACTAAATGAAAACAAGCAAATGCAATTTTTAATTATTCTCGACAAAGCCACACCTCCAGACCAAAAATCTAAACCAAGACGTTCATTAATTGTTCTTGGTTCTTTCTTTGGTTCTTTTATTCTAATTTCTATCTTATTGATTTTCGTTGATTCTTTTCGAAGTTTTACCGCATCCCTAAAAAAGTCAACTCCAAATCCAACCAATGAAAACAATTGAGCTTAACAAAAACATCTATTTAATTTCCTTTACTATTTTAACTGAACTTCTTTTTGTTTTGTTGTTAACTTTTTCTCTTCTCAAAGGCTATGAATTGTTTCTATTTGCTTTGTTTGCAGCTATTCCTATAATCTTCCTTTTTTTCTATTATCCAAAGTTATGGATCTATGTTTCTATTCTTTTATTTGCACCAATACTTGCCTTGCGTGACGAAGGAATTTCTCCATTAGAAATAGTTTTTTCCATTGTTGTTATACTCGGGTTGGTGGTTTATTTTGTGTTTATATTTTTTGTTAAAAAAAAGCCTGTCATACTAAATTTCGGCGATTTTCTTATTCTAAGTTTCTTTTTTTTAGTTCCTATTAATGCTTTGGTTGCATATCTGAACGATGTGAATCTTTTATTCTGGCTCCGTGAAGTATTGATTTTATTCTTATTGCTTTTATATTTCCCAATTAGAGATTTTTTTAAAGATGAAAAGGACTTCAATAGGTTGTTATTTTTTGGATTAATAGTTTCGTTGGTATGTGCATTGTATGTGATAGTTTCTTTTCGAGAAAGCACATTAATGATGGCAAGCTATGCGTATGAACTTTTTGCACTTGAAGGTACAAAAAAAGTCAACCACATTGTATTCGTTAGTGCTTATTTTGCGGCAATTATTCTTGCTCAAAATCGAAATAACATAATCATAATTTTACTCCTTTTTACTACTGCTTTTTTGTCTTTGTTAGCTTTGATAATCACAGTTAGTAGAACCTTTTGGATAGCTACTATTTTGGGAACTATTGTGCTGTTTCTGTATTTTAATTGGAAAGAGCGAATGAGACTAATTTTATTTTACTCAATTATTTCTTTATTGTTTCTTGGTGCTGTTTATTTCACTTTCAAAGATAATTATAAAGTTGTTACAAATCTTATTGAAAATAGATTCATATCATCGTTAAAAGGTAAAAGGGATAAATCACTTCAATCCCGATTTGCCGAATATTCCTACGTTCTTGGTAAAATTGCTGAGAATCCATTAAGTGGAAATGGTTTTGCAAAAAAAATTCGATTTCGCGATCCTATTTTTGTTCGAACTTTAACTACTCACAATATTCACAATGGTTTTACTTCCATCCTCTACCGTGCAGGAATTCCACTTGCAATTTTATATTCCGCTTTTTTCATTTATTATTTTGTTAAAGCAACGAGGCTTATTATACTTACTAAAAATAATAGGCTCCAACCTTATGCTGTAACTGCATTTGTAATTCTTCTGATGATGTTCATAGGACAATTTACATTTCAAATGTATCTTGCGCGGGATTTCAATTTTGCTGGTGCAATTTCTGTTGCAATGATTGACTTCGTAGAACGTAATTATTTAAGGACATAATTTATTTATTGAAATGGAATTTCTTTTTTGGGGTGTTATTGTTGGAACAAAAGGTTTGGATGGTACTTTAAAGGTAGAATCCGATGTTTCTTTGCCTATTGTTAACTTTGCAAGAGTGAATATAGGGTTTTCTCCTAAGTATTCGAAAGAATATACTTTAGAAAAAGTGAAAATTAATCCTTCGCGGTATAATTACTTAAAGATACACGAAATTAATTCGGTTGAGAAAGCTAAAGAATTAATTGAGAAAGGGGTATTCATCCGTAGAGATTATATTGAAAATTCAAAACTTGAAATATTTTTCGATGATTTAACTGGTTATGAAGTTATTGATTCTAAATCAAATAAATTTATTGGATACTCTAGAGGAAAGATTGATAACCCTGGAAATGATTTGATACTAATAGAAAACGAAAGTGGGGAATTTTTAATTCCTTTCGTGGACGAATTTATTGCAAAAATTGATAAGAAAGAAAAGAAATTAATTGTAAACACAATCTCGGGTCTTTTGGATAAGTAAGGTAATGGAAGAAAAGTTAAGAATAGATATATTATCAGCTGTGCCCGAAATTTTTGATTCATTTCTTTCTACAAGCATAATCAAAAATTCACAAGAAAAAGGGTTGGTTAAAATTGTAGTTCACAATCTTCATAAATATTCCACCGATAAATTTGGTCATATAGATGACACTCCATATGGTGGTGGGTCTGGTATGGTGATTCAATGCGAACCAGTTTTTCGTTGTATTGAAGAATTGAAAAGTCAAAGGGCATACGATGAAGTTATTTATTTGACTGCCGATGGAACACTTTATAACCAGAATATCGCAAATGAATTATCCTTGAAAAGGAATTTGATTTTTCTTTGTGGTCATTACAAGGGAGTTGATCAAAGAATTCGCGATTCATTGATTACACGAGAAATCTCGATTGGTGACTTTATTTTGACTGGTGGAGAACTGCCTACAATGCTCGTAATTGATTCAATCGTAAGACTTATTCCTGGTGTTCTTGGTGACCCCCAATCGATTTTTGAGGATTCATTTCAAGATGGCTTACTTGAGTCACCAGTTTACACAAAACCTGCTGTATTTCGTGGGATGAAGGTACCCGACGTATTATTGAGTGGGGACCATAAAAAAATATCTCAATGGAGACTCGAACAATCATTAAAAAAAACGAAAGAAAGGCGACCCGACTTACTCAAGTAATAAAGACTTCATTGCACCTTCAATTTCTGGATATTTGAAAACTATACCCAATTCTGTTAATCTTTTGGGAATAACCCTTTGAGACGAAAGCAAAACGTTTGATTGCTCACCAAAAGCTAACTTTATTAAGTAGTCGGGTATTGAAAGAAGGAAAGGTTTTTTCAAAATTTTGCCAATGCTTCTTATCCATTCAATGTATTGAATTGGATTCGGTGAAACAATATTGTAAATGCCATTAAACTTTTCGTTTTGCAGCATCATAGTGATAAGATTCATCAAATCCTCAATGTGTATCCAACTTATCCATTGCTGACCATTTCCAATAACAACCCCAAATCCAAATTTATAAGACAATAAAATTCTTTGCAATGCTATGTCATCCTTTTTCAGTACAATTCCAAAACGCCCTATTATGATTCGATGAGGATTTTTTAAGGACAAGGCTTCCTGTTCCCAGTCCCGACATACTTTAGCGAGGAAGTTATTTCCTGGGGAGGTATCTTCGGTAATAAATTCATTTCCAAGAGATGGGTAAATACCAATTGCAGAAGCATTAAAAAGAGTGATTGATTTGTCATTAAAGGAATTCAGATGACTAACAATTTCTTTTGTTGTTTCAATTCTACTTTGATATATCTCTTTTTTGTATGATTTCGTCCACCTTTTTCCTATGCTTGAACCGGTTAGATTTACAATTGCATCAAATTTATCAAGATTAGCAATCCAATTTTCATTCCATTGATAATGTTCAATAACAAATGGAATAATTTCTTTTGTTTTTGTTTTATTCCTAGTTAATGTAAAAACATTGTGATTATGAAAGTGTAAATATTGACAAAAATTTCTTCCAATACCTCCCGATGCCCCAGCAACAAGAATATTCATTTAAAACAAAAATTTAATTCCAAACTTGAAAGTTTCGTTAAATAATGGGGCAGAGTTATTAAATGGCCAGTTCATTTTTTCTTTTCGAAGCTCATAAATTCCAAAAGATAAGGCTCCTTTAAGGACACAGTTTACAATTGGAGCTGCATATGGGCTGGAATCAAGGATAGTTTCAATAAATTGGTCGAGCAATCCAAGAGAAATATACTCAATTAAACTGCTTCCTGCCCAGTACCAAAATTTATAACCTGGAAAAACAATAGACCTTTCGTAGCGTCCATCAAGGGAAATCGAATTAATTAGGACTATGCTAATTCCAGATTGAAAAGAAGTTCCAAATCTAAATTGTGAAGCAAAAACATTGAACAAATGGCTATCGGGTGGGGTAAATGATGAAAGATTTTCTACATCGAACTTTGACCAATTGAATGAGTTAGAATGGGTTAAAAAAATATAATTTTTCTTTCCAATTCTATATCCGTATCCGTCATCATTAAGAAGCAACCCAAATCTCCACATTTTTGCATCAATTTTAGAGTTATTTTGGAATTTCCATTTCGAAGAATAATTTTCAATAAATAAACCACTGCTTTCGATTAAAGAGTATTTTCCACCTTCGAAAGGTTTATGGGTTTCAATTTTTGTCTTTCCAAGAATGAAAGAAATCGAGTTTTGCAAATTAAAATTTGAAGGAGTACTAATATCTGCATAAGTTGGATTGTTAAAGCCAGTAAAGATTGTAATCGAAGGATGCTTGTAAAATTCTAAATTAAAATATTTTCTTTTTGAAAAAAGGGTGACTTTGTAGGTTTCACCAGTGTTTGGTTCTAATTCAGTAGAATCTTCTTGTGCGAACAAATTAAAGAAGAGAGAAAGCAAAAGAAGCAATGGAATAGTAAAAAAGAACCTTTTCATATTTCCTCCAAACATATTTTCAAGAATAAATACGATAAGGTTAAATAAAAGTTGCAATTCAACAAGTATTTGCTAAGGGAATTGTAAAAAAGAATTTACTTCCTTTTCCTTCCTCACTTTCGACCCAAATTTGGCCACCATTTGCTTGAACAAATTCCTTGCATAAAATTAAACCTAAACCAGTCCCTTTTTCTTGTGCCGTTCCTAATGTCGTATGGTGAACATCAATACGAAATAGTTTGCTTATGGTTTCTTCGCTCATTCCAATCCCATTATCTTCGACTATGACAAGCGCGTTGTTGTCTTGGTTTGTTGCAGTTACGATTATCCTTCCCCCCTTAGGGGTAAATTTTATTGCATTGTTAATAAGATTTCTGATAACTGTATTTATTGTATTAAAATCAGCAAAAACCATCAATTGTCCAGGTGCTTGGTATGACAAATCTATTTGTTTATTTTCTGCCTGAAATTTTAAAAGGGAAACGTTGCTTTTAATCAAGTCAGCCAAATTAAATTCGATGGGTTCAAGTTGAATTTTACCTGTTTGGGTTCTTGCCCAAAGAAGCAAATTTTCCAACAAAGCAAACAATTGATTGCTGCTATCTTTTAGTGGTTCGATGAATTCTAAAATTTCTTCTTTCGTAAAGTCTTGAAAATTTTCGTAAAGTAACTCTAAAACATTTTTAAAAGCACCAATAGGATTCTTCAAGTCGTGTGCAATAATCGAAAAAAATTTATCTTTTGTAGCATTAAGTTCACGAAGTTGTCGTTCCGATTTCTTAAGCTCCTCTTCTGCTTTTTTTCTTCTTTCAACTTCATCTAACGCTTGGTCTCGCATTTTTTTATGTTCCTGAACCCGATAGGATAAGTAGGTATAATCCTCAACAGATATAATCCCGTAAATTTCGTTATCGACGAGACATTTATAATGAGAGATAGTTGTGTGCAAAAGTCTTGGTTTCATATTTGGTAAGTAAGAAGGGAAGAAATTTTTATGCAATTGAGTCGAAAAAATTACTGGTGGTCCGCCGTTCAAGACAGAACTCATTGGAATGATATATTTAGGGGAATTTAGGTGGGGGAAAGCTTCGAACAAATTTTTCGTTATGATATTCTGGGAAAAAATATTAGTCCATATCTCAAGCTGTTTGTTCCAGAAAATAATTTTATAGGTTTTATCAATAATACATATTCCAATTGGTATGGCGTCTAAAAGTTTAAACTGGTTAGTAAGTTGTTCCATAAGTGATTATTTTGTAAAGAAACCTCCAACCCCGATAAAGTAGTTTAAGGAATTGATAAATTCTGAGACCGAAGACACATCTATGAACAAAATAAAGTCACCATCAATCTGCAGGGTTTCTATTGAAAAATGTGTTCTTGCAAAAAGTAAAATTCCGTTTTCCCTAAAGGCAATGTCGGAGGATAGAATTTGGTCGATAGTTCCAGTTATGTACAAAGGGATTGAATAATTCAAATTAATATTAAGAAGATTAGATATTGAGCCAATTAATGAATTAAGAACAATGTTCCCAATTTCAGAAAGAGTCTCAGCTTGAATTTCATCAAAATCAAGTTCATCTTGATTTTCGTTAGTAAAAGCAACAACAAGCTTTGTTGCAGCTTCAGTCGAAAAAATAAGTTTTGTGCTTCCAGAAAGAGGTCCCGAGAAAGTTAAGGTAACGCTTGACAAATTAAGTGAAGTGTAGTAAGAGGAAAAGAAATCCAACAATTGATCAGGTTTGATTATCTTAACCTCTGGAACAGATAATTTAACATGTTTTCCAGATAAAGAATTCAAAAGGTTAGCATCATTGCCAACACCGATATTTATCATTTCCTGAATAACATCAAGATGTTCAATAGTCAGTTCCATAATTAAACCAATTTTTGAATTACAGCATCTAACTCCTCTTCCTTGGGTGGCTTGTTCAGGAAAGCAAATGCTCCAAATTCTTTACACTTTTCCTTTGTAGTCTCTTGAATATCAGCAGAAATTACCACGACTTTGGTAGGATTACCCTCGGATTTAAGTTTAGAAAGAATTTGAATTCCATCAATGTCCGGCATCAAAAGGTCAAGAAAAACAATATCATATTGGGAGGAGTGAATTTTGTCGATTGCATCTTTACCATTTGTAGCTTCGTCAATCTCGAAATTGTGTTTGGAGATAAGTTTTCCTATCATTCTGCGAGAAATGATTGAATCGTCAACAATTAGTACCTTTGGCATTTTATATCTTTTCTAATTAATTAAATTGCAATTTAAATAAATTGTTTTAAAATGAAAAATCAAAGTAAAAATGTAATTTTAAAATCTATTAATAATTTTTGTTCTTTATACGATGAGGCATTCGAAAGCTACGACATTGAGAAGGCTTACAATTTTTGTAAATTTGTTACAAAATCGCATTACGAAAACTTTCCAGTAGGTTCTGTTCTTATTCCAAAGTACCAAAGACGATTTCTTTTTAGCATTTATGCATTCTCCCGATTAGCTGACGATATTGCGGATTCCACAAATCTAACTTTGGAAATTATGGAAAGGAGACTTTTACTTGAGAAATTAGAATCGAATATTAAAAATATAATGAGTACCTCTTTGATCAACAATCCTATTTTTTTAGCTCTGAAGGATACAATTGAGCGTAAAGAATTACCTTTAGAACCGTTTTTAAATCTATTAACTGCTTTTAAGATGGATGTTTCGTTTGTTCAACCGAAAAATTGGGAAGAATTGGAGTTCTATTGCAAATTTTCTGCAAACCCTGTTGGGGAGTTAATATTAAGAATATTTGGAGAATATAGCATAAGAAATCTTGAACTTTCGGATAAGATTTGCACTGGATTACAACTGGCAAACTTTTGGCAGGATTTATCAATTGATATTCCAAATGGAAGAATTTATATACCAGAGGAAATTTTTAATCGTTTCGAATTAAACAAAGAAAAAATTTTGACAACTGAGGAAAAAGAAAAAAAAGAAATTTGCTTAAGTTATTTAATTGAAAGAACTAAAAATTATTTATTAGATGGTTGGCAACTTGTTTTATATATTCTAGATAAAAGGTTGAAATTCGAGCTTAATGCAATAATTAACGGGGGGTTAAGAATTCTTGAAAAGGAAAAGAGACAAGGAATACATTTGTTCTTTAAACGCCCAAAACTAAATTTTTTTGACTACTTATTCATAATTTTTCGTATATTTGTATAATAATATTTTTTTTGATGGAATTTTTGACCTCATACGATTTAGCATATTTCGAAAGGGTAAATCCTCCAAGAAGTCCAAAATCTAACTTTGCATTAGCATTTTCATTCCTTCCTTCTGAAGAAAAAAAGGCAATTAATTCTATTTATTCTTTCTTTTCTTATATTGATAGTATTGTAGATGATTTCGATTTAATAAATATTCCAAAATCGCATAAAGAAAGACGCCTTAAATTTTGGATTGAGGTTATAAACGAAATTTATGAAGATAGATTGCCCAGCCCAGTCCTTTTTCCATTGTATTATGCAATAAAAAGGTTTTCAATTCCAAAGCAGTATTTTCTCACTTTGATTGAGGGTTGTAGAAGAGACCTTTATCAATTCCGTTATAAAACATTTAATGAATTAAAAGATTATTGTTATAGCGTTGCAGGAATAGTTGGATTAACTGTAATTGAAATTTTTGGTTATAAATTTGAAGAAACTCGAAAGTATGCAGTGAATCTAGGTTACGCTCTGCAACTTACAAACATTTTAAGGGATATTAAAAAAGACAAAGACAGGGGGTATATTTACTTGCCTCTTGAAGACTTAGAAAAGTTTGATTACTCCGAAGAAGATTTGATTAATGAAATTTATAATGACAATTTTGTGGAGCTAATGCGTTTCGAAGTGCAAAGAGCAAAGGATTTTTTCCATAAAGCTCGGTCATTGTTGCATCCAGAGGAAAGAATTTCTCTTTTCCCTGCTGCAATTATGGACGAAATATATTATAGATTGCTCGAGAAAATAGAATTGCTTGAATTTAATGTCTTCGAGAAAGAAATAAAAGTATCGAAAATTCACAAACTTACTATTGCTTTGAAGCATTGGCTTTCAATTGTTTTATTTATTAAACCTTTTGCTCGAAGATTGGATTAAGTTTTTTTGGTAATTTTGTTATTCTAATAATTGAACAATAAACTATGGAAATTAAATTCACTGATGAAGAACTTGGTCAAATTGAGTTGTTAAAGTCAAAATACCCCGATACAAAGTCAGCATTGATGGGTGTTCTTTGGCTTGCTCAAAAAAAATTCGGATGGATTTCTCGCGAAGTTATTGAATATGTTTCTGAAATTTTAAACCTACCCCCTTCGCATGTTGATGGAGTTGTTAGTTTCTATACTATGTATTTTAAAAAACCTATGGGGAAATATCACATTCAAGTTTGTACAAATGTTTCCTGTTTGCTTCGTGGGGGTGAGGAAATTTATAGACATATAACCGAGAAATTAGGAATTCAAAATGGTGAGACCACACCCGATGGTTTATTTTCTCTTGAGGAAGTAGAATGTATGGGTGCTTGCGGCGGAGCCCCTATGATTGCTATCAATGAAACATATTACGAGAACCTTAATGTTCAAAAAGTTGATGAATTAATAGATTACTTCCGCAATAAAAATGGAAAAAGTATATAAAAGTTTCTCTTTTTCGAAATTTTTCCTTTTTTTAGTATTAGGTTTTCATTTGATATTTTACTTTTTTGACCAAAATTTCATAAGTTTTTTGGCACTAAATCCACACCTGGTAATTTATGAAGTGCAAATTTGGCGCCTTTTCACATTTCCCTTTTTGCCTCTTTCCATTGCGGAGTCCTTTTTGTTTTTTTATGTTTTTTGGTTTTTGGCCCCAAAAGTTGAAATTACATTTAAAAGATATTTCTTTCCTCTTTCTCTTTGTGTTTTCATATTGCTGCAAGGTTTTTTGACTGTTGGGCTTTTGGGAAAAGAAAATTTTTATCTCTATGGAACAGAGGGCTTATCTTTTTACATTTTAACTTTGTATTTACTCATATATCTTAGGATTATCAGCCAATACGAACCGTTACCTTGGAGAAATTTAACTCAAATAAGTTTAGTAGTTTTTTTCTGGCTGATGGCAGCAGGTCTTGATTCCTTTGTTTATAATAGGAGTTCTCTTATTAACTCATTTTCATTTGCATTGGTTGGAATATTTGTTGGTTCTCTTGGCTATTTGCAAAATCGTGCTTTTGCAATTGAAGTAGTACAGCAAAGATATCGCGATTTTTTGAATTTTCGTAAGCACCTTGAAGAGCTTGAATTAAAAGAAGAATTATTTTCTTCGAAATCTCACCCTGAGTCTGATAAACCTAATGAAAAATCCGATACTCAAAATTTTGTCGAGTTGGTTTTCGATGAGGATAATTTGAATAGAATTTTGGATAAAATAATTGAAAAAGGAAAAGAATCTTTGACCCCAGAAGAAATAAAATTTTTGGAAAATTATTCAAAAAAAGTTAAATAAAAGGATAACAAAATGGAACGAACAAAAAAAGATTACCTTGATCCAAACAGAATTGTCGAACATTTTGATATTACAAAGCATAATTCTATTGAACTAATAGAAGCTATGGGTAAGATGGCTTTTCAAGCAAGGAATTTGCAACGTGCGGCTCATATTTTTGATAAAATGCTTTCCGATAAAAGTTGCTCTGTGATTCTTACCCTTGCAGGTTCGTTATTTTCAGCTGGGCTAAAGAAAGTTGTTGTTGATTTGATACGCAATAATATGGTTGATGTAATTGTTTCAACTGGAGCAATCATTGTGGACCAAGATTTCTTTGAGGCTCTCGGTTTTCGCCATTACCAAGGAACACCATTTGTAGACGACAATGAATTACGGGAATTGATGATAGATAGAATTTATGATACTTTCATCGATGAAGAAGAACTACGAGTTTGCGATATGACAATTGCCGAAATTGCTTCCAAAATTGAACCCCGACCCTATAGTTCGAGAGAATTTATAATTGAAATGGGTAAATATCTTGTTGAAAACGATAAAGGAATAGATTCGGTTGTTAGAAATGCCTATGAATTTGGTGTTCCTATCTTCGTTCCAGCATTTTCCGATTGTTCAGCAGGTTTTGGTTTAGTTTACCATCAATATCATACTTCTGGACCTAAAGTTTCTATTGATTCAGTCAAAGATTTCCTTGAATTGACTAAAATAAAAATTAAAGCAGTTGAAACTGGAATTGTTATGATTGGGGGCGGCGTGCCTAAAAATTTCACTCAGGACGTTGTTGTTGCTTGCGATATTCTTGGTGTTGAAGCAAAGATGCACAAGTATGCAATTCAAATCACAGTCGCCGATGAACGCGATGGAGGTTTGAGCGGTTCCACTTTAAAAGAAGCAAGTTCTTGGGGAAAAGTAGAAACTTCATTTGAACAAATGGTTTTTGCAGAAGCAACAATAGCTTTTCCATTGCTTGCTTCTTATGCATATCACAAAGGCAACTGGAAAAGTCGTAGTCGCAAGCGATATAATGATTTTCTTGCAAAAGAAATAGAACTCGAATTAGCTAAATAAATCCTCTTTGTTTGCTTTTGCGTTTCTGTAAGGAATTTAGTATACTTTAAAGTCAACTAATTCAGAGATAAACGCGTTAATTATTTTGTTATCAATTCTGAATTCAAGAGGTAAATTCTCTCTAATTAATACAACTCCAATGTTGGGTGAAAGCCAATACTGCTTCTCTTCGTTTCTGGAGAAAGACACTTCAATTGGGGGAGAACCAACCTGTTCAGTTACAGTTTTGTAAGTATAAATAAAAACAAACTTAACAGCACTTACTAATTTCCCATTGATGTTTAAAGTAGTATCATTACCCCTTTTGCACAAAAGTGAACCATAGTAAATTCTTTGTCCAATTCCTTCATTTGGTGGTATTTGCTCTCTATTTAGTTCAAGATCTTTAATTATTATCCATTGGTCGTTAGGTTTAGATGTGAAATCAGCGATTAAAACCCACTTGTCTTTTTCGCTTCCTTGGGATATAATATTATTAAAGAAGTAAGAAAGTAATGTGTAAATTTTGTCGTTTTTGAAGATAAAATAGTTCTTTGATATTTTAATATTAGGTTCATTGAGCGTGTCGTTTGAAGAAAAGTAAGAAAATTCTGTTGCCTTTTCGCCTAAAACTTGTTGATTTTGTGTTACTTTTGTTAAATAGTATGAAACAAGCTCATCGTATTTCGACCCATCATCGAAAAGAGGATACTTAATATACTTCCAATAGCTTCCAACTGTCAAGGGGAAATAGGAAGAATAGGACGGCGAGACTGGGTTATCCGATGAACAAGATAACAGAAGGAATATGATTGAAAATGAAATAAAAGCAAAAAATACCTTACTTAAAGAAATAATTCTTCTTTTCAAAGTTACACCTATTTTGATTAACAATAATTTATATTCAATTTATTAATAAGAGTTACTCGAAATGAAAAGGATAATTATTTGATGTAGTAATCTAATAGTTCGCTTCGAGAACCGTTAAAATTAATTTTTTGAACAACAATGTTAATTGAAAATGGGTCGGTCTGACTACGGATTTGACCAATATTTTCACCATACCAAGTATGTGTGACAACATTGAAATCAAGATTCACAGGGAGCGGAACGCCACTGATTTGAACTTTAATTTTCATTACAAAAGTAATGATAAATTCTTGCGCTTGAACGTTTTTACCTTTTACCGATATTATTGAATTGCCTTCTTTTCTTCCTTTAATTGAAATCGTGGGTGTCATTGTTCCAGAAAAACCTAAATCAGGTGGAATATCAAAGGTTTCTAAAGTGGTATCATTTAAGATAGTCCACTGATTGCCAGAGGAGAGGTTGAAATCGGCGATCATAACCCATTGGTCATTTGAATTAATAGGTATGAAGTCGTTGTTAAATAGAGAAAGAAATGTAAAGATTTTGTTGTTCTCTTCCGCTAAGTAAATTGTATCTGTGCTTTTATTTTTCGAAGAAGTTTCTGCGAAAATTATTGCGTTTTTTCCTGCAATCGTTGTTGTGCCGACAATAGTTGTTATTATGGTATCCTCAGTTTCAGGAACTCGAACACTATTCGAATCGAGATCGTAAGATAAAAATTTCCAGTAACTTCCTTTAGATGTTGGGAAAAAATCACCATTGCTATTGTTCGATGTAGTGTTGTCTTCCGAGCAAGAGAACAAAAAGAATGATAGTGAAGATATAATTAAGACTAAAGATATTTTAAGATAAGACATATGTAAGCTCCAGTTAGTTAAACAAAATACTAATTTAATAAATAAAAAATAAAAAAAGTTACAAATCAAAGTTTTGTTTCAAATTTGACATAAAATTGTCTTCCTGGCATCGGATAATTCAATATTACTTGATATGATTTATCTAAAAGATTCAAAATTTGAAACGAAATATTCCCAGTAATATTTTTGATTTTAATTTGTTTCGATATTATTATATCGAGTGTAAAATAGTCTTTCAGTAATGAAGAAGGTGAATTGTCCGGGAGGCAATATCTTTCCCCAACATAGATTCCTCTGAGAATTAATTCTGATGAGTATGGGAAATTAAAACCAACTAAAGAGTTAGCCAATTGACGTGGTGTGTAAATCAAAAATTTTCCAAAAGTTGGAGTGTTTTTAGTTTCATCTGTAACAAGGTTGAATGTATAATTAATACAAATAAAAAAGAATCCTAAATTCCCATTTAATGTTAATTCCATCCCCCGAGAAAGTGTTCTGGAAACATTTTGTGCAGTCCATTGTATTGGTGACTTTGGAACTGAAATAATTTTGTTTGAAGTAATATTGTAGAAGAAAGATACCGAAGGTTCGAGGAATGATAAAATCTTTGAAGATAGTTCAATATTGTAGGAATAATTTTTTTCAGGTTTCAAGTTGGTATTTCCATAGTTTAAGTAATACATTTCATTAAAAGTTGGTAGTCGAAAATTTGAGGAAGTATTTAACTTTATCGATAAAATTTCACCTTTATCTTTTACATAGAATCCAAACATATAAGTAAAAATAGTTGTGGTATTTTGAAAAATATCAAGTCTACTTGCGGTTTCAAAATTGAGGTGTAGTTCTTTTAGAAAAATGGATTTTGCAAACGAAATCCCAGAAGCAAAATTTTGCCTTAATACCGATTTTTCTGCTGATATATCGAGCATATCTCCACTTAAAGAAGAGTAATTGTACTCAATGAAACTAAAAAGGCGTAACAAGTGAAATTCTTTATTGTAGGAAAGCCTGAATAGCAAGTCTTTGTTAAGGTAATTCACTTTGTCTTTTTTAATAAGAATTCCAAGTTCTTGTGGGTCATAAAAGCTGTTTTTGTTTATAACGAAATTTAGAATAAAATTCAAATTCGTATCAGATTTAAAGAAAGGAGAAATGGAATAATTAACCAATATGAAGCGATCATTCATTTTAGCAACTGTGTTTTCAACATTATTTTGCAAAATTGGACCTGGAACACCACGATTTGCACTGCTAATAATAATTTTAAGGTTTGAGATAAAGGATGAAAAAATTAAGGAATTTTGGTACAACAGTGCTAGTTGTTCGATATTGCTATTTTGTCTCTGGTAAATTTTTTCAACTCCAAAGTCATTTATTGAAAATGGGTAATTACCTTTAGATGAGAAAAAACTTAAAGAAACTGACGATCTTACATTTCCAAAATCAAAAAATGGAATGCGGGCGGATGAGGAAATAGTACCAAAAGAACCATACATAATATCTAATTCAAACTTTTTAACTTTTGGTAAATATGTTGAAAAGTTAATAATACCTGCACTTGAGTTGCTTCCACTTAAAAAAGAGAGACCCCCACGATACACATCTACCTTTTCAAAGAAATTGAGAGGAATTAAAGTTAAATCTACCAAACCATTTTGCTGGTTGTTAATTTTAACTCCGTCGATCAAAATTCCAACATCAATACCAGAAAAACCACGTAAGGAGACAGTTTTGATCCCCCCAATCCCACCATAATCGCGAATGTAAACACCGGGGAAAAAATTTATAACATCATTTGTTCGAGCAAATTTAAATTTTTTGATCTCGTCTGAAGTAAAATAAGAAGAAGAAAAAGACTGAAATTGTTGCTCTGGTTTCGAAGACTCAACAACAACTTCTGTGTTTATCTTGGTTTCGCTTGTATCTTGGGCAAAAATATTAATAAAGTATACTGATATTAATAAAATACAAAGCGAAATTCTCATTAATGGCTAACAACAAAAGGAATAGTTAATATTTTGTCTTCAAAAGTAATTTTCGCAAAATAGATTCCATTAGCAAGATAATTGACAGGGAACAAAAGTTCTTTCCCTGCTAAATTGAATGATAGCTTTTGGGCAATTTCTCCGTTGTCTGTAAATATCTCGATGTTAGCTTTCGAAGATACATCATATGGTAGAACAATCTTGCAAAATTCACTTGCTGGATTAGGAGATGAAGATAATGACAATAAATCTTTTGCTACTTCAACATTGGAAAAATTCACAAGAATGAAAATTTGATTATTAGGTAAGTAATTATTAGTAAAAGGACTTGTAACAGCAACAAGATAAAAATTCAAAGTTGGATAGGAAATAGAGAAAAGTCCTTCAAGTTTTGAATATAAATTTGTTTTTCCAATTTGATTTCCGTCTTTATCAAATGTATAAAGATTTCCGTCGAAAGCAGTGGTAAGAATGTAATTGTTTTCAAAGAAATTGGACTCTCTTGGTCCGTCATACCCACTTGTTGGTAATTTAATTGTTTTAGAAATTTCAAGTGTTTGAGTATTTAGTATGTGAATTTCATGCGAGCCATTGATTGTAATCAAAATATTGTTTTCATCCATCAAGGCAAGATGATTTCCCGTATCTCCTAAATCAATTGTCTTGTTATACATAATATTAAAACCATTTGGATTAATATCAAGTATATCATAGATAATCAGTTTTGAGTCGGAAGATCCAAAATTGCCCTCGCAAAGGATGAACAATTTATTATTTTGAATAAGAGCCTGTTGAGTGTTGGTTTCAGTTGCTGTTTCGAAAACAATTTCACTAGTTTCAGGATTTACAATAAAAAAGTGATTGATGCCATTGCCACGAACACTAACAAGAAGAAGGTTGTTTGAGTAAGAGATGGCAGAAATGGAAGCATCAGGGGGGAAATTCCATTCTTTGAAAGGATAGATACTTTTTGTTTTATTTCCATCAGTTATTTGGTAAAATGCAATTCCGAAATTTGTATCGGGTAAAACAATTAAATTTTTAGAGGCATCTATCCCAATTCTTGTTGGAAAAGGTAGCGAGGCAAAAGGAAAATCAACTACTTTTTGTGCTTGAAGATTTCCATTTAAAACACTTGTATATGAAATTTTATAAAGGGCTGGTTTTTCGTCACCTGGGTCTTCAAACCCATTGAAGTTTGCATCGTAACCTAAAGTTAGAATAATAAGTAGGTAATCGTGCGAAACAAAATCGTAATAACCTGAAATAAAAGTGGGAGTTTTACCAACTTCGACGGGGACAACAGTGTTGAATTGTGCATATGATGAAGAAACTAGAAAAAAGAAAAGTAATGGTAAAAGTTTTGTGTAAAATTTCATTTTATCCCTCTATTGTTTGTTAAACAAAAAATTTATTATTTTAAAAATTTAAAATTTTAAATTAAGAAAAAAATAGAAATGAACAAAAGTGTAATTATGTCTGGTGGCTTTGGAACAAGGTTACGCCCCTTGACTATGACAATTCCGAAGCCAATGGTTCCTATTGTAAATACTCCAATAATGGAGCATGTAATTAATTTGCTTAAGGATTTCAACATTCGCAATATTGTTACCTTGCTATATTTTCAACCAGAAGTCATTACAGAATATTTCAAAGATGGGTCAAGTTTTGGTGTGAACATTAAATATGTTCTTGCAACAGCCGATTATGGAACTGCTGGCGCAGTAAAAAATGCCTATCAATACTTGGACGAACGGTTTATAGTTATTAGTGGTGATGTTTTAACTGATTTTGATTTACAGGAAGCAATTGACTTTCATATCTCAAAGAATTCTCTTGCAACTATTCTTCTAACACGTGTTAAAAAACCACTTCAGTATGGTATTGTTATAACGGATAAAGATGGTAAAATTGTTCGTTTTCTTGAGAAACCCTCTTGGGGTGAAGTTTTTTCCGACACTATCAATACTGGAATTTACATTCTTGAACCAGAAGTTTTGGATTTAATTCCTTACCAATCAGAATTTGATTTTAGTAAAGATTTGTTTCCTTTAATGTTGAGGAATAAACTTCCTTTGTATGGATTTGTTGCCAAAGGTTACTGGAAAGACATTGGAAATCTTGATGAGTATCAAAATGGACAATTCGATGCTTTAAAGGGGAATGTTAAGTTAAAAATAAAGGGAACTAATAAAGATAACTTAATAATTGGCAAGGGCTGTCAGATTTCGCCTAGAGCTAAATTTTTTGGAAAAGTCGTAATAGGCGATAATGTAATAATTGAAGATTTTGTCGAAATTACCGATTCGCTAATAGGTAATTTCGTAAAAATTGGGAAAGGAGTTCGACTTAAAAGAACAACTCTTTGGGATAAAGTTCGAATTGGGGACTTTTCGGAGCTTACTGATGATGTTGTTTGTAATGATTGTGTTATAGGTGATTCTGTAACAATTGCAGAAAATGTTTTTATGTCGGTGGGGTGTACAATTGGTAACAATGCTACATTTTCTCCTAATATTAAATTATGGCCATTTAAGCATATTGAAGATGGTTCCACACTTTCAAGGTCACTCATACAAGAAGAAAAATGGCAAAGGGAATTATTTACTGGTGCTCGTATTTCAGGGTTATCCAATCTCGAAATCCATCCTGAATTTGGTGCGAAGCTTGGTATGGCAATCGGAATGACTTTTGGAAAGAATTCAAATATAATTGCCAGCAGGGACCCAGACCGAGTTTCTCGGATTATTAAACGTTCAATTACAGCAGGTCTTGCCTCCGTTGGTGTCAATGTAAATGATTTACAAGTCACATCAATTCCACAGACTCGGCAAGAACTTCGAACAGGAAAATATGTTGGTGGTATTCATGTTCGTCGTTCACCAAGGAATCCCGATAAAACTGATATTATTATTTTTAGCAGTGATGGAAGGGATATTGACCTTTCAAAGGCTAAAACTATCGAAAGATTTTTCTTTGGCGAAGACATAAAGCGAGTTCATTTTAGTGAAGTTGGTCAATTATTCTTTCCCGAAAGAACCAACGAAATTTACATTAATCGCTTTTTAAACTCTCTTGATATAGAGGTAATTCGAAAAAAGAATTTCAGATTGTTAATGGATTATTCCTATGGGTTAGCATCTACTATTTTCCCAATAATACTTGGGGCATTAAATACCGAAACTCTTTCTCTTCACGACTATGTTGATGCTATTAAACATAGACCGATGCCCGAAGGTTCAATAATTGAAAATCCCGAGATATGCAGAATAATGAAATCATTGGGTTATGAACTTGGTTTCATTATTGAACCTGGCGCCGAAAAGATTTTGTTAGTTGATAGCCGAGGTGTTCTTTATCCCCCGCAAAGATTGCTAACGATTGTAACCAAATTATTTCTTGAAACTAACAAAAACAAAGAAAAATATAAAATTGCTGTAACTATTGTGGCACCAATGGAAATTGAAAAAATTGCATCAGAATACAATGTAGAAGTTATCAGAATTAAAAATTCTCATTCTGCTATGATGGAGGTTACTCGCGATGAATCTGTTAAATTCGTTGGAGGAGTTTGGGGTGGTTTCATTTTTTCCGACTTCCTTTTTGCGAGCGACGGAATGTATTCTATTGGGAAGATACTTGAAATGCTTGCTAAAACAGGATATACGGTTGAACAGCTTGACGAAATGTTGCCACGTAGATTTCAGCATACAGTAAGCATTAATTGTCCTTGGGAACAAAAAGGGAAAGTTATTCGTCGAGCGATGGAATTTTCCGAATCATTCGAAAGGCAATTAGTTGAAGGAGTCAAAATATTCAAAGATGGGGATTCTGTTCTGCTTTATCCCGACTTGGAAAAACCAGTTTTTTTAATCGTTGGGGAAAGTGATGAGTATGAAAAGGCTGTAACCCTTGCAAAGAAATTTCAAACTTATGTTCAAACTTGGTTGCAAGAAGAAGATTAAGTTGATTAGGTTATGGTTGGTTTTGGTTACGACTCACATAGAATAATTGAAGGCAAGAAACTTTACCTCGGTGGGATATTAATTGACGAAAACATTGGTCCAATTGCTCATAGTGATGGGGATGTTGTTATTCATTCTTTGATTGATGCTATCCTTGGAGCACTCGGGCAAGGTGATATTGGAGAATTTTTTCCCGATACTGAAGAAAGATATAGAAATATTAGCAGCACTATTTTGCTTAAAGAGGTTATCCAATTATTACAAAAAACAAATCGTTCGATTGTTAATATAGATATTACTATTGTTTTCGAAGGTAAAAAGTTAGGAAACTATAAACAACAAATTAAAGAAAATATCGCCAATATTTGTGGGATACAACCTAATTTTGTAAATGTTAAAGCCAAAACAAACGAAAAAATGGGATTTATTGGGCGATGCGAAGGAATTGCTTCTTTTGCAGTTTGCCAGATTGAGTAGATTATTTTTATTTCTTTTTGTTTTATCGGTAAACGTTTCTATTTCCGACGATACTTATCCTTATTCTTTTTCTACCCTTCATAGTTACTCTGGAGGTAGGCTTTTTGTTTTTAAAGATGGCAATAATTACAAAACTATTTTTATGAAACCCACTTTTGGCGAGTTTTCCGAATCAGTATTTTATTGGAAAGGACTTAGTCGCGATACTGCCTATGGAATTCCAACTGTACCTCCTTCAATCGTAGCAGCAAAAAAATTCAAAGACAAAATAATTTTTTTATCAAATGAATCTAACCGTGCATTTGTTTCTTTAATGGATATATCTTTCAATCTCGAATGTGTAGCTGAGCTTCAGAATAACGAAGGTTTTTTTTCTTTCGAAAAAGTTGATTTTGCTACCGACACAATTAATAATCAAATCCTTTTATTGGTAAACGATTTTCTATATTTAGTTACAATACAAAGAAATGTTATATATTGTGACTTTATTTCAAAGGGAATATTGAGTGCCTGTTTTATAGACTTATTGCCATACCACATTGCATTTGTTCGATTCGAAGAAGGAAATGGTTTTTTGTATTTGCTCGATACTTTACGGAAAGAAAATGTTATCTGTCGAGTAGATTTAAGCGAAGAAATCAAAGTTCAACAATATTTAGATAAAATTATTGTTATTTCCTCTTCTAAATTTTACAATAGTTCCCTTTTTCAAGTTTCTACTTTTCAACAGGGAATTGTCCATAAGTTTTGGGTTGAAACACGTTTGTCGCGTCTTTCAGTATATGCTAATAGAGAACGAGAAAAAATCTTTTATTTACGAAACTATGGGGCAGGATACTTACTTGAGATTTCGGAATTTAAAGATTTTAGAACTAAGGTTTCGGAGCAGTATGTTCAACTACCAGAAGAATTTTCAGAGCCATATGGAATTTTTATAATTGACAACAAGATTTATTGTTTATTTAGAAATGGTATTTCAGTAGTTGATTTCAAAGGTGAAGTTGTTGCAAAGGACTTTTTTACTTTTGGCGAGTTTTTTCCGGAAAATGTTGAAATTGAAAAAGTTGATGATTACTTGCTATTGACTTCAAAATCATTTTCAATGATTCTTGAAGAAAAAAGACATAAGTTTTGGCTTTTGAGCCGTTTTGTGAAAAATTTTGGGAAAATAATTGTACCATTAGTACTTTTAGTAATTTTGTTTTATGTCTTAAGGAAATATTATAAACAAAAAAGACTACTCAAAGCTTTAATTGAAGTTCCTACAACAGGTGTCGTATTTATTGTCGATAAATATGGGCGTTTACTTGCCGCAAACAACAGCGGGAAAGAAATGCTTGGTATTACCGAAAGTGTTCCGTTGAACAAGGTTTTTAGTTATTATTGTACGAGAGAATATTTGAAGATGTTAAATGAACTTATAGAAAGAATTATTTTAATTAGAGAGTCATTTGTTCAGAAAATTACATTTGTTAAAAATAAAACTGATTATGAGTGGTTATTTACTTTGATTCCTTTGAAAAGTTTTACTGGTGCTTTTAAAGGTGCTGTAATAACTGGAATAGATATTACAGAAGTTTTGGGTAGGCAAAAATTGAGTAATTTAGCTCAATTAGCTCATGATATGCAAACCAATCTTTCAACAATTCGTTTAAATGCGGAACAACTCGAAGTTGATGGTTATCCTAAAAATGACGAGAGAAAAAGGAAAATCATCCACCAAGTTGGTTTACTAATGCAAAGAGTTCGAGATATTGTTACCGTTGGACGAGGAGAATTGGTTCGTCAAATAGTTGATGCTTATGATTTATGTTTGGAAGCAAGGATGGAGTTCGATGAAACAATGTTTCCTAATGTTGAGTTCGAATTAAACCTTCAGCATTTCGAAATTAGCTGTGACAAACCGAAAATGATTAGAGCAATTCGTAATGCAATTGAAAACGCAATCAAAGCATTTCAAGGAAGACCTGGGCGAATCTCGATAAGCAATTGGAAAGATATAAGAAATGCTTACTTCTCTATCAAGGACAATGGGCCTGGGATGGATAAATCTATGCTCGATAAATTTCTTAAACCTTATTTCACAACAGGTGGAACTGGAATCGGAACTATGATAATTCAGCACGTGATTGAACTTCATGGTGGCAACTTAAAAGTTAATTCCGAAAAAGGGAAAGGAACGGAATTGCTCTTTATTTTACCTTTGCCATCATCTTTTCGAAAAGTTAAAACTGCACAAAACGAAAGGAATGCATTTTGAAAGCCGATGAATTAAAGGGGAAAAGAATCGCCTCGGTGGACTTTGGTTTCAAAAGGCTTGGAGTTGCAGTTTGCGATGAACTTCACATCTCTGTTACACCTTTGAAAGTATTAGATTATTCTTCGAAAAATTTCTGGAGTGAATTTTTAGCCTTACTCGATAAGGAAAAAGTTCAAGCTTTGGTTATTGGGTTTCCTTACAGAGATGACAATAAAGAAACCGAGGTGATTTCTGGAATAAAAAAATTTTTGGAACATTTCAAAAAGCTTTCCAACCTTCCAATATTTTTATTTGATGAGTCAAACTCAACACTAAAAGCACAGAGATTGATGTTTGAAATTGGAAAATCAAAAAAGCAAAGGAAGAAGAAGGAAAGCAAAGATTTAATTTCGGCAGCAATTATTTTAAGAGAGTTTCTTGAAGAAAATAATTTATAAAAATTAGGTTTAAGTATGAAAAAGTTGATTGTTTTATATTTATTTTTTTCATTTGTTTTACTTGCCCAATCTGATTTTGATTTAAACTTTATTAATGATTACAGAAGAATATATACAATTCAACCGATAGCTTATCCAACTCTAGAAGGAGATTCTATTGATATTTTTGTCCCTTTTCGTTTTTCGTTGAATTATTTGACATTTGAGAAAAACTCGAACGAAAATACACTTTTTGCTACGAGCCTGCTTGACCTTGTTTTTCGAGATTCATCGGGGATTATTCGCAAAAGTGTTAATAGAGTTGATACATTCTTTGTTTCAGATATTTCAAAGGACTCGATTAACACAAGAGTGTTTGTCGACTTTTTCAAAGTTAGACTTCCATTTCAGAATTATTATGTTGAGCTTAGCCTTTTTGATAGAGGTAAGATAAAGATAAAAACAATTTCCAAGCGAATTAAAATAGACAAATTGGGTTCTCTTTTTGTTTTCCAACCGATTTTCTGTTCAGTTTCGAAACAAAACCCAGACGCCTTCCAGCTATCATTAAACAGCGATAATTTGGACTTTAGGGAGCCAAATAAAAAAATTATCATTCCTTTCTTTTCGAAAGATAAATTGGTTAAAATAACAGGACAAATAAGATCTTTAGAAGAGCAAACACATTCTATGCATTGGACAAAGCCCATAAACTTTCAAATCTCTCCCCAAATATTTTCAACAAAGCCTTTCAATATTGTTATCAAAAATGATAATTTAGAAATTCAATTTGAGAGAAAAACTTATGCTGCGGAAAATTCATCGCTATTTTTTTTCGTAGTTGAATTTCCCGAAAATTTTGCTTATCTTCAAAAGTATGCAATGAAATTGTTTTCTACAGATTTGATTAATGATTCCATAACATTTGAATTCGGAATTTCTTGGGATAATCCACCAATTTCACTTAGGAACATTCGATATGCAATAGATATAATGTATTACATTATTAGTGACGAAGAGTATAAACAGATCCTTGAAAAGCGAAAAGACGAACTTTGGACTGCTTTTTTCGACTTATGGAAGAAATTTGACAATGAGCCAACGACAATGTTTATTGAAACGATGGAAGAATACTATCGCAGAGTCGACTATTGTTATTTTAATTTTCAAACCGTATACGAACAAGATGGGGCACGAACGGATAGAGGAAAAATATTCATACTTTATGGTAAACCATCGTTTGTTAATCGCGATATGGATACAAATGGCATCGTAACAGAAACTTGGGTTTACTATCGATTAAAGAAGAAGTTTGTGTTTGTTTCGAAAAACAACAAATTCGAGTTAAAAGAAATATTGAATATATAATGCATTGTTTTTATAAAGACTTTACAATTTACGACAACGAAATCGAAATCGAAGGGGAGGAACTTCGTCACTTTCGTGCTTTAAGAGGTCAAAAAAGCGAATTGGTTACTATTGTCAATGGTAAGGGGTTAGCTGCAATAGGTTACTGTATAGAGATTTCAAAACAAAAAGTAGTTATTAAAGTAAATAATTTCGTAGAAAAGTTAGGCGAAATAGATAAACATATTTCTTTAGCAGTTGGTATACTCGACAATAAAGAAAGATTTGAATTTGCTCTGGAAAAAGGTATTGAACTAAGAATTTCAAAATTTATTCCACTTATTACAGAATTCACCCAACGAAAACAGATAGATTTGGAAAGATTGGAAAGGAAGGCAATTTCTTCTATGAAGCAAACAATTCGAAGTTATCTTCCTTTGATAACCCCACCGATTGATTTTAATACTTTATTGAAAAATTTTAATGATTATGACTTTGTTTTTGTGTTGGATAGATCTGGGGAACGAAAAATTCCTAAAAAAGAGTCAGAAAGCATTTTAATTGTTGTTGGACCCGAAGGTGGTCTTTCGGCAAAAGAGATAAACTTATGTAAAAAGAAAAAAAATACAAAAATTATTAGTTTAGGAGATTTCAGACTTCGTACTGAAACTGCAACCATATCTTTTCTTTCTGTTTTGAACTTTCATCTTTTTTAGCTTTTTGCTAAATTTCAACCAATTGTTTTCTTTTAAACAATTCTTTTGTACAATAGTCTACTTAAATAAACAAGTGTTTTTCAATGATTTTGTAACTTATTGAGAAGAAATAACTTTTCAAAATAACCCAACTGGTATTTTTTTTGAATTTCCTTTTGTTTATCTATACGAAACGATGTTGAAATTGATTAGATACATTTTAATTATAATCTTTTTCTTTGTGTGTCTTAACCAAACATATTCACAGCCAACTACTTCGCCTCCATCAAGTCAGCAATTCCAGGTGCCACAGATTTCCCTAACAATTGGAAACAAAGAGGGAAAAGGAGACCTTGCAGTGGGTTTACAAATCTTGATTTTGCTTACTATTCTGACTTTAGCTCCATCAATATTGGTAATGATGACTTGTTTTACGCGAATCATTGTTGTTCTTCACTTTTTAAGACAAGCACTTGGAACTCAGACCCAGCCTCCAAATCAACTTCTTGTGAGCCTTGCGTTGTTTTTAACCTTTTTCGTAATGCAACCTGTATTGGATAAAGCTAATCAGGAAGGAATTCAACCCTACCTTCGCGAAGAAATAAGCCAACAAGAGGCAATGACAAAAATAACTGAACCTTTTCGAGAATTTATGCTGAAATTTACTCGTCAAGAGGACCTTGCCCTTTTTTTAAAACTTTCTGGAAAAGAAAGACCAAAAGACCCATCGGAATTATCTATTTGGACTATTATTCCTGCATATACATTAAGCGAATTGCGAGTAGCGTTTCAAATTGGTTTTTTGCTATTTGTTCCGTTTTTAGTTCTCGATATGATTATTGCAAGTGTATTAATGTCACTTGGTATGTTTTTATTGCCCCCACAGTTGATTTCCTTACCTTTAAAAGTATTGTTATTTGTGCTTGTTGATGGGTGGTATCTTGTGATTGATTCTCTTTTAAAAGGTTTAATAATTACATAGGTGAAATATGACTGATATTATGGTTCTAAATTTAGTTCGAGATGCTTTCTATTATGTTTTATTAATTAGCGGACCTATCTTGTTGGTTTCCTTGGTTGTAGGTTTGTTGATTTCTATCTTCCAAGCAGCCACTACAATATCGGAGCAAACATTAACTTTTGTTCCAAAAATTATTGCTGTTTTTGTAACAATAGTATTCCTTGTTCCTTTCATTATTGATAAAATGAAAACTTTTACAATTCAAGTTTTTAACCTAATTACTACTATAAAGTAAAGTGGAAATATTTAATACACTTTTGGAATTATACTTAGAAAAATGGATTTTGGTTCTTTTGGTTTTTGTTAGAATCACTGGGGTATTCATTATCTCACCAATTTTTAGATTACAAAGTGTTCCATTTATTTTAAAAGTTTTTTTTGCTTTAGTCCTTTCAGTAATGATTGTTTCAACATTGAATATAAAGGCAAAAATTGATTTTGAACTTTGGTCTCTTGTTTTTCTGATTAATAAAGAACTTTTTATTGGTATGATTTTAGGTTTTGCAATAAATCTAGTATTCTGGGGGGTTAGGTTTGGTGGAGGCATTGTAGATTATGAAATGGGATTTTTCGCTGCAAGTCTTTTAAGTTTTTCCGAAACAACACCTACAATTTTTGGCGAATTTTTGGAATGGACTACCTTAATGCTTTTCTTTATCATTAATGGGCATCATCAGATTTTTGAAGCGTTGTTTTACAGCTATGCTAAAATTCCTATAGGAATGGGGAATCTTACCAATTTTACAATTGTTGAAATGACAAAATTCATGTCGATTATTACAATTATTGCTTTAAAAATTTCAGCACCAATTTTTGTATCCACTTTTTTGATTAACCTAAGTCTTGCTATGTTATCCAGAATGGCACCACAGACGAATATATTTGTTATCAGTTTTCAAGTCAAAATTTTGGTTGCTCTCTTAGTTTTTTTCTTTTCTATTTCTTTTTTTGTTTTTTCTTCTAAGCAATTTTTAGAAATGTTTCAAAATCAAACTCTTAATTTACTTTTATCGATAGGATAATTCATATGGCAGAAACACCCGAAGGAAGAGAGAAAACTGAACCAGCGACTTCGAGGAGATTGTCGGAAGCTCGACAAAGAGGACAAGTTGCTAAAAGTGTCGATATTACAACTGCAGTATTGATAATATTAGGAGGATACTTATCATTGCTTTATATGGGTGTTTTGTCCCGAGGAATTCAAAGCTTCTTCCAATCGAATTTGACAAGTTCTTTCAATTTTAATATTACCCCCGAATCTACAGCAAAGTTGTTTTTCGACGTCGTCCTTTTTCTTGCTAAGATTTTGTTACCTTTAATGTTAATAGTTTTCTTTTTTGTCGTTGCAAGTGAAATTTCTCAAGTTGGGTTTCATTTAGCAACAAAAAAGTTCACAAAAGGTTTGAATTTTCGTTCAATCTTTAATCCTTTGGGAGGGATTAGGCGTATTTTTTTTTCTGGCAGAGCTTATTTTGAACTTGCAAAAAGTCTAGCAAAAATTTTTATTCTTGGATGGGTTGTCTATTCAGTTTTGAAAAAATATATTGAATTAGACCTGTCTCTTATTTCTAAGCCAATAAATGAAATTCCTGGATTAATGTTTAAAGTAACTTTTGAACTAATTACAAAAGTTGGGGCTGTGTTTATTCTTATTGCAATCGCCGATCGTTTGTATCAAAAATATCGTTACAAAGAAGACCTTAAAATGACAAAAGAAGAGGTGAAGGAAGAAACTCGTCAATCGGAGGGAGACCCAACTGTCAAAGCGCGGATCCGTGGGTTAATGCGTCAAAGAGTAAGAAAAATTATTCTAAAAAATATACAAAATCGTGCAGATGTTGTTGTGACCAATCCAACCCATTTTGCAGTTGCACTTGAATATAAGCCATATAAAATGCCTGCACCTGTAGTTGTTGCCAAAGGAGTCGATTATATGGCTTTAAAAATCCGTGAGATAGCAATGGAAAATGGAGTTCCTATTGTTGAAGAACCACCTCTTGCGCAAGCTTTATATTATTCCGTTGAAATTGACCAAGAAATCCCTGAATTTTTATTTAAAGCAGTTGCTCAAGTCCTTGCTTATGTTTATTATTTGAAAGATATTAAAAATAGAAAATAAATTGTTGAACAATGGCAAAAATTGAAGATTATATAAGAAGAAATCTTGGGGATAATTTCTTTGGTAGATCTTTAATCTATGTCCTTAATAATAAGGATATCCTTCTTGCTCTGGGCATTCTGGTAATTGTAAGTCTATTAATTATTCCGCTTCCACCAATACTGATGGATTTACTTATTGCGATGAATTTATCTCTTGCCGTTTTAATTTTACTTGTTTCGTTATATCTAAAGAACCCCTTAGAATTCTCTTCATTTCCAACTGTTTTGCTAGTGACCACATTGTTCCGTCTAGGGTTGAATGTTGCTACAACTCGTTTAATTCTTACTGAAGCCTATGCCGGGGAGATCATACAATCTTTTGGAACCTTCGTAATTCGTGGGAACTACATTGTTGGATTGATAATTTTTATCATATTGCTGGTCATCAATTTTATTGTTATCATAAAAGGTTCTTCGAGAATAGCCGAAGTAGCAGCAAGGTTCACTCTTGATGCTCTACCTGGTAAACAAATGAGCATCGATGCTGACCTCAATGCTGGCTATATTGATGAAAACGAAGCACGAATTCGCCGACAAAACTTAACGAAGGAAGCAGATTTCTATGGAGCAATGGATGGTGCTGCAAAGTTTATTCGTGGAGATGCAATTGCTGGATTAATTATTACAGCAATAAATATTCTTGGGGGATTTGCCATTGGGGTGGCTCAAAAAAATATGGCTATTTCCGATGCTTTGTCAACGTATACAATATTAACTATTGGAGACGGGTTAGTTTCACAAATACCTTCATTGTTAATTTCGGTAGCTGCTGGTTTTGTTGTTACTCGTTCGGCTTCTGCAGAAAAATTAGACATTGAGCTTGGTAAGCAAATAGGAGGGAAACCAACAGCTATCTCTCTTGCATCGTTTGCAATGTTGGTAATGGCTTTTGTTCCTGGTTTCCCCACAATACCATTCTTAATTTTAAGTTTTCTTACCGCAGCATTATCTTTTGTTCGACATAGACAAATCAAAAAGGAAGAAGAAGAAAGGCTGAGAAAGGAACTTACCGAAGTTGAGGTAAAACCAAAACCCGAAGAAACCCCAGTCGAAGAGTTGTTAAAAGTTGACCCTGTTGAACTTGAGCTTGGATATAACCTAATACCTCTAGTCGATGAAACCCAAGGGGGCGATGTTTTCAGAAGAATAACCAACATTCGTAAACAACTTGCTTTAGAACTTGGAATAATTTTACCTCCTGTACGAGTTCGAGACAACTTAAATCTTGAACCCGAAGAATATGTAATAAAAATTCGTGGGAATGAAGTTGGTAGGAACACATTACAACCAGGAATGCTCCTTGCAATGAACCCTGGTACGGCCAAAGGTGAACTTTCGGGGATTCATGTTACAGAACCTGTATTTGGATTGCCAGCAACTTGGATTTCCTATGCAGAGCGCGAAAATGCAGAGTTAATGGGCTATTCTGTAGTTGAAGCATCAACAGTTTTGATTACTCATATGACAGAACTACTGAAAAAGAATTCCGACAAATTGCTTTCTCGTCAGGAAGTAAAACGCCTTATTGATAATCTTCAGCAAGATTATCCTACATTAGTCGAAGAGATTTCTCAAGAAAATTTGCCTCTTTCTATAATACAGAAAGTACTTCAAAACCTTTTGAAAGAAGGTATACCAATTCGAGATTTGCCAATAATTCTCGAATCTCTTTTAGAATACTATAAAGTTACCAAAAATGTTGATGTATTGACCGAATATGTAAGGCATAATCTTTCAGAAACAATTAAGAGGTTATACCAGGACCAAAACGGAATAATTCATTGTATTTCTTTAAGTCCAGAAATTGAGCAAATGATTTCAAATGTTTTGCAGACAAATGCACAAGCAACAACTATGCAAACACTTGGACTTTCTGTTGAAACCATTAAAAGAATACAAGAAAATTTATCGAAGGCTGTTGATGAAATAACTTTACTTGGGTACTATCCAGTTGTTATTTGCTCAGCACAAATTAGACCTTATTTTTACCGTATGATTAGAACACAATTTCCTATCGTTAGTGTAATTAGCTATACAGAATTACCTCCAGACACAGAGATAGATATTGTTTCAACTTTATCCGTATAACTACTTATTTTTTTGTTTATAGAATTCTTTAAAATTTGAAGGATTTTTAGGATGGGTTATGAAAGATTATTACAAAATTCTTGGGGTAAGTAGAACTGCAACAATTGAAGAAGTTAAGAAAGCTTTTTACCGATTGGCTAAAATCTACCATCCTGATGCCGCTCGTGGAAATCCAAAAGCTTTGGAAATCTTCTATGAGATTAATGAGGCATATCAAGTTCTGGGAAATATCGAAAAAAGGTTAAAATACAGCCTTGAATATCAAAAGTTTATTGCAAAAAATCGTAATGGAAAACCAAAGTAAAAAAATGACTATAGAGAAATTATCTGTCGGGGCGGCAGGACTTGAACCTGCGACCTTCTGCTCCCAAAACAGACGCGCTAGCCACCTGCGCTACGCCCCGCTTTACCAAATACAAAATTCGTAAATTTTTTCCAAATAATCAAACCTTTTTTTATTAATTTACTCTTTTAAAGGGTGTAAGAGTTTATGCTTCTGTATCCAAGGAATAAAAAGAAAAAGGTTATTTTACCAAAGTATGATCACGATTTGGAAAAAGATCTGAAGTTATTTTTAAATTTTTGTAAGCAGTTTAAAGATGATGTTGACACTGAACTTTTAAAAAAGGCGTATTATTTTAATTTTGAAATAAGCAAGCATAAAATAAGGAAATCTGGTGATCCATATTTTCTTCATTCACTCGAGGTTGCTACCAATTTAATCAATTTTATTAGCTTCGATAATGTGATGGTTGCATCTGCTTTGCTGCATGAAACCCTATCATTGGGAAAAGATTCACCATTTGACTTGAAAGATATTGAAATTGAGTTTGGAAAAGTAATTGCTGAAATTGTCGAAAACATTGCCAAAATTAATTCTGTCGAAAATCAAGATACAAATGATATTGAATATTACCGAAGGCTTATTCTTTCGCTTTTAAAAGATATCAGAATATTGTTGATAAAAATAGCTGATAGATACCACGATATGCAAACCGTTTCGTATCTTCGTGTTGAAAAACAAAAAAAACTTGCCGAAGAAACAATGCAGATATATGTTCCTTTGGCTCACAGGCTTGGCTTGGCATTAATAAAAAGCGAGTTGGAGGATATGGCTTTTCGCGTTCTCGACCGTGAAAATTATGAATTAATAGCACGAAAGCTAAATATGACCAAAAGAAAAAGAGAGGAAAGTCTCCAAGAATTTGTTAGACCTCTCATACCTGTTCTTGAAAGCCTTTTGAAGGAAGAATATAATGTGAATTTTGAAATACACGGTAGGGTTAAACATATATATTCGATTTATAACAAAACAATCCTAAGGGCCAAACCATTAGAGGAGCTTTATGATTTGATAGGCATTAGAATTATTATTGATACAGAGGATGAAAAGCTTTGTTATAAAGTTTTAGAAGAAATATCTAAGCATTATAAAAAAATTGACAATACATTTAAAGATTATATTAAAAATCCGAAACCAAATGGCTACCAGTCATTGCATCAAGCATTCCAAACCCATGGCTTTTTAAATGCGGAGGTTCAAGTTAGAACAAGAAAGATGGACGAAATTGCCGAACGCGGATTTGCTGCACATTATCGTTATAAATCAGGTTTGGTATCTGCCGACTCAATTCTAATGGATCCCCAGTTTGAGCGATGGACAAACGAAGTAAAAAAGATTCTTATGCAAAATCAGAAGGTAACAGACGAGAAGATTTTCGAAGCTTTCAAATTCAACTTGTTAACCGATAATATTTATGTTTTAACTCCAAAGCACGAAGTTAAAGTTCTTCCAAAAGGAGCAACTGTTCTTGATTTCGCATATAGTATACACACTGAAATCGGAAACCATTGTGTTGGGGCTAAGTTCAGCGATGGAAGATCACATAGTGCTTTTGAAAAACTTGATAGCGGAGAAGTAGTTACGATAATTCAATCCAAAAATGTCGAACCAGAAGAAAATTGGCTTGAAAATGTTGTTACAAGCCGTGCAAAAGCAGCAATTAAAAAATATCTTGCTCAAAAACAGCAAAAGCAAATTGAATTGGGTAAGAAAATTTTTGATGAATTGATAAATGATTTTAAATTTTCTTCGAAGCGGAACATAATTTTAAATAAACTCATTAATTTTTTTCACTTTTCAGATGATGATGAGTTTTTCGTTGAAATTTTAAACAATCCAGAATTAAAGAAACATCTTACGAATTTCCTTCAATTTTATAAGGAAAAGATAACGCAATCCAGAAAGGTTCGATGGAAAGATATTTTTGAGAATTTGCCTTATGAAGTAAAAATTTATATTACAACAAGAACTCACAGTCTATTTCAGAGGCATCCAGAAAAGATAATATTTGCAAGTTGTTGCCTTCCTGTAAGGGGGGACTCTGCTTTAGCTATTTTTAATCAAGCTTGTATAAAGATTCATAGAAGCGATTGCAATTTTATTAATGATGATTTAAAGAATCCGAAATCTTTTATTTTGAATTTTAATTGGGATTTAATCAAACAGGATAAGTTTTTTGCGTGCATAAAGATAAGTTCAATTCAATTTGAGTTAATTTTCGACAGTTTATCAAGTTATTTCAAGGACGAGAGTGAAATTGAAATTAGAAGAATAATTAAAGATGAAAAAAAAGGGAAAGATGGGCAATTTTCTTTAACATTGTTCCTTCTGGTAAAAGATAAGACAGCATTAGATAATCTTGTTTCATTTTTAACTTCTTATTCTTCAGACATAAGTGTTATTAGGAAAGGGAAGCTGAGAGATTCACCCTAATAAAAAGTATATTTATAAATGTAATATTCCGATATTCCTGAAGGATAAAAAGTATGAATTTCCCTAGTAATGAGCCCCAAATTGTTGTAAGAAAAAATAACGTTTTCGAGTTCCTCTTTTTCAGTATAATGAATTATTAGATTTATGTTTTGCATACGAGTATCATAAACAAATTCCTCTATCACTTTGGAAAATGGTTCCGAAGTTTTTGATTTAATTATTTTTAGAATAGTACCATTTGGACCATATTCATAATTAAAAATCACTTCGGAAATATTTCCTTTTGTAATTTCAATTTGTGAAATCAAATTTCCTAAAGAATCATAATAATATTTAATGATTTTACTTGTATCACTATTCTGATTAATTAAAATAGATTTTAATAGTTTGTTTTTAGAGTCAAAATAATTAATGTTTTTAAAATGGGAGTCTAATTTATTTTCTGTGTTGAAATAATTAATTTCAACAATTGAAGAGTTGTTATTTTGATAAAGATAATTTTGAACAATATAGTTACCGTTAGAAAAAAATTGGGTAAATCGAAGTAAATTTCCTTCCTTGTCAAATTCCTTCAAAAACACTTTTTTCAAAATCTTCCAATTTGAATCTGTTTGATACTTTGTTGCAGTATGAACTTTGTATGTAGACACTTGTAATGGATTTTCCTGGCAGGAAACAATCAAAACAAAAAGTAATATAATTACAATCGTTTTCATAAAACATAAATTACAAATTTTTTTCAAAAGAGATAATGAGTTTCTCATCTTTTAAAAAATCAATAAGTTGAGAATATGTTTTGGTTTTGGAAAGTAATTGCAAGTTTCCTAAAATTCCAAGAAATTCGCGGGCACGCGAAAGGGCTACATTTAGTTTTCTATCAATTGTATTTTCAGATAATTGTAGCAAATTTGAACTTAAGTGAATTTGGTGAATGTTATTAAATGGTAGGGATAGTAAAATAATTTCTCTTTCTGAACCTTGAAAACGTTCTATTGTGTCAATAGTTACTATTTTTTGCAATTCTAGTGGAAGATGTTTGTAAATTTCAGAGTTTTGAACTCTGAAAGGTGAGACAACCCCGAACGTATCCGGGGTAACAAATTCTGAAAAATTATTGAAACATTCCATCAGAATATCAACTATAAATTTAGTATGGAACTTATTGGCTTTATGAAACCCGTCGAGTGGTAGATCGATGAAAATTACCCTTTTTGTTGGTTCAAAATTTAACTTGTTTGAAATAAAATTTATGATAAGTTCTACATTTTGATTCGTAATTCTATTTTGTCCTGTTTGAATTTTACCTTCGTAAAAAAGTTTATTTATTGGTTTAAGGACTTCCGGATGCATTCTGTATTGAACATTTAACGTTGAAAAACTAAATTTCCAATTATTCTTTATCATTTTTGAAAGAAGAAATTCAAAGTAAGATATACCAAGGTCTTTATAACCAAGTTCATTAATTAATTGGTCCTTTACTTTTGTTTGAAAATTTTTTTGCAAAGAAACAGCTGGTAATTGTTTTTCATCACCAATGAGAATAAATTTATCTACTTCAGAAATAATTCCAGCCAGATGAGGAAAAAGTAATTGCGAGGCTTCATCAATTATTGCAACATTGAATTTAGCGATTCCGAAAATTTCAGAGTTTGACAAAAATGAATGTGCTGTTCCTAAAAAAATTCGGGAATTATTTATTTTATCTTCGAGTTCAGGTAGTTCCATTTCTTCAAATAAATAAGGAAGTAAATTAGACTTAAAATCTGAAGATTCTTTTGTACCAATTCGGATATATTTATTTTTCAATCCAGTGTTGGCTAACAAAGAAACAATCTCATCTACGGCACGATTAGTATAAGCACAAATCAAAATTTTGTCTTCTGTTTTGTAATAGTAATACTCAATTAGTTTGAAAATAATATTTCTTGTTTTTCCAGTTCCAGGTGGCCCCACAACTAAAAAAAAAGGGTAAAAATCAATTGCAGATTTGACAATGTAATCATATTCTGATACTGTTTTGATTTTTGCATTTTCTTTTTGATACGGGGGTAAATAACCAAGTAGATAGTTGATTCTTTCTTCAGAAAGATGAACAAATTTGAACAATGATTGAAACAAGTATCGATGAGAAGATTCGATAAAGTCCTCTTCAATTATCCAGCCATTTGACTCGCTCAAAAGTTCCAACGAAGAAAATTTGTTTCTAAGGGACACACAAACATAGTCGCGTTCAATTGTTTTTATGGTTCCTTTTAATAATTCAAATGAATACTTATTTTTAATCTTTGCGGGGTTATAAACAACAACCGGGTCCCCTTTTCTTAGTGAACATAAATTGTAAGATGAATCATTACGATTAAAGTGTAAATAAAAATGTTCCAAATCGGAGGATTCCAAATCAAGAATGAGATTTGATAAAATATTTTGCTGTTCTTGCTTATCTTCAACACTTAAATTCCACAATGAAGATTGAGAGGTATTTGAATAGTTGGGAAGAAAATTTCCAATTTTTGCTAAACGAATTTCATTAAGAATGAATCTAATATAGTAGAGAACTAAATTTTTTACCTCTGGTTTAAGTTTATATAAAATTTCTAAGATTAAGTTATTTGATGAATTTGCATCTTCAAAATGAAATAGAACTTTTTTTAAAGTATCTAAAATCGAGAATTTTCCTTTTGCAAGTTGAGTTTCTAACAGGTAAATCCAATTTCGAACTTTAATAAATTCACGTTTTAAGTTAAAATCATTTGTTGCTTCGCGCAATGGTTTTTCTGTGTCTTTCGAATAAAGAATCATAGACGACCCCTCTCTTTCGGAGAAAGCGGAATCCACAAGCAAATTGTATCCAATAGTTTGTGCATAATGTGAATGCCACATAGGAACGTAAAAAGTAGTTTTATCAGATAGTTGAAAAGTTACATTTCCATTTGGAGGGTTTCCAGATTTGAGTTCAATTATTGTTTTCCATTTTGGATTGTGCGAATTTTCCAAAAGGACATCCATTCTTCCCATTAACCCAAAGATTGCGCTAAAAAAAGTTGGCTCAATTTTGAAAGTAAAGTTTTTTAAATTTTTAACTAGTTTTTGTAAAGTTTGATAATGGAGTTCTAATTCTCTTTGTAATTCCGAAAAAAGTTCTGGGAATTTCTTTTTTAATTCTAAATAAATTATAACTCTTTTTTTGATAGAAGAGTCTAAAAGTAATTCGAAGCTTTTATCTGGTTCAATTAGTAATTCGTCAAAGAACTGATTGACTAAATTCCCAATAAAAGTGTAAAAAGTGTCACTTTTGGGGAAAAATTTGTTGGTAAAGTATAAGTATGCATTTGTTCCTTTGTGTGTAAAGCATTGAGCAATATCGGTAATGTCGTATAGATAATCTGGTTCAATAATAATAAAACTTTCAAAATTTGTGCAAAATTTATTCTCATCAAGTTGTTGTAGATTTATACAGTTTAAAGTTGTACCGCTTTTAACAATTTTGGGTATTTCTTTCCATTTATAAGAGCAATCTATTTCAATTTTTTCTAATCCACTATGACATACAATAAGGTCATTTCCTGGATTAGTTGTATCGACAACTATTTGGAGGAAAGAAACAAGATCGTTTCGATTATTAAGGTAACAATCTGAAAAGTATTTTATTTTGGTATTGATTGAATAATTGTTTTTAAAAGCTACATTTGGTAAAGTAATACCATAAAAAAAGGAAATAATTTCATTTAAGCGGTTATAAAGAAAAATCAAATCTTCTCTATCAATGATTTTGTTATTTAAGTTGTTAAAAACTTTATTCAAAAACAAAAGATTTTGCTTAATGTTTTCTGGAACAGAATAATTATGAATAATAAAATAAATACGCGAGTAATAGGAGGGAAAAACTTGTGAATGATTTTGGGTTAAATTATTGATTAAATCATAAAAAACTATTTTCAAGTTATTCCACAGCGAAAAGGAAAGATTTTCGCTTAATTGTTGAGTTTCATCAGATAGATTTGTTTGAATTTCTTCTAATGTTACACAAAAAGGAGGAGCATTTAACATTTCAGGCTTCAGGTCGGATATCTTTCACACGAAGTTGAAATTGAGTTTGGGAACCAGATGCAACTTCTTCGAGCATAAACACTAATGAAAATGGCTTACCATTGTTCAAGTATTTAATTTTTTCACCCAAATTTTGTCCAACCGCATCTATTTCAAAGAAAATATTCCCGCCATTGATGTTGATAGGTTGTAATGCACGAAAACGGAAGTTGTTTCCACCAAAGATCTTAACACCGTTTTTTGAAAAAACACCACGGGAAAGAAAAACAGGTTTGTTGTTATCAAATCCAAAAGGTGCGAATAATTGAAGGTATTGGAAAAATTTGGGGGAAAGCTCAGAAAGGTTTATTTCGGCGTCGATTACTAACTCGGGAATTAACATTTCTTTCGTGATGTATTTATGGGCAACTGAATCAAAACAATAGATGAATTCATCCAGGTTTTCTAATTTCAAAGACAAGCCTGCTGCGTGCTTATGACCACCAAATTCTTCGAGCAAATGCGAACATTCTTTCAATGCAGAATGTATGTCGAAATTTATAATACTTCGAGCAGAACCTTTAGCGGAATTATACATAGTTGTTAGAAGGATAGTTGGAAGGTGGAACTTATCGACCAAACGGGAAGCAACAATTCCAATTACGCCAGCATGCCAATCTTCTTTATGAAGTACAAGACACCTACGTTCTTTTTGTGAAAGGAATTTTTCAGCAATTGGTATTGCTTCTTCGAAAGTTTTCTCGTCGTAATAGCGTCGCATACGGTTGTCTTGTTCTAATTGTTGAGCCATTTGGAAAGCGGCGATTTCATCCTTTTGTATCATCATTTCAACAGAACGCATTGCATCACCGAGCCTTCCAGCCGCGTTTATTAAAGGAGCAAGAGAATAAATAATGTGAAGTGATGTTAAATTTCCTGGGTTTAAGTTAGTACAGTGCAATAACCCTTTAATTCCAGGTCGGGGCTTCTCGTTGAGCAATTTCAAGCCGTAGAAGGAAAGAATTCTATTTTCATCGATAAGGGGCACCATATCTGCTGCAGAGGCGATGGCAACAAAATCAAGATAAGAAAAAGCTTCCTCTTCGATTCCTAAAGTCTTCGCTATTGCATGAATCAATTTAAAGACGACACCGCAAGCTGCGAGATGTTTGAATGGATAATTACTATCGGGCAATAGTGGGTCCAATATTGCATAAGCCTCAGGCAACTGAGGACCGGGTTCGTGATGGTCGCAAATGATTGTATCAATTCCCAGAGAGTGGGCGTAGTTGATTGCATCAACGCTTGTAATTCCAACATCAACAGTGATTATTAAAGAAAAACCAAGTTCCTTAATTTTGTCGACTGTTTGTGGGATAATTCCATATCCCTCTTGAAATCTATCAGGGATATGATAACTTACATTACCACCCAATTTGCGAAGGAATTCAAAAAGCATCGAGGTACTTGTAGTACCATCAACATCGTAGTCACCATGAACAATAATTTTTTCTCGGTTTTTGATTGCTTGCAAAATTCGATTAACAGCTTTATCCATATCTTTAAGAAGGAAAGGGTCATAAATTTTATCAAGGGAAGGGTGAAAAAACTCTTGAACTTTTTTAGGGGTATCAATTCCTCGCGCAACAAGAACTCTGGCGAGTCCTTTGGGAATTTTAAAACTCCCAGCTATGCTTTTAACGGTGGACTCGTCGGGTTCACCGCGCATTTTCCATAAATATTCCGACATTTTTTCCCTGAATTTTTCATAACTAATACAAAATTACAATTTTTTTATTTAAACACAAAATTTTTTGTGTAAAAAAATTATCAGTGTCAAAAAATTTACACACTTTTACTAATTTTTCGTTTAATTAAATTATATTTTTAATTTTTACAATTATGGAAAATGAAATTTTTGGCGAAATTTTTGAATTTGAAAATGAAACCGAAATTGGGTCGAAAAAGAAAAATCGAATTCATGTAAAAAAGAAAAAAAACATTGATGTTCAAACCATCGTAGGAGTGGTGGTTAGCTCGAAAGGTCGGTATTTTTTTGTCGAGGACACATTAGAAAATAAACAATACAAATGTATTGTTTCGGGTTCAGTTCAAGTGGAACATCCACACAAATCATTAGTCATAGTTGGTGACAAAGTAAAAATAGCTATTCAGGAAGCTAAAAAAGATAGTGAAACACTTGGAAGAATTGTCTTTGTAGATGAACGACAGACTTTCTTTGTAAGGAAATCAATTAGTGGGAATTTTGAAGATGTTATTGCTGCGAATATGGAGCAAGTCTTAATCATTCTATCGGCGAGCAATCCACCTTATAATAAAAGAATGCTAGATAAAATTCTAATTTCTTGTGAATTTGGTGGCTGTACTCCGATAATTTGTATAAATAAAATGGACTTAGTAGATAAAAAAGGGATTAAATTCGACCTAGAAGTTTATGAAAAAATAGGTTACAAAATAATTTTTGTTTCAGCAAAAAATGGGATTGGTTTAGAAGATATTAAAAAAATTATTTTTGGTAAAACAACACTTTTTGTTGGTGTGTCGGGTGTGGGAAAGTCCACTTTGGTTAATAAACTGTTAGGGAAAGAAATTCAAAAGGTAGGTAGTTTAGCAAAAAATTTAAGGGGGAGACATACAACAACATCTTGCCTTTTGCTTAAATTTGATGAAAGAACAAAAATTATTGATTCTCCGGGCTTTAGAGAGTTTGATTTATACGGAATACCACGAGAAAATCTTCAATTCTATTTCCCTGATTTTGAAAGATTTTTTCAAAAATGCAAATTTCAGCCCTGTACTCATACTCACGAACCAGGATGTTCAGTAAAGAATGCGGTTCAAAAGAAAAAAATTTCATACGACAGATATTTTTCTTACTTATCTATTATTGAAAATCTTTGATTTTTATTAAATTACTTTTTGAGTTTTGAATACTTAAATATGAAAAATTATTTCAAAGTTTCAATTTTATTACTGTTTTTCATACAAAGCTTTTTGTATTCACAATATTGGATGAAAATTCAGAACCTCCCTTCGAATTTTGCTAACAATTATTGGCTCGATGTATATTTCCATCCCCTAAACCCTAACTATGGGTGGATTTGTGGATTTAATGGAATGATTATTAGAACAACAGATGGGGGAAATACTTGGCAAGGTTCAACTGTAAATGCTTATCATCTTGAGAGTGTACATTTTCCATCTCTTCAAGTTGGCTACACTTCTGGTGTTGATGGCATTTTTAAATCAACCGATGGTGGAAATACATGGTTCGATGTAACTCCTGCTGGTACCCGAGATACCACTTATTTCTGGGGATGCTATTTCTTGAATCCTGATTATGGTATCCTTGTTGGCGACGGCTGCAACGGTCGTTATCAACATTTTTGGTTAACCACAGATGGTGGCTCTTCATGGAGTGTTTTTATCGCTCAAGAAGATAATACGGGAATGACCGATGCAATTTTGTATCCGAATGGTATTGGATATGCAAGTAGTAGTGGGAAAATCTGGATTACTTCTGATAGCGGGCGCACCTGGCGAGTGTTTGCAAATGTTGGTCCAAATTTGTGGCAAGAAGAAATAACAAATGTTGGGTCGTCTTTTTTAGTTCCATATTCAGGAACAAGCTGTACTGGTGGGGGTAATGACGGTGGTGTAAAATTTACTACCAACAATGGTGTGACTTGGCAAACTTTACACACAGGAGTTCCAATGTTTGGTACATTCCTTCTCGACAACCTAAAAGGTTGGGCTTGTGGTTATAATACAGAGGTATACTATACTTCAAATGGAGGTGTTACCTGGCAAAAGAGAAACTGCGGAATTAAAACTGGAAATTTAGATGACCTTTGGTTTATAAATGAAAATGATGGGTGGGTAGTTGGTGAAGGTGTTTACAAACTTGTTGCTCCCAAAGGAGAAGTTAGCAAAAATTCCTTGTATTTTTCTGAAACCTGTGTTGGCGATGCTCGTTACGATACAATTTGGGTAACGAATTATAATTTTAACGATGCAAATATTAATGTTTCACTTTCTTCTGGCAATAATGATTTTCAAATCATTTCTCCTGGTTCTTCTGCTTATATTCAATCGTGCGACTCTGTCCGAGTTGTTATTATGTTCCGACCCACATCGGAGGGTAACAAATCTGGTCAATTGGAAATTGTCTACCCAAATCAGAATCCTCTTATTGTGGGCTTGTTTGGTAAAGCAATTGAACATAGTGCAAAAATTATTGATTCAATAATTGTTATACCACGAGCAAAGGTGGGTTTTAGTTACAATATACAAGTAAAAATTTCTGTGAATACAACAAATGAATTAGTTGAGTCAATTGTTCCGATAAATGATAATCCAGATTTTAAGTTATTAACTAACTTACCTTTTCCGTTGAATTCATTGACTAATAATGCTCTTCAGTTCGAGGTTCTACCTCGAGATACTGGTTGGCGGGAGATTACTTATAAAGTCAATTTTTCTCCTTGCGACACTTTTCAGATAATTAAAATTAGAGTATATGGCACATCTCCAATTATTAATGTTGATTCTTCATTTAATATCGACTTTTATTGTAATACATTTCCAATTTATATACCAATATCTAACTCAGGCAACGATACTCTCTTTATTCAAAAACTTTTATTTAGCCCAGCAAATTCAAATTTGCAAATTTCAGGATGGACTTCGGGGCATAGTCTCAACAATAACTTTATTCTACCTGGATTTTCTGATACTTTAATAATATTAATAAATCCAGGTTTTCTGGGTACTTTTTCAACAAACTTAATTGTTGAAAACAACGATCTTCGTTTACTTGGAAATCCTCGAAACAATTTACGAATAAGTATTAATGTTAGAGTTTTTGATGCAAATTTATCGCTTTCCAATAGTGAGATTTATTATAATGAAGTTTGTGTGGGTGATACAATTTGGTATAAATTGTTTATTCGCAATGAGGGGAATATTGATGAACTTGTAAAATTCAATCAGAAAAATAGTTCTGTTTTCTTTGTCAACAAAACTCAACCTTTCAATTGCCCATATAATGATAGTGTTGAAATAAGAATTGCATTTGTTCCGAAGCAAAGCGGTGTTTTTTCGGATACAATTGTATTTTATGGGTTTAACTGCAATGATACCATAAAAGTAATTTGCAATGGTAAAGCAATTAAAACAAAAATAATTTGTGAACCTTCCACATTTAACATCAGAATTCAAAAAGGAACAACATTCTTACAAACTTTCCGACTTTTTCAATCAGGCGCCGATAGCATTAAAAATCTTCAAATCCATTTCTTTGGTGACTTTTCAAATCTTGTAGAAAGTTATAACATTACTGGAACGATACTTCCAAATTTCACCGACACTTCTGAAATACAAATTGTTTTTAAAGGAAAAGAAAAAGGAAGATTTTCTGGGCAAATTGTTGTTACAATAGATGGAGTTTGTGACACTGTAATTATTATTCCCGTAAATATTGAGGTAATTGACAAGTTATTAATAATAGAACCTTTGGAAGTGGTTTTTAATGATATTTTTTGCAAACCTAAAACTCTAGTTCAATTAATTTCCATATACAACAAAAGCGAAATACCTGATACAATAAGAAACATATCTCTTTTACAAAAGTTTAATCAATTCAAAATCGAAAATATGCCGAATTTACCAATAGTTATTAACCCAATGGACTCTCTTGAATTGCAAATTTCATTTACACCTATACTTCCAGGTAGGGATACTGCTTTGGTTTTGTTTGAATTTGATGATACAACAAGTAATAAAAGCATTCCGTTGTTTGGGTTCTTTGGATATTCTAAATTAATTTTGAACAAAAAATATATCGATTTTGGGCAAATGGAGTATTGTCAAAATCCAATCGTCCAAAAAATTACCATTTTGAATTATGGAAATATTGATGATTCTTTAATTATTGCAAAACCTTTTAAAACATTAAATTTTCAAAGTATTGTAAGTAAAAGTAAAATTATAGCTTCTAATATTGATACAATTGACTTATCTATTGATTTCATTAATCCGAAGGAAGTTGGTACTTATATTGATACTCTGGTAATTGGTCTTGCTAATTGTTTTCAGCTCGATACAATTATCGTTAAAGCTACTATTGTTGAACCTAATTTTTTCATAACTCCGGAAGTTATTGATTTAGGAGAAATTTGGGTCGGAAGTAGTAAAAGTGGTAGTTTTGAATTTACAAATGCCAACTCTTTTCCTTTAAATATTTCTTTGTTTTCTGATGATTTAGATAGCAACCTTACTATAGATTTTGATACATCCTTTTCGCTAAAAGGGAATGAAAAAACTTTGTTAGGATTTAAAATTAATGCTTATAAGGTAGGCGAGTTCTACGATACTTTATGCTTTAAAATTATGGCAAACTGCGAATATGAGAAATGTGTATACATTCATTACATAATTCCCGAAGAAGAATATTCCTTGACTTTTAAAGTTGGGAAATACATTGCAAAACCTGGCGATGAACTAACTATTGAAATTGAAAATTTAACCCCCACAAGTCTTTTGAAATTGGATACACTTGAAATGTCTCTTCAATTCGAACAATGGCTCTACTATCCAGTTTCTTGTTCAACTTCAGACGGTGATAGAATAGAAATTAATTGGCTGCAAAATGAAGTTAAATTTTTGTTTTATAATCCTATTTTGACTAAAATAATAAATACGGGAAAAACTATCCAGTTAAATGGAAAAGTGTTATATTCTTCTCCCGATTCAACAGCTTTACATTTGGAAATTAATAGTTTTCAACCTAAAAAGGAAATTAACTTTTCTTTAATAGATGGTCACTTAAAAGTGTATCCAGTGTGTGCACCTTTGGGGTCGATGCATCTTGAAATTATTCCTACCTTTGAACTTTTAGGGGTTATTTTAGAAGATAATAGTTACTCGATTGTTGTTTATTCTGACTACCGGCAGATTGTTGATTTACATTTATTTGATATCCTTGGAAATTTAAAAGGAGTGGCAAGGAACTTTGAACTTGAAAGTGGAAAGAACTTTATTAAAGTAAACAACATTTTTGAACATTTCAACGAATCATTTATTGTTGTTAGTAATGGACTTTTGAGAAAGATAATATACATTCCTCCATTTTAATTTGATATGGAAATTTATATCGGAACATCAGGGTGGAGTTTTCAAAATTGGGTTGGGATTTTATATCCTGAAGGATTACCTCAATCAAATTGGCTAAAATTCTATTCAAACTTTTTTAATTGTGTAGAGGTTAATTCAACTTTTTATAGACTTTTTAAACCCAAAACTTATTCCCTTTGGTTAAAAGCTGTTCCAAACGAATTCAAATTCATTATCAAAGTTCCTCAAACAATATCCCATACAAAAAAGCTAATAAACTGCAAAGTGGACATCGAAGAATTCATTTTGAACATTGAGATTTTAAAATCAAAATTAGGAATATTACTTTTGCAATTGCCACCTAATTTTAATTCGCCCCCTGAATATTTAGAGGAATCTTTAAGGTTGTTAAAGTCTTTGGGAGATGTTGCAGTAGAGTTTCGTAATAATTATGCTTTTGCTGAAGAGGTTTTAAATATACTATTCAAAGAAGGATGTTCTTTGGTTTGTCCAGATTCACCCCAATTACCTTTAGAATTAAGGTTAACAAATGACATATTATACTTTCGTTTACATGGTAGAACAGCTTTACACAAATCTTCTTACAGCGATGATGAATTAGAAGAGATTTCCGATTTAATAAAGGGCATAAATGATAGAATAAAAAAAGCCTATGTAATTTTTAACAACGGCGTTTACGGATATTCAATACCCAATGCACTCAAACTTCAAGAACTTATGGGGTTTAAATCTCAGAAACTTACACTTTTACCCAAATATTCCCAAGGATTGGGTCTGTAGTATTATGGGAGATTAGCATTTGGATTGTCTTTTCATTTAATACCTTACCTGCAGGGACAAGTTTCAAACCAGAATAAGAATAAATGTCGCGCGAAACGATAAGACCTTCCTTCAAATCTTGTAATTGCAAGGGCTTTTCATTGATGCTTCCTGCAAGCTCCCGATATTCAAGGAGAAATTGTTCAAGGAATAAAACAACTTTCGGGTCGTAAAGCCTTCGAGTGTTTTGTTTTATTATCTCAAGTGCATTATCTGCGGACAATTTATTATAAAATCTCAATTCCTCAAAATCGAGAACAACCCTAATGATTCTGGATTCGGGTGGTATTTGCCATGATTGAAGTTTTTCAGGAATTCCACTTCCGTCAAAATTTTCCCAGATATGAAAAATAATGTTCGCCACTCTTTGAAGAGTTCCAATGTTACTTAGCAATTCCTTTGCTTTAAGTGGAACTTGACACATAAGTTGATTTGTTGGAGTTCCATCTGTTAAAACGGGTTTTTCAATAAGCTCATCGGGTAGGCATAATTTGCCTACATACACCAGATGAGAAGCAAATTCAATGTCTTCAAGTTCATCTTCGTTGAAATTTTCAGTTAATTTTGCAATCCAAATTGAACCAGTTGCAACTTTTTTCACAATCTCACCGACCGAAGGCATCCTCAAGGTCAAAAATCGAATTGCCAATTGCTTGGTGTCTTGTATTTGCTTTTCAAGTGCTTGAGCAAGTTCATTTAAAACTTTGTTTTCTTCGAGTACTTTCTTTTGAAGCCGCAAAATCCTAATTCCAGAGCGTAAATGGGCAACAAATTCTTCGTATTCAATTGGCTTATTAATAAAATCATCAACACAAGTTTCAAGGGCTTTAATTTTTAATTCTTTATCAACATAACCTGTAGTTAATATGTAATAAATTCCTTTAAGTTTTGGAATTGAGCGAACTTTTCTACATAACTCCAATCCATTAAATTCAGGGATGTCATAATCAGCAATAACAATGTCTATTTGTTGCTTTTGAATAATATCCCAAGCTTCTTTACCATTGACTGCGATTAGCAATCCTACGTTTGGAAATGCTTTCGTAAGGATTGCTCTGATATTTGCGATTGTTGGTTTATCATCATCAATTACCAAAAAGTTTAGAGTTTCCATATTTTTATTGTTTAGTGTAGTTTTTCAAAATTTCTTCAGTACTAATGTTTTTAATTAAAATAGTTGTTCTTCTATTGCTAAAATCAAAAGGATTTTCCGGATTTTTTAATTTCTTATCTGCAAACCCAGTGACTTTTACGATTTGCCCTTCCCATAAGCCGTTTTCTTCGAGAACTTTTCTAGCTGCGTTTGCTCGGTCTGCTGAAAGTTCCCAATTGGTATAGCCTGATTGTTTAGAATATTTTCGACTATCGGTATGACCTTCGACTTCAACATAATTTGGAAGTTTACCGATTTCTTTTGCTAGAGAAGCCAGTAATTCTTTTGCCGCAGGTTTTAATTTTGCACTTCCAACTTCAAAAAAAACAGATTCCTGTGATTCAATAAGTTCAATTCTTAACCCTTCTTTTGTTAATTCGAACTGGATAGATTTTAGCATCTCGGAAAGATTAGGATTTTTAGCAGAAGCCTCGGAAAAAATTTTCTGAATTTCTTCAACTGTTGATTTTACTCTTTCAAGTGCTTTGATACTATCCTGCAATGCCTGTTTTTTAAGCTTTTCTGTTACTTTTTCTGCTAAAGTATCTTGTTGTTCTGGGGGTAGGAAAAAAGTAAACTGATGCTTTTCTTTTCCTTCCCCTTTACCAGATTCAGGATTTTCGAAGATATCGATTTTTATGGGAACTGTTCTTTTCCCAGTGATAAAATTAAAAGCACCTGGGTCTTTAAAATAGGCGGAGACCATTTGTCGAATTTGCTCACTCTGCCCAAGTATCCACAAAACAATGAAAAATGCCATCATAGCTGTGACGAAATCCGCATAGGCAACTTTCCAAGAACCTCCATGAGGAGCATGACCATGATGGCTCTTTTTCTTTTTTATTATTATAGGTTCTTCTTTATGTTTTTTTTCTTCTTCTTCCATTTTATTTCAATACAATTTATTCAGAGTTATCGAGCTTGCTTAATTGCTTGTTCTGTTTCTTGGAACGAAGGTCTGTTTTCGGGGTCAATAGATCGACGACCATACTCGATAGCTACCGAAGCTGGCGTCCCTTTGGCAAAAGCGAGCAGTGCGGCTTTGATTACTTGAAGATATTTCATCTCCTTTTGAACAATTTTATTCATTATTGAAGCAGTTGGACCTATTATTCCATAACACATCAAAACACCAAGAAACGTTCCTACGAGAGCTGAGGCTACGTGATGCCCAACAGATTCAGCACCTTCGGATACTGAAGCCATTGTTACAATAATACCCATTACTGCAGCCACAATACCCAAGCCCGGGAATGCTTCGGCTAATGTTTGGAGAGATTGTGCAGGAACTTGTTCCTCCTCTAAAATATTTTCGATATCAATATCCATTAGCTCTTCTAAGTCGTGGGCAGGAACACCTCCACTCAAAACAACTTTAAGAGTATCAGTAAGAAATTCTACTGCGGGTTTATTGGCAAGAAACGTAGGATATTTTGAAAAAATTGAACTTTGTTCAGGATTTTCAATATGTGATTCTATTGCAATTAAACCCTCTCGTTTAGCAAATTGAAACAATTCATATAGTAGTTGAAGTAGTTCAATATACGCAATTTTGTTTACTTTAGGTCCTTTCAAAGTCCCTAATGCACCTGAGATGATCTTTTTTAATATGGGCAAAGGATTTGCAATAAGCAAAGACCCTAAAGCTGCACCACCAATAATAATATATTCTGCAGGTACAATCAATGAAAGAGGATTTCCTCCAGCTATTGTCAAACCTCCAATAATTGATACAAGTACAACTACAACACCAATAATAACAAACATACTACAACCTTTATTTATTCTTTTCTATTTCTTTCAAAACTTCTTTATTATTTGGGTCGATTGATATTGCTTTTTCAAAGTAGAATTTTGCGTTCTCGGCATCTCCTAATGCTTTAAAAATCAAACTAAGATGAAGGAATGGTTCCGCTCGGCTACTATCAATTTGAATAGATTTTTCTACATACTTCCGTGCTTGGGAAAAGTCGCCAATTTTGTAGAAGTACCATCCATAAGTATCTAAGTAGTTAAAATCGTCTGGTTTGAGCTTCAAAGCTTTTTCTATCAATAAACGAGCATATGTCAAATTAGTATCTCGGATAATTAATGAATATGCGTAGTTATTCAAAGCTGAAGGTTCGTTGGGGATGATTTGGAGACATTTCTCATAATAATAATCGGATTTTTCCCAATTTTCCAAATCAAAATAAATTGAACCCAAGTAATAATAAGGTACAAATAATTGCGAATCTAATGAAATTGCTTTGTTAAAGTTTTCAATTGCAAGCTCTAACTGTGAATTAGAATAATATAACTCACCAAGAGTAATGTAATATGAAGGGAATTCCAAAAATTTTAATTTAAAGCTAGAAAATTTTTTTATTGCGAGATCCTTTTCGCCAACAAAATAAAAAAGGTTATATACAGCAAAAGACAAAGTTGGGAAATCAATTTCTTCGTAATTTAGAATTTTTTCTGCATATAGGCGTACATTATTTGTGTCCTTCAAAGCCAGATACAATTGTAAAATATAAGGTGCATTCCGATAGTTATCAACATTTTGTGAGTTAAGAATATTAACAAACTTTGCAGTAAATCCAGGAATCTTTTGCTCAAATTGATTAATATTATTTATTATCCATTCAAATATACCATTTAAAACCGTCTGGTTCAGAGTTTGAGAAAAATTTGATATGGCATTCATTGTTTCATCATAATCCGAAAAAGCAAGAAGCAGCTCTAAATACCTTTGAAGAACTGCTTGATTAATATTTTTCAAATTATTATTATTTGCACAGATTTTTCTCAAAATTTTAAACTCTTCTAATGAATCGCGTTGCAAAGAATAGCGGTAGAGAAGATTAAAATTAATAAAGTCTTCAAATTTCTTGTAATTTAAATTTTTCAAAAACTTAATGGATTGATTATATGTTGTATCTAATCGGTCAAGAATTATTAAATGAGTATGTAAATCATCTGTAGTAATATTATCACCTTTGAGCTCAAGCAGTTTGGTAGAAAAGTATTTAGCCAAAGAATGCTGATTTCTTGTAATCAAAATCCATTCCAAAAGTTCAATGGAAGGGATAAAATTTGTATCCAAAGCATATGCTTTAATTGCATAATCGAAGGCAAGAGTAAGCTTTTCGAGAAAATAAAAGTTTTTAGCTAATGCGAATAAAATCACCTTGGATGTATCGAATCTATATGCATCGAGCAAGTCAACAATCGCTTGATGATATAACCCCATTTGTTCATTTTTTGACGCATTTACTAACAAGTCGATTAAATATTGATTTTTGATGTATCTTACAGTTGATGAGTCTAATTCGTTAGCTTTTAGATATAAATCATAAATGGAAGAGTATTGGCCTATATTTTTAACAACTTTTTTTTCATTTGAACAGGAAAAATAAAGAAAAAGAAATAATAGGGGGAAGATAATAAGTAAAAAGCTTCTTTTAACTAGCATTGCAAAAAGTTTCACTTTCATACAATTTAAAATTATGAAAAAAGTTTTGAAAAATAAAAAACCTGTCGAAAATCGACAGGCAGAAAAATTTTCCAAAAAGGAAAAAACAATTATAATAACCCAGTTTCTTTCAAAACTGAAGTAATTCCTCGTTTATCGATAGTTTTAATAGCTTGGGTAGATACACGCAATCTAATCCATCTTTTTTCTTCAGGAATCCAAAATTTCTTCCATTGCAAATTTGGTAAAAAGCGTCGTTTCGTTCTGTTATTAGCATGGGAAACATTATTTCCCGTTAAAGGTCGTTTTCCTGTTATTTTACAAACTCTAGCCATCTTCAATCCAAATAAAAATACAAAATTAATAAAAAAAGTTTTAAGACCAATTAATCAAAATAGTAGCAAGTTTTAAAAACACGATTCAATTTTAAAAAAAATTTATTAATTTTGCATTTGGAAAGAGGAGAGGTGGCCGAGTGGCTGAAGGCAACGGTTTGCTAAACCGTCGTAGGGTTTAAAGCCCTACCGCGAGTTCGAATCTCGCCCTCTCCGCAAAATTCATCCCTTTATTACTACTAATGGTTTTATTTTAGCAATTGCTTTTGTTATCGAAAGACTATTAACAACATTAACTACTGTTTCCACATCTTTATAAGCTTCTGGCGCTTCTTCTGACAAATTTGATAAACTCGGTGTTTTAACTATTATACCCTTACTCTCGAGCTGCGAAAGTAATTCTTTTGAATTAATATTCTTTTTGGCTTGGGAACGGCTCATTACTCTTCCAGCACCGTGACAAGAACTTCCAAAGGATAAACTCAATGCATTTTTTTGGGCAACCAAGACATATGATACCGTACCCATCGAACCAGGAACAAGCACTGGTTGTCCAATTTGAGAATAAAAACCTTTAAAATGAGTTGCTGGGAAAGCCCGAGTTGCTCCTTTTCGATGAACAACCAATGTTTTTAACTTATTTCCAATTTTGTGTTTTTCCAACTTTGCAATATTATGGGCTAAGTCATAAAGCAGCTCAAATTTCAGAGGCTTAATTTTTTTTGCAAATCTTTGAAGAATATCTTTTATCTTGTTTGCAATAAGTTGGCGGTTAACAAAAGCAAAGTTGGCCGCCGCATTCATTGCGTTAAAATAACTTTTTCCTTCTTTCGAAGAAAAAGGTACGCATGCTAACCCACGATCTACGAGCTCTATTCCATATTTTTTTGATACAGATTGAAAATCTTTTATAAAATCAGAGCAAATTTGATGTCCAAAACCTCTTGAACCAGTATGTATCCAAATTACCACTTGATCTTTAAACAACTCCAATTCATTAGCTACTTCTGGCTCAAAGATTTTAGCAACATAGCCTATTTCAATAAAATGATTTCCAGAGCCAAGGCTCCCAATTTCAGTAATTCCCCTTTCGAAAGCTCTTTCGGAAATATCCGATAGATTTTCAACTGTTAAACTGCCATTATCTTCTATGCACTTAATATCTCTTTCAGTTGCATAACCGTGTTTTAAAGCCCAATGAACACCTTCAAACAATAAGGATTCAAACTCCTTGTTCGATAATTTAATAAGACAACCTTTGCCAGTTCCAAGAGGTATGTTGGAATAAATTCCATTAACGATTTCTTTTAAATATTTTTGAACTTCCTTTTTATTCCAATTAGTGGTATTTAGGCGAATCCCACAATTAATATCATATCCAACTCCACCAGGAGAAATGATACCAGATTCCGCATCAAATGCGGCAACACCACCTATAGGAAAACCGTAACCTTGGTGAATATCGGGCATAGCAAGAGAAAATCCTATAATTCCAGGAAGGGTAGCAACATTAACTAATTGCTTAAGACTTTCATCACGTTGAAGTAATTCTATTTGATTAGAATCAGCAAAAAAACGGGCAGGAACGTTCATTTTATTGTAAAATTCTTGAGAAATTTCATATATAAACTCATCAATCTTTGTGATTTCAATAGACATATCAAATTCGATTAAATATCAAAAACAATGTAAGTAAAATATAAATTATTATATCTAACTATTTGCAGATTATAAAAAGTAGTAGATTTTATATAAACATTTCTTTTTTTATATTTCCCAATGTAACATTTTGTATATACAGTGTATTCATCTAATTTAATTAAACAATCTATTAAATATTCTTGTTTATCTAATATATATACAAGAAAATTAAGAAAATCAACTAATGCAACTTCTAACTCATCGAATTTAATTTCATAATTTTCAATATAGAAGGTTTTATCATCTGATGGATAAATGCCGGAAATTGCCATTAACCCTATAGCTGCATCGTAAAAAAGTCTTTCAAGTGAAGTTGATTCAACGTAAATTGCAATATCTGCTGTATGTGGAATCTCAACAAACATTAACCTTTCGTAGATAATTCATTAATAGCATCAACAAGTCTTTCTAAATCACTTTCTGTTGTATATAAATGGGGAGTTACTCGAACTCCGTGAATGTTTTCCCAGTTTATTGCTACTGTGAAAATTTTATGTTTAGTAAAAAGGTAATCAGAAATCTCTTCTGGTTTTTTTCCCTCAATAGAAAAAAGCCCCAATCCACAAGAGAGTGATTTTGCTTCGGGAGTCAAAATGCGTACATTTTTGAGATTTTTAACTTTTTCAGTCCAATACTTTCTTAAATATCTCAGCCTTTCTTCTTTTCTTTTGCTCCCAACAAGGTCATTAAAGTTCAAAGCATCGGCAATTGCCATTTCTGCAGGAAAAGAACGTGTCCCTAATGATTCAAATTTTCGAATGTCCTCACTATATGGGTTGTCATTTGGGAATAAAGGGGGTGTTTGCTTTATTAAATCTTTTCGGATATATAACATACCTGTTCCGAATGGGGCACATAACCATTTGTGTAAGCTAGTTGCAAAAAAATCACAATTAAGATCTGGTATCTTGAAGTTAATATGTGCGAAAGTATGTGCACCATCAACAAGAACCAAGATACCTTTCTTACGAGCCTCACCAGCAATTTCTTTCACCGGCAAAATTTGACCATTCCAATTTATCATATGGGTTAGGTTTACAACTTTGGTTCTCGTTGTGAACTTTTCAGTGTATGCTGAAACCAGATAGTCAACATTTTCAGAAGGAAGTGAAAGATTGACCCAAACTAGCTTTATCTTATCTCTTTTCTCCCGAAATTTCCAAGCATTAATTACATTTGGGTAGTCTTGCTTCGCAAGGACCACCTCGTCTCCTTCTTTTAGATCTAAGCCAAAAATAACTGTATCCATTCCTTCAGTTGTGTTTCTATTAATTGCAATTTCTTCGGAGGAAGTACCAGCAAGTTGGGCAAGTTTTTTCCGGATAGGTTCACGTCCTTGGTCAAGAATACGCCACATAAAATATGCTGGACCTTCGTTTGCAATTTGATTATAGCGAACAAAGGCTTCTTGAACGCTTTTAGGCTGTGGGCTAACACCACCATTGTTCAAGTTAAGGATAGACGGCGAAACTGTAAATGACTGCTTAATCCAATACCAAAATTCTTCATCGTTTTGTGCTTCTTGTAATTTTTGTTCAATTTCTTCGGAACCGAAAGAATCAGATTTTTTTGTAAAACTTCGCATTGGTCGAAAAAGACCAATTAATGCTAATGAGGATAATACATTTCGACGAGTTACTTTCATTTTAAACACACAATGTTAATTTCAAAATTAAAAAATTATTTTTGCATTTTATAAATTTTATAAAATGATTGATTTAGTAATTATATCATACAATGGCAAAGAACTTACGAAGCAAGCTATTGAAAGTGCACTATCAAATACTTTAAAGCCGAACAAAATTATTGTTGTGGATAACAACTCTTCTGATGGAAGTGTTGAATATTTATCATCTTTTAATTACGAAAATGTTGAAATTATTTCCAATAAAATTAATCTAAGCTATGGTGGTGGAGCTAATCAGGGTGTAAAATTCTGCTCATCAAAATTTGTTGTGATTTCAAATAATGATGTAATCTTCCCACCCAATTTTTTTTTGAACCTTGAAAATTCTTTAAACCTATTAGAAGATGACTTTGGAATTCTTGGTTTTCAACAGCTTTACCCTGATGGCCAACCACAGTTTTCTTATGGTAAAAAGCACAATGTTTTTAATGCGTTGATTGAAATTTCTTTTTTGGATAAAATAGGTGATTTTCTTTCGAGATTCTTCAAAAAGTTTTTCAAATCACGAAGGTATGTTAATGTAGGTTTTGTGGATGGTGCTGTAATTTGTGTTAATATGGACGCTTTTAATCGGGTGGGAGGTTTCGATGAAGATATTAATTTTTATTCCGAAGATGCAGACTTAAGCTATAGAATGCAAAATTATGGTTATCAAACTTTGGTCGATAGAGAAAATTACGTAATACATTATCGAGGACAGGGTAAGAATAAAAGAATCGGAATACCTTTAGAAAGGGTTAATCAATTTGTTTTATCTCGTGTAAAGTATTGTAAAAAGCACTTTTCAAATTTCTGGGGGAGACTTTATGTTTTCCTTATGAGTTTTTATTACTTTGAGCTTTACATTTTAAATTCAATAAGGTGTACCTTTGATAAAGATGCTCTGTATATAAAAAAGTTTACCAAATTAACATATATAAGTTTTTTCAAGTGCTTTCTTCGTTATAACAAATAAGTTATACACCTCTCTTATGGTTCTTTTTTGAATTTTTTTTTATAATTTTGATTGCCTTTAGGCATTTGTTTTTTTGAAATAATAGGAGTTTTAAAATGGCTTTAAAAATCACAGAGGAGTGCATTAATTGCGGTGCTTGCGAGCCAGAATGCCCCGTAAATGCGATCTCGCAAGGGCCCGACATTTACGTTATCGACCCAGAAAAGTGCGTTGAATGCAAGGGATATTACGACACTCCACAATGCCAATCCGTTTGTCCAGTTGACGAGTGTATTATCCCTGCACAATAATTTTCTTTAATAGACTTTTTCTCGAGCCCGGGGAAAAATTTCTCCGGGTTTTTTTATTTTAAACCAAAAAAATTTTTGTTCGTCTAATATTTTTTAAAGGAGTTGTTATGAGACGCCTTTTGTTACTTGTTTCTATAAGTTTTATTTCTTTTTATTTCCCTCTGTATTCCCAATTTGGAAAAAACAAAGTTCAATATCAAAAATTCTATTGGAGGTATATTCAGACAAAACATTTCGATATATACTTCCACGATAATAATAAAAATTTAGCGATTTTCGCAGCTAATGCTGCTGAAAATTCACTCGAATCAATACAGAAAACGTTAAAATTTAGGATTTCTAAACGAATACCTTTAATAGTCTATAATAGCCATAATCAATTTCAGCAGACTAATGTAATCGATATGTATCTCCCCGAAGGAATTGGGGGAGTTACAGAACTTTTCAAAAATAGAGTTGTTGTTCCATTCGAAGGAGATTATGCTCAATTTCGGCATGTCGTTCACCACGAATTAGTTCATGCTGTATTAAATGATATGTTTTATGGTGGTACAATCCAATCGGCGTTGATAAGAGGAAATGCAGTTGAAATTCCCATTTGGATGAATGAAGGCATATGTGAATGGGAAAGTAATGGTGGTTTGGATATCGCAACAGATGTGTATATTCGCGATTTAACACTTAGCGAGAAACTTCCCGAGTTAAACCAGCTTGATGGCTACGATGCTTACCGCGGGGGACAGTCGTTTTGGTGGTTTGTTTCCGAAAAGTATGGAACATATAAGATACCTGAACTAATTGTAAAATTAAAGTCCACTGGAAATGTAGATAATGCATTTCGTTCTACCTTCAATTTAAAATTAGAAGAATTTTCAGAAGAATGGAAAAAGTATCTCAAAAAGTACTATTTTCCTGATATTGATAAATTTAATTATCCTGCAGATTTTGCAATTCGACTTACAGATCATAAAAAGAAAAATAACTTCTATAATACTTCACCAGCAATTTCACCACAAGGCGATAAAGTTGCTTTCATTGCAGATAAAGATGGTGCTTTTTCGTTATTTATTTTGGATATCGACAAAAAAGAAGAAACCAAGATTGTATCAAGTTTTCGCCAACAAGATTTTGAAGAACTTAATGTTTTGACACCCGGTATTTCTTGGAATAGCAAAGGCACAAAACTTGCAGTTTCAGCAAAATACGCTGGAGAAGATGTTATTTACATTGTTGATGTTGCTACTCATAAATATGAGAGAATAAAATTAGGTTTTAAGCAAATTTCTTCTGTTGCTTGGTCACCAAAAAGTGATGAAATTCTTTTTTCTGGCACTAATTTAGACCGAAAGGATATCTACATATACAATTTAAAATCTAAAACCATAACTAAACATACGGATGACTTTTTCTACGACGATCAACCAACTTGGTCTAGGGATGCTTCCAAGATTTATTTTATTTCTGAAAGAGGTGATTTACTGGAGTTGCAAAACTCAAGTTATAAACCTTGGAATTTTAATACCGGTGTAAGGGAAATTTATGAGTTGGATTTAGCAACCAAAAAGGTTCGAAGATTAACTTTTAATCCCGATGCAAAAAAAACATCTATCGCAGTCAGTAATGACGGAAAATTTCTTTTCTTTGTTTCGGATGAAAACGGAATTGGCAACATTTACAGATTAAATCTTGAATCTTTAAAATACGAACCAATTACGAATTCACTATCAAATATTACTCAAATATCACTTTCGTCCATAGGCGATAATCTCGTTTTCTCGGCTTTGATTGAAGGCGGATTTGATATTTTTTTGATTAAAAATCCATTACAAATTACTCTTACTGATACATTACCGTTAACAAGGTTTCGTGCGTCTTTGATCGAGAGAACTACTAAAAAGAAAGAATTGACGAAGGTGGATTCATTATCGAATGAGTCAAGTGAAATACATAAAAATTATGGCAAATTCCGAATAGATTTTAGCCGGCAGGAATTAGTAAAGCCGAGCAAGGATGCTTTTTATACATTACAGTCTCAATTCGAACCTTCCAATATAGATACTAACTTCGCTGACTATGAGTATAAGCTCAAATTTTCCCCTGATTTAATCTTAGGTAATCCTTATTACAACTCTTTCTGGGGCTTTCAAGGTGTAGCTCAGATGCTTTTCAGTGATATTTTGGGAGACCACCAGATTTATGTCGCTGCAAACTTGTGGTTGGATTTGAAAAATAGCAACTTTTATGTCCAATATTCATATTTACCTAATATCATCGATTATAATTTTTTCGCGTTCCAAAGTTCCTTGCTTTTTTCAATGTTAAACCAAAGCGCAACTTCAATTGATTTGTACCGCCTAAGGAATTACGGCGTTGGATTTTCAGCTTCCTATCCAATAAGCCTTTTCAATAGGTTTGAAATGAATTTTACTTTCTTTAACGTTTCAAAAGAAAACACAACGAATTATAATGAACCCAGTATTTCGAGAACAATTATCTATCCAAATATTCGATATGTTTATGACGATGTTCTCAATGGTTCATTTGCTCCGGTAAAAGGAACTCGTTACTTTATTGAATTCAGAGCCGTCCCTAAGATTTTCAAAAATTCCATTAACTTTTTTACATTGAAGTTCGATTACCGCCGTTATTGGGACTTTGGTTACTTTTTGAAATTAGCAATCCGTGGAACAGCTGGTACAAGTTTTGGAACGAATCCACAAAGGTTTTACCTTGGTGGTGTGGACAACTGGATAAATTATGACATAAACAATAATAATTTCCTTTTCGAAAATCCAGAAGACTTTGCATTTATGGAACTAATCACACCATTGCGAGGTTGGAAGTACAGCGATGGTATGGGGAACAACTATTTTGTTTTTAACTCCGAATTAAGATTTCCTATGTTTACGGCTTTGTTGCCCGGACCGGTTCCGATAATTTTCAACGATGTTTTTGGGGTAGTTTTTCTTGATGTTGGCAGCGTTTGGAGTGGTCCAATTTCAAATTTAAATTTTTCTCCACCAGAAATAGTTAAAGGTTCCCCAGAGTTAAATCATCTTTTGATGAGCACTGGAATAGGTGCTCGAGCTTGGATTCTCGGGTTACCAATAAAATTGGATATTGCTTGGCGAAGAGAATCTCAAGGGTGGAGCAAACCATATTATATTTTCTCAATTGATTACGACTTTTAATTTTATTTGATCTTTTTTGATTAATTTTGTATTTACTTAAATATTGGAAAGAATGCCGGGGCAACCTCACAGATTGATTTATATGTATAGAAAATTCCTCGAAGGGGAAGTATTAACGTCTGGTAAACTTCAAGATATGGTCTCCGAAGACATAGAGATCGTAAGTCGCAGGACGATTCAAAGGGACTTAAGATTACTTCAGAAATTAGACCCAGCATTAGTAGGAATTGAGAAAGGAAAGGAAATCTATTGGTCAATTCCTCGTGACTACCGCCTTCCTAAACAGGTTGTCCGATTTGATTCAAACGAACTTCTTGCTTTCCATTTTCTTAAAGCACATCTTAAGACATTTCGTGGCACAGTCATAGAAAAAGATGTTGAACGCCTTTACAAGAAATTGGAAAAATTAGCACCTCGAGAAGTGGTGTTTAATGAAACGATTTATTGGGACCAAAATGTTGGTTATTACGATTATTCCAAAATAAATGACATAGTTGAAAAGGTTATTGAAGCAACGGCTACGAAAAAGTGGTATCGGGTTACCTACGTCGCTCCTAAAATGGGGACTTCAAAGGAAATAATAGCACGATTTGAAACCATCTTTTCCTACCTTGGTTTGCTTTATGTTGTCGCATATATTCCAAAACATAAAATTCATGTAAGCTTAGCGATACATAATATAAGCAAATTAGAAGAACTTAAGGACTATTTAGATGTTGCCCCTCCTTTTAATTTTCGGGAATGGTCTTCGTATCGCTTTGGGGTTTTCTCGGGCGAAATTTTTGAAGTCAAACTACTTATTAAAAAAGAATTTAAGCATTTTTTCCTTAATCGAAGATGGCATGTCAGCCAAGTGGAAAAGTTTGATAATGAAGGAAACTTAATTTTGGAAATGAAGGTTCCTGTTGGAGTCGATTTGATTAATTGGATACTTAGTTGGAGTGACGCAATAATTGTTTTGCAACCACAAGAACTTATTCAAAAAATTGTAAATCGCTTAGCTCAAGCGTTAAACAATTACAAACAAATGTTTCCAAATATTAAACCTAAACTTGACGAAGGAGACGAGGAAAAGGATATTTCCAATGACGGTAAGCCAACCACGATAGTATCGGAGGAACCAGTCAAAGAAATAAAGGAACCTAAACCTAAATATAAACTTTCCTTGAAATCACAGAAAAAAGTATAATAGTTTTTTTACTTTTCAATTATGATAGTAACAGGTCCATCATTTATTAATTCAATTTCCATCATTGCTCCAAACTCGCCCGAAACCACTGGAGCTTGATAATTTAACTTTACATATTCTACAAACTGTTGAAAGTATTCCCTTGCGAAATCTTGGCTTGCCGAATACATAAAATTTGGACGAAAACCACGTGAAACATCTCCATATAAAGTAAAATTGGAGATTATCATAATTTCGCCATTTATGTCTTTTACTGATAGATTCATTTTATTTTCATCATCGGGAAATATTCTTAAATTTATTATCTTATTTGCCATCCATTTAATTTTCTCAAATGTATCATCGCTTTTAATTGCAAGAAAAACAAGAAGACCCTTTTCAATAGAACGTGTTTCATTTGCTGGAATAATTTTTACGTTTGCTTTTTTTACTCTTTGAATTACAGCTCGCATAATTCCTTTAATAAAAACCTCAAATTTACAGAATTTGAAATAAAGTTATTAATTTTTCGTTAAAATAAAATTGTGGAATTTGGAAGGGTTGAGATATGCCGATATACGAGTATAAGTGCGAGGATTGCGGCAAGGTCTTTGAATATCAACAAAAAATTTCAGACCCACCACTCGAATTTTGTCCTATCGAGGTTTGTGATTCGGTTGAACATAAAGGAAAAGGAAAAGTTCACAGATTGATAAGTAAAGGTGTAGGATTGATTTTTAAAGGGAATGGCTTTTATATTACTGACTATGCAAGGAAGAACTCTTCACTTGCAACAACAAACAAACAAGATAAAGCAAAAGAACCATCGAAAAACGGAACAGCTGCAAGCCAACCCGTTGAAAAGAAAGATTAAACGACCATTCTGGTATACTAATTGGGAAGGTAAAAAAATCACCTTCCCTTTTTTATTTTTGTACTTTAAAATTATGTTGTAAATATTAAAAACATCATTGAAAGAATTAGAGAACAAAAATCCTATACTTAAGAATCTTAATCCTATACAAAAAGAAGCAGTTAAAGCTATCGATGGTCCTGTTCTAATTGTAGCTGGGGCTGGAAGTGGAAAAACAAGAGTTTTAACACACAAAATCGCCTATTTAATTGACAGCGGGGTTCCACCACAAAATATATTGGCTTTGACTTTTACCAACAAGGCGGCTCAAGTAATGAAGGATAGAATTGCCTTATTGGTTAACCCAGAGGCTTCGAAAAAAATTTGGGCTGGGACGTTCCATTCAATGTTTGCTCGAATTCTGAGAATCGAAGCCAACTACTTGGGCCATAATTCAAACTTTTCTATTTACGATGCAGATGATTCTGTTAATATCATCAAAAGAATACTTCAAAGTTATTCTATATCGAACAATCGATTAAATGCGGATAATGTTCACCATATAATTTCTTTAGCAAAGAACAAAGTGATTTCGCCGGAGGAATTTGCTCGTAATGCCTCTACACCACTTGAAAGAGAGATTTCAAATATCTACAAAGAGTACCAAGATTATTTACATCAGAACAATGCAATGGATTTTGACGACCTTCTTGTTAATACATTTGAACTTTTTAACTCTTTCCCCGAAATTTTAGAAAAATACCAAGAACGATTCATCTTTATTCTTGTTGACGAATATCAAGATACCAATAGGGTTCAATATCTTGTTTTAAAAAAACTTTCGTCCAAGTATAGAAATATCACTGTTGTGGGCGACGATGCACAAAGTATTTACAAATGGAGAGGAGCCGATATTAGAAATATTCTCGACTTTCAAAATGACTTTCCTGAAGCAAAAATATTTAGGTTGGAACAAAACTATCGTTCAACCAAAAATATCCTTTCTGCTGCTGATAGTGTTATAAAATACAACAGAAAGCAAATAGAAAAGAAATTGTGGACGGAGAATCCAGAAGGGGATTTAATCGAATTATATGTTTGCGAAACAGAAAAGGAAGAAGCAAATTTGGTTGTAAGTAAAATAAAGGAATTAGTATATAATAAAAATTTTTCCTTTAGCGATATCGCTGTTTTCTATAGAACAAATGCTCAATCGCTTGAGTTTGAAAATTCACTACGAAGGGAAAACATTGACTACCTTGTCGTTGGGGGTATATCGTTTTACAAAAGGAAAGAAATCAAAGATGTTTTAGCATATTTAAAATTAATTGTTAATCCTAACGATAATGAAGCATTTATTAGAATTATTAATGAACCCCCACGTGGTATTGGAAAAGTTACTATTTCACATCTTGTTAATTTTTCTCGCCAAAATAAAATATCACTATTCGAAGCCCTAAATAGAATCGATGAAATTCCCAACCTACAATCAAGAGCTATTTCAATATTAATGGAATTCAAAGAATGGATTCTGAAAGCAAATGAAAAAATCAACCAAAAAGAAGGTGTGGCGGATGCTATTATCGAGTACATTAAAGAATCAGGTTTAATTCAAATGTATGAAGAAATAGGAACAGATGATGCTTTCGACAGGGTGGACAATATTGAAACTTTGTTGAGTGACGTCTACGATTTTCTTAAAGAAAATGAAGAACTGGGTTTAGAAGACTACTTGCAACAAATAAGTTTGGTTTCAGACATTGATGAAAAAAATCTTTCTTCCGACCAAGTTAAATTAATGACATTACATTCTGCAAAAGGTTTAGAATTTCCTGTTGTTTTTATTGTTGGTTTGGAGCAAGGGCTTTTCCCATTAATTAGATCTCGTAGCAGTTCCGAAGATGAAGAAGAAGAACGCAGACTTTTTTACGTTGGCTTAACTCGTGCAAAAGAAAAAGTATTCCTGACTTATTCCAAAAACCGTCAAAGATTTGGAATGGATTCTTATCAAGTACCTTCAAAGTTTTTAAACGAGATTGATAAAAGGTATCTTAAAATATTTGATAATTCATTAAAAATTGGTTCTCCAACCTCTTATGGTTCGAAAAATTATTCGACTTCACATAGTTTACCTTCCGAAGAATACAATGAATACGATCAGACTGATGATGGAACTCTGAAAATAGGTGACAAAGTTATTCACCCCTTCTTTGGTATTGGAAGAGTCGAGCATATTGATGGAAGTGGAAATTATACTCAAGCATTGGTTAATTTCGAAACCGTTGGCAGGAAAAGGTTAATGTTGCAATATGCCAAATTGAGAAAAATTTAGCTTATGGAATTAGTCAATTATCAACAGGGTTTTCACAACTTTTCCACAAGTTTTCCACATATTTTCCACTTTAATTTTTTCAAATGGATGTCGAGAAGTTAAAAGAAATAATTGCTGAAGGTGAGTCCTCAACTGTAGAATTCAAACGAAAAGTAACCTCTGCCGATAAGATTGCTAAAGAACTTTGCGCTTTTGCAAATACCAAAGGGGGATTTTTGATAATTGGTGTTGATGACGACAGAAAGATTGTAGGGGTGGATTCTGAAAAGACTGAAATCGACGTTATTGAAATTGCCTGTCAATTTTCGATCTTTCCGCCAATTACACCAAAATGTATAGAAGTTGTTAATTTTAATAAAAAAGATTTAATCGTTGTCGAAATAGAAGAAAGTAATAATAAGCCCCATACAATAGAAGGGATAGATGATAAAGGGCGAAGACGTCGATTTGCATATATTCGCATTGGAGAAAAATCTGTTGTTGCCAGCAAGGAAATGAAAAGATTACTATCGGGCCTGAATGCAAATTCCAAACCACTTAAAATTTATATTGGTGAACAGGAAAAAAGGTTGTTTGAGTATCTGGAAAAACACGAAAGAATAACAGTTCGAGAATTTGCTAAGCTTGTTAACATATCCGAACGGAGAGCTTCGGCTGTTTTGGTAAAATTAGTGCGAGTGGGAGTCTTACAAATTTTTACTGATATGAATAACGACTACTTTGGGTTAGTATAAGTAACTATTTGTTCGATCTTTTCTATTACTTTATTTATTTCTTTTACTTTTAAAACCAAAATTGAAAAAATAACTACTATTCCATTTTCTTTGAACATATTCATATATTCGTAAATTTTATAAATATCCTTTTCTGTTGTAATAAGGTACTTAACTTGGTAGGATTTTAATTTCTTGATGATTTTCTTTATATCACTTTTTGAATAGTAATGATGGTCCCTGAATTTGAAATGAAATAAAATATTCGAAAAGTATTTTTCAAGGCTTCGTTTAAAATTATCGTTATTGCCGATTGCACTTAAAAGTGCAACTTTTTCATTTCGTATACATTGTATTTCAAAACTTTCACCATCAATATCTCTAAATTCATTTATTGATTTATTATAGAGAATGATTTTATCTTGATACGTTGTTAATGATTCTTCCAAGCATCCTTCTTCTAAAAGAATAAAATCAGCTCTTTTTAGACTTTCAATAGGTTCTCTTAACAATCCTTTTGGAAAAACAAATGGTTTTTCTAATGTTGCTTTATCTACTAAAACTATATTTAAATCTCTGAATAAGCGGCGATGCTGGAATCCATCATCAACCAAAATAACATCATAACTCGGAACCTTATTAAGATACGTAATTGCTTTATATTTTTTTTTTGAAATTGCAATTGGTATGTTCAAGTTTTGACTTATCAAAAAAATTTCATCGCCAACAATTTTAGGAGATAGGGTATTGTTTTCATTAATAAGAAGGAAGGATTTTGATTTTCTTTTGTATCCACGAGACAAAATTAGAGGTTTTATATTTTTTTCCTTTAAAATTCTAGCCAAATAGATAGTAAAAGGAGTTTTCCCTGTCCCACCAAATGAAATGTTTCCAATACTAATAACCGGGCGATTTGATTTGACAATGGGAATTATTTCTCTATCGAAAAGCCAATTTCTTAATTTTACAATAAAATAAAGGAAATATGAAATCAAACCTAACATATCAATGAATTATAAGTGCTTCGAATGAATAAATTTCTGCTTCGGGGTCAAGAAAAATATTTTTTGGCAAACCAGCTTTATAACACAAATTTTCAAGAAATGTTTTTACCTCCCAATTTCTTTCTGAAGCTACCTGGGGTAGTAACAAACCAGAATTGTTTCTATATCGAATATATAAACCATGCTTCCCTATTTGAATTTCATTTTCTGAAAATACCTTTTTAAATCGAGAAAGAATTGTAATTTCATAACTCAAATCAGAAAGTTCATCTGCATTAATGCGTCCGAATCGCCAGTCGCTGGTTGCACTTAATTTTGCCACATCAAAAACTTCCCAGTACAAAGGTTTAGTGGGGAAAATATGTCCCATACAGGCTCGTAATTCACCATTTTTTTCAATTGTAACGAAAGCAGTGTAAAGTTCCGAAAGTGCTTGGGATAATTTGGTATATGTATTAATATCAGGTTTTACACCTTTTGCAACAGATTCAATTGTGTTTTTAACTAAATTTAGAAGTTCCTTTTTCTCTTTTTCATTTAGTTCTGGTATAGACACAGGAGTGAAGTTAGGGTCGTAAACCAAAGCCCCTGCGAAATAACCAACAACTTTGTCTTTCATTTTAGGGACATATGGAGAATCGCCGCTGGTTTTATGCAGAATTGGTATAGGCTTATTGGCTCCTAAAGCTTCGCATACGCTCATAACAACAGCAATTGGACCACCACCGCATGCTTCAATATCTCTGTTGTTTAGTAAATTCGTTAATTTAAAATAGTCAAATCGCTGAAAGGTCTCGATAAACTTGATATCAATTTCATATGCAGTTTTATAATTATGATAGTGCGATAAGTCCGAACTCGCAACTAATAGAACTTGGTCTACACCTGGATAATCTTTTAGAGATTTATAAATAGCCATAGTTAAAGAGTGAATAACACTATTATCTTGACTTCCCATAACAATCGGAACTATTTTGGCTTCGGGTAATACTTTCTGAATAAAAGGAAGTTGAACCTCTAAAGAATGTTCTGGAGCAACTTTTTGCCAATGATGACCATCTAAAGAAAGCCTAACGAGATTGTTTTGTGAGGCTATTTTATTTGCTAAACTCTTATCAACAAGAACAGGACCAAGCGGGGTAACATAAGCGTCGCCGGAAAAAACCGAAGAGTAAGGAAAGAATATTTGATGGGAAGGTGCAATAACAATCACTGTTTTAATTTTTCTTCCCCTCAACTCTCTATAACCTTTTCCTGCAACAAAGCCGCTGTAAACATAACCAGCATGAGGAGAAATTAGACCAATTATTCGATTATTTTCTGGAATAATGTTCGGCTCTTTTAAATCAAGATATTCTTCTAATTCTTTATTTAAGGAATCAGGATTGGAAGTGTAAAATGAACCTGCAAAACAAGGGGGTCTGTATGAAATACTTTTTTCGCTGGGAGCATCTTGTGCCATATTTTTTATTCCCCCAAGAATTAAAAATAGTAGAAAAACAACAAACATAAATTAATGATATTTATACAAATAAAAAAATGAAAATAACAAAATTTAAAGTAAATCTTGAGAAATAGGTACAATGTCTTTCACATTCCTATAAATGTGGTTGGATTGGAATTTTTTATCTCTTCGCTCAATGACTTTCAAACAAGACGAGTAAATCTCTTTCCAAGTAAGCCCAAATTTATGTAATAGCTCTTCAGGTTCACCGCTTTCACCAAATCGGTCAGGCACACCAACGAACTCTATTGGAACAGGATAATTTTTAGCTAAAACTTCTGCAACGGCACCTCCAAGCCCACCATGGACCTGATGTTCCTCTGCAGTTACAACAGCACCACATGTTCTTGCTACCTCAACGATAGTTTTAACATCAATGGGCTTTATAGTATGATTATTTACAACCAAGGCAGAAATACCCCGTCTTTTCCAAAGTTCTTCTGCTGCGACGAGAGCTTCCCAAACCATAATTCCACAAGCAATAATCGCAACATCTTTCCCCTGTCGAAAGATTTCTGCGCGACCAATTTCGAATGGGGTAGTTTCAGAAGTAAACCAAGGAACTGGTGCCCGTCCAAATCTCACGAAAGCGGGACCGTATATTTCTGCAATAGCAAGCGTTGCTTTTTTGGTTTCAATATAATCACTTGGAACAACTAATGTCATATTTGGTAAAGTTCTAAGAAGAGCAAGTTCTTCCAGTGATTGATGAGTTGCTCCATCGGGTCCAACGGTAATACCAGAATGACCACCACCAATTTTAACATTAGCATTATTGTAACAAACACTAATCCTTAATTGGTCGGCATTCCTAAATGCAGAAAAAACACTATAAGTTGCAAAAAAAGGAATTTTGCCGGATAGTGCTAAGCCAACAGCTATGGTAGTTGCATTCTGTTCCGCAATTCCAATAGAAAAGAAACGCTCTGGAAAACGATCTCTAAAAAAAGAAGTAAGAACAGAACCAGTAACATCCGCACCGAGCACAACAACGTTTGGATTTTTTTCTCCAAGTTCTACTAAAGCTTCAGCAAAACCAAAACGTGTGGCTTTTTTACCAAGTAATTTAAAATCATCCATTATTCTTTTACCTTAATTAAATCGTCAAGAATTTTTAAGTTAAGATTTTGGAATATGTCTGTTGCTGTTTCAGAGAAATTCGGAAAATTAATTGCTTCAATTTTTATATGAAACCTTCCATAATAAACGACGTCTAATTTGTTTCCCTTCGATAGTTCGTCGCTTGAAAAAACACCAATTCCATTTTTGAAAAAATGAAAATCCGTTGTTGGCTTCATTTCGTAATAATTTTTTAAATGGTCTGGTAGATTAGAGAAGCTCAAATAATCATATATGAAAACGACAACTAATCCTAAAGTTGATACATATTCAGCTGAAGCAGTATTTACTGTTAAACCTGAATAATTAATTTTACCCTTATTAATTTTATCAAGTCTTAATTCGCCGATTCTTTGTGGAAAAATTTTAGAAAGTGTATTAGAGGGTATAGTGTTGTGGTTAATGGTTTGAAAATCCAAAGGAATGGATTGGCTTTGTTTAGAAGAAACAAGGGTATCCTTTTGGATTTCCGATGATTCGACCTTTTCTTTTTTGGAACAACAAACAAAAATAGATAACACCAAAAGTGCAAAAGGTAAAAACTTCATTGCAGCTCCTTCAAAGCAATTTCAGCTTGTTCTTTTGTTGGCGGAATTCCATGCCATTCGTAGTTATTAACCATAAAAGAAATTGGATAACCCATTTTCGTCTTAGCAATAATAACAGTAGGTTTACCAATTCCTTGTTCGTGATTTGTAATAAATTTATTAAAGGCACCGTAGATTTCTTTGTAGTTGTGACCGTCAATAGCAATAACTTCGAAATTGAACGCTTCGAACTTTTTGTCTAATGGATAAATGCTCATAACATTTTTGACTCTTCCATCAATTTGGCAGTCATTATTATCAACAATCCAGCAAAGATTATCGAGTTTGTAATTTCCTGCTGCCATTGCTGCTTCCCAAGTTGAGCCTTCTTGGAGTTCACCATCGCCTGTAATTGCAAACACACGACAGTTATTCTTATCAAGATATTTGTGATTTAATGCCATTCCGACAGCAATAGAGATTCCCTGACCAAGGGAACCTGCGGCTGTTTCAATACCTGGCAAATTAACATCAAGGGCAGGATGGCCTTGCAATCGTGAACCTAATTTTCTTAAAGTTTTCAGTTCTTCTATTGGGAAAAAGCCAGCACGTGCAAGCGTTGCATACAAAATTGGACAAATATGACCAGCACTCAAAACAAATCTATCTCTATTTTCCCACCGTGGATTTTGAGGGTTGTAACGCATAATTCCCCCAAAGAAAAGTACAGCAAAAATATCTGCTGTACCTAATGAACCACCTGAATGACCTGAACGAGCAAGAGTTAAACTTTTAATAACATCCCTTCGAAGCTCTTTTGCAATTGTTATAAACTCTTCGAAATCGCGTTTTTTATTTTCAAATACTTTTTCTTCAAAATCAAACATAATCTTTTCAAAATCAAAGAATAAAAAAGCAAAATTATAAAATATTTAAAAAGTTTTTTTAGAAAAAATTAAATTTGAAAAAATTTGTTTTTGGCATAATAATTACTTTTATTTTTGTGCAATAATTAGATGAAAAATGAAAATTAGAAAGTTCCGGGCAAGAAACATTCAGGAAGGGAAAGAGAAAATTATTTCCGAACTTGGACCTGAGGCAATTATTTTATCTACAAGAATTATTCCACCTACACCTCCCGAAATGGAAGAAATGGTTGAACTGGTCGCAGCATTAGACACAGTAGAACCCCAAACACAGTCAACATACAATACTACTAAGCCTCTTGAAAAAATTGACTCAAGCAAAGCAAATTTTATAGAATTTGCATCTAATATTTACAAAGAACTTAATCATATTAAGAGCTTGTTTTGGAATTTGTTTGACAAAATCAATTATACATTTATTTCAAACCTTCCCAACGAGGTTGCTGAACTTTCGAAATTAATGTTAAAAAACGGCTACTCTGTTGACTTTACTCTTTCATTTGCTCAACATTTTAAAGTCAAAAATTATCTTGACTTCGAGGACCTTCGAAATGAAGCTATAGATATTCTGGCGAATAAAATCAACTATGCAAGTAGCATTGAAAAGCAAAATTTTCAACAAGTACTTGTTTTCTTTGGTCCAACTGGAGGTGGAAAGACATTAAATATCATTAAATTAGGAGTTTTGTTTAAAATTCTTTTAAATGCTAAAGTTTGTGTTGTATCCTGTGACTACCGAAAAATAGGAGGTTGGGAACAAGTTCAAATTCTTTCGGCAGTTTCAAATTTGAATTCAGTTTGTTGTCAATCAAATGATGAACTTACCGATAGCTTAACTTCCCTAGCGAATTACGACTTTCTTTTAATAGATTCAGCTGGTGGTAGTCCTAAAGACGAAAGTTTAATTTCTGAACTCGAAGAATTAATTTCAATTGTTCCGAACCCCAAAAAAATTCTTGTTCTTTCGGCAACAAGCGATAGAATGAATTTTAAGGAAAATTTAAAAACATTTGGAAAATTGCGTCCCGAATATTTGATGTTAACCAAATTTGATGAGGTTAATACAATTGGTCATTTATTCGAGTTGATTTTAGAAACCTCTAGAGAAATCAAGCCTATTTATTTTTCCACGAGTTCCGATATCCCCTATGGAATTGAACCTGCGTCTCCAGATTTCATAAAGAAGTTTTTAATAAACTACCTTGAATAAAAATATGCTCAAAGGTTTTAAAGAAAAAATCATCATTTCATTTATTAGTGGAAAAGGGGCAATTGGCAAAAGCGTCATTCTTGCGAATATGGCACGTGTATTTTCAGATAGGTTCCCCAATGTACTAATATGGGACAACGATATTTTTTCGCCTATTCAACATTTTCTTAACGGAGTTGAACCTAATATTCGATTATTTGATACAATAGTTAACGATATTCCTATTAAAAATGCTCTTACAAAAGTAAGCGAAAGAATATTTCTTGTTGGGGGAAGCACAGAAAAATTAGAATTGAGTAATGAAATTTCTGATATTCTGGTTAAAAAGTTAGTCGAACTTTTAAAAGAATACGATTTTGATTTGATATTGTTAGATAATCATTCTGGCATTAGCAAAATAATAGTCGAGTTCTGTAGAATATCATCTCTAAATTTGATTTTTCTTTCGGATGACCCTACTTCTGTTTTGGACGCCTATGGTCTAACGAAAATTTTGTTTAAAGCATTTGGAATTGACAATATTGCTACAATTGTTAACAATGTTATAGATAAAGAGGATGGAAATGAGATTTTAAATGTTTATAATCTTGCAACAAAAAGTTTTTTAAAACAAGAATTCCCCAATTTAGGTTACATTTATTACGAAAAGCTTTTGAAAAAGCAATTATTCTATCAGGATTGGTTTTGGATAAACAAGAATAATCCAGATTTTGTTAATAACTTAAAGAATATTTCCAATAACATTATTAATTTTGTTTTACTAAATCAAAAAGTTAATATGAAATAATTTATTAAACAGTATAATAAGCAGATGGGAAAATCTAAAAACAAAGAAGGAATTACCGAAGATAGAAAAAAGGCTTTAAAAGAGAAGGAAAAAGTCAAGAAGGAGCAAGATAAACGACTTAAAAAAAGATTAAAACTGGAAAAGAAAAAGTTAAATAAAATCGTTACTTTTCCTTTTAGAACATTATTTATTTCTGGAGCTGTTTCGGGTTTAGTTTTCTTTTTATATAACTTTTATGTCGAAGCAAATACACTTTTGATTTCTTTGTTTAAAGGATTCATTCTTTTTGTGCTTGTTTATTTCGGGTTGGGTTTAATTACTCTCATTTGGTTATTTATTGTTGCGAAGATTAGGCAAAGAGAATCAGAAGAAAGGAAAAAACTTGAAGAAGAAATGGCGAAGGAAAGGGAACGGGAAAGTATCGAGGGCAAATATGAACGAGAACTACTTTTGAAGCAAGCACAAGAAAAAAGAGAACAAGAAATAAAAAAGCTTCGAGAACAATTAGGAAAGGAACAGCCAACGAATGAGATGAATTTGGATTCTGCAGACAATATTGGACTAAATCCTTAGCTTCATAAATGACCGAAAAAGAGCCTTCAATCAACTCAATCAATAATAAATTAATTGAATACAAGAAAAATCCTTCTTTGGATTTAAGGAACTTTTTAGTTCTTCATTTTCTCTTTTTGGTTAAAAATGTTTTGAAAACAATTCACATTCCTCAAAATTCTATATTATCTTCAAACGATTTGATTAATTATGGAATTCTTGGTTTAATTGATGCTATAGAAAAGTATCAACCCGAGCAAAATGTGAAATTCGAAACATATGCCCAACATCGGATAAAAGGTGCAATACTCGATGAAATACGAAAGTTGGATTGGCTTTCGCGAAATGAGAGACGTTTGGCCAAAAGTTTTACCGAGACTATGGAAAAAAGTTTTGTTGAATCTGGCGAGGCAAAATATGAAGAAATAACAAAAAGGCTGAATCTATCCGATGAAGAATTGAGGAAATATTTTGTTGCCTTCCAATCTTCCCAAAGTTCTTTTTTTATTCCAGAAATTGTCAAATTGCAAGATGAAGACGAAGAGGTTTCTTTTATTGGAAATATCCCAAATGGCGAAGAGAAGAACGCGCTTGATGAAATTGTCGATAACGAAAAAATCGAAATTATATATAATTTCTTAAAATCGTTACCAGAACGAGAAAGATTAATAATTACATTATATTATTATGAGAATTTAAAATTCAAAGAAATTGGTGCACTTTTGGAACTTTCTGAAAGCAGAGTTTCGCAAATTCATTCATCAATTATCAAGAAACTAAAGCTAAAATTTAAAGAACTCGAAGGATAAAGATTGAATCAAAAGTAAGTATCGTCCCGCCAATATCTTATCTGCCAAATTGAATCTTTACGATTAAAGGTAAGTTTGAAATTTGCTTTTCCTTGGAGTTGAACAATATCATTGGGAGAGAAAACTATTGTAAGAGAAAAGGGTCGTTGAATATTCATTTCAGATGAATCACCAATGCTTAAATAGGAATCGTTCCAAATTAGGTTAATATTTGAAGCGGATTGGAACAAACCATAGGTTGTTTTAAGATCTTCAAATTTACCCCAACTTAAGTCGGCACCAATGTCATAATTACGATAAACAAAAACAAAATCTTCAGATAGCAGTTTACTATAAACAGCAGTATCCTTGAAGTTATAAGCATATCTAAAATTTTTAAATAATCCTTCGATTGTTCGCTGGTTGGTCAAAACCGTTTCATCTATAGCTGGTTGAACCAATTTAGGTGCAAAAGGATTGATGCAGCTTTGAATAATGAATACTGTCGTTAAAACTAATATTATTTTTAAAATCCTCATCTTACGATTTAAGTTTAGCTTTCAAAAGACTAAATGATGGAAAATTTTCATTTTTTAAATTAAAATCGAACCAACGAGAAATCCTCCATAAGCCATTTTTATCAATTTTTAAGACGAAATGTGCTGTTCCTTTGTAAGAGTTGTTAATTGAGTTGTCTTTTGAATTTATTTCAGCAATGTAGTCTGTTGCAAACAAAACCGAATCGGGAGAGAAGGTGGAAAAATTTGAATTATTGAATAAAAGGACCGGAAAACTTTCTTGTGAAAATTTATTAAAAAGGTTTTGAGCAAAATCAATCTCGGATTTTATATCCCAAAAATCGAAAAGATTTGGATACAGGGAAAATGCATCAGGGCTAGGAAAGAACAAAAATTTTTGTAAACTATCGTCGGAAAAACAGCTTAAATAATTTATAATATTTTTTTGGTTAAAAGAGCGTAAAAAGTTATCCATAGTAATTTGCGGGGTAGTAGGAGGTGGAAAGTTAGGGTTATTTCCCTCTGGTTCCTCTGGTGTGCGAGTTTCGAAAAGGCTACAAGAGGAAAACAAAATTAAAAATAAATATAAAAAATTTTGCCAAACTCTTTTCATTTGATTTCTGTTCTATTTTCAATTGCATTCAGCAAGGTAGCGTCGTCAACAAATTGAATTTCGGTACCAATAGGCATACCACGAGCAATGCGGGTTAAGCGGACAGGATATTTTTTCAATTGGTTTACAATGTAATGAATTGTAACTTCGCCTTCAACACTTGGGTTAAGTGCAAAAATTATTTCTTTAGCATTTTTTGCTCTGTCTATTAATTCATTAATTTTCAACTTAGATATTGAAATTCCATCGAGATGATTAATTGTACCATGCAAAACATGATAAACTCCTTTATATTCGTTAGTTTTTTCAATTGCAATTACATCGTCAGGTTGCTCAACAACACATATCAAATTTTGAAAACGTTCGTTGGAACTACAAATAGGGCAAGGGTTTTGTTCAGTGAAGTTATAGCAAACTTCGCACAATTGCACACGATTTTTTAATTCAAGAAGAGTATCAGAAAACTTTTTTAAAAACTCTTCTGGTTGGCGAAGAAGATAATATGTTAACCTTTGAGCGGATTTCTTTCCAATTGTGGGAAGTGAAGACAATATTTCTATCATTTGCTCTATTGTTGGAGAAGTGTATTTCATAATCATTACAAATTGAAATTAAAACCTGAAGCAAGTGGACCTAACAATCTTTGAAAATCTTCGGAGGTTTCCTGCTTTGCTTTTTCAAGTGCTTGATTAATTGCGGCGGTTATTAAATCTTCTAATAGAGATTTATCGGCAAAAGCCAATGCTTCATCTGAAATAGAAATACTAATCAACTCAAGATTACCATTTACACGAGCAATAACAAAACCAGCCCCGCTTTGACCTTCAAATATTTTATGCAGTGCTGATTCTCTAGCTTTTGCAAAGTCTTCTTCCATTTTTTTAAATAATTCCATTGCTTTGTCTAATGTGATTTTCATCATTTATCCTATATTTGCTAATTAATAATTACAAAACGAAAAAAAAGTATTATTGTTTTTAAACTACAAATTATTAAAGTTTAAGCTTTCATCCACATTCTGGATTATTTAATATGAAGGGTCCAAATTAGGTTTAAAAATATTATTTTTGTAAAAATCAGTTTAATAATTTGAGGACAAAATGGGAATTTTCAGTAGAATTGCTGACATATTTAAAGCCAATGTAAATGATGCTCTAGATAAAGCTGAAGACCCCGAAAAAATGCTTAATCAAATGGTTCTCGAAATGGAAGAGAGCGTCAACAAAGCCACACTTGCAGTAGCCAATGCAATTGCAAACGAAAAATCATTGGAAAGAAAACTTGAAAAAGCTCGAAAAGAAACCGAAGAGTGGGAATTTAAAGCTAAACAAGCTTTACAGGCGGGTCGCGAGGATTTGGCCAAGGCTGCGCTTGAAAAGAAAATTGTTGCAGAAAAAAATTACCAAGATTTACTTCCAATTTTCCAGCAAGCTAAAGAAACAACCTCCAAACTTCGTTCGCAATTGAATAGTTTAAAGGCAAAGCTTGAAGAAGCCCGTGCACGTCAAAGTACTCTTATTGCTCGTTCGCAAGCTGCAAAAGCTCAAAAACAAATTGCTCAAAGTTTAAGTGGAGTTGCATCAGATGCATTTTCAAAGTTTGATAAATACGAAGAAAAAATTGAAAAACTGGAAGCCGAAGCCTCTGCTTTCGAACAACTTAGCTCCGAAAGTCGTTCATTAGATGAAGAATTCAAAATGCTTACTTCGTCATCTGATGTTGAAAAACAACTTCTTGAACTAAAAGCAAAAATGGGTTTACTCCCGCAATCTTCTGATAACGAAACCAATCAATAGGTAGTAAGATGGAAGAAAAAGAAATATTAAGTGCAAATGAAAAAGAAGGGTATATTCAAACTCCAATTGAAATTATCGAGCAAGTTAACTCAAAACTTAATTCACTTCTCGATGAGCATTTCCCAGAGCATTTAAAATTTGACAACAGAACATATACTATTCAAAAAGGGTCTTCACAAATAATGATTATTGTTCGACCATATACACAAAGTGAAGCCTGCGTTGAATTTTTCTCAAATGTGGTCGCTGGTGCAAATATTTCTGCCGAACTTATGCATTTTTTATTAAGGAAGAATGCAGAAATCCATTTTGGGGCTTTTGGTTTGATTTTCGACAATACTATTACTTTCTCGCATTCAATTCTCGGAAGTTCTTTAAACGAAAATTCATTGAAAACTATTTTAACAACTGTTGCAGTTATTTGTGACCACTATGATGATATTATTGTTGAATTGGCAGGAGGGAAACGCGCAGCAGATTTAACCATCGATCTTGAAAACGAGTAGGGTTTCTTAAAAACAATTTTAATTTTCTATCGTTCCAATACAAGAATTTTTTCTGCAAGTTTATAAGCACCAAAAATTGAAAGTGTAAATACAAAATCTCCAACGAGGGAATAAACAAAAAATTCAATTGTTGTGGTCCTATAAAATGGCAGACCTAAAATGTAGCATTGAATTAGGCCTTCGAAATTATGGGAGTAAAAACCGCTTGTTAACCAAACAGCAAAATTGGTAATTAGATAGAAAAGAAAAGAAGAAACAAAAGTTGCTAATATCAAATTTTTAAACGAAAATCGAGATTTAAGAAAAGTCCCAATTAAGACAATTAAACCAAAAGAAAAATATACAGCCCAAATAGTTGAGTGAAATCCAATAATAATATCAGAAAGAAACATTGCTAAAAAAGGAACTAAAAAAGCAATCCATCTACGATTGAAAACTGTGCCACCAAAAAGAGCAATTGCAGTCAAAGGTGTGAAATTGGGTGGATGTGGTACTAGGCGAAAGAAAGCTGCTATTACGACTAAAGAAATAGGAACTAAAAATGTTTTAAAATTAAATTTAAATTGTCTCATCATTTTTCTCCTATTACAAATTGCAAATTTAGAAAATTATTTTAATATTGAAATATAAATAAGTTTACATAATATAGATTATATTACATTGCTTGGTTTTCAGATTCAGAGCTTCCAAGTAAAGCTTTTAAAGTCTTAATAAAAGCAGGATCATTTGCTTCAATACTTAATTTAATTCGTTCTCTAATTTCATTCATTAGTTGTTTTCGGTAATTGAGTTCTTCTAAAGCCTTATTTTTAAAAAGAATATCATCGGAAATTTCTTTTTTTAAAGGCAAAATAATTTTATTTTTTTTCTTTTCCATCGTTAAAGATTACAAACAAAAAGTTGATCGTTATTAATTACGAAACGTGGTTTTCCTTTAAGTTTGAAGCCGTCGAAAGGTGTATTCCGTGATTTACTTTTGAAAAATTGTTTATCGACTATCCACTCATCATCAGTAGAAAATATTGTCATATTTGCTTTTGCCCCTTGGACAAATTGTATCATTGGTAATCCAAGAATTCTTCTTGGATTAATGCTCATCACTTCAATAATTTTGTTTAAGGAAAGTTGTCCTGTATGATACAGATAAGTTAAAATAACACCAAGCGAGGTTTCTAATCCAATAATACCATTTGGGGCTCTTTCGAATTCAACATCTTTTTCGTGCAATGAATGAGGTGCATGGTCGGTGGCAATACAATCTACGACTCCCTCTTTCAACCCCTTAATTAATGCTTCTTTATCTTCCCGAGTTCTTAATGGAGGATTCATTTTGTAGTTGGTATCATAGTTCTCGACGAAAGTTTCATCTAAAGTAAGATGATGAGGAGTAACTTCGCAAGTTACTCTTAGACCTTTATCTTTTGCAAAACGAACAAGTTCAACAGAACCCTTTGTACTGATGTGCTGGGCATGGTAACGACGATTTCCACAATATTCAGCAAGCTTAATATCTCGAGCAAGCATAATTTCTTCGGCAACTGATGGATAGCCTTTGAGTCCCAATTTAGCAGAGATTATTCCTTCGTTAACAGCAAATCCAGATGTTAATTCATTATCTTCACAATGTTGAGCTAATAACAAATCCTGACTCGAAGCATAGTCAAAAGCACGTCTCGTAACTTCGGAGCTTGTAACACAGTTTCCATCGTCGGTAAACATAACCACGCCTGAATTATGTAGTGAAATCATCGATGTTAGATGTTTCCCTTGCAAATTTTTAGTAATTCCTGCAGCGAGATATACATCAACTATAGAATTTTGTGACTTTGAATTCAAATATTGAACAACAGTGGGACTATCAATAGGCGGATTTGTATTTGGCATACAAACGACACCTGTAAAACCACCATTGGCTGCTGCAAGAATTCCAGAGTGAACATCTTCTTTATAAGTTTGTCCGGGGTCACGAAAATGAACATGCATATCGAAAAGGCCTGGAGAACAGATTAAGTCATCACCCTCAATAATTTTGAAATCAGGTGAAATATTTACCTCAGATGTACCAAAGTATTCAATCTGCCCTTCATTAATAATAATATTAAATCTTCCATCAATAGATTGAGCTGGATTAACAACCCTAATATTTCTTAAATAAATCTGCATAATTAATTGTATTGTATATCGTCATCAAAATTTATTTCATCTAAATTCTTATCCATAGTATCTTCGTTTTCGTTTTCAATTGAAGATGCTGGTACAACAGTTATATCCGATATAAAATCACCTGGGTCAAGTCGAAGTAACTTAACACCTTTTGTGTTTCTCCCAATAAGCCTAATTTGGTTGACAGGTTGCCGAATAATGATCCCTCTAATAGTAATAATAAACAAATCATCATTATCGGAAACTTTCAGAATTCCAACAACCTTACCAGTTTTTTCGCTTACTTTCATGGATATAACCCCTTTTGCTCCTCGATGTGTCAAACGGAATTCGTTAAGCATTGTTCGTTTACCGAAACCATTTTGACCAACAATTAAAAGTTGAGTATTTTCAGGGTCATTTGTTGTAATCATTGAAACTACTTTATCGTCTTCTTCAAGAGAAATACCTTTCACTCCAGTAGCAGTACGCCCCATTGGCCTTACTTCCTGCTCGTCAAACCTACAGGCAAACCCTTCACTTGTTCCAATTACAATTTGCGATTTGCCATCAGTCAATCTCACGACGACTAACTTGTCGTTTTCAGTAAGATTAATAGCAATTATTCCAGTGCTCCGAACATTTGCAAAATTGCTTAGTTCAGTTTTTTTGATTATCCCATTTTGGGTACTCATAATAATATATTTAGAAGCATCGAAAGATTCAACAGGTAAAAACGCTGTAACTTTTTCATTTGGTTCTTTCGAAATAAAATTAGAAAGTGACCTTCCTTTTGATTGACGAGAACCTTCAGGTATATCATAAACTTTCACTTTATAGCAACGACCTCTGTCGGTAAAAAACAATAAATCGTGATGGGTTTGGGCCTTGAAAACATATTCAATAAAATCATCATCGGGAATTTTAGCACCAGCAACTCCCCTTCCCCCTTTACTTTGACGTCGGTACATCGAAACAGGCATACGCTTGATAAAACCATTGTGTGAAAGTGTAACAATTACCTCTTCATTCGCAATAATGTCTTCAATAGAGATATCTTTTGAATCGACAATAATTTGAGTTCGCCTTTCATCACTGTATTTTTTCTTAAGCTCCAAAAGTTCATCCGCAATAATATTCAATTGTATTTCTTTACTGTTCAAAATAGCTGTTAAATCCTCTATCTTTTTAATAATTTCTTCGTATTCCTGTTTAATTTTAAGTTGTTCCAAATTGGTAAGTCGTTGTAATCTTAAATCAAGAATTGCTTTGGCTTGAACTTCACTTAATCCAAATCTTAACTGAAGTCTATCGGATGCCGATTTTGGGTCTGGAGATGACTTTATCAATTCAATCACTTCATCTAAATGATTCAAAACGATAATGAACCCCTCAAGAATGTGCAATCTTTTTTTTGCCGCTTCAAGTTCAAATTTTGTTCTTCGAATAATGATTTCATTACGATGCTCAATAAACAATCGCATCATCTCCAAAAGGTTTAAGATTTTAGGTTTTCCATCGACAAGTGCAAGAAGTATCGCGCCATAAGTTATCTGAAGCTGTGTATGCTTAAACAAATTATTTAATACAATTTCAGGCTTGGCTTCCTTTTTCAACTCAATCACAATACGAATTCCATCGCGGTCGCTTTCGTCACGAATATCGGTAATATCATCTATTATATGATTTTTAACTAAATCTGCAATTCTTTCGATAAGTGTTGATTTACTAACTTGATATGGTATTTCTTTTATAATAATAGAATTTTTATCAATTATTGCCTTTGAACGAATGGTAATTTTACCTCGTCCACTTGTATAAGCTTCCTTAATTCCTTCTATGCCATATATAATTCCACCGGTAGGGAAATCTGGAGCGGGAACATACTTCATCAATTCTTCAACAGTAATCTCTGGATTATTAATTAATGCCAGAAGCCCATCCACAATTTCCCCAAGATTGTGTGGTGGGATATTTGTTGCCATCCCAACAGCAATCCCACTAGATCCATTTACTAATAAAGTTGGAAGAACAGTAGGTAAAACCACAGGTTCTTTTAAAGAATCATCAAAGTTCGGTCGAAAATCAACTGTATTTTTGTCAATGTCCCGAAGAGTCTCCATTGCAATCCAGGAAAGGCGTGCCTCGGTGTATCGCATTGCAGCAGGAGCGTCTCCATCAATAGAACCAAAATTTCCTTGTCCGTCTACTAATGGATAGCGCATTGCCCAAGGTTGAGCCATCCTTACCATAGATTCATAGACCGCTGCATCTCCATGAGGATGATATTTACCGAGGACTTCACCAACAATACGAGCTGATTTTCTATATGGTTTATTTGGAGTCAACCCTAATTCATTCATTGCATAAAGAATTCTTCGATGAACCGGTTTTAAGCCATCGCGAACATCCGGCAATGCTCGAGAAACTATAACAGACATTGAATAATCGAGATAGGCGTTTTTTATTTCGTCTTCGAAAACAGTTTCGATAATTTTATCGCCAAATATATCTTCCATTTGCTCTTTGTTTTATTAAGCAAAATTACGAAATTGAAAGCATATGATTGGTTAAATTAAGAATAAATCTTATTAATATTTTGATTATCAATTAATTCGAATATTTTTAGAATATATTCTTTCAATAATTTGTAGCATTTTTTCAGCAGAATTTTCCCAGGAAAACTTCTTCGCCCATTCGATAGCCCCTTTGTTTAATTTATCGAATAATTCTTTGTCGGTAAATATTGAAATAATTTTCCTTGACAGATCTTCTATGTTTCCAAATTCATAAAGTAGACCGGAAACACCATCTTTTACTGAATCTCGTAATCCCGGAACATTAGCAGAAATAACAAGGGTCCCGCAAGCATTGCTTTCCAAGTTTGTTATCCCCCATCCTTCTTTTATCGAAGTATTGACAACGCAATGTGATTTGCTTAGCAATTCAATTTTTTTATTCTCATCAACATAACCCCAAAAATTAACTGAACCACTAATACCAAGCTTAGCTGCAATTTTTCTTAGTTCTGGCTCGTAATCACCTCGCCCAACAATATAAATTTGCGCATCGGGAAATTCCTTTTTTACCAAAGTAAAAGCATAAAATAGTTGCTCAATACTCTTATACTTCTTCAATCGCCCAAAATATGTTATCGTTGGCTTCGGAAATTTATCACTTACTTTGAAAGGAAATTTGGAATGGTCAAGCGCATTATATACTATTTCAAAATTTTCTTTCGGATAGCCTCTGTTAATAAACTCATTAAGAGTACTTTCAGAAACAACAACAAAAGGTAGTTTTTTGTAAATCAAGTCCATTAGCTTTTCTGATGTGTAAACATAAATCCCACTCAAAAAGTTAACTTGTTTGAAAATACTTTTGCCAAAGAAATGATGAAAAATACAAAGTATTGGCGTATTTTTCATAAACAAAGGAGTAAAAAATGGAATTTTATTTATATCATCTATAACAATATCGAAACTCTTTTTATTCAACTTGAAAAAGTAGTAAAATGGAACAATCCAATTAAAAAATGTACGATTACCAATACGAACTACTTCTATGCCATCAATTGTTTCTGACTTTGAAAGTTCCTTTAAGCGACAACACAATAAAGTTACTTTATGCCCTTTTGCAGCAATTCTTTTAAAAATTTCGAAAAGATGAACTTCGGCACCTCCAGCGAATTTATTCTTTATGTCTTGCCAATTGATAATAAGTATATTCATTGGGCATTTTAAAAAATTCAAAATTATTTAAATTATTTAAATTTATGGCACAAGTATTGAGTATTAATAGGTTGAATCTTGATTGATTCTATTTTTGATATAGAAACTAATAATTTTTTAAAGGAGATAAATGAAATGAATGAATATTATTTTACAATAATTAACCGCAGATTATTATACATCTGTCTAATTATAACCACCTTTTTTTCATCCTGTATCTCGACACAAAGTGTTAGAACTGGAACGTATAAAATTTCGAAACCATATATAAATAACTTAACAGCAAATAAGTCCGAAAAGGTAAAGAAAACAAATCAAATTGTTGAGGATACAACTAGCATAACAAAGAACTTCGAGAATAATCCTGTTATTGCTGGGGAGAATTATAACAATCAAAACTTTTACCAAAAAGGGTTGGAAGACACCGAGTTTCAGCAGCAAAAGTTCGAAAAATTGGAAAAGGAAATTGAAAATCTTAGAAAAGAAATTAGTATGCTCTACCAAATGATCGAAGAGAAACATTCAGAGTTATACTTAAGGCAAAATAGGAACTCTGGCCAAAATCAACTGAGTAACGAAACGATCGAAAAAAGTAATAATAAATGTGACAATAAAGAAAGTACCCCAAGTGTAACGAAATCAAAGAAAACACAAATTACTCAAAAAAGAAAGATTAAATCCTCTGAAAAAGAAAAAGTGAAAGAAATTGAAAAAATTGAAAATAATAGAAATCTTGAACAAATAGTAACATTAATAAAAAACAAAAAGTATGACGATGCTTTACGAAATATTGAAGTTCAGTTACAATGTGAAACTGACTTAAGTAACTTAGCCAATTTGTGGTATTGGAAAGGAGAAGCCTATTATTATAAAAAAGAATACCAAACTTCACTCGAAAGTTTTCGCAAGGTGCTTTCCTTCCCTAATTCACCAAAAAGAGTTGAATCCCAGATAATGATAGCAGAATGCTTCACAAAATTAGGGAAAATGGCCGAAGCAAAAAAAGAATATCAAAAATTTATTGAAGAATATCCTTTTAGCGAATATGCTCCCCGAGCAAAAAGAATGTTACAACAACTTTAATCTAACTTAATATTCTTTCAAGTTGATTGAAATAAATATCTTTGAGCTCACTTACTTTAAAAGCAAAAGCATTTTCAATTTCAAAAATGTTTTCAACAACTTCCCCAATCTTCTGAAACTTAAGTGAATAATGGTTGCAAAGTGACTCTAAATCTTTAGCTTTCTGGGGTGACAGAGAAACAACAACACGGCTTTGAGATTCTGAAAAAAGAGAGTGAACATCAGGAGTTTTATCCAACTTTATGGTTGCACCTAATCCATTGGAATAAACTGACTTTTCAGCGAGGCAAATTGCTAAACCTCCTTCGCTACAATCATGAGCCGAGTTTAGCAAATTATTTTGTATTGCAATTAGAAGAAATTCTATCAATTTTTTTTCAATTTCCAAATCAATGGAAGGAGCATCTCCAATGACAATTCCAAAGACTCGTTTCAAAAATTCGGAACCTCCTAATTCCCTTTTTGTTTCTCCTATTAAATATATTAAATCGCCGGCATTTTTAAACTCTAAAGAGACAATTTTGGAAATATCGTCAATAATTCCAAGCATACCAATTATCGGAGTTGGGTAAATTGCAAAATTTTGAGATTCATTATGAAAGCTAACATTTCCGCCAGTGACAGGTGTATCAAGAAATCTACAAGCATCTCCCATACCCATTACAACTTGTTTGAATGTCCAATAAACTTCTGGATTGTATGGGTTTCCAAAGTTCAGACAATTGGTAATTGCAACAGGTTTAGCTCCAATGCAAGCAACATTTCTTGCTGCTTCGGCAACAGCTATAACGGCCCCACGATATGGATTTAAGTAAACATAACGGGAATTACAATCAGTGGAAAGAGCAATTCCTTTCCCGGGGATTTCCTTTAGCCTTAATACTGCAGCATCACCAGTAATTTTAACAGTGTTTGTTCGAACTTGGTGGTCATATTGTTCATATACCCATCTCTTTGAAACGATGTTTGGCGAACTAAAAATTGAAATAAAAGCATCTTTTAAATCGACTTTTTCTAATTTAAATTTTGAAAAATCAAAATTCCGAGTTTGTTCGAGATAAGAGGGTTCCTTAGCAAGTTGGTCATATTGAGGCGCATTACCTCCCAATACTAAATCAACTGCTTTGATTTCCGCCACTTTTTTCCCTTTATGCCAAATGTGTAAAATACCATCGTTGGTAACTTCGCCAATTTTGGAGATCGGCACATCCCATTTTCTACAAATCTGTTGTGCAGTTTGTAACTTATCTCTATGAAAAACAAAAAGCATACGCTCTTGCGATTCTGAAAGCATTATTTCATATGGAGTCATATCTGGTTCTCGGAGTGGAACATCATCAAGATTAATTTTCATACCAGAATTGCCTCGTGCACTCATTTCCGAAGTAGAACAGCTGATTCCAGCGGCACCCATATCTTGAACGCCTACAATTACTCCCGCCCTAATCAGTTCAAGCGTTGCTTCAAGAAGTAATTTTTCTGCAAATGGGTCCCCAACTTGAACGGTAGGCCTCATATCTTCATCTGTTTCTGTAAACTCGCGAGATGCAAGTAAAGAAGCACCATGAATGCCATCTCTACCTGTGCTACTTCCAACAATGCAAACAGGATTGCCCTCCCCTTTGGCACTTGCAAAAGCTAATCTATCGGTTCTGACTATTCCAACAGCCATAACATTTACAAGTGGATTATCATTGTAACAACTTTCAAAGAAAAGTTCACCACCTACAGTTGGCACACCAAAACAATTACCATAATGGGATATTCCAGAAACTACTCCTTTAACAAGGAATTTAGTTTTTTCTTTGTCGATATCACCAAATCTTAAAGAGTTGAGAACAGCAATAGGTCGAGCTCCCATCGAGAAAATATCGCGAAGTATTCCCCCTACTCCTGTTGCTGCACCTTGGAAAGGTTCAACAGCGGATGGATGGTTATGACTTTCTATTTTGAAGCAAATTGCATAACCATTTCCAATATCTACAGCGCCTGCGTTTTCTTCCCCAGCAGAAACCAAAAGTTGTTTACCACTTCGTGGTAAAGTCTTTAACATTTTAATGGAGTTTTTATAAGAACAATGTTCACTCCACATTACTCCAAAAATTCCTATTTCAGTGTAAGTGGGTTGCCGGCCAAGAAGTTCAAGTATTCTTTCGTATTCTTCAGCAGTAAGACCACATTGGCGGGCAATACTTTCATCAACTTTAAGCTCAGAAAACAAGTTATTTGGCATATTTAAAACTAATTAATTTTCTAAAAAACAAAAATAATTTTTTCTTTTCATTTGTTTATTTAATATTTTTTTTATAATTTTGAACTTTTCGAACAAAAAAAGTTTAGTTAGTTTATGAAAGATAAACAAAACTTATTAGAAATAATCATTTCCGAGGCAACAAATATTTTCTTGGAGAAAGGTTATAAAAACCTAAATGTCGACGAGTTGGTTGACCAAATCGGAATAAGTAAAGCAACCTTTTATAAATACATACCCTCGAAAGAATTTCTTTTCGAAGAATGTATCCGCAGATACATGGAAAAATTCAAAAAAGGAATCCGTTCCCAAATAAATAGAATATTGAAAAGTAATAAGGAAACATTCTTTCCATTCTTTATGGATATTATTAAAATATCAAACAACTTTCTAGCAACAATTACTACATTGATTAGTCCGAGAATCGAAAAAAGATTTCCACAGATAAGAGTTAAATTGCAAGATTTTACGAAAAAGCAAATAGAATCCTCTTTTTATTCAATAATAAAAAAAGGTAGAGACCTTGGTTTAATTAAAAAAGATATTGATGACGAAGTTTTATATTTCATCGTTTACACAACATTAACTAACTTAAAATCCTTTATCCATAAACAAAACAAAGAAATCACTTTAGAGAATTTCTTTAAGCACTATTTTTCTATAATACTTAATGGAATTTTGATAGGTGAAATAAAAAATTTATATTATTCACAAGTGTTTAACTATTCATATGAAAAGTAAAAATTTAAATGTAATTTATTTATCTATATTTTTTTCAATAGGTTTATGGTTTACTTTAACAAAAAATCTTTATTCAATTGAATTAACACTTGAGAAATCAATAAAATTGGGCGTTGAAAATAATAATGAACTCATTTCTCATCGGCTTGAAATTCAAAAGGCTGAACAGTCGGTCCGGGAAGCAAAGGGTCACGCATTTCCTTCCGTTGATTTTACGGCCACATTTTCACATTTTATTCAAAAGCCAATATTTTTCTTTCCTGATTTCCAAGCATTGCTTAATAATTCAACTTATGGTATTCTTTTCAAGGAAGGGATACTTCCTCAAGATAACAAAAAGTTCTTACCTATGTCGTTGACTAAACAATCTTTCTATTTAAATAATCAATTTGAAAACAAAATCCAAATCACACAAATTCTTTTCAACTCGACTGTTTTCCGGGGTATTGGTGCATCGAAATTATATCTCGAAATTTCTAAATATTCCTATAAATCCGCTCTTTCGAATTTAATTGCAAATATCAAAAAAGCTTTCTATGGTAGCTTATTGCTTCAAAATGTTAAAGAGATATATGAAGAAAGCTTAAAAAATGCTGAAGAAAACCTTTCCATTGTTAAAGGTCTTTATAATCAAGGTTTAGTTTCAGAATTTGATTTGATGCAGGCTGAAGTTCAAGTGGAGAACTTGAAACCTCTGGTTGAAAATGCAAAAAATTCTTATTTTAATTCTTTGAACAATCTGAAATTACTTCTTAATATTCCTTTGGACAGTACCATCAAAATTTCTGGTGAATTATCCTATCAGGAATATAATTATCCAGAACAAAACGAACTACTAAAATTAGTTAAAGAAAACAATCTACAATTAAAAACTTTAGAATACAAAAAGAAAGTTGATGTCGAATTTGTTGAGCTTTACCGTTCGGAATATTACCCTTCTCTAATTGTTTTTGCTAATTATTCTTACCTTGGACAATCCGATAAATTGAATTTCAGTACATACTCTCAATCTATGGTAGGATTGCAATTATCAATAAATTTATTTAATGGATTTCAAACTAAAAGTAGGGTTCAGCAATCAACAATAAATTATAAGCAAACAGAAGAACAAATCCAGCAACTCCAATTATATCTTTCGAAACAAATTATGGAAAAACTTTCTGACCTTGAAAAAGCGAAAAAACAAATACTTGCCCAAGAAAAAAACATTAATCTTGCAAAAAAAGCTTTTGAAATAGCTCAAACAAAATACAAAAATGGGACTGCAATACAATTGGAAGTTAAAAATACTGAAAATGAATTGAGGCAAGCAAAACTGAATTATCAGCAAGCAATTTTTGACTACATTTTGGCTCAAATAGAAATCGATAACTTATTAGGGAAAATAGATTATGAAAACCAATAATTCAATTTCAAATTGGATTTCTTCTAACGTTACTATATTGTTTACGCTTGGGATTATTCTTATTGGATGCGCTAAAAATTCTGCTGGTGAAAAGAAAAAGTACGAGGACGAGCGAGGAATTCCAGTAAAAATACTTATTGTTCATCCTCAACATTTTGAACAAAGTATTTCATTTTATTCTCGCCTAATGGGTATTGTCGAAAATACTCGTGGGAGCTTAGTTTCCGACAAGGTTGAAAAAATCCTTGTTCGACCAGGGCAATATGTTAAAGAAAAACAAATTGTTATCCAATTCCCCCTCGATAACCCATCTTTACAATTTCAACAAGCGAAAGCTGCATATGAAAATGCATTGAAAAACTATAACCGTATGAAAGAATTATTAAAAACGGGGGAGATTTCGCAACAAAATTTTGATAATGTCGAAACACAATACCTGGTAGCCAAAAGAAATTATGAAGCTTTAAAACAAATTCTATTTGTCGAATCGCCAATTTCAGGATACATTTCTAACATTTATGTTACCGAAGGGCAACAAGTAGATATTGGAAAACCATTATTTACTGTAAGTGTATTGAACAAAATGCGTGCAATTGCTTGGGCGAACGAACAAGAGGTTCAACATCTAAAAATTGGTATGGATGCAACTATAATATGGAACGATAAAGAATACCCTTGCAAAATAATTTCTCTCGCTTTGAAAATGGATGATGCAATGAAAGGGTTCCGTGTTGAATTCGAAGCACCCAATCCTAACTTAGAACTTAAAAGTGGCGTTACCGTGGAAATTAAAGTAAAGATTTACGAAAATCCAAGCGCTATAGTAATTCCTAAAACCCTAATTGAAAAAGAACCTGATGGTAGAATGTATGTTTTTGTTGAAAAAAATGGAAAAGCAATTAAGCAATATCTTGAAACAGGAAGAATAAGTGGATTGAACATAGAAATTATTAAAGGTTTATCTGTGAACGATCATCTTATTTACGAAGGTAATCACCTTCTTTCTGAAAATTCAAAAGTCAATGTAATTAATATGTAAGAAAAATTAAAGAGAAGATATGTTTTTAGCTAAAATTGCAACAAAAAGACCAGTTTTGACAACAACGATAATTTTAGTCTTTATTATCTTTGGAATATCCGCCTATTTTTCATTAAATTTAGATAGTTTCCCCGAAGTTAAAGTTCCATATGTAACAATTACAACAATTTATCCTGGTGCAGGACCAAAAGAAGTCGAGAACCTAATCACAAAACCTATTGAAGACGAAATTTCAACCATTTCCGGAATCGAACGAATTGAATCTTATTCCTTAGAAAATACTTCAATAATTATCATTGAATTTAAATTAGGTAAAGATGTCGATGTTGCAAATGGAGAAGTAAAAGACCAAGTGGATAAAATCCTCTTCAAACTTCCTGCAGAATCGAAAAAGCCAATAATACAAAAATTAGATATACAAGCATTGCCTATTATAGACCTTGTGGTTTATGGCAATCTTTCTCCTGTTCAACTCTATGAAATATGTGATAAAACTATTAAAGACCGAATTTCGCAAGTTCCTGGAGTTGCCAATGTTGATATTATCGGTGGTCAGGAACGTGCAATACGAGTTGAATTAGATAATCGTGTAGCATACGAAAATTCAATATCCTTACCCCAACTTGTTCAAATCCTAAAAATGAATAATATTGATTTTCCAGGGGGGATTTTTCAAACTGAAAAGGACGAATTTACAGTAAGAGTAAAAGGCGAATACCCTTCGTTAGAACAACTTAGAAATTTAAGAATACCAACACCCTTTGGTTTAAAAAAGCTTGAACAAATTGCCAAGGTTTCGGATAGTGGTAAAGACGTCAGGCAGCGAGCTGTCTTTTTCAACCTTTTGGAAAAGAAAAAAAGCGAAAATGTTGTACATTTATCAATTGTTAAAGCTGCAGATGCAAATGCAGTAAAGGTATCGGATGCGATTTCGGAAATAATTCCTGAAATTGAAAATTCTTTGCCAAAAGGAATTAAAATTGAAAAAGTTCAGGACCGAACAGACTTCACAAGAGCCGCTTTTAATGATACAATGAGCAATATCTACCTTGGGATTATTATTACAAGTTTCGTCCTGTTTTTATTTCTCTTCAGTTTAAGAACAACTTTTATTGTTGCCCTAACGATGCCAATCTCAATTATCTCATCTTTCATTCTATTTAAAACTTTTGGTTTAACGTTAAATATTCTGTCGTTGATGGGGATTTCAGTGTCTTTGGGTGCTTTAGTTGCTAACTCAATTGTTGTTTTAGAAAATATTTTCAGATACAGAAGTATTGGATACTCTACAAAAGATGCAGCATATTTTGGAACCAGTGAAGTAACTGTTGCTGTTCTAGCATCCACTCTGACTAATCTAATTGTTTTTTTACCAATAGCAAATATGTCGTCGATAGTTGGTTTCTTTTTGAAGGATTTAGCACTGGCCGCAACTTTTGCAACTTTATTTTCCTTGTTTAATTCTTTCACTTTAACCCCAATGCTTGCGAGCGTGGTGCTTCCAAAGTCAGAGAAAGAAACGAAATTGTCTAAACTTTACCACAAAATAGATTCATTTATAAATAGAACCTATAAACAAATTTTGATTAAAATCTTCGATAAAAAAAGAAATAGTATTATTCTTGTTGTATTTAGCTTTGCAACTTTCATTATACTTTTCATTTTAATTGCTCCAAAAGTAGGCTTAGAGTTCATTCCACAAGTCGATAGCGGATTAATTCAAATTCAAATCGAACTCCCTGAAAATGCAAACCTCGAGATGACAACCAAAAAAGTTAATGAAATATTTGAAAAAATAAGGTCACACAAAGAAATCATTTCAATTGTCGGAAATATTGGAAAAAAAGACAACATAAACACTGGCTCCAATATGGCTAGTATTGATGTTAAGTTACGCGATGCTTCAGAGAGAGAAGTTTCGATTAATGAGATGATTGATATGTTGCAAATGGATTTAAAAAACATAACTAATATCAAAACGATTATCAAAGCTGGTGATGTTATTCCTGGAGGACAATACCCTATTCAATTTTATCTTCTTGGTCAAGATCTGGATACACTTGAAAATTATAAAAATATAATTATTGATAGCTTAAAAAAAGTAAATGGACTTGTTAATTTTGATAATAGTTCAAGGCGTGGTAAACCAGAAATAACAATAACCCCAAGGAGAGAAATCCTCCCCGAGGTTGGGATAACATTAATTGATTTAGCTTATTCGGTTCGTTCAGCAGTTGATGGCATCGAAGCAACAACTTTCCGTGAAGAAGGAAATGAATATGATATTGTTGTTACTTTATCCGATGAAGATGTTGATCTTCCGGAAAAAATTGGAAATATCCCAATTGTAACCTCTATGGGAATTTTTCGATTAAATCAAATTGCAAATATTGAATATTCAACAAGTGTCGCGAGAGTCTTACATAGGGATAAATTTAAATCAATACAATTCAATGGGGCAAATGCACCGAGTGTCCCACTTGGAAATGTAACAAAAGAAATTGATGAGAAACTAAAGAAAATAAATCTTCCACAAGGCTACACATACAAATGGTCTGGCTATGTGAAATATATGCAAGATATGTTCAAGGATATGGTCTTTGCATTTATTATTGCAACTATATTAACATATTTGCTGCTTGCAGCTATATTGGAAAGCTTTATGCAACCAATATACATTTTGGTTACACTTCCTCTTGGCTTGATTGGGGTATTTATTTCTTTTCCCTTAACAAATACTACATATAACTTATCATCTCTTATGGGAATTGTAATGTTAATAGGTATAGTAGTTAATAATGCAATTTTGATTCTTGATTATGCAAATCAGCTTATACGAGAGAAAAATTACAACGTAAAAGATGCACTGATTGAGGCAGGAACGTTGAAATTAAAACCCCAAATAATGTCATCATTTGCTTTAATATTAGGAATGCTGCCAATGGCTTTGCAGATTGGAGAAGCAGGAAAAGAATTCAGAGCACCTCTTGGGATAGTTTCTATTGGGGGATTAATTTCTTCGACATTTTTAACAATTTTTGTATTACCAGCTTTTTACTATATTTTCTCAAAAGGCAAATTGAAAAAAGAAAATTAAAAATATAAGTCTCGTTCACCTTTTTCAATACGTTCCAAATATTGTTCAGTTTTAGCTCGTAATTTTTTATGCTCAATTTTTTCAAGTTCCTTTTTAATTAATTCTTCTCCTACTATTTTAGTTTCTTCATCAGCATAATCAACCAAGTACTCTTTCAAGGTTGTTAAACCGTTTGGGTGGCAATGAGTTTTTATTAAGCCTGGCTTAGCCAATTCCATAAAATCGCCTCCTACCCGACCAACCCTATAACAAGCTGTACAAAAGGATGGAACAAATCCCATCTTAATTATATCTCGAATAACTTCGCCACTGCTTCTGCAATCATTTAACGAAAACTGACCAATTTCCTCTGCAGATTCCACACCATTAAAGGCTTGTTTATATCCTCCCACACTTGTTTTGGACCCAGCGCTAATTTGGGAAACGCCAAGATTAAACAATTCGTTTCTAAGCCTTGCTGGCTCACGAGTAGAAAGTATTATTCCAGTATAAGGAACACTTATTCTTAATACAGCAACAAGTTTTTTGAAATTTACATCATCGACAGCATATTTTGGATTGTAAGAGGCTGGTGCATTTTTTGCTGGTTTTATTCGTGGAATAGAAATAGTATGGGGACCAATCCCAAATTCACTATCCAAATGTTTTGAATGTTGAATTAAAGACAAAACTTCAAAACGGTAATCGTATAATCCAAAAAGGGCACCAATTCCAACATCGTGCATACCATTAGCTAAAGCCCTATCCATTGTATAAAGTCGGAAAAAGTAATTGTGTTTGGGACCTTTAGGGTGCATTTTAATATATGTATCGTAATGATAAGTTTCTTGAAAGACTGTATATGTTCCTATTGGAACTTCACTTAAAACTTTAAATTCGCTTTCAGTTAATGGAGCTATTTCAACATTAATTCTTCGAATAGTACTTCCCTTTGAATCTTTTACTGAATAAATAGCAAAAATTGCTTGAATAAAATAGTCAAGTGTACAATTTTTATGGTCTTCCCCCATTAATAGCAATATTCTTTTGTGTCCTTGTTCCAAAATTATTCGAGTTTCTTCTTTAATTTCTTCGATAGAAAGGACTTTTCTTTCTATAGCATTGTTATTTATTCGAAATCCACAATAGAGACAATTATTAGAGCAATAATTTGATATGTATAAAGGAGCAAAAAGAACTAATCTGTTCCCATAAATTTCATCTTTAATTTTACCAGCTTTATCGAAAATCTTCTCTAAATCCTCGGGCTTAGACACATTAATAAGTTTCGCGGCATCTTCAAGTTCTAATTCTTTAAGTTCCAAAGATTTTTCAATTACTTCATCTACTTCCTTCGAAGAAGGATTTTGATTTTCTTCAATTAATGAATGCAAATACTTTTCATCAATAAAAGATTTATTCGAGACCATTTTGAGTTCCTTTAAAAAAATAGAAACGAACCAAGAAAAATAAAATTGCAACAAATCAATTACAAAAAAAAGCCCAACCTGTTAAGGTTGGGCTTAAAAGTCTGAAGTCAGACGAAGTAATTACTTGGTTACATTTATTGGAACTACCCCAGTATAAGAACCGGATTCAAGCTTGCAGTAGTAAACGCCAGAAGATAGACCAAGCAAATTAGTATCGAACTTCAAATCGTAAACACCAGGTTTGAGTGTCCCTTCAAACAAAGTTGCAACTTTTTCTCCGTATGCATTCCAAAGAGTAATTGTTGTATAAGATTCGAATGCTATACTGTACTCAATATTTCCGGTGTTTTGAACAGGATTTGGTACAACACCCTTCATATAGTATTGGAAGCCAGAAAGCTCAATAAGTCGAGCGGTATTCACACAAACGGGATTAATTCTGATGTCTCCTGGGTAGTTTTCAACTAATACATAATTAGAAGCAGGTAAGTTCATTACTTGAAATTCCACTGGGAGGGGTATCAGATCCAAATCGCTAAGGAAGGTATTCATTTTGAATATTACCAAGGTTCCAAAACCACTCAAAACCTTGTCTTTTGAATCCATATGGATCTGAAGAACATCATTATCAAGAATTTTAGCATAATCACAATTCCACCCTTGCGATAGGGTACCACCGGTGTTTATATCGCCGCATTCTGTTACTGCAGGATAAACTTCTTGAACATCGGATTTTCCACCAGTATTAAACAAGACACGAACTTTAAAGTCAGTTATTTGCGCATCGTCTAAATTCTTTGTTTCATCTGGATGTTTCTCAAGTAATACTTCTACATCTACTGGCTTCCCTGGGTCAGCATTATAAACACCCTTAGGAATTCTGGCAATAAGTTTGTAAACCATTCCTTCGCCAATTAAGTTTGAATATGCGAATCCTTTTTCGCCAGATTCGGTTTCGTATTGATATTCGATCTTAAGACTGTATGAAGTAACTTGAGGAGGTACAAATCGTGCAAAAACCCAAAGTGTATCTTTCGGACGCAGTAAGAATGGAGGTTGATCAGGAATTTCAACATTATTTAACATTAGTTTTTGTATAGTTATTTCATTAGTATTGCCGGTTACACTTTCAACTATTGAACGAGTAATTGTAACATTGTTACTTCCAATATTTGTAATGAATACTTGACCATCGCGAGAAGTTGTTACGTAAATTTTCCCAAAATCATAGTCAGAAGTTTTAACACCAATTAAATAGGCTTCACCAATAAGGTCACCAGCAACATCATCAGGGGCATCGCTTTCAGGGATTAGTTTAGCTACAAATGTTCCAGCACGATTTGGTTTGAATTTAACAGGAATTGTCCAGTTTCCGCCAACTGGAATTATTTTTGGTTCAGAAGGATTTAAATACTCATCAGGAATTACAAAAGCATCTTTGTCTGGACCTTCAATACGAAGCTTAAATACGGTTAAGTCCATCGCCGTTAGTGGGTTGATTGTAACATGCATCACTTCGGCATTTCCATCGATTTCGTTTCCAACCATAATTGGCGGGAATGTGTAGCCATGAATATCTATATGGGGAAGTATTCCAATACCATGGAGTTTACCTCGAACCTCAACTTGTTTATCGGAGAATTTTCCAACAAGGACTATTTCAGCTTCATATTCTTTTTCTGCTTTAGGAGCAAACCAAACTTTAAGCGGAATAGGTGTTTCGGGTGAAAGTTGCGTAGGAGCGTTCTTCTGATCGAAAGAGAATACTCCATCAACATCACCATCGATTCGCATTTCCATTACATCCACTTTTGCGTTTCCAACAGCATCTAGTATGATTTCGCCTTCATATTTGTCTGTCCCCGCAAACTTATCTATAACGCGTTTTCTTTGCCAATCATACCCAGTGATTGTTGGACCAGCATCAAGACCCGAGCCATCCCACTCCGAATATGTTTTGATTTTATTTGTATTGCAAACAAAATCACATCGGGTGCTGT
>CAYPRT010000002.1:87548-269307 GCA_964413155.1 uncultured Hyphomicrobiales bacterium | reverse complement strand
GTGGGCTCTACAGGATTCGAACCTGTGACCTCTTCCGCGTCAAGGAAGCGCTCTAAACCAAGCTGAGCTAAGAGCCCATATTCAAAACACAAAATTGCAAAAAATTGTTGAAATTGCAAAATAATTTTTTTCGATTTTTTTCTTCTTTATTCTTTGAATTTTTTGGTGGTATGCAAATGAAATACTTTGTTGTTGTTTTATTGTTTTTTCTTAGTATAAACGTTGTCTTAAGCGAATATAAATTTACGGCAACAGCAAGTAGCACTAATGTTGAAGTTGGTGAACAAATACAAATTACTTTTACACTAAATACAACGAATGGGAAAAATTTTCAACCACCAAGTTTTAAAGGGTTTACTGTACTTGCTGGTCCAAGTCGTTCAATGAGTACCCAAATAATTAACGGACAAATTTCGAGTTCACTTTCTTTTATATATATTCTTTCTGCCGATATAGAAGGCACTTTTACAATCGAGCCAGCCCGAATAACAGTCGATGGCAATGTTCTTAATTCTAATCCAATTACAATTAAAGTTGTAAAGGGCAGTAAAAAGCCAAGTCCACAAGGGCAATCCGATTCCCAAGAAAAGAGTCTTTCTCAACAGGCATATGATATTATAAAAGACAATTTATTTATTCGATTATATGTCGACAAAACTCAGGCATATCTTGGCGAAACAATTACCGCTACTTATAAAATTTTTGTGCATCCAGAATTAAATATTGTAAATATTTCTGTTCCAAAAATGCCCAGTTTTGATGGATTCTGGACACAAGACTTTGGGATTAAAGAATTGAAATTTACAACAGAAATAATTAATGGAATACCTTTCAAAGTTGCCGATTTAAAGCAAGTTATATTGATTCCACAGCAAACAGGGATACTGACAATTGACCCAATGGAAATTGAATTTGTTGTGCGTCTTTTAATTAAACAGCAACAAAAGAAGCGTTATCGCGACCCGTTCGATATGTTGTTCGACGATCCTTTTTTCAATGATCCATTCTTTTCGAATCGGTATAAGGATTTTCCCTTTATTGTTCGCTCTAAACCTGTTCAAATAAAAGTTGTAGGCTTACCATCACCTCAACCTGCGGACTTTCACGGTGGGGTTGGTTCAATGCAGTTAAAAACTTGGCTGGATAAAGAACATGTGAAAACAGGAGAAGTTGCTACTCTTCGAGTGGAAATTTCTGGAAGTGGAAATTTGAAATTGCTGTCTCCCTTTTCGTTAAATCTTCCAAATGATATTGACTCTTACGAACCAAAAATAATCGATAAAACAAGCGTTTCGCCTGCTGGAATTAATGGTACAATAATTTTTGAATACTATCTTGTTCCCAAAAATCCAGGGCAATTCAAGATTGAACCTGTTAGATTTGCTTATTTCGATCTTGCCAAAAAGGAATATATTACTTTAAGTTCTCAACCTTTTACTTTGAATGTTGAACAGGGAGCAACAACCCAGACATTTGTTGCAAACATCAAGAAAGAAGATGTAAAGTTGATTGGACAGGATATTCGTTACATTAAAACTACATCCGGGAAATTTTTGGTTGCTGGTAAAAGTTTAATTTTATCACCCTGGTTCTTCGTGTTATCCAGTCTTCCAATTTTGCTTTGGGGAGTAGTTTTAGTATATGTTCGACGAAGGGAAAGAGTCGAAGGAAACATAATTTTGATGAAGCAAATTAAAGCGAACAAGATAGCGCAGAAGTATTTAAAAAATGCTAAAAAGTTATTAAGTAATGGAAATAATGATTTGTTTTACGAAGAAACTGCGCGTTCACTTTGGAATTTTGTTGCAAATAAATTGAATATTTCACCAACTGAATTAACCAGAGAAACTGTTAGAGAAAAACTTATGGATAAAATTCCGGATAGCGAATTGGTGGATAAATTAATTGAATTAATTGACAGATGCGAAATGGCTCGGTATTCGCCGCAATTTGACAATGAACCTTTGGAAAAAGTATATACAAATTCTGTCGAGGTTTTGTCGAAATTAAGTGAGAAATTGCAATGAAGTTTAGAACTTTAGCTTCGGTACTATTGGCTGTTCTTGTTCAATTTGAATTGTTTGCTTTGAATAAGGAAGAGGCAATCAAATTATTTTCGCAAGCAAATGAATATTATCGTAAAGGTGAATTTTCAAAAGCTGAAGAAACTTACACAAGGATTTTGTCCGAAGGGTATGTTAGTAAAGAAGTTTTGTTTAACTTGGGAAATGTTTATTATCGTTTAGGGGAGTTTCATAAAAGTATACTTTTTTACGAAAGGGCAAAGCTTATTGACCCATTCGATGAAGATATCAATTTCAACCTACTAATGGCTAACCTGAGGATAGTCGATAAATTTCAAGAAAAGCCAAAGTTCTTTGTAAAAGAATTTTGGGAAAATTTACGAGATAGTTTAAGTTCCAGCCAATGGGCAACCATTGGTTTGATTTCAATTTGGTTTGCTTCTATTTGCTTTTCTCTATTTTTATTGATTTTATCGGCAAAGGCAAGAAAGATTTTCTTTCTTTTTGGTGTTGTTTTTTTAGGAAGTTTTTTGTTGACCATTGGATTAGGTATTTCAAGATATAATTACGAAACGAACCATAATCGAGCTATAGTTATTTCGATGAATTCATACATAAAAAGTTCACCCGACCAGACTTCAACAGATTTGCTAATAATTCATCAAGGAACTCAAGTTGAAATTCTTGATGAAATTGGCGATTGGTATAAAATTATGCTTCCAAATGGCAACATTGGTTGGTTAAAAAAACAAGATGTTGAGAAAATTTAAGAAATCTCCAGAAAAGCTAAAATTGAAAAATAAAATCTACAAAATCACAAATCCAATTTTCTTGTAAACCTTTTGAAGGGTTTTGTTTGCAACTCTTCGGGCTTGTTCGGCGCCTTTACGTAAAACATCCAATAAATATGGTTCATTGGGTCTGATTTCGTTATATCTTGTTCTGAACGGTTCAAGGAATTCGACCAATGCTTCGCCTACTGCTTTTTTAAATTCTCCATAACCACGCCCAGCAAATTCATCTTCTATTGTTTCAATAGATTTGTTTGTAGCAATATGATAAAGGGTAATAAGGTTAGAAATTCCTGGCTTCGATTCGCTCCATTTAATTTCATTTCCAGAATCGGTAACTGCCCGTTTTATTTTATTAATAATTTGCTCCTTTGTGTCTGTTAAATAAAGAACGCCATTTTGGGCTTCATCGGTCTTGGACATTTTCTTAAATGGGTTTTGTAAATTCATAATTTTAGCACCAATTTTTGGGATGTATGGTTCTGGGACTTTGAAAGTCTGCGAATAGATGTTATTGAATCTTTCGGCAAGGTTACGTGTTAATTCTAGATGTTGTTTTTGGTCGGCTCCAACGGGGACAAGGTCTGCTTGGTAGAGCAAAATATCCGCTGCCATAAGAATTGGATAAGCGAATAAACCAACATTAACATTTTCAGGGTACTTTTGCGATTTATCTTTAAATTGTGTCATTCTTGAACATTCGCCCATTCCTGTAAAGCAGTTCAATACCCAAGCAAGCTGGGTATGTTCGGGTATGTGCGATTGAACAAAAATATGTGAACGTTCGGGGTCTACTCCAGCGGCAATAAAAGTAGCAGCAAGGTCGAAAGTCCATTGCCTAAGTTTGGCTGGCTGTTGTCGAACTGTAATTGCGTGTAGGTCTACTATGGTATAATAGCATTCAAATTCATTTTGCAACTCAACCCAGTTACGCAAAGCTCCAGTAAGATGTCCAATGTGCAAACCTCCGCTTGGTTGCATTCCGCTTAAGATAACTTTCCTTTTATGTCCTGTTTCCATTAGAAATACACATAAACAAACCACAAAATTACCAAAAAAATTTTGGGCAGAGGGGTTCCTTACAGATCGAGTCAACATTTAATACCATATAATAGATTCATTTATAAATAAATTTTTTCCACTTCATTTTGAAAATGAGTAGTAAAATAAAATTTTTATGATTTGTTTGAGTCACTTTTTTTGATTATGTTTGTATTTGGGAAGGGGGGAGATGTACAAAGGTTTTTCCGAAGAAAAACAGATTAAAATAAACATATATTGGGAGCCCAATACTGCCCGAGGTTTTTTAATTTCCCTTGCTATTTATTTTATTTTGGTTTTTCTTGTTTCGATGTGTGAATACGAACCCCCAACTTTACCTACTTATGAACCTCAAACAATCCCTCTTGAATTAATCAACTTTGGTTTAGGAGATGGAACTGGTTTAAGTAAAGGTAATTTGAGCGAGGAAGGAATTGAACATAAAGGAAAAGCCCCATCTAACGAACTCGAGGATGCAAGCATTGCTGCAAAGAAAAGCCAAAAAACATCTAATATTGATGATCCTCTTCTTGCAAAAGATATAAAACCTGCTTCCGATTTGTCATCCGAAACTGGGAACAAAGGTCAATTTGGTAGTGGAGCAAAGGATATTGGTAAAGCAACGGGAACACAAGAAGGAATTGGACTTGGAGAAAAAGGTCAAGGTTCTGGGGCTGGTTTGGGTTTAGGCGATATTGAGTGGGGTGGTGGTGGAAATAGAATAGTTCTTTACAAAGTTTTACCAAAATACCCTCCAAATTACAATGTGAATGCTCAAATCAAATTGAGATTTACCGTCTCGCCCGAAGGTATTGTAACCAGTATTGTTCCATTACAAAAAGGTGACCCTGTTTTGGAACGCTCTGCAATTGAAGCTTTACGCCAGTGGCGTTTCAATAGGCTAAAAGATAACAAAGAAATGTACGGAATAATCACATTTACCTTCAAAGTTAGTTAAATGATTTTGACTACAATTTTTGATTGGTTCGATAACTTACAACTTCCTCTTCAAATCATAATTTTCTTACTTTTTTTAGGAATGGTATTTGGAGTTGTGAAGAAACTTTTTAAATTAGTTTTTTTTCTTGTTTTAGTTTTTATTTTAATTCTGATTTTTTTACTTTAAGATAAAAAATGACAAATTCGCAGCATCAAAGAGAAACTTATAAACTTGTTGAACAACTTGTTTCGGTTCAGTACACAGACCCGTTGGAAATGTTAAAACACCTCGTGAAAGATATTGTTGACCACACTAGTTTCGAAATTACTGGTGGTCGGGTTTGGGAATTTATACCTGATCAATTAGCTTATGAGCTTAGAATGCAGTATGGAAATGTTGAAAAAATTCCAGAAAATTATCGTATTTATATTCAGGACCAACCGTTTCTTGTTGATTTGGTTAAGGAAAGAACTCTAACGAAAACAGAGACCGATAAGGTTCTACAAGAGAAAGGAATAAATCTTTATTCTGTAACTGGGGTTGGACCAATAGTTCGAACGCGAGCAGGCAAATTCTATAAATATCTTTTAGGGTTTAATGCTCCTGAAATCAAACCAACTTTTGCCGAAACATTGACAATAATTAGCAGTGTTGCCACTGCTGCAATGAAGAATATTATAGACTTAATCGAAAAAAAGAAAATTCGAGAAGATTTATATCAAGCAGCTCAAATTCAAAGAAGCTTGCTTCCCGACCATAGTTTGGATTTTCTTGATTATGAACTCTACGGAGTTTGTATTCCTGATAGTGCGGTTGGTGGCGATTTTTTCGATTATCTTCTGCCAGAATCAAAAGATGAAGAAGAAAGGCTTGGTATTGTTATTGGGGATGCCTCGAGCAAGGGTTTGCCTGCTGCAATTCAAGCTCTTTTTGTTTCTGGTGCATTCCGTATGGGTTGGAGTTATTCAACTCGTATGAGCGACCTTTTTAATAAATTAAATAGGCTTGTTTACAAAACTTTCCCTTATGAAAGATTTGTTACACTTTTCTATTGTGAATTAACTTCTTCTATGAATAGACTTGTTCTTTATGTGAATGCTGGGCATCCTTCCCCGATACATTACCGTCAAGAATCCGATAAAATCCAAAGGCTTATAACTACAGGTGGTTTGCTTGGAATTATACCAAAGCAAAAGTTTAAAGTCGAAAATATCCGAATGCATAAAGGAGATATTTTGGTTTTGTTTACTGATGGTATTACCGAAGCTATGGACGAAAATCACAATCTTTATACGGAGCAACGATTGGGTAATTTGATTCGTGAAAATAAAAACCTTTCTGCAAAAGAACTGGCTTTTGCAATCATTGAGGATGTGAATAAATTCTCGGCAAAATCCGATATTAATGATGACAAGACTATTATTGTTGTAAAAAGGCAATAAAGTATGAAAGTAGCTTGTGTGCAATTCAGCCCAATATTTAAAGATATTGACAGAAATTTAGAATTTATTATTTCAAAGTCGAAGTCTATTGATGCCGATTTGATTTGCTTCCCAGAGATGGCTTTAACTGGATATTTTTTTCTGTCCTCTGAAGAAGTGATGCCTTACTCCATTTCATTTAATTCGGAAATTATTAAAAATATTCAGGACATATCAAGTTCGAGTAATAAAATAATAGTTTTTGGTTTTCCCGAAAGGTATAATCAAAAGGTATACAATTCTTGTGCAGTGCTTTTTCCCGACCGTTCATATTCATTTGTATATCGAAAAACTCATCTATTCTATCGCGAAAGATTTGTTTTTGCTAAAGGGGATACAGGTTTTCTTGTCGCTAAATATTCACCTTTGGATGTAAATATTGGGGCAATGATTTGTTACGATTGGCGGTTTCCAGAATCTGCTCGCTCTCTTTCGTTAAAAGGAGCCGATTTAATTGTTTGTCCATCGAACCTTGTAACCAAAGTCTGGATACACGCAATGCCAGCCCGAGCAATAGAAAACAAAGTTTATCTTGCTGTTGCTAATCGAATTGGCACTGAATCCAATTGTGGCGAGACATTGTATTTCAATGGTAAATCTGGTATTTGGGATTACAATGGCAATTTGATTGCCCTTGCAAGCGAAGATGGAGAGGCAATTATTTCTGCCGAAGTTTTTCCTCAAGAAACTCGATCAAAGAAAATCGACCAATTCAATGACATTATTTTAGATAGACGCCCAGAAATGTATAAAATAATTACGGAAAAAAATTGAAGCAAATTGTTATTATCTTTTTTCTGAGTTTTTGTTCTATCCTTTCGAACTTTTCTTTGTCGCAAGATACTTTATCGAGAAAAAATTTTCCCGATACGGTTCGCCAATTTGGAGTTTTTGGTGGTTACAGTTTTAACCTCCATAAACCAGATTTTGGCAAGCTTCCAGGAATTCCAAATTGTTGTTCGGGTTTCAATGAAGGAGAAGGTAAAGGTTTCCATGGTGGTGCATTCCTTGAATTACCATTACCTTATAGATTCTTTGGAGGTTTAAGATTTTCATTGACAGAACTCGATGGTTGGTTAAAACAGGAAGAATCAACTTGGATTAGGGTTCTGGATACCGTTGTTGTTGGTGTGTTCGAACATAATTTGAAAGCAAATATTCTAACTTTCGGTTTTGAACCTTATGTTCGAGTTAATCCTTTTTATGGTTTAAGTTTTTTTGCTGGTGGAAGGATTGCATTTCCTTTGCAAAAAAAATTTGAACAGTGGGAGCAAATTGTTGAACCAAAAAACCGAGGTGTTTTTATCGATACTCAATCCAGAATTAGGAATAAGTATTCTGGGGACATTCCAAAAGCCAAGCCTGTGCAAACTGACTTTCATTTTGGTGTTTCATACGATTTGCCTTTGAACAAAGTGAAAAGTTTTATTCTATCACCTTATTTTTCTTTCCATCTTGGGATGAACGATGTTGCTGATAGCGTGAAATGGAAGATTAACTCGGTTCGTTTTGGTTTGGCTGTGAAATATTTACCAATTCATATTGAAAAACCTATAGAAATTGAGCTAAGAAAAGAATATCGACGTGAGTTCATCTTTGATACTCTTGTTGTGGAGAATGAAAATATACAAAAAAGCAGATTTGCCCTTGGAAAGGAGAAAGTAGATACTTTAGTAGAGACTTCTAAAGAAGTTATTACAACAGTTGAAAGAATTTTTCGCACCGATACAATATATAGGAAACCAAAACCTATTGCCAAAATTGATGTTAATACAACGAGAATTTATTTGGAAACCCAATTTGTAACACAAGCTTTCCCAATCCTTCCTATTGTTTTTTTCGATTATAGTTCCGATGAAATTTTGGATTTTTATAATAAAGTCAATACCCCAGAAAATTTTAATTTCGACAGTCTACCTACAAAACCTTTGGAATTAAATAAAAATGTTTTAAATATTATTGGGTACCGACTTCGCCAAAAACCGAGTTCGAAAATTACAATCATAGGTTATTCTGATTCAACTACCGAAAAAGCAAATTGCGAATTGGCTAAAAAGCGAGCCCAATCAGTAAAAAATTATCTCGTTAACATTTGGAAAATTGAGCCAAACAGAATTTTGATTCAAACTGGGAAAGAACGTTGCTGCCCAAAAAACAGAACAATAACTCCAAATGACAGCGGGTATGCGGAAAATCGAAGAGTTTTAATAACTTCTTCGGATCCAGAGATTCTTCAACCTATAGCAAAAAGACGGTTTCTTGAGTTACTCGATTTTAGACCTAAAATCCTTAAATTCGACCCTAAAAATTCTTTTATGCACGGGCTTCGTCGATGGAGTTTAAATGTTGAAGCAGAAAATAAGATTATACTTTCTTATTCTGGAACTGACTCGCCGAGCGAGATTGAGGAAAATATTCAAGAAAAATTAGCCGATTTGCTTACTCATAATCAAACCTTAAATGTAAGGTTTGTTTTGGAAGATACCGAAGGAAATGTCTCGGTCGATTTAAAAAGGATTGAAGTAATAAACGACACAAACGAGATTGAAATTCAAAGATTGTCATTGATATTGTTCGATGTTGCAAGTGCGGAAATTCCTTCTGGGACAAAAAGCGATATAGCCAAGTTTCTTGTAACAAACTCGGAACTAACACAGGCAAAGATAGTTGGATATTCCGACATACTTGGCGACCGTGATTTTAATTACAATCTATCGCAAAAGCGAGCCGAAAGAACATTGGAACTTGTTAAAAGCATTGATCCAAATATTGAAATTATCGAGGTTAAAGGGGTAGGTTCTTCTATTTTTCCTCCTGGTTTAAATTCATATTCAACTCCCGCGGAGCGTTTCCTTTCAAGGACTGTTTATATCGAATTAATAAAAAAATGGAAATAAAATCTTTGCTGTAAACTATTAAGAATAGGATTCCGACTCGTTAGGGAATCTTTGTTCACGAACATCTTCGGCATATTGCTTAAATGCTGAAAGGATTGTTTCGTAAAGATGGGCATATCGCCGAACAAAACGAGGGCTAAAATCTATTGTTAACCCTAACATATCTGTATAGACAAGGATTTGTCCATCGCAATATTGTCCAGCTCCAATACCAATTGTAGGTATTTTAAGAGTTTCTGTGATTCTTTTTGCAAGGGACGCTGGGATTTTCTCCAACACAATTGCAAAAGCACCTGCTTGTTCAAGATTAACTGCATCTCTGAAAATAGATTCGGCTTCTTGGGGGTCGATTCCTCTTGCTCTGTAAGAACCAAACTTGTGGATACTTTGAGGTGTTAAACCAACATGCCCCATAACTGGAATTCCGCTTTCGGTCATTCGTCGAATTGCCTGTAGAATGATGTCGCTTGCACCTTCAATTTTTACACCCCCACAGCCAGTTTCCTTCATTATTTTACCAGCATTTGTGAATGCTTCGTCGGCAGAAACTTGGAAAGTCATAAAAGGCATATCGGCTATTATTAACGGTCGTTTTGCACCGCGGACAACTGCTTTCGTATGATAAATGATTTCCTCTAATGTTACTGGCAATGTGGTTTCCAAACCTTGAACAACATTTCCAAGAGAATCGCCAACCAAAATTAAATCTATTCCACTTTCATCGAGTATGCGTGCAATAAGAGCATCATAGGCAGTAAGAGCGACTATTTTTCGACCCATTTTTTTCATTTCTTGCAATCGAAAAGTAGTCACTTTTTTTGGTTCAAAACTTGCACTTCCAATGTAGTCCATTATTTACCTTTACCTTGTTAAAGCAAAGCAAATTTAACAAATAATATGTGGATATTTATTATTTTACAACATGTATAATTGGTTGTTCAAAAAATCAAACGGGTTTTCTTCCGGCAAGAAACATAGCTCCAGCTGCGATTGTTGGGGTATCGATAGAAGGTAAATTGATTTTAGTTGGAAGATTCAGTTCTTCGGGGATATGGTTTGGGGAAAAGAAAATTCCAATTGTTTTTTTCGATTCAGATAAAATTTGAATGATATTGTTTAGTTTAAGGATAATTTCGTCGTCATCGAGAACGTCCGATGGAACAAAAAAAGCAAATATAACAGCTTCAGTGCCTGAAATTCCTTCTCGAATACTCAAAAGGTTCTCGTTGGTTGCATTTTCGTCGATGAAGCCGAAGTCGCAATCATTTTTGAATATTTGGGCGAGGAAATTAAAGAATTGAACACCAAACTCAAAATTTTCTTCGTTTGTTATCGAAAAAGCGGAAATTTTTGTTTCTTCGGAGAGTGGTTCAAATGTTTGTTCGCTAAAAATTTGAATTTGGTTGTAGGCATCGGCAAGCTGCCGATACTCACTTGGGTCCATTAAAATCCTTCAATTGTTCAACATCCTTGCCTTCATAGTTACGAACAAGTTCAATAAATCTTGTAGGTAAAAGTATTGGTTCAAAAGTTTTTGGGTCAAGGTAAACCAAAATACTTTTGGCAAAAGCAATAATCTTGTCTGTTTCATTGAAAATGATATTCTGATATTCAAATGAACTTTGCTTAATGAAACTAACTCGTGTTAGGACAGAAAAATTCTCGCCTAAACGTAAAGGTTTGAAGTAGTCTATTTCGTTGTGAACTTTCATCAATGGGAATTCTGAAACAAAAACAGTGGGAGTAATTTTAAAACCAAGGTTTTCAAAGTACTCTGTTTGGGCAATTTCTATCCAATAAAAATATGCTAAATTGTGAACTACTCCAAAGGAATCAACTTCGTGGAAACGGACTTTGCCAGTAATTTTATGTTTAAATTTTTTTATTAATTCATTAGAAATATCGTCCAGACGCATAACTAAAAAATGTTAATGAAATCTGCACCCCAGCCCATTGCTATTTTTGAACCTACAACAAGAACAGTAGAAATAGCTATAGGAACTCCTAAATTATCATCTATTTTGAAAAATGCAGAGGATGATTCAACTATTCCTGCAACCAAAACCCCAGCAAATGCACTTATCAAAAATGAAATTGGAAGATTGTATCCCAACCAAACGAGAGTAACAACAATAAAGCCAGAAATGGTAAAAGCAGTAAATCCCTCGAAACTTTTGTTCAAAAATTTGGTTTTCCCAAATCTTTTGCCAAAAAGTGCAGCGCATGCATCAGAAATTACAAGCACATAAAAGGAAGTAATTGTTGCAAGTTTCGGGAAAATGATAACATTAATCGTAGCAGAAATAAGCATCCACGTTGCTCCGTTGAAAACAAAATTTTGAAGTTCAAATTGTCGGAAAAGTCTACCAAAAATTTTGAAGATAATCTTTCGTACAAAATTTTCTTTTTTTATTATTAGATCTATTATTATGAATAAACTTGTAATTAGAAATAAAATGTAAATTGCAGTTTGCCTTGGAACAAAGGTATAAATTACAGGAATGGAAAGAGAAACTAAATGGAAAAGTTTACGCCAGATTTCCACCGAAAAGGGGACTTGGTCGTATTTTTCAACTGTTTCAATCTTTTCGTTTATTCCTTTAATGTTCAACACTCTCAATTTTTAACAAATGAATTATTTGACATTAAAATCTAATGCGAAAATTAATTTGAGCTTGGAAATTATCGAAAAACGCAACGATGGTTTCCATAATATCAACTCTTTTTTTATACCTATTGATTTAGCAGACATTCTTCATTTTGGACCATCCAAAGAATTTCAGCTTCTAATTGTGCCCGATACTATTCAAATTTCTTTAACGGAAAATACAATTTACAAAACTATTAATTTAATACAATCCAAGCATAAAATTAACATTAATTTAATAAGAATTATTTTGCAAAAAATTATACCGATTGGCGCCGGTCTTGGCGGAGGTAGCTCTAATGCTGCTACAACTCTTCGAGCTTTAAACAAAATATATGAACTACAAATTGATGAAACTTCGTTAACTGAGCTTGCCAAAGATATAGGTAGTGATGTCCCATTTTTTATTTTGAACAAACCTGCAATAGTTCGTGGGCGGGGGGAAATTATTATTCCCGTCGAATTTTCTTTCGACTTCTTTGTAGTTCTGGTGTATCCAAATTTCCAAATTTCGACCAAATTTGCATATTCTTTGTTTCCCGGAAGTCGTAAAAAAGAGCCAACAGATTATACAAAAGTTTTGAAGAAAATCTCCTCTATAAACGAATTTAGCAATTACTTTTATAATGATTTCGAGACTTTACTTTTCCCGCATTATCCAATTTTAGCAGATATAAAAGAGAAGTTATACGGCCTTGGAGCAGTTTATTCTAGTCTTTCTGGTAGTGGTTCAACAGTGTTTGGGATATTCGAGAAGGAGGTATCAATTGAATTGATAAAGACAAAATTTCCAGATTTTACTGTTGTCGTAACAAAACCATTAAAAACTTAATTGTATTTGAATTTTTGTTGTTAATTTTGTAGTCTCTTTTTTAAAATATTTTTTTTGAATTTCCGTTAAATATCAGGAATTTTGTGGAATGAATATGATTAGCTTCAAAAAAACAATTAATCCAGTATTAGTGAGAATGAAAATGACCGAGCGTGGGATATTATACGAATCTATTGTTGCAATGGGCAAAAGAGCTCGGCAAATTAATGATTTATTGAAGCAAGAGTTGCAGCTTCGTATTGCAGATGTTACTACTTCTTATGAGACTGAAGAAACAAATTTCGACCAGATTAATATCAGTCGGGAATTCGATAAAATTCCCAAGCCAACGATTCTTACTATGATTGAAATGTACGATGGAAAACTCCATTACGAGTTTCCGGAATCGGATAACATTTCTACACAAAGCTAAAATCTTTTTTCTCTTAATTTATATATAATGTTTTGAAAAATTTTCTTCAATGTCCACCCCTTTTCCAGGGGTTGTTTTTTTCTTAAATCTGTGAAAGGGTTATTTCTTTTTAAGATATTTTTTTGGATATTCAAAAAATCGAAGTTTTCCGCCTTTTGTCAGAATTTCTTTCCAAGAGTCAAAATCAAAATCTATACAAAGAATTCCAGTGGTGGGTATGTTTTCGACGAACATATCTGAAAGTTGGTTGCCAAGCGAAGTAATATCGGGATTATGCCCAAACAGAAACACAACATTATGCTTGTCATCAATCGAAGAAATTAATTTTCTTATTGCTGTAGCACCCATAGTATAAATTTCATCTCGGATAATGACTTTGTTTTTGTCAAACTGATATTCCTGAAGGAAGTAGTTCAAGGTTTGAATGGCACGAGTAGCGGGGCTCGAAAGTATCAAGTCGGGAATAATTCCTTTTTCTTTTAACAACTTTGCCATAAAAGGAGCATCTCGTTTACCTCGCTTATTTAAAGGTCTTTCAATGTCGGTTAAGTGTGGGTCAGTCCAATCCGATTTAGAATGTCTTATTAGTACCAGTGTTTTCATATAATTAATGTTTATTTTTCAATTTAAATAATTCTCTTTCCATATTCATTTGTTCTTTGACTTCTTTTGCCTTCAAAGGTTGATTTAGTTTATTATACGCAGAAACTAAGCAATTTTCAAAACGGGAACGAATTTGTTCTCGATGGTTTTCATTTTCAATTTGTAGCCAAGCCCTTTGCTCATAATAAGTTTTTAACTTCGAAATTACGTTTCTTGGTTTTTTCAATGTATCCCTTTCTGCTACGCACAATACATTGTTGAGCAAAGAAAAAACATCAATTTTAAAACTATCATTTTCGTTATGTGTTATATTGAAAGATTCTATTTTTTTGATCAAATTTTCTATAAGTTCTTGGTTGGTAAAATCGTAAACTTTGAATTTAATTGGAATTGGGGGGCGTATTTTGATTTTAATGTCATTGGGGGAATTAGGAAAACCAGAAAGGTTGAGTAAAGAAATTATTCTTTGTGCATCGTTGAAAGTCAAGTTTGTATTAACTAAAGCCAAGCCTGCTCGCAACATTAATTTCCCAAAAATTCCATTGTTAACTTTTGAGTAGTTGTTCAAGATAGTTTGCCTTATGAATTGAGCTTGATTGTAGCATCGTTGATAGTCGTCTCCTCCAAGACCTTTGCGGGAACGGAGAACTTGGAGGACAGATTTTGCATTCTTATATCCAAGAAAATCTAATATTCCAACCACTTGGGAAAACGTAACTTCGATATAATAGTGTATTTTGTCAATCATTGCTATTCTTGCAAGTTCGTTAAGATAAGCCTCGCGCCCGCGAACTGCACGAACCACTGTTAATTTGTTCAAACCGGTAGAGTCATCAAAGCCTGCATCGGCAGGGGTATCCCGAGGAACTGAAATAATTTCGATTTTGCCACTATCGATCAAAATTGATAGGATGTGGTTGGCATCGGCGTGATTACTATTTGTTCCAATTCGGGAGTCTAATCCAGTTATTGAAATATTAATTCTTCTTCCAGTGTATCGAGCTTGAGAATAGTTGCCAGCTGATTCGTCGAAAGCAATGAAATCTTTATAATTGCTGTAAGTGATGCTTTCATCGGTGGAATCAGGCAAAACAGCCTTAATGAAGTTAGTGTCTTTGTTTCTGGTTGGTTTTGTTGGGGAATCAGTGATTCTCAAATTATCGACCGATAGTGTAGAATTTGGAAGAGAAAATAATCCAAAATAAACACTCAACCCCGAAGCAAAAAGTACGATAAAGAAAAAAGACAAAAGAATAACAATTCGAAGTTTGATTTTTTTCTTTTTGTTAAGATTTTTGTCCATTGCAAATTTAAAAAACTTAACTTAACATTTTTTTAAAAATTGGGGAGCATAAATGATAAGCAATGTTTTCGGAAGTTCCTAAAATTGATTTATTATGGAACTTACATATTTACCGATTTCAAGGCTACAAGTGAGCCCAGGTGATTCAATGCCAATTAAGTTGACAAAACCTGGATAACTATTTTCCGTTTCCTCTTTAATAATAAAATCGGGATATCCAGAATATTTTTTTAGTTTTGGTCGAATTCCAGCTTGGTCGGGAAATAAATCATCAAGTTTAAAACCTGAAAGATATCTTGAAGCAGATTCAAAAAATAATCTTGCTCGGCTTTCGGGGACACTGTAGTCATAGATTCTTTTGGGTAGCAATTCTAAGTCTGGTCCCAATTTCAAGTTCCCATCAAGTTCAATTGTCAAATGAACACCAAGGAATGAAGAATTCTGGGATGGAACAGGATATATCAAGTGTTTTGCAATATTATTCTTAGATGGTTTAATGCGGAAATAACTACCTTTTGCCCATTGCAAAGTGTAACCAAGGTTTTCAATGTTCAATCCAAGAAGCTTCGCAATTGTATCGCTTTCTAAACCAGCAGAGTTAATAACAAACCTACTTGATGTTGAGAATGTTTGTCCATCTGGAGTTTGTACAAAGATTTTATAAAATTCTCCTGTGTACTCTAGCCCTACGACATTATGTTGAAAAGCGAACGTACAATTGTTCTTTTTTGCTTCAGCGAAAAGTGATTCCATAAATCTGTGACTATTGATTATTCCTGTTGATGGTACCCATAGTCCCGCAATAGAACGAACGTTCGGTTCTTTTTTCTTTATTTCTTTTCCCGACAAAAAAAATGCATCAACATTGTTAGAAATGGCGTTCTGGAAAAGTTTCTCAAGTAGTGGTAATTCACTTTCTTCGGCAGCAATAATAAATTTGCCAATTTTATTGTATGGAACATTGTAACTTCGGCACCAGTTGTAGATTGAGTTATTTCCCGCAACACAAAATATTGCTTTAAATGTGCCAGCCGGATAATAAATCCCAGAATGAATAACTTCGCTGTTTCGTGAAGATGTTTCTTTGCCAAAAGAATTATGCCTTTCGATTACAAGGGTCGAATATTTAGGCGAGAGATAGACAGCACAAGATAAACCAACAACGCCACAACCAATAATGATTACGTCAAAATCCATTTTAGAATCTATATCTAATTCCAAAGTTTAGGGTAATTCGATGGTAAAACCAATCTCCATCATTGATTAAACTGGTTAATGGATATTTATATTCTATTGCAGTAAATAATGAGAAGCGTGGATTCAAAAAATATTGGTAGCCAAGACCTAAAAGAAAGTTTGCTCGAAAAGCAGACAGAGAGTTGATGGTGTTCAAATGGTTTTCTATTAAAGTTCTTTTTTCGTTGGAGTAGGTGTAGTTCGGTGGGGAGATGATATAACGGGAAAACTCAACAGCGCGAGATAATGTCAAATCGAATTCAAAGCCAGAAGTTGAGAAGAAACCATATAGAAAATGAAATTCACCAAGAAGAGAAATTCCAAGAAACGAACCAAGGAGAGATATTTTCCTTCCCTCGATGAAAGTTGCAAAAGAGCCATCAGGGAGCCGAATTCGAGAACTAATAGTATCGGGAGACTCAATTGAACCCGCAAAGTTTTCTAATGAAATTTTACTGGTCAAACCAAAATGTTCAGTGAAAAATTTAGTAAGGCTAAAACCGAAAAATCCACCAAATCCGATTGAACTTTGAAATTTTCCTAATGATTGCAAATTACCAGTTGTAGAAAAGTTAGGAGAGTTGAAAGATAAAGTTGTTAGTCCAAATATACCAAATTGATAGCCGGGGTTTACTTTGCAGCCTTTTGAAAATCCCCTTTGGAGTTCAAAATAAGATTTTCCGCGAGTTGGGTCGAAAGTGTAACACAAAGTCCATTCGGAAATATTCATTGAGGCATCTGTAGAAATAAACTTGAGACGGGAGGAGAGATTGGATGCAATGGGTTTTGCATTAATCATAACTTGCGGAGTTCCTTCTTCAACTGGTGGAACTTTTAAATCGAAGCCAAAATTCTCGATAATTGAAATACCGCGTAGACCCGTGTCATCTTCTCGGTCATCGCGAACAAATAGATTATATCCATCTGGAGTGGGTTTCCCATCAGCGTATGGAGGTAAAGTATCTTTTGTTGGTTCATATTCGATGAAAGATTGCCCAGCCATTGTTCCATAAGCGTCGAATGCGTCCTTGCCATATCCAAAGCCGTATGAATACATTCCAAAGGGTAAATCTGCCGAAATTGAATGTGAACCAAACGGAACTTGTATGTATCCAATTGAGTACCTACTAATACCCATCTGTTCGAATAGCGAGGAATCCACAGGTGCCCCATTTAGTCGAAGACTCTTAATTCCTATGGTTGGAATAACAACATTGATCCAATGTCGCCATTCGCCATTCACGGGAGTTGCAAAACGGTAGCTTTTTAGAAATTGTTGAGTAGGGCTAATCAAAAGCATCATAGGGTCGCCTATTGAATCATTGTCGCGGAAACCATGAGAAAATTGAGCAACAAGAATTCGATTATTTGAAGTAACCTGAACTGGTTTATTGATTATACTATCAAGGAATTCCCCGCTGTTTAGTGTCCTAACTAATTTCCCGTCAATGAAAACTTTTGTGGCTGGTTCATTTGCAAGCACTCGTAAGGTATATCGTCGGCGGGACTTTAACATTCCAACATAAAAATGCTTTCCCCAAGATGTAATTGGAGGAATTTGTTCAACAAGATGATTGCAAGCAATAATTGTTGGTGGAACATATGCGCATTGATGGCCTGAAAACACGGCAATTTTTTTGTTTGATTTAATATATGAGCCAGTTAGGTCGCAGTTTGGTTTACTTTCAAATTTTGCAGCAACTTGGTAAACCTCTCCTTTATTAAGTTGTACAGTAAACGGAACATTCGCAGGATTTCCTTTGTCTGTTTGGAATTTGGGTATTATTGTAACTTCTGTTCCATCTTCAATGGCAATGATTGCAAAGATTGGTACTAACTCGGTGGACACAGTGTAGCACATAACTCTGTATTCTGTTCCGAGAACATCAACTGGAAAAGCAAGGAAGGTATCTGTTGTTTGAAATCTGCGGTTTAGTCCGTAAACAAAAATCGGTTTTTCGGAAGAAATATGTACAGCAAGGTTTTCTATTGTTTGACTGCTTTTTACTTGTGCCAAAGAAGGAATTCTAACATTTTGTACTGTTCGAGCTTTAACTTTGACTTTAGTTCGGTAATTGATGCCTGCAATCTCCACAGTTACTTCTGTATCTTCTTCGCTGGTCAAAAATAACTCAAGAATGAGTTCTGATGGTTGCTGGCGTGGGTTGTCTTCGGTGTAGTTCTTCATAAAGCAAATCCAAAAGTCCGTTCCTACTGGTATTTTAATTTTGTGGTGTTTGGTAAAAGTGATAGTGTCTGATGCAACTTCTTTGACCGAAGTTGTGTCGAAAGTACTTTGTGAGAAACTTTTGAGTTGAAGTATAAAAGATAAAATAAAAACCGCAATTGCAAAATTTTTCATTTTTATTTAACAATTAAAAATTTTGTTAAAAAAATACCAATAGAATATGCATTCAAGCGAAGGAAATAAGTTCCAGAAGGAAATTGTGGCGGTAAATGGACATCAAGTCGGTAATCCCCATCCTCGAGTTTATCTTGCGGGGAATACTGATTATTAGAAGCAGTAATTTGAAATAGTTCGGGGTTACTTTCCGAAGAATAAATTTGTTCCCCAAGGGAGTTTAAAATTGAGATGCTTAAGTAACTCGGTTTAGATATTCCGAAAAAAAACCAAAGAAAATTCTCTCCGGGAAGTGGATTAGCACCAGAAAGGTAATTCGATTTAACAGGAATTACGGAAGGACCTCGCACTATTACAATTCCACCATTTGCAACGAATTTAACTGGATTTCCATTAATTTCAAGATTGGATATTTTAATAGTATCCACTGAATCTTTATAAACTAAGCCTTCAACAATTAGTTGGCAAAGAATTTTTTGTTCATTCCATCGATTTAGATTATTACTTTCTATTGTCAGTGTTGCTTCTTCGATGTTGTTTAGGTTGATATAGTATTTCGGAGAAGGTTCAGTAATAAAAAAATTGGTATTACCAACAACTTGTCTTATGTCTAAGATGTAAGCATTGAATTTTAATGTAAAGTTAATATTGTTTAGGTTGATTGAATCGGTAGAGAAATAGATTGAGATTGTGTCGATAATTCCTCTATTTAAAACTTTTTCGGGAATTTCAATTGTATTTTCGCCAAGAGTTTTATCGAAGTTAAGAAGGAAAAATAACAAAGAAAATAAAATTGCTTTAGCATTCATAGTAGATAAAAAAGTAAATTGCAAAATTATTAAAAAAACAAGACGAACGACAAATAAAAAATTTGTTCCAAATATAATTTTCGAATGCAAATTACTCTAGATAAGTAATATTCTGAAGTGAATTTTTATGGTTTTTAAGAATTCTTGGCTTAGGCTATAAATTTTTTAGAATCTTATTCGTTTAAAATATTCTAAAAAAATTCTATTTCCTATGAAAGATAGACTTGAAAGTATTATTCAAAAATATAATTTAATACAAGAAGAACTGAATAATCCTGATATTGTTAAGGATGTAAAAAAATTTAAAGAATTGTCGAGGGAAGCAAAATATTTGACTCCTATAGTTGAGGCTTCGAAGGAGTATATAAAAGTTATTTCTGAAATAGAATCAAATCTAGAATTAATTCAAAGCAATGTAGAAGCTGAACTTCGCGAGCTTGCTTACGAGGAAAATGAATTACTTGAACGTAGGAAAGTTGAACTCGAAGAACAATTGAAAATGCTTTTGATTCCAAAAGATATGAACGATTTGAGAAATTGTATCGTTGAAATACGAGCAGGAACCGGAGGCGACGAAGCAGGTTTATTCGTAGGGGATATGTTTCGAATGTATCAAAAATTTGCCGAAAAACAGGGATTTAAAATTGAAATTATCGATTTTAACGAAGGGGAGCGAGGTGGCTTTAAAGAAATAATATTCTCTATGAGCGGCGAAGATGTTTATGGCCTAATGAAATTCGAAAGCGGTGTCCACCGTGTGCAACGCGTTCCCGAAACCGAAGCCAATGGTCGAATTCATACTTCTGCTGCAACTGTTGCTGTCCTTCCCGAAGCCGATGAAATAGATATCGAAATAAAAGATGAAGATTTAAGGATTGATATTTTCCGTTCTGGTGGAAAAGGAGGACAAAACGTAAACAAAGTCGAGACAGCTGTTAGAATAACACATTTGCCAACTGGAATTGTTGTTTCCTGCCAAGACGAAAGGTCACAGTTAAAAAATCGCGAAAAAGCGATGAAAGTGCTCCGTTCCCGATTGTATGAACTTGAATTGAGAAAACAACAAGAGGAAATAAGTTCCGCCCGACGCGAAATGGTGCGTTCTGGCGATCGTTCAGAAAAAATTCGTACTTACAACTGGCCTCAAAATCGTGTAACAGACCACCGACTTGAAGGCGACCAAAAAAATTACTCTCTTTCTGAAGTTATGGAAGGCAATCTTTTGCCAATTATCGAAAATCTACGTATCCTTGAAAGAACAAAACTTCTAAATCAAGGTATTTTGTCTGTAGAAAAGAACTAATCTAATAATCTTTCCCCTCCACAAATGACTTGTTTTAGGGCTGGTTTTTAAAAAGGAAGATTTCTTTTTCTATTTTACATGCTGAACCAAAAACTCCAATGCCTCCTTGAACACTCGACAGCAAGGGATTTATTTGATTCCCGCGAAATTGCTGTAAAGCCCAGCGTAAAAAGTTAAAATCGGGAGCGAATACAACAATTTTATGTTTACCAAACCATTTAAAAAGCAACCAGACTAAAGGGTATTCAGTATTAGGTATAGCGTCCCAGTTCGAAAGGTCGTAGTAATCGCGTGTCCTTCGCTGTTCGTTGTCAAAAGGATTAAATATTCTTCGGTTTTTCTCATTCGTTGGTGGGTTAAGATATTTACCGTACTCCAAAGTATCTAAACACTTGCTTACAACAAGGTAGTAGAGAATATTTTTAACAGGCGTCCATTTGATTTTGATTTGTTTACCATCCCTAAAATTTACAGAGTCTTTAGGATAGAAAATCGAGTCCGGAGGTGGGTTGACCCATTGGAATCTTTCGGGTGTGGTTGTTGTCCCGGTTATCTTAACATTGTCGGCAGTGAGGATTTCAAGGAAATATGTTGTGTTTGGCTGAACCTTCAATGATGTATCAGGATAGTAATATCCTCTATTATCAATAATTCCAGTATCTCTGAAAGTAAGAATTAATTCTTGATTATTGAATCGAATTTTAACTTGTGCATTTTTGACTAATGCATTCGATATTTTGAACGAATCCTGAATTGGTTGAGTTCGGAAAACTTTTATCATATCGATTGGCTGGTCAACTATCAGATATGCTTCGATATAATATTGTGGTATGTATTCAGTGGGTGGTTTATCTTCGCAAGCTGTGAGAAAAAGTAATAAAATTATGAATAATATTTTCTTTTCTTTCATATCCTTTTAGAATTTTATTTCGTATGAAAGTGTAGGAATAATAGGTAAAAGATGAACATCTTCGACTTTTGGCAGGGCTTCGTTTGTATTATAATAGCGGAACCAAATATCACGCCTATTATATATATTATAAACATCGAGAATTAATTTAGACGGGAGTCCAAATGTTTTAAAAGAATAAACAATTGAAATGTTTAATTGGTGCGAAGGTGGTAATCTTAAACCGTATCTTTGAGAAGGAATAATCTTCCCTCGACCTGCTGTTTGTTCGGGTAATCTTGATAGAAGCACGGAGGTTGCACCAGTGTAGGATTGTCCGGATTGGAAAGTAAAAGTTGAAGAGAATTCCCAGTATTTATTTAATAGATATTGGAGAACAATTTTGAAATCGTGGCGTCGGTCATATTTCGGTCGGAATTCTTTCCCGAAGTTTAGAGAATCGTAACGAGCAAATATATATCCGTGTGCATAACCAATCCAACCGACCAATTTACCATATTTCTTTTGAAGGAACACTTCAAAGCCATAAGAACGCCCGTTGCCTACATAAAAAACATCGATTGACTTTCTTGCAGTGATAACATTTAAATTAAGCTCGGTAATATTTTTTAAAGATTTGTAATAAATATCAAAATTTAGGTTGAAATCATTAAACAATTCAGTTTCTATTGAAAAAATAAAATGTTGGGAAGCAATTGGAGGAATCGTTGAATCGGTTGGCAACCAAGTATCGAAGAAAGAAAAATCCGGTTGCGACGCTAGTCTAATATTTTGATGATATATCCCCCATGCAAATTTTGCAGATAACTTGTCAGAAAACCTGTACTTTATTGCAGCTCTTGGGTCAATTAAAAAATTGTTACTCAAAGTCCAGTAACTTGCTCTTAAACCAAGTTGAAAAGAAATTAAATCTGTTAAATTATAATTCGATTGTGCAAAAAGGCTATGATTCCAGTCGTCTACAGTAATATTTAAAATACCAGCTGGGGTAACTCCTTCGGCAGTGTCGCTTTCGGTTCCAGCAAGGTTTTGGATATAAGAAAATCGGTATTTCGAGAGTTCGTAGCCAAATTTTAATGTTAACTTATCCGAAAGGAACCAATCCATATTGGATTTGAAATTTAAATCTTTAATTGAATTTTTTATGGTGAATTTTGAATCACCAGCTTTTCCGGTAAAGGCATTCCTGTAGAAGTTATAACTAATTGAGTTCGATAGAAAAATATTGTCGAACAAAATGTGTATCCACCTCAAATAAGACGCTTGATTAAGCAAAGATACTTCGAAATCTATTCCAAATCCACCATACCCAAGCAAGTCCTGACTTTGGAAGCCACCAGCTGAAATCCTATCGTTTTTGCCAAATTCTTGTGTTAATTTTGCATTTATGTCGTAGAACCAAAAATCGGGCAATGGCATTGTTGGGTCTTCGGGAATAAAGTTTTTCAGTAAGTCGATATAGGTTCTTCTGGCTGCAATAAACCAAGAACCATTGAACAAGGGGCCTTCGAGCAACGCCTTCGACGAGATAAAACCAATTCCGGCTCCGCCAGTGATTTTTTCGTGATTTCCTTCCTTTTGGGTGACATTCAATACCGAAGAGATTCTTCCGCCATATTCAGCTGGGAAACCACCTTTAATTAGTTCAACATCTTTTATTGCTTCTGTATTGAAAGTCGAAATAAAACCAAGAAGATGGGAAGGATTGTAAACAGTCATATTGTCCAAGATTACAAGATTCTGGTCGGGGGAGCCCCCTCGAACAAATAATCCATTTGAAATTTGTGATGATGTTAAAACACCTGGAAGGTATTGCAAAGAGCGAAACAAATCCGATTCGCCTCCTATTCTTATTTTCTTAATTTGGGCAACTGGAATATTTATTTTACTTATTGTTATTTCTCGTCGTTCGATTTCTTTTTCTGCCTCAACTTTAATTTCTTGTGTTTCTATTCCAGATGGTATTAAATAGTAGTTTTTTCTATATACTTGTTTGGGTTTAAGCTGCATAGAATCATATGCTTTGTGGTATCCAATGAATGAGAAGACAATCCTATATTTCCCTGGTGGAACGTTATTCAAGGCAAAAAAACCATTCTTGTTGGTTACCGTTCCAATTTTTGTCCCTTCGATAAATACGGTCACACCAACAAGGACTTCCTTGGTTGATGAATCGTAAACAAAACCACTTATTGTACAATTTTCTCCTATTGTTGAACTCTCGTTTGCTTGGGCTGGAGCGGACCTAAGCAAAAGTAAAAGTAAAAACAACAAAAATTTATTCTTTATCTTCATTTTACTTGATTAATGAAAGATATTAAAACGAATACAACTGAAGATTTGTTTCATTAAACTATGGGAAATAATAATAAATAAATTAGATTTCTATTTGTACCACTTATTCCACTACAATCCAAGCTGAACGATTGAGTAGGCGCTGGATAGGTGTGTTATTTTCTTTAAATTTTCCCGCTTCAAATGCCTTTATTGGAATATCGTTTCCAAGAAGGTTACCAATTCTTTTTGCTCTTGCAAGAGCCAATTTATTATTGTGCTTTTCGGTTCCAATATTGTCGACTGAGCCTACAATCGAAAAATTCTTTCCTTGGTTTTGTAACTCATCAATTAATTGTTTCAATTTGGGATTTACCCAGTAATACTCTGATTCATCAAAATTGAACAAGGCAACCAGAATTGAATTATGGCTTTGAAAAGGATTGAAGTAAATGTAAGTGACCGTATCTTTAAAAGTTTGAGAAATTATAAGGGTATGTTCTAATGTCAGTTTTCGAGCTAATTCCTCGTTTGTTTCGAGATCGACTTTTATTTTAAGTGATGTATTGATACTATCTTTTTGGCCCAAATTATCTTTCAAAGCGAATTGATAAGCAAATGTATTGAATTCTTGCTCGAAACCATTAATAAAGATTTTCCCATTGAGTTTTGCTTCAATGTTATCTTCAACTTTAGTTTTTATGCTAATTACTTGCGAAATAATTTGTGTGTCTTGTTTGATTATTTTTTCTTTTGGAATAATAGATTCATTTCCATTAATAATGATTTGAACAAAACGATTTTCATCGAGTAATTCAGGTATTTGCTTCTTTACTTTTCGTGAAACTTTTTCAACTTTGGAAATATTGTCTCCAAATCCGTTTGCATGGAAAAATTCAACAATTCGGGCAACCCTTTGTTCACACACATTAGGGATTTCATCATCGGATTGGGAACATAGCAAAGTTACTTTCGTAGTAGGATTCTTTTTTAAGTAATCAATAAAAGCATTTAAAACTTCGCGGTTTTCGGAATAAATCTGTTGAAAATCATTGTTGATAGGAATGTTATCAAAACCGAAAAGAAAATCATTCTTTTTGTAAAAAATCATTAAAGGTGTTGGTTGGAGTTCAACAGTTGTTTTAACATAATTAATGATTTGAATTGTATCGAAATTTTCGTAAACTTTCCCTCCATCTAATGATTCAACAACAATTTTAGCATTAATTGGAACAACAGGCTTCAGCTCGATAGGTTGTGGTAAGTCTGTTGGTGGTGGTGGGGTTGGTTCGGGAATTTTGGCTTTTGGTGGTGTGAATCGAATATTTAATCCAGCAGCTGTCGAAAAAGTTTTCCAATTTATTCCATTAACATTTTGATTTACTGGTAGATTAAAAGATAAGAGAGGAGAAATAGTAAAAGATTTGAAAGGGATCAGTTCCCAACCTAATTGTATTGAAGCATAAAGTTTAGGCGAAATTAGCTGGGGAACTTTTCCAGCGAAGGAATTTCTAATCTTTTTTCCATTTTCAAATTTTGCTTCCTTTGGTGAAATAAGTTCTTCGCGTTGAGAGAAATTCGAACTCACTGGAAAAAGGAAATCTATATCAATTTTACCAAACAGAGGTTTTATTCCTAATATGTTATTAAGATAAATTCCGGGGGTAACTCCCATACATTGAACCGATGTTTCAAGTGTATGCTGACTAATTCCTTTTAAAACATTGTTGCCAATAATAACATCGGCGAAATAGTCATCCTTTTGAAATTTTCCGTTAATTGATTCAAAGGAAAAGTTAAGGAAAATTCCAAGGTTAGTATTCATCAGAGACTTAAGATTATTATAAACAGCACCAAATGAAAAAGAATAGCCTAAAGCAGTTCCTTTACTAAATTCACTACAACAATCGTAACCGGGCAACCCTTTGAAATTCCCCCTATGTAAGTTAAGTTTAACAAGGGGGCTTGCTTCAAAAATAACTTTTGGCTTTCCCAAAACTGTTCGGGGAATTGAAATTGAAAATAAAGCTACTAAAAGCGAATAGAGTAATATTCGAACTGGAAATTTCATAAGCATTTTAAATTTTTAAGAAACTCGTTGTGAGGAATGTATTTCGAGTGGACAAAAGAATTCGATAAACACCAAATGAAAGATTTTTTACATTTAAGGTAATTTTATTTATACCTTGCTTTAATTCAAATTTCTCTTTTTGAATAGTATTTCCAACTATGTCGGCAATTTCAATTTTTAAAATATCGTCGAAATTTGATTGTAGCACTAAATCAACAGAAGCACTCGCTGGATTAGGATTAATCTGAATTAATCGCAAGGAATCGGGGTCAATTTGGATTCTTCTGTTGCCACAAAGTCCAGTAAGTTGGATTTTTCCTTGAAGAGGAAAAACCTGGATATTACTCCCCCAGAATTTGCTTGTAATGTTCCAATCAATGTTGGATGTATCGCTTTCGCCAAGTCCAACATTTCCTACAATAGTTCCAAGTGTACCTTCTAATGGGAAATTGGCTTCTATTTTGAATGCAAACAACCTTCTGTTTCCTATTACTTCGTTGCGTAGAATGAAGGCTTCGCCATGTTCAGTTTTGATTTCAAAGGGGAGAAACATCCTTGGGTTGAATGAAACTTCTGCTTCGAAACTTCTTCTACCCTTGTACGGTGAATTTTCTGTATTCTGAAATAAAATTGGTATCTCAATTATTCCTTTTGGAATTGTTGTAATTTCTGGAAAATAGACTTTGGATGTTCCATTATACGACCCTAAAGTAATGTGCTGAATTACTCCGCATGGTGAGGAGTAAATTGTTAAATCCGCTTCTTCTATCGTTGAATTTTGAAATGTAATGTTGATGATTTTGCCTGCGTTGGAAGCTAAAATAAAAGGTGTTTGGGCATCGACAGAGTAGCTATTCTTTGGTATAATAACAATGCTATCAATGATAACATCTGTATTGGATTTGTTAATGATTGTGAAAGATCGGGAAGGAATTTCGGGTATAAAGCGTAAATCGGTTGGGGACAATGAAAGTTCAATTCCAATGCCTTTACCTTCCAATGGAAGTCGAAAGACAAAATCTTTTTGTCCAAGATAAAATATTTCAAGATTAGTACTAAAAAAACCCAATTCGCGTGGTTGAAATCTCAATTTAACTTTTAATTTTTCTGTCCTCCCAAGAACTTGGTTGTTAGTTGGCGAAATTACAGAGAAATATTTATTTGTTTCTGGTTCAATTCTAACAAAATCTATAGGTAAGTCAATGGAATCACTGTTCGTCCCAATATCAATTTCAATTTCTTGAATTTGGTTGACACAAACTTCACCAAAATCAATTTTATTTAAAAGGAAAGAAAAGTCTCTGTTTATTCCTTTTCCTTTCAATGGAATTTTATATTCTTGATAGCAAGATATGATAATAAGAGTATCGTAAAAAACACCTGTATCTTTTGGGTTATAAATAATAGAGAAATTTCCGCAATTTTTAGGCATTATTGTATCGCCAGAAGGATTCCTTGAGAATGAAAAGTTCCTTCCTGTTGCAAAATATGCGTAATCAATTATTAAGGGTACGTCACCAATATTGCAAAAATTTTCGTTTAAAGAAAAAGATGATGGGAAGTAAATTTTTTGTGGGGGAAATATTGCTTCTTTAGTTGCAATTTTTGGTTTATGAATTTTGAAGACCTCCGATACAACAGTTTCAGGGTAGTTAAATTCTCGAAAAACAATAACATTGCGTTCGGTTTCTGATTGAACTACAAAGAAACCAAATGGCGAGACAATGCAATCCGAAATATTGTAACCAGAACCGTTTATCCTAGCGGTCACTATATCGTTAACTATGTCCCAAAGTATTAATGATGGATTATTTTCGAATCCAATAATAACAAAATTGTCTGTGGGAGAAAAGTCGATAGCGATAGCATCCGACCAATTTTTGTATAGAGATCTGACTATTGTTCCACTTGCAATATCCAGCACATACGCATCGGAAAAATTATCGTAAATGTCCTTCAAATTGAATTTAGCAGTTGTAAAGGCAATATATTTTTCATCATTTGAGATTGAAATATTGGTAATGTAGGGCAAATATTTTAATTCAATTGCTTTTACTTCTGTTAGTGTGAGTAAGTTCAAAATCCGAAGTTCATTCGAAAGAAGAGCAACTACAAGAGTGTTTTTTCTTGCAGCAATTTTTTCAATTGGCGAAGGGAAAGGAATTTTGTTAATGAAATTTAATTGTGGCAATTGGTAAATTTCGATAGAATTATCTAAAGAGTTGGCAAGAAATAATGTATTTGAGCTCTGGTCAACAATGAATTGATTTACTTTTTCACCTTCGGGAAGTGCATGTATGCTAACTATTGAACCATCGCCAAGGTTAACAACTACTATTGTATCGTTTTTCTCAACATCGTAGAAATCGCGACTGCGATAGGAAATTACGGCATTTGAGTCATTATTGCAATAGGAAATGTTCGAAACGAAAATATTTTCGATAGGGTAATTAATATTTGTAAACTTCCAACTTCTAATTTCGGATTTAGTAAGGAAATCAAACTCTGTAATTTTGCCATCCATTGAACTAGAAAGGAGTTTCGTTCCGTCCCGATTGAAACTAAGTTTTTGTGGTTGATTTGAAGTAGTTTTTATAGGTATTTCAGGGGAATTTGAATAGTTTTGGCTAACTTTTAATAAAACAGAATCAGATTCTGTTTGAGGGACAATCCATTGATATTCATTCCCAATAACAATATCTATTGTATTCCAATCAACCCCCTTATTGGTCGAATAGGAAATCAAAAGAGGTTGTTCGGATTTATGCCCTTTCCATCGAATATTATATGCTTGACATGGGAATAATATCTCATTCTTTGTTGGTTGTAGTATTTGAAGTTGGTTCTTCTTTGGTATGGAAAATGAATTACCAACCAGTGCAACGGGAAGTTGGCGTCCTTTGTCGTAACTAACTACCAAATAATCCCTGTAATAACGGTTTTCTTGTGGGATAAAAAGCACTTCAATTGAGTACAAAAATGGAGAAACAATATCAACAGGAGGCTGGTCGGTGTTTAAATTTGAGCCAAGCCAAAGATACTTAAAAGATTCGGAAGTAGTACCCACCCAATCAATCCTTGTTGGATAATTCCTTCCATCCCGAGATTTTTCTTTGACAGATAGAACATTGATTCTCTGATTTGTATAATCTCCAACTGTGACTTTACCGAAGTTGAGTTCTCGGACAATATTTCTATCGTTATCTACAAATTTAATTTCAGATATAGGGTCGGTGTAAAATGGATGAAAAGAGCTAGGAGAAAGATTTAAGTTTGTAGTTTCATCCTCAATAGTGATATAAATATTGGGGAGGTCTTTCATTGGGTTTGAACTTAACCAACCAGGGGAAACCCATTGAATCAATTGGAATCCATTCGTATCAAAATCAGAAACCGTATCGGGGTGAATAGGAAAAATTCCTTCGAGAATGATTATCTGTTTTTTAGATAATTTTTGAATTTGTCCATCTTTATAAGCTCGAAGTTTAAAGGAAATTTTAGGAAAGTTGGAAGCATCTAATGTTTCTCCGATTTCAATTTGAATCTTTGAAAATGCAACTGTATTCAAAAAAATCAAAAGTAGTATTAACGTGTTTATTTGTTTCATAAAGTATTGCTTAATTAAATGATAAAGACTAATTTAGTCTTGAAAAAGTTACACACCAATTTCAAAAGAAATTTTGGTTCCAGTTGCTTCTTCGAAAAGTAACTTTCTTCTTTCGGCGCCCCAAAGTTCCACATCAATATTCGTATCATTGCTTACTGGGATAAGTCGAATTGTTATTTTGGAATTATGTTGAATTACTTCGCAATCTCGGACTGCTTGAATTTGGCGTCGGTCAATACCTTCTGCAATCCGCAATATTCCTGCTAACTTTTTAACAACTTCTTGTTTTTCTTCTGATAGCCTTTGAAAATTTTCGTGTTTTTTCTTGGGATGGCTTTTCCTATGGTATCTTGCAATGTTGGCTATTATTTCTGCTTCATCTGTAGTGAAGCCAGGCATAATGCAATGGCTAATAATATAATAACTATGTTTATGGTGTTGCTCCACTGAAATGTGGTAGCCAACATCGTGAAGAATTGCCGACGCTTCGAGCCATTCTCTTTCTCTTATTCCCAATTTGTGTATATTCTTTGTTGCATCAAAAATTTTCAAGGCAATGTTTCGAACATGAAGACTATGTTTAAGATTCACTCCATATTGATTTGCTATTGAATAGATAGTTGACTCGCGAAGCCTGTTAAGATGATGTTGTGTTTCAATTTCTTTCTTTTTTTCTAAAGTATCGTAAACTATTCCTTCTCGAAGGCCGTAAGTGGAAATGTATAATTTATCAATTGAAAGATTTTCAAGGGCATATTCAAGAATTAGTGCTCCTCCAACAATAATATCAGCTCTTTGTGGATCCATTCCGGGAATTTCCTTGCGTTCTTTTAGATTTTTGGCTTGTATAATCTTTTTTATTGTTTTTAAAACATCTTTGCGTGTCAAAAGAGTGCCATTTAATATATCGGGAACAGGCAAATCATTTTGAATTAATGTCATAATAGCAATGTTGATTATTGTTCCAGCAGTCCCAACAAAAACATCGTATCCGATTTCGTTGATTTTGTTGAAAATTGGAGTCCATACCCCACGAATATACTTTCTACATTCATTTATTTTACTTTCAGAAATTTCATCGTCTAAACCAAAGCGCACAGACAAACGTATCGCTCCAAGTTTTTCGCTATGAACATAATTTATGTTTCCTTGATAGCCAATTATTGTTTCTGTGCTACCACCACCGATATCAATCAAAAGGGTTTTTTGGTTAATGATAGGTAAAGAATGCAGAACTCCAAGATAAATTAATCGTCCTTCTTCGATTCCTGAAACCACTTCAATTTCAATTCCGGCTTCTTTTTTAACTAAATCAATAAATTCTTGGCGGTTAATAGCTTCGCGAACTGCACTTGTTGCTACTGCTCTAATTTCAGCATTTTTACTTTGGGCAATATTGACAAATCTCTTGAGTGTTTGAACTCCTCGTTCGATTGCTTCAGGAGTAAGGTATTTAATATCACCCCCGCTCGCGCCAAGTCGAACTACTTCCTTTTCCCTTAAAATTGTGTATAGCATTCCTCTTGAATCAACACTTGCAACGATTAAGTGGAAGGAGTTCGTCCCTACATCAATGGCCCCAATTACGGGGGCTTTACTATCTGGGTTCATTTTTTTCGCCTTTGTTGTTTTTTTTATTTTTGGCTTCGCCTTTCAACACAACAATGCCCTCTTTGTCGTAAATTACATCGTTATGTTTATTATTTGCAGATTCCTTTTTAAGTTCTTTGCCAAAAAGTAATTTCAATAGTTTATTTAAAATGATATTTATCAAAAACAGAATAGAAAATAAGATTAGTAGAATTAAAACAATATATCTAATCATAACAACAGATTAGAAAAAATAGATATCGCATCCGAATATTTAATTTCTTTTCCAACAATTTCTGAAAGTGAAATACTATGCGACTTGATATAATTTCGCAAGTATTGACGTACGTCGTTGTTTGGGAGATTAGCAACTTCGGCAAGTAATTCATAACCTTTGCCTAAAAGAATTGAGCCATGCTGAAGAAGTGTATTCCCGATTACTCTTTGTGCACTACCGACTATTTTCTTTCCTTGCCATTCAATTTCGTAACGGGCAGAACTCGCAAAACAAGAAATTGACGCAGCCTCTCTTTTGTAAAAATCTTTGAAATCGGGCTGGGATTTTTCGAATGAAAGGTCATTGGCACCCAATTCCCTTAATCCTTTAACTAAAAAATTATGAATTTCTCGATAAACATCTTGTGGTTTTAGCTCGGGGTTTATTTTGCAAACAAATGAATAAGTTAGTTCGTTTGCGTGTAGAACAGCACGACCCCCAGTAGGTCGACGCACTAAATCGAAGCCGTATTCTTTCAACTTCGAGTAGTCGAAGTCACTCTCTTTTTGATTAGCACCCAAAGAAACAGTCCATGGTTGCCATCCATAAAAGCGTAACATCGGTAGACTTTTACCCTCTTCAAGAAAGATTGCTCTGCTTTCATCAAATTGCATATTGTAGCTTCCAGGGTTGAAAGCGTCAAATATGATTTCGACATCAAAATTGAAAATTGGACTTATTTTTTTACCATTAATGATTTTTTTGGAAATTACTTTTTCTGTAATTGCATCCATCAATAAATTATTATTAAACTTGAAAAGTCAATTATATTTAATAAAAAAGAATTGGACGATAATTCGTTAGAAATAATTTATTCGAAGTGATTAATTCGATTTAGAGACGTGTTCATTATTAATTTCCTGAGTTTAATTTTGCCTTTTTGAGAATTATTATGATGAAAAAATTTCTTCTATTGATTTTTTTTATATCAAGTTTTAATGTTGTATTTTCCAAGTATTTTCAATCTCCTATAGATACGGTGTTCTGGTTTTATCCTGGAGAAGGACAAAATCTTGGTCAGGATAGTGTTTATTTTCCTTCAAATATATTTCGGCTTCCAGACACAAATGCTTCTGAAATAGTACCTTCTTCAAGCCCATATGATATTTGTTCGATTGGTATCGGTGGCGAAATCTGCGTTGGATTCAAAAATTTCGAAATTGTGGATGGCGATGGAGCGGACTTTACAATTTTCGAGAATGCTTTTTTGAATCCAATAACAAAAAAGATTTTTGCAGAGCCAGCTGTTGTTTCCGTTTCTTATGATGGAATAAATTTTGTAGTTTTTCCTTGGGACTATCCAACTTTGGAAGGCTGCGCCGGAACGAAACCCACAAATGGAAAGGGCAATCCTTTTAATCCAGAAGAAAGTGGAGGGAATTCTTTTGACCTTTCTACAGTTGGCATCAAAAAAGCTCGCTACATTAAAATTAAGGATATATGCAATTTGATATTGAGCGATACAGGTCATCAATTTTATAGCCCGTTGCTCAGTGGGTTCGATTTAGACTGCGTTGTGGGAATTCATCTTTTGCCAATTGTTCAATCTTTTGATTGCCTTGATGGTCAGAATATCAAAATATCAATTTCATCTCAAATTGTGACTTTTTTTAATGTTATGGGTTATAGCTTGAAAATTTTTGACTCTTTAGGAAATTTAGTTGTTGAATACAAAGAACTTGCTGAATACAATATTGACTTGTCTAATTTAGCTTCGGGATTCTACATACTTTGTTTGCAAAATTCTCATAATTTTATTTTGTATAAATTTTTTAAAACTGAAAATGCGGTTTATTGTAAGTAAATTTTTTTTCCTTTTTTGCTTTTGCATTCTAATATCTTGTAGTAATCAAAAACCTAAAAACCCATTTAATTTATACGGAAACTCCCAGCGAACTTCTTCATATGAGAAATTGGGAAGATTTTGGATGGGTATTTCAACGCTGGAGAACGCAAAAACAACAGATGAAAAGGGATTTGATACTTTCCCTTTGGCACTTTCGGATAATAAATTTGTTTCCTCTACAAAAAATGGATACATACTTTTATACCAACATACTTCATTATTATGGGAATTCAAACTTGATACAAATGAATTCTTAGTTTCCGATTTTGCTGCCTCGCCAAACGAAGATTTGTTTTTCATTACCAACAAAAATTACCTATATTCAATTTCAAGTAATGGTGTTTTAAAATGGAAGGTTCCGATTTTTGATTCTGCTTCATATTTTTCAACTTTGCTTACAACCAATAGTTCGATTTACTTTTCTTCGTCGAAAAAAAATTTAAAAAGCTATGATTTTAACGGGAAACTTAAATGGACTTTAGAACTTCCTTTGGAGGCAACTTCTGCTTTTGCAGAATTCAACAATGATAATTTGGTAATTAATCTTACAAACAACGAAGTTGGTAAAACTGATACTATCATTTTTGTAAGTTCAGATGGAAAAATAAGATGGAAAAAGTTTTTTTCGTTTGTTCGCCTTCTGCGTTCCCCTATTGTTTGGAAAGATGAAATTTTTGCCTTTGGGTATTCAGAATCCCAAGGGTCATATATTGGATTTTTGTATTGTTTAGATAGTACTGGGAATGTTCTTTGGACAAAAGAATTTGGATTAGTTCCACGTTACCTTTCTGTTTCCGACGATGGTTTTCTTTATCTTTGTTTATATAATACTGGATTAGGAGAAACCTTGAGCAAAATTTATAAAATTGATAATCAAGGAAAAATAGTTACACAACAGAATATTGGAGCAATATTTTATACTCCCTTTTTCATTAGTCAACAAATACTTTGTGCGGTTGGATATACTCGGGGAAATCCTTCATTGATTTTCCTGGATAGTGATTTAAATTTATGGAAAATCTTGGACTTAACCAGATTCCCAAATGTTCTGAATATTCCAGCGTTTCTTACAGATTGTAGTTTAATTTTTGTTTCATCAGTTTCAAATCATTTTGTTAGAATTGATGAAAATCCTGTCATCAAATTGCTTCCTTGGTAAAAGGGAGTCAAATCAAACCAATGCGCGCAAAGCTTGTGAAATTCCTTTCTGCGATGATAAGGTGGTCGAGAACTGAAATATCAATAAGTTTACCTGCTTCAACGAGCTTTTTGGTCATTTCAATATCCTCCTTTGATGGGGTTGGATTCCCAGATGGGTGGTTGTGAACCAAGATTATCGAAGCTGCTGTTTCGATTATTGCAAAACGAAAGACCTCCCGAGGGTGAACAAGACTTGCGTTTAAAGTTCCTTCTGTTACTTGTTTGATACGAATTATTTTGTTCGAGGAATTAAGAAGAACAATATAAAATCGTTCTTGTTTGATTCCCATAAGTTGAGGAATAAAGTAATTGGCAATATCTTCTGGAGACTTAATAATTGGTAATTCATCGAATTTGAAGGTTTGAATTCGTCGGGAAATTTCGAAAACTGCCGAAAGAGTAATAGCTTTAGCAGAACCAATTCCTTTTATACTTTTGAGTTCACTAATATCGCGCGAGGAAAGTTCGGTTAAGCTTTGGAACTTTTCTAAAAGATTTCTTGCTAAATCCAATGCGGATGTGTTTTTTGTTCCAGTTGAAATAATAATTGCAAGTAGTTCAGCATCGGATAGTGTGGATGCGCCGTTGTGTAATAGTCTTTCTCGTGGACGTTCGTCAAATCGCCATTCACGAATTGGTTTATAAATTTTATTTTGGGGGATTGAATAACTTTTTTCAAGCTTGCCCTTTCCCACGAATCACCAGATATAGTGTTCTCAACAATATTTCTATATCAAGTTTTATTGACATATTTTCGATGTAGTAGAAATCGTCTTTGAGTTTATTATTAATATCTTCGATGGTACCATCAAAAATTGGGGAATTCACCTGGTTCCAACCTGTAATTCCAGGACGCACAACAAGTCTTCTTTTAAATAAAGGTTGAATTTTACAGTATTTTTCGATGAAATAAGTTCTATCGGGCCGAGGACCAACAAGGCTCATTTCCCCTTTGAGTACATTCCAGAACTGCGGAACCTCATCTAAATGTGTTCTGCGAAGAAAGTAACCCACTCGTGTAACTCGAGGGTCGTTGAGTTTGGTAATTTGTGGTCCGTATTTTTCTGCATCAACATACATTGAACGGAATTTGTATAGAGTAAAAATTTTTCCGTTTTTTCCAACTCTTTCTTGTTTGTAAAAAATTTGACCTTTTGAATCCAGTTTAATTAGAATTGCTATCAGAATCCATAAAGGTAGACCTAAAATTAATGCAAGCGAGCTAACTATTATATCCATCAATCTTTTAAGGACAACTTCCCAAGGTTGTAATAGTTGTGTACTAATCTCAATAAGTGGAATCGAATATTGAGGAATAGTTCTTACTAAACCTGTTAATACATCATAGAGGTCGGGAACAATTTTTACAACTATATGATTTTCTGCACACTTATTTGCAATTTCGAGTACTAATTCGTGTGGTTGATTTTTCATAGCAATAAACAATTCTGATGGGCGAATTTCTTTAATAACTTCATCTAATTGTTCCATTTTATATACAAGAACAGAAAATTCCGAGTTGTCAACATTTGAATCAATTAAAATTACAGCTTGGGCAGAGTATCCCCAAACCAAATTTTGATTTACTTTTTTGAGCAAATCTAAAACTTCGTTTTTGCTTCCTAATATTACAACAGGAATTTGAATTATTTTTCGAGAGCGCAGGTATTGTTGTAACTTTCTCGCTGTAAACCGACCAAGAAGAACGAAAAAGGTTAAAACCACGAAATAAATCAAAAATAAAAGTCTGGGGCGACCTGAACTATCGAGGAATACAAGGAAAAATAATATAAAATTGAAGAAGAATGTAGTTTTGATAACAGCATAGGATTCTTCGAAAGAAGAGCGAACAAGCCAGTTTCGGTATAGTCCGTTGAAGAAGAAAGCTAATAACCAGTAAATAGTAAGGATTAAACCAGTAATAACAACGTCTAAAAATGATGGGTGGATATCAGATTCGAATAATCCAGATTCAAAACGTAAATAATAATGAATTATGTAACTGACTATGAAGGCAAGAATATCAAAAACTAATTCAAAAAAAATTGGAGAATTATGCCCAAGTTTTTTAATTAACTGCTTCATTTTGTTTTTCCAATCCATTTAATGTCCAGCTTGAATTTTGTTTGCCCAAAAAAGCACGGATAAATCCAGAAATTGTTCCTGCAACAGAGAGTAGAATAAACAAAGGGATTCGGAATATTTTGCTTGTTCGCTTGCCTCTCATTTCAGTTATCCAACCAAATAAACAAAAAAGCAAAAATAATATTGCTGAGCCAGAAATGAAAATTTTTAAAGTATTGTTAGAAATGATAAATAATAAAATCACTGACAAAATAGCAAAGATTGGGCTTAACCACCTCATAACTTTATGAGAAAAAAGGAAGAAAGCAGAAAGAGGATGTAAGAAAATCTCTGGGACAGTGAAAATTGCCGATAATCCACCGGCGGAAAATCTTTTTTTTCTTTGATATTCACTCGAGATGTTATTTCTGGGTCGGGAATCGTAAGCAAAGGCATTTTCAGCAAAAATCATTCTTTTTCGCTGTTTGAAAATATTTAGTACATTGAAAAAGTCGTCGCAAACTTTCTTGTTGGGTATTTTTTGTAAAAGTTCTCCGCGAATAGCATAACAGGGACCATTATTGTTAAATGTTCCAAAGATTTTGCTTTCTAATTTTCGAATAAGATTAAAGAAACGCTGGGTGTGGCGTTCCTCGGGGTTTATGTCATTTTGTTTACCTTTCGTCACAATTAGATTTGAAACTACACCTCCAATTTCTGGATCGCTGAAATATGATACCATTTCTTTTAGAGTTTGCTTTGCAAGTCTAACATCTGCATCAACGAAAATCACAATTTCGGTTTTGATAAATTGTAGAAGATGGTTTATAACATAGCTTTTTCCCATTCTCGGAAGAATATGATATTCAACATTGGTATACTTTCCTTTTAATTCCTCAAGAATGGCATTTGTTCTATCTGTTGAGCCGTCGGAACCAAAAAGAATTTTAATTTTTTCTTTAGGGTAATTGGAATCAATAATGGACTTTACCAAAGGAAGAATGTTATCTTCTTCATTGTGTAAAGGTATTAAAATTGTGATTTCCGGTTCGAATGAATATGACTTCTGTTCTTTTTTTTTAAAGAATATTGAAAGAAAAAAGAGAATCAAAGGATAAATCAAATAGGGATACAATGTAAGTAAAGAAAAAACTAAAAACATTTTATCCAGGTTCCCCATATTCTAAAAATCCTCAAACCTAAATATTAAACGGAAAACAAAGCTATCTTTTTGTCTTTGGGGCTTTCTATATTCGCCAAATAGTTGAAAATTAAAATTTCGAATAACTTCAAAACCCCATTGAAATTGTGCAGTGAACAAGTCGTTCCGAACTCCATCAAGAAATTTTACGGTGTAACTATCAATTGGCCGATGAACAAAATCAAAATCCCCCCCTACATTTCGGATTACCTTTCCAGTGCTATCGACTTCGTTGTCGCCATGCCGTTGGTAAGTGAGTCGAAAAGTAATTGGATAACGACCGAATAGGAAACTTCTTAAAACAAAAGCAAGTTCATCTGAATTTGGATATAGATAAGTTCCAATTAATTTACCATCGTTTGTTCTATTGTTAAAGTTGTTAAAATGCGTAAACATATAGGGTTCTACGCGAGTATATTCAATTCCAAGGTCAGTCGAAAAAGGTGTTGAGTAGAGAAGACCAATATTCCAAGCAGTTTTATTTGACCAATTACTTTTGCCAATGTTCGAAAATATCAAGTCCTCGAGCATCCAAGTGCCTAATATTTGGAAGTTAGGAAGGAAATTTAATTCAAAAGCAAAACCTAATGCAGCTTTGTCTCGATCATGTAATGAATGTTCCACCGATTTAAGGAATGTGAAAGGATTTAAATATGCAATCTCAATACCGCGTCCGGAATATACAATTGATTGAAAGTAGGTGAGGTTCCAAGTTGTGAATTGGAATGTTGCTGAATGCAAAACCATAAATTTCTGTGGAATATCAGCACTTGACCCTACTTCGATATTGTTTCTGGTTTTTGCGATCAACCCAAAGTTTGAAAAATAGTACTTGAAATTATTGAAACTTACACCAGCATAAAATTCATCCATCGGAGGGGCATTATCAGAAACAACTAAATTTTGATTTACTCCGCATCCGATAAATCTTGTTTCTCGAGAAATTCCCGCAAAAAACCAATTTTTTTGGTAACGGATGTGGGATTCAACCAAGTCGAAATCACTGTTTAATAGTGTAAATTTTACGCTGTTTGCAAGGGTTTTGTCTTCTTCGATTCCCAACTGACGGGAACCAGTAAAAAACTTACCATTTGTTGCTTGGATATAGTAGCCGAAATTTGTATCTATAGTTCCAAAAACTCTAAAACCTAAATTTCCATAAACAGCCTTGTCGGTTTTAGCGTTGTTATTTTTAACAACACTTCGAATTGAACCAAGAGGTTTAACTGAAACAGAACTATTTCCATCGGAATAATGATAAATAAATTTATCTTTATTCGAAACAATATTTAGCGAAAGTACCTGCGATGAATCACTTATGCTGGGAATTAACACAGCATTTTCTTTTTTGTTCAATTCAAATTCTTTTAAATAGCTTTCGAGTAATTCTGTTTCAGTATCATTTAACAAGCTTCTTGCTTTAGAAACCGATAAGAGAATTTCCTGTATTTCTTTTTTGGTGAAAGGTAATCGGAAAAAACTTTTTCGAGGGATTAATCCTTTGACTTGAAGATGTTTTAAAAAAGGATAAATTGGATGTGTTAATGGAACATTTTCAACTTGTGAGTAAGAAACCTGAATTAAGAGCAAAATAAAAATAAAGATGAAAATTTTGGATGCAATTTTCATTAATTCCTTCGCGTTAAGTTAATTATTAGATAAGTTAGACTTATGAGAGTAGCTATTCCTGTTGCGATCAAACTATAATATTGAATTTCTGTTCCAGGTGGATTGTCGGGAGCAGATGGCACAAAAATTTCGTCTCCATCGAGAACAGAAGTAACTTCAGGGTCGAGCCAGGTTTTTTGAATACCTCGAATAATTCGAACTCGGTTTTTTTTTGCTGTGTTTAAATAACCACCTGCTTTTTCGATATACCATTTGTAATTCTTTCCTTCTTCATAGGTGACGAATCCGGGATTTTTTACCTGACCCCAAACGTAGACTCTTTTATTTGCTGATGGAATAACAACCAAATCTCCATCGGAAAGCAATATGTTTTGTTCATTATTCTTGTTTTTTAATAATAGTTCAAAATCACAGGAAACCAGGTTAGATTTGGTGAATAAATCCATTTTAAATCTTGTTGTGTCTTCCATAGTGAGATTGCTTTGCTTCAAAAACGAATAGAAATCAAGCATTGGGTCGTTGGAAAATCCCTTTGGTGGGTTGCTTCTTAAAATATATGATTTGGAAAGTAAGGGCTCGCCAGCAATTCCACCAGCCAAATCAATCAAATCAAGAATTCTTGTTTTGCCAATTTCAATTGGATATATTCCCGGTTTGCTTACACTACCAAAAATGCCAGCCACACCGTATTTGCTTTTTTCTGTTGTAGTTTTTTCAGGGACAATGATGTTTGTAAAAGGTTGAAGTTCAATATCACCAATTGGAATTTTATTTGTATCTATTTGAATATTAAATTTTTCTGTTCCATTCATTATTAGGATGTTATCCAACTTGGCATTTTCTTTAAATCCTTTTGCGAAGTTAATTACATCAGAAAGTTTATCGCCTTTTTTATAAGCAAATTTGCCAGGTTGAATAACTGCCCCAGCAATGGTAATATATTCAAAATCATCTGATGGAAAAGGGACAAAAATTTCATCTCCTTCGCGTATGTATGAGTCGAAAACAAATGAATTTCGTGCCTTGCTTAATTCAAGGTCTGCTTTTCTAAATCCATAAAGAGAATTGAATATGGAAATATTCCTTGATGAGTAAAATGATTCGCTTGGAATGCCTCTTCCAACAAGTTCTTCTTCCCTTTGTCGATTGATTTTGCTTAAAAACAATTCTTTTTCTAATGTGTTCATAGGTATTTCTTGATTAGTGTATTCTAAGTTGGCAATTGCAATAGCATCGGAAACCCTAAAACTTGCCGGAAGTGAGTATATTCCTGGCTTTCTAACATTCCCAGAGATTTTCACAAGTACGTTTCTCGGTTGGTAAAGTGAAATGTATACTTCTGCATCTGTATTGATTTTTTTTACTTCTTCTTGTATAAGTTTTTTTGCCTCTAAAAGAGTTTTGCCATAAACATTAACAAAACCATAGCGCGAAATTGATAGTTTTCCATCCGCTCCTACTTTTGCATATTCAGGGGTAATGTTTACTGGCTTGACAAGTATTGAAAAAATATCGTTTGGACCTACATAGTAAAAAGTATCAGAAACATATGAACTGGTTGGGTATTTTTCTGTTGTGGAAAAAATTTGTTGTTGAAATTGGGATTTAAATTCCTCTCCAGTGAAAATATCTTTATTAATACTTGGTAATCCAGTAATTTGTGAAAAGGAAGTAGCAAGTGCAACGAAAAAAAAGGTTAAAATCCAAAAAAAATTATACATTTTCCCCTCGATTAAGAAAACAAATTTACGAAATAGCATTTAAGTTAAATCATTAATAGAACTTGTTGGTAATAAAAGCAATGGTTTGATGATATTTATTAACTAGTTTCTTTCAATATTTTTTGAAAAATTATGATGAAAAGAAATTATTTACAAATCGATTAAAAGGATGAAATTCATAAGTTACAACCACAAGTGTTTGAAATTTTAATAGCCATAATGAATTTAGTTGTTTTATGTGCAAATTCAATTATTTTACCAATTAAATTAAGAATATTTTCTTTTTCTCCTGTAATTATTGTAGAAAAAGCATTAGTTTCATAATTCAAACCTGAAAGTTTTATAATTTCCAAGACTTTTTCAACCTCTGCGATATAGTTTGGACTTTGAATTGGAATAAAGCTCAATTCACAGGAAATTATCTCTTTTGCCATACTCCAACCAAAAAACCAGGTGGATAAATTTTTTTGAACTCTTTTTCTTTTTCAATCGAAATTTCGTCGTCAGTAACAAATGGTGGGGTATAAAGTGTTTCAATAATTTCGATTAACTCATTAGAATGAATAGCTGAAACATCTTGTTTTGTAAAGAAGTTAGCATTGCGAAATACGGTATTTTCCTTGAACTCTTTCGAAAGATACAATTTTCCCCACTCACTTTCTTTATTTATGAACCCAATGATTATTTTGCCGTTTTTGTTAACAACTCTGAACATTTCATCAATTACAGTAAGTGGTTCTGAAACGAATTCCAAGGTGGCAACAGAAAGCACAGCATCGAAATGATTTTCGGGAAAAGGCAAGTGCCGAGCGTCGCAATGAATTAAATTAAATGGCAAACCTAACTTTTTTGCCTTTTCAATTGCAATCTTTAACATTTCCGTCGAGACATCGACACCAATTACTTTGAAACCCATTTTTGCAAGTTTGATTGTATAGTTGCCTGTTCCACATCCAACATCGAGAATAAGACTAATCTTTGGAATGTTGAAATGCCTTAGAATTGCTGTGGATTCAATTTCATCGACAAAAGCACCAAGCTTAGTTTTATACCAATCATCGTAAGACTTTGCTTCTTGGTCGAATATTTCCATCATTTATAATTTTTCTCTTTTTTGTGTAACAATTTTAAAAAAAATTTGTTATTCTTTTTGTGTTTGATTAAACTTTTTTAAATGTTATTTGTCAAATTAATTGAACAAACGGATGTTTCACAAAACTAAAGGAGATTAATATGAAACGACTTCCTGCTCTCGCAATCGCATTAATGACAATAGGACTTATTGCTTTCGTTGGTTGCAATAAGTTGAGCGACCCAGTTGCACCAAACACACAAGAATTTGTCTACACTGCAAACATTCCAATCGAATCGGAAATGTGTATTTCATCGGATTATAGCGAAGCTAATTTCGATAAACCAGCAATGTTGCTTTCGCCCAATGATGACCCATTCTATCCAATGCGTCCCATTAAGTATATGACTCCACTCGGTAGGATTTTGAAGGAATTGAATCTTACTGATCAGCAAAAAGAACAAGTTAAAGAGTTTCTTGCACAATATCGCGATTGCGTAAAAAATGCAATGACTGCTTTAAGAGAATCTGAAAAAGGAATTATTCAACAAGCAAATCAAGAACGCCAGCAAGTTATTGAACAACTTAAAAATGGGCAAATCGATAGGCAAACAGCCTGGGAATTAATGAAACAAATCAATCAAAGAACTCGAGATTCTTTGATAAATAATCCAGTTAGGCAGCAAACTTTGGAACAATTAAAGAATTGCTGGGATACATTAATTTCAAATATTAAAAGCATTTTGACTAACGAACAAAATGCTTTGTTCGATGAACTTTTGGCAAAATATCGAGATAATCGTGGCGGTGGAAAAGGGAATGGTCATGGAACACGACCATAAAATTTCTTTGCTAAAATCAATAAGGGCTACCTTTTGGTAGCCCTTTCTTTTTTTAATAGAAAAAGCTTTAATGTCCAATAAGTTGTTTATAAGCTTCAGCATCAAGCAAATCGTTCAATTCCTTGGGATTGGTCATTTCAACTTTTATTAGCCAGCCAGCACCATATGGGTCCTTGTTAACATCATCTGGATGGTCGTTGATTGACCTGTTGATTTCAACGACTTTACCAGAAACTGGTGCGATAATGTCGGCGACAGTTTTAACAGCTTCGATAGTTCCAATTGCTTCCCCTTTCTTAACCTCTGTTAGCGACTCCGAAATATCGACAAATACAACATCGCCAAGTTCACTTTGAGCATGATCTGTTATTCCAATAGTAGCAATATTGCCTTCAACTAATACCCATTCGTGGGTTTGGGTGTACTTTAAATTCTCTGGAAAAACCATATTTATCCTCAAAAAAAAACAAAAATAAAAAGAAAAAATGAATTCACATTGATAAATAATATTTGAGCCCAAATTTGTTTTTTATCTAATTTTTTATTACATTGCTATAGTTAATTATCAAATAAACTAAATGTTCATGAACAATGTTCATAAACAATGGGGTGAATTGTGAAAGTCGGGTTACTGGGATTTGGTCGAACAGGAAAACCTGTTGCAGGTACTTTATTGCTTAATAAAGAAATATGTTTAGAATGGGTTTTGCGTCGCTCTCGGAGCTTAGAACATCGTTCGGTGCCCGAGCTTTTAGGAATAGAAACCGATGAACCTGGCTTGATATATTCAATTCAAGATATTACAATTTCCGAGTTGCTCGATATTCAGCCAGTAGATATAGTTATCGACTTTGCTTCGGAAGATGCGATTTTTTACTACGGGGATGAATGTGCTAAACGAAAAATAAAGATTATTTCCGCTGTTTCGAATTATCCAGAAAATGCAATGCAAAAATTGATGGAGCTTTCAAAATCAACAACGGTATTTTGGTCTCCAAATATTACTCTTGGAATCAATTATTTGATAATTGTTGCAAAGTTTTTGAAAAAAATTGTTCCTCACATTGACATAGTTATAATTGAAGAACACTTCAAGGAAAAGAAGGATGTTTCGGGGACAGCTAAAGTGATAGCAATGGAATTAGGATTGTCTTTAGATGAAATTAAATCCATTCGTGCGGGTGGGATAATTGGTCGCCATGAAATTATTTGTGGTTTTCCATATCAAACGATTCGTCTTGTTCATGAATCAATTTCTCGGGAAGCCTTTGGTAATGGTGTTATTTTCGTAGCAAAAAATTTAATGAATAAAGAGGAAGGATTTTATCAATTCCAGGAACTTTTGCTTCCATATTTTTCGGTTGATTAAAATAAACCTTTGTTTTTTTCGATTATAATTCGATTATAAAAAGGTATGATAAAACTAATTAAAAAAATATTTGTATCCATTTTAACCTTGTCGATAATAGTTTCGTCGGCAGGTATTACAATAATTAACCATATTTGTAGGGAAAGAAATATTAATTTAACTGGTTTTAATAAAATTGATTGTTGCGAAATAGCCTCGAAAGATACTAATAGTTGTTGCTCCGAAAAAGCTAAGAGCTGTTGCTTAAATCATTCAAAGCAAAACAATTCTGCTGATGATAAAGACATTTCTTTTAAGAGCTTGGACAATTGCTGTAGCAATTTAAAATTTTCCAAAAATGTCAATATTGTTTCCAATGAAAACAATTTAAAGAAATTTTCTGAAGAATTCAAATCCAATCTAAATGTAGAATATGTAAAAGATTTAGTTTCTGAATACTTTAACCAAAAAATAAAAATATTTGAAGAAAAAGTAACGACCCCAATAAAAAAGATTATTATCTTTATAAGAATTATTACATCCCTTTTTTCTTCCTCCGATACTGTTCCACTTTCATAACCACAGTTTTATTTGTTAATCCTCTTCTTGCTTAATTATTCAAACTTTTAAGTTGATTTTGTTCATAAACTTATGGAGGTTAATATGAAAAATGTTTTTATTAAATATATGATATTATTCTTCTCTTTGATTTTGGTATCTGAATTAGGAAATGCAAAAACAATCAAAGGGATAGTATATGGTAAATATGCGAAAGAAGGTCGTAAAATTCTTTCTGGGGCAACAATAAAATTATTAAATTCCAATATTGGAGCTATTACAGATGAAAAAGGAGAGTTTTCTATTGATATAAAATCGAGGGATAAAATTATCGTTAGCTTTGTCGGATTCAACAAGGATACAATAGAAGTTGGACCTGATAATGAATATCTTGAAATTGTTCTCGAAGGCGAATATAAATTTGATGAAGTTGTTGTTCAAGAAAAAATGTCTGAGCGATATATTGAGGAATCGAAAATAGAAAAGACAGAGGTTCTGACTCAAAATTCTTTGAAAAAAGCTGCTTGTTGCAATTTATCCGAAAGTTTCGTAACAAATCCGACCGTTGATGTAACCTTTACTGATGCAATAACAGGTATCAAGCAGATTCAACTGCTTGGCTTGGCACAGAACTATACTCAAATTTTGATGGAGGAAACGCCCAATTTACAAGGTTTTGCCTCTAATTACGGGCTATTTTTTATTCCTGGACCATGGATTAATTCCATTTCGATTTCAAAGGGAACTTCTTCTGTTACCCGTGGATATGAATCCATTACTGGGCAGATCAATGTAAATTTGAAGGAATTTGACAATGCCGATAATTTATACTTGAATGGATATTTGAACGACGTAATGCGATTTGAAGGAAATTTAGTTTCAAAAGCAAAAATTAACGATGAATTATCCGCAATTATTTTTGGTAATGCAACTATAAATCGAAAATATGTCGACTATAATGGAGATGGGTTCATTGATATCCCTTTAAGCAGAATGTTTAATTTTTTAACCCATATGAATTATGGAATTAAAAATTTCGAAAGCAAAACATATATTCATGGATTGGTTGATGAGATTAGCTCTGGTCAAACTTTGTTTTTTAGATTGCCCGAAAACAGCAATTTTTGGGGTTCAGAAGTAAAAATAAAACGAATAAATTTAGTTACGAAGAATGGATATATTTTCGATGGTGAGAATCAATCGAGTTTTGGCTCAATTCTTAGTTTTGTTCATCACAAACAGAATTCGTATTTTTGGGAAGCGAATTTTTAATCTTGAGCAAAACTCTGTTTTATTAAATTTTATTTTCTCTTCGCAAATAAATCCATTTGATTTGTTTTATAATCCAAACACCACTTTACCCGAAGGACCAAATTTAACATTTGGCTTTAGTTTTGCTTATAACAATTACCTACAATATTTAGATTCTTTAAATCTATCGGCAAAAGAAATTGTCCCTGGTTTTTTTAGCGAAGTTATTTTGAACCCATTTGAAGATCTTACAATTGTTCCTGGTATCCGAGTAGATTTTCATAATAAATCTGGAACGTTATTTACTCCAAGAATACATATTAAATATAAGATCGATGAACTGAATACTGTTCGATTTTCGGCTGGTAAAGGTTACCACTTCCCGCTGCCGATAGTTGAAAACCAAAGCATTTTAAATTCTTCGCGAACTATTTACTTCGACGATCAGTTAAAAATGGAAGAAGCTTGGAACTTTGGTGTAAATACATCTCACACTTTTGAAATATTTGGCTTGATTGGGACTCTAAATATAGAGTATTATCGCACAAATTTTATTAATCAAGTAATTGTCGATAAAGATGTAGACCCTACAGGAATATATATATCGAATTTGAAAGGAAGGTCCTTTTCGAATAGTTTTCAAATTGATTTAAGTTTGGACTTTTTGAGGAATATTTCTTTACTTTTGGCGTATCGTTTAAACGATGTTTGGTTGACTACGAACAATCAACTACAAAGGAAACCACTAATAAGTCCACATAAAATTTTGCTGAATTTATCTTATAAACCCGCCCCATTTTGGTTCGATTTTACTATTGATTTCAATGGTGGTGGAAGAATTCCGAATACCTCGCAAAATCCTAATCAGTAACGGCTTCCATCTTCATTTAAATCATTCGTTGTTTTATTTGCTCAATTTACCTATCGGTTTAAATTTTTTGAGTTTTACATCGGTGGCGAAAACTTAACCGATTTCAAACAAAACAATCCAATTCTTGCCTTCGACAATCCGTTTTCAAAATATTTCGATAGCTCTGTGATTTGGGGTCCAATCGACGGGCGTAAAATTTACATTGGGATGAGATTTTCTAAGTAATCGATTTTTCCAATTACCCTGGTAGTTTCGTCTACCAGCGTTTCATGTTTTTTTAGTATTTTGAACTTTTTAATGAATAAGATTATGTCAAATGGTAAAAAAGCGTGTTTTTATTGGAACTTTTCTTAAAACTCCTGAAATAATCGAGTTATACCCTAAATTAAAATCAGATTGCCAAAATATTGTCGAAGGGAAATGGGTTGAGGATTGGAATTTACACTTCACATACCATTTCATTGGAGAGATTGAAGAAGAAATTATTAAAGAATTACTTGCCGACTTGAAACAAATTTTGATGGAGTTTAACAATCCTTTAGAAATGGTAGGGCTCGGATGCTTTCCTAATACAAGTTATCCACGAGTGCTGTTCATTCAGATTATTGACCCAACAAAAATTCTTACCGAAATTTATCATTTTTGTAAAAATGTATTGATTAGGCATAATATTCCTGTTGAAAATCGCCCTTTCCATCCACATCTAACTCTTTTGAGAATCAAAAGTGCTAAAAAGAAAGAATTTATCAAGATTGTTCAGAACTATTCGCAGACGAATTTTGGAAAAGTAAGTAACTTTTTGGTGAATTTAATAGAAAGTAATCTTACCCCAAAAGGCCCAATTTACAAAGTAATTTCCTACGAATAATGTTCATAGAAAGTTTATTTTAAAGCTTCGGCAAAGTCTTTGAGATGCGGTGGAATATCGATATGTGTTGTTTTCGATGAATCTGAAGCTACGTCCAAGGGAAGACGCGTGGGGTTTTCCCCGGGATGGAAACAAATGTAAAATGCACTGTCAGCCCCTTCGAAGGCATCTTTGACCATAACATAACCAAGCCAACTTGCTGTTAGAATATCTTTCACGGCAGCTTTACCACCGCGCTGGAAATATCCCATATCCACGTGACGGATTTCGTGTTTTATATTTCTTCGAGCAAATATTTCTTCGAGTATCTTGCGAATTTCGTCCGCACTCTTTGGATAGCCTTCTGCAACAATAATTCGAGTATCTCGGTCTCTTTCGCTTATTAAATTGACTAATTGTTCATAATCGACTTCTTCGTTGGGCAGTATGATATGTTCGGCGCCGGTGGCAACACCAGCGAAAAAGGCAAGGTAACCTGAATCGCGCCCCATAGATTCAATTATGTAAACGCGACGGTGGGCAGAGGCTGTATCGCGTATCCATTCTAGCATTTCAAGGCTTTTATCGATAGCGCTATAAAATCCAATAGAATATCCGTAATTGTTACACACATCATTATCGATGGAGCCAGCAGTAATAAGCAACTTGGTTCGTAAGCCTTTTTCTTTGATGATATTATTAATTACATTTGCTGCTGCTAAACTACCATTTCCACCAATAATGAAAAGGTAATCGAAGAAGTTGTCGTGTAAATTCAATGCAATGGCTTCTTGCATATCCCTATCTTCTTTAAGTTCAGGCACGCGCAAAGTACCTAAAATTGTACCGCCTTGGTGAGCGATTCCAGCAGTATCTTTCTTTGTTAACTTGTGAAAATTACCGTCGACAAGCCCACGCCAGCCATCAATTACCCCCCAAACGGAAGTAGCCGGGCGAAGATTAAGGCTACAACGAACAACAGCGCGAACAAATGCATTCATTCCTGGGGAATCGCCACCTCCAGTCATTATTGCTATTTTCATATTTTCTAGCTTTTGTTTAACAAGTTTTATTTAATTATTAATGCTACTAATATTGCTAAAATAAATAAAACAGATGTTATGATAAGTAAATTTTTGAATCTTGTGTCCACTTTGCTTTGCTGGCTTCTTATTTCATTCAATTGCTGGAAAGCGATCCTTATTTCATCTCGAAATTTTTCTGCCGAACCTTCGCTACTTTGCAACGTTGTTTGAGTTTGCTGTTCAAAGTTGTTTAGGATTTGGTCGAGTTTGATAAATTTTTTGTTCAGCTCTTCGGAAAATTCCCCAAATCTACCTTCGATTCGTTGTCGTTCTTCGTATAAAATTTGTTTAAATTGTTCAATTTTTTCTTTAAGTGTGTCTAGTTCATCATAAACAATTTTTGTAAATCTGGATTGGCTTACAGTTTGATTCAATAATTTCTGGTCCAAATTCGATAATTTTTCATCTATGGATTTAAACTTAAGTGCATACTTAACTTCCAGCATTTTCAAGGTGGAATCGACTTCGTCCTCGAATTTTCGGATAATATTTTGCGATTGTGTTTCGAATTCAATTTCGAACTTATTTTCAAGAGTTTTAAGTAAGTTATCGACTTGTATAAGTTGAATTTTTAATTCAGAATGCATTCGTTCAAGTTCGTTTTTAAGGATTTCAATTCGGGAAAGTTCTCTGAAAACGTTTTCGATTGTGGCATTTTTTTGCTGAAAATCTGTAATAAAGTTGTTAAGTGTATCTTCGAGTAGTTGAAATCTTTCATCAATTTCCTTTGAAAGATGTTGAGCAAAGTTTTCCAGTTCTCCTTGTGTTTGAAGGATTCTTTGTCGGGTTTCTTCGAAAAATTCGAAGGCTTTTGAATACTCGAGAGCCTGTTTTTTAATTGTTTCGAACAAACCCTTGATTTCTGGACTTATTGCTTTCGACTCGTCCATACTTTTGTATAATCGATGAAAAATTGTAAACTATGGCAGAGTTCTTCAAGAAAATATTTTTCAAGAATAGTAACTTCGCTTGGGGCAAAATTTAGCAGTATCTCGTTAATATCTTCGCGGAATTTTTCATTTTGCTCATAGAAGTTACGCCAATGGTATTGTAGTAAATCGTCCAAAAGACCCAATTCGGCGAGTTCTTCAAAAATCCTTTTGGGTTTTATTTTCTTCATACAAAATTAATTTATGCAAATTTCAAGCCTTGCTCCAAACCACGGATCAAGTCTTCAACATCTTCTATTCCAACTGAAAGACGAACTAAACCATCGGTTATTCCTGCTTGTAAGCGTAAATCTTTACTCATACTTGCGTGTGTCATGCTTGCTGGGTGTTGAATTAAAGATTCAACGCCGCCAAGGCTTACGGCAAGTTGCCATATTTTGACATTGTCCATAACTCTTTTTCCGGCCTCAATCCCGCCTTTTAATTCAAATGAAATTACTCCTCCACCCCCTTTTGATTGTTTCCTGGACAATTCGTATTGTGGATGAGAAGGTAGGAACGGATACCAAACTTTTGCGACTTTGGGATGGCTTTCAAGAAATTGGGCAATTCTTAACGCATTTTCACAGTGCTTTTTCATTCGAATTTCAAGTGTTTTAATTCCTCGGTGGACAAGAAAAGCATTAAATGGGTCGATGACACCACCAACCAGATTCGATATCTTACGAAAGTGCTTGTAGTCTTCTCCGTTTTTCAACACAACAATACCAGCAACAACGTCCGCGTGACCGTTTAAGAATTTTGTCATACTATGAAGAACAATATCGGCACCAAAAAGGAGTGGTTGCTGCAAAACAGGGCTAAGAAAAGTATTGTCGACAACAACTTTTGCACCAAATGAATGTGCAATTTCAGATATTTTTTGAATATCAGATACACTAAGTGTTGGATTGCCTGGTGTTTCGAAATAAACGATTTTAGTATTTTTTTTAAATGCAGATTCGACTTCGTTTAAGTTGGAAGTGTCTACGAATGTTGTTTCGACCCCAAAATTTGCAAGAATTTGTGTCAAGTAAGAAGTGGTTGGACCATAAACAGAATTTCCACAAATGATATGGTCGCCTTTGGAAACCAATGCAATAAATACAAGGTTTACTGCAGCCATTCCACTTGCACAACCAATTGCTTTGGCACCCTGTTCGAGTTCTGCGATTGCATCTTCCATTGCTTCGATGGTTGGATTACCCATTCGTGTGTAGATGTACCCAGTTTCTTCGCCTTTGAATAATCGAGCTCCATGGTCAGCATCTTTAAATTTAAATGTTGAAGTTTGGTAAATAGGAGGAACTACAGGTCCAAATTCATATTCTTTAATACCGGAGTGGACACATTTTGTTCCAATTTTCATACCATCGGTTGTTTCCATTTCTATTTTAAATTATATAAAAAAGTAAATTAACAAAAAAAAGTTAAAGTTCAAATCGAGAGGAATGTAAAGGGGGAAGAAAAAATAGTAACAATTTTTATACCAATTTTGTGTAGTATTTTTTTGTTTTATTATTTTTGTGAATGTAATTATTGAATACTTGTGGCATATGTCTTTATTAGAGGGAGTTATTTATAACATTAATGAGTTAAGGTCTCCTTTCAGATGTGATGTTGAAATTTGCAAGGGAGCTTGCTGCTTTATTGAAGGGAGCTTAGGAGCTCCATTGAAACAAAGCGAATTGGAACCTATCGAAAAATCAATTCCAAAGATTTGGGAAATGCTGCCAGAAACCTCTCGAAAAGTTATTCAATCAAAAGGGTGGTTCTTAAAAGATAAGGGGAATTTTTATACAAACGTTGTTAATAATAAAGAGTGTGTTTTTTTATTTTTCGAAAACGGAGTTGGGCGTTGTGCTTTCGAAAGAGCTTTCTTTGAAAATAAAATACAATTTAGAAAGCCTATTTCTTGTCACCTTTTTCCTCTGCGTGAATACTCATATTTCTTTACTGAAATAATATATGTGAAAATTCCTGAATGCAAATCAGCCATCGAAAATGGATTGATGACTTCTACTCCTCTTCTTGTTTCACTTAAAGATGCCTTAATTCGAAGGTTCGGGCAAAGATGGTATAACAATCTTATTAATTCTGAAAGTTCTTCCCCATCAATTGAAACGATTGATGATTCAGGAGGTGGAAAATGAAACCGACTTTAACTACTACAGTAAGTTTAACCCAAACTTTGACCCCACAACAGATTCAGTACTTGAAACTTTTGCAGATGCCCTTACAACAATTGGAGCAAAAAATTGAAGAGGAAATTTCCGAAAATCCTTTACTTGAAACAGTCGAAAATGGAGAGCCAATTGATGATGAATCCTTTGAAAATGAAGGTGACTTGGTAGAAGAATATTCTGATACAAATTTTTCGCCGAACGAAGAACTTTCCTATGAACCTTTACCAAGAAAAATTGATGATCCAAAAGACCCATTTGAATTTTACCGTAAAATTTGGGAAGGAGATGAACTTGCAGCTCGCCTAATTAATTTTGACAATTATGACGATGAAGAAAGTGAACCTTTCCCTGTACGCCAAAAAGTTTCATTTATCGAACAAATGATTCAACAACTTCGACTTTTACCCTTGAAAGAAGAAGAACTCATTCTTGGTGAACATATTCTTTGGAATGTTGAGTCGGATGGATATTTAAGAACCCCTTTGGAGCAAATTGTTGACGACACCAATGAATATATTTTGGAAAAGAATTTAGAGGCAGAAATGGCTAAGATACAAATAATAAACTCAGATAACCCAGCGAACCAATTTACAATTGATCCTGAATCGAAAGTTCGTGTTGAGCAACTTCTTGGTAGTTCAGAAAATGCAACAAGTGGTTCTAAAGAATTGCTAAATCCAGTTTCAATCGAAGACGCCGAAAGAATTTTGAAAATCATTCAAGAACTTGACCCGCCCGGAGTTGCCTCCAGGGATTTGCGGGAATGTTTGATAGCTCAAACTCGCGCTTATCCCGATGCTACACCTGGGAAGCACGAAGCTTTGAGAATTTTGACCGAGGCATATGAGCTTCTGACAAAAAAACATTTTCAAAACATACAAAAACAATTAAATATGACAACCGAAGATATTAAACTCGCTCTTGATTTCATTAAAAAGTTGAATCCCAAGCCCGGGATAGATGATACCGAACCTGAATTGAATTCAATAATTCCAGATTTTATTGTAGAAAAGGATCAAGAAACTGGTGAATTTGTTGTTATTTTAAACGAGAGCACTATTCCAGCACTTCGAATCAGTAAAACATATGAGGAGATGCGTCGGGAAGCAGCAAAAAGAAAGGAAAAAGAAGCGACCGCTTGGTTGAAAGCGAAATATGATGATGCCAAGTTTTTGATTCAAGCACTTTCGCAAAGAAGAGCAACAATGCTTAAAGTTATGACTGCTATAGCCGAAAGACAGAAGAATTTCTTTGTATATGGTCCTTCGGCTCTAAAACCAATGATTTACAAAGATATAAGCGAGGATACTGGTTTGGATGTTGCAACTGTTTGCAGAATTGTCAACAATAAATTTGTTCAAACCGATTTTGGAACATTTGAATTGAAATATTTCTTTAGCGAATCGTTACCAACAGACGATGGTGAAGAAGTTTCTACAAAAGTAATCAAACAGATTATTAAAGAGATAATTGATAGTGAACCGAAAGACCAACCATACAGCGATGAAAAAATAGTTGAGGAGTTAAAAAAGCGTGGTTTTAATGTTGCCCGAAGAACTGTTGCCAAATACCGCGAACAGATGAAGATACCTATTGCTCGATTAAGGAAAGAGTTTTAATATTTTTTATTTTATGTTAGAAATTCAAGATTGGGGTTTAATAGATTATTTCGAAGCCTGGGAAAGACAAAAACAATTAGCCAAAGAAATTGCTCAATTTAGAAATCGTAATATTTTTGTAGTATGTGAACATCCAACAGTTATCACAGTTGGAAGAGCAGGCAAAAGCGAAAATATTCTTTTACCTACTAAATTTCTTGAGTCCAAAGGAATAAAGATTGCTTACATTGAGAGGGGTGGCGATGTAACTTTGCACAATCCAGGGCAACTCGTTGGTTATCCAATTTTCAATCTATATGATTATCGAACAGATTTACATTGGTTTCTTAGGGAAATAGAAAATGCAATAATTGAATTGCTTGGGTCGTTTAATATCATTGGAGAAAGAATTAATGGATTGACTGGAGTATGGATTGGAGGGAAAAGGAAGATTTGTGCGATTGGGTTGCATTGTTCTCGGTGGGTGACTTTTCATGGTTTTGCATTGAATGTTTGCAACAATTTGGTGGAGTTCAATTATATTGTTCCTTGCGGAATAAAAGATAAGGAAGTAACATCGATTTCAAAAGAACTTGGCATAGAAATTGATATTTCTTACGTGAAGATGAAATGTATTGAGGTCTTTGAAAAAAGGTTTTGAGGGGTTAGAAAAAAATTTGGAAAATTCAAAATAAGTTTGTAATTTTGTAACCCCATAATAAGTTTCTTTGACAAGCGGGAATAGCTCAGTTGGTAGAGCACAACCTTGCCAAGGTTGGGGTCGCGGGTTCGAGCCCCGTTTCCCGCTCGGCGGATTCCCCAACCGCTACTTCCTCGTTATGCTGCATGCCTTGCTATCTCTCCCCCCGATGGCAAGGCTTTTTTTTATTTTATTATTTTCTTATTTTTGTTTTCATTTTATTAATTTTTTTATGAAAAAGATTGGTATTTATGAAAACACATCGAAATCTCAAGCAATTGAGTGTGCGATACACGCAGCTCGGAAATTGATTAAAATGGGTGTTCAATGTTTTGCAAAAAAAGAATTCTTAGAAAAAATTGAACCTGAACTGGCAAAAAATTTTTCCGAAATCACAGAAAATGAACTCGAACGATACATTGATGTCCTGATTTCTTTTGGTGGCGATGGCACTATGCTGTCCGCTGCAAACCTTTTAATTAAATCTAACATTCCTATAATGGGTGTAAATGTTGGCAAACTTGGGTTTCTTGCTGAATATTCAATATCCGATTTGGATAAAGCATTAATTGACCTTGTAGAAGGTAATTTCCGTGTTGTTGAAAGAAGTGTGCTTGAAGCCAATGTTAAAGGAAATATCTACTACTCTTTAAACGATTTTGTAATCGAAAAGAGGGGCTCTTCGCGAATGATCACAGTATCGGCGTATACGAACGACCACTACATAGGTGATTATCGTGGTGATGGTTTGATTGTTACAACTCCAACTGGTTCGACTGCTTATTCTCTTTCTTGCGGTGGTCCAATTCTTTCTCCATCGACTAAAGTTATTTGTTTAACTCCGATTGCTCCACATTCTCTAACATATAGACCTTTGGTTCTTCCAGATACAAATGAAATTGATTTAATTGCACTTTCTCCAACTGGTGAAGCTAATTTCGTTGCCGATGGACGGACAACTGTAAAGATTTTGAACAATGAAACTATTCACATTAAAAAGTCCGAATATGTTGTCAAACTTGTTAAACCTGTGAACAGTACCTATTATGATTTACTTCGTAAAAAACTGCTTTGGGCTGCAAATGTAATCGATGAACCTCCAAAATGTAAAAAAAGTGAGTAACTAATATGGATCCCAGTTCATTTTTTCATTGGAACGGAAACCCTGAAATCTTAAGGATAGGTGGGTTTGCGATTCGTTGGTATGGAGTTCTTTTTGCTCTTGGATTTATTATTGGCTATCAGATAATGAATTATATCTTCAAACGGGAAAACCGAAACCCAAAAGATTTGGAAAGTCTAGTTTTTTATGTTATCATTGGAACGGTAGTTGGGGCTCGGCTTGGGCATTGTCTTTTTTACGAGCCGGAATATTATCTTAAAAATCCAGAAGAAATATTAATGGTTTGGCATGGTGGTTTGGCAAGTCATGGCGGTGCATTAGGGGTATTGATTGCACTTTGGCTTTATGTTTGGAAACATCCTAAAATCAAAATGATTTGGTTGCTCGATAGAATTGTTATTCCAACAGCACTGGCTGCCACGTTTATACGAATAGGAAACTTTTTTAATCACGAGATAATTGGTAAGCCAACAGATGTTCCTTGGGCAATTGTTTTTAATATTTATCATGGACGAGAAGTAATTGGTTTGACTCCGCCAGTACATCCTTCCCAGCTTTACGAAGCTTTTGCATATCTGATTATATTTGTTTTATTGTTTATTTTTTATAAGAAAAACATTTTGCAGAACGAAGGTGTTCCATTTGGGCTGTTCTTTTTAATGGTTTTTGTTTCCCGTTTCTTTATTGAATTTACAAAAGCACCCCAAGCCGATTTCGAAAAGTTTTTACCTTTGAGTATGGGTCAAATATTAAGTATCCCATTTATTATTGCTGGTGGATTTTTTATTTTTAGAGGTATATTTAAAAATAAATCAAAAAATACAACTTAATTAGTTACTTGATTAAAACTCGCCTGAATATTGTATAACAATATTTCTTTCGATTGCACTGCTTGAACGAAGATTACCTAAAAGGTCTTTTAAAATCAATCCAATCTTAACATTTGGATTTAACATAAAAACTGTTGAAAAATTCAATAAACCTTTTCGTGTCATAACATCATTGGTTGTTTCGTCAAGGTTCGAATTGTATTCAAGATTCAATTTTAGATATCTTAATATGAATTGAGAGAAACCACCATATAAGTTAATCCCCCGTCGACTTGGTTTTGGTTCGAGAGAATAGTTGATTCCAAGTGAAATATCAAAGATTCCTAGCAAATTTTTAAAACCTTTACTTGCAACAAGGTAAAAACCTGGAGAATAAGTCTGAAATCTTTCTACGTCTTTCTTGTAATAACCAAAACCTTGTGTAGATAAACCAATCGATAGAGCTGGGAAGTTTATTCGTTCGTCTAAGAAACGAAATCCTATTTGAACACCCGGAAGGTGTTGAAAAATTACTTCGCCAGAGCCAATGATATTTGTACCGCTATAGGAGATTCCCAGCATAAAATTAGAAAAGGGAGAAAGAAGAAATCCAATTCTCATTCCTCCGTTGGAAAAGAAGTTCGATTGAATTACAAAAGTCCCTTTAGGTAGAATTCCAGCGGTTGGCAATTCGACAATTTCTATAGGTTCAGTCGTATTACCTTTAGAACTTAAAAGCGATAATAATGCAAATAATAACAGAAAAAAATAAGATTTATTTCTTTTTAGTTTCATTTTCTGATGAGTTATAACCTTTGGTTGCTGGGATATTAGGTTTAAGCTCGGAAATGGTGATTTCAACACGACGATTGCGAGCCTTGTTTTCAGGGGTTGAATTATCGGCAATTGGACGTTGGTCGGCAAAACCTCGGACAACAATAGAATATTCCGGAACTCCTTTTTCAATTAAGAAATATGCCACATTAACTGCACGAGCTACGGAAAGATGCCAGTTGGAAGGATATCGAAAGTTCCTAATAGGGTCACTATCAGTATGTCCATCAATTGCAACTTCTTGGTCTTGTGCTAAACCACGAAGAGAACCGCTTAATTTATCAAGTATCGAAATTCCTTCGGGTTCAATTTCGGCTTTACCTGATTTAAATAGTAATTTTTCCGGCAAAGTAATAATTACATTTTGTCCTCGTGTAACTACCGAAATTTCACCCTGTTTGATATATTTTTCCAAGGACTTTTCAACATCGGATTGAATTTCCTGTAGGCTTCGACGATCCGGAAATATCAACACTGGTTCTGGTATCCCTTTTCGAACTCCCTGAAAAGGACTTAACCCAGTGCCATGATATTCCTCGCCTTTTTGTGGCTTAAAATAATCGGCGAAGGCTTTGGCGAATTCCTTATATCTTTCTTCGTCCACTCGGGAACTGACATAAAGAATAACAAATAAACCTAGAAGTAATGTAACAAGGTCTGCATAAGTAATTAAATATCTATCGGGACTTGTTCGGCTCGATTCGTCTTCTTTGATAATTTTCTTAAACATTTCTACTTAATTATCAAAATTTTATCAAAAACAATTTTTTTGTTGCCAGTAGTAATTACAACAAAATATATACCAGAATTTAGATCTTTAGCGTCAAACACAATTACCCTTGTTTCGTTTTGGTGAAGATTGTTAAAAGGAAACTCTTCAATTTTGTATCCAAGCGAATTTTGAATTTGAAGGGAAACATTTTCAAGATCAATAAATGATTTTATTGAAAAGATGATATTCGAGGGAGTCGGGTTTGGATATGCTTTGAATTCAAAAGAGTTAGAATGATTTTGGGGGGAAACTCCTTCGTTGACGCTAACAACTAAATCAAAACCAGCGATTTTATAAATGCTGCCATCATAGGTGGTAATCCAAAGATTTTTATCTCTTGGGTCGAATTCGATTCCCCGAGCGTTAATTAACCCCGTCATAGTTTGCAAAGGAATGTTTGCAACAGCTTGGCTCAAGTCGGATTTATCCATTTTTGTTACAACTGCCTCAGTCAATGCTCCTCCATTAGGGAAATAGGTGCCTACTTGAAATACATTTTGCTTTCGATCATATGCTAAACCACGAGGACCGTATGTTTTTGAATAAGGATTTGGATAGGTTGCTTCAACTGTTCCACTATTTGGATCTACTACCATTAGAAGTTGTTTACCAAATTGGTCCTTTTTGTCCCTGTCGCCGACAAGGATCTTGCCGTCAAAAACTTCAAGACCAATAGGATATACATTTGCGGGTGAAGGGAATTGCCTTATCAATTTTCCATTTGTATCGACAATTATAATGTTTCCACCATTACCACTTGTACTGTTCATTCTGTGAATATAAATAATATCATTGTCACGGTCGTAAGCAATATCGGTAAAAAGGCTATCCCCTGGGATTGTTACACTTTTTTCTCTTTCAAAAGTATTGGCATTAAGTTTTACTAATTGGTTCGAATTGAAGCTGGTTACCCAAAGGCCTTCTTTCCCATCGTAAGCTATTCCATAGGGGGTAAAATTCACGCTGGTTGCCTTCAAAATTGAGCCTTTTTCAATTAAAGAAATCGAAAATGTATATGAAACTTTTGTTTGCTCCGGGTTGGAAAGGGAAGTAATACGAACTCTTGCGAAATCTGTCTCAATATTTGGTAAAGTCCAGAGAAGTGGGGACGAGACAACATTTTCTGCAATTGGTCGCCAACTCTGACCATCGTCGGCAGAGAATTCGACACGAACTGGGGGAGCGAAACCGTACCAAGAGATTAAGGTTTGGGTGGAACTTACGAAGATTTCGCCTCCGCTTGGAGAAGTGATTTCGAAACTGCTTATTACATCAATTGGAACTTGTGCTTCCCAAATTCCTCTGCCGTGAGTCGCCACTCGTAATGGAATAGATTGCGAAGTCAAAGAATATTTACAAAATTTCATATCTGTTACGGGACTTTTCGGAAGTTTTTTACCAAAGGGAAACCAATTTGCTCCGCCGTCATAGGAAGCGAAAACTCCGATATCCGTTCCAGCAAAAATAATTTCATCGTTGAAAGGATGCAAAGCAATTGTGTTGACAGGAATATCAGGGAAAGACCTGCTAATATTTATCCAAGTTTGTCCAAAGTTGGTTGTTTTGAAAATATGTGGCGTATAAAACCCAGAAAAAGTTACATATGCTTTACCTTCGGTTTGATTAGAGAATGCGATATCAGTAACCCATCGATTTACCAAACCATTTCCTGAAAGGTTTGCCCATTTTTCGCCACCATCGGTTGTGATAATTAGGTCGCCACCACTGGTACCTGCCATTATGTGCTCGGAATTAAGTGAGGAAACATCTATTGAAGTAAATCTTCCATTTGAAATAGGAGTACGAAGTAGTTCCCAATTGCTACCGCCGTTGTAACTTGCATAAAGTTTTGTTCTACCATAGTATAGTATCGTATTTATTTGTGGGTCGATAATTAATGGCGGGTCCCATACCGCATCAGAAAGGTCGATACCATTATCAAGGTAAGTGAAAGCACCAGTTTTGATGTTAAGTGTAAAAGGTTTGATTACTCCACCTGGTGTACTCTGGCCATAAACTATGTTGGGGTTACCGTAGTCCACAACAGTTCTGAAACCATCGCCACCAGCAATAAAATTCCAGTTTGTGTCGGCATCGTTGCCAATTGTTCCATTATCCTGTGTGCCCCCGTAATTAATATTTGGCTGAGTATTGTCAATGTCGAAACCATAAAATTGGGTAACTTGCAAATTGTTGTTTCTTACAACCCAATTAATTCCTGCATCGGACGAGAAGTAAATTCCTCCATCGTTACCTAACATTACAATGTTGGGGTCAATTGGATTGAAAGCGGCACAATGTTGGTCTACGTGGACATTCCCACCACTATAGCCATTGGTTACATTTGTCCAAGTTTTCCCATCGGATGTACGGAAAACATCAATACCACCAGCCAAAACCAAATTTGGGTTTGTTGGATGGACTTCAATGAAGTTATCGTAAAAACCTTGTCCACGAAAGAAGGTCTGGTCTCCTCGAAAAACAAGAATCCAATCCAAGCCTTTATTTGTAGTTCGGTAAATTAATCCGCTGGAATTCACATCAAGAAGAGCATAAGCAATATTTGGGTCGGAAGGTGCAAATTTTACTGATATTCTACCAAATGGTTGCTCAAAATTTTTGCTTCGCTTTTCCCAATTCTTACCCATATCACTTGTGTAGTAAACTCCTTCACCATTAATTGCGATTAAATATTCAGTCGGATTTTCTGGATTAAGTGAAACATCTGTAACATTTTTATCAATCATTCGAGCCCAACTTTGTCCAGCATCAGTTGAAATGTAAAAACCAGGCATCCGAATTGTTGCACCTGCCACCACAATGTTTGAGTTTTTGGGATGGACATAAATCCTTGAAAAAGCACCAACTTCAGCTAATCCAAGAAGTTTCCAAGTGTTCCCGCCATCAGTTGTTTTATAAATTCCGTTGCCAAGATAAATTGTCCCACCTCCAATTACAGATTCACCAGTTCCAGCATATAAAATATTGGGATTATTTAAGTCGATTGCCAGGGCTCCAAATGCAATACCATTTTCGTGATCGAAAATAGGTTCCCAGAAGTTACCAAAATTAGTGGAACGCCAAATTCCCCCAGCAGCAGCAGCGGCATATACTAATCCTTTTTTAGTTGGGTGGAATACGATAGATTTTATCCTTCCTCCAATGTCGAATGGACCTATTGGTTTCCATTCAGGTTGTTCGGCGAGTAGAAGATTTGGGGATAGTTTTTGGTATAACAATTCTGCTTGTTCGAATGCTTTTTGCCTTGCGAAATCTGGTATTTTTTCAAATGGATAAGCCCTTTGTTTATTAAATTCCTCCGCACGGCGCGCAGGGTCATCATATTCGAACCTTTCCTTGCTAAAGGTTAATAAAGACGTCCCAATTAATATTCCAAAAAATAATAATAATTTTTTCATTGTCGCACTTCTTTTACTTTTTTAATTTAAAAAATTTTTTATTAATTCATTCCTGCTAACTTCTATAACCTTTTATAAGTTCAATTTTTTATTTTATTTTTGTACATAGTTATTTTGGTTTCATTGGAGGATTTATGTTCGAGAAAATTCAGTCTTTACTTGGAAACGAAACAGAATTTCTACTTAGTTTTTCTAATCCAAAAGTTCCCAAAGAGTTATTAACACTTCCTGGTCCCGATTTTATTGATAGAGTTTTTGCAAATTCAGATCGTAATAACAGAGTGCTTGCTAATCTTTATAGGCTTTTCAACCACGGAAGACTTGCTGGAACTGGTTACCTTTCGATTTTACCAATCGACCAAGGTGTTGAGCATTCGGCTGGAGCGAGTTTCGCCAAAAATCCTATTTACTTTGACCCCGAGAACATTGTTAAACTTGCTATTGAAGGAGGTTGCAATGCTGTTGCCTCTACTTTTGGGGTTCTTGGTATGGTTGCTCGTAAATATGCTCATAAAATCCCATTTATTGTTAAAATCAATCATAATGAGCTTTTAACCTATCCAAACAAATATGACCAAATCCTCTTTGGAACTATCGAAGAAGCATACAATATGGGAGCAGTTGCCGTCGGAGCTACAATTTACTTTGGTAGCCCCGAAAGTAATCGTCAAATTGTTGAAATTTCCGAAGCTTTTGCTTTTGCCCACGAACTTGGTATGGCTACAATTCTTTGGTGCTATCTTAGAAACTCTGCTTTTAAAAAAGATAAAGACTATCACGTTTCTGCTGACCTTACTGGGCAGGCAAATTATCTTGGAGCTACATTGCAAGCGGACATAATTAAACAAAAACTTCCTGAAAACAATGGTGGGTACTTAGCTCTTAATGCCGAAGGAAAGTCTTATGGCAAATATGACAAAAGAATTTATTCCGAGCTTACATCGGAACATCCTATCGACCTATGCAGATACCAAGTTGTTAATAATTTTATGGGCAAGATTGGGCTAATTAATAGTGGCGGTGCCTCTGGCGAAAATGATTTAGCCGAAGCAACAAAAACTGCTGTCATAAACAAGCGTGCTGGTGGTATGGGATTAATCTCGGGTAGAAAAGCATTCCAAAAACCAATGGAAGAAGGTATCAAACTTCTGAATACTATTCAAGATGTTTACCTGTGCAACGAAATCACAATTGCTTAATATTTTAGGGGTGAGTTCCCTCACCCCGAAGGAAATTTAATAATTAACTTGAAATTTACCTTTTTAAAACCTCAAAGAAGCAAGGATAGTTATCTAATCTCTATTTTTTCTTTCGAAAGTTTTTTGGCTCTTTTTGATAAAATTTAAAATGTCTTCAAAACCTTTTAACACATTAGTTATCTTAAAGCTGAACTCTTTTTGAATATGGAAGTATGATAATAAACCAAGAATTATATAATAACTAACAATACCGAGTGGAGTTAGGTTGGGGGTGTTTAATTTTCCAACAATAAAAAGAACAATAACAGAACATAACGAGGAAACGAAATAATAAATTGAAACTGGTTTAAGTTTATTTTGTGCAATTAACACCGACAATCCAAGTTGGAAAGGCATAAATAAGCTTGCCACCATCATTAAGTTGAAATAGGAGATAGACATTAAGTACCGAAATGGTAAAAGAAATTTAATAATAAATTCAGAACCCCCAAGTTCTAAAAAAAGAAAAGTAATAAAAATTGTTATGAAAGTGAAAGATGTTGACTTATAAATTAGACTTTGTAATTCTTGTTGCTTACTTTTTGCAATCATACGAACGGCGGTTGGGTAAACCAAACCAAAACCTGCGTTTAATCCCTCTTCGAATAAACGGAACAATGTTTTTGCCGAATAATAAATTCCAACTATTTTGCTTTGAAAGAAATATTGCAAAATAAAAACATCGAGTTGCCGAGGAATGCTATGTGAAATCGAATAACTTAAAATTGACAAACCAAATTTTAAGTAGTCTTTTAATTTTTGATTACCTTTGAAACCAAGTCTAATATATTTTTTTAAAAGTATAACCCCAGTTATTGAACTAATCAAAGTCCCTGTAAAATAAATTAACATCATCGTTTGGAAAGAAAATGATTTGAGTTGGAAGAATAAATAAATTGTTAAAATGGACATAGGGATAAAAAAGGCAGCATTTACAAGAAAGAGAAGTAGCATATTCGAATGTTTAAATGCAAACTTCAAAGTGTAAACCCTTGGTATTGTTAAAATTGAAAGGAATGGGAGATAAAACGCAACTAGCCTTAAACCTTGTTCTTTAAAAATACTTACCCAAAAATCCGATAAAAGCGAAAAAAATAAAGAGATTACAAAAACAAAAATAATTGTACAAAGCAGAGCAAAAGTATTTGTCCTCCGTTCAGTTTCTGAATTAAATCCAAATTGAATTATTCCCTGAAGGAAAAAAGAGTCAACAATAATGAAAAGCCAAGTATGTATACCAATTAAAAGAGCATAAATTCCAAGAATGGAAGGGTCAAGTCGGCGAATTTGCAATAAAGAAACAAAACCAAAAAGTACATAAAGCCCTTTATCGAGCAAGCTCCATAGTACTTTATCGAGATTTTCGCTAAGTTTCAATTATTATTTCAAAAAAAACAAAATTACAAAGAGAGGTTTAACTTACAGGTAAGTGGATAATGAATTTTGTTCCTTTGCCTTCTTCGCTTTGAACTTGGATGTTACCATCGTGAAGTAAAATAATATGTTTAACAATAGAAAGTCCCAAGCCAGTTCCTCCCTGTTTTCGGGAATGGGATTTATCCACAGTGTAAAAACGTTCGAAAATTCTGTCTAAATGTTCTTTTGGTATACCAATGCCTTCGTCGCTAACAACTATCTTTACCGTGTCTTCGTCTTCGGTCGATAGTTCTATTCTTATTGTCCCTTTTTCGGAATATTTTATAGCGTTGTCAATTAAATTAATAAAAACTTGTTCCAAACGAAAAGAATCTGCCAGAATTTTGGGGAAATCATTTTTGCATTTCAGCTCCAATTTTAATTTCTTTTCTTCTAACCTTTGCTTAAAGGTTGGCGAAATTTGATTTATGAGTTCGTAAAGGTCTACTTCGCTCACGATTAATTTCGACGAGACATCTTCGAGCGACATCAAGGTAAGAAGGTCATCGACAATATGGATTATCCTTTCTGTGTTCTTTTTTATGGTTTCAACATAACGAAGATGTTCTGGGGAAATTTCTTCTTCGAGTGTTTCAATATATCCTTTTATTGCAGTCAGTGGTGTCCGAAGTTCATGAGAAACATTTGCTACAAAATCTTTTTTTATATTTTCAATTTTCTTTAACATTGTTATGTCGTAAAGAAGGTGTAGAATTTGGTTTCCGGTTTCCAGATATTTTGTGGTTGAAATGTAAGTTTTACCCTCTAATTCAATTTCAATTGAATTTGCCTTTTTGTCTTCGAAAGTTGATTTTATTTGGCTGGGAATTCTTTCATCTTTGAAATCTATGTCTTTACCTTGCACCTGAAGGAGATCTTTGTAATTTTTATTTGCAAAACTCAAGGTCAAGTCGTTGTTGATTATTGCAAGAGCTTGTTCAATTGATTCAATCAGATTTTTCATAAAATTTCGTTGTTCGGTTAATTTTTCGAAAGACTTTTTCATTTCCCTAATCATTTCGTTAAAATTTTGCTTCAAAAGGGATAACTCTGTTTCGCCTTTCTCATTAAGTTGAATATCAAGGTTTCCAGCAGCTACATTTTTCGAGGCCTCCATTACCTCAAGTATAGGTTTGGTTAGTTGTTTGGACAATATGAAGGAAATAAGGAATACGGTACTAAATAATGCTAAAAAAATTAAAATAATTTTTTGTTGTAATTCTAAGAAGTATAAATTCAGACTTTCTTTGGGAATACTAATTCTTTGAATTACAAAATAGTTGTCAGGTAGATTTATTTTTGTTGCAAAATAGATATACTCTGCTTTAAGTGTCTTACTATATCTAATTGCAAAACCTTTGCCATTGTTGATTGCTTGAACAATTTCTGGGCGTTCCTTATGATTTTCAAGAATTTGACTCTTTGCACGAGATTCTGCAATAACATTACCATTTGAGGTTATTATTGTGATTCGGAGATTTAGTAAGGAATCGATAGAGTTGATATATTGCAAGAATTCATTTTGAATTCCATCAATAGGTGAATAATATTGTTTAAGGATCAAGGAAAGAATAAAGTTGATTTTTTCTAACTCTTTTAATTGGAACTTAATGAAAAAATTTTTGAATGAACTAAGTGTTTGATATGTTAAAATAATGGCAAAAACTAAAGATATTGTTATGAATGAAGAAAAAACAAGGGTGGAAAACTTTTTCATCAATCTTCGGAAATCTTGTAACCGAAACCTCTGATGTTTTTTATGAATTTACCCGCAGAAGCAAGTTTTTCTCGTAAATTTTTAATATGAACATCGACAGTACGATCCAGAACACCTTTTTCGATGCCTCCAAGTTCTTCGAGAATTGCTTCACGAGAAAAAGCCCAGCCTTTTCTTTTAAGCAAAAGAGATAATATCTTAAACTCGCTTGGGGTTAGTTCCACTTTTTTATTTTCCACGAATACTTCGAATTTTCTGAAATCAACTTTCAAGATGTTTCCAAAAGTTAAAACGTTTGGTATATCTTCCTTTTGATCCCGACGGAGCACTGCTTTAACTCTGGCTACAAGTTCTCGTGGAGAAAAAGGTTTGGTGACATAGTCATCCGCGCCGAGTTCCAAACCTAATACTTTTTCCATTTCATCCCCTTTTGCAGTTAAAATGATTATTGGGATGTGCTTGAAATTGTTATTGTTTTTCAAAAACTTACATACCTCCATTCCATCTGCATCGGGCAACATTAAATCCAAAATTATTAGGTCTGGTATTTCTGATTCAATATGCCGATAAAATGTTGAAATGTCGCGAAACTCCATTGTAACAAAATTATGACGACGAAGATGAAGACTAACAAGTTCCAAAATATCATCTTCGTCGTCGACTATTGCTATAACTTGTTCATCAATGGACTTTTTAAATTTTTGGTTTTCCATATGATTACCCTTAACAAACAAAATTAATAGAACTTTGTTAATAAAATGTTAATTGATTGTTACAGTTTGAAAAAATACGAACTTAACTAAATTGTGGAGAGCTCTTTTGTGAGTTGTCCCGAAGGTAAAACCATTGGATAATCAGGAATGATAAGTCCCTTTTTTATTTTTTTCAACTTATTTTGGATTAATGTCCTTCGAAATGGAGAAATTCTTTCAAAAAAGAGGATGCCATTAAGATGGTCGATTTCGTGTTGGAGCACGCGAGCGAGCAAACCGTCTACGGTTTCTTTATTTTCCTTGCCGTTAATATCAATATATCGAATTTGAATTTCCTTCGGTCGAGTAACAACTTCGCGTAATTCAGGTACGGAAAGACATCCTTCGTTGAAGTCATCAGTTTCTTCGCTGCTCGATTCGATAACTGGGTTAATGTAGGCTTTTTTGGGGTGTATTAGTTTTTCGTTTTCATCATAAATATCGTTAACAGTTAAAATTGAAATTAACATTCCAACCTGGTTTGCTGCCAAACCTATACCTTCGGCAAATTCCATAGTTTCATACATATCTTTTATGAGTTGATGAATTTCGTTGTCAATATTAATTACCTCGCTTGTTTTTTGTTTCAAAATAGGATGAAATGCATTATAAATTGGTAACACCATATTTAACCAAGTTTAAAAAAATATTAACGAAATCTAAAAATTATTATTTCATTCATTTTGCTCTTCGAAAGGTTTAGGTTCCCAATCTAGGCCATTGCAAGGAACATACCCTTCGTAGATATGTTCATCATAAAGTTTGCACAGTTGACCAGTTTCATCGAAATGCAAACATTTTCCGCAAAGAGTTGACTCGAAAACATCTTGTATATGCTTTTTATAAAATTGGTATTGCTTCCAACCAGGATAGGCTGCAAAGAGCCATAATATAAGGAGGGATAACCACCAAAATTTTCTGTTTGAATAAATACTCATGAAGATAAAACTTAGAAAAATAACAATAGCACTTCGTAACAAAATTCCCCAAGCTATTGAACCAAGAGTAACAATTGGAGTTACTTTCCCATTTTCGGATTGTTCAGTTCCAACCCGAAACATAAGCAAATCTAAAATTTTATTAAAAATGTCCATTAATTTTGAAACTACTTTGTAAATGCAAATTACAATAAGTTTTTGTAATTTTTATTAATTTGCATTTTTTTATTAGGTTTGTACTATGAAACAACTCTTGGGAATTGCTACGGTTTTCCTTTTTGTAATGCTATTTGAAACCGCAGAACTTGATGCTCAAAAAAATTTAGGTAAAGCTCCTACAAAGAAAAGCAAGGATATTAAAGAAACAGTTGTAGCAAGCGTTGGCAACGAAAAGATAACCTATTACGACCTGGAAAAGGCATATTCAAAAAATCTTGCCAAGAAAAGTTCCCCATTGTTCTTGTTACCAAAGGATAGTCTCCTTGATTTTGTAAATCTTTATGTTCGATATCGTTTGAAAGTCAATGATGCTTTGCGGCGAGGACTGGATAAAGATTCTGCCATTAGCGAGGAAATAAAAAACAACCGAAGGTTGCTTGCCGAAACTTTCTTTTTCGAAAAGAATCTTGTTGAACCAAGTGTAGAAAGGATGCTTCGTTATCGGAATTGGGAGGCACAGGTTTCCTATATTTTTGTTCAGTTCCCATCGGATAATCCCGATACAATGCCTACTTTCAAGCGAGCAATGAATTTGATAGAAATGCTCAAAAATGGTGCAGATTTTGCAAAACTTGCAAAAGATTCTTCTCAAGATAAAGAGTCGGCTGAAAGAGGTGGTTTAATTCTAAATTACATTACAGGGGGAAAAGTTCAAAAACCAATTGAAGATGTAATCTTTTCCTTGAAACCTGGTGAATTTTATCCTTACCCAATAAAAAGCAAATTTGGTTATTTTATTATCAAACTGAACAAACTTGAACCTCGAATTAAAGTTAAAGGAAAACATATTTTAATTTCAGTTACTCCAAATCGAGATTCAGTTACCGCACTTAAGAAAGCCGATAGTATCTATGCATTGATTAAAGCTGGAATGGATTTTGGCCGACTTGCCGAGGAGAATTCCGACGACCCATCTTCTTCGATGCGTGGCGGTGATTTTGGTGGATGGTATTCTCGTTCAAGTGGGCTTGAACCTTCGGGTAGGTTTTTTACTTCAAGTTTCGAAGAAGCATTGTTTTCTTTGCGCGATGGTGAAGTTTCCAAACCCGTCTATACAGAATATGGCTTCCATATTATTCGTCGCGATAGTACATCCAAATTCAATCCTGATGAGGAACGCGAAGAATTAAAACGACTTTATAAGCGATTATATTTCGAAACCGAAAAGAAGGAATTAGTTGAAAAACTGCAAAAATCATACGGTTTTTCGATTAACAATGAAGTGTTTTCAAAATTACTATCTATGCTTGATACAACTAAAACACTTCTCGATACGGCTTGGAAAAATAATATCAAAAATGAAATATTAAAAGAAAAATTGTTTGAAATTTTGAATAAACAATACACTGTCGACGAATTTCTGGGGATATTAAGACATAGAGGCGACCTTCGAACAACTGCTTTAAATTGGGCAGGGCTTACAAATGCAATAAACAAAATAGTTTATCCATTGGTTATCGACAAAGCAACCGAAAACCTTGAAAGCCAAAATCCCGAATTTGCTTCTATGATGAAAGAGTTTCGCGATGGAATTCTTCTTTTTAAAGTTGAAGCCTTGGAAGTTTGGGATAAATTAAAGTTAGACACTGCACTTGCCCGCGAATATTGGGAAAAGAACAAGTCGAAGTATAAGACCTACCCTGCATATGATGTTAATGAAATTTATGTTTTGAAAGATTCACTTGCTAAAGAAATATACGAAAGAATTACAAAAAAAGGCGAAGACTTTGAACAATTGGCAAGTCAGTTTACACAAAGGGCAAATCTTCGCGAAAAGAAAGGTTATCTTGGTCGGATTACCACAAAAGAAAGCAAACTTGCTCAAAAATTGTATGAAATGAGAGCAACTGTAGGTAGTATAGTTGGTCCTATTGAATACGATGGGGGTTATTCTATTGTCCGAATAAATAATTTTGAGCCTGAACGAGAAAAAACTTTCGAAGAGGCAATTCCAGATTTTGCCACTGATGTTCAAGAAATTTTGCAGAAACGTTTGGTCGACAATTGGTTGAAAAATCTTCAAAAAATTATTCCAGTTAAGATTGATGAGCAGAAACTCTTTATGGTTGTAAATACTTTGAAAAAGGAAAATCAAAATAAATGAGAATTCTATTTTTGGGATTACTTTTTGCATTTTTTTCATTTGAATCTTTATTTTGTCAAACTGAAGGCGAAATAATAGACAAAATCGTCGCAATTGTTGGCGACGAAATGATTATGAAATCCGATGTGCAAAGCCAAGTATATTTGCTTGCTCAGCAAAACCCTACAATCGACCCCAATGACCCCAAGGTATGGAACTTTATCCTTGACCAATTAATCAATGAAAAGCTTGTCTTAATAAAGGCAAAAGAAGATTCCATTACAGTATCCGATGAAGAGGTTGACCAACGTTGGCAGTTCCAATTAAATGCATTGGTGGAGCGATATGGTTCGGAAAAACGCATTGAAGACCTATATGGCATGTCTATCGCTCGTTTGAAATCCGAATACAGCGATGAAATCAGAAAATTCTTGCTCATTGAAAAAATGAAAGAAAAGAAGTTTGGAAATATTAAGGTTACAGAGCGAGAGGTCAATGAGCTTTATGAACAATATAAAGATTCGCTTCCTACACTTCCTGAACAGATAGAAATTTATCATATTGTTAAGAATATCAGTGCACCAGAAGATATTTGGCGGCAAAAATATGAGCTTGCAAAAAGAGTTCGTGACTCAATCATTCAAACTGGTGACTTTGTTCGTTTCGTTAAAGTATATAGTGATGACAATTCAACAGTTAATTCTGGCGGTGAATTAGGTTGGATAGCACGAGGAAATCTTTTTCCCGAATTTGAAAAAGCTGCTTTTAATTTGCAATATAAGGAAGTATCCACACCAATTGAAACACCACTCGGTTTTCATATTATTCAATTGCTTGGTAAAACAAAAGATTCTGTATTAGTTCGTCATATTTTGTTTAAAATTACACCTTCCGAGGTTGAAATTGAAAACACGAAACGTTTCCTTGATTCCGTTCGAAACCTTTTTTATAATGGCATTTCTTTCGAAGAACTTGCAAAGAAATATTCCGACGAGCTGGAAACTCGCGGTGCTGGTGGTTTCTTAGGTCGTTTCCCAATAAAAGATTTACCCGATAATATTCGTTCAGTTATTGATACTCTTCCAACTGGCGGGGTTTCCGCTCCTGTCCTTTATAAAACCCATCCCAACGAGTCTTATCACATTGTTTATAAAAAAAGGATTATACCGCCACATAAACCTTCTCCTCAAACAGATTATAAAGAACTGGAGCAATTTTTTACTGCTTTCAAACAAAATCGACTTTACCTTGAATGGATTAATGAGCTTCGAAAGTCCATTTACTGGGAAATTTTGAAATAATCATTTTTACTTCTAAAAGTTTTACTTCAATATTAAGCTTGTTTGTAATTTTGTCGTTCTGAAATTTTTATGGAGATTTTCTCTAAATCTTATCTAATTAATTATTATTAGAAAAATGATATTGGGTGTTGAAAAAGTAATATTATGTGGAGGGAAATATGAAAAATCCAGTTAGTTTCAAAGTACCTTTAATTGTTTTTTTGATTTTGTTTATTAATCAACTTTTTTCCTATCCACCCCTTATTGTTAATTTAAGCGAGGCGAAAAACGCAGTCAAAGAGTATTATCTTTCGGGCAGATATTCTTTGGAACTTGACTCAATAATAGCGGATGCGATTCGACAGCTTGATGAAATAACTATTTCTAAAAATTCTGCGTTTGTGTTTGATGTAGATGAAACTGCTCTTTCAAACTTTGAGTATGAAATTAATTATGATTTTGGTTACATCAAAAGCGAATGGAACAAATGGGTAGAATCGGAGAAAGCTGTTCCAATTCGACAAATCAAAGCCTTTTACGATACTTTGTTAGTAAGAAGGATTAAGGTAATTTTCATTACGGGTAGGAATCAAAGTCAATATCAAGCTACTCTGAACAATTTGAAAAAGGCGGGATACTTACAATTTGATACATTAATTTGTAGAAGTCCAAACGAGCAAGATTTGACTGCAAAAGAATTTAAGACATTGAAAAGAAAAGAATTGACTGAAAAAGGTTACCGAATTATTGGTTCTATTGGCGACCAATGGAGCGACCTTGATGGTGGTTATACAATATTGAAAATCAAAATTCCAAATTATATGTATAAGGTTGAATAAAATGACTTTTTGCGAAATCATCTCTCGATTTGAAAAAAACTTGAGGAAAGCTCTTGTTGGGAGTTTCCCATATTTCTCCTGCTTTGTTTATTCCTATGGAAGGAAGTTTTTTTTGGGGCAGTTGGTTAAGGAAAAAATTGAACGGAAACAGATTCCACATGAATTTTCAAAAAAAATATGGGGACTGCATTTTCAAAGTCCTTTATTCAATGCAGCTGGGATGTTTAAGGATGGCAAAGGTTACGAGCTGGCTTATCTCCAAGGGGCTGGAGCTTTCCTTGCTGGAACTGTTACCCCATTTCCAAAGAAAGGTAATCAAAAAAAAGGTATCTTACATCCTTTTATTCCTTATCCTCGTTCTTCTTCAAGTTCAAATTGGATGGGGCTTCCGAACCCTGGACTTAAAATTGTTTTGGACTATCTTAATTCTGTTAGTAAAAAGCCGGGTGTTCCACTCGGTTTAAGCATTTCCTCTGATTCGGATTCTTTTGACTCCTTGGAAAGATTGTGTCAATCTTTGTTCCTCATTCAAGATTCTAATGTCGATTTTGTTGAAATTAATGAAAGCTGTCCTAATGTACTAAATAAGGGAACAAATTTAAAAGAACTTGATAGTAAATTTGTTGAAAGGATTGAATACATTTCTCAAAATTTCCTTCGCTATAGAAAAAGAAACCTGCCTGTGGTAATTAAGTTGTCCAATGACTTTTCGAGAAAATATGTGCCTGAATTGATTGATACTTTAATTGACCTTGGTTACGATGGTCTCAATTTTGGAAATACTTCTACTGATTATTCACAAGTATTTTCTTTTCTTGATCAATCTGAAAGAAAGTCGTTTGAATTTTTTGTTTTAAACTTTGGTGGTGGGATAAGTGGTAAACCCTTGAAAGAAAAGTCATTTGAGCTAACTGGGGAATGTGCAAAATATTTAAAAAAAAAGGAATTGTCCCAGGAATTTCATATCATTAGAACTGGTGGAATTATGTCTTACGATGATATTTCCCAAAGCGAAGCCCTTGGCGTTTCTCTATTTCAATGGTTTACAGGATATTTTGAAAATTTCGAAAAATTTGGTCATAATCTTTACAAGCTTTTTTTCCCTTCCAAATAAAGTAATATTCTTTTATTATTCCCTTTATCTAAGGATTTCAAACCTTTGAAACTTTTTTATGAAGGTTTCGTAGTTGCATATTGGTTTAATTATTTGAGGTAAAAAATGAAAAAGCGTTTAGCAAGAACAATAGTTTTATCGGTTTTATCAATTTTTTTCGCAATAGGTGTAACTTTTTCGCAAGGTAATTTGTCTACTGTTTCTTTTAAAGTTGATACTAAGAGCAAAGAGGCAAAAGTGAAAATCGAAACAATTGTAAATATGCTTAAAGGAGTTTCCGAAGCGGAAATGGATTTGAATAGTAAGCGATTGGAAGTTAAGTTTGATTCAACACAAATTCAGGAAGATATGATCCTCTTTGCTATTCAAACACTTGGTTATCCTGCAACTATTGAGCGCAAAGCATCACTAAATGATGAAAAGTCGAAGACATCAACTTCGCAAGATAACACAAAAAAATAATTTCCCCACAGCCATTATTTAGCAAAACAGAGCAACCCCCAACCAGGTTCTTCGGAACCTGGTTCCTTTTTTTTGTATTTTGCAATTTTGTAATAAAAATTTTGGATAAAATAGGAAGAAAATCTATAGAAATTATTGGTATTAATCTTGATGAATTGATTAGCCAATTAAATTCCGCTCTTGCCGAAGAATGCCTTGCGTTCTATCAATATTGGATTGGTGCTCGCCTTATGGCTGGACAAATGCAAGGTGAACTCGGACCTGAATTGCTCTTATATGCGTCGCAGGAACTTAACCACCCAGTGTTAGTAGTTGACTGAATTATTCAATTGGGTGGAACACCAATACTAACTCCGGAAGACTGGTTTAAACTGGCTCGATGTAAATATGAAACACCAGTTGATCCTTATATTGAAGTTGTTTTGCAGCAAAATCTGGAAGCTGAAAGATGCGCAGTTCAACGGTATAAAGAAATTGCATCTTTGACCAATGGGAAAGATTTTGCAACTTACCAACTTGCTACAACAATTTTGAACGAGTAAATTGAACACGAAGAAGATATTGAATCTTGGATTAATGATATTAATAGATTAAAAGATGAAATAAAGCAAATAAGATTATAATTTATTAGAACCTTTTGCCCAATATTAAGTTGAAAAAATTACTACGTAAACTCCAAAAGCAGGTTATTTAAGATTAATAATTTTCAACATCAAATATGTCTTTTTAACATTTCGAAGCCATCGGAAAGTTCGGAATTATTTTTTATTAATTGAGCAAGGTAGGTGTTGATTCCAGACTCAACGGAAGAGAATTTAATAGACAGAACTGCTTCGGCTAGTGCTGGTTGTAAACCAAATCTCTTTTTATTATTTGTTTGAAAACTTATCCTTTTTTCCAAGTTATTTTTTTGTTTAGGATTTAACAATTCTGGCTTTATCTTTTCTTGGATAGTAGAAATGAAATTGTGTATTGAATATATATCAGCTCCGCCGAAATGATAAATCCCGAAAAGTTCAATTTCAATTACCTTCATAATTCCAAAAGCGACATCGTCGGCAAGGACAGGATTTGTGGAATACTGAAAGGGAAAGGTAATACCATCTTTTTGATTGGGAAATAGTATTCGTTTAACGAAATCCTCTTTCCCATAAAGACCATAAATCAATGGAAGACGAATAATTGTGAAAGTTGAAAGAGTAGTTTGAACAAGATTTTCAGCAGCAAGTTTCGACTTTCCTAAGTAATTGATGGGGTTTGGGCGGTCGGTTTCTAAAAATGGACCATTTTTCCCGTCGAAAATCCATTCACACGAAAATGTGACAAAATGAGATTGCAAAATTTTAGAAAGAGAAACTAAATGTTCGACTAATTGAACATTTATTTCCCAAGCAAGTTTTTTATTGTTTTCTGCCAAAATAGGATCAGAAATTCCAGCGGCGTTAACAATTACATTCGGCTTTTCCTCGAGGATTGTTTTACGAAGCTCTTTAAATTGATTAGACTTTAAATCATAGATTTTAACATTTCCACCGGTATACAAACTTTCACCATTGGAGCAAGTTGCAACAATTTCATAATCTGTTTCAAATGATAGCATTTTGAGGATTGCTTCGCCGATTGTACCACTTCCACCCACAATAAAAATTTTCTTTTGTTTCATAATCGTAAAAATTATCGCAAAAATAGAGCTAAGATTGCAATATCTGATGCAGAAACACCCGGAATTCTTGACGCTTGACCAAGCGATTGAGGTCGAATTTTCGATAGCTTTTCGCGCGCCTCTTTCGAAAGCGAGTTTATTTTCCAGTAGTCAAAATTTTCAGGAATCTTTTTGTTTTCGTTTTGTATAAATAATTCAATTTCTTTCCTTTGTCTTTGAAGGTATCCTTCGTATCGAATCTCAATTTGCAATCGTTCTATAAGCTCGGGATTTTTTTTGAGTTCGACAAACACATCTGGAGTTGAATTGATGTAATTAAGAACATCGTTTAAATTTATATTACTTCTTTTGGCAATATAGTGGAGATTTGTAACTTCATCGAGAAGAGTTTCTCCGACATTTTGAAGATAAGGATTAATATCGTCAGGTTTTACTTTATATAATTTGGATTCTTGGTATGCTTTGTTTAAAAGTTCCATTTTCTTTTGGTGTTTTTCGAATTCTTCGGGGGAAATCAATCCGAATTTGTAGCCGTATTCCATTAGTCGTTCGTCTGCATTGTCCTGACGTAAAAGCAAGCGGTATTCAGCCAGTGATGTGAAAATGCGATAGGGTTCTTCGGGGGCTTTGTTAACGAGGTCGTCAATTAGAACTCCAATGTATGCTTCACTTCGTTTAAGGATAAAAGGTGGCTCGCCACGGAGTTTTAATACTGCATTGATACCAGCCATAATACCTTGAGCTGCTGCTTCTTCGTATCCAGAAGTCCCATTAATTTGTCCTGCAAAGAAAAGTCCTTCAACAAGTTTTGTTTCTAACGAAAGATTTAATTGATATGGATAATAGAAATCATATTCGATAGCATACCCTGGTCGAATCAATTCGGCTTTCTCCAAACCTGGAATTGTGTGTAAGCCTTTTATTTGTACATCAACGGGAAGACTAGTTGAAAAGCCATTAACGTAGATGGAATCGGTAAAAAGACCTTCTGGTTCTAAAAGTATCTTGTGCGAGTTTTTGTCGGCAAAGCGATTAACTTTATCCTCAATCGATGGGCAATAGCGTGGTCCGGTGCCTTTAATTCTTCCAGTGAACATAGGCGATTGGTCGAAGCCTGTTCTCAAGACCTCGTGCGTAATTTCGTTTGTAGCAGTTGCATAACAAACGATTCGATTTTTGACAATGCGTGTATTTCGATGGAAAGGCTGGGGTGGTTCGTCCCCAGGCGAAATCTCTGTTTTGCTGAAATCAATAGAATGACGCCAAACTCGAGGAGGGGTTCCTGTTTTAAGTCTTCCGACTTCAAATCCATATTCGTTCAACAAATCTGAAAGATATTTTGATGCGGGTTCGTTATATCTCCCTCCTGGAGTTGCCTTCAATCCTGTCCACATTACTCCATTTAAGAAAGTTCCGGCGCAAAGTATTACAATTGGTGCGTATATCTTATGATTTTCTAAAGTTTCTATTCCATAAATCTTGTTGTTTTTAATAAGAATTTGCTTGACTGTTGCTTCGATGATGGTTAAATTTTTTTGTTTCGATAAAAGTTGGTAAACATAGATTGGATAGAGATCTTTATCAATTTGACATCTTGGAGACCAAACTGCATAACCTTTAGAGCGATTCAACATTTTAAAATGTATGCCAGCTTTATCGGCGAGAATTGCCATAGCCCCGCCAAGTGCATCTATTTCTTTGACCAAATGTCCTTTTGCTGTTCCACCAATTGATGGATTACAAGAAGGTCTGCCCATAGTGTATTTGTTCATTGTAACAAGGGCAACTTTGCAACCCATACGACTTGAAACGTATGATGCTTCGATACCTGCGTGTCCTCCACCTATTACTATTATGTCGAATTGATTATCCATTTGAGAACAAAATTAACCATTTAAAGACGAAATTCATTATAATTATTGAAACTACCAAAGTTTATTACTTACCAAGGAATTTAGTAACAATTTTGTTATTACCAAATCAAAATTGGATACTTTACAAAAGAGTTGAAATGTTTGCTAAGCATACCCTGCTTTAACTCTTTCCTAAAATATCTTAAACCTCGTTCAACTTTTGCCATTCATAATTTTTGTTCGATTTATTTTTTTGTTCAGAAAAAAGATTTAAGTCCTTCATTTTTAATTATTTTTTACAAAATTGAAAATTATTCAAAAAAATTTTAAATCTTGTTTGGAAATTAAAATTTTCTTTTATAGTTTCGCAGTGGTTGAAAGTGGTAAAATTTCCCAAAAAGGATTTGCAAAGTGGGAGAAAGTGGAGAAAGCATTTTTAAGGGTAGTGAAGAGTATCTGCTCGACAACAAGGGCCGTATAGTTTTGCCGCAGTATATGAGGCGTGCAATAAGTCCCGCTGCACGAGACACTTTCAACCTTACAAGTGGCTATTACAGATGTATTGCTGCATATCCAATTGACCAGTGGGAAAAGTTCCAAAATACTTTACGAAAGTTGAATCCATTCGATCCTGAACACGATAGAATAATTACAATTCTTTCAATGTATTCAAAAGAGGTAACACTTGATGCCCAGAATAGGATTCTGCTGCCGAAGGTGCTGATTCAATATGCTGGTATAGAGTCCAAGGTTCTTGTCGTAGGGAAGTTAGATCATATAGAATTTTGGAATCCCGATGAATTCGCAAGGGTTTATGCTTTTGAGCAACAGGAATATCAAAAGATCTATGCAAAAGTAATGGGCGAGATTTATTCCAGTAGTTACGGAATCAGGCAAGTGACAGGTGAGATTTGATTTAAGCGTATGAACGACATTTTGGAATTTTATCATACGCCCGTTCTTTCACAAGTTGTTGTTGATTTAATACTTACTAATCCAAATGGGATTTATGTTGATGGTACCATTGGTGGAGGAGGTCATAGCGAGGCTATTCTATTGAGACTTGGTGAAAAGGGGAAGATATTTGGGTTCGACAAGGATACGGAGGCTATTGAGTATTGTCGGAAAAAATTTAAAGTAGAGTTCGAAAAGGGGGAGCATTCAAGAATTGAGCTTTTTAACGAGTGTTTTAGCAAAGCATGCAGCATAACGAGACATCGGGGGTTGTGGACAGGTTTTCTGCTGGATTTGGGGGTATCGTCGCGGCAGCTCGAAGAGAGCCGCCGTGGCTTTTCATATCGTACGGCTGGTCCGTTGGATATGAGATTTTCGCCGTACGGAAGAACAGCAGAAGACCTAGTCAATGCAGCTAACGAGGAAGATTTGGCGGCTCTTCTTCGAGAATTCGGGGAAGAGCCTTTTGCCAATAAGATTGCTAATCGAATCGTAAAACAACGGAAAATTTCTCCAATTCGAACTACCATTGAACTTGCTCGGATTGTTGAAAGTGTAGTTCCACCAAAATATCTAAAAAGTTCACTTTCGCGTGTTTTCCAGGCAATCAGAATTTCGATAAATGATGAGTTAAATGTATTGTTTAACGCTCTCCATTCTTCATTGGCTTGTATGGAAAATGGGGGACGTATTGTTGTTATTTCATACCATTCGCTCGAAGATCGCATCGTTAAAAATTTTTTCCGCAAATATTCGAAAAATGACAAGGAAGCAAGTAGTGTGCCAAAAATAAAAATTCTGACAAAAAAACCAATAGTTCCTGATGAAAATGAAAAGAAGATGAATCCACGCTCGCGAAGTGCTAAATTGCGTGCGGGTGAGGTAAATTTCTAAACAAGAGAAAGAAGAAGAAAGATAGAGACAAAACCATATTTGAATAAAGGCTTTAAAATTTTCCTTTGCGAGGCAAATTTTTCGAATTCAAAGATTATTCCAAATGATAAAAACATAACCAAAAAAGACAAAGCAAACGATTCAAGTATCCCAAATTGTCGTGGAAATAGGGTAGCTAAGCCAGGATACCAGGGTAATCCATATAAGATAAATATATGGACAATATAAACTATTAGCGCATTTTTACCCAATGTCCGAGCTGAGCTTCTGACAAATTGAATTTTATTTAAAAATTTTTCATAAAAAGCAACTAAAGCAGATAAAAGCAACAAAACAAGCGACAACCTTATTACCGACATTCCCGGGTTTCCTTTATTGGGGTCGTAAAATGGTAAATGTAGTGAATCAATAATAAAATACAAAGGAATACCCAAAGCAAGAGAAATAAATCCAAACAGGAAGCCTTTTTTAATTATAACTTTAGCGCGATACTGAAGGGGGAATTTCTCCAAGTATGTACCGAAAGCTGCTCCCAAGAACAAAAATCCCGAAAATGGGAAAATAGGAAAATACGAACCTTTATTTAACGAAAAATAGGGTGCAATTGGCATTGGTAGAAATTGATACCAATCGATTAAGTGCACAAAAGGGGTCAAACCAAAGATAATAATTCCAGTGAAAAATGAAATAACTCCGAGTTTAATATTGTTTTTTGTAAAGATAAAGTAAAGTAAAAGCCAAATAAGGGTTAACCCAATTAGTTGTAGAATATTTACTTGTAAGAAAGGAATCAATGTAGATTTGTCAACGAAAAAAATATGGAAAGCTTTTTGGACAGGGAAATTTAGAAAATAACCTAAAAAAATCAAAAAGAGAGCTGTTTTAATACGTTTGGTTACAATATCATTTGAAACCTTTCCTTCGATACGCTTATTGGCAAAAACTTGAACAGTTCCCGAAATAAAAAGGAAAATTGGGGCGGTAAGGCCACGTAGAAATTCCCAAATATTCCAGGGAAAAATAGTTATTGAATAAAGGTTGGGTTGCGCTAAGTCGAAAAATGAATGACCCAGAATCATCATCATCATTGCAATTACTCGCATCAGGTCGAGGTAGTCAAGTCTTTGGCTTTGTTTTTCCATAAAAGAAAATATTTAAGAAAATTGAGTCGATATGTTTGTTAATTTATTTTAAAACAAAACCAGTTTCTTTTGCCCAGAAAAGCAAATCTAGCTCCGGAGGGGAAATTCCCAAATAATAAGAAAAACGAAAAAAGGACTGTTCGGCTTCAAAATACTTTTTTTGCGATGATAGTGAAAAATTCTCGGGAAGCGCTGCATAAGAGATTAAATTTTTTAGTATGTGACGGTCTAAAACTGCAAAGTCGGAGTATCCGATATTTCGAAGAAAATGCGAAGCTTCTTTAAGTCCAAATCCTGAAACATATTTCACCAGTTGACTTCTTTTTTCGAAAGGAGCTATCTTTGAATTAATTATGGAAAGAATTTTGTCCCAGTTTTCGCGGGCTAAAATTAGCCTTTTAGATTTTGTATTATGAAATCTAATGTAAAATTTGTTCCCATTTGTTTTTGAAATTCCATTACCTATCAAAACATTTGTTGGATCGAAACCAATTTCGAAAAATTTTCTTTTTTTCAACTCATCGACAGCATAAAGGGCATTTTCAGCTTTTGTTGCTGGGGTTAGAAGGCAGTAGCAAAGTTCATAAAAATAGTCCTCTTGGGGTAAATTTGCAAAAGAATTCAATCGTTCTTGGATATCATTCTTAAATTTTCGGTATAAGTCGTAAATTTCTTTCATTCTTATTTCTAAAATGAATGAAATTTTTTTCGATATGCGTTGAGTGTCAAACCTGCAAGAACACAATTAACTAAAAAGAAAGATCCGCCGCTACTAACAAAAGGCAAAGGAATTCCCATCACAGGAAAAAGCCCAATTGTCATCCCAACATTTTCAATAAAATGGAAAGTAAGCATTATAGAATAACCAAGAACGGAATATTTCAGAAAAGGTGAATTAGAATCTAATCCAATTTTAATCGTTCTTCGAATTAAAACGAAAAAGGCAATTATAATCAAAGTGGAACCAATAAAACCAAATTCTTCTGAAGGAATAGAAAAAACAAAATCGGAACTTTGTGCATATACATACTGGAGTTGTGTTTGCGTTCCGGAAAATGGACCTTTCCCCAAAAATCCACCGCTGCCAACTGCAAGAAGCGATTGAATAAGATTATAGCTTGCGCGATCAGGTTCAAAAGCAGGGTCAATAAATGTATGTATTCTTTTTTGCTGGTGGGCAGGAAGATTGTGGATTAATTCCTTGCTTGAAAGAGCAAACACAATACAAATTGAAATTATTATAATTGTTTTTATATAATTCTTTTTGTTTGCCGCCAAAAGTATTGCAGAAAAAAGGATTATGACTAAAACGAATTCGGTAATCCCTTTCAAATAAAACAGAGTCAGGAGGGGAATTCCGAGGAGTGTGAGTAAAATGTTTAATTTAAATCCTGTCCAAAATAAGAATCCCCAAAAAATCGCAAGGATAACGATAGAAGTTCCATAATCCGGTTGCAGAATGATTAAAAGTGTAGGAATTAGAAAAATGATGGAAAGAATACTTAACCCTCGGATATTATTAAGAGAAACGCCAGGGATTGAAATAAAAAAGGCTGTAGTGAGAATCAATGAAAGCTTTGCAAATTCTGAAGGTTGTAATGAAAAACCTCCGAGTTTAATCCATCCCTTTGTTCCATATGTTGGGTCTGCAATAAAGAGAACTACTATAAGTAGAATAATTGAAAAAATATACGATGGGAGAGCAAGGATTTGAATTTTATCTTCTGGAACGAAAGAAATGAAAAACATTAAAACAATTCCCCAAAAAACATATGTCAAATGTTTATTGAAATTATCGAGTGTTTCAGCGTTCAAATTGTTGCTGTAAACTGCGTAAATACCAACTAAGACAAGAAATAAAAGACTGCTAAGAAAATATACATCGAAAATTTTGTTGATAGATTTATTTCCAACTTTTATTTTTTCCATTTCCTAAAAATTAAATTCTTTGCCAATAATTCTTCGATAGGCTTCCTTATATTTTTGGACGATTTTATCTATAATCTCTTTTGGAAGAGAGGGGGGCGGGGGAACTTTGTTCCAATTTAGTGATTCAAGATAATCACGAAGCACCTGCTTGTCGAAGTTGTATTGAGGTTTTCCAGGAGCATAATCTTCTTTTAGCCAAAAGCGAGAGGAATCGGGAGTAAGAACTTCGTCAATTAGAATAAGTTCACCATTTTCGTCGATACCGAACTCGAATTTTGTATCTGCAAGAATGATGTTCTGTGATTCAAGCAGCTTGGAAGCGAATTTGAAAATTTCAATTGACTTTGAACGAACCATTTCGGCAAGTTCATTACCAAGTATTTTTCGAGTGTATTCGAAATCAACATTTTCGTCGTGTCCCACTTCTGCTTTTGTTGAAGGTGTGAAAATTGGTTCTGGGAGCTTATCAAATTCCACTAAACCTTCGGGTAGTGAAATACCACAAATAGTTCTATTTTTTTGGTATTCCTTCCAACCCGAACCAGCAATATACCCGCGAACGATCGCTTCGATTGGAAGCGGTTTACATTTTTTTACCAACATTGAGCGCCCATGAAGAACATCACGACATTCTTGGCATTCGGCTGGGTATTCATCAATGTTATCGCTAAGAAAATGGTTTGCAATAATGTGCCGTGTGGTTTCCAACCAGAATTTGGAAATTTGAGTTAGAATTATTCCTTTGAACGGGATTGGTTCGTTCATTACGACATCGAAAGCGGATATTCTATCGGTTGCAACAAAGAGTAAGTGTTTTTCGAACTCATATATGTCGCGAACTTTTCCGCGGTTTTTGAGCTTGATATTAGGAAAATTGGTTTGAAAAACTGCTTGCATATCATAAAATTATTTTTGTGAAACAAATAATATAATCGAAAAAATTAAATAAGTATTCTTGGATACCAAAATATATAAACAAAATGACAAAGACAAAAGCAAAAGCCCAAAAATAAGCCTTTGTAGGACGGATATCAAATACTACCCAAACCGATTTTATTATTCTCTGGAAACACCATAAGATTACTAAAGCAAAAAATATGTGGAAAAGATAGGCAATAATACTTGAAATAGGAAGAATTCTGTTGATGAAGATAGCAATTGGAAGTATAAGTACAATTGGTTGACTCGCCCAGATAACCATTTTAAAAGTATCGTCGAAAAATATCTTTGAACGTACAAAGAAAGAGGTAATTTTCAGGAGGACAGCCAAAAGGAATAACTTGAAATATGATATAATTGAAAAAATAATAATAGCTAGAACTGGGTTCCAAGCAAGCTTAAATAGCCATTCACGAATGAAGAAGGAAGGAATAAAAAGACTTACTAAAAATTGAAATTCATCGAATGTTTTATAAAATGTGATGATGGAAGAGATATACGTCCCGATAATCAAAGAAAGAACTAAACCAAAAAATGCCGTTTGTAGTTCCGAAATAATTCTTTTGTCACGAATGTCGGCAAAGAAGTTGTATGTTCGAAAAGCCGAACGAAAAGTATATTCTCGGAATCTTTTGCTTCGATTTAGCATTATGCTCCAAATTAGAACAGCAAGTATTCCCGAGACAATGTAAGGTACGTTTAATTGAAATTCTGGTAACCCTGGATTAATTATCGGGATTTCTTCATTATTAAACAAAGACTTTAGTACATTGAATGCAAGCCTTTGTTGATTATAATCTTGAATGCCCGAAAATGATATATAAGGTTCAATTGAAGCGGATTTCAACAATGGGTTTTCAGTGAAGTAGTCATTATAACTCCAAACAATAACACCAGAAAAACCAGCGCGATTTTGCAAATTAAATTTCTCCAAGATATAGAAAGCTTGGTATTCAACCGACAATGGATTATTGTATCCATTGTGGTTATTGGGGTTAGTGATTGTTCCAAACGAAAAAACTATGGGCTTTTTAACAACATCAGTATATCTTGTTAGTATTGTTAGCAGCTGGTCCTGTTTCTTTTTAAACTTAAAATTGTCTTTAACTATAATAAAGTCCAAAGTTTCAATATTTTGGAGATTTTGTCCCGCTAAAAAAGAAGCATAAGTGTATATTTTTCCATAATGATTAATTCTATTAGAGAGTTTTTCGAAGTAATCTTTTATGATGTTTGAACTTACATCTAAACCTTCACCAAGACCAAGTGCAAAAAAGGATGGGTTTGGTCCACAAAATTTGGAAATGTTTTCAGAAATTATTTGAAATCTGATAAACAAGTCGGATTTTTTTAATAAAGAAGGAGGAATGTAGTATACTGGTAAGTCAACAAGAACAATTAATCCATATCGATTTGCCAATTTTAATAAGATTGGGTTAGGAGAACTAAACAAAACTCTTACTGCATTAGCACCAAGTGATTTCAAATTTTTTAAATCCGATTCAAATTTCTTTAATTTTTGCCCAGTGTTGTAATTATCATACACTTCAATAAAATCAACAGCTTTTAACGTAAATGGCTTTCCATTAATAAGCCAGCTTATTCCTTTTTTGTAGCCGACATTTTCCCACTTGGTTATTCCAAGATCGTATGTAATATCATCAATTAAAGTATCCCCAAGGGAAATTCTAACTTCCAAAGAGTAAAGGTAGGGATTTTCTGGTTCCCAAAGTGTTGGATTTAATAAAGTTAAAGAGCTTTCTATAAAAATGTTACGAAAAGAAGATATGCTAATCACTTGTGGTTGCGTTTGTGTAATGATTTGATTTGTTTCTTTATTCCGCAAATATAATTCAAATTTGAATATATGGTGGTTTTGGTCTGTTAGATTTTGAGCTTTAAGGAAAGATTCAATTTCGAATGAACTTATGTTCAATCTTGCTTTCAATTCTACTTTAGAAAGGGATTCAAATGTTAATGAGTATGAAAAAGAATTTATGAAAACAGGCGAAGTTCGAACTAAGAAAAAATCTCTTGAAATACCAGTTACGATTTTGGGATAGTATTGATAATTTTGTTTAACGAGATATGACAGAGATTGCGAAGGATTTATTATCAGGGTGATTTCATTTGTTTCTTTGACTATAAACTTTTTAGGAATCGAAACCCAAAGCGGGGTTCCGTCGGAAATAAACTTACCAATGAATTGGGAGTTCCAATATATTTCTATTTCATCGTTCAGCCCGAGAAAGTAAAAGTGCCAAACTGAATTTGTAAGAAGTTTCCGGTCGATGTGAATTGTTTTTTTGAATGTGGCTTTATCGCAATTGTAAAAAACCTTAGGAAGGTAAAACGAACCAGTAGTGCCATCGGAGAGCTCTGTATCCCAATAACCGTTTAATTCGAAAATGACTCTTGAGTTTGAATTTAAAACCATTTTTGTTAGGTCGTCCTGAGAAGCAATTGATTGTGAATATGTGTTGTGTGGGGTTGCGAAAATCAAAAAAATAAGAAAGAAAAAAATTGAAAACTTCATTTTGTCTCCTTATTACTATAACTTGGGGCTTTCACAATAGAAACTAAAATAATTCCAACGAGAAAAAACAAAATTAAAGATAAAATAGCAAACCGATAGGATTTGGTTACTTGTAAAATAAAACCAAAGACTAAAGGGCCAATCCAACTTGAGCCTTTTTCGCTGATTTCGTAAAGGCTGAAATATTCAGTTGAATTTGTTGCTGGAATTAAATTTGAAAAAATGGAACGACTTAAAGCTTGCGTTCCACCAAGAACAAGTGAAATCGAAATTGCTAAACCTGCAAAAGCCATCCAATCGCGAAGAAAAAAGTATGAGTAGATAATTATAATGTTCCAAATTAAAAGACAAATGATAATAGTTTTCTTTGAACCCAGCTTTTGCGAAATTCTCGCAACAATGAGGGTTCCAAAATATGATAAAAACTGAACAATTAGAATTGTTGCAACAAGGTATTCCATAGAAAGATTTAATTCTCTTCTGCCGAACTGGGTAGATATTACGATAACTGTTTGAACTCCGTCATTAAAAAAAAGATAGGCAAAAAGGAAAAGTAGGGCATTCTTGTTTTTGGCAAGTTCCTTTATTGTTTTGAAAAGGTTCGATAAAATATTTTGGTTTGAACTTGGTTTGGTGTCTGCGGCGAAGCTAAGTCCCCTCATCAAATAAAATGATAACAGCGAAAAAGTAAGCCACCAGAAGGCAGTAAGTCCAAAAGCAATTCGAATTGCATTATCTATTGATAGACCAAAAAGAGTATGAAAATAAATTATAAAAAGATTCAAAGCTAAATTAATTCCTCCGCCGATATATCCAATTGCCCAGCCTTGCGAAGAAATTGTGTCTCGCTTTTTTGGCTCGCAAATATAATTTAGAAGGCTATTGTAAACCACTACACTTGCGCCAAAGAAAAAGTTTGAAAATATGAAAGCTAATGAAAGTATATTTAAATATTTTTCGTTAAGAAAAGAAAATGATAAAGTTAGAAGGGAACCTAAAATAGCAAATAATATTAACGAATTTAGTTTTTTACCAGTTATATCTACAAATGATGCAATTAATGGAAGAAAGAAGAATTGCAAAAAGACGGAAATAGAGACAAGGTACGAATATAATGACTCTGAATAAATTTGTAATCCAACGATTTCAAATAAACCGTTTGGGTTTGCAATTTCACTGGCCATTTGTGAAATGAATGGACCAAAAAAAACAGTCAGAATACTTGTAACATAAGCGGAATTTGCCCAGTCATACAAATACCAGCCTCGAAGAATATTGTTTTGGGTTGTACACGCTTTTTCAGGCTTTGAAGTATTCTGGGAAAAGAATTTCTTCAAGTATTTCGCACCAAATATGACCAATCATTATATGGCATTCTTGTATTAATGCGGTTTCGTATTCGGGGACGATGACGCCGAACTTGCACTCTTTTGAAATTGTTCCACCATCCCCACCAAGCAATCCAATTGTTATTAAGTTCATTTGGTTTGCGGTGACTATTGCGCGGAGAACGTTAGGCGATTTTCCACTTGTTGAAATACCAATTAAAACATCGCCAGCTTTGCCATATGCTTCTACTTCACGGGCAAAGACATTTTCGAACCCAAAATCGTTTCCACCAGCAGTCATAATAGATGGGTCAACAGTTAAAGCTATAGCAGGCAAAGCCTTTCTGTTCACATTACTTCGAAAACGTATAACAAGTTCAGCCGCAATATGTTGGCTATCGGCTGCACTACCACCATTGCCACATAATAATACTTTGTTCCCATGTTGAAGTTGCTTTGCAATTATTTCTCCAGTATGAATGATTTTATCGGCAATTGTTTCTAAAATTCGCTTTTTAACATTAATACTACGCTCAATTCTTGCAATGATATCGTAAGTTTTTTTCTTCATATTAAGTCTCAATATTAATAATCACAAAATTTTTAACTTTGCATTTTTTTATACAAAAAAAAATAAATGAAACCTGCAACGATAAAATCTATAAAAACAAATTTAAAAATTTTCCTCGATATACTCCTACTTTCTATTGGAATTGTTTCGGCAATAAGCTTTGTTCTTGTTATTGGATTTGAATTAAATAAATTGCAAGAACTTCTTGTTCGCGGTGTAATCCAAATTGTAATCTATTCCTTTATTATCGAAGAATTACTTCGATTATTTACTTTTCAAAATTTTTGGGGCGAATTTAAAACTCGTTGGATTGAACTTTTACTTGTTTTTTTTCTTTCACTGGAATTAATTTTTGGTAGTTCTCTTATACAAACTTTTCGTTCCATTTTCCCATTAATCTCAATTGACCAGGTTGCTCTTGGTTATTTAATCTTATCCCAAATGTTGCTTTTCTTAATAGGTTTATTCAAACTAGTTCGCCATACTAATTTCATTGGGAAGTTAAAGGTACCGCCAGGAGCTATTTTTGCCGTCATTTTTGCAATTTTAATTTTATTCGGTTCATTTATGCTTTCGCTTCCAAGAGCCTCGGCTACTGGTGAACCTATAAGGTATATTGATGCATTGTTTACATCAACCAGTGCTGTTTGTGTTACTGGATTAATTGTTTTAGATACTCCTAAAGATTTCTCTTTATTTGGTCAAATCATTATCCTTATCCTAATTCAACTTGGTGGATTAGGAATTATGACGCTTACAACATTCTTTTTCACTTTTGTTGGTGGTGATTTCTCATTGCGAATGCGACTCCTGTTGAAAGAATACTTAAGTACGGAAACTTTTTCTGTCATAGGTTCAATCATAAGGAAAATTGTCTTGTACACTTTTGTGATTGAACTACTTGGCTCTGTTATTCTTTATCTTTCTCTAAATGATTTTGAAAATTTTAGTGTTAGTAATTTTTATATTGCACTTTTTCATTCTATTTCGGCTTTTTGTAATGCTGGCTTTTCGCTTTATTCTGAAAATTTAGCCACACCAATTTTGAAGTATAATTACCTTTTCAAGTCTACGATTACAATTCTAATTATTTTCGGTGGATTAGGTTTTCTTACTCTTTCTGAATTGTTTTCTTTAAAACTTTTTAATAAAAAGGCTCCTCGTATTCGTTTTCAATTGTCGGTAACAACAAAAGTTGTTCTTGTTACCACTATGTGCCTTATTTTATTTGGGACATTGTTTATTTTCCTTGCCGATTATAATTCGAATTTTCTTGGATTCAATGTCCTTGACTCTCTGTTTAATGCATATTTTCAGTCCGTTTCGGCAAGAACTGCTGGTTTCAATACTGTTCCAATTGAGCGTCTTTCTGTTTTGAGTGCCGTGATTTTGATTTTTTTAATGTGGGTAGGAGCATCTCCTGGAGGAACTGGTGGTGGAATTAAAACAACTACCTTTGCTGTCCTAATGCTATTCGTTCTTTATTATATTCGCTCAAGGGAAAAATTAATAATTTTTAATAGAGAAATTTCCCACGAAACAATTCAAAAATCTTTTGTGATTGCTTTTTTATCAATATTTGTTCTTTTTCTTGCTACATCACTTTTGATTTATTTTGAACCCAACATTAATCCATTGAATTTGTTATTCGAGGCTACTTCAGCGTTAGGAACTGTAGGTCTTTCGAGAGATGTTACATTCCACTTACACGATTCATCAAAGTTGATACTTGTGTTTGTGATGTTTATTGGACGTGTTAGTGTACTAACATTTTTTAGTGCTATTTTCAAGCCATTCCATGAATTCAATTATTCGCTTCCGAAAACAAATGTTAATGTGGGTTAATTACCTCGCTCTAATTCTTTTCCAGTGATATAGGTAAGGAGGTTCTAATGAAACCAAGCTCAAACCTTCTGGTAAATTGATTTTGGGAATAATAATACCTATCGAATCATACTTTATTTCAGAGTAAGAAACTTTAGCTTCCAAAGATACAATGTCACTTTCAATTAATTTGTTTATGCCTGAGCGAACAGTTGCTTTCAAGAAGTTTGGTTCAAGGATGTGTCCTTCGGGCAAATTTCCCCCTTCGATTGTAACAGGAACATCCAAAATTTCCTTTTCTGCTTTTAAGTCGACCTCTACAATAAGTTTTACTTGCTCAAAACTTAAAGATATTAAGGAACGAAGGGTATCGCTTAAAGGAATATCTAATTGAATTGGTTTATGGACATCGTCCAAAAGGATGTGTTTGGTTTTCCATTCTTCTATTTTATCGAGAACTTCTTTTCTTCCTCGAATTACAACCAAATCGGGTTTCACTATTGGTTTGCCAACAACAATGAAATTTTCTCGTGGATGGATTTCGATTTCTGGCTCGATTCGGACAATTTTTTCTCCTATCACTCCTATATCTAATGTAATTGAGGGGGGATTAACATCCAAGGCTTTTGCATTTGAGGCAAGGCTAAGGTTTTTTAAGAAATCATTTTTCGTCAGAATAACTTTTTCATTTATTGTTTCGTTTTGACTAAGATTAATTATGCAATTAGAAGTTTTAGGGAAAACCGAAAGGTTCAAAATTTGCCATCCTGTAGCTGAAATTAGAACATCTAGTTTTTCGGGAACTTTTCCTGAAATTGAATACTTTTCCGGGGGTACGATTTTCAATGGAACTTTAATATAAAAGCGATATTCTGAATTCATTAAGGTAAATAACCAAATGGAAATACTTATTAAAAAAGCAAATAATATCCCTTTTAAGTTTTCTTTTTGTGTTAATCCCATTTTTTTAAACTGCTTAATAATTTTTGTTTGGCTCTTGTCAAGTCCTGAAGTTCTTTCAAATGCTTTTCCTTATTTGCACTATCTTCTACAATCTTTTTGTGTACTTCTTGAATTTTAATTTCTATTTTTTTTATTTTTAAACGGGTAAAAGCATCTCTTAAAATTTTATGAATGTCTTTATCTATTTGTGTAAAGCCAAATCTTTCCCAGTTTTTGCTTGGTTCCTGTTTCGAAAATGCCAAATTTATAAAAAAATTTCTGGTGTTTTCATCAATTGAAGTATCAGAGGTAATTGAACTTATCGGATTTTTACTTTTATGTGATTTAAGTAATGAGAAATATTCTTTTCCTTTTGTTGTTAACATATCTTCTGGATTGAATTTATATACCTTTTCTAAGGCTTCCAATGCTTCAGGTATTTCAACACATATTGATAGCAGGTATTCCTCTTCAGGAATAAGTTTTTCAGGAACAGGAGTTTTCGAAATTTCAGCAGCTATATCGGGGATATTTCTTTTTTGTTTCTCTTTTTCTAACTTTTGTTTTTCTCTGTAAATTGCATCTAATTGTGAGTAAGGCATTATAAGTAGATTGGATAATTCTTGAATAAAGTCGTAATGTTGGAGTTTATCTGGTATTTGTGTAATTAATTCAAGACAATATTGAATAAATTGTGATTTCTTTGCAGGTCGGCTAAATACATTTTTAACTTGAGCAATTTCGAATAGATATGAAAGGAAACTTTTTGAATTGTCCAACAAATTGTTAAAGGTTCGGGGGCCAAATTTTTTAACAATGCTATCGGGGTCTTCGTTTTCAATTAGTTTCACAACAAAAACTTCGAAGCCAAGAGGTAGTGCCAGCTGAATTGCTCTTTCTGTTGCCTTTTGACCAGCCTCGTCCCCATCGTAGGCAATGTAAATTGTTTTGCAATATCTGGAAATAAGATTTAGCTGTTCTATTGTAAGGGAGGTTCCGCACGAGGCAATTGCATTTTTAATTCCTGCCTGATGAAGTGAAATTACGTCTGCATAACCTTCGACAAGAACAACAGATTCTTTACTACGGATCTCGTTCCTTCCTTTAAAAAGGCCAAAAAGCAATTTACTTTTGTCAAAAACTTCCGTTTGGGGCGAGTTAATATATTTCGGTTGATTATCGATTTCTTTTAGAACTCTACCACCAAAACCAACAACTTTTCCAGTTGTATTGTAAATTGGAAACATTATCCTTTCGCGGAAAACATCGTAATATTCATCTTCCGAGCCTTCCTTTTTTTTGATTAATCCTGCTGCAAGAAGGATTTCGGGCGAAAAACCTTGCGGTGTCATTTCGCGAAATAATGCATCCCATCCACTTGGTGAATATCCAATCTCAAATTCACTAATAGTCGATTGGTTATATCCTCGATTCTTAAGATATGCAAGAGCAACAATACCACTTTGGGTAAAAAGCACACGTTGATAAAACTTCTTTGCGTATTCAAGTGCTTGAAGAATTTGATTTTTACGCGAAACTTCTTCTTTTTCCTTTATTGTGGTTGTTTCAAGTCTTATTCCGGCACGTTTTGCAAGTTCTCGAATTGCTTCTGAATAGGTGAATCCATAATATTCAACTGCAAAAGTAATTACATTTCCAGCTTTTCCACACCCAAAGCACTTAAATATCTTTTTTTCGGGCGAGACCGTAAAAGATGGGGTTTTTTCTTGATGGAAAGGACAAAGTCCAACAAAGTTTACTCCTCGGCGGCGAAGGTTTACTGCTTCGGAGATATAATCGACAATGTCGATTGATTCGATAATTTCTTCAGCTATAGTACTCATTTTAATATACTTTTCGGTTTAAACGAAAGTCGAAATAACTTTCTGCATCAGGAATTTCAAGAATTAATTGCCCCTTGTGGTTGATATATCCTTTGCGTCCATCTTTGAACGATGCCCATGCAATTCCGTCGACAAAGCTATCAACGTAATTAAACTCAAAGTCGAATACAGGGTTACCAAGCTTATCGATAAAGAACCAATTTCCATTTTGTTTTACGGCAGAAAGACCTTCGGAAAACCCACGAACATCTTCGAAAATATAACCAGTAATTCTTTCACCTTTGTTATTGATGAGTGCCCAACGCATTTCCTTTTTCTCGTTCATTTGGCCAATAAATGACATACTATCGGAAAATGGTTTACCCGCGTATCCATCAATTGTAAACTCAAATATTCCCTTTTTGTTGATGTAACCAATTGAATCACCCTTGACAGCAAAAGCCAAGCCTTCCGAAAAATTGTCGACCAAGTCGAACTGCAAAGGAATTACAATTTCTCCTCTTTTGTTTATAAAACCTTGTCGATATTTTTTATCGTTAATATCGGCTAAGCCTTCGGTAAATTTATTTCCAGCAGAATTTTCCATTTTAATGACTGGCCTATTGTTTGTATCTATAAATCCACGGTAGTCTTTGTTTTTGACAAATGCCAAACCTTCGCTAAATTCTGTAGCATCCTCATATATCATTGGAATTACAAGTTCCCCGCCTTTATTAATATATCCAAAAAGGAATTGTTCGCTTGTGTCCTTTTCTCTTTCGCTCGACTTCAATTTTTTAACAACTAGTGCTCTGCCGTTTTTAAAATCGAATAGATAATTTATTTTATCGATAATTGTCAAGTTTCCACTTAAATCAATAATAGCCCATTTTGGTTTATCATTGAATTTAACATTAACGCGAAAATAACCTTCGCTGTATCCTAGAACATCGGCTAGTTCAATTGGTTTAAAAATTAAGTTTCCTTGGTAATCAATAAAATGCCATTTTCCATCTTTTAAATATGCAAGAAGAGGTTTGATAATTTGAGATTTAACAGCTTGTTTTTTGTTGCTTTTTTTTGTATGTAAATCTTTTGAAAACGAAAATGTGTAAATTAAAAAAGGAAAAGACAGGAACAAAGTAAGAAGAAATATCCGAGAAGTAAGGAATTCTTTTTTCATACGACCTTTGTTTTATATCTTTCCAAAAATTCTATGACTATTGGGTCATTAGAATAGCGAAGTTGTTCGACTTCCCCGTTAAAATGTAGGCCGCCATCTTCGATTAGCGCGACGAAATTCGCGATTTTGAAAACTGAAAACAAATCGTGAGTAATGATAACAGAAGTAATTGAAAGTTTCTTTGCAAGGTCCGCAATTAGGTTGTCGACTTGTTCGGAGGTAATTGGATCCAATCCAGTAGTTGGCTCGTCGTAAAATATATATGAAGGTTTACCCACAAGCGCCCGAGCGACACCAACCCGCTTTTTCATCCCACCGGATAAATCGGATGGCATTTTGTCGCGAAGAATTTTCCATTCATTTTCGAATGCAGATTCGCCAACTTCCGTGGGGTCGGGCAGAAGACCTACTGCGGAAAGAACTCGAATTGCTTCTTCTTTCAATATATTTTCGTCTCGTATTCCACGTTCATATAGGCTAATTACAACATTTTCGTAAACTGAATAGGAATCGAAAAGAGCAGAACCTTGGAAAACGAAACCAAATTTTTCGCGAACTTTGAATAATTCTTTCCGATCTAAATTGTGGATGTTTAAACCATCGATAATAACTTCGCCTTGGTCTGGTTCGAGTAGTCCTACGATATTTTTAATAAGAACACTTTTGCCACACCCAGACCGACCGATAATGCAATATGTAACACCATCGGGAATTGTAAGGGTAATCCCATTCAAAACTTTTTTAGAACCAAACGACTTGTGTAAGTTTTTTATCTCAATCATATTTACTTTGCTGGAATGTCGATAATATAACTTTCTTTTGGTTTTGGCAATGAGCGTTTCAGAATCCAAGGGTTAAGTGTTTTTACCCAGAAATATGTTGTTCCTTGCATTTTAGCCCAGAGTGCAAGATCAGGTATCTCATAGTTCCAAACAATTTGTTTAGTTGGGAGAGGATAGTAAAAATCTTCTTTCGATAAATGAAATCCATACTTTTTGTGGTTTAAAAGTATTTCTTTTATTATTGCTATTCGGTAAATGTAACGCGAAGTCTCTTCGTTCAGGAATAATTCAAAGAAGTTACTGGTTTTTTGGAAATCAATATTGCTAGATAAATTTGAAAAGCCCATATTGTATGCTGCAGCTGCTAACGTCCAAGAACCAAAAACTTCGTACGCTTTTTTTAAATAACGGCAAGCAGCATCTGTGCTTTTATAAATATTCAAGCGTTCATCAATATAGTCATCGACAATTAAACCATATTCTTTTGCAGTGGATGGGATGAACTGCCATATTCCATTTGCAGATTTTGGTGACATTGCGATTTGTAATCCACTTTCGGCAACTGCAAGAAATTTAATATCATCAGGAATGTTGTATTTTTTGAATATGCTGTCAAAGATTGGAAAGTAACGGCTGGAACGTTTCAAGTAAAGAATAATTTGTCCGGGAGATTGTAAGTTAATGTAAAGTTCTCTTTCTGCACGTTCCTTCATTACTTGGTTGTTTAAAGGGATTTGTTCGCCGCAGAAGTCCAATTTTTCCGGCAACTTGATTTTGCTGAATTGTTGGTAAAAATGATACTCCGAGCTCAGTTTTTCGTATTCATCTCCCGAGCTTATGTTCCACTCGGAGGAAAACATCAAAACAAGAATCAATGAGTATAAGATAATTTTAATCATAAAACATCGCATAATTAAAAGACGAAATATATAAAAAAAATTAAAGATATTTAGATAGAAGGTGAATTTTCAATTAGACGAATTTGTTCAACTTTTGCCCAAAGAGTGTATTTCAATTCGTCGATTCCGTATCCAGTTACAGAAGAAATCAATAGTGGCGAATGGTAATCTTTTCCAAATTTGGTTTTTTTTAATTCTTTTAATTTTTTCTCATCAATAGTATCAATTTTACTCAAAGCAATAAGCTTTTCTTTCCGAAGAAGTTCCCGATCGTATTTTTTAAGTTCAGAAAGAAGAATTTTTAAATCATTTTTTGGAGATTCACTATTTGCATCAATTAAAAAAAGCAGTATTTTTGTTCGTTCAATATGGCGAAGAAATTCAAAGCCAAGGCCTTTCCCTTCGGAAGCCCCTTGGATTAAACCGGGAATATCGGCGACAACAAAATTTTTGCCGGGTTCAATTCTTACAACCCCTAGGTTTGGAGTTAAGGTTGTGAAAGGGTAATCGGCAATTTTTGGTTTTGCAGAAGAAATGACAGAAATCAATGTAGATTTGCCAACATTTGGAAACCCAACAATTCCAACGTCTGCAATTACTTTAAGCTCAAGAAGAAGTTCTAATTCTTCGCCCGGCTCTCCTTTTTCTGCAAAGCGGGGTGTTTGATTGGTAGGGGTAGCAAATTCCGCATTGCCTCTGCCTCCTTTTCCCCCTCGAGCTACGATAAATTGTTGGTTAGCTTTGACAAGGTCTACAATAATTTCCCCGGTTTCTGCATTTCTAATTACTGTCCCACAAGGAACTGGGATAATTAAATCCTCCCCGTCTTTACCAGTTTTGTTGTTTTTGCCACCAGGTTTACCGTTTTCTGCTTTAAAAAAATTTTTATACTTGAAATCTAAAAGTGTTGTTAAGTGTCTGTCCGCTTGAAAGATTATATTACCACCACGGCCACCATTACCACCGTCGGGACCCCCTTTTGGAACAAATTTTTCGCGATGAAAACTGACCGCTCCATCACCTCCATTACCTGCTTTCACTTTGATTCGAGCTAAATCTATGAATTTCATACTTTATTGTTCGTCGGCAATAACAATGATTTTGTCACCTTCGGAAAAGAAAATGCGATTGGATTTAACAGGATTAACACGAACTCCGTAGGCGAGCATAGAATCAGTGGCATATCGAGGTTTAACTTCGTGCAATTTATATCCAATTGCTATTTCATTGCGTTGCCGAGCTGCTTCCATAACAGTGTAGAAGTTAACCGGTCTGCCCAATTCAACATAATATTCAGCAGGCTTAATATAAATAGATGGGTTTGTAGCGCTAAATAATATTTCAAAAATGGTTTTTAATTCTTTGTTTTCCGAAATTTGTGACAACATTAAACTGTCGAGTTTAACACTAACGATGAAGTCATCGGTATGGGTGATTTCCGCTAATTCCCTATTTCTATCGTCAAGCATTTCACTTACAAGTGAGAATCTGTGTTCAGTTTTGTCGGCAATATCGCGAAGGTGAAGGAGGGTGCTAAGAGTTCTTGCATCCACAGATTGAACATCCAGCATTTCTGTTTGGCTTAAAACAATGATATGGTCAAATTGTTCAACCATTAAGTCGTCGAGCACTCTTCGGTCGGTTGTGTCTCCGTAGACAAAGGAAATTTCGTGGTTTTCAAGCTCATAGTTGATTTCAAGTATTGTTCTTTCAACGTAAGAAAGGTCGGAGACTACAACAAGTTTAGAACCCTTGAGTACGTATTTGTCAAGTTCATTGATAATAAGAGGAGCCCGTCGGTTCCAACCTAGAATTAGTGTATTTTCTGGACGGCGCTCCTTTATTTGTGGTTCGTTGCGAATTGCCCCAGGGTCGATACGATAATCGAGCAATCCTGAAAGAATAATTGTATCATCGTCTTCTGAAATAGCAATAACTTTGTCCCCTTCCTCAATTATAGTGTTCATTGGGGGCTTTAAAAGAATTTCGCCATTTCTCTTTCGTAAACCAATAACTGTCGAGGTTTCATACGCAAACATTGCCTCGACGAAAGTTCTTCCAATGAGTTTTGGCTCATAGGCGAAATATATTTCATCTCCTTTGAAGTCGAGAAGTTCGGTGAAAACCACAGAAAGCCCAGGCTGGCGACAGGTATGAGCAATAATTCTCGAAACAACATAATCGAAAACAACTAGTTGAACTTCGTCCCTACCGGCAATTTCGGCGATTGGAACATTTCGGGGATGGCGGATTTCTGCTACAATATGATATTTTTGTGGCAAAGGTTTACGATTGGGATTGTTGGTTATAGCTAAAATTGTTTTTATTACATAAGAATCTGGTTCTGGAACATCTGGAGCGATTACAATTATTGATTTTGCTTGATTCAAATTGACTACTTCAAGGTCGCGTAAATCTATTGGATTACCTGTTCGGCATATCACACGAGTATTTTTGGTATCCCCGATTTTTGCTCGTATTTCGTCATCCATTTCAACTTTATCCTTTTCGGCAAGAACTACAATCGTAGGTTTCTTTTGATTTTCATTGGCAATAATAAGCTCGGATATAATTTGAAACACCTGAAATGACCAACCAAGAATTACTGTATGGTTTTTGGATAATACGAAGCTTCTTCCTTTCCGTAGTTCCATTATTTTGTTCATTACAACGCTGCTTACAACACCAATGAAAATGCTTGTCATCAACAAGCCGAAAAGGGTTGCGAGAAGCATAAAGATTAAATAGAAAAAATCGATTGGGTCGTCGGAAATTACACCTCCATCGAGCGTTCTCAACAAGACAACCCAAAAGACATTTAAAAAGTTATAGTTTTTTGTATCAGGTAAGCCAAGTATACTTTCGGCATTGCTTGGAATGAGATTAAACAGATATATTACGAAAGAAATCACTAATAGAAATATCAAACCAATAGTTAATAAAAGTAAGAAGGGGGGAATTGGACCTTTTGACATTAAATTGTCGAATTCGTAATGAATTCGCTCTTTAAATCTTATTTTTTTCATAAAAAAATAAAATAAAATCAAATTTAATAAAAAATATTAAAATCTCAATTTTCTTGCTATCATTTACCCTCCAAATTGTAATTTTCCTTATGCATTAATAATTTTCTTTTTTTGTTAATTAAAATTTATTAATTTAATTTTTTTATTAGGTTTGAGTATGGAGATGACTTACAAAATAAAATTTGTATTTTTTTTGTTAATAATTCCTTTCTGCAATGTCTTCTCTAATGGAAATTCTATAGATGTTGTTATTTCAAATTTGAAAAGATTTTATAACGAAGCTCAGACCACAAATGAAGCTTGGGAAAGGCTTGCCAATCTTTGTGATGATTTCGGCCCCAGACTGAGTGGAAGCGATAATCTCGAGAAAGCCCTTGATTGGTTGGAAATTCAGTTAAAAAATGATGGGTTCGATAGTGTTTGGTCCGAAAAAGTAATGGTGCCAAAATGGATTCGGCTTCGTGAAAAGTGTGAATTATTATCTCCTCGGATTAAATCAATACCTGTTTTATCTTTTGGGGGTAGCATTTCAACTCCATCTGGGGGAATTACGGCTGAAGTCTTTGTGGTAAATAGCTTTGAAGAACTTGAAAAAAATCCAGAGAAAGCGAAAGGTCGAATTGTAGTTTATAATCCAACCTATGAAGGTTATGGGAAAACTGTTCAATACCGATGGATTGGTGCGGTTCGTGCTGCACAATGTGGTGCTGTTGCTGCTTTGTGTCGGGCTGTGAGTCCTCTTTCAATGAACAATCCACACACTGGAGTGATCCATTACGAGGATACTATTGCTAAAATTCCTTTTGGTTCAATTTCAGAAGAAGACGCTTTGTTGCTTGAACGTTTCCAAAAGAGGGGAATAACACCAAAAATTTATTTATATATTGAAACTAAAGACCTAGGTAAGTCCCCTTCGAGAAATTTAATTGCTGAAATAAGAGGCTCAACTTTTCCAGAAGAAATTATTGCTTTTGGCGGGCATATTGATTCTTGGGATGTCGGAAGTGGTGCGCACGACGATGCTGGTGGATGTGTAGCTTCGTGGAATGCTCTCAAAATTATCAAAAAACTTGGCATTCGTCCTAAACGTACCCTCCGACTCGTTTTTTGGGTGAATGAGGAAAATGGTTTAGAAGGTGGAAAGCGTTATGCTGAACTTCATAAGAATGAAAATCATAAATTGCTTTTCGAGTTCGATTCTGGTGTTTTCCCACCAAGACGAATTGGTTTTTCTGGCGACGACACTCTTTGGTCAAAAGTTCAATCATTTGCCGAAATTTTAAATAAGTTTTATCCTAACCTTCAAATACAGAAAGGTGGTGGAGGCGTGGATATTTCACCAATGACTAAGCTTGGCTTCCCCGGGGCTTCTCTTGGAACAGATGATGGAGGTAAATATTTTTGGTATCACCATTCCGAAACTGACACCCCCGACAAAGTTCAACCAAGCGACCTAAATGACTGCTCAGCAGTAATTGCAATGTTTATTTATTTATTTTCAGAGCTTATTTGAAAAGATTATGGGAAAAGAAAAGTTGATTGTTAAGTTCAATGGTAAGCAAGTTGAAACTTTTTTGAGTTCGAACCAAAACGAAATATTGATTGGTGATAAAATTTTTCAGATTGAACTTGTAAAAGAACTTGCCCCCGGGGTATTTTCTTTTATTGTTAATAACAAAGTTGTTACAATAGAATTGCAAAGGAACGACAATGGATTATTAACAATTGTCAAAGATGGTATAAGTTACGAAGTTCAAACAATTTCAGAAACTGAAGAATTGCTTCAAAAATTTACTTTAGAAAGTCAAATATCAAAAGTTGGAGAAGTATATGTTAAAGCCCCTATGCCGGGCTTGATTGTTAAAGTTTTGGTATCCGAAGGAGATTCCGTTAAGAAAGGCGATAAAGTTGTTATCTTGGAAGCTATGAAAATGGAAAATGCACTTTCGAGCCCTGTGACCGGAACTATTAGAAAAGTTTTTGCTACCGAAGGTAAAACCGTCGAAAAAGATGCAATTCTTGTTGAAATTCATTCGAAATAAATTTTTCTTTTTCAATTCCGTCGTTTTCATTTGTTAATGTGTTGCATATGCGAATCGGCTGGATAGTTTATATATTACTGTTTGCCTTATTGTTTTCTTGTTCCTCTACGAAAAGGAAAAAAGATTTTGAACTTATTCGCGAAATTCTGGATTACCCCGATACTTTGGCTTCTACAATTTTTCTTAAAGGGACAAAATCGATCGATTCGGTCGACCCAAATTTGCTTCGCTACGACATTTGGAGAATTGAAATAGATAAATACCCCGATACCGTTAAACTTTTTGCAAGAGTTTTCGATGAACAAGGAAATTTCGTTTCGAATATGGCTGAACCGCATCGAAAAAGTGAACATAGGTATTTTACAATTCTCGAAGAATATCTTGGTAAAGTTTATAATGTTAGAAAAGTAAATATACCCGAATTCAATGTTCGAGAATATGGTGCTGGTGATTCCATTCCATATTATGTTGTTCTAACTGTCGATTATAGTGGCTCAATGAGTGGAATTATGAATGCAATTTTCGAAGGTACCGAGCTTTTTATTTCGATGAAATATGATGCTGACAAAATTGCATTTTGCTCTTTTAATAAAGATTTTGATTTGAAAATACCTTTCGAAAAAGATAAGCAAAAGTTAATAAATCAATTCCGTTCGAAGCGAGCTGAAGGCTTTGGCTATTATTCCGGTGTTTTCGATGCTTGCCAAAAAAGTATTGAATTGTTTAAGGATGTTCCAGAAGACGGTTTTCCCAGAATTGTTGTTATCTTTTCCGATGGCGACGATAATTATTCACAAACTAAGGTGGGTGAAATTATAAACCTTGCAAAAAGTTTAAATGTTCATATTTTCTCCGTTGCTTTTGGGTATTCAATTGATGAGAATTTGCAGGAGATTTCTTTCAATACTGGCGGGAAATTTTACAAAGCGTTTTCTAAAGACGATTTAAAAAGGATTTTTTTCGATATTTATATGAGTCTTCGAAATTATTACTTGATTACATATAAGCCACCGAAGTTTTGGGGTTTCCACAGAGTAGTTTCATACTTGGATATTCCAAACCGAAAGGATTCACTTTGGGCAGAAGGTTTTTACGATACCTCTGAAATGTGGCGTGATACAGGAGATAGTTTCGTTCGTCCTATTTTATTCGATTTTGATAAATGGGATATCAAACCAGAATCTTACGCAATTATTGATGAAATAGTTGACCAAATGCTTTCGAGACCTAAACTACGTTTAGAGATTCAAGGTCATACCGATAATATTGGAACCATTGAATACAATCAAAAGCTTTCCGAAAGGCGAGCAAAGGCAGTCTATGATGCTTTAGTCGAACGAGGCGTTGACCCTAAAAGGCTACGTTGGCGTGGGTTTGGTATGTCGCAACCAGTTGCTTCGAACGAAACAGAAGATGGTAGGGCAAAAAATCGTAGAACTCAATTTGTGATTTTGGCAAAATAACAGGTGTTTTTTATGAGAACATTATTAATATTTTTTGCAATCGCTTTTGCCATCTCTGCTTGTGTAAAAAGGGATATTGAAAAGAGTTATTACGAAAAGTTTGATGCAAAATTAAAATTGGTAATGAAGGAACCTGAGTATTCAAAGAATCAAAAGCCAATTCGATGTGTCATTGAGATGTATAAAAATTTGGATTATATTTTGAAAGATAAACTTGAAAGTGTTGGTTTGAAGGTGATTACAACTGCTGGCAATATAATCGTAGTAGAAGGCTCAGCGGAATCATTGCATAAAGCATCCCGCTACGACTTTATCCATAGAATAAGTCTCTCGCATGAATATCAAGTGCATTAGTTTGGGAATTTTTGGGGGAATTGATGAAAGGAATGAACAAACCCATTTTATTTTTCTTTTTTGTGATAAATATATTAACTGCAAAAAGTTTTGATAAGCTCGATGCCTATTCAAAAGGTTTATTTACGAAAATTCTTCAACTTAAAACTCAGGATGATTTAATACTCTTTTCCAAGAATTATGGATATCCTTTTCAACACGAAGGAGGAAAAGTTTGGGTTGATTTACTTCTCGAAACAGAAGACCCGAACTTTGATTTTGCTGCTCTGGGGGAGATAAAATTGATTGCCTCGGCGGGAAATGTATTCGTTATAAAAATCCCTGTGGATAATTTGAAAAATTTCATTTCAGAAAATAAAATCCATCGAGTGCAATTCGGTAGGAAATACAGTATACAACTTGATTCCGTTCGAAAAAGAGTCCGTGCAAATGAAGTTCATTCTGGACTATATTTACCAAAGAGTTACACGGGGAAAGGTGTAATTATTGGTATTTTTGATACTGGGATTGATTTTCAGCACCCGGATTTTAATGACTCGAATGGAACAAGGATTTTATATCTTTGGGATATGTCCGAAAGTGGTTCGGGGAAATCACCACAGGGCTATGACTGGGGGCGTGAGTATACAAAGGATGAATTTGTTAACGAACCTGGTAAAGTTTTACAAAGAGATTTCGTTGGACATGGAACTCATGTTGCTGGTATTGCTGCTGGGGGCGGAAAATCAAAAACAGAATATCTTGGGATCGCTCCAGAAGCAAGTTTGATTGTTGTTAAAGGTTCACGTGACCCTTTCTCCGATAAATTTACCGATGTCGATATTATTGCCGGTTGTAGTTATATTTTTCGAAAAGCCGAGGAACTTGGTAAACCTTGTGTTGTAAATTTAAGCCTTGGTCTTCTTCTTGGATCACACGATGGGGAAGATTTACTAAGCAAAGCACTGGATAATCTTGTATCATCAGCTCCTGGTAGGGCAATTGTTGCATCTGCAGGTAATGCTGGGGACCTTCAGATTCATTCCGGGGGGAATGTGAGTTTGGGGCAAAGATTTGAGCTTTTACTTAATCCAGTGAATGTTTGCGATATTGAGCCTTCGCTTTGTCCTGATATTCCGAATTATTATCTGTTCGGTGCAGATGTTTGGACCGACCCTAATCTAATTGATTCTGTTTATGTGGGAATTTACTCCAACCAAGTTATAATTAGCGAAAAAGGTTTTTCATCAAATGATATTAAGGAAAATGTTCAGATATTCAATAAAGAAAACAACCTTGTGGGAATAGTTTCAATTTCAAATTCAAAAACTGAAATATCAGATAATATTCTAATTATGATTTCAAACCAAGGGATTGAAAGTTTACCTATCGATAATTATCTTTGGAGTATAGTTTTTGTTCCAAAAGCTAGTGGTCGAATCGACTCTTGGTCAGTTTTTCCTTTGGGCAGTCAACTTCCCATTAATTCTCGTTACGCTCGTTTCCCAAGTGATAATGCAATGACCGTTGGTTCACCTGCTGTTGGGGAAAAAATAATCAGTGTAGGTTCTTATAATACTAAAAATCAGTATGTCGACATTTTAGGGGGAAAGCATAACTTTTCAAACCATATTCAGATTGAATCTTTATCGTCATTTAGCAGCCGAGGACCATCGAGGGATGGCAGAATATTACCGATTGTTACTGCTCCTGGTGCAATAGTTGTTTCTGCCTTTTCAAACACAGTGGACTTTAAGCGATTTGATTCTACCGAACTTGTTGCAAATGGTATGTACATAGTTAAATCGGGTACAAGTATGTCGGCTCCGTGCGTAACTGGGGCGCTGGCGCTTTTATTTGAACAATCACCTAATCTATCCATAGACGAGATAATCGACTTGTTAAAAATTTCTGCTCGCAGAGATGAATTTACAACATTCGAACCAAACAATGATTATGGGTGGGGTAAACTTGATATTCTTCGTTTGCTACAAATTGTTACAGAGGTTCGTGAACAACTTGCTGTGAATCCTTTTTGTGTGTATCCAAATCCAGCTTTTGAGAAAGTGTATTTCGCCACTGAAGAAGATGTTTTTGACATTCAAATTTATGATACTTTTGGAAATTTATGTGTTGTTACGAGAAATAGGATGGCATATTTAACAGAATTAAATTCAGGAATTTATTTTGTTAGGGTTAGAACTAAATCAAAAGATTATTTTTGTCCATTAATAAAGTATTGATAATTGATTTTAAAAAAATAATTTTACTTTTAATTTTAATGTATTTTTAAAAAAGTGGTTTAAAATGGAAATAGAGACTTTTCCGAACCCAAATCAGGGAAGAAAATATGTAATAATCCACCGAAATCCTGAATTCACTTCTGTTTGTCCTAAAACTGGATTACCCGATTTTGGAACTGTAACAATAAAATACATTCCTGATAAATTATGTTTAGAACTTAAGTCCTTAAAATATTATTTCTTGCAGTATCGTAATATGGGCATATTTTATGAAGCAGTTACTAATAAAATTCTCGACGATTTAGTAGCAGCCTGCGACCCTTTGGAGATGGAAGTTCAAACAGATTGGTCAACCCGAGGAGGAATGAATTCAACAATTATTGCAAAATATTCTCGAGAGGAAAAAAATGAAAGTTAAAATTGCAAAAGAATTTACTTGGCAAATGAGCCACAGATTGCCTTTTCACAAGGGATTATGCAGTAATATTCATGGACACACCTATAAACTTCGTGTTACGCTAACTGGGGAAACGGACGAAAATGGTTTCTTGATAGATTTTTATGGTTTAATTTCAATTGTTCAACCTTTAATTGATCAACTTGACCATTCTTTTGTTGTTGATGAAAAAGATGTAGAGACCATCGATTTTCTTCGGGAGCATAGTTTTCGGTATGTTGTTGTTCCAAATACTACAACCTCCGAAAATCTTGCGTATTGGATTGCGAACCAAATTGCAAATGGTTTTCGAAAGTTTACAAACATAGAGAAATTGAGTGTGAGATTCTACGAGACTATGGATTCGTTTGCCGAGGTCGAAATTTCATTATAATAAAATGAAATCAATACGTAAATGGTACTTCCTTTTTGCTTCGCTGTCCTTTCTTTTACCTTTTTCAGTTTATTTTGTTACAACAAATCCATGGGTTACTTTTACTGATAATGGAGAACTTATCGGTGTTTGTATAAAGTTAGGAATTGCTCACCCAACGGGATATCCTTTGTTCGCTTTGCTTGGTAATTTATGGTCTCTTTTGCCTTTACCATTGCCTTTGTCATTTAAAATGAATTTGCTTTCGGCATTTTGGACATCTATTTCGTCATTGTTTTTTTTCCTTGCAAGTATATCGTTTTTAAAGATATTAGAAAAAAGTGTATCATCCAAAGGAAAAAATGCTTCCTTTTCTGATTTTTTTAAGAGTTTTAACCTAATTATTATTTCTTTCATTTCCGCATTAACTTATTCATTCAGCCGAACTATTTGGGGCGAAGCTACCTCGCTTGAGGTTTATTCACTTCAGTTACTTTTATTCAGCTTATTCTTTTGGCTTTCTTTTAAACTTATTTATTTAGTAAATGATTTAAAAATATTGATAATTTTATCATTTGTTTTGGGGTTATCGTTTTCTAATCATCTTACAACAGTGTTAATTGTCCCATCTTTTCTTATTTTGCTCCTTTTCCGCCCTTCAAACAAAACGATTGTACTTTCCCCACCTAAAATTAAATTTGCTTTGCTATTTTTTGTTTTAATTATTCTTGGGTTAAGCGTTTATCTTTATCTTCCATTGAGAAGTATGCAATTTCCTGAATTCAATTGGGGTTGGGTCTCTCGTTCCTTCGATAAATTTCTATATCATGTTACAGGAAAACAATATAGAGTTTGGATGTTCAGTTCTTCCGAAACAATTTCAATCAACCTATCAAAATTTCTTTCACTTTTACCATATGAATTTGCTTATGTTGGTTTGATAGTTGTTTTGGTTGGGTTGCTCTTCATACTCAAAAAACAAATGTATTTGGTAGTTTTTCTATTTTTGTCCTTTTTTTCTTGTTTATTCTATGCTTTGAATTATCAGATACACGACATTGAAACTTATTTCTCACTTAGTTTGATAGTTCTCTTTTTCTTTTTTACGGCAGGAGTTTATTACTTTTGGGTAAAATTTGGAAAAATTGCTTTCATATCTATCTTGATTCCAGTATTATTAATATTTTTTAATTACAAAGAAAACGATGATTCCCAAAATAATTTGGTAATTACTTACACAAAAAATATTATTGGTAACCTGGAACCAAATTCTATTATTATTTCTTCCCAATGGGATTATTTTTGCTCTGCATTTTGGTATTTGCAACGAGTAGAAAACTATCGGCGTGATATTGTTATGATTGATAAGGAATTGCTTCGGAGAACGTGGTATCCCGAGCAACTTCGTCGTTGGTATCCCCAAGTTATTGAACGTTCCAGAAAGGAGATGCAAGATTTTCTTGGGCAACTCGAACTTTTCGAATCTGAAAAACCATACGACCCACAATTAATTCAATATTATTTTGAAAGGCTTCTAAATAGTTTTGTCGAAAAAAACATAAATGAACGGCCGGTATATGTTACATACGATATTCTACAAAATGAGTTGGATAGCAGAGCCTTTGCAGAATATGAAAAAATACCTAAAGGTTTTGCAATTAAGCTTTCAAAAAAGTTCGATACAATTGAAACAGACTTTAGTAAATTAAATATTGAACCTTTTTCAAAATTTTTGGAAAGCGAAAATCACTTGATAACTGGAATAATTCAATCCACAAAAACAAACTTATCTATATTGGGAAATTACTATAAAATGATTGGAAAAACTGAACTTGTTAATAAAATTGAACATATGTTGTCAAAACTTGGTAATTATTAGTTTCCGTCGGACTGAAGTTGTTCCAAATTTTCTCTAGCAAATGAATTTTCTTTGTCAATTAAAAGAACAGTTTTAAATAACTGGATTGCCTTTTCTTTTTTACCTTTTAAGTAAGAAACTATTGCAAGGTCGTTCAAAGCAGACAAAATATCTGAGTTCGAGTTTATGAATTTTAAAATATAATCTTCTGCTTCATCATATTTTGAATTAGTAACCAAATCTTCAACTGTTCTGTTATCATAATTTTTATTTTCTGGGTTTGATTCTTCTTTTATTTTTTGACTTGTCAAAATATGAGTTTTTGTTGTCTCGCAGGAGGATAAATCAACTATTTTCTCATCCTGTTCCTTTAAGTTTTTGTTTTCTGTTGGAATCTTGATAGATAGTTTTTTAGCAACAGGCATACAACAGAGCTTGTTTTCGAATTCTCCTGGGGGGTTTTTACCTTCGAGAATATATCTTGCCCAAAGCAGTTGTGATTTGTCATAGAACACTGGATGAAGCAAAATAATTTTTGCTTTATTGATGTTGTCTTTTGTTCTGTCATCTTGGAATCGACTTTGGTTATGAACACGGTAAATATGGCCTATTTCAGGTATTCTTTTGCCTTGAAAGCCTTTTTCAATTGCATTTATCCAAAACTCCCAATCCTCATATCCAATTCCTTTTTTAAAACCACCAGTTTTTACCCAAACTTCTTTACGGAAGAATGTTGCACTGGAAATGTAATTTGTTCTGGTCTCCAATATTGAATTCCATTCCAGAGAAGGATATACACGATTTTCGTTGCCGAAATGTTGCACATCAGAATAAACGAAAGAAATTTCTTTATTTTCTTCTAAGATTTTTACTGCTTTTTCCATAAAAGTTGGAGCGATTAAATCATCAGCATCTAATGTTAGAATATATTCACCTCTTGTTTTAGAAATCCCAAAGTTGCGAGCTTCGGCAACTCCTTCATTATTTTTTTCAAAATATAAAATCTCTCTGTCAGGATATTTTTTAATGAGAAGATTGGCGACTTCCTTTGTATTGTCGGTGCTACCATCATTAACAATAATACATTCCCAATCTTTGAAGGTTTGATTAACAATGCTTTCTACTGCTTCAGGTAAAAATTGTGCGTAATTAAAACAAGGAATAACAACAGATACAAGGGGATAATTTCGAGGAGAGGCGCTTTCGTCTTTTTTATTTTGTATTATTAGTTCTTCCTTTTCGTCAAAAGAAATCAATTCCCAAGTAATTTGTGGTATTAGAAAGAGAGATATTTTTTGGAATGTTTCTTCAGAAGGTTCAAGAAGCAATTCGATATTTTTTTCTGTTAATGCTTCTTTCCGAAAAACAGAGCCAAAAAACAAGAATTTATTATTCAAACTTTTTAGTTGGTTTATTACTTGGTGTGGTGGAACTACTTCACGTTTTGATTCAATGTATGGTTCGGTTCTGTTATCTTGAAATACTTTAAAAAAACTGGTCAAGGCAAATGAGATTTGTGGATTTGGTTGCAAAATAGATAATTGAAATTCAAGATGACGCGGGAAAAGTTTCGTTGTGTCAGTCAAAAACAAAATATATTTTCCCCTAGAATTGTTTAAACCCAATTTGATGAGTTCGTATAGGGATAAATTATTGGTAATGTTTAAAAATTTAACTCTTTTATCATAAAAGAAATCTGATAATTTATTGTTATAACTTCTTGAAGCCCAGATGACTATAACCTCTAAGTTTTTAATGGTTTGGTTTAAAATGGAATTGATAATTTGGACTAAATTTCTTGAAGTCTCCGATGAAAATAGAATTACAGATACTTCCGGTGATTCAGAAAATGGTTTTGTAAAATCAATATAATAGTTAAAATAAGTAACTTGAGGATAAAAATTTTCTAATGATGGCTTGTTTGCTCTTTCTTGGTAGAATTTTCTAACTTGAAGTGTTTCGGTTAAGCAAAGCTGAGTATTTTCTCGTTCTAGCCCAAAATTGTTGTAGTAATACAAACCCAAAAGTAATGGGATGTGTTTGCAATTGTACTTTTCGGTAATTCGTAGCCACCACTCATAATCACCAGCCACTCGGAGAGTATCGCTAAATAAGCCAAATTCTTTGTGCAGCGAGGCTCTCCACATTGGTTGATGGCCGATGAAAGTGTAGTTTAGCAAATATTGGCGGTCGAATTCCGGATAAACAGCAAAACCCGAAGGTGTGAAGTTTTCGAATGTTTGGTTTTCAATTGTCGTTGCAATTTGGTCTGGGTAAACAAGGGCAATTTCAGGAAACTTTTCAAGTTCATTCGCAAGGAATTCAAGGGCCAAATGGTGGTGGCGGTCGTCGGTGTTTGCATTTGTTAAGTATCTCCCTCTAGCTTGTTTGATACCAACATTCCAAGCGGCGTAAAGCGGAATTCGTTGTGGTGTTCGAATATAGGAAATATTTGGATACTTTCGCTTAAATTCTTCAACGATCATTCGTTCATTTTGCTGTGAATTAGCGTCAATAACAATGATTTCAAGGAGGTTTTTTTGATATAGAGATTGGTTTACGAGGTCTTCCAAACAGCCACGGATAAATTTTTCAGAATTATATGTAGAAACCAACGCCGTAACTAAAATGTCCTTCATATTTATTACTTAAACTTGTTCAAATCATACTTGATTTAGTTCCAAAAATTTTTGGTTGTAAAGTTTGTCGTAGTAACTTGCTTGAACAGAAATATCGAACTTTTTCTTTGCCTCGTTAGAGATTTCATCTTTTTTAATGTTTGTTTTGTTTCCCCAGAAATATATACCTTCAATGATTTGAGCTAAGTCAAATGGCTCAGCTAACCATCCGTTTATTTGATGTTCAATGATATCTGGAATTCCTCCGATGTTGAAAGCAACAGTTGGGGTTCCACAGCAAATTGATTCTATAATTGTATTAGGTAGGTTGTCCTCCATAGAAAGACTAAGGTAAATATCTGACATTGAAAAAACCATTGCAAGTTGGTTTGGATTTTGAATATACCCAAGTTGAATTATTGGGATTCTTGATTTGAATTGGAAGTTTAAAAAAGGACCATAAGTTACTAAATAAACATATTTGCCATTTATTGTTTTTGGTAAATTTTCAAAAATATGAGTCATAAAATGCAAACCTTTTCTTTTTGTCAGATAATCTAAACCAAAAAGGACAACTAATGAATTTTTAGGAATTTGTAATTTTTTTCTTATATCAAACGAGTCGTATCTATGGAAAATATTTGTAGGAATTCCATGGTGAATAACAAAAATTCTTTTGTTTTGTAAAAGCTTACTTTGCTTAGCTCTTTGGGCTAACCAATTACTTGGGCAAACAATAACAGTGTCTAAAGATTCGAAAAATTTTTCTTTCATCTTAAATTGAAAGTTGCTTAGGTCATTATCTATATTCGAATTTAATTGTGGGCAATTAAAGCAACCATTTTTGAATTTTTCACATCCGCTTGTATAATGACAGCCTCCTGAATAAGGATTTTCGTCGTGCAACGTCCACACAATAGTTTTACCTTTAAGAAATTCAATATCAGTCCTAAAGTCTATCAAAGTTGGAATCCAATGGAAGTTGATTATATCGGCATTGATAATATTTTCATCTTCTTGAAGACTAGCAATTCCTTCAATGTTTGTAAAAATTTCTAAGTCTTTAGGTCTATTCGGGTATTTTGAATAGAGGAAGGTATTCCATTTATCATAATAAGTTTCCCAAGTCCAGTTTTCTGCAAACTTTTTTCTTTTAATAGAATACACTTCAGGATAATCAGTGCCTTTGTACAAAACAAGAAGCTTGGAATCGTAGCCTAAGCTTAAAAGTCCTAAGTGGAGCCGCAATGCAGCAATTCCTGCTCCACCTTTATCCCAAACCGAAAGGTGAACCACTTTTGGTTTATTTTTTGGTTCGAATATTTTTTCTTCTTCTTTTAACCTGATATTGATTTTAGGCATTTCTTCTGCAGGTTTAATAGCTTCAACAAATAGAGAATCTGGTTTGCGAGTACTACCGTCAGACTCAATATCCAATAAATATTGATTGAAGTTTGGTATCCGAGACTCGTTTGCCTTGCAAACTTTAAAATCAATAAAGCCAGCTTCAGTTAGTAATTTGCTCAATGAGTACCTATCATACATCCACTGATGAATTTCGCCAGAGAGCCTAAATTTTCCAATTTCCACTGGGTCGTTAATATTATTATTTATATTTTGAAATTGTGTCGGGTTTTCTCGGATAGAATTTAGAAAAGATCTAACTTCAGAACCAATTCTTTGAATTACAAAATCTTCTGCTGGCATTGGATTTTGTAACCAATACTCGAGCATTTCACCACCGGAGTAATTTCGAACCATTTGGTCGAATAATTCAAGCATAATCCATTCATACCGCTTTTGCGCTTCGGTATCCCCTTCTAATGAAGCCTCGAGTAATTGTAAGTAAATTCGTACAATCTCCTCGAGATCTGGTACTACAACTCGTATTATTCCGCCAGGTTTAAGCACTCGAAAGCATTCTTTAATAAAATTAGGTGCATAACTTTTTGGAAAATGCTCCAAAAGATGTGAGTGGTAAACTACATCAAAACTATTATCTTCAAAAGGTATTCCTTTCAATAAATCATATTGGATTACATTTGGTCCTGTTTTTACAAAGTCCACGTTAATCCAATCTGGATGGTATCTGTTTCCACAGCCAAGATTTAGCATACGTAAATTTGTTCGGGGTGAAAAAAACTCAGGTGAATTAGATTGAAATATTAAATCAAGAGCTTTTACTTCCAGGTTCTTTGGATTGATTTTTAAGTTCTCTTTAATGATTTCTCGCACAACATTGAAATTTCCACCATATAACCCGTTAATTAGTTCTTCGAACCTTTCCATATTATTCCTTTCTTTTTTTCGAACACACCAAGCATAGTATGACCCCGAATTTTATTTCGATAATTTGTTACTGCAAATTTCAAGGCTTCAACCAAGTTTTTTTCTTTAAAGGTTTTAGTAACAACCCCTTTAAACCACTCAATATGATACTCTTGAAGTGGTTCATAAAATATTTGTGTTAACTCTAAAGGAAAAAAGTTACACATTTTTTTGAATGTCGAAGGTATCCACCTAGTTAAGTGATGAGGTGGAAAATCGAGAACATTAAGCATATCCAAAGAAATAAAAGATTCCTGATTTGGGACACTAAAAATTAATTTCCCTTCCGGTTTTAGCATAGAAATACAAGCGTAAATAAAATCTTTAATGTTTGAAATATGTTCTAAAGTTTGAAATGCACAAATATAATCAAAATATGAAGCGAATTTTTTTGAAAAAGGGACTATATCTTCCACAAAAAATTGGAAATCTGGATCTAATTCAGATTGAGAGATGGTTTCTAACTTTTCAAGACCTACAACTTTGCATTGCTTAGTCCTTAGCTTTTTTAAGAAAGTGCCCCCAGCACAGCCAATTTCCAAAACTTTTGAGTCTTCCGGAATCATTTCGAAAGCGATCTGATGTTCCCATTTCCAATCCATATAATACCAAGGAAATTTACTTAGTTCTTGATAAAAATTGGAGTCCCCTTTCAGATTGAAAGGGGAAAAAAACATTAGATCTGTATCGGGACATCGATAAAGCTGGATCTTGCTTATATTATTAAAAAAATTTTCTACATTAATATTGAATACTTCTTTATATTGGGAAATAACAGTATGCACATCATATTCTTTTAAAAAAATCGCGAGTTTAGAAGTAATTGGGCTCAATACAGGAGTTGGTCTATTATTCAAAATTTGTCTATCTTTTTGGTGCTTCATTTGCCAGTTTAATTGCCACTTTCTTTTAAGTTGAATAAAATATTTTTCCACTCTTCTTCTTGCTTCTAAATTTTCTTCTATTTTAATAGGAAAGTACCAATTTTGTTTTTTAGAAAGTTGAACACCATAGTCGTTTTCCACATTAGCAAAATGTTCACCAGTGTCGTAGCCGATGTGAACAGTTAAACTTTCTGAAGGATGCAAAGAAAATCCACCATTAAGATAGATACTTAAATACCAAAAAATTGCCCAGGTATTAATTTTTCCTTCAAAATTTTGTATCAAATAAGACCAATAATCATAAGAACCATTCATGTTAAAATCAAAAATTTGCTTTTGGTTTAGTAGGTGAATTTGTTTTGCAGGGGCTTTTTCAAATTTCTCCCAGGTTCTTTTCCAGGTTGCCCAACCCCAGCAAGTGGCAGGTTTGATGAAAAAAGTATCTGGTAAACCATTTGAATCTATTGGGAATATGTAACCACTAATATGCATCACTTTGTCTTGGTTTTTATAAAAATCTAATGCTTCATTCATATATTTTAAGAAGTATGGTGTAGATATTATATCATCTTCAAGTACAATAATTTTTCCATATTGATTAACTACCTCTGTTACCCCTTGAATAATATTTTCTGCTAATCCATAATTTTTTTCTCTTTGGTAAATTTTTACACTCCGAAAACCTTTAATAGTATATAAATAGTTTCTAACTTCATCTACTTTAGTAACATCCATTTGTGTTCGAGGTCCATCGCTAAATATAATTAAATCACTTTTATCGGCAAACAAGTTTTCTTTAAGGGCATCTATTGTTTTCTTAAGATGGAAAACCCTGTTATATGTAAAGAGAACAATTGGAGCAAATTTGTTTTCAATCATAATGATTTTAGATTTTTTCTACAAACTAAAAAATAACCAAAAGTATCGAGTTCTTTATTATCGTCGAGCAAGTCAAGAATTGGTGCTAGAGTTTGAGTAAAATTGTAAAAGTGAGTTATTAAATTATCGACCAGACTTCCCAATCCCAGTTTTAAAAGCCTTCCTTTGACGCTTCTTTCAATAAAGTAATTTAATTTAAGAAACCACATCGTAAAAAATCCACCCATAGGATAAATTTCAATGTTTGAAAACCCAGCATTGGTCAAAAGATGCCTTAATCCGTATGGTGTATACCTGTAATAATCGTGAGGTGCTTCGTGTACCCACCACATAAATGGTACTTGGATGATAAAATATCCCCCATTTTTAAGTATTCGATAAGCCTCATTTAAGAATTTATGTGGGTCATAAAGATGTTCCAGAACGGAAAGAGCAATTGCGGTATCGGCAATTTCGTCATCCAAATCGATTTTTTCGTTGAGATTAGATAATACATCGGCCCTTATATTATGACAAGATGATGCCCAATCGACTCCAATGTATCTATCGACAAATTGCAAAAAGTATTCTTTAAATGGTGCTTCACCACAACCAAGATCGACCAAATAGCCCTTGTAGAAATGTTCAAATTTTTTTAAAAAATAATCGATCATATTGTAAGCAAGATAATTTTTTTCGGTTTTATTTGTGTGGTATCTACTTGGGCTTTTCATCGTCAATGCGCTTTGTTTATCATTGCTTATTTATTTTTTCAAAAAAATAATATATTTTACTAACAATGTAGAGTATTTCTTCCTGTTGTAAACCAAAATAAAGCGGAAGTCTTATTAACTTTTCGCTTTCAAGCGTTGTGAATTTATCCATACCATATAATTTGCCAATTTTTTTCCCGAAAGGGGATTTGTGAAGAGGTACGTAATGGAACACAGCGAGAATTCCGTTTTTCTGAAGGAAATCAATTAGTAAGGTTCGAGTATCTAAATCTTTTACTTTGATGTAAAAAAGATGCGCATTATTTGAGCAATTATAAGGAATTTTTGGTAATTCGATTAGTCCCTGGAATTCAAGTTCTTTAAGTGATTGATAATATGTATTCCAACTGTTAATCCTGTTGTTTTGAATTTCATTAATCATTTCAATTTGTCCCCAAAGATACGCTGCACTAATTTCGTTCATTAAGTAGCTACTTCCTATATCTACCCAAGTGTATTTATCGACCATTCCACGAAAGAATTGGTTTCTATTTGTGCCTTTTTCACGAATTATTTCAGCCCGTTCAATAAATGTGTCATCGTTGATTATTAATAGTCCCCCTTCGCCACCACTTGTTATATTTTTCGTCTCATGAAAGCTTAAGGTTCCAAGTTGTCCGATTGTTCCCAGATTTTTCCCTTTATAAGTGCTTGCTATTCCATGTGCTGCGTCTTCTATTACGTAGAGATTATACTTTTTTGCAATCTCCAAAATTTTATTCATTTCGCAACCAACTCCACCATAGTGAACTACTACTATTGCTTTAGTTTTTTCATTTATAGCACCTTCGATCATTTCCTCATTTATGTTCATTGTATCTGGTCTAATATCTAGGAAAACAATCTTTGCTCCGCGGAGCGCGAATGCGTTTGCAGTGGATACAAAAGTATATGAGGGCATAATAATTTCATCACCAGGTTGTGTATCTATTAGTATAGCAGCCATTTCCAGAGCATGGGTACAAGAAGGGGTAAGCAAAGCCTTCTTACAGGGAAGAGTTTCCTCAAACCATTTCTGGCATTTCTTAGAAAAATTACCATCACCAGAAATTTTTAGACTTCTCATAGATTCAAGTACATATTTATCTTCATTGCCTGTATAGCAGGGTTTATTGAAGGGGATTTTATAAGTTAACATCATTACTCAAACCTACTTCTAAAATTTATCTTTAGTAAGTTTCCATCCTTATCTCTTATTTCTTTAATGAGCAATAAATCTTTTCCACATATTATAACAGGCATTTCATTTCTCATGAAAATAACTTTACCAATATGTCTTTCTCTATTTATAACCAAAACATCATACTGATATACTTCAGCTTCATATATTTTGATCAATTTTCCATTAAGATAAGCCTTAGCATTGTCATAAGGATCTCCAACTGCATCTACGAATCGTTTAATTTTTTCTGCATCCCATGACCAATCAATAAAATAGTCTTTATCATCAAGCCAAATACTATAAGAGGCTTCTCTTTCATCTTGAGTTATGGTTTGTAAATATTCATCATTTAATATTTTTAAATATATTTCTTCGACTAATTCATAATAAAGCGGTTGAATTTTTTCAATTGCTTCTTTAATCTTAATAGGATATTTAACTTCTAAAGACCTTTGAGCTAATATTTCACCTTTATCATATTCATCACTTCCCAATATTGCAGTTACACCAATAAATCTCTCTCCATTAATAAGGGAATTTACAAGAGGAGCAAATCCTCTATATTTAGGTAAAAGAGAATCATGGAAAACGATCAAATTATTTTTGTTTTTTATTAACCAACGCCACCCAATAGCAAATTTATAGCCTTTAAATTCGCGTTCGATTTGATCAAAATTATCTGTTCTATTAAAAACCTTAATGTTATTTTCTTTACATAATTTTATAATCTCTAAATAAAAATCCTTTTTTAATTTTTTGTCTTCGGAACTAACAACATAATTTATTGGAGAAGATCCAAATTTTTTTATAAAATTATTTAAAACATAAAAACCTTTGGGGTTCATAACATAAAAAGCAATTTGTTTTTCATCCATTTTTTAACCTTCAAAAATAGTTTTGAGTTGTTCAATGTAATTCTCTTCCGAAAAATAATTTTTTACAATCTCTTGATTTTTTCTCTTTGTTTCTTCATCAATTGGCGTAATATCTAAATTTTCAACATCATATACTTTTACACCTATTCCATTAAAAAATTCCCAGGGAGTAATATCACTTCTCATATATACTTTCTTGCCAAGTCCAAGAAGTGTAATAATATTACCCATCCCTTGCTGTCTATTGTGAGCAAAAATTGCGATATCTATTTCGCTTAACAATTTAAGATAATCTTTTAAGGGTATTAACTCAGTTAAAGCAATGAATTTTTTGCCAAAGATGTTTTTCCCTTTTGTAATGACCATTTTGGCATAATTGACATCTCCATAGGAAAGGGGGACAAATAATCTGATGTTTTTTTCTTTATACTTTGATAATTTACCAAATACTTCAAAATGGTTATTAGTTTTAGTAGCAGAATTACCAATCTGGATATTAATACTGTCGTGGTGATTGGTTTTGATATCTGTTTGTTTAAACAAATTGCTGGGATACATAAAACATTCATGGTACATAGCGTTTATTTCGTACCACCTACAAATTAATTCAAAATCGCCTTTAATATATGTTACAATATGTTTTATTTTTTTTATTAGTCTCTTTTTTGATTCGCTCTGGATTTCGGGGAAATAAAAGTCCCCGCCCCAAGCGACCCAATAAATTTTCTCAAAAGGGAAATTCTTTTGATTTAAAAAAAAGTTTATCACATCTTCAAGAAATAAACCATGTATGAAAATTTTTTTGGCCATATAAAAGTAAGGTAATATTAGATTGAAATCCTGTAATTTTTTTAGTACTATTACATTAGAATAAACAGGGCTAAACTTAATTCTTTCATCTCCACCTCCATATATTACAAACAAATTATTTTGTAATGCGAAGTATTGGTTAACAAAATCTATAAAAGGTTGGATAAACTTATCGATAAACATAATATGTATGTTGAAATTATTCAAATCAATCATAATTTCTGATTAGCCAAAAAGTTATTAAAAATCTAAAATCCAATGGATTTGAAGCAAATATTATACCAGTATTATTGGAGGTGTTTTTGATAAATTCTAAATGAAGTAGTTTTGATTATTTCGTCTTGATTATAAAAGCCTTCATTGATTTTGTTTTTAATATTCAAAATTTTTTGTGCATTTGGGGAAATATCAAGTTTATCAACTGGTGTGGATTTATTTATTTGGTTGTTTGTATTTTCTTTTGTTACTATTGAATTAGTTTTTGCTTGTATCGTAGTGATATTTTTCGGGTTGTTTTCGCCAATGGATTTGATATTCATATTTCTCTCTTCTTATAAAGCAATAATTGTTTTTGTTTATTAATATCTTTCACTTTATCGAAATGCAATTTCATATTTTTTTCAATAATTTCCAAATTAAATTTTTCAAGTTCAAGAATTTTCTTTACTCTATTTAGCCAGCGATTGTAGTTATTTCTGAAATAAATTTCTAAACTTTCATCGTTTACAATTAATGAAAAAATTTGAAAAAGTGGCTCCCTTTGGTCAAGTAGTTCAATAATCTTATCCATATTACTTTCGTTGTCTTGATTTTTTGAAACTAATTCATAAAGTAATTGCGAAGATTTTTCAATTTCCACAATTACTTTTTCAACTTGTTCAGGACTAAATTTTTGCATTGGCGACATTCTGATCCTCGAGGGTTGCAGCAACATACCGAGCAATTTTAAGTGCTACTTCTGGGGGAATTTGTTGAACAATTTCTTTTGTTTCAGGATTAATTAGTTTGAATATCATTTTTTTTGTGACATCGTCGCGAGTAAATTCAACCATCAAGTTTTCGTCGGCAATAATTTCTTGGAGCCGTCGAGCAATTTTATCATAATCAACTTTTTTTATTGGTTCTGGAGTTTCATTTTGGCTAATATTCTTCACGAAATTGTTAAAATTTTCTAATCCCTTTTGAATCGGTGTCTCAGTTGTTGTCTCAATAGTTTTATTTCTTTGAACCGTAGCCCTGTAGTCAGGAAAATTTGTTTGCAACTCGTTCACTGGTGGTCCTTCTATTGGGGTAATCATATATTCCTCCCCATATTATTCTTAATAATTAGAGTTGTAAAGATTAAGTAAAGAACCCGAAGCATTCGCTAAAGAAGAATATTGAGCTTGTGCTTTTAGATATGCTTCAAGGCTTTTAAAGTATTCATTTTTATATCTTTCTGCTTGAAGGTCAATTTTTGTTTCAAGGTCTGTTATTCGCTTTTGCATTTCATAGATTTGCTTTTGAACATTTTGGGTTTTGTTGGTGATAAAATTTGTATCGCCAGAAAGCAAGCCAACAACATTTTTAAGTTTATTTACGAAGCTATCTGAAGATGTAAATAAATCGGCAACCTTAAGATAGTCGGATTTTAATGCCTCGCTAAGCTTTGTTGAATCAGAGATTGAAAGAGTACCATCGGAATTTGTTTTAATTCCAATCTCGTTCAAGTACTGTGGGTTACCAGTTTGAGCAGTAGTGACAGCTTGCGATGTTACTGCTCGTAGGTTCGAGATCAAATTTCGCAACAAAGGTTCATCTTTAAGTAAGTTTTTATTATCGTTTAAATATTTGAGTACCTCATTGAAAGCACTTAAAAGAGGGTTAATCAAATTTTGAACTGCAGATGAATCGACTTCTGTTGTGAGTGTTATAGGCTGGGAACCAGAATCCTGAACTTTGAGTAAGTTTATGGTTAATCCTTGGATTACATCTGAAAGGGTGTTTGAGCTTCGCGTAACAAGTATTCCATTAATTTCTGCTTCAGAGTTAAGTTCAGCAACTGAAGCAATTTTATAATGTGCATATTGATTTCCACTTTGAATTGGATTCCGAACACTTGCGTTTGGGTCGACGTTCCCAAATCCAAGAGCATTCAAAACTCCACTTCCGTTATCATCGAAAGTAATTTTATTTTCTGCTCCTGTTTCTTTTGCTGTAATGGTTAATCTAACAGTTGAATTTGTATCTTTTATAACAGAGGCTGTGGCGTTGATATCGGAGGTATTGTTTATTGCATTGGCAATTAATTTCAAAGCATTTTCATTTGTAGTTCCTGGGTCAATTGAAACTGTTACAGTTTTTCCATTAATAATAAAGTTTAAATTTGAACCAGTGACAGCAAAGTTATCGGAAGCATTCATTTGGGCGGAGATTAACAAATCGTTAGTTGCCAATCTATTAACTTTAATGGAATTTGTACCAAGAAGAGCCTCGGCAGTTGCACTTGATGATACTACTGAAGAATCCGAAGATGTTACTTTTCGTGCAATAAAGAGTGATGATGAACTTGAAGTAGAAAATTTGTCAATTTGAGACATTAAATTGTTTATTTTAGAACGGAGAGTTGTGAAAAAGGAGCTTTTCTTTTCTAAATTACTTTTTCGCTCCTTTAGCTGATCTAGTTTCTCCGACTGTGTCCTTTTGTATGCTTCAACAAGTAAATCTGCTTGGGATTGACTTGTTGAAGATGTCTGTAAAAGAGAACTCAAAGAATCAGACAATGAATTCAAACTAGATGTTAAATCAGCCATTTACCCTCCTATTTTTCAATTTCAAATGCCTGATTCCAAGCATTACGAAGTTCTTGGATAATATTTATTGCATCTTGAAATCGTTTTTGAAAAACAAGACGTTGGACATATTCATATAACCTATAAAGGCGTGTAGCAGTATCTTCAAACTCAAAGTTCAAAGCAGCCATAAGTTCAGCAAGGACGCGGTTCATCTTGCTAATATCTTGTTTTTTGGCACTAACGATAAAAAGGTCATACATTTTTAAAATTACTTTTTCTTTGGACCAGGATAGAACTTCTTGTTCAACGTATTGAGGAATATAACCTTCTTTTTTTAAGCCGTATGCTTTTGCAATTGCTGGGTTTGGAGTTGCTGTTGCCATATTTCCTTTTCTATTGTTAAATAAAGTTTACGAACAAAATTTATACCAAACAAAGCCAAAGGGTTCCCTTCCTGGGAACCCTTTGTTAGGAAGATATCGAATTTTAATATTTCCCTTCATATCTTTAGCCAGAGCCATTACCTAAAAAGTTGTAAGAAAGCTTGCGGTTGTTGATTTGCTTGAGTTAATGAAATCAACGAAGCTTGGAGCAAGAATTGTTGTTTGATTAATTCAAGCTGTTCTTGGGCTACGTCAGCATCTTCGATTCTCGAAATAGCTGCATTGTAATTTGTTATTTGGGATTTAAGCAAGTCTTCGTGGGAACCGATCCTATTCTGAATTGCACCAAGATACGATGCAACTTTGTTTACGTTGTCGATTGCTAATGCTAAACTAGTTAATGTAGTAGCTATTTGAGAAGTAGAGAAGATACCCAAATTTGTTTCGCTAACAGTGTTCAAACTTTCAAGGCTTAATCCGCTAACACCAGCAAAGTCGGTTGTGAATCCAGCTGGTGAAATTGCAGCAGACGTTGCATTTAAGTTAAAGTTATTCGAAGCAACGTTGAAGTCTGGGTTACTTGTCGTTAAGTCGACGCCAATTGAAAGAATGGAGTTGTCGGCATAGAAACCAATTGCCCAAGTACCTGAATAATCACCCCAAAGGAGTTGCTTACCACCGAATACAGTTGAATCGACAACGAACTGAATTTGTTGAGCTAATCGATATGATGCTTTTGCAAGTGCAACTTTTTCGGCTGTACCCAAAGCACCAGTTGAGGCTTGAGAAGCTGCGTCCTTAATTTGAGTTAAAAGGTTCGTAATGTTATCAAGTGCATCTTGTGCAATAGATGTAACGTTCATTGCTTCTCCAGCGGCGAGCAATGCTTTCTTCAAGGCGCCGTTTCTTGCTTGTAACGCACGAGATGTGATATAGCCTGCGACATCGTCTGCAGCTGTGTTAATTCTCTTGCCGGTCGATAGTCGCAGTTGTCGTAATGCTATGTTGTTGCTTGCTGCCTGCAACGCATTGTAAGCGTTTTCGGCAGGAGTATTGGTTCGAATTCTCGATCCTTGTGCAATTGCTGTTGGCATAGTGTACCTCCCTGTTATTGTTAATAATTATTTTGGCATCCTGCCGAACACTATTTCTTCCTGTTCAGGTATATTATCGTCATTTTTTCAAAAAACTTTAATTTTTTTTGAAAATTTTTGTCAGTTGAATTTTAATGAATTGGTTTAAATTTGCTTTTATGAAAATAGTCAAATTTTACATTTTAAGGTTTCATCTTCTACCTTTTCTTTTCGGAACGTTTCTTGTAATATTTCTTTTCCTTTTCCAACTTTTGATGAGGGAATTGGATAAATTAGTTGGAAAAGGGTTAGGATTTTGGGTGATTGTCCACTTAATTATACTAAATTTATCGTGGATGGTTGTCCTTGCAATACCGATGGGGGTTTTATTTTCAACATTAATGACTTTTGGAAATTTATCCTCAAATTTCGAAATCTCGGCTTTTAAATCGGGTGGTATAAGTTTCTTTCAAATGATCTCACCAGTATTACTATCATCTCTTCTCCTTTTTGGTTTTCTCGTTTGGTTCAATGACCAAGTATTGCCAGAATCTAATCATCAAGCAAAAATCTTGATGATTGATATTAACCGAAAGAAGCCGACATTTTCGCTTGAGCCTGGTCAATTCTCTACTCAAATCGAAAATTATACAATTCTTGCTCGCAATGTTGATTCTTTATCGAACGGTTTAAGTGGTGTTACAATTTATGATTTATCTAATTCAAAACAGACAAACACTATTTCAGCTGATTCTGGCTATGTTGTTTTTGTTTCTCAAATAAATAAATTAAGATTTTTACTTTTTAATGGCGAAATTTTACAAGTTGTTCCATATAGCCCAAAGAATTATAAGAAAATACTTTTTAAAAAATTGGAATTATTCTTAGATGCAAAAGGTTTTAATTTGGAGCGAACGAACGAATCTTTAGTTAGTCGAAGCGACCGAGAAATGCGAATTAGAGATATGCAACTGATTGTTGATGAATCGAAAAAATACGTGAATGAAGCCGAAAAAAATATTCAGAAAGCGATTATCCATTCGCCAAAAATTGTTTTAGAGAATCTTGAAGATGGAAACTTAAAAGTCCAAGAAATAGAAGAGGTCGTTAAAAGAGATATTTATTACCTTGAAAGTCAAGTTACAACTGAATTGTTTCGCTTGTATGATTTTGAAGCAAGGGCGCGACAGTTTGAAGTTGAAATTCACAAGAAATATGCGATTCCATTCGCTTGCGTTGTTTTTGCATTGATTGGGTGTCCGTTGGGTATGATTGTTCGAAGAGGGAATTTCGGCGTAAGTGCCGCAATTTCCTTGGGTTTTTATATATTTTATTGGGCTTGTTTAATAGGAGGTGAAAAACTTGCTGATCGTGGATTAATATCTCCATTTTTGAGTATGTGGATGGGAAATATTTTAATCTTTTTTTTCGGGATTTTTATCATTTTTAAAGCATTTAATGAAAATTTTCGAATGTTAAATTTTATTAACAAATTTTTTCGAAGTATTATTAAAATAAAAAGGTGAAAGTATGGCTTATAGAATTTGTGTTGTTGGTACTGGTTATGTTGGTTTGGTTACTGGGGTAATATTTGCCGAAACAGGAAATGATGTTGTTTGTGTAGACATTGACCCAGAGAAGGTTAGTAAATTAAACAAAGGAATTCCAACAATTTATGAACCTGGTTTAGAAACTCTTTTGCAGAGGAATGTAAAAGAAGGTCGACTGCGGTTTACAACAAATCTCGAAGAAGGGGTAGTTAACTCTTTAATAACTTTTTTTTGTTTACCCACTCCACCTAATGATGATGGAAGTGCCGACCTTACACGATTATTAGAAGTTGCCCGACAAGTCGCAGAAATCTTTAAGGAACATCAGATTAAGGAGCAAAGGATTGTTGTAAATAAAAGTACGGTACCAGTCGGCACCGCCGACCGAGTTAAGAAAATCTTCGACGAAGTCTTCCCAGGAAATGAAGTTGAAGTTGCAAGCAATCCTGAATTCCTTCGAGAGGGTTTTGCGGTCGAGGATTCTTTGAAACCCGAACGAATAGTAATTGGAACTCGGAGCGAGTTTGTCCGCGAGACAATGAAGGACCTTTATGAGCCTTTTGTTCGCAGTGGTAATCCTATTTACTTTTTCGACGAAAGAACAGCAGAAGTTGTTAAATATGCCGCAAATGCGTTTCTTGCAACTAAAATTTCTTTCATGAATGATTTGTCGGCTTTTTGCGAAGCAGTTGGAGCGGATATCGAAAAAGTAAGGATTGGGATTGGTTCCGACAGTCGAATTGGCAAGCGTTTCCTATTTGCCGGTTTGGGTTTTGGTGGTTCGTGTTTTCCTAAAGATGTTCGTGCATTAATTAAAACTGCTGAACAAGTTGGTACCCCGCTAACTATTGTCAAAGCCACATACGAAGTTAATCAAATGCAAATACAGAGATTTATTGATAAAATATTAATTAGATTCAATAAAAAAGTTAAAGGTCTGAAATTTGCTCTTTGGGGTTTATCCTTTAAACCAAATACCGATGATGTTCGAGAGGCGCCTGCATTTAAGATAATTGATGTCCTTTTGGAAAAAGGTGCTACTATTAATGTTTATGACCCCGAAGCAATGGAAAACACAAAAAGTGTTTATGGAAACAAGATTAACTATTCGAAAGAAATGTATGGATGCCTTGAAGATGCTGATGCATTAATAATAGCAACAGAATGGACTGTTTTTAGGAATCCAGATTTTCGGAAAATGAAAGAACTGATGAAGAATCCAATTATTTTTGATGGAAGGAATTTGTACACTTTCGAAGAAATGGAAAAATACGGTTTTGAATATCATTGTGTTGGAAGAAAAAGTTGAAACTTTTTGAAAAAATATTCGTTTTTCTTTTTGGTTAATGCAATGTACAAATGAGTTTTTTTAGGACATATTTGATTGTTTCTATCTCATTGCTTTTAACGAGCTGTGTGGGGGTTTATGTTTGCACCGAAGGGAGTGGTATTTTGGGAAAGCAAGTTCGGGAGTTTCGGAATTTTTCTGGAATTTCTTTGTCCATCCCAGCAAATGTCTTTATATCTCAAGATTCTTCCACAAAGGTTATTATTGAAACCGATGATAATCTTTTTGATTTTGTCTTAACTGATTTAAAAGATGATTTACTCGTGATTGAGAGCGAAAAAGGAATTTGTCCTAAAAAGTTAAATTTGTTCATAAGTACACCTGAAATCGAGTTGCTCGAAATAAATGGTTCAGGAGATATTTTTGCACAAACTCCAATTCAATCCAAAAAATTTACTATTAGAATTTATGGAACAGGTGATGTTGCTGTCGATAGTATTAATGCAAGTAAAGTAAAGATTGAAATCTATGGAAGTGGTGATGTTCGGCTTGGTGGTTATTGCGAAAATTTCTTCACTGAAATTAACGGAAGCGGGGATATAAAAGCATTGAAACTTACTGCGGATAATGCGAAGATTATGACCTCCGGCTCTGGTGATGTTTTTATTAATTGTAGTAATTCTATTGATGCTTCAATTGCAGGCTCTGGTGATGTTTATTATCTTGGCTCTCCTAAGTTTTTGAATTTCAATGTTTCTGGCTCTGGAGAAGTTAGAAGGTACAAACAAAAATAATGTAATTATTCTTGAAATAATCTATTTAAACAAAAAGGGGCTAAAACCATTTAGCCCCTTTTAAGTTTAGTAATTCTACAAATATTAATCTTTAGTTTCCCCTTTGAAGTAGTTTACGTTAACAAATCTTGCGGCTCGAGCATCATCAACTCGCCTAATGGGGGTGTTATGTGGTGCAGTTAAAAGAATTTCTGGGTTAGTTTCAGCTTCGGTTGCAATCTGGTTGAGTATTTCAGCATATTGGTCTAAACGTTCTTTAGTTTCAGTTTCTGTTGGTTCAACAAGCATAGCTTCGTGAACAATTAATGGGAAGTAAATAGTAGGAGCATATAAGCCAAAATCGAGAATTCTTTTAGCAATATCTTTTGTTGTGACACCATATTTTTTCTGATTTTCCCCTGTGATTAGAAATTCATGCATACAATATTCTTTAAAGGGTTGGTGGTACTTTTTGTTTACTTTACTTAAAAGATAATTAGCATTAATAATTGAACCTCGGCTAACTTCTTTAAGTCCTTCTGTTCCGTTAATCAAAATGTAGGTATAAGCCCGAACCAAAACAAGGAAATTACCGAAGAAGGAATGAACTTTGCCAATTGTTTTAGGTAAATTGTAATTTAAGTGATATTTCTGACCGTCGAACTCAATTTGAGGAACTGGTAAATAAGGTTTAAGTCTATTGTTGACACAAACAGGACCAGCTCCGGGCCCACCACCCCCGTGAGGAGTTGAAAATGTTTTGTGAAGATTAATATGCATACAATCAAATCCCATTTCACTTGGATTTACAATACCTAAAAGGGCATTTAAGTTTGCACCATCCATATACATTAAACCACCGCAATCGTGGACTGCCTTTTCGATTTCCAAAATATTTTTTTCGAAAAGGCCAACTGTATTGGGATTAGTTAGCATAAACCCAGCAACAGTTTCGTCGCAATATTTTTTAAGATCCTCAACGTTAACTCTTCCATCGATATCGGACTTGATTGTTATTACTTGGAATCCAGCAATGGTCGAAGAGGCTGGATTTGTTCCATGAGCAGAATCAGGAATTAGGATTTTTGTTCGTTTAGTATCACCACGATCGAGATGATACGCTCTGAACAGTAATAAACCGGTTAATTCACCTTGCGAACCAGAGGCTGGTTGAAGGGTTACACCGCTAAAACCAGTTATTTTTTTCAAACTCTCACCTAGTTCAAACATAAGGCGAAGTGCTCCTTGGCAGGAATCCTCGTCAATATGAGGGTGCAAATTCGAAAAACCATCGAGCGACGCAACTTGTTCATTAACTTTAGGGTTGTATTTCATTGTGCAGGAACCAAGAGGATAAACTCCACTTTCGATGCAATAATTTAATTTAGAAAGGGCAAAGAAATGACGAGCAACTTCAGTTTCGCTTAATTCTGGAAGTTTTAATTCCGCGCTTCGCTTGAATTTTTCTGGCAAAAGGTTGTCAGATGAATAATTAATCTTATCAAATTTTGGAAGGGTATAGGCTTTGCGACCAGTTTTACTTTTTTCAAAAATTAATTTTTCCATTTTTAATCTCCATTGTTAATTTTTTTTTCTATTATTTCCAATGCATTTCGCGCCGCATTTTGCTCTGCTTCTTTTTTACTTTTTCCAATACCTGTTGCAAGCATAACATTTTCGACATATACACCTACACGAAATGTCTTATCGTGCGGAGGTCCTTCCTCACTAAGAACTTCATATGTTGGAGCAGATTTGCCTTCGGCTTGAACTGTTTCCATCAAGATACTTTTGTAATTTTTATCTTGAAGAATATTTTCTTCTTGAAGTAAAGGAATAAGTTTCTGAGTCACGAATTTTTTTGCGGTATTATAGCCTGAGTCCAGATATATTGCTGCAATAATTGCCTCGAGAGCATCGGAAAGTATTGATTCACCAGAACGCTCAAGAGTTTTTGCAGTGCTGTAACTTACAAGGATTAATTTTTCGATTTCGAGTTTTTTTGCAACAACAGAAAGGGAATGTTTATTGACAAGCCAAGAGCGAATTTTAGTTAATTCTCCTTCCTGTAATTTTGGATATTTGTGATAAAGATATTCAGTAACAATTAACCCCAGGACAGAGTCGCCCAAAAATTCAAGCCTTTCGTTCGACTTATATAATCCTTTAGGCAAAAGGTGAAGATAAGAGCGATGAATAAGAGCTTCATCAAACAAACTTTGATTTTTTATTGAGATATCAAGTTTTTCTTCAATTAACTTTTTTCGTTCTTCACGAAAGAAATCGGGACTGCTTGAATTGTTGGCTTCGAGCTTTAAGTTGGCTAATTTTTCCTTTGGAGTAAATCTATGTAATCCATAATATATCATTTCAAATAAATTTTTCACAGCTCGAAGCCAAATAATTTATTGTTCAAAAGCTTTGAAAGCAAGTGTTGCATTGTGGCCACCAAAGCCAAACGTATTACTCAATGCAGCTCGAACTTTTCGTTCAATAGGTTTGTTAGGTGTATAATTCAAATCGCAGTCAGGGTCTGGGGTAAAATAGTTAATAGTAGGCGGAATTATACCATATTTTATTGCTAGGACAGTAGCTATTGCTTCGACGGCACCAGCAGCGCCAAGAAGATGTCCATGCATAGACTTTGTAGAACTAATATTTATTTTATAGGCAAATTCCCCAAAAAGTGATTTTATTGCTTGGGTTTCGTTTTTATCGTTATATGGAGTTGAAGTTCCGTGCGCATTAATATAATCTATGTCCTCTGGTTTTAGTCCAGCATCCTCAAGAGCAAGCTTCATTGAACGATATGCTCCTTCTCCGTTTGGTGCAGGTTGTGTGATATGAAAAGCATCGTCTGTAAGACCAAAACCAGCGAATTCGGCGTAGATTTTCGCTCCACGGTTTAGTGCATGTTCTAATGTTTCAAGAATAAGAACCCCACCACCTTCTCCCATTACAAAGCCATCACGGTCTTTATCGAAGGGTCGGGAAGCAGTTTTGGGGTCATCGTTTCTTGTGGAAAGGGCTTTCATAGCGTTAAATCCCCCAACCCCCATAGGGCAGATTGCTGCTTCGCTTCCGCCGACAACCATAATATCGGCATCACCTCGTTGAATTAACATTAGAGCGTCGGCAAGCGAATGGGAGGAAGTTGCGCAAGCGGAGGTTGTTGCATAATTTGGTCCTTTGAATACCCAACGAATGGCAATATGTCCAGCTGCAATATCCGAAATCATCATTGGAATGAAAAATGGAGAAATACGGTCTGGTTTCCCATTGTTTTCATACACAATTTGCTGTTGATAGTGATATGTCCACATTCCACCTATGCCCGAACCGAAGACGACACCAACTCTTTCCTTGTTAATTTTGCCCATGTCAAGACCAGAATCTTGCAGAGCCTGTGTTGCAGCAGCAATAGCATATTGTGTGAACAAATCCATTCGCTGAACTTCTTTTCGATTAAGATAGAGTAGGGGGTCGAAATTTTTTACTTCACATGCAAATTTAGTTTCGAAATAAGTTGTATCGAAGCGAGTAATATAATCCGCTCCACTTTTGCCTTCGAGCAATGCATTCCAAAATTCTTGTACATTATTTCCAATGGGAGAAATTACACCGACCCCCGTTACAACAACTCGTGGAAAATTATATCTTGACATAGCTTAAAATTGATTGTTATTATTCGCCAACTTTCTCTTTTAGGAAATTAATAGCGTCGCCAACAGTTTGAATTTTTTCTGCTTCAGTTTCTTCAATAGTAATGCCGAACTCTTTTTCGAACTCCATAATCAATTCAACTGTGTCGAGAGAATCAGCACCTAAATCTTTGATGAAATTGGCTGATTCAGTTATTTGCGACTCTTCGACGCCAAGTTTTCGAACAACAATTTCGGTTACTTTGCTTTTAATGTCTGCCATAAATACTCCTTATTAATTTGTTAAACAAACATATAAATTACATTACTAAACCACCATCAACATTTATTACTTGTCCCGTAATATAATTTGCATCATCTGATGCGAGAAAAAGTACAACTCGAGCAATATCTTCGGGTTCAGCCTCTCTGCGAAGCGGTATGTTCTTTAAAAAAGCTTCTTTTTGTTCGGGACTAAGTTTTTCTGTCATTGCAGTTTTCACATAACCAGGAGCAACAGCATTAACAAGTATATTGCGCGAAGCAACTTCCTTTGCTAATGATTTTGTAAAACCAATTACTCCAGCTTTCGAAGCCGAGTAATTAGCTTGTCCTGCATTCCCAATTTCACCAACAATTGAACTAATGTTGATAATTTTCCCGTACCTTTGATTCATCATCGAACGAATGATTGCTTTTGTGCAAAGGAAAGTCCCTTTTAAGTTTGTATCAATAACAGCATCCCATTCACCCTCTGTCATTCTAATAAGCAAGTTGTCGCGAGTAATACCAGCATTGTTAACAAGTATATCAACTCGTCCCGATTCTTCGAGAACTTTCTGAGTAGCTTGATTGATAGATTCAGAGGAGCTTACATTCACTTGCAATGTTCGAACTCTGTTTCGTAGTTCTTCGTTTTCAATAAAAGTTTCGTTTTCCTCTGGTAATTTGTAATCCCATGCCCAAACAAAAGCTCCTTCTTTAAGGAAAGCTTCAACAATTGCTTTTCCTATTCCTCTACATCCGCCAGTAACGATTGCTATTTTATTTTCAAGTCTTTTCATTGTATTTTAAAAAAATACAAAAATAAGTTTTTTTAATCTTTTATTAACTAATAATATTTTGGATGTCTTCTAATTTATCTAATCCTAATATTTCGCAATCACTGACTGTACGCTTAACTAAACCTTGAAGAACATTTCCTGCCCCGACTTCAATAAATCTCCTAACACCATCTTTATACATTTCGTGTATTGTTTGTGTCCAAAGTACAGGTGAAGTAAGTTGATTAATTAATGCGCTTTTAATCTCGTCTGATTTTGTAGTTGGCTTTGCAGTAAAGTTTTGATACACGGGGATAGACGCATCTTTAAATTTTGTGTTTGTAATTGCCTTTTCAAGTTCCAACTTGGCAGGTTCCATAAGTGGCGAATGGAAGGCTCCGCTAACTACAAGCTCTTTCACAATTTTGGCACCAGCTTTTTTAAAAGCATCAACATTTTGTCTTAAAAATTCAGCAGAGCCCGAAACAACAATTTGTCCAGGGCAATTATAATTTGCCGGAACTACTGTTGCGCCATTTCCCGATTCAGCTAAGCTTCGGCAGATTTCTTCAACTACTTGATCCTCTGCCCCGATAATAGCGAACATTGTTCCTGGAACATATTCGCCAGCTTTAAACATCAATTCTCCGCGGAGGGAAACAAGTTTCAAGGCATCTTCGAATTCAATCACTCCTGCCCAATACAGAGCTGCATACTCTCCGACTGAATGTCCAGCCACACAATCAAAATTGAGTTTGTGCTTTAAAATCTCGAAAACTACTACACTATGAAGAAATAGAGCAGGTTGTGTATATTTTGTTTTCTTTAATTCGTCTAATGGCCCATTAAAACAGATTTCACTAAGTTTATACCCAAGGATTGAATCTGCTTTATCAATCAGTTCTTTTGCTGCTGCGAAAGAAACGTATAAATCCTTTATCATTCCTACATATTGGGAGCCTTGACCAGGTGCGAGTAATGCAGTTTTCATCTTATAAACTCCACTTCATATAAACAGCACCCCAAGTAAATCCGGCGCCAAAACTTGCAAGGATGATATTATCTCCCTTTTTCAATTTACCATCTTCCCACCATTGAGAAAGACAAGAAGGTATAGTTGCGGCAGTTGTATTAGCATATTTGTCTATATTAACCATAACTTTATCCATTGGGAGTCCCATTCGATCTGCAGTTGCACTAATAATTCTAAAGTTCGCTTGATGCGGAACCAACCAATCAACATCATAGTTTGTCAAGTTGTTTTTTTTCATTATTTCAACACTAACATCTGCCATACCTTTCACCGCTGCTTTAAAAACTGCTTGTCCTTCTTGGTGGATGTAATGTTCACGATTTTTTACAGTTTCGAAGGAAGCAGGTTTGGCACTTCCCCCGGCTGCTTGATAAAGATATTTACCTCCTTCGCCGTCAATATGGAGAATATGGTCAAGAATACCAAGGCCAGGGTCTGGCGACATTTCAATAAGAACTACCCCTGCACCATCGCCGAAAAGAACTGCTTGGGCTCGGTCTTCGAAATCAACAATTGAACTCATTTTATCGGCACCGCATAGTAAAACATTTCTTGCACCTCCAGATTCAACTATTTTAGCTGCTGTAACTAAAGCGAACAAAAATCCTGAGCAAGCAGCTGAAAGATCGAATCCCCAAGCGTTTGGAATTCCAAGTTTGTGTTGCACTACACAAGCAGTTGCGGGGAATAAATGATCTGGTGTTACTGTTGCAACGATTATGCACTCGATATCTTCAAGTTTAATTCCTCTTCGCTCGATGCAAAGTTTTGCTGCTGGAACAATTAAATCAGAAGTTGCACCGTCCTTTGAAAAACGGCGTTCACGAATACCTGTTCTTTCGATTATCCATTCGTCCGATGTATCTAAATATTGCTCGAAATACGAATTTGGATATACATCGGGAGGAAAATAATGTGCAATTGAAGTTATTGTTGCAGGCATATTTCCTTTTTATTGGTTTTCAATAAATTGTGGGTTTAAAGCTCGTTCAATATTCCTATTAATTTCTTTTCTTGCATTTTCAAGTGCAGTATATATCATATTCTGGATAGCAATAGGAGAAGATTTACCATGGCCAATAATAACAACTCCGTTGACCCCAAGCAATGGTACACCGCCATATTGCTGGTAATCCATATCTTTTAACATATTTCGCAAGGCTGGTTTCAAAAGGAGAATTTTTAAAGCATTTATTATGCTTTTTTTGGAATAATTTCTAACTTTTGTTTTAAAAAGGCTTAAAACACTTTCGGCAAATTTCAATACAATATTGCCAATTAAACCATCACAAACAACTACGTCGGCTGTTCCAAGCAAAACGTCGCGTCCTTCAACATTTCCGATAAAATTTAAAGAAGATTCTTTCAAAATTTTGTAAGTTGAAAGTAAAATTTCTGAACCTTTTGTTTCTTCTTCGCCAATATTTAATAAACCAACTTTTGGAAATTCGATACCAAAGATGCTTTTAAAATATATTGAACCCATTATGGCAAATTCATACAAATACTTTGGTTTTACATCAATGTTTGCACCAACATCAAGCAATAATGTGGGAAATTTGCTTGCTGTGGGGAAAAATGAACCCAAAGTTGGACGGCTAACTCCTTGAATCCTTCCCAAAAGTATTGTTGCTGTTGAAAGTACCGCACCGGTATTACCCGCCGATACAAATGCATCCACAAAGTTGTCTGCAAGTAATTTAATCCCTTTGTAAAGAGAAGAATTTTTCTTTTTCTTTAGAACAGAAGTTGGATCGTCGGTCATTGTAACAACTTCTTCGGCGTGAACTATGGAATAATTGAAATCCCTTGGATTATAGTTTTTGATTGCCTCTGTGATTTTTTTCTCATCTCCAACGAAAACTATCTCAAAATCATGAAACGGGTCTTTGTTTTTCGCTGCGAGTATTGCGCCATAGACTTCGTTTAGAGGGGCAAAATCACCTCCCATTGCATCGATCGCTATTCTGTAGAATTTCTTACGAAGAAATTCCATATAAACCTTTAATAATAAAATTTCAAATTTAAGGAATTTTCAATTATAATTTTGAAATAATCTTTCTTCCATTGTAGTAGCCGCATTCGGGACAAGCACGATGTGGAAGGCGTGGGGCACCGCACTGAGGACATTCAACAAATGTTTGTGCTTCTGGTTTGTAATGGGCTCTTCTCTTATCCCTTCTCGAACTCGACATTCTTCGTTTTGGATTTGGCATTTTTTCCTCTCAATTTATGATTATTAATTGTTATTATTTTTCAATTTCTTTAAAGCAGACCAACGTTCGTCGACCTCTTTTGTTTTACCTTTTAGTTTTGCATCGGCAGAAAATTGAGGGTAAATATCTTCGAAACTTTTCCCGCGATATTTTGGAGCAATCCTTTTCATTGGTAAGTGAATTGCTAATTCTTGACGAACATCTTCTGAAATGTCGATGTATTTATCATCTTCGTGAATGATGTGTTCAGGAGTTTCACGCAATTCTTCACTTATACCCTTTAAAGAAAAATAAAGTTCATTGTTTGCATAAAAAGAAGAAGATATTTGTACGCTAATTGTTTCGGTATATTCTTCCAAAGATAAATCGCAAACGAGATTTGCTTCGCATTCGGCAATTCCTTCGACGGTGTATCTTTTACCAAGTATTCGAAGCTTCCCGCGGAAACGTACCTCTCCAAAAAATTCTGGAAAGAATCCTTCAATCTCTTCTACTGGGGAAGAGATATCAACGTCGTACTCGCCGTCCTTTATCCCTTTAACTAATATTTTCAACATATTATATTTTCAAATTAAAAGAGTTACAAAATTAACTAATTTGATTAACTTGACAAAAGATTTAAAACCCTTTGAGTTTTTCTTTCTTGAAGTAAAAGAAAAACAAACTAATTTAAGAAATTCAAAACATAACGAATACCAAGTAATAGGATTGAAAAAGCAAGTATCATCTTAATAATTTTTGCCGGAAGAAATTTTTGCAACCTAGCTCCAACATACATTCCAATTAGTCCGCCGATTCCAAATAAAAAACCAAGTTTCCAGTCGGGAGCAATAGCCATTGTTTGATAAAAAAAGGATAGAATTTGGTAAATAATGACTCCAAAAATAGATGTTATAAAAGTGCCCATAAGGGCTGGACCTGCGACTGTATAAACTGGCAGGTTAAAAAAGGTAACATAGATTGGTGCCATTATGGCGCCTCCTCCGATTCCGTAAATACCTCCAACAATTCCAACGATACTGCTAATGATAAAAATTGGGATTGTTTTCACACTGAATTTTTCACCAACAAATTCATATTCTAACTTTTTTAAATTAAATGTTAAGACTTTTGTTTTAGGCAATTTTACCTTTTTTTGTTGAGAATGATATTGTTTGACAATTTCATTGAACTTTTGTTCTGCTTCAAGTGTTTTTGGCTTTTTCTGTGACAATACTTCTCTTAGAATTCTAAATCCAATGTAAAGCAAAACAAAACCAGCAAAAACTTTAAATGTTGCTGGATTTGATAAATATTTAATTCTAACCAATGCACCTATTAATACACCTGGTAATGTTCCAGCAATTACAATCCAAGTAAGAGGCCAAACCATTCGACCTTCGCGAATGTACCGATAAACACCGCTTGGTATTGCAACTACGTTATAAAGTTGATTTGTGGCACTAACTGCTGGAGAGGTAAATCCCAGTACGCTAACTTGAAAAGGTAGAATGATGAATGCACCGCTTACACCCCCAGTGGATGTAAACACTGATATTAAGAAAGCAACGAGCGGTGGAATAATTGGATTTACTGTAATACCTGCAACCTCGAAGTACATATTTATTCCTTTCTTTGGTAAACTAATAAAGATTTCGTTTCGAATACCTTAGTAAATTTTTTCTCTAAAAGAGTTTTGTATTTTGGATTCGTCATAAATCTTGAGTAAGAAGTTGGATTTAGGGCTTTTCTGGTAAATAGATAACTATAATCATAATTTTGGAGAATAATAAATTTGGAACTATTTAATTCAGTTTCCAAGCGATTTTTCCATTCTAAAGGAGGATTAAAATCAGAAAGAATAAAAATAGAAACAGGGAAGGCCGAAAAACGTCCCTTACCAAACAATAGATAAAGAAGAGGAGATTGACCTACAATAGTAATCGTGTCGTTGTTATTTATCCAAGGCTTCAGATAGTTTGCGATTGTATTTTGTTGTTTGTAAATGGTATGAAAAGTCTCTGGATTTTCGAAGAAATCTATATAGTGTTCGTTATTTGTAAAATAGTAATAAACCGGGATAAGATTCCGAATATATCGAGGCAATGGAGATAAGAAAATAAATAGGAACGATAGGATTGAAACAAGGATAACCCTTTTTGACAGATAATATTTTCTAAGGTTCCCTAACAAAACGACAAAACCAAGTGCTGAATAAAAGGAAAAAATCGGGATTATTCTTGTAAAATTGTATGGCGAAAATTGAAATTCAATAATAATCGATAAAATTAAGAAGAGTGATGAAATTGCAAAGAAGTAGTGTAGTTTACGTTCGGGTTGTTCAATATTTTCATATTTTTCCATACAATGAATAATAGCATAGAAAGAAAGCACAACAACAAATAATGAAAACAATGTGCCAAAAGTTAAAGTTAGATTGTTAGAAATTGCTTTAAAAGAAAAATAATCGAAACTTAATACAGATTGATAATACTTTAGGAACTGAATGATGTAGATGAAATTTGTAAGGCTTCCGTTATGGACAAGAATAAGAGCAAACTGAAGCGAAGAAATTAATGTGAAGGAGAGGAACAATGCGATGTAGTTTGCTTTTTTGATTAAGGGCCTTCGGTAGTAAAAGAAACCAACGGGAAAGACTAATAAACCAAAAGTATATTTTAATGAAAATGAAATTCCAAGAAGAATTCCGATCAATATTGATTTTTCAATCGAGATATTATTTTTTAAAAGTGATACACATATTAATAAGTATATTAGAATAAAAAATGTTTCAAGTTGAAAAATGAAGTTGTAATTCAAAGATATCAAGTATAAGAGCATTGGTATTGGGGAAAGAAAACTCAGTATTTGTTTTTTGGTTGTAGCGAAGACAAGTTTTTGAAAAACAACTGCAGAAATGAATATTATTAAAAGATTGAATATCTTGTAATAAATTAGTTTAAATCCAAATAAGAAAAAGAGCGATGCAAAAAGATAAAAAACAAAAGGTGGTTTAATGTCTATAAAATCAACATAAAGCTTGCCACCTTCGGTAATTGCTTTTCCACCAAGAACAAAAATAGAGTAATCGAAACCAAGCGGCAAGAAAAGCAATGGGATAAGAAGAAGCAAGTAGAAAAAATACCAAAGATAATTTATTTTAATTTTCATATTTAAAAAAAGCAAAATTATTAATTCTAATTAAACCTTTCTTAGATTTCAGTGTCAAATAAGTGAACATTAATAATTAATTTGAAGAGAAAAAAGTGGAATGGGTAATAAATTTGAAAACAGATAAAGAGATAATCGAAGAATTTTCGAAAGGTAATATCGAATCAGCAACCAATGAATTTGTTCGCCGTTACAAAAATTTTATATATTTAGTTGCGTATCGATATGTAAAAAACCATAATGATGCAGAAGATATTACCCAAGATGTATTTATCGATGCTTTACGCAAGTTAAAAGATTTTCGGCAGGAGAGCTCACTTAAAACCTGGTTATACCGCATTACTGTTAATAAAGCTAAAAACCTTCTTCGGAGAAATGCCCTTTTAACTTTTATTAGCTTTTCAAGACCAGAAGAAGAAAATGATTTAGATTTTCCGGATAAATCTCAGTCGAATAAATATGAAAGCAAGGAGCTTGAAGAGAAATTTTTAGAGATTCTATCATTATTACCCGAAAAGCAAAGGGAGGTCTTTTCGTTAAGATATTTCGAAGATTTAAGTTTTAATGAGATTTCTGAAATGCTTGGCACTTCTGTTGGTGGATTGAAAGCAAACTACTTCCATGCAGTTCGAAAAATTGCAAAAGAAATGAAAAAATATTTGGAGGAATAAATGGAGAAAAGGAATTTAACTCGCAAAGAAATTGAAGAACTTTTGCCCGATTACATCTTTGGAAGACTTTCCGCCGAAGAATGTGAAATAGTGGAGTCAAATCTTCCCAATTTTCCAGATTTGGTCGAAGAAATTGAAGATGTTCGAAAAGTGTTCAGCAGATTAGATAAAATGGATGTTGAGCGATTAGTTGAACGAAAAACAAGAAATATTCCAGTTAAGGTTAATTCTCAGTTGGCAAAGCAAAAGTCTCCCTTGTATTTCTTTTCAAAGAAGGGTTTTATTACGGCAGTTGCTGGAGTTGGCGTAATTATTATTGCCTTGTCTTTGTTCTTTTCCAAAGCACCAAAGAATGTTGATAAATCAAATAGTATTACAATGGAAAATAGAAATGCACCATTGATTTCATTGGACATACCCGATACATTGCTTTTAGATAATTTTGTTTCGAAGGAAATTTTTTCTCCTATTCCCAATGAAAATTTTTATCCCTTGGACGAAAATACTATTGAAACAATATCTGAAGTAGTGGACGACGAAATTATTGGATTGCTCGATAAAGCTACTTTTAGTAAAATTTCATTTGGTAATACAGTTGAATTAGAATTAATTAATAATCTTGACAAAATTGAAGAAAATGATTTTCAACAAATATTAAAGGAGTTAAAAGATGTTAAAATCTAATTTGAATTTCTTGGGTCTTATTTTACTTTTGGTTTTTGCAATTTCAAATCTTTATTCTCAGCCAGCATTTCGCGCTAAAGAAAGATTGGGCGAATTCAAAAAGTTGAAATTGTTAGAAATTCTCGACCTTGACGAAGCAACATCGACAAAATTTCTTTCCAAATACAATGCAGCGGAAAAGATAATTCAAGAAAAGCACAAGGTGTTGCAGGATGCTATTCTCGACCTTGAATATTTAATAAGGAAGAAAGCAAGTAAGGACGAGATTGCAAAACAATCGCAAAAAGTTATGGATGCTCAAAAAGATTTGAGCAATACGATGTTCGAACAACAAAAAGAAATCAAATCGGTTTTAAATGAAGAACAGTTTGCACGATATTTGATTTTTGAAAATCGATTTCGTGAACGTTTACAGCAAGCTATCATCGAACGTGCAAAAGGAAAAGGTTCAAAACAAAAGGGTGGTAGGTTTGGTCCGCACCAAGACGAAAAAGAAATCGAAATTAAATAAGTATTGATGAAGTGAAAATTAAGTCAAGACGTTTAAAAATGGGGAATTACTAAATTCCCCATTTTTGTATTTAATAAAATTTTTTCGAAGATTAAAAGGTTTAAAAGTAACTTAAGTTAATTGGTTAAGTAATTCAGCGAGCATTTTAGTATGTTCTTTTCGTGAATACTTTTGGATTTCATCTATGTTTGGCTGGAAAACGATTGAATTTTCCCACATATGATATAATTTTTGGAAATTTTCCGCAATTTTCTCAGGCTTGCTTTGGTGAGCAACAAATCCAGAATTTGTTTGATGAATTATCTTTGCAACGGCACCTTTTGTTGGAGCAATTGCGATAATTGGACGAAGGGTTCCTAAATATTCGAAAACTTTTCCAGGCACAATTTCTTCGCTTTCTTTAGATTCATCAACAATTAGCAAAAGAGCATCTGATGTCATTAGATGTTCTAAACTTTTACGGTGGGGTAAATATCCTATTACTTCAATTCTATCTTTTATCATTGTTTTATTAATCATATCAATGATTTCTTCACCGAATCGCCCAATAAATTTAATCTTTATCTTTTCTTTGTTGATTGAGTTATTTGTAACAAGGATTTCAATTGCTTGGAAAAGGCTTTGTGGGTTTCTACGCCCATACATTGAGCCAGTGTAAGTCAATGTGAAAACAGGGTTTGGTTTGTATTGGATTTTAGGAAAATCAGCAGGGTCGAATCCATTTGGAATGGGAATAAATTTATTGGGATTTAAAGAAGGATATTTTGATAGAGCATCCTTCATAATTCCTTCCCAAGCAACTTCCACAAAGTCTGCTTTAGAAAAGACAGAAAATTCAAAATGGCTGTCAATTTTTGCTGGGATGTACCATCGTTTTGGTGCAGAAATGAACCCTGTCCATGGGTCACGAAAGCCAGCAACCCAAGGAATTCCAATTTTCTTTTTGATATGTCGTGCAATCAAAGAGCAAGTGTAAGGTGGGGAAGAACTGTAGATTGCGTTTATCCCAAATTCCCTGCAAATTTGCAATGCTTTGGAATTTGCTGTGAGTAGCCAACCAACACGGGCATCAGGAATAAAAAATGTTGCCCTAATGAATTCGGCTATTTTTTCTTTGAAAGTAAGCTTCTGGTCTTCTTTTTTGATAACGTTTACGTCAATAGCAATGTTCTTTGGTTTACCGGTAAAAATTCTATACAAGTCGTAAGGTTCGAAAATTTTTGTGCGGAAGACTTTAACATTTTTTGGAATTTCATCGAGAAGTGAATAATCCAATGCAGGGAAAGTTCCATTTTCAACAGTAAGTACAAAGGGTTGCCATCCGTATTCAGGAAGGTATTTGGTGTATTTTAAAACTCTTTGTACGCCGGGTCCCCCCGATGGAGGGAAATAGTATGCAATAATTAATATCCGTTTCATTTTTCATTCTCTTCTCGGTTCAAATATTCATAAGCGTTGTGAATTTTGCCATTCATATAAATTTCTGGGACGACAATATTGCAAGTAACATAACGAAGTCTGACCCCTGCTTCGAGAAACATTTCGGTTGTTCGCCTATGCTGTTCAACCCATTTTCCATTGGTGTGTTTATCGTAAAAATCCTGTCCATTTCGGTGAACAATTACTTCTGAGATTCCAGTTTGAATAATAGCGCGCGCGCAATCGGTACACGGAAGCCAAGGAACATAAATTTTACAGCCTTTAAGTTGAGTACCCCTTCGTGCTGCATTATAAATTGCATTTCTTTCGGCGTGTTCAATCCAGAAGTATTTTTCGCCGTTTTCTCTACTAATTCTTTTACCGTCCTTGTCAACTTCAATATTTCGGGGCAAAGAATTGTAGCCCGTTGATACAAGAACGTTATCTTCGTCGGCAATTACAGCCCCGACGTGGGTCATATCGTCGCGGCTACGCATTCCAACAAGATAACAAAGAGTTATATAAAGCTGATCCCAGTCTGGTCTTTTCATTACTCATTCCCATTTAAATTCAAAATTACAACAAAGTTGTGATAATTTATTTCAACTTATTTTATCTTGATTTTTTTTATTTTGCAACTTATTTATCCACAATTAAGTTTAAAAACAAATTTATCTTTTAGTTCGTAAATATGGATACTAAAGATAAAGCTGTGGTTTTCTGGTTCCGACGTGATTTGAGGTGGGATGATAATGTTGCCTTGTATTATGCTTTGCGAACTGGACTTCCAGTTGTTCCAATTTTCATTTTCGATGTTGATATACTTAATCGATTAGCCACATATCCCAAAGACAGAAGGGTTCAGTTTATATATATGAAGTTAAAAGAAATTAATGATTACTTTTGGGAAAATTTTAATTCGGGAATTATTTTTTTCCTTTCAACTCCGAAAGATGCTTTTAAAATCCTTTTGGAACATTATGATGTTGAATCTGTGTTTTTCAATTATGACTATGACCCTTATACTAACGAAAGAGACAAACAAATTATAAACTATCTACAAAAATTTTCAATAAATTGTTATAGTTATAGGGACTTTTTAATTTTTGAACCAAAGGAAATTATATCTTCAACTGGAACTCCTTTTAGAAACTTTTCGAAATATTCGAAAGTTTGGAAAATTAAATATCAAGAATTGAATAAAATCTCTTATCCATCCGAAAGTTATTTATTTAATTTATATAAATTTCAATCAAAACCTTTGTTGTTTCCATACGAAAATTTAGGTTTTGTTTATGAGCAAGATTTTTGCATTCCCAAGCCAAATCTTGATGAAACAACTTTACGGAATTATCATCTTACGCGTGATTTTCCATATTTAGAGAAGGGTACAACTCGATTAAGCCATCATTTAAGATTTGGAACAATTAGTATTAGAAAGGTTGTTTCAATTGCAGAACAGTTTAATCCCAAACTTTTAGATGAATTAATTTGGCGGGAATTCAGCCAGTCGATCCTTTATCACTTTCCCTGGACAATTTCGGAAAATTTTAACAGAAAATTTGATTTCTTCAAGTGGGAAACCAACGAAAAGTTCTTTGAAAAGTGGATGATTGGAGAAACAGGCTTCCCATTAATCGATGCAGGTATGAGAGAACTTAATGCGACTGGTTATTTGCACAATCGTGTGAGGATGGTAGTAGCAAATTTTCTTACAAAGATTTTAAAGATAGATTGGCGACTCGGTGAATCATTCTTCCGTGAAAAACTGTTAGATTATGAATTAGCCTCGAATGTTGGTAATTGGCAGTGGTGTGCTGGAACAGGTGTCGATTCGGCACCTTATTTCAGAATATTTAGCCCTGAGTTACAAAGAAAGAAGTTTGACCCCGAAAATGTTTACGTAAAGAAATGGATTCCAGATTTTGAGGAAGGTAGATATTTAAATCCCATAGTAAGTTTCGAGGAACAAAGAAATAAGTATTTAGAACGTGTTAAGTGTATTGAGTATCATAAGTAATAAAAAAGGCATCAAAAGTTAAAATAAGAAAGGCCAACTCGTTTGAGTTAGCCTTCGAAAATAAAATCTAATTAGTTTTATTCGTCTTTTGCGTTAATATCGCGATATAGGAACCACCAGTCGAAGTTTTGATATTTTGCTTTCTTATATTCAGCAGCTTTAATATCAGTTGGTGGTGGAATTATTACTTTATCGCCAATTAATTCGTTGTTGGGCCAGTTGGCAGGAATAGCAACTTTTTGAGCATCAGCTGTTTGTAATCCTTTAAGCATTCGAAGGAATTCGTCGAAGTTCCTTCCGAGTTCCTGGGGATAATAAACTATTGCACGAATAATACCATTTGGGTCGACAAAGAAAACAGCTCGCACAGTGTTTTTCCCTTTTGAGGGATGGATTAGCCCAAGAGTATTTGCAAGGTCTCCAGTATCTGCTATGATTGGAAATTGGATGTTAACATTGAGGTTGCTTTTAATCCATTCGACCCATTTAATGTGGGAAAATACTTGATCGATGCTCAAACCAATAAGCTCGCAATTAAGTTTTTTAAATTCTTCGTAGCGATTTTGAAAAGCAACAAATTCTGTTGTGCAAACCGGAGTGAAATCTGCTGGATGGCTAAAGAGTATAAACCATTTGCCAGCCAAATCATTTGGCAACTTCATTGGTCCGTGAGTTGTTTGGACCTGAACTTCTGGAAATTTGTCGCCAATTAAAGGCATTCTTCCTTCCATCATTACCTCCTTATAATTAAAAAAACAAAGAAAATTTAGAGAAGTTTAAAAAAAAAATTTATTGTAATTATTTTGAATTTGATGGACAATAATAAAATTTGAGCCTTGCCAAGATACCCAATTGGTCATTGTTTCTCAACCCAACTAGTTTATAATCAAACCATCATAATAATAATCATAGCAAACATTACAGCTAGAATTGCGGAAGACATAAAAGTACCACCTACTTTCGAAGAAGTGATGGACGGCTTAAATGTTGGTTAGTTCCAAAGATAAAACTTTTGGGAAAAAATTTCGATAAATGCTGAACTTAAATTAATTCTTTATAATTTCTTTTATTTTCTTTAAATAGAATTGATTTTTGTATTTTGGTTCCAAAACTTTCAAAAATGCAAAGTGTCCAACTTTTCCAATTACCTTTCCTTGTTCATCGACTACAAGCAATACTCAGTATGGTAGAAAATCAAGTTTCATTTTTTCAGCTAGATGTAACTTGATAATTGCTTCGAGCATTGGGTTACCTTTTGGGACCAGAGGTTATTTTTTTCTATTGAAACCATTCTCTCTTTTACTCTTTTTCAAAAGCAATTTTATTTTGTATGTTATTCTACATATCAAAAATTTTTTAATTTTTTTAGGCTTAGAAGTTTAGAAAATAGGCAACAAATTTGTTTTTTTGTCATTTTGACATAATTGCACTTTTTTTGTCATATTGATATTATTAATTCGTCTAATACTTTTTACTGATTGGTTAATTCGATGCAAATATTTAATAGAATTAAGAAAATAATTAAGGCAAATTCGATTAAAACACAGAATAGATGGAATTTCGAAATTTACATTGAAGAGGATTGCGATGCTTTGAAACGGGAAATAGAGGAGGCTTATAGTAGGAAATTTGGAAGCAAATCCGAAGTTGATTCATCAACATACGTAATTACTTTGGACGATGCATATAGAATTTTGGGGGTTGAGCCAAATTCTTCGAAAGAAGTCTTTAGACAAGCATACATTCAAAAAGTTAAACAATATCATCCCGATTTAGTTCAAAACCTTGGTCCAGAAATTCAAAAACTTGCAAAGCAAAAACTTCAGGAAATTAACCTTGCTTACGAGTTAATTCAAAAACATAAATAGGTACAAATATGAAAAATGTAAATTGGAATCAAATTATAAAGGAATCATTATTTATCATTTCTGCTTCAATTTTAATTGCAATAATATACAATACTCTTAATCCTCGTGGAATTAATCTTTTGAAAAAGCCCGAGATTGTTTCAGATACTATTATCCAAAAGTTTTTGAATATGGGAAACTTAACCTCGGATAAGATTCAAAATGATATTTCAAACAAAAAAGATGATACGCTTTTTGCAACAAATAGAATGGGTGGAAACCAGAATAGAATTCTGGATACCCTTAATAGTGCAAAAAAGAAAGAAAGCCAAATTGAAGTGGGAAATAGCAATGGCAACAACTTAGAAATCCCCATTGTCACATATAAGCAATTAGTTAAGTTGCTTAACTCCCCAAACCTAATTTTGGTGGATGCACGTTCCTCGGAAAACTTCCAACAAGGACATATCGGAAATGCAATAAATATTTTTGCTTTTGAAAATGACCTTAATAAATATTTTGAATCCTTAACAAAAGTTCCTTTCGATAAAAGTAAAATAATAATAGTTTATTGCGAAGGTGGAAGTTGCGATGCTAGCCATAAAGTAGCAACTGATTTAATTCGACTTGGTTATCAAAATGTCTTCGTTTATGCAGGTGGCTGGGAAGAATGGCTAAAAAATAAAAATTAATATAATAAAATCTATGAATCAGGGAATAGAGTTAGACCGTTCGACACTCGAATTATTGAAAAACCGATTCGGTTTGGTGGGTGCTTCGGAAAAAATGCTTGAAGTATTTCGAACTATTCTGAAAGTTGCACCAACGGATTTGAATGTTTTGATAACTGGAGAAACCGGAACTGGAAAGGAAATTGTAGCCAATGCAATACACCAATTAAGTAAACGCAGGAAGTTCCCTTTTATTAGTGTAAATTGTGGTGCAATTCCCGAAACTTTGCTTGAGTCTGAACTCTTCGGTCACGAAAAAGGGGCATTCACTGGTTCATATGAGCAACGCAAAGGTTATTTCGAGGTGGCTAATCGTGGTACAATTTTTCTCGATGAAATTGGTGAAATGCCAGTTGGAACACAAGTTAAATTACTTAGGGTGCTTGAAACTGGCGAATTCAATCGCTTAGGTTCCACCGAAGTTCGAAAGGTTGATGTTCGTGTTATTGCTGCAACCAATAAAGTTCTTGAGGAGGAAATATATCGGGGAACCTTTCGGCAAGATTTGTTCTATCGTTTAAAGAACTTGCATATAATACTACCGCCATTGCGTGAGCATCCTGAAGATATTCCACTTCTTGCTGAATATTTTGCCAGTAAAACTTGCGAAAACCTTGGAATTCCATTCCAAGGATTTTCCATTGATGCGTTGAATTTGCTTCGTGGGTTACCTTGGCAAGGAAATGTTCGTGAGCTTAGAAATTTGATTGAAACAATAATTCAATTAGAAAAAACTGGGTTTCTCTCTCGGGAAATAATACAAAAATATATACCTCCAGCATTGCCACCCCATATTGTGAGAGAGCAGCCCCGGGAAACCTCGCTTTTAAAAATTGAACCTACAAAGGAAACTCAACTGGGTTTGGAAATTGTTTTTCGTACTTTGATTGAACTGAAAAAGGATGTTGATTTATTGAAAGATGCCTTGAACGAAATTAATTCAAAGATTGATAGCGTAAATTCAAATATTTTGGAACTTAAACCCAGCTCTTATAACATTGTCGATAAATCAAATTTTCCTTCCTTCGATGATGATAATTTGAATCTTGAAAATTGGGAAAAAGAACTTATTGCCTTTGCACTTAAAAAATTTAAGGGGAATCGCCGTTTAACTGCCAAGGCTCTTGGAATTAGCGAACGTACATTGTATAGAAAAATAAATCAATATAATCTTTCGTAAAATGATTGGAATATACATTCACATCCCTTTTTGTGAAAGAAAATGTAGTTACTGTGATTTTTATTCAATAACAAACAAAGCTCTCGTTGAAAGATATATTGATTGTTTAACAAGGGAAATTGAAATATTTTCTCTTTGGCAACAAGGCGAATGTTTTCCACTAAATGTTGAAACTATTTTCTTTGGGGGCGGGACCCCTTCTGTTCTTTTACCTTTTCACCTTGAAAAAATTATTACTGCACTTGATAAATTTTTTAATCTTTCTAATATTAAAGAAATTACGATTGAATGTAATCCAGGAACTCATTTCGTACAAAATCTACAATCTTATAAATCATTAGGTATAAATCGAATAAGTATTGGGGTGCAATCGTTTGAACCTAATGAGTTGATATTTCTGGATAGAATTCATTCAGCATCCGAAGCTATAAATTCAATCGAAAATGCATTGAAGGAATTTGATAATCTTTCAATAGATTTAATTTTTTCAATTCCAATTCAAACGGAACATAGTTTGGAAAAAACATTAAATACGATTGAACAATTTGATTTAAAGCATATTTCGGCATATTCTTTGATCTACGAGAAAGGAACGAAGCTTTATAAAGATTTAATTAATAGAATTATTGAACCTAAAGATGAGGAAACTGATTACCTTTTTTATTCTTTAATTTGCAAAACCTTACGCTCCTATGGATTTGAACATTACGAAGTTTCAAATTTTGCCAAACCTAATTTCGAGTGTCTTCATAACCTTCGATATTGGAGGCATCAGGATTATATTGGATTTGGGGCATCTGCCCATAGTTATTTCAAAGGAAAAAGATATTGGAATTTTCGTAGCATTGGAAAATATTTTGATTATATTCAAAAAGGTTTACTTCCCATTGAAAATCAAGAAACTATTGGTTATAAAGAAAGATTGCTTGAAAGTTTAATGCTTGGGCTTCGTTCTGAAGGTATAGATTTTGCTTCATTTCAAAATAATTTTGGAATAGAACTGCAAAAGATTGCAAACTCCCTTTTTTGCGAATGGGTTAACTTTGGTAAAGCAAATATTGACAAGGATAAGGTAAAGTTAACCGACGAAGGATATTTTGTATGCGATAAATTAATATTGGACTTACTTGAAACCATAGAAAAAGTTACAGTTTAGTTTATTTCTATTGCTCATATTCAATCTTGAGATTTAGGTTTCTTAATATGTCAAGAATTTTGTCCAAAAACTCCCTATTTGGTATTACAATAGTTCCATTTTCATCGCCAATTGAACAAGTCATTTTCGCTTGAAAGAGCAGACCAGTTATGGAAGCAATAAAAGCATCGACGAGGTGTTTATTTATTTTTGTTGGTAAATTAATACCAAACATTTTTTGGATATTATTTTTATATTCTTTAACATTCTTCGAATATAAATTAAGTATTTTTGAAGTGCCTGTTGGGAAAACTTCAATGATTGTAATTTTATTAGTTTCTTTTATTTTTTCCACTAAATAAATTGCCCTTTTTGCAAGAAGAACCATTGATGGTAATTTCAATGGCATAACTCCTAAATGCTTAAGATTTTTGTCACAGGCTCTATTGCCAAAAGAAAGCGGAGCATCGATTGCAACAATTGTTGGGGTATGTATTCTAACTTCGTTTAGTATTTCTTCATTTGAATAAGCAATTTTTAATATATTTGTTGAGTTTGAAAATATACTGATACCAGTTTTATTCTTTCCCTTTGCAGCTAAATCAATTCCAATAATCATAGATGATAAACAACACTTCGATACAAACTAAAAAAAAACAAAAATGTTGGAATTGTTATTGACTATTTTCGCTTTTGTTTAGTTTTAGGTAGAATATGTTAACAAAGACTGCTGAAGATATAATGATTCCATTATATAAATATCCCAACATTCCTAAATGGTTTACAATTCGACAAGCAATCCAGCTAATTCAACATTTTGTAATAAATGTTAACGGACGGGATTCTTTGCCTAGAGCAGTTCTTGTTACCGACGAAGAAAATCAAGTTGTGGGAATGATTCGAAGGCGAGATATTTTACGGGGTTTAGAACCACACGGTTTCTTTGGACGACAGGCTCACCATCCAAAAATGTTTGTAGAAATTGAACCAGATTTAAATTTAATTGAAGTAGCATTCGACCATTTATGCAATCGTTGTTTGAAGCAAGCAGATGAACCGATCGAAAAATATATGATACCTATCGAACATACCCTCAATTATGATGACCATTTGTTGAAGATAATTTATATGATTGATCTTACAGGTTTGAGTCTGTTTCCTGTGGTAAAGGATAACGAAATTATTGGGGTTGTTAGAACTGTCGAAGTGCTGAATGAAATTGCAAGAATATTGGATATAGAATAAAAATTATGGTTACTGAATTGAAAAGCAATAAAAAGAATTTTTTGTTAAACCAAAAAAAATTTTTTTTAAAAGGGCAACCCAAAGTTAAAATTGATTACAAAAGGTGGCTTTTTATTTTCCTTGGTTTTGGGGTATTTCTTTTATTCTATTTTCTTCCAGCTTTTCCCCCAGCAACCGACCCATTGGGAAAAACTTTTGAGCTTTCCCGACAGGGTCAATTAGCATTGGGACTTTTTCTTTGGGCAGGTATTTGGTGGGTTTTCGAAGTTGTTCCTATTGGGGTTACTTCAGTTTTGATTGGCGTTGTTCAAGTAATTTTTTTGATTCGAGAACCGAGGGTGGTTTTCACTGATTTTTTCGACCCAAGTGTATGGTTCATTTTTGGTTCATTAGTGATTGGGTTGGCATTTCAGCGTACAGGTATTACGCAAAGAATGGCATACAGAATGTTATATATTGTTGGAGAAAGGACTAGGCCGATTTACTTTGGATCCTTTGCCCTCATTGGAATTTTAACATTGATTATGGCTCATACAGCAGTTGCAGCTGCAGTTTACCCAATTTTAATGACAATTCATACTCTTTATGAAGAGAATGAACGATCAACTAATTTTGGAAAAGGATTGTTCATTGGTTTAGCTTATGCTGCTGGTGCTGGCAGCATAGTAACTCTACTTGGTTCGGCACGTGCCGCTGCTGCAATCGGTTTGTTTAAAGAAATGACCTCTTTGCCGGGGTTACCTGGACGTGAAATTTCTTTCTTTGAACTGACATACTATATGCTACCTATCGGTTGGTTGATCATTTTGCTTATTTGGGTTTATATCTCTTTAGTTTTTAAGCCAGAAAAAAGTAGAATTGAAGGTTTAAAAGAACGTGTTGAATTTCTTATTTCAAAGCAAGGTAAATTATCAAAAAATGAAATAATTACTTTAATTATTGTTCTTGGTGCTATTAGTTTATTGATTCTTCGTTCCTTTATTCCAGAATTGAAATTTCTTGATAAAAGTGCTATTATGCTTATTCCAACTATTCTTTTATTTCTTTTCAACATATTAACTTTGAAAGACCTTGAGGAAATTCCGTGGAACATTATTCTTCTATTTGGTGGGGCAATGTGCATAGGTTTTGCATTATGGCAAACTGGGGCAGCAAATTGGATTGCTATTAATTGGCTTGCTTGGTTCAAAAATGCTCCTTCTATTGTTTTTATTATGTCCATTGCATTGTTAGTGTTGATTTTGACCAATTTCATAATGAACGTTGCTGCAATTGCAATAACTTTGCCTATTTCTCTTGTTATAGGTAAATATCTTGGTGTAGCACCAGAAGTAATTCTTTTTGCTTCTTTGGTAACTGCTGGTGTGCCATTTGTGTTATTGATAGGTGCTGCTCCCAATGCGATAGCATACCAAAGTAAACAATTTACAAGTGGTGAGTTTTTCCGCAATGGAATTATTATGAGCATTATTTTAATAATTATTTTAACAATTTTTGTTTCTTTTGTCTGGCCATTTATGGGAATGCCCGTTTTAATCAAATAAATTTTTTAAAATTTTTTTTCCACTTTTTTTTCTCGAATTAAATTATTATTATGCATTTTGTATAACGAGGATTTTCAATTTTCTTTTTTGTAAAATGGGCGGGGGAAAACTTTTTAAAATTCTTAAACAGTTCCAGATTTCACAATTTGTTTTTTTGGGATTTATTATTGCTGGTTTCTATATCTTGATTTTTGTTCCCACTTTTCCAATGAAATTGCTTGGGACTGGAATTGTTGTTCTGTCGTTTATTGGATTAGTAATTTCTTTATATCGCGCTGGTGAAATTTCTGGTAGGGACGAGTATTCAGAACTTCGAAAGCCATCGGAACCTTTACCAATCGATTTGAAAATCAATGTCATTGAAACCGATATTGCAAAAATTAAAACTTTCGAGAATATTAGTGAAAATTTTTCGGGTTTATCCGAAGCTATAGATAATAAGAAAAAAGAAAATAAAAAGAAACCTTCGCTGTTGCAATCCATTGTTGATTTTGTCGCTAAATCTAATGGAGAAACTTTCCCCACACCTCAAAAAAGAAGAACAAACAAAGAATTAGCAAAAGACAAAGAAAACGATGAGACTTCTTCGGAACAATCAAGCGAAAACGCTTTCTTGGATGGCGATAGTGGCTTCAGGATAATAAGGAAAAGAGATTCTAAACTCACTGATAAAGTTAAAGAAACTGGTGCTTCAGAAGAAAAGAAAGTTGAAAGTCCCCAAGAAAAAGAAAAAAATTTAAAAAAGATTGAAGCTACAATAGAAGAGGAACAGAATGTAAAATCTGAATCTTCTGTCGAGGTTGTAAATAAATCTCAGGAAAGAATTGAGGAAACAAAAAAGAATTATTCTGAATACAAAGCAACGCATCCTTCAATCGAAGTTGAAACAAAAGTTAAAAAGGATTTAGAAATTATCGATGTCGATTTTCGTAATAGGGAGTTACACGTCGATTTTACAGAATTTGGCAAAGAAGAGATAGTTTTCAAAGGGGAACCCATCAGGGAAATGAACATTCTTTTCGAGAAAATGCTAAATGTTGTTCGAACAGTTACTAAAACCCAAACAGTAGCCTTTTATCTTGTAAATTCTACAAATGACCAACTAATTTTGCAGGCTTTAGTTTCGGAGCGTGGAAACGAGGAATTACGCTACCAAAGTAAAATTCCCATTGGTGGGGACCTTGTAAGTCAATTGGTAAAGCGAGGAAAACCCGAAATTATTGATTTAATTAATCAAAATGCTGTTATCGATTTGTTGCCTTATTATTCCAAACCAATAAGGGTTGAAAGTTTTATTGGTGTCCCAATTGTTAAAGATAAATCAGTTAAAGCTATTTTATGTGCCGATACAAATGTCAAAGAAGTATACGATGCATATTCAGTGAACTTTTTTATTCATTATTCTAAAATTTTTGACTTATTATTCGAGGTTTTTTCTAAAAAATACCAATTATATCTTGAAAGTCAAATTTTAAGTCTGATTAGTGATGTGAATAATTGGTTCTTTTCTAGTAACTTGAAATTTATAGATTTGTTGAAAAACATTTCAAATGGAATTGTCAACAAATTCAATTTTACAACAGTCGGTATTTCTCTATATGATTTTAACTCTAAAAATTATCGTGTATTTGAAATTTGTTCTAAAAAGAATCTCGATTTGGGCCTAAGGAAAAAAGAAGTTGATATGCGTAGATCCTTACTTGGAAAATCATTGAACCAAAAATATACCTTAATCGAAAAAGTTGACGAAAGTAAGATTAGAGTAAATCTTATGGAGGCAAAAATTAAAAAGGGATTTTTCTTTTCGGTTCCAATGAAAGCAAGGGAAGGTATTTATGGAGCTATATTTGGTTATTTTGAAAAGTGGAGTGAATTTTATGAATTTTGTATTAAAATGCTCGATGAGGTAGCTTTTCTTCTTGGTATATCTTACGAAAATGAGAGGCTTTATTCTGAATTGATAGAAAAACATTCATTGCAAACAAACAACTCAAATAATCACATTCAAGGATTTATGCAGCGATTGGAAGAAGAATGCATTAGGGCAAACGATTTTGGATTAGTTTTTTCGGTTTGCAAAATTTCGATTGATAATTACCTTTTCGATGATTCTATTATTCCTCAATTTGAGTTAGAAACAAGAAAAGTCCTATTGAAATACTTATATCGGATACTTAAACCTTACGATGTCGTTGGTGAATTCGAAGATGGGACAATTGGGTTGATATTGATTGGAAGAACAGGTCGAGATTCCAAATTCGACTTGGATGATGTTAGGAAAAACATTGCCCAAACACAGCTAAAAATAAATAACGAGAATGTCTTCTTTACAATTTCTGTGGGTATTGCTCAATTTTCTCCAGGAACAGACGTCAATAAAATTTATGATAATTTAAAGAAAGCCTGGGAAATTTCTCAATCCCGAGGGAATCTTGTAACTTTATATTAATATTTTTATGGACATTAGCAAATTAGAACAAAAAGTCATCTCGATTTTAAGAGATGGTGGTAAACCAATGCGTTTGCAAGAGATTTCTGTCCGGGTAAATATACTACCAAAAACTGTGGAATACACGAAGCTGATTAAGGCATTGGATAATCTTCAATCTTCTGGAATTGTTACCAAATCTACGCGTCGTCGGTATCATCTTCAAGAATATTTACACGAAACATTGATTACTGGAACATTAAAGATTATTCACAACAAAGGTGTTGTTTATTGTGATAAAAGCAGAGAGCCAATTACAATTAAAAGAAAGAATTTATATACTGCTTTCGATGGCGATAGAGTTCTTGTTAAGCTCTTGGGTCATAAAAAGAATGAGCGACAATATGGGGAAATCATTGAAATTGTTTCTCGTGCTGAACATAAGATTATTGGAACGATTGAAAAAGATGCTGGATTGTATTTCCTTGTGCCTTCAGACGAAAAGTATTATATCGATTTCGTTGTACCGAGTAAAAAGTTGAAGCGGGCAACCCACGGTAGCCGTGTTGTTGCTAAACTTGTTGAATGGAACGATCCAAATAAAAGTCCTATTGCAGAAGTCATAGAAGTTCTTGGTTCCGCCGGAGATATTGGAACTGAAGCAGAAAAAATTATTTTTGAATTCAAGTTGCCAAAAGAATTTCCTGCAAAAGTTGAAGAAGAAATTACAAGTATTCCTATTCGAATTCCCCAAGGTGAAATAAAAAAGCGACTTGATTTACGAGATAAATTAATTATTACAATCGACCCAATTGATGCAAAAGATTTCGATGATGCAGTTTCTTTGGAAAAATTGCCCAGCGGCAATTACCTTTTAGGTGTCCATATTGCCGATGTTAGCTACTATGTCAAGGAAAAATCCGAAATCGACAAGGAAGCATTTCGAAGAGGAACAAGTGTTTATCTTGTCGACCAAGTAATTCCAATGCTTCCCGAAAAACTTTCGAACGACCTTTGTTCTTTGCGCCCCAATCGAGTTAGGCTTGCCTATAGCGTGTTAATGGAATTTGATCCTGAATCATTGAAAGTTGTTAATTACCAGATTGCCGAAAGTGTAATTAAAAGCAAAAAAAGATTAAACTACGATGAAGTTTATAAATTTTTAAAATCGGGTAGGGAACCAAAGAATAAAATTGAGTCGCTTCTTAAGGAAATGAATGAATTTGCACAGAAGTTAAGAAAAAAAAGATTTTCCGAAGGTGGTATTGAATTCGAAACTTCCGAAGTTAGGTTTGTTTTAGATGAGAATAAGAATCCGTTAAGTGCTTTCTTGAAAGAAAGTACTTTGGCGACCCAGCTAATAGAAGAATTTATGTTGGCAGCAAATCGTACAGTTGCTGAACACATTCAGAAGTTGAAAAAGAAGAATCGATTGAAAACCGAGCTTCCTTTTGTTTATCGAGTTCACGAAGAACCAGAACCAGAAAAAGTGAAAAACGTGGTTAATTTCTTTAAAACAATTTCAATTAATGCAAAGAATTTAACCAGTGCAAAAACAATTAATAACTTTTTGAAAAAATTTGAAGGAAAACCCGAAAAACCAATAGTCCATCAACTGTTAATTCGTGCAATGCAAAAAGCTATATATTCTTCTGATAATATTGGACATTATGGGTTGGGTTTCCTTTATTACACTCATTTTACATCTCCTATTCGTCGCTACCCAGACCTTATGGTTCATCGACTTTTAAAGAAGTATTCAAATGGGATTCCAGAGGATAGCGAATTGCAAAAACTAATCCGATTGGTAGATATAGTAAGTGACCAGAGTACCGAGCGTGAAATTGTAGCAATGGAAGCTGAAAGGGAAAGCGTGAATTTAATGTTATCAATTCTTGCAAGTAAAAATGTCGGTAAAGAATTTGCTGGAACTATATCTGGTGTTACAAACTTTGGGCTTTTTGTGATACTTGATGGAATTTTTGCCGAAGGTTTGATCCCAATTCGCGACCTTATTGATGATTATTATATTTACGATGAAAAAAATTTAAGGCTTATTGGAAAAAGGAAAAAGAAAATTTACAAATTTGGAGACCGCGTCGTTACTCGCATTGTAGATGTTGACATCGAGAAACGTAAAACCTGGTTGAAGTTGGTGGATTTATTATCTTAATGTAACAACTGTAACGCCAGCCCCTCCTTCTTCGATTGTTCCTTCCCTAAAACTTTCAACTTGTGGATGTGTTAGCAAAAACTGATGTAATGCTTGGCGTAAAGCTCCAGTTCCTTTGCCATGAATTATTGTAAGTTGTGTAATATTGCTTAAAATTGCTTCCGAAATTAATTTATCGACCTCTCTGATTGCTTCGTTTGCTCGAAGACCTCGCAAATCTATTTTTGTTTCTCCAGAAAATTTAATATACGATTGAGATAACTCTTTTTGGTTAATAATTTGAATATCGATTTTTGTTAATCTATTTAATTTCGTTTTAAATTTTAATCCATTGAAGTCAACCAAAGCTTCTTCACTATCTTCATAAATTTTCAAAACTTGACCTATATTGGTTGGATTATCCATCGAAACATAATCGCCTTCATTAATAGTAGTTTGAATGTTAAAGTTTTGTTGGGCAGTTTCGAAAATGTCCCGAACTTGCCTTTCTATTTCGGAGTAACTCTTTTTGAATTCCTTTTTGATTTGTGCCATTGGTTTTTGTTGTTCCCTTATTTCTCGGATTGTATTTTCGATTAATGCATTAGCGTTTCGGATAATTTCATATGCTTCAACTTTTGCATTGTCTAATAATTCTTTTCTCTTGGATTTAATTTCGTTCAGTTTCTCTTCGTATTCTTTTGTCAGCTTTTGGAGTTTAAGTTTTTCTGCTTCAAGTTCTGTTTTTAATCTTTCAGCTTGAATTTTTAATTGATATACGGTTTTAAGTTGCTTTTCGATTTGCGATTCCGTTTCGGAAAGATAAGAACGGGCACGGTTAATAATATGAATAGGTAATCCTAAAATGGTAGCAAGCTCAAAAGCGTAACTATTACCTGGAACTCCTTCCAGAAATTTGTATGTTGGTTTTAAGTTCTTCTCGTCGAATTCTAATGAATCGTTTTCTATTTCTTCATGAGTAAGAGAAAAAACTTTAAGATAGGATTGGTGTGTTGTCACAGCAAAAAATAATTTCATAGCCACGAAACTTTCTAAAATTGATGCGGCAAGCAAGGCTCCTTCGTGAGGGTCGGTGCCCGAGACAATTTCATCTATTAATACTAGTGACTCAGAATCAGCAGTCGACAATATTTCTTTTATTCTTAGAATTTGTGAGCTAAAAGTGCTCAAATCTTGTTCAATCGACTGAAGGTCGCCAATCGAAGTATATATTTTCAAAATCGGTGATTTGCAATACCCGTGTGTGTAGAAACCAGACATTGCCAAAATTAGATTTAGTCCAATACTTTTTATTGCAACTGTTTTCCCTCCAGCGTTTGGCCCAGAAATAATGTGCCCGCGTTTTTGTTCTGTGAATGTAATTGAAAGGGGAACAACGTTATTTAAACCACGGTTGTGAACAAGAATGGGATGCCGAATGTCTTTCATATCTATTTCTTTGTGTTCCCAAAAGATCGGTTTTTGGCAATTAAATTGAATTGCATATTTTGCTCGAGCAAGTAAGGTATCGAAATGGATTAGTATTTCAGCGGATTGTAATAGTTGGTTTGAAACCTCGCCAATTTCTTCTGTAAGATTTTGCAAAATTCTATAGATTTCCCTTCGTTCCTCGTTTTCGAGCAAAGATAGTTCGTTATTCATTTCGATTATTTCTGCTGGTTCGATGAAACAAGTTTGACCACTTTGCGATACCCCATGAATAATTCCTGAAACCTTGTTTTTGTTTTCGGTTTTGACGGGCAAAACAAATCTTCCTTCGCGAATAGTAAAAAATTCATCTTGTAGGAAATCCTCTTCGGCAATGTTTTTAAGAATTTTTTCCAAACGGCGCCGAAGTTTTGCCGATTTCTCCCGTATTTCATTTCGCAGTCTTGCAAGTTCCTTGCTTGCTGTATCGCGAACTTGTCCAATTTCGTCAATGGTATCGCGAATGTGTTTTTCTAAGATTCTGCTTTCGAAAAGATTTTCGGCAAGGTTAGCAAGTAAAGGAAAATCTTCGGATTTCGAAAGTAAAAAAGAACGAATATTCCTTGACATAACAATGAAATGTAAAATTTCAAGAATTTCTGAAGTTGATAGTACAGCGTTCTCGATTTGCGATTTATAGATTTTGGGCTTTATTTCCCCGAAACTTTCAAATGGAATTGAATTGAAAATTTGCAAAAGTTTTATACACTCTTCAATCAAATCGAGTTCTTGAGAAAGTGTTTTCAAATCATCGATTGGTAATGAAGAAATAATTTTATTTGCCCCATAATCTGTAATAGCAAAACGTGAGATTTTTTCTAATGCACGGTCGAATTCTAATTGTTTCAATGAGTCCAGAAAAAGTGAATCAATTGTACTCATATCATTGTGTTAATTGTGATAATAATTCTCTTGCAATTTTTTGGACCAGAGAACCATCCGCTTTGCCTTTTAAGTCTTTCATTGCTCTTCCCATAATTTTCCCTAAGTCCGAAATTGATTTTGCACCCAATTCTTGTATTAAATTATTTAAAAAGTTGCGGATTTCGTCTTCACCAATTTCGGCTGGAAGAAATTGTTTAATAATTTCCATTTCTTGGCGTTCTTTTTCTGCAAGGTCCTGTCTTCCTCCTTTTTCGTAAAGTTCTATTGCCTCTTTTCTTTTTTTGACAAGTGATTTCAAAATTTTGATTTCATCTTCTTCGGTTATTTCACGATTCAAACCGCTTTTTTTAAGTTCTAACAGACCGGCTCGGATTGAGCGTAAGGCATCCATTCGCACTTTATCGCTTTCTTTTATTGCTTTTTTTAATTCCTCGGTAATTTTTTCATCCAAACCCATTTTGATTAAAATTTTGTTAAACATAAAGTTCTCAAAATTACAAGTTTATTGTCAATTTCTCTGGTTAGAATATTTAGGGTAATTTTGTGTTTTTACAATTTTTATTCAAATGAGAAATTGGTTGAAAGCGAAGATAATTTTTCTGTTAATTGTAATATTTATACTTACTTCATTTGACATTTCTATCGGCTCAACATCAAAAAAGAATAAAACTTCTACTCAATTATCCAAAAGCACCAATGCCAAAAAGGTAACGAAGAAAAATCAAACCAAAAAATCAAATAAAAAGAAGACAAAAAAGCGACGAAAGCCCCGAATAGTTTTTCGTAAAGTTGCCTTAAATTATTTAACCAATCTTGAAACTAAAACTTTAGCCGAAGGTGTTGTTTACAAAAAAGTTCAATTTGGAAAAGAGCCTTTAAAAATTATTGTTCATCTTGTTGAAGTAGACTTTGATTCTTTGCCAAACAATATTTGTGTTTTGAAAGCTAAAAACAATATCAATTCACTTGATTATTTAAAAAATATTTTCGATGATTATTATTTTGAATTGACAAGGATTAACGAAGGACAGTTACTTGCTCTTGTTAACGCAAATTTTTGGTCTGCTTATATGAACTATCCCATAGGGCTTTTGATTTCCGATGGCGAAATTATATCAATGAAAAAGTACAAAGAGTGGTCGTCGGTATTGTTTGATTATGAAAATCGACCATATATTGACAATTTTGATCTTTCTGGTGAAATTATTTTTTCTAACAATTATAAATTTAAAATAGATAATGTTAATAAAAGAACTGAAAAAGATGAAGTTGTAATGTATAACAAATATTTTGGAGATTCAGTTCCCAAAATTTATCTTCCAGACCTTGAAAAGCTTGTAAATCAAACAATTAATTCGATTAAAATGAATATGGATATTGAAGATACATCTGAAATAGAAGTTGATACGAATGAGATAATTGAAGAAATAGTCAGAGATTTTCAATTAAAATCTAAAGAGTTTTCAACTTTAAAATATATTTTCCGCTATCTTGAGAAACCAGCAATAAACAAAAAAGTAAAGGTTGAACTAATGTGTATAGATACTGGGATAGTTTCGATTCCATCCGATGGTTTTGTCGTTTGCGTTCCAAACGAAAATAGCGAGGGAAGGAAATTGAAAAAAGGAGAAGTTGCAGAAATGTATTTTTATACCGACAAGCTGAGATATATTGAATTCGAGAATGGAGTTTCGGGTACTCCTCGATTGGTTCGTAAAGGAGTTGCTCGGCATGAAGCATATCAGGAAGGTTCCCGTGGATACAGATTTATTGGCTCCCAACTTTCTCGAACAGGCTTGGGGACAAATATGTCCAAAACAAAATTATTTTTGTTTTTTGTCGAAAGTTCAAAGTCGAGCAATAGCGTTGGTTCAAGTTTATTGCAGCTTGCAATCATAGCAAAAAAACTTGGCTGTTATGATGCGATAAATTTAGATGGTGGTGGTTCTTCGGGGATGATTATCGGGGGGGAACGAGTTTGCACTAATGGAAATGCTAATAGAAGAAAAATCTCTGCTGCGATTGGAGTTACAAAAATTTCAAAATAATTGTAACCAAATTTTGGATATTTTTGTCTATTTGTTTGAGTAAATGGAAAAAATGTGAAAGGTTTCGAAAAGACAAATTATGATGATGAACAAATTCGACAAGTTTCGGAGGACTTTCGTCGTGGGAGTTCCGAAGCCTTTCACATATTGTATCAGCATTATAGCCCAAAAGTTTACAGATTTTGCTTACGAATGTTGGGAAACCGCGAGAAAGCAGAGGATGCCTTTCAGGATATTTTTATTAAGGTGTTTGAAAATGCAAAGACTTTTCGGGGTGATAATTTTGGGGCTTGGGTATTTACAATTGCCCGGCATATTTGTTTAAATATGATTCGACTTGAAAAACCTTATCAAGATGTTAACGAAAATTCTTTAAGTTTTTCTTATGTTGTTAATGATGATATTGGTATGCGAGATTTCGTTCAACGGGCTATAATGAAGTTGCCAGTGAGCCTACGCGAAGCATTGATACTTCGTGAATACGAGGATTATTCTTACGAAGAAATAGCTAAAATTCTTGGTATAGGATTATCTTTAGCGAAGATACGTGTTCACCGTGCGCGTTTACTTTTAAAGAAGTTTTTGGAACCAATTGCAAAGGAATACTATGGGAATCGATAAGTTTATTAATGAGTATCTTGATGGCTCAATTACTCCCGACGATGATGAGAAATTTCGGGGGTTATTGAAACAAGACCCAATTGCGAAAGAGGAATTCGATTTGATGGTTTCCATTCATTCTCTTTTAAAAGAAGATGCTGAATCTATACAAATTCCAAAAAACTTACAGCAAAAAGTCGAGGATAGAATTCTTGTTCAATATCTTGGAATGTCGTCTTTGTCCTGTGCAAGAAAGCCACGGAGGTTAACATATTCTTTAGTTGCATTGCTCTTATCTTTTATTTTATCTATTAATTCTATCAGTGATAGGGAATTGCTTGGAAATTACTTTTTGTTTTGGTCTGAAATTGCAAAACAAAAGGATTTGTTAATTTCCCAGGTGCCAAACTTCGGAAACCAAACAATATCAGCAACTAAGGTAAACCATTTAATAATAAACAAGCTTATTGGCTCACATAATACAACTGAACCACAGCTACAAGCAACCTTTGGTGCTTCGATTAATTCTAAAGAAAATGAAAGTTCCAATTTTCAGACAAAAGATAATCATCAAGTACTTGTTACGAATAGCATGGGCAATTCAAGTAACATTTTTTCTTTAGGTGGAAAAAATGTTTTTACATGTCTTAGCCAAGATTTTTCTTTAAACAAAATGAAACCTTTATCTCTTAATAATCAGAGTCTGGTGGAGAATAAATTTATTTCGTTCCGGAATGGATTGAAGAATGCTGAAAATTCGAACAACTGCAGATTTGAAAAAATTTTTTCAGATTATCCAACAAAAGGAATACTTTTGAGCGGATTTTCGGTTGTTCCAATTTTAAAATTTGGGTATTCCGATTTAAAAATTAAATCATATTCAGCATTTTCTCAAAGTCTTGGTTATAAAATTTCCGATGGTATCCGTCTGGGATTAGAATTTGGTTATTTTGATTTTCTTTACGAGCATTCTACTACTATTCTTGTTCCTGCTACTGTTGTCGAACCCAAGAGCAGAAAAATTTATGCATATAACCAAAAGAAAAACCAAGATAATTTTATTCTTACAAACGGCGGTGAATCCCCTTATCCAAACTTTGTGCAAATTGTTGTTCCAGTCGAAAGAAAATATCAAATCTATTGGGGGAGTTTGTTTTTGGATTATGTGTACCAAGTCAGTAAATATTTGTCATTTGCTGGTAGGTTAAATGTAGGGGCTACAAGCGAAGGTGCTTTAGGCAAAGTTCTTCTACTTACAGAATTCCAGCCAATATCAGGAATAGCAATTAATATTGGTTTGGAGAACAAATCTTATTGGAGTGGTTTAGCGGGGTATTCTTCAATTAAAAATGAAATTGGATTTGTATATGGGATTAGTTTGAAACTGGATTTAGAATGAGGTTTTATTTTTTAGAAAAAATAAATTAATTTTGTTTGAATAATGTAGAATATGTTTAACATTTTATTGGAGATGAAAGATGAAAAAATTTACACACTTTTTTTTCCTTGTTGCAGTTTTAACTTTTGGTTCATTAATTGCAAATGAACCTACAAGTATTACGAAACAATTAGCAAAAAGTTTCAAAGGGAAGGAAATTGCTCCTTCTTTCATACCCGACAAGGTTTTGAAAACTTTGCCTGAAAGAATTAGTGAAATTAATTTTCAAATTTTCGACTCACTTGCTAACGCTTATTCTTACTTTACCGAAAGCCAACAACCTTTTGTTTATATCCCAAATATTGGACAACTTGTAACTATTAAGCGTGGTTTTTGGGATATCGATCGCTATCCAGAATATACCGGTGACAATACAAAAAATAACTTGTTTATCAGATATTCAGATAATTGGGGTGTGAGCTGGTCCGACCCAATTTTAGTCTATAAGGTTCCAGTTGGAACACAATACGGAAATTGGTTTGCTCGTTATCCAAGTGTTTATGCATTTGAATACGAAGGTAATACAATTTATACCTACACTGCTCCTGCTACAAATGGTTCGGGGTGGGTTGGATTTATTAATGGTTTTTATTATCAAGACAATTATTTTTCATCTTTCTCGAAATCTTTTACTTGGCAAGATGGTAATAGATACAATTGGGGTGGTACTGATTCTCGAATTGTTGGTGGTATCGATGGAAGCGACCCATTTGCTATGGCTGTTGGAACAATAATGATTGAAGGAGGTTTGCCATTAACTTTAACAAGTCACTTAGGGTATCGTCGTACTACAGATTTTGACAAGTGGATTGAAGTAATCCCTCCACAATGGGAAGCAAGTAATTTTGTCGTCCCAACTTCTTCAACAGGAGATGATAGTTTACGAACCTCTACTATAGCAGGATTTAAATATGCGGACGATGGTAATTTGTATATGGCTGCTTATGCTAATTTTGCTGAAATAAGCAGCTTTAACAGATTTTATTTTGGTGTCTCAAAATCAACTGACCAGGGGAAAACGTGGAGTTCATTTGATATTGCACCTATTAACTTATTCGATTCATATTTAGCAGATTATGGACTAACCACAAATTCAATTACTTGGTCTTTGCCTCAATTTGTTCCATTAGGGAATGATAACTATAGTTTTTTAGTTAACATTAATGAAGATACAACAAAGACCCTCAATTATTGGGATCAAGCATTGCATCAGCTGGTTGAAGTATATAAAGAAAATGGAGTATGGGGAGTTCGCAAAGTTGCAGACATATCGGGCTATGTTCTTGCTTATGTGGCTCCAACAAGCACCAACCAACTTGGGGAAGAAATGCAATTAGTTCGTTCTGAAGATGGCAAATATTTACTTGCTAAATGGGTCGATTTTGTTGATGTAGTGATTAACGATACAACCTATACAAGAGCAACCAATGATATTTTCGTTTCAGTGCGAGCTATTGGTAGTTTTTCTTGGTCTCGAGTAAAAAACATCACTCAAAGCATTGATTACGACAGGATTACTTGGATACCCGATAGGGTCCCAAATAGTTTAACTAATATACCTATTTTAAAGCTTGAATCTATTCCCATTCCTGGGCAGAGTGAAGTTGATGCAAGATTGCGACAAAGAATGCTTGATACTGTTCCACAATACGTTATGTTAGGGTTTTTTGATGCATCGGATGCTCTTGATGTAGAAGAAAATCGAGGTGCTTTTGAACTTTCGAATTTAAGGATTTATCCTAATCCTGCTGATGATTATGGATTTATTGAGTTTACTACCGAAGGTTCTACCTACCTGAAAATTGAAATTTTCGACCTACTTGGTCGAAAATTGAAAGATGTTTTCGATGGATTTACATCTTCTGGAATTCAAGGCATTAATTTTTCGACTAATGACTTGAACAATGGAAATTATTCTGTTGTTATAAATCACAATGGTAAAAAAATTGTAAAACAAATCACCATTTTAAGGTAAAACAATTTGAGGATGGTTATGAAAAGGCTTTTTTCGTATTTCTTTTTAGTTTGTTCTATAGTTATGCTTCCTTACTTTCTCGAAGCAAGTAACTATGGAACATTGAAAGGTAAAGTAGTTGACCAGGGTGGAAATCCTGTTGTTGGTGCTTCAGTTCGAATTCTGGGAACTCGTCTTGGTGGTGTAGTTAAATCCGATGGTCGGTTTATTGTTGTGAGTATTCCTGCTGGTTCTTATACTGTAAAGGTTACTGCTGTGGGATATGCCCCGTTTGAGGCAAATGTTAGAATTTCGGCTGATGACGAGACAGAAATTAATGTTGTATTGAAAGAAGAAGGTAAAGTTACCGAAGAGGTAATGGTTGTTGCAGAAAAATTAGTTTCTCATAAAGACATTGGAGTAAAACGACAATATGAAAATCAACAACTAACATCTATTGCCCGTGAAGGTTTGCAAGCAATTATAGGTTTAAGCGCTGGAGTTTTTAACTCTGGTGAGGGATGGATTATCCGCGGAAGTAGAACAAGTGAAAGTCAGATACGAGTTGATGGTATTGATATTAGTGACAAATTCACTGGTGGCTTTGGGATTGTTGGAGCTACATACTATCCGATGGTTAGTGCTTTTGCTACCGAAGAAGTTCAAGTTCTAACGGGAGGGTTTTCTGCCGAATATGGAAATGTTCTGGGTGGCTTTGTTAACACAACCCTAAAAACTGGTAGGACTGACAGGTACGAAGGTTATATTCGTTGGCGGACAGATGTTCCAGCTCTTTTTGGCCGTCAGCCCCATGATTTGAAATTAATTCGCGAAGGAGACCGCTATAAAGCAATTGATTGGGGCGAAGGAAGGAAGTTGCAAGGAACAAAAGAACATAATTTCGAATTTGGAATAGGTGGTCCTATTCCACTTTGGGATAAAGCAACATTTTTCATCGCAGGGAACTATTTCTACGAAAAGTATCGTACTGCAAGTTATGATATTTATGACCCTCTGCATATTAATAACTTTGGAGAAATCGAACAAAATAACCTTGGTCAAATGCCCAACAATCAATCTTGGAAAAAAAGTGTCCAAGCAAAGTTGAAATTTCCAATTACAAAAGATATCGACTTGATATTCTTTGGTAATTTTGGAATGACTAACCTTGAAACATTGGATTGGGGCTGGCTTTATGCAATAGAACCTGGAAAAATACCCGGTCTTCCATCTTATGGAGTTGAAGAGAGACGCGCAAAATCTCCCGTATATAATCAATTTGCAACAAGCGCCTATGTTCAGATACAACATCGTATCGGCTCAAATAGTTTCTATGAGATAAAAATTTCAAACACTTCGAATAATAGCGATGCCTCGAGGCGAAAGTCTTTTGATGACCCCAACTTCTTTACTGGTTTTGATGTATGGTATCCCCAAGACAACTATGCTGTAGCACTTGGAACTCTTGAACCTGGAAAAGATAAAATCCTTGACCAATATACTCCTGTTTCTCAAATTCAGAACTCCAAGGACGGTTTTATTAAAATGGATATGCCAATTGTTAATCCTTTAACTGGATACATAGAAGGAAGTTCAAGTACACAACAAGCCCAAAATGCATATGGGTTAACTGGAATATTTGATTTACATGGTAATGAAAGAACATTTGAGTTCCGAAGGAGTAATTATTGGCAAATTGATGGAAATTACACTTTAGCTGTCGAAGGTGAGTTTAGTCATATGTTCAAAACTGGTTTTGAAGTTCAATTTTATCAACTTCGTCGACATATGAATAGTTTACCTTGGGATGCAAATCCATTTTTCGATGTTTATACCGATGAGTGGGGCGGTAATCTTTATGCCGATAACCAAAAAGTTTATGATAAAACCAGCAAACCTTATAAACCTATTACTGGTGGATTATATATCCAAGATCAAATTTCTTATAAAGGATTAATTATAACTCCTGGTTTGCGTTTCGATTTTTACATACCTAATAGTGATTATAGAACAGTTGTTGAGTATTTTGTTCCAATTACTTCCGATACAGGCTTTACAAAAGCTACCATAAAGACACAAATAAGCCCCAGAGTTAATGTTACCTATCCTATCACAGAACGTTCAAATATTTCGATTTCTTACGGGGTTCTTTTCCAAATGCCTCCAATGCAGTACCTTTATGATGCTTTTGCTGTTGAACAGTTGCGAGGAAATTCTATACTTGGTAATCCTAATATGAAACCACAGAAATCAAATATGTACCAAGTTACTTATAACAACCAATTAACCGATGACTTTGCTTTGGACATTTCAGCATATTATAAAGATAATTATAATCAGGTCGGATTGGTATATGTGGCCGCTGTTCCAACTCCCTATTATATGTATACTGTTTCAGAGTATGGAAGTTCTCGTGGTATTGAATTTACCTTGAGGAAAAGACCTACTGATCATATTCAATTGAATTTAAACTATAATTTATCATTTGCAACTTCAACTGGTTCTTCTCCAGGTTCAAACTACCTTGTAGCTGTAGATCCCTACACCGGCAAGCAAGCTTTCCCACTTGCAGAATTTCCATTTTCTGCAGACCGAACCCACCGTGTTAATGCAATTATTGATTTTATTTGGGGTCAAAAACAAGGTCCTTCTATCGCTGGAATTTATCCTCTCGAGAACGTAGTGATTAATCTTACTGGATTTTTCCAAACAGGGACTCCTTATACACGACTTGATAAAGCTGGCAATGCTATCGGTGAATTTTATGCTGAAAGAAATCCTTCAATATGGAGTGTTAATATGAGGTTGCAGAAAGGATTTAATCTTCGCGATTGGTTTGGCGAACAGGCTGGCAACGCACGAATTGAATTTTTTGTCGATGTTAATAACTTATTCAATCTGACTAGTGTTGCTGGCTACTTTGCTCGAACAGGTGATCCAATCGATGATGGTGTGAATTTCTACAGGCCAGAAACCGATTTTAGTTCTATACCTTATTATCGCGAAGCAGACTATGCGCGTGCCGAGTCTTTTTCAACGGACCAATATACAATTTATGGAGATAGATTTTATAATATTAACGCAGACTTTGATAGAAATGGAATAGTAACCCGAACCGAAAAATTTCAAGCGTTCACAAAGTATTTAGAAGATGTTCGTCGCTTCCGAGGTAACTTCCTAGCACCCAGAACTGTTTATGCTGGAATTATGTTTAGATTCTAACTTTTTTTATATGGAATGTATATTAAAAAATAGGTAAATATATGAAAATATTCAAAGTATTAACATCAGGACTTCTTACCATGCTGGTTCTCCCAATGCTTTTATTATCTCTTCCAAAGGACTGGGATAAAAAAGCTGGGGACGAGCCTTTAAGGACTTATAATCAACTATTTGATTTACAACAGAATACTGTCAGCAATATTCAATTTTATACTACAAACTATGGAATTTTTGGGTTGAATGTTGCCCAAAACCGTGGTGGTGGTTACTGGCCCAGAGGTTCTAACAATCAATATATTTTCGGAGGAGGCTTATGGATAGGGGCAATAAAGCCAAGGCCTGATGGTCAGTTGAAAAAGTATGTTGAAGTTACTTACAATCCAAATAATGGGCGTTCGTGGATGGTACCAGGAAGAATAACTGATGGTGATAGTAAGGATGTTTCGGATATTAAAAAATATCGCACATATTTTTCCACTGATTTCCGAAAAGGTGATGGTTCTCCTTTGAATCCTGATGATGGCCCGAACTGGCCCATTTGGGATACAAGCCCCTCCGATAGTCTTAAATACAATAGATATTATGGATACTATGTGGATGACATTAACCAACGAAGTACTTCAGTTTATCCCAAAGGTCCCGCATTCATTTCTGGCGAGGACATATTTGCAACTTACAAGGATACCGACTTGAATGAATTTGATGGTGGTTCGGGATTGAGGAAAAGTCAAGGCTATCCTCTCCGCTTACAATTTGAGCAAATGATTTATTCTTGGGGATTTGGTGATTACAAAGATTTTATCTTTTTAAAGTATGATGTTATTAATTTTAGCAAAGATACCTTGAAAGAGGTTTGGTTGGGTTCTGTAATGGATATTGATATTGTTCGAGCCCCAAATTATACGGGGGGTGCTGGTAACGATAGGGCTCGTTTTTACAATGAAGATACTACTTTAAATCTTGCTGTACAATGGACAAATACCGACCAGGGTGAAAAGGGCTTTGGATTTGGTTATCTTGGTTTCGACTTTTTGGAAAGCCCAGCAGTGGTTCGTTCCGACAGGAGTGAAATTACATATGATGTTCAAGGGACTGATACTACGTTCCATATTACAGAATATATGTGTTACGATAGACAAATCGTCAAAGTTCCCGTTTACGATACATCTGGGACTATTATTGATTATCGAGACTCGGTTGTTTGCCTTCGCGAGGAAATGGTAAAAAAATGGACTTCTTTACATAAGCAAACAGATACCGGTTTAGCAATTATTAACACTATTGAATTTGATGTTACAAACTTCATTCGAAAGTACAAACGAGTTTTTGAGAACTATGAACAGCTTGGTTTGAAAACTTTCCGCAATTGGCATATTTCCGATGATAAAAACGATGATGATGAAAGATATAATTTTATGTCATCGGGGGTGCGAGATGGTGACTTTGGACCAGGCGATAGGCGGTTAATGATGGCAACTGGTCCATTCAATATGCTGCCCGGCGATACAGCTCGTTTGGTTGTTGCGCTGATTTGCGCTCCAACTGCAGTTCGCGAGGATGCAGATGGTTCTACCGAAGACCTTGCCGAACTTGTTCGCAAAGACAAATTTGCTCAACAAGTTTACGATAATAACTTCCGGGCTCCTGCTCCACCAGAAAGAGCTAATTTTGTGACCTGGACTCCATTGAATAATGGCTTCATTATCAAATGGGATAGTACTGCTGAAATAACAAAGGACTTCTATGAAAGGGGAATGGACTTCCTTGGCTATCGGTTGTATCGTGCCCGTAGAACTGACCTTGATACTTTCGATGTAGACAATGTTTCGCCAACATCCCAATATCCTTCTGGAAAAGGTCCTTTTGGCTGGAAGCAAATTGCCCAATGGGAAATACCTACACCGTTCTATAAGTCTGTTTATCGTGCTGGGAATTCTAATAGCACCACTATGCCCTTTATTGATTCTTTGAGAATTGTTGGTCCATATATTGAAAATCAAGGTGGGCAAGCTGTAATAGATTCATTTGCAATTCGCGTTTTGCGTGTTGGAAGGGGAATAAAACTGAATCCAACGAATTTTTGGGTAATTCAAAATATTAATCCTTCAAATAGGAACATTTTCCCAGTTATTTGTGGTGTTGATACTGCCTATTTTTCTAAACCTTGGGGACCTTTCTGGGCTTCGAAAATTAATTTTGCCGCAAGAGAATTGCCAATTTATTACGACCCATTTAATATTGCTAATCCTCGCCGACATTATTTATTGGACAGCGTAATGCTTGGTGTGGTTAAATTGAATCGTTTGTTCCTTCCTTATAACCCTTTGCTTTGGAGAAAAGAAACTGTTAATATTGACCCGAGAGATACAGTGGGTTTGCCCGATAGGACTGGACCCAATCTGGATACTATTTATCTAAAGACAACCTACCGTACCGCAGTGGTAAATGGTTCTAATGTTCTTTTGATAGACAGAATGGTTCCAATGAATATTAATTTCGTATTGCGGGATTCATTGCATATTGCACAAGCTCTTGATTCAATTTATAAGTATATTCAAATGGGACTTGCCAAGGTTGAATTTCCTAACTTTGAACAAAGCGACGAGGCGATTAATAAAGTTATTGTTCCTTATATGGACAGTATAACAAATCATCGTACCTTTATTGATTATGGTGATGATAACAAAGATATGTATATTTCCTATAACGACAATCCAACCAAGACAGAAAAAATTATTAACAATGTTGACTATTATTATAAACTGCTATCATACGATGAAGGTGATTATATACAACAAACACCGCAAAAACTTAATGATGCTTCACTTGGTTTGCCGAATATGATAAATGTCTTTGCTCGTTCCGCTCCTGTTGGTAAACCCGTAAACTTTACTGTTACTTATGTTGATACTGCGAGAATAGGCGGCTTGTATAACTTCAGATTGTTTGCAGTTGATTATGACCGTGCTGTTCAACTCTTCGCTGGACATGAATTAGAACTTGAATTTCAACCCTATTGGGAACTTGAAAGGATCCAACTTCCAGGTCGTTCGACTCCTTTATCCTTTGGTTTGTATTGGAGAAGAATGATACTTAAAGATTTGACAACAAATACTGTACTCTACAATGGTTTGACTTTACTCGAAGAATCCCCTGGTATTCTAAAGTACTCTGGTTCCCCAACTGAAAATGCCGCTTCTTATATTTTAAGCGATACTGCTGTTGTTGATCCGATAACTGGTAAAGTTAACACTTTTGGTTTACCATTTAATAACGAGGTAATAACTCGTTCAGGGAAGGTAACTACTGGTGATTTTACGATACCTAACTATTACTATAGTTATGGATTTATGACAAATTATCCTTCTCCTGGACCCGCTTTTGGTGTTCTCGGCTTCAGCTTTGATTACACAATTCAACAATACGGTGGAATGCTTCGGCCTGATTCTTCTTCAATTCGTATGGACCCCACAAAGACCCCAATAAACATCATAACCGATTTTTCGAAAATTTACACTACTCAACAAGTCGACTTTATGACATTGAGACAAGAGTTTATCGGATACACTGTTGACCGAACTCCTGTCTATCAAAATTATGGTAACCCAATTTATGGTAGCTTTAACAACGGTCCTGGAGATTTCGAAATTACTTTTATGCCTGGTGGGGAAGAAACTATGGAACTTGTTTGGGGTAAAGATCGAAAAAGAAATACCTTCAAGGTGAAATACTTGACGATGAAAGTTAGAAACATTCTTTCTTATAAACGACCCTCTGAAAATGGTAAAGATTCAGTTACAGTTACTTATCCTATTGAATATTCTCATATGGAAATTGATACCGTTCTTGGTGTACTTTATCCTGTTCCAACAAATCTAGGAAGCCGATGCAATGAATTTATCGATAAATATAATCTTAGTGCATACGGCTGGGTTAATGGCCGTGGTCAAAATTCTGCTTTAAGAATGCGTGACCAACAAGCCAATCCAGCTTGGAATACAAGTTCTTCTTCGGTGAATACATTTATTGGGACACAGGGACGCTATTATCTTTCCGCAATAAGTGAAGATGGCAAAGACACGGTCGATTTTACCCATGTTCTTATCATTGGCGGATGTCAGTTTGCACTCGACTATGCAAACAAGGGCCGTCGATTTGGTTCCGCTGAATGGGATTATATTCCTACAAATGAATATCAATTTGGCGAAGACTTCAAACCTGGCGATAAAATTATTTTAAAAATCCGTGGTGGCGCTTTTGGTTTGCCTTTACCTGGTGCAAAGGTTCGGTTCAAAATTTCTGACTTTAAGCCAGAAAATGAGAATTACACCGACGAAATGCTCGATAAATTCAAAGTTGTTCCGAATCCCTATTACATTTCGCATCAGGGTCAAAAAACACCATACGATGCTAAGATTTATTTCACAAAGCTTCCGCCCAGATGTACTATTGACATTTATACTATCGCTGGTGACTTAGTAGCAACTCTTGAGCACGACGAAACAAGCAGCGACGGTCCGGATAAACATTCTATAGAAGTTTGGGATTTGCTTTCGAAAAATGGATTGCGTGTTGCAAGTCAAACTTTCGTTGCTGTTATTAAAACGCCAAATGGTTCAACTGCAACTCAAAAGTTCTCGGTAGTTGTTGGTGGGTTCAGATTAATTCAATCACAACAATAACTTTAATGGGTTCCCCTATTATGGGGAACCCAGTTTAATTTGAAAACAATAGGGAGTATAATATGAAAAAGATATTAATAAGTGTTTTGGTAATAGGAATTTTAGGTTTTTCCAAAGCTTTTTCGATTGGTGGTGCAATTTCGGGCTCTACAACAGGCGAAACTTTTGTTAAGGTTGGAGCAGCTGGTGCTCAGTTTTTGAAAATTCCAATTGGAGCACGAGGAAATGCCCTTGCTGGTGCGTATTCTTCTTTATGTAACGACCTTTCGTCTATATACTGGAATCCTGCTGGTTTGGCCGATATTAAAGGAATAAGTGCTGACTTTTCTTTTACTCAATGGTTTGGTGGGTTTAATCATAGTTTCGGTGCTTTCGCTTTACCACTTGGTCGAAATTTTACGACTGCTGTTTCGCTTGTATCCTTAAATAGCGGAGATATTGAAATTACTACTCTTGAAAAACCAAATGGAACTGGTTTAAACTATCAAGTTAACGATGTATCAATTGCTTTTACTTTCGCAGGTTATTTAACAGACCAATTTTCGTTTGGAATTACCGCTAAATATGTAAGCAACGCAATATCAAATTTGAGTAGTCGTGGTATTGCTTTCGATGTTGGCACGATGTACGAAACTGGTATTCAGGGTATCAAACTTGGGTTTTCAATACACAATCTTGGAATTAAGCAAGCATATAGTGGTCAAGATTTGAATTCATCGAAAAAGTTATACGAGGCATTGAATGCAGCTCCTCTCGACATTGCATATATTGCAAGTAGCTATTCTTTGCCATTAATATTCCGTGCGGGTATTTCTACTGAAGTTTGGAAAGCCGAAGACCACAAAGTAATTGCATCAGCCGATTTTATTACTCTTTCTGATACTCCTGAACATTATGCACTTGGCGCAGAGTATACTTTCAAAGACTTTCTTGCTTTGCGTGCTGGATATCAGTTTGGCACCGATGTCTTTGGCTTGTCGGGTGGTATTGGTTTGAAATATTTTGCTGGTGGTTTCGAAGGTGAGTTCGACTATTCAATTACACCAACAAAAAATATTGGCCTTGTTAATCGTTTGAGCATTAAAGTTGCTGTCAAATAATTCTGATTTTGTAGCCCTAAAACTTTCTGGACAAGGGAGTATTTCCTTGTCCAGTTTTTATTTTTGTTTAATTATTTCTGTCAAATGAAATATAAAGTATTATTGTTAATTGGCTTTTGGATAATTGACTTTTATTTTGCCAATTCCGCATCATTGAAACCAATAAATATTTATGTTGATTACGCTGTTTTTCGAAAAAACGATAAAGAAAATATACTCGAGATTTATTATGGTTTTATCGATACGTCGTTATCATATCGTAAGCTAGAATCAAAATATTCAGCCGAACTTTTTTTGCAGATTTTATTCTTCGAAGGAGATTCATTAATTGATTCCTACGATTGGAATGTTTACCATGAAAAAGAGACACTTGATACCGGATCCGAGTTTCAAAATCTTTTAGTTGGGCAGAAAAATATTAAAATTGAAAGTGGTAAGTTGATTAGGTTTTCGTTTCGTTGCGTTAATACAATGGATTCATCAAGAACATTTTATAAAACATATGAAATTGAAAATCCAATCTTTAGCAAAAATATTCCGAGCATAAGCGATGTGCAATTTGCTCAAATAATAGAGCGATCGGACACTGCTAAATTTCTTTGGCAAAGCGAATTTTTAAAAGGAAAGTATTATGTAATTCCAAATCCTACCAAAGAAATAATCGGATTTTCCCCCAGACTTTACACTTATTTTGAATACTATTTACCGGCGAATTTCCTTCAAAAGCAAATTAAACTTGAATATAGGATTTTCAATTCTTTGAAAGAAGAAGTTCTTTTCAAATTCAAAAATGTAAAAGTAATTGGTTCAGAACAACTTGATATTGATGGATTTGCACTGGATGCTTTGCCTACAGGGATTTATTATTTTGAAGCAACTCTTTGCGATTTAGCTGGAATTCCACTTGCTAAATCCAAGATTAAAAAATTCTATTTGTTTAATCCAGACTTTCCTGCTGAACCTATCAAACCATACGCTGAATCTGAACTTTTTGCAAAAAGCATTTTTGCAACTTTGGGTGATTCAGCAATACAAGTAGAATTCGAAAAGGCAAAATACATTGCTACAGACTACGAAAAAGAAATTTTTAAAGGTTTAAACACTTTGGAGGGGAAAAGGCGTTTCCTTTTTCAATTTTGGCGACGAAGGAACCCTGATTCAAATCTTGTTTATAACAAAGCATACGAGGATTTTGTTCAGAAAATTAATTATGCAAATAAGTTCTTTTCTGTTGGTCGGCAAATCGAGGGTTGGAAAACTGATAGGGGTCGAGTTCTAATCCAATATGGTGAACCAACAAATAGAGAATTTTATCCCAGAGAAGGAAATCGACGAAGCTACGAAGTTTGGTTCTACAGTGAATTGCAAGGTGGTGCATACTTTTACTTTGTTGATTTGCTGGGCAATGGAAATTATTTCCTTGTTCATTCAACAGCTATGAATGAAATAAGCAATGAAAATTGGTATACAGATTTTGTTACTGGAACTAACACCGAAAGAATTCAGAAAATGTTATTAATCAGATGATCAGAAAGATTCGATTCTGGGTTGAAACCTTAATAGCTTTGTTCATAGGATCGATTTCAAGCCTTTTAAGCCCTTATAGAAGAGTTTTATTTGGAAGAGCTCTCGGAAGAGTTTTGCATTTTTTATTAAAAAAACGTCGTGAAATTGCAAAACAAAACCTTATCTTTGCTTTTCCCGAAAAATCTCAAGATTGGGTGAATGAAACAGTCCGAAAGACATTTGAAAACATGGGAATAGTGTTTGCTGAATTTCTTGCTCTAAAATGGTTGGATGAAGAAAAAATAAAAGATTATGTTCGTTTCGAAAATGTTGATTTAATTCTGGCGAAATTTAATCAAGGCAATGGTGTGATACTTCTTTCTGGTCATTATGGAAATTGGGAGTTCCTTGCGTATTCAGTTTATGTTTATTTGCATTTTCCAGTTCTGATAGTTGTAAAGCCTTTGTCTAATTATATCTTAGATAAAATCATTAACCGTAATCGAACAAGATTAGGAAATAAAGTTGTGTCGATGTACGAGTCGGCTTTTAAAGTTGTAAAAACTTTAAGAAGTGGTGGTATAGTTGCTTTACTTGCCGATCAAAGTGCTACTAAAGACCGCGATATATTTGTCGATTTTTTTGGAAGAAAAGCAGCAACATTCGATTCCCCTGCATATTTTGCATTAAAATATAATGTTCCTATTATTGTTGGTTTTGCTCGTAGGGAAAATTACTATTATAATGTAAAGCTTATTGAAATTGAGCATAGCGATTTAAATTTTAACAAAGAAGGAATATTTGAACTTACTCGAAGGTATGTTGAATTGCTTGAAAATGCTATTCGAGAACAACCTGAACTTTGGCTTTGGACCCACAGACGCTGGAAACATTCACCAGTTTGAAATGTGATTTTATCCTTTAATCTTGTTTTATTAAAAATATTGTTGATATTCAAAAATTCTTAATTTTGTTTTTTTAAACTAAATGAAATATGGGTAAAACTGCATTAGAAAGGTTTTTAGAATATGTAAAAATCAATACTCAATCAAATGAAGCATCGGATACAACGCCAAGTTCCCCAAATCAATTTGAATTGGCAAATCTCCTTGTTCGTGAACTAAAGGAAATGGGCATCAATGATGCTGAAGTTGATGAACACTGTTATGTTATGGCAACAATTCCTTCGAACATTCCACCTGAGCATCCAGCTTATGGGAAAGTACCAAATATTGGATTCCTCGCCCATCTTGATACTTCTCCTGAAGTTACTGCAGAGAACGTTAATCCTCAGATTATTGAAAACTATGATGGTTCAGACATTGTTTTGCCAAAAGACGCAAATGTTGTAATTCGTGTCAACGAAAATCCAAACTTGAAAAAATGTATCGGGCATACAATTGTTACAACTGATGGTACTACATTACTTGGAGCAGACAATAAAGCTGGGGTTGCTGCTATAATGACTTTAGCGCAAACTTTGATTGAAAACCCAAACATACTCCACGGCACAATAAGAATTTGTTTCACTCCCGACGAAGAAATTGGCAATGGTACAAAGTTTCTCGACATTAATAAGTTCAATGTTAAATATGCCTATACAGTCGATGGTGATTTGCCAGGGGAATTAAACAAAGAAACTTTTAGCGCGGACCAAGCAATCATTACTATTTTGGGCAAAGATATTCACCCCGGAACTGCTAAAGGTATAATGGTAAATTCTATTAGAATTGTTGGAGAAATTATCACTCGATTACCCAAACATATGGCTCCAGAAACAACTGAAGGCTACGAACCATATATTCATCCCTATGTTTTAGATGGTGGAGTTGGTAAAACAACCTTGAAATTACTCCTACGAGATTTTCGAACCTCTGGTTTAGAAGAACAGAAAGTTCTTTTGGAACAAATCATTGATGAGGTTAAGCAATTCTTTCCGAATTCAAAGATAAGTTTAGAAACGAAATATCAATACAGGAATATGATTGAAGGTTTAGAAAAGCATCCTATAGTGTTGGAAAATCTTTGGGAGTCTGCTATTCGTAGCGGTGTTGAGCCTTATTGGAAACCAATACGAGGTGGAACCGATGGTGCTAGGCTCACCGAAATGGGACTACCGTGTCCAAACATTTATACCGGTGGAAACAATTTCCATAGCAAGACCGAATGGTTATCTGTTAATTTTTTGAACAAGACTGTTGAAACACTTGTCAATTTAGTTCAGATCTGGGTAGAAAAATACTAAACAAAAAAGGAGATTTTATGGCTGGGGTACATACTCCTGAAAACAACTCTATTCATTTACCAGAAAATGCACACCGTGAACTTCGACCGGGTGAAGTGTATCGTCCAATTTTGCAGCCTGAATACAAATTTCCAGAAGCCACTTCATATTCAATTTTTTTAGGCTTGCTGATGGCAATAATTTTTTCGGCTGCAGCTGCTTATTCTGGACTGAAAATTGGGCAAGTTATGGAAGCAGCGATACCGATTTCTATTATTGCTGTTGGTATTTCTGCTGCTACAAGAAAAAGAAAAGCTCTCGGTCAAAATGTTATTGTTCAGTCTATTGGTGCTTCCTCGGGAGTTATTGTGGCAGGTGCTGTATTTACAATTCCTGCTTTATATATTTTAAAACTAAATGCGACATTTTTCCAGATACTTTTTGCTTCGATGCTTGGAGGTTTCTTGGGTATTCTGTTTTTAATACCTTTCCGTAAGTTTTTTGTAAAAGATATGCACGGGAAATTCCCTTTTCCCGAAGCAACCGCTATTACTGAAATTTTAGTGACAGGTGAAAAAGGCGGTAGAAGTGCAAAAGTATTAATTACCAGTGGACTCCTTGGCGGTATTTATGATTTCCTTTTTTCATCGCTCCATTTGTGGAAGGAAACTTTTACTTCTCGTGTTTTACCATATGGCGATTTAATTGCTCAAAAAGTCAAAATACTATTTCAATTGAATGTCAGTGCAATGATTTTTGGATTTGGTTATCTAATTGGACTTAAGTATTCGTTGATAATAACAATTGGTTCATTTTTGTCTTGGTTTGTGTTGGTTCCTTTAATTAATCAAATTGGAGATATTGTTGCCAATGGAGGAACAAATTTCTTCGCTACAATGCCACCTGAACAAATTTTCTCTCTTTATGTTCGACCAATTGGCATTGGAGCCATTGCAATGGCAGGTATAATTGGGATTATTAAATCTTCTAAAGTTATTGGAAATGCATTTTCGCTTGCTTTTCGTGGTTTCAGCAAAAAGAAAAAAACATATGATGAGGATGTAGAATCTACTCACCGGACACAAAAGGATATCCCGATGCAAATCCTTCTAATTCTTATTATTCTAGTAATTTTGAGTATCTTTTTATTCCTTCTTTTCGGAGTTAATATTACACCTTTGCAAGCAATTATAGCTTTGTTGACAGTGATAATAATTTCTTTCCTTTTTACTTCTGTTGCTGCAAACGCAATAGCTATCGTTGGAACTAATCCTGTTTCTGGAATGACTTTGATGACATTAATTCTTTCTTCTTTGATTTTAACACAAGCTGGGTTGTCTGGAAAAGAGGGTATGGTAAGTGCCTTGATAATTGGTGGAATTGTTTGTACTGCTTTATCTATGGCTGGTGGTTTTATTACCGATTTAAAAGTTGGCTATTGGATTGGTTCAACACCAATCAAGCAAGAGAGTTTTAAGTTTTTAGGTGCTATTGTTTCAGCAGCTACCGTTGGACTTGTTATTTTTATTTTAAATGCTTCTTATGGGTTTACTAAAGAAGACTATGTTAGGAATCAAAATATTTTTACTCAAGAAGAATTGGCTAAAATCGAAAATAAAACTGCCGATAAAGACTTGCTCGAACGTTACAACAAAGCTTTAAATTCAGCGGAACCTCTTGTAGCTCCCCAAGCCAATGCGATGGCAGCGGTTATTCAGCCATTGATGTCCCCAGAAGCAAAGGTGGATTGGATTTTGTATCTTGTTGGTGTTTTAATCGCTTTATTTGTAAATTGGCTTGGAATTTCCCCCCTTGCTTTTGCTTTGGGAATGTATTTACCTTTACCCTTAAATACTCCACTTTTAGTTGGTGGGTTGGTTGCTAATTTTATCCAAAAAACAAAAGACGAGAAGCTCCGAAATGCAAGGGTTCAACGGGGAACTTTAATTGCTTCTGGGTTTATGGCTGGAGCTTCGCTTTTTGGGGTTGTAGGTGCATTGCTCCTTTTTTTCAAAGTGCGATTATATCAATTAGTAGGTGAATGGGAAAATTCCCCGAGTTCAGAATATTTAAGTATTTTGATGTTCGCTTTTTTGGTCACTTATTTCGTTTGGGATACCTTAAAGGCTAAAACTGAATAGGATTAATCTTGGAAAGCAAAACACAAAAACAAATTTCTTTTAAGCAGAAATTCCTTAGTTATTTAATATCTTTTATTTTAATTATACTATTGGTTTATCTTTCCTTTAAAGGTATTGATTTTACTACTTTTGGGAAATATGTTTTGGGAGCAAATTATTGGTGGGCTTTGCTTTCGGTTCCTGTTATGCTGGCATCGCACTGGGCTAGGGCACTTCGCTGGAAAACAATGCTCAAACCTATTTCCAATCCTAAATCCACTTGGAACTTGTTTTCTGCTGTAATGGCTGGGTATGCGGTTAATAATATTATTCCTCGTGGTGGCGAGTTGGTACGCCCTTTTTATTACAGTCGAAGGGAAAATATATCTTTTACAATGACTTTTGCCACAATAGTAGTAGAGCGATTTATAGACTTAATTTCGTTACTTCTTATATTTGTTCTTGCTTCATTTTTCTTTAGGGAGCAACTTAAAATTGCTTTGCCAAATCTTCATATAGAAAAAATTATTTATCCGACAATAGCATTAATAGTTCTGGGCATTATTAGCTTTTATCGAAGGTGGGTTGTATTTATATTAGAAAAGTTAGTTAAGCCTATTTCAAAGAAAATGTACCACCGATTAAGCGACCTTTTTGATAAATTCTTTTTGGGACTAACAGTAATTAAACAGCCAAGCCAATATCTTCAACTTACTATCGAGTCTTTTTTGATTTGGTTTCTCTACACACTTCCTCTATATTTAATTTTTTTTTCTTTCAGTTTTGCATATAAATTTAATCTTGGATTCGACGATGCTATTCTTTTGATAATTATTTCTGGAATTGGCTATACCGTAGCTCCAACCCCTGGTGCAATTGGGTTTTACCATTTTTTGATACAAAATGCCTTGAATAAACTTTATGGCATAAGTCTAGAAGAATCTCTTGCCTACGCAACCGTAACTCATGCTATAAATTTTCTTTCTCAAGTTGTTGTTGGTGGGATTTTTATCCTTCGTGAAAATCTTAGTATCCTTCCACAAATAAATTTAAGCAAGACCGAAAGCGATGGAAAAGATTCGTCTTCGAGCTAATAATTTACCACGAATTGAAAACGGGCATTTGTGGATTTATAGCAATGAACTGGTTAAGGTTCCTAATCTTGAACCCGGTTCTTTAGTGGAAGTTTTAACAAATGATGGGAAAAGTCTTGGGGTTGCCTTCTTCAATCCGCATAGTTTAATTTCCCTTCGTCTGTTAAGAATTTCAATTGTACAGGATGTTGTAAAAGTCTTTAGGACTAGGATTATTAATGCAAAACAATTAAGAGAAAAGATTTTTCCATCGGAACAATGCTACCGCCTTGTTTACGCCGAAAGCGATTGTCTGCCTGGCTTAATTATTGACAGATATGGTGATTATTTCGTTTTGCAAGTGAACTCCGCTGGTATGGAAAAGTTCACTGACAAAGTAGTTGAAATTATTGTTGAAGTTTTTCCTTCCTGCAAAGGTATTATTGCAAAAAATACAACGCATTTTCGTAGTTTAGAAGGATTAGAGCAATACGAAAAAGTTCTCTACGGTAATATACCTAAAGAAATCATCGTTACCGAAAGCGGTATAAAATATATTCTTAATCTTTTAGAATCCCAAAAAACCGGCTTATTTTTAGACCAGAAACTAAATAAAAGGTTTATTCGTAGAATTTCGAGCAACTTGCGTGTGTTGGATTGTTATTCAAATTTTGGTGGTTTTGGGCTGAATTCTGCTGCTGGAAATGCAAAGGAAGTTACTTTTATCGACATTTCAGAAAGTGCAATTGCATTAGCAGAAAAGAATTTTCAACTTAATGGATTTAAAAACGGAAAATTTATATGTTCCGATGCTCTTGATTTTATGCGAAAGGAGTACCAAGAAGGTAAGAAATACGACCTGGTTATACTCGACCCGCCTTCTTTCGCCAAAAGTAAAAAAAATATACAGGTAGCAATTGCTGGATATCGCCAAATAAATAAGTATGCAATGAGGATTGTTGCCGAGCGAGGTTTCCTTGCTACTGCAAGCTGTTCGATGCATATTGATGAAACAACTTTTATGAAAATTATTCAAGATGTTGCATATTCCCAAAAGATTAATTTGAAATTGATTTATCGTGGAGGCCAATCCCCCGACCATCCAATTCTTATGGTTATGCCTGAAACTCGATACCTGAAATTTTTTGTCTTTCAAATTTCATAGGTGAATTTTGGAAATAATATATGCAATCATCATAGGAATAGTACAAGGATTTACAGAGTTTCTTCCTATCAGTAGCACTGCACATATGACAATTGTTGCAAAGTTAATAGGTGCCGAAAGCTTCCGTGACCCGAAAATTTGGACTGCTTCGATGGCAACAATCCAACTTGGCACTTTGTGTTCTTTGTTGGTTTATTTTCGAAAAGAGATTTTCTCTATAGGCAAAGATTTCTTTTATGAAAATCTTAAAACTAATAGAAAGAATTTTGACTTCCAAAGTAAAAATTCTCGAGTTGGTTGGCTTATTATTATTGGTTCCGTTCCAATTTTTGTTCTTGGTTATCTTTTTAAAGATATAATTGAGGGAAATTCTACAAAGAATATAACGTTTATTGTTTTAGCTTTGATATTTATTGCAGTTTTTATGTTTATTGCCGAGAAAACTGGTAGATTTTATAAAACTCTTGAAAGAATAACATTATTTGATGCTATAATTTTTGGATTTGCCCAAGCTTTGGCTCTGTTCCCCGGTGTATCACGCTCTGGTGCAACAATTACTGCCGGTATTTTTTTAGGATTTAAAAGGGAGGATTCTGCTCGGTTTTCTTTTCTTTTAAGCATTCCTGCAGTTTTTGTAAGTGGGATTTATGAATTTTATTCAAATTTTCAGTTTATATCCACCGAGCAAATTTGGTTTATCGTTGTGTCGAGTATTTTTGCATTTGTTTCCGGAATTCTTGCTATCTCATTTTTATTGAGTTATTTACAAAATAAATCAACGATGGTTTTTATCGTTTATAGAATTTTATTGGGAACTTTAATATTATTCTGGTTATGGCTTTCCTAAAAACTATATATCTTTGTTTACTTCTTACCATTCTTTTTTCTTTGAATTTTTGCAGCCGAGAAAGAAACGAGTTTACAAAAAAAGGTTTTGTGTCAAGCGACACAAATAGCAAAGAATATCAGGAGTCGGTTCCTGTTTCTAAACTCAAGTTTGATATCCAAGTCAATCCTGATTCAATCAAGATTACAGAATATGCAATAATAAAGACAAATTTCGGTGATATTAAGATTGCTTTATATGGAAAAGATGCTCCCAAAACAGTAAAAAATTTTGTTACACTTGCTCGTAGTGGATATTATAATGGGACGCTGGTCCATAGGATTGCCAAAAATTTTCTTATACAAATGGGAGATGGAAATACTCGCTACCTTTCAAAGAAAAATGAGTGGGGGAAAGGTGGTAAAAGTATTTACGGTGGCTTTTTTGCCGACGAGATTAATCCGAATTCATTAATTTATAAAATTGGCTATACATACGGAACTGTTGCAATGGCAAATAGCGGACCAAATAAAAACTTGAGCCAATTTTTTATTTGCCTCGACGAAGCTCAATCTTTAGATAAAAAATATACAATATTTGGTAAAGTAGTCGAAGGAATGAATGTTGTTGAAAAAATTGCTGAACAGGAAATTATTCCTTACAAGTTTGATAGTTTAGACGGTACCCCAAAAGAACCTATAAAGATATTAAGGGTTGATATTGTAAGAAAAAACGCTATTAAGTTTTAAGTGTTTTTTTCTTTGCCGCCGGGAAAAGTACGTTGTTTAATATCAATCTGTAGCCAGGAGAATTTTTATGGAGACTCAAATCTGTGGGTGGGTCACCAACAGCATGTTGATAGTCTTCTGGGTCATGTCCACCATAAAATGTGAACATACCTCTACCAAAGTTTCCGTGTAGATATTTTACTTGGTCGGTTCCTTCTTTAATTCCCATTATGGTAACGTTTTTTTTAATTTTATCGAGATGAAATGCAGTCGTTTGCCCAAGAAAGCCTTTGATGACGTTAACATGGTTTTGTGTAAGCATTGAAGGGACTGGGTCAAATTTTGCAGAAAATTCGAAAAGTGTAAAGTAATCATTTTCTGGGTCTAGCACGGAGATATTTGGAGGACAATCTATATCGGAGAATTCGTAAATAAATGGGTCGAGGATTAATTTAAAGTTTTCGAAAGCAAGTGTTTGTGAAAAATCAAGTTTCGAGTTAGCATTAGGGTCTGCTGGGTCTCCATCGAACATAGTTTCGCAAATGTCAGTGTTTTGAGCAGCAAGTGCAATATCGTATGAATCGGTAGCACTACACATTGCAAAAAGGAATCCTCCGTTGGCAGCATATTCTAGAATTTTCAGAGCAACAGCCCTTTTCATTTCAGAGACTTTTGAAAAACCCAGTTTTTTAGCCATTGCTTCGTTAATCGTAACCTGTTCAATGTACCAAGGAGCATTAGAAAACGAAGCCCAGAATTTTCCATATTGGCCAGTGAAGTCCTCGTGATGGAGATGTAACCAATCGTATTCAGACAGTTTCCCTTGTAAAACTTCTTCATCCCAGATTACATCGTGGTCTATTCCTGCATAGTTAAGAGCAAGGAGAACTGCATCATCCCAAGGTTTGATTCCGGGCGTTGCGTATACAGCAATTTTTGGGGCTTTTTCTAAGTGGATTAATTCCATATTAACATCTGGGCTTTGAACCTCGGCATAAATCTGACTAGCTGTAGCTCCATCAATTACTTCAAAGGAAACGCCGCGAATTCGAGCTTCGGTTTCTACAATGGGAGAGTAATCAGTCATAAACGAGCCACCACGATAGTTCAAAAGCCAATCTACAGTTTGACCCTGTTTTAGTGTCCAATATGCTAACCCATAGGATTTTAAGTGGTCGGTTTGAGTTAAGTCCATTGGAATTAAAATCTTCTGACTAAATAAGCTTGTTGTGGACAAGAAAATATATACAATAAGGAGAAATAGAATTTTTTTCATAGTTGTCCAAAGTGTGAAAAACTAAAAACGAAAAGAAAAGAATATTATTAATATAGTCTGTGAGAATAAGATAATATTTGGGTCAAGCAGAATTTCGATTTTAGACTTGTTTTTATTCGCAGTTGATTATCTTGCACACCCGGAGGGATTCGAACCCCCGACCCTCTGAACCGGAATCAGATGCTCTATCCAGCTGAGCTACGGGTGCCCAAAAAA
>CAYPRT010000002.1:0-87538 GCA_964413155.1 uncultured Hyphomicrobiales bacterium | reverse complement strand
GAGTACGCCGGGAAAAACGGAGGCGTGGCGCGCCCGGAGGGACTCGAACCCCCAACCTTCTGATCCGTAGTCAGATGCTCTATCCAATTGAGCTACGGGTGCATACCAAATACAAAATTAATAAATAATTTCGAAAGTTGGAACAATTAGAATAAACTACATTTATCGAGTTTCATTTCGCACCGATTATAGAAGATTGGAATTTGTAGCGCTCTTGCTGCTATTTCTACAATGAAAGTTTTTAATACAGGGCTATCGATACTAATTAGATTCAGCATTGGCTTTTGTCCACAGGCAAAGGCACGGAAACTTGTAGAAACAGGAATTTGCATATAAATTGCTAATCGTGAAAATCCAATATCTAAAGATTGTACCATCCATTTCGCTATCCAACCATTTACCAAAGGGAATGGATCGCTTTTTAACATATGGAACTTTTCGAACCGAGCTTGAAATGCATTGGACAAACCTTCTACTCTTATCTTAGGTTTGTTGTCGAGCCTTTCTTTCAATCTTTTGCAGAAGAAGTCGGGAGAGTTTTTTAATACTTCGTGGAAAAACTTGTCGTTTGAGATTTTTAGATACCGAGAAAGATTCTGATTACTACAAATGTCGTATGCATGAATTGCATCGTTGATTAATTTAATATTAATTGGTGAACGTGATAAACAGCATTGAACCTCTCGGTCCCGATAAGAACGATGATAAAACAAGCGAACAACAGAATTTGGGAAAATATCCTTAACAGCCTCCTCGATATGAATTGAACCATTTGACATAAATGTAGGTACATCGAAATTGCGTCGCCGAAGTCTTTCGAGTAAAGTAAACCAAGTCTGATAATTGTCGGTTTCCGATAATTCGAAACCAATAACAACATTCGAAAGCGCATCGATAGCCATTGCAATAAACATCGTGTGGTCGGGTTTTTCCGACGTTGCGGCTGAAAATGTTCGTCCGACAAGGTATGCTAAACGAACACTGTGCTTTGGTGCACAAAGATCGAGATACTCTTCCCAATTAGGACAGCCTTCAAGGAATTCCCTAACTTTTTTGTTAATACGTAATGGGGAACTATGGTAAATATCGACCAAGTCACGGAAGGTTCTTCCGCTTAAGTATGCTTCGGTTAAACTTGCAATATCGGGTCGAACAATTTCCGCTTTTTCCATTACCCAAGTTCTGCCACAGTTTCGACATCGGTAGCGGCGGTTTCCAGTTGAAGTTTTTCCGTGTCGGATCACCTTGCTGCTTTTGCAATATATGCACGTTATTTTTTCATTTTGTTTCATAATTATTTAGAAATAAAAAAACTAAATTAATAAACAACATCTATTTTACAAAATTTATTTGTTGATTTTTTTATTTAAAAACATTTCTGATATTCTTATTTAATTTATATTATTTGATTTGAATCTTGGTGTGCGAATTTTGGATTTGTTATCCTTTTATTTTAAATATATTATAAATGTGAAATCCCACATCAATGTTGTTGGATAAATAATATTATGCTTGAGTTAATTATTTGAATATATCAGTGGAATCTGATTTTCGAAGGGATTGTTTTGTCCTTATAGTACGGATAGAGTGGATATTGATGAAGTTGTGAAAAGAAGGGATATATTAATTTGTCCCAAATTTAATTTTTGTTACCCTTGAATTGTCGCTGCAATTCTGCAACAATTGATTTACAGTTTTATTATGGTTTGGGAAAACCAATTCAGGTGCAATTTCATTTGCTGGAAGGAGGACGAATTTTCTTTTTTCTGCTTGGGGATGCGGTAACGAAAGAAATTCGGTATTAAGTATCTTGTTTCCATAAAGGATGATATCAAGGTCAATTTCTCTTTCGTGCCATTTTGGCCTTTCTTTCCTACCAAGCTCTTTTTCGATTTTTTTGCATACCTCCAAAAGTTCAAAAGGAGTTAAATTGGTTTTTCCAACGATTGCACAGTTCAAAAAGTTCGGTTGCTTTTTGAACCCAACAGGTTCAGTCTCGTAAAATGATGAAACCTTAATATTCTCGAGAATTTTATTATTCTTTAAATAGTCAATTGCTTGCTGAATTTTGATGACTTTCGCGCCCAGATTTGAACCCAGTGATAAAAGAACTGTTGTTTTTTCAGATTTATCTTTCAATTTGTTTCTCTCTTGATAATTCGGTTTCGATATAAGAAACAACGTTGTGAATTGGAACATTCATTTTTCTAATTCGAATTGTTGCTTTAATTAGCTCAGGAAATTTTTCGAAGACTAAATCGATGGTTTTGCTAGCGACCGTTTCTATTAGATTGTAAGACTCCTCTGAAAATGATTCTTCAATACAATTCATTGCCTCTTCATAATTAAGAGCATAAGCAACACTGTCCTTTGCAATTGCCCGACTGGCATCGTACCAAAGGTCAAGGTCAACTTCATATCGTCCGCCAAGGTCTTTTTCTTCTTCTTTTACACCATGATAAGCATAAAATTGAGCTCCCTTTATCGAAAGACGAGCAATTTGAATCTGTTCCATATTTTATTAAAATAAAAAAGCAAAATTAATAAAAAACAATTCAGTAAGATTATAGGTGTTGTGTGAATTTGTTGGTTATCGAACTATTGTAAGTACTTTATTAATTGCTTTTCCTTTGTAGATAAATGTTAAGTAGTATACTCCGCTGGAAAAATTTTGAACATTTAAAGATATTATTCGATTGGATTTTGAAACTTCATTGAAGTGAACTTCATTTCCAAAGATATCAAATATTTTAAGGTTTTCATAATTAAGGCTTTCGGGGAAGAATATAATGATTTCATTAAGGTTTGCAAAAATTTTGACATCCTCTTCATCTTGGTTATCTTCAACTGTTAGAAAATTATTCGAGGTGAAAAGGGAAACTACTTTTTTCCCCTGGTTAACTTTGAAATTGGAAAATTTCGGAATTGAATCGAGCCAGAAAATTTGTTCTGTTTGATCTAATACAATAACAGTGTCAAAAAACTTATTGTTATCTATAATAAAGTTAAATTCGATAGGAACTTTGATGTAAGTCCCAAAATCCGATGGTTGAGTTTGCTTGATGTGAATTTCTGCAGAGCAATAGCTTTCGCCTTTGGGATATTGTTTTACACTAATGTCTAAGATCGGATAACCTTTTCCAAAAACCCATTGGTCGAAAAACCAGTTTAAGTTTTCTCCAGTGTAATAAATACAATAATTAATGAAATCGAAAGTGGAACGAGATTGATATGCAAAAAGGTCTAAGTAGCTTCGTAAGATGCCGAAAAAGTTTTCGTCGCCTAAGTAGTAGCGAAGCATACCTACAACAACAGCCCCTTTCCAATAAATTGTGGCTGGATAATTTGATACGGGAGGCTTTCGAGTATATCCATACATAGGAATAATACCTTCATACGAAATACCATCATCAAGGTAGTTATTTTTCTTTTCTATTAAATTGTTTAGATAAGCATTTTCTCCTAAAATCCTTTCTAAATAAAAAGCTTCGGAATAGGTAGCAAAAGCTTCGTTGAACCAAACATCACGAAAATCTAAAGGTGAAACAGAATTTCCAAACCATTGGTGGGAGAACTCGTGAAATGCCATAATATTGTTCGTATCTTTATAATAATAAAGCCGATAGACTTCATTTAGGGGAAATGTTATCATACTTTGATGTTCCATTGCACCATAGAAGAATGGAACAACAACATAGCCAATTTTGTCGAATGGGTATTTCCCAAAGAAATTTTGCATTGTGAAGAAATACTTTGAAAAATTCTTAAAAGCAAATTGCACAGCAGTCTCGTCTTTTGGTACGAAATAAATAATTGCCTCGATATTTTGAGGCATCTTCCATTCATCAAGTTCCATTGTTTTGAATTTACCCATAGCAAAGGTTAATAAATAGGTTGCGATCGGAAAGTTAGAACTTGATTCCCATATTGGAAGACTGTCGGAAGTGTAACCAAATAGACTGGTTTTCCCGTTGGTAGCAATTGTGAACTCCTTTGGAGTTATGAACTTTAGACTATATGTAGCTTTATCCGAAGGGTGGTCGTAACAGGGTAACCAATGTTGAGTTGTTGAAACATATTGGTTATTCATACCAACACCAATTGAAAAAAGAATGGAATCTATAAGGAAAACCCCTCCAAATGGTAAATTTCCACCTTCGTCTGTCATCGTTCCTGAATAAAAAATTTTCACCCGAAAAGTATCGTTTTCCAATCCAAATAGGTTATTCACTATGTAATATGAATAATCGAGTGTATCATCCTTATGAAAAGTAAAATTAACTGGTGAACTATTGAAAAAGACTGAATCGACTTTTAAATCTCGAAGATGAAAGTAAAAGTTTTTATTAATTGCATTTTCTTTCCAGATAGATTTAATTTCGCACCATCCGGAGATTTTTCTTTCTAATCCGTTTCGAAGATCAATTAGTGCATCGTAGTGAACAATGTCATAAGGTTGCTGGATAAATTCTAAAGGATAAGAAATCGGATTTTGTCCTTGAAGTGTAAAAATGGAACAAAGGAAAATACAGAGTAAAAAATTTTTTAAAAAATTACTTTTCATAAAAGAAAAAATAAATTACTTCAACGCTAAATTATATAAAATAATTGTAATTTTGCATTCGATTTTTATTTGAATTTGAAATTTATGAAAATTATACCATTAGTTGCAGGCTTGTTGGAAACAAATTGTTATCTAATTGTAAATAACCAAACCCATACAAGTTTGCTGGTAGATGTTCCCCCTGATTCGGCAACCAAAATATTTGATATTTTGAAAGAAGAAGAATCAGAACTTGAAGCGGTTTTGTTAACTCACTCACATTGGGACCATTGTGCCGACTTGGCGAAGATAAAAAAGCAAACAAACGCTTCAATTTATGTGCATCTCCTGGATAAGTATAGACTCGAAAATCCGATGGAACATACGATTATTTCCTTGGATTTTGAAATTGAGCCCTGTTCACCTGATAACTTGATTAATAAAGATGAAACAATAAACTTTGAAACTACTGTTGTTCGTGTCATTCATACCCCAGGACATACAGAAGGTAGTGTTGTTTACATTGTCGATAGTTTAAAGGCAGCTTTTGTTGGCGACACAATCTTTTACCTTTCAGTTGGAAGGACAGATTTACCAGGTGGGGACTCTAACCTCCTTCAACATAGCCTTAATCGACTCCTAAATGAACTTCCCGATAACTACAAGTTATTTGCAGGTCATTACCAAGAAACTACTGTTGGCTTCGAAAAAAACTACAATCCCTTTTTAATTTCCGTATAATTTTAAGGGATGAATTATGAATTTTTTTTCATTTTTGTTTCACTTTATTGTTAGAAAAAAGTTTATAAGTTTGTTTTTCTTATTGTTGATAATTGGGTGTTATTCTTTTAAAGGAGGAAGTTTACCAAAATACATAAATACAATCTCGTTTACGCCAGTTGTTGATAATAGTAATTACGGAAATCCTAATTATATAGAAATGTTCTTCAATGTGTTGGTAAATAAATTTCGAAGAGACAATAGTTTGAAAGTTGTTGAAGGTACTGGCGATAGCAAGATTTCTCTTATTATAAATTCAATCCGAGACGAAACTGCATTTGTAAAACCTGGAGAGCTTGAAAAGGAAAGGAAAATTACTATGGAAGTAAGTGTTGAATTTTTTGATGCTATAAAAAATAAAGCGTTCTGGACAAGAAAGTTTTCTAATTATGCAATTTATAGTGTTGCAGGTATACCTTCTACCCGCGACCGAGCAATTGAAGAAGTTATCGACAAAATTACTGATGAAATATTAATTGCCACTGTCTCGGGTTGGTAATATGCAATATTTTTTTTTCAATTCGTCAATTTTTTTCATAAATATTTAATTTATTGGGAAGTATGGAAATAATTGGTATGTCCATATATTCGAGGTTTTAAAAGTCTATGGAATATGCTATACTAATTTTATATTTTCTTGCTCTTTCGGTGCTTTTTCTTTTTGGGATTCATGGACTAATATTGCTTTATTATTATCGTAAAACTCAAAAGATTCTTTTACCAAAATATGAACTTCCAAAAGAACTTCCTCGCGTTACAATTCAATTACCCATTTTCAATGAATTGTACGTAGTCGAGCGTTTGATTCGTCATGTTTGTAAGATTCGCTATCCCAAGGATAAGCTTGAAATTCAGGTTCTCGACGATTCAACCGATGAAACACAGGTGGTTGCTAAAAAGTTGGTTGAAGAATATCGAGCACAGGGTTTCGATATTAATTACATTCATCGCGACAATCGTGAAGGATTTAAAGCTGGAGCGTTAAAAAATGGGCTTGAACTTGCAAAGGGTGAATTTATTGCAATTTTTGATGCGGACTTTGTTCCTTCCGAGGATTTTCTCGAAAAAACTCTTCCTTATTTCCAAAACCCTCAAGTTGGTATGGTTCAAACACGCTGGGGGCATCTAAACGAAGAATATTCTTTCCTTACAAGGGCTCTTGCTCTTTCGCTTGATGGTCATTTTGTTATTGAACAGCAGGCTCGTAATCGAGCTGGTTTCTTTATTAATTTTAATGGAACTGCTGGAATTTGGAGAAAGGAAACTATTATCGACGCCGGCAATTGGCAACCCGATACTTTGACTGAAGACCTCGACCTTAGCTATCGTGCTCAATTGAAAGGTTGGAAGTTTGTGTTTCTTAACGATGTTGTTTCGCCTGCAGAACTTCCCGCCGATATTAATGCTTTAAAAACTCAACAATTTAGATGGACAAAAGGTGCTGTCGAAACTGCTAAAAAGATATTGCCAATGGTTCTGACAGCCAAATTTAACTGGAAAGTTAAACTCGAAGCTATTGTGCATTTGACCAGCAATATTGTCTTTCCTTTCATTCTTGTTGTGGCTTTGCTGAATGTTCCACTTGTTGTGATTAAAAACACCTTCGATAACTTTGACGTTTACTATAACGCTATGTCTGTTTTTGTCCTCGCATCGATTTCCTCTTTTCTTTTTTATTTGTACTCGCAGAAAGCAATTCATATTGATTGGCGTAATCGCATACTTCTTTTCCCAGTCTTTTTGGCTGGTAGTATGGGCTTGGCAATAAACAACACTAAAGCCGTCATCGAGGCTTTGATTGGTAAAAAGTCTGGCTTCGCTCGAACACCAAAATATAGAATAGTTTCGGTCAAAGATGATTGGCGCTTTAAAAAGTATGTTCAACGAAAAGTTAGCCCAACGGTACTTTTTGAAATTTTGGTTGCTCTTTACTATGTTTTTGGAATAGGTATCTCTATTTATTATCTTGAAATTGCTGCGATACCTTTCCAATTGCTATTCTTGCTTGGTTTTGGAACCGTTGGTTATATGTCTATCAAACACGCACTTTTAATTTCAAAATAAATTGTTTTCATTTGCCTCCTAAACAAAATCAGGTTACCTTAAAAGGTAACCTTTTTATTTGTAATTGTATTGAATAAGTTTCGTATGTGAAAAATTTTTTACAACTATTCGCCTGCTATTTCATCCTTTTAATTAAAATTTTGTTTTTTTAACTAAATTCTTATCTCAAAGAGTAAAAAAATTATTAATTTAATTAGAATTTAAAGTGATAATTCTGGAGAAAAGTTATGAAAAAGATATTTTCTATTGTTTTTTTACTATCTTTTGCTTATCTAAATTCATTTTCCCAGCAAATTGATAGTCGAGGAAAAGATTTTTGGATAACATTCTTGCCAAATTATCACATCTACAAATACAACTCCAACCCTGTTTTCCAACATAGCGATTCTATTTACATTTTCATTGCTGCAGATAAAATAACGCGTGGAACTATTACTTTTTACGATATTAATGATAATTATTTTACAACTAATTTTGTGATTAACGATCCATCGACGATATATATCTTTAAGCTTCCATTCAATGATTATGAACTCCTAGGTTACAACGATATGGGAGTTGAATGGCGACAAAATATGGATGAAATCCCAACTCTGCTTTCTTTTCATCTTACTACCGACGAAGAAGTAACAGTTTATGCCCATAACCAAGGTAATAAATCCAGCGATGCATTTCTTGTTCTTCCTGCTCCATCATTAGGTAAGGATTATTATGTTATGAGCTACAAAAGTGATGGGTATTTTAAGTCGTCTGGTGGCAGGACACCCTCGCAGTTTGCAGTGGTTGCCACTGAAGACAGTACCATTGTTAAAATCCAACCCTCTGGACCAACTTTTGCTAATGGGAACAAAATCCAAAATGTTAACTTAAATAGAGGACAAGTTTATCTTGTTCAAGCATTCATAGATAATGATAATCCTTTGAACGATTTAACTGGGACTTATATTAGTTCCAATAAGCCAATTGCTGTTTTTGCTGGTCATCAAAGGGCAACTGTACCAGTTGAAAGTTTTCAAAATGCAGATTCACCCTCGAGGGATTTCCTATGTGAACAATTACCACCAATTCAAGCTTGGGGTAGAAGTGCTTACATAGTTCCATTTCCTCAACCATATCTTATTACTAACTTAGGAAATGACCTCTATCGTGTTCTTGCTGCTAATGATTCAACTAAAGTCTACTTTAATGGTAGTTTAATTGGTGTTTTGAATCGAGGCCAGTATTTGGAAAAACCAATCGTCGAAGCAGGGGTCGTTTCGGCAACTGGACCTGTCCTGGTTGCAGTTTTCAAGAAAACTTCTAACGAAGCAGGGGCAACATACATTGGCGACCCCTTTATGATGATTATTCCTCCGCAAGAGCAATTCATAGATAGTTGTAAGTTAATTAATATTCAAGCTTACGAAATTCAGGATAATTTACAATTCATAAAAGTTTATCAATCCCATTACATTACTCTTGTTGTTCCATCCACAGCCATAACTACAACTAAAATTGATGGAAATCTTGTTCCACCAAATCTTTTTGTGAAGATTCCCAATACAAATTATTATTATGCACATATATCTGTTACCGAAGGAAAACATTTTGTTAGTTCTACAGAACCAATCGGGGTTTATGCTTTTGGGTATGGGCCTGCAAATTCCTATGGTTATATTGGTGGTATGTCGTTCCAAGGAAGAGATTGGTCAATTCCACAATTGGTAAAAGATTCACTATATTGTTTCGAAAGACATTTAACATTTACTGATAATAAAGAATTTGATTCTGGAATCGAAAGCATTGTTTTGGAATCAAATTCAATTAATTGCACACTTTTAGTCGACCCAAATTTTCGTCCTTATGACAAAACTGTAGATGCGGTTGTTAAACTAACCGACCCTTATCAAGATGGACACTTTTATCTTACAATCACCGATTCTCTTCAGAATAAACTTTTCCATTCAGGAACAATTTTTGGTTTCACTTTAAAACATCCTTTAGGTTCACCTGATAAATATCAAATTATTCATAAAAAATATGTTCCAAATACGAGCGATACTTTAGTAATTCCAGTCCAGAATTATGGGTTAAGTGATGTAAGAATTGCATCCATTGAAATAATTACTAATTATAATTTCAAGAATTTGAATCAGTTACCTTTTGTAGTTAAATCAAATTCAATTGATTCTTTACGATTTGTTTTAAATGATAATCCTAGTAGTGCAGACACAATTTTTATAAAAATTGGAAACGAGTGTATAGATGCGAAGTATGTTGCAATTATTTGTTCAAGTGTTGATTGCGATATTACTGAGTTCGATTTTCCAACTTTTGAAAATCCCCTTAAAATTATTTTTGTTGATAATGCTGTTCGGGTTGGTAATTATATTCAACTTACACCACCGAAGGTAAACCGTGCTGGTGCAATTTGGTATTCAGAACCAATTCCAGTGATTTCTGGGTTTAAGACCGAATTTTCGTTTCGCCTACTTTCTGGTTCGAACAATACTTGCCAAGATAATTCTATTCCTGGGGCCGACGGGCTTGCTTTCGTTATCCAGAACTTTATCCCTTATGCAATTGGTAATGTTGGTGGAGGTATTGGTTACGATGGTATTCCCAATAGTGTTGCTGTTGAATTCGATACATTCTCTAATGATTCCACTCAAATTGAGAATTTCTTTGATCCCAATGGGAATCACGTTGCTGTTCAAACAAATGGTCAGAAAGAAAATACATCTAAACACACACCAACTAATACTTTAGGGCTAAATTCTAATATTTTAACAATTAAAAACGACGGAACTATTTACTTTGCTTCGATTATTTACACTGAAAAAACTAAAACCTTGGAAGTCTTTTTGGACACCATAAAAGAATACTCTGAACCAATCCTTGTTGTTAACAACTTTGACTTATATGATATTTTAAAGCTGGAGCGAGGGTATAGGGCATACGTTGGATTCACTTCTGCAACGGGTTGTGCATACGAAACTCATGAGCTTCTTTCTTGGTATGTTTGCCCTACTCCACCTGACCCAACTCGAGGTATATACGATAATCTTATTATGGATAATCAACTTGTGTATCCAAACCCTGTTGGTGATTATGCTTACATTAATAACATTGAAGGCTTTTCTTTGTATTCCGTAAGAATTTTGAATTATCTTGGTGTTGTTTTATATGAACAAAAAAATACTAACGGAATTACTAAACTTGATTTTTCGACATATCCACCAGGTGTCTATATGGTTGAAATTTCCAATCAAGAGAAAACAATATTTACGAAAGTTGTTAAAGTTCAATAATTCTATGTAGAATTAGCTATTTTTACATTATTCTTTTAATAGTTTAACTCATTCGTGAAATATTTTGCACTTTTTTATCTTTGGATTTTATGCGTAGCCAAGACATAATTAAAAAAAGTAAGAGAGATTCGCTTTTTAAGGCAAAACGAGGTTTGTTTGTTGTTTCAGGCTTTGTTTCCCTTTTCTTAGCAATTCTTGGAATCTTCTTGCCGATTCTTCCAACAACCCCTTTTCTTTTACTTTCGGCATATTGCTTTGCTCGAGCTTCAAAAAAATGGTATGATTGGTTATTAAATCATAAATATTTTGGGAAAATCATTCGAGACTATCACCAAAGGAAGGGTGTGACTTTGGGCATAAAAATTTATGCTTTGAGTTTACTTTGGATAACTATTCTTATAAGCGTTATTTTTGCTATCGAGATGTTTTTTGTCGACGTACTTCTAATTTTTATTGCTATGGTTGTTTCACTACATATTATAAAATTGAAAACCTTAAGAGGTTAATAAGAAAATTTTGGGGGAAATAAATCGTAAAAATAAACATCGTCAATTATTACTTTTGAATGGATTGGTTCTACATAGATATACTCCGATAATGGAATTTTTGTTCTTCCTTGAAACACAGTATCAATTCCAACAATAACATGGACGATTTCGCCCTCGTTTTGGATGAAAATTCTACTTTGCTTTTCGTTATTTAATTTAATGGAATCAACATTAACAATGAGTTTGGTATTCTCGTAAAGTTTACTACCTTTCGTCGTATACTCGAATATTAGCTTTGGTTTTTTATCAAAATCTTTCCCTGCCGCTCGGAAGTAAAATCTAACGCCTTCGCCATAAGGTACTCGGATATAAAAGTCTGCATCCATCGTGTTGATACCTTGGCTAACTAAAGATACTTTTGCTCCATCTGAAATGGTTACACTATTTTTTTCGACTTTAATTGAATCGAAATTCCCAAACTTTTCGCCAAGTATTTGGTTTTCATAATAACAATTCAAAAGGAAGTATTCAGGAGCGGAACCAACATAGCCGCGAAAGTTCCAAGTTAAAAGTGGTAAGCTTTCGTTTCCTTTGGGAGAGCAACAAGAATAAAATACTAAAAAAATAGAAAAGAAAAGAAAAATTTTTTTCATTTTTTCCAGCTTTCTTTGTTGTAACGAATTTCTTCTGGTTGGAAAATCCTATCAAGTATCCCAATAGAAATTCCAATGTAATACCGAGAAAAGTTTAAATATGGAGTAAAATCAATAAAATCGTTTTTGAATGCTTTCACAAATCGATCGTTATTACCATTAACATATCCGAAAACAAGTGAAAGGTTGAAACTTTCACTCATTTTTAGGTTAAATCGGTTGCCAAAATGAACAAAGCTTGAAGGATAGTAATTATATTCAACAAATGGTTCGGTGGAAAGCTCGTCGGGTAGAATAACTTGCCAATAGCCTAGCCGAACAGGTAAAACGCCAATACCAACGTCTCTTAATCCGAAAATAAAAACATTTAATAATGAGGTTCCCAAATAAAATCCATTATTTAAAATTGGGATTGATATTGATGTAGGCAATGCTCGAAAATGAAGACCCTTAACCAAGGTTTTAATCGAGCGTCCAAGACTGGTATCAGAATTAGTGTTTAGAAGTGCAAATTGGAAAAGTCCAATGTTCCACGAAGAATGTTCGTGGTCTTTCCATTCAGTGTAAAGCTCTGGAACAATGTTTACAAAATCGAGGAATGAAATGCCAATACCAAGATATGTTGTAGTTATTGTTTGTGCAGTTGGTGGGTTAAGGTCTTGAACAAATGGGGAAAATTTTGGATTTTGGCCCAAGGCAATTCCGGCATAAGCTCGTAAGTTCAAACCACCCAACGAACCAATTTCTAATGCAATGTTTGTGTTGATATATTGCGAAGGAAATAGCCCAAAACCAAAGGAAGGTGAAATTGCAATGTATGGTATTTTCTGGTTTAAAAAGAATCTTTTTTTGATGTAAATTGGAAAAGTTGAAGCAAGATTGTGTTCCAAAAGGTTATCTTTAGCAATAATTTCGTAAATACTTGTGCCAATTGTCCAATTGCGGGAGTCTTTGAACCAGCGAAGCCGCCATTCTCCAATTCCAAATCGGTAATAGCCACCTGAAAAAAGCTTATCTTTGTAACCTCTTTGATTTTCAGGATATTTTTCTATTTCAGGGAAAATTCCAAAAATTCCTGCTCCAAGTTGATTTGCCTGGCTGGTTCCTATTAGACCAACACTTTCAAAAACGCCAAGTCTTATAAAATTTGGATAAAATCTTTCAACAATACTATCGCTGGTGGTTATGGTTCTTGTGGATTCCAAAACCTTGGAAGATGGATAAACAATGCCTTTGTCTCTTTTCCCTGGGGGCATTTTTTACTTCAATTTGCGTTAGTGTATCGCGGACAACTATAGTATAGGTTTCTGTTTCGGTGCGGGTGTGAAATGTTCCGCAACCCAAAAGATAAAATAAAAAAGGAGACAATAGGATAAATAATAAAACCTTTTTCATTTATAGTCACCTTCGAATTGTTTCTCGACAAAACAGGATAATGAAGTATATCCGCATAATTCTGCATAGATTTTGTCACCGTGGTTAATTTTTCCGACACCTTTGGGGGTGCCAGTAAAAATGCAATCGCCAGTATTTAATGAAAATATCCGAGAGATAAATGAAACAAGCGAATCAACTGAACGTTCCATAAATTTAGTATTTGATTGCTGCCGAATTTCACCGTTTACTTTAAGTAACAATTCAAAGTTCGGAATTTGACCATTGAATTGGTTTGCCTTTACAACTTTGGAAATTGGAGCAGATGTATAGAAACCTTTAGCAATTCCCCAAGGTTTTCCTTCCAATTTTGCTTTTGCTTGAACATCACGCATTGTAACATCAATTCCAACAGCGTAACCAGCAATATAATCAAGAGCATTTACTTTGCTAATATTAAATCCGTCCTTTCCAATGACAACGACAAGTTCAACTTCGTGATGAACATTATTTGACAGAAGGGGTAAAAGTATTTTCCCTCCGTCAGGGACATAAGCTGAGGTTGGTTTAAGAAATATTACAGGTTCTTCTGGGATTTTAGTTCCCATTTCTTCAGCATGTTTAGGGTAGTTACTGGCAACACAGTAAATATTTGCTAATTCAATTTTTTCACCATCCAGGAATTCAAGATATTTTTTCATAACATTAAATTTATTTTTGATTGAAAATTACAAAACTTGTATCCGAAAGTCCAAAGTTTCTTTGCTTATAAGGCAAAGAAGGGTCGTTGTAGATTTTTGCCATAAGTCTGCCCCAAATTGGAACTGCTGCTTTTGCTGCATAACCATAACCCCCGGTAAAAGTGATTCGTCGGTCATCGAAACCAACCCAAATGCCAGCGCATAATTGAGGAGTGAAACCAATGAACCAAGCGTCAGCAAAATCGTTTGTTGTTCCAGTTTTACCTGCGGCTTCACAATTTGTTAAGTATTTTCGAACTTCGTAACCGGTCCCAAAATTAATTACGCCCATCATCATTTTAATCATTGTTTGGGCAATTTTTGGACTTATCGCATCAGCTACATCTTCATTTCTTTGGTAATCAATAACAATGTTTCCCCGATTGTCTTGTATATATCGAATCGACTTTGCTTTAATTTTAATACCCTCCCGAGCAAAAGTTGAAAATGCATTAGTTATTTCGAGAGGGGTAACTTCGCCACCAGCACCAAGAGCCAAGGCAGGTACATTTTGCAATGGTGATTCGATTCCCATTCGATGGGCAATTTCGATGACTCGTAATGGTGTTGTATATTGAGTAATTAAACGAGCTGCAACAGAATTAATCGATTTTGCCAATGCTTCGTAAAGGGTAACTTTTTCTCCAGGTTCGCAATTACCGAATCCTTGTGGGGTCCAGACTTCACCGTTTGGCAAAACATAAGAATATGGACCGCATTCGATTAGGGAATTCGGTTCCAAAGTATCCGATAATACGGCTGTATATACGAAAGGTTTGAAAGCAGAGCCGGGTTGCCTTCGTATTTGGGTTGCATGATTAAGCGAATGCTTTGCATAAGGATTTTCGTTAATAAATTTTGGGGAAGCACCTACCATTGCGACAATTTCACCCGTTTGAATATCTATTACCACTAAACCAACTTGAATTGTTGTTACTGCATTTTTGATTGAATCGACAAAATTTTTATTTTCTCGGAGCCTTTTGGCTACTTTTTCTTTATTTTCATTCAATGCATTTATATAGTCGGGATGTTTGCGAATTGATTCTTCCATTAATTTATTTAGCAAAGATTGTTTGTTTTTCCAATTCCAAGAGGAATTGAATATTTTTTGATATTCTCCAAGATGTTCTTCAATTGCTTGTTTTGCATATTGTTGAATTTTTGAATTTAGTGTTGTGTAAATCGTTAGTCCATCGCGATATAGGTCATATTCAGAAAGCCTGGGGTCGGAAGAAACTTGTTTTCGTACATAATCAACAAAGTGAGGAGCAAGAAGATATTGATTTTTGTCTTTAATCTTTACTTTAGAAAGTTGGATTGGTTCATTCAATGCTTTAAGGTATTGGGAACTATTAAGGTAACCTTGTTCATACATTAAACGCAAAACAAGATTCCTGCGTTCGATTCCTTTTTCATAATCTACAATTGCATTGTAATGTTCGGGGGCTTTAAGTAAACCAACAAGGAATGCACATTCAGAGGTAGTTAGTTCCATAGGAGATTTGTCGAAATAAATTTTAGATGCCACTGATAATCCGTAGGCTCCACGACCGAAGGAAACAGTATTAATGTACATTTCCAGAATTTCTTCTTTGGTAAACTGCTTTTCAATTTGAATAGATGTTAAGGCCTCGCGGATTTTTCTGGAAAGTGAAACATCTTGGTTGAAGTAAAGATTTCTTGCCAATTGCATTGTAATTGTCGAGCCACCTTCTTTAAATCGCATTGCTAATAGGTTTTTTAACATTGCTTTAAAAACTCTGGCTAAATGAATTCCCCAATGATCAAAGAATTTGCGGTCTTCTGTTGCTATTAAAGCATTTATAAAATCTTTTGGTATACTATCAAGAGATAGCGGAACTCTGCGTTCAACAAACAAGTAGTCTATTAAAACACCATCGGCACTGAAAATTTGTGTGGCATAATTTTGTGGTGGATTTTCTAATTGTTCCAAAGATGGCAAGTTGTATGATGAAATATTGTAAACATAAATAGCAATAGATGCAAGTATGAATAAAGTACCCAAGACTAGTATGAGTAAAAATCTAAAAGGTGTAAGTTTCATATGACTCCTAATATATTTTTGAAACTTCAACGCGTCGCAGCCTTTTACGGTAGGTTTCTAAATCCTCGCCGCTTCGGCGTGGGAGTAGATCAGTTTCGCCAGCAGATTTTCCTTCGAGTAATTCTTTTGCTACTCCTCGTTTTACCAATTCATTTATTACGAAATTTACACGATTTAGTCCCAAGCGGTAATTATATTCGAGTGTTCCAACATCGTCTGTATGCCCTACTAAAACTATTTTTTTTATATACTTACTTGAAATGATTATGTTTAAAGCCAACATATCAAGCGATTCTTCCCATGTGATATTTGTTTCGATACCATTGCTATCGAGAATGAATTTATATGGTTTGTCAAACACATCAAAAGGAAAGTTGATTCTAAGGGTCAGTTTTAGTGGTAAATAAAAGTCAACTCGAACTTCCTTTTCAGGGTCAGTCAGCTCCATCCGAATTTTCTTTGAGTCGTAAAAAAAGTTTGGCGATTCAGCAAAAATTTGGTAATCAATATTTTTCAGCAAAGAGAATTCATAAAATCCTTTGCTGTTTGTTTTGGTTTCAAAAAGAGGTGGAAATCTTGTAACATCGGGGAAGGCTTGGGTTAATGTATCGAATTGGTAAACATAGACATCTGCAGACTCTATAGGTTCTTTATTATCTAAACTAAATACATAGCCGTATAATTTAAATTTAGGGTCTATTTCAATCAGTTTTTGTTCTAATTTAGGTTCAACTTCTTTAATTTCGAGCTTTGGTTCTTCTGTCTTTTTTTGTGCTGCAAGGACTTTTGGTTTTGTTACTTTATATCGGCAGTAAATATCGAAACCCCCACGACGAAACAAACCGCTTTGTGCGTCGAATTGATTAGATGAATAATAAAGTAGTTCATTTGGATCTGTAGGTGTAGAAGGAAAAATTTCGTCCATTGGAGTATTTGTTGGGGGTCGCAAATTTTTTGCTTTCGAAAAATATTTTGAAAATTCAATTTCTTTATCAGGGGTGAAATTTTCTACTATTTTCCAGAAATCATCTGAAATTGTTGAAATGAAAAGGTCGTACCCACCTACATTTTCATGGCCCGTTGAAGCAAAAAGCAAGTATCTACCATCTTTAGTTACAAATGGCGTGATTTCATCGCATTCAGTATTGATTGAATCGCCACAATTTATTGGGTCACTCCAAGTATTATTTGGAAGTAAAATAGAAAAGAAAATGTCGGGTCCTTTGAATGGAATTCTGTCGGAAGAGAAAAATAAAACCTTTCCATTCGATGAAATTGAAGGATGAGATTCCCAACTAGCAAAGTATGTGTTAATATTTTTTGAAATTGGTTGGGGTTGAGAAATAACATTTCGGTAAATTTTTCCACTATATAAGTCAGAATTACCAGTGATAGAATTTTCTTCTAAACTTAGTGGGCTACGGGCAAAATACACATTATTACCCGAAATTGAAAAACATCCCAAATGTCCATCTAAGGGAATACTAAGACCAGAGGAAACCTTTGCTCGTGTTTTATCAGTAAAGTAAGTAATAATTGGAACTTGTTGATTATTATCGTCGTAGGTTAGAATAGCATTTTTTTCATCGATAAACGAAAGCGACCATTCATTTTCGAGGGTGTTAATTCCTACAACTGGTTCGAATACATAATAGCTTTCGGCAACGTTTCGGTATTCCTTGCTTGTGTCTATTGGAATTCCTTTCCATTTGTCGGGGCTACACTTTTGCTCACGAACATATTTTACAATAGGCTTTTGAACTTTTACATTCGAAACACAAGAAATAAGCAGAATAAAAGAAACACTTAAAATTAACGAAACTTTCATTGTTTTAATAATTCAACAAACGCAATTTACGAAAAATTTGGAAACATTTTGTTTTTGCTTAATAATGTAAGTTTAAAGTGTGTTAATAATATCAAGAGAGGTAAAACTATAATTTATTAATTTTGTTTTTTGCTATAAGTCAGAGAATAAGAATGTCTGTTCGTGTTCGATTTGCACCATCCCCTACAGGTTACCTTCATGTTGGAGGATTGAGAACTGCTCTATATAATTATTTTTTCGCTCGCCACAACGGTGGAAAATTAATTCTTAGAATTGAAGACACCGATAGGAGCAGGTTGGTCGAAAATTCCGTTGAAAATTTACTTAAAACTTTAACTTGGGTGGGTATAGAATTCGACGAAGGACCCCACGTCGGTGGACCTTTTGGTCCATACGTTCAATCGGAAAGACTGGATATTTACCGCAAGTATGCAAGTACTTTAGTTGAAAGTGGTTGGGGATATTATGCATTCGACACTCCCGAAGAATTAGAAAATGCGAGAAAGATTGCAACGCATCATGATTTTAAGTATGACCGCTACAACATGAGAAATCAATTCACTTTGGGCGATGCCGAAACTAAGAGATTAATTAAGAGTGGAGAACCATATGTTATTAGGTTGAAAGTTCCAGAAAATCAGCAGATTCGTTTCGTCGATATCATTCGTGGGGAAATAATTGTTAATACAAAAGACATCGACGACCAAGTTTTGTTGAAATCTGATGGGTTCCCAACCTACCATCTTGCTAATGTTGTGGACGACCATTTAATGCAAATCACACATATTATTCGTGGAGAAGAATGGCTTCCTTCTGTTCCTAAGCATATACTTCTTTACAATGCATTTGGGTGGGATGTTCCTAAAATGGCTCATCTTCCTTTACTTTTAAATCCGGATAGAACAAAGTTAAGCAAACGGCAAGGAGATGTAGCAGTTGAAGATTATATAGAAAAAGGATACTTTCCTGATGCATTTGTCAATTTTATTGCTCTGCTTGGATGGAACCCAAGTGGGGATAGGGAAATATTTTCGGTTGAAGAGCTAATTGAAAAATTTCAATTAGAGAAAGTGAACAAATCGGGTGCTATATTCGATGTCGTAAAGCTTGATGCTATTAATGCAAAATATTTGTACTCTAAACCTATCGATGAACTGGCCGAAATGTTCTCATACTGGGTTGCAAAGCGTGGCTACGAAGGTTTTTCCAAAGAATATTTAGCTCGAGTTGTTGCATTGCTTCGTGAAAGGGTAAAAAAATTGCCCGATATTATCGACTTTGCACCCTATATGTTTGAGCGACCTAAAAAATATGATGTTGATTATTTCAAAAAGCATTGGTCAAGCAATGTTGAAATTTATTTAAGGGATATTCTCAATATCTTTAAAAGCATTAACGAATTCACACATCAAAACATACACGACGAAATAATGAAATACCTTAACGAAAAGAATTTGAAGTTGAAAGAAGTGATACATCCTTTGCGATTGGCAATTACAGGTTTATCATATGGAGCTGGGATGTTCGAAACAATGGAAGTACTTGGAAAAGATGAGGTAATTGAACGGCTTGAGGAATTCTTAACCAAAGTTTTGCCAACATTGTCGAATGAATCTTGATGTTTAGAATTATTTTTTTACTTTGCTTGGTTTTACTATGTAGTTGTTCCACTAATTTGCCATATTGTATTGGAAAAGGTAGCGAAAATTTGAAGATAAGTTGGGGAACAATATACCCTAGTAAAAATACTTACGAGAAATTTATTTTAACAACAAACAGAAAGATCAAATTTCTTTCTATTGAAGGGAAAGTAAATACTGTTAGAAAATTAACAGAGGAAGAATATTGTAATTTGTTGGATAAAATTCAGAAAACTATTTTGCAAACCCAAGTAATCAATGAGGTTGGAGATACATTAAATTTTGTTGAATATGAGAGCTCTGCAAGCAATGTCATAGTGCGTGCCATTTGGAATCCTCGATTTAAAACAAAGAATAGTATTCACTTTCGGGATTTATTTGATACTTTGGAAATGATTACTTTTCGGAGATTACATTAATTTTGTAATGTTGAAACATAGAAACAGGTGATAAAATGCAAATATTAATTTCTGACGATAATTTCGAATTTTGCTCAACTGTTGCAGAAATAGTTCAAGGATTTGGATATGAAACACAAATGGTACACACCCCAGAAGAAACGATACAGTATATAGACAAGTTCTCAAGAAAAATTGGGGCTATTCTTCTCGATATTGAATTTGGTCCCGATACAAATATGAATGGGATTGATGTTTTAGAATATTGCCGAAGAAACCATCCCTTTATTCCTGTTATTATGATTACTGGGAAAGGTACAATTGAAACTGCGGTGAAAGCGACAAAGCTTGGTGCAGTAAATTTCATTGAAAAAAGTCTTGTTAGCGCCGATAAATTACGTGAAGTGCTTTCAAGTGCTGTTAATTTATCGGGAAGCCGTGATAAAGCTGAAATACTTCAATTTTTGCGAGCAAATGGCATTATTGGTTCTTCGGAAAAAATTGTTGAACTGGGCTATAGTATTATCCGATTTGGCAGAACAGATTTGAATGTGCTGATAACTGGCGAAACCGGAACAGGAAAAAAGTTGGTTGCCCAAGCGCTTCACAATGCAAGTCGTCGTTCTAAGCGTGGTTTTATCATTGTTGATATCCCAAACATACCGAGAGAATTATTTCAAAGTGAATTATTTGGTTACGTCAAAGGAGCATTTACTGGAGCTGCTTTAAATAAGGAGGGGCTTTTCCAAAGAGCTAATGGTGGGACTTTGTTTCTCGATGAAATTGGCGAGTTAAGCTGGGAGCTTCAAGCTTCCTTGTTGAATCCTATTGAGGAAAAAATAATTAGAAAAATCGGTAGTAGCGAAAACGAAGAGCTTGATGTTCGAATAATTTCTGCAACCGATAAGGATCTTTCCACTATGGTAGGTCAAGGTATGTTCCGAAGCCAACTTTATCACCGACTGCGGGAATGTGAAATTTTTGTTCCTCCACTTCGGGAAAGAGCAGAAGACATACCCGACCTCGTCCAATATTATGTTACAAAATTTAATCTTGAAACTGGGAAAGCAAAATTTTTCTCACCTTCGGTTATTGAATTTATGCAAGAACTTCCTTGGAGTGGAAATATTAGAGAACTAATAAATACTATTAGAATTGTATTCGAGTATACCGAAAAGGATACAATTGAAATACCCGATTTGAAACGATTCCTTGGCAAAGAACCTACAAGCGAACAGGAGTCTTTAACTCCACCAATAACTAGTGGCGGTGATATTAAAAGCGATGTTGAGCGTGTTGAAAAATTGAAAATAGAAAGAACATTAGAAGCTTGTTTTGGTAATGTAAGCAAAGCTGCTGCCTCGCTTGGAGTGAGCCGCGAAACCCTTCATAATAAAATTCGAAAATATGGCATTAATCCAAATATTTATAGAAAAAGAGGTTGAAAACATCAGGAGTTCAAAATGAAGAAATTTTTTCAGTTTTTTTTGATAATTTTTGGTTCTGTTATGATAATGAATTCATCATCGAAAGTAAGCTTTTTCCCTTTTGATTACAAGATTCAAACACTTGAAAATGGATTGAAAATTTTAATGATCAAAATGCCTTCGAATGGGCTGATTTCGTACTACACAATTGTTCGTTCAGGTAGTCGCGATGAATTTGAGCCTGCTCATAGTGGTTTTGCTCATTTTTTCGAACATATGATGTTCAGAGGGACTAAAAAATACCCAGGAAATATTTATGATAAAATTGTTACTGAAATTGGTGCAAATGCAAACGCTTACACTACGGATGATTATACCTGTTATCATCTTGATTTTACGAAAGATAATTTAGAAAAGATAATTGATCTTGAAAGCGACCGATTCCAAAATTTGATGTATTCTGAACAAGATTTTCAAACCGAAGCTGGAGCCGTTTATGGCGAATATCGTAAAGGGAAAACAAATCCTTTATTCTTGGCTTGGGAAACTTTGTGTAATACTGCCTTTGAACGACATACATATAAACATACCACAATTGGTTTTGAAGAAGACATTAAAGCGATGCCTAAAATGTATGATTATAGTATTTATTTTTTCAAAAGATATTATCGACCTGACAACTGCGTAATTTTAATTGTTGGTGATGTTGATTACGAGCAAACAATTTCTTTGATTAGGAAGTACTATCAGAATTGGGAAAAAGGCTATGTTCCTCCAAAGGTCGAAACTGAACCAGAACAAACTAAACCAAAAAGAACAGTAGTCGAGTTTCCTGGTAGGTCCTCTCCAATTTTGGTGCTTGCATATAAGGGATTACCTTTTAATCCACAAGACAAAAATTATGTTGCAACAATTTTATTTGGGAAACTTGCCTTTGGAACAAATAGTGAATTATACAAAAAACTTTACATTCGAGAACAGAAAGTTCTTTCCCTCGAAGAAGAATTTAATTTCAACAGGGATCCTTTCCTTTGGATAATATGGACACAAGTAAAGGACAAAAAAGATATAGAATATGTTGAGCAAGAAATTAACTCGACCATTAACTATTTTCAGCAGAATTTACCAGATGTTAAAAAACTTGAAGATGTTAAGAGAAACTTACGTTTTAGTTTCCTTATGAATCTTGAAACTCCAAATAAAGTTGCTTCAATTCTTGCTCGCCCTCTTGCCCTAACAGCTGATCTAAATTCAATTAATTATTTTTACTCTACTCTGGAGACCATTACTCCTGCGGATATTCAATTTGTTGCTCAAAATTACTTTGTTCCTCAAAAAAGTACTTTCGTTGTTTTAAAAGGGAGAGAATAATGAAAAATTTGATTTTTTTATTTTTCTCATTATTTATTTCAAACGTTTTATTTGTTAATTACAGTAAAAATGGAATGGAAAAAACCAAAATTATAACATTAAAAGTAAATGAAGACCCAACCGTGTCTGTTAGAATTTGGTTTAATGTAGGCTCACAGTTCGACCCAGATGGCAAAGAAGGCCTTGCTATGTTGACTGCTCGCTTGCTTGCCGAAGGAAGCACCAAAACGAATTCTTACGAAGCTATTCTCGGTAAATTATTTCCAATTGCTTCATCTTATTCTGTAAAAGTCGACAAGGAGATGACAGTCTTTTATGGAAGAACTCAAATTGATAATATTAATACTTTCGTTCCTTTGTTTATCGAAGCAATTACCCAACCCGCATTTAAGCAGGAAGATTTTGATAGAATACGAAGCGAAATGTTGAATTATTTAGAAAAGGACTTAAGGTATTCAAATGACGAAGAATTGGGAAAAGCGACATTATATGAATTCATTTTTAAGGGTACTCCATATGAGCATATCACCGAAGGAACAATCGAAGGATTGAAAAATATTACCCTCAAGGATGTTGTAATTTTTTATAAAAAGTATTTTAACAAGAGTAATTTTGTTGTGGCAGTAGGAGGTAACTACCCTGAAAATCTTCCCAAAGAAATTAAACAAAATCTTATATCTAAGCTAAGTGATGGAAATTGGGTTTCTCCTCCCGAAATTAAACCACAAAAGATAAACGGCTGGGAATTTTTATTGGTTGAAAAGGATTGCGACGCCACTGCTATAAGTTTTGGATTTCCAATTGATGTTGTTCGTGGGGACGAGGACTTTTTCTCCTTATGGCTTTTTGCTTCTTGGTTTGGGGAACATCGTAACTCGTCTAGCCATCTTTACCAAGTAATTCGCGAGCAACGTGGTTTAAATTATGGCGACTATGCTTATATTGAGACTTTTTTGAATGGCGGTGCGTTAAACTTTCCAGAACCTAATAATCCCAGGAGAAAGCAAATATTCGAGGTTTGGTTACGACCAGTTCCTCACGAGGCTCGTTTGTTTACTTTGCGTGCTGCTTTGCGGGAGCTCAAGAAAGTGGTTGAAAATGGTTTAACTGCCGAACAATTTGAAACTACAAAGAAATTCCTGTTGAATTACTGCCTTTTTTATGCTCAAACAACTATGCAAAGACTTGGGTATCAAATCGATAGCAAGTTTTACAAAATTCCAGATAATGGAAATTACATTGAATTTTTCCGAAAAAAAATTAATAATTTAACTCTTGAAAAAGTGAACAATGCTATCAAAAAACATATTCAATACAATAATATAAAATTTGCTATTGTTACAAAAAATACCGAAAAATTTAAACAAGATTTACTTTCGAACGCACCCAGTCCAATTGCTTATCCGACTCCTAAACCTCAAAGTGTTTTGGATGAAGATAAAGAGATTGAAGTTTTTCCCATTACAACAAGCAGCGATAAGATAAAAGTTGTATTTATTGAAGAGTTGTTTTTAAAGTAAGAATAATTATCTTTAAAAAATAATCGAAGCTTACATTTATTTTGATTTTATTATTTCATTGTCTATTTATTTCTCATTCTAATTTTTTAAATTAAAAGAAAATCTTCAAACAACAATTTGATTACAAAAATTTTCAAAATAATTGAAAATTTTGGAATTATTTTACATTAATCATTTTTTTGTAATTTGCAATATTAATTTTATATTTTGTAATTTTTTTTAAATTATAATGTTATTATTTATTATTTATGTTCAATAATTTCTTTTTCTTTTTAATCTAATTATTCTAAACAAATTAGGAGGTTCTACAATGGAAGAACAAACAGATTTTGGTTCAAGTGGAAGTTATGGCGACAAACGAGCAGATCTTGCTGGACCCGGGATAAGCACTTACGAGGAAGTAGAAAAGATTTTACCCAATGACTACGAACCATTATTACCACCATTGGAGCGAATGCGTGCATTGTTCGCAGTTAAAGAGTATATCGAAAAGAATTTGAGCAAGGAATTGAATTTAACAATGGTCCAAGTGCCATTGATAGTTACCAAAGAGAGCGGTGTTAATGATTATCTTGACAGAGATGGTTCAAGAACTCCAATCGAGTTTAAGTGTGGTTTAGGATTGGATAAGCCAATTGATGCACAAGTGGTTCAAGCTGCAACAAAATGGAAAAGGATGGCTTTGAAACAATTTGGTTGTAAGCCAGGTGAAGGAATTTTAACTGATATGCGTGCAGTTAGGAAAGATTATTTTCTCGACCACGACCATTCAGCTTACGTTGACCAATGGGATTGGGAGCGTGTTATTACTCCAGAAGAGCGTAACTTGAATTTCTTAAAAGATATAGTTCGAAAAATTTGGAAAGTAATTTACAATGCTGCTAAGTTTGCCCAAGAAAATTGGCCCGAATTGAAAAATAGTAAATATCCAGATTTTCCCGAAGAAATTACCTTTTTACATGCAGAAGACATTTTAGATATGTATCCTAATTTACCAAGGAAGCAGCGGGAGACTATGATTTTGCAGAAATATCCTGCAATTTTTATCATTGGAATTGGTTGGACTTTGAAAGACGGTTATCCTCACGAGATGAGGGCAGCAGATTATGATGATTGGGTAACTGAAACGGTATCTGAAGATGGCCGGCCAATGCATGGCTTAAATGGAGACATTTTGGTTTGGAATCCGGTCACTCGTCGCCGCCACGAGTTATCTTCAATGGGAATTAGGGTAACTAAGGATACATTGGTGAAACAACTTGAAATCACTGGTCAACTTGATTTTCTTAAACTTCCATATCATCAAGCAATTTTGAACGATGAAATTCCTCTTTCTATTGGTGGGGGAATTGGGCAGTCTAGGACCTATATGTATATTCTTCGTACAGCACATCTTGGTGAGGTTAGTGTCAGTGTTTGGCCCAAGCAGCTTAAAGAAATTTGTGCCAAACGAAATATCCATGTGCTCGAATAATAGTATTATTTGAGGTTTTATTTTGAGGACTGCGTCTTTTCTTGGACGCAGTTCTTATTTAAAGAATAATAACAATGTTAATCGCCTTTCCTTTTAAATTTTATAGCCCATCCTTCAATATTTGTTTTGAGTTTCTCGTCATTGAAATTTTAATTATTTGGTGAATATGGAAAATAAGGATAGGGATATTGAACTTCTTGAATCGTTTGCTTTTGCAATCAAAAAAATTCAAGGCGAGGTTGGGAAAGTAATTGTTGGGCAGAGAGATATAATTAATCAATTATTGATCGCTTTATTTTCCAGAGGAAATTGTTTGTTGATCGGAGTCCCCGGGCTTGCTAAGACTTTGATGATAAGAACTCTTGCTTCAGCTTTAGATTTAAAGTTCAGCCGAATTCAATTTACCCCTGATTTAATGCCTTCCGATATTACTGGAACAGAAATTATTGAGGAAAATATTACCACTGGAAATAAAAGTTTCAAGTTTGTTAAAGGACCTATATTTGCCAATATTGTTCTTGCAGACGAAATAAATAGAACACCTCCAAAAACTCAATCTGCCTTGCTCGAGGCAATGCAGGAACACGAAGTAACCGCTGCTGGTGTCACTTACAAACTATCTGAACCTTTTTTTGTTCTTGCTACCCAGAATCCAATTGAGCAAGAAGGAACTTATCCTTTGCCCGAGGCACAGTTGGACCGTTTTATGTTTAACTTGTGGTTAGATTATCCAACTTTCGACGAAGAGGTGGAAATAGTAAATTCTACCACCACATTGCATTTACCCGAAGTTTCGAAAATCCTTTCGGCACAAGAAATTATTGAATTTCAAGATTTGGTGAGAAAGGTTCCTGTTGCTCCAAATGTAGTTCATTATGCTGTTCAATTAGTTCGTGCTACTCGCCCTAATGGCGAATCACCCAAAATTATTAAAGACTATGTTCGCTACGGTGCAGGACCTCGTGCATCACAATTTCTTATTTTGGGTGCAAAAGCTCGTGCTGCTTTCGATGGTCGGTTTACTCCTGAGATTGATGATATAAGGGCTGTTGCCCTGCCCGTTCTTCGACATAGAATTGTTACCAATTTCAATGCCGAAGCCGAAAATGTTTCTACTGCTGAAATTGTTGAGAAAATTCTTGAAGAAGTTAGATAGTATTTTACTAATTTAATAAATTGATGGATTCAAAAATAAGTTTTGAAAATAATTGTATGAAGCATAGTGTTTTCTTTCGCATTCGTTATGCTGATGTTGATAGAATGGGTGTAGTTTATAACGGGAATTACCTTCGATTCTTTGAAATTGGAAGAACTGAATTAATGCGTAGCATTGGAATTCCCTATTCCTTGGTCGAGAAAAAAGGTTATTTTTTGCCATTGGTGGAAGCAAAGATCAAATGGAAAGGTTCTGCCCATTACGACGATTTAATTGAGATTGTTACAACCTTCGATCCTGAGAGCATTGGTTCAACAATTCAATTTGACTACCTTATTAAGGTTGAAAAACGCGAAATTGCCAATGGTTATACGATTCATTGTTTTGTTACCTCAGATAATTTTAAGGCTGTTAAGCCACCTAAATTTTTCCTTGAAATCATTGAGAATATTAAGCAAATAGTATAGAATGAAAAAGTTTCTTTATATTATGTTATTTATCCTTTCAATATCACTCCATGCCAAAGAAACACCTTTCAATTTTTTAAAATATGCTGGGAGTGCTCGTTCGGCTTCGCTTGCAGGAGCATTCGTTGCTATAGGAGACGACCCAACTGCATTATTTATTAATCCTGCTAGTGTAGCAATAAACAAAGAAAGAAACTTTTCTGTCACCTTTTTAAAACATGTTCTTGATGTAAACTCTGGCTCTGTTTCCTTCCACCGAAGCTGGGAAAATATTGGGAGTTTTGCTCTTTCCGCTATTTATACCAATTATGGTTCTTTTGAACGAACCGACATAAATGGACAAGTTTTGGGCAGCTTCGGTGCAAATGATTTTTCTTTTGGTGTTTCTTATGGTAATATTTTAGATACAAATCTTTTTTATGGTGGAACATTAAAAATTATTTCATCGAATATCGATAAATACAGTTCTATGGCAATTGCAATGGATGTTGGTTTGTTGTATTTGATTCCAGAAAAAAGAACCTCCATTGGATTATCAATCCTTCATTTTGGCACTCAACTTACAACTTTTGACGGCGCACGAGAAAGTTTACCCTTAGACCTTCGTATTGGAATTTCACATCGACTTCGTGGTTTACCATTGCTTTTGAATTTTAATTTTTACAACCTTGCCGATCCGACTTCAAAATTTTTCGACAAGTTTTTAAAATTTTCCATTGGTGGAGAATTTTATTTTGGTGAAAATGTCAATTTAAGAATAGGCTACGATAACAATATTAGAAAATACTCAAGCACGTCAAAAGATAAAAAATTTACAGGTTTTTCTGGTGGTTTAGGACTTAAATTTAAAGAATTGAATTTTGATTATGGAGTTTCACAGGTGGGAGTTTCTGCGATTTTCCACAGGTTTAGTTTATATTACAATTTTTAACAAACCTAATTTATTATTGATTTTTTTAAAGCTTACTTAATCTTTAATTTTTCTTTAAAATATTCAATAGTTTTCTTTAATCCTTCAACTCGAGGAACTTTTGGCTCCCATTTTAAAAGCTCTCGGGCAAGTGTAATATCGGGTTGCCTTACTTTTGGATCGTCAGGTGGTAGTTCTATAAAAACGATTTTGCTTTTGCTTCCAGAAAGTTCAATAATTTCTTTTGCCAATTGAATAATCGTGATTTCATCGGGATTGCCAATGTTTACGGGTTCGTAATATTCAACAGATAATAATCGGAAGATCCCTTCAATTAAATCGTCAACATAACACACTGACCTTGTTTGTTTCCCTGTTCCAAAAACCGTGACATTTTCATTTTTTAGAGCTTGGGCAATAAAAGTCGGAATGGCTCTGCCATCGTCAATTTGCATTCTTGGACCAAAAGTGTTGAAAATACGGACAATTCGAGTTTTAAGTCCGTGATATCTATGGTATGCCATTGTCATAGCCTCGGCAAATCTTTTGGCTTCGTCGTAAACACCCCGAATTCCAATTGGATTAACATTGCCCCAATATGTTTCAGGTTGTGGATGGATAAGAGGGTCACCATAAACTTCACTTGTGCTTGCTAATAGAAAGCAAGCACCTTTTTCTTTTGCAAGTCCAAGCATTTTGTGTGTTCCTAATGCTCCAACTTTTAATGTTTGAATTGGTAATTGAATATATGCTCTTGGAGAAGCGGGGGAAGCAAAATGCAATACATAGTCAATGTCACCAGAAACGTGAGTATAATTCGTAATATCGTAGTAGATAAACTTGAATTTAGGATGACCAAACAAATGTGCAATATTATCAATAGAACCTGTAATAAGATTATCGATTGCGATGACTTCGTCGCCATTTTGAATAAACCAATCGCACAAATGCGAGCCAAGGAAGCCGGCTCCCCCAGTAATTAAAACTCTTGCCATAACTACCTATAAATTTTCGATAACTTTTTTTATGTGATTTTGAACTTCCAAAGCTAGGTCCTTTAATGCTGGATTTTGAATTGCCATCATCGACGCAATTGGGTCGATAGCAGAAACTTCTGTTTGTGAATCAGATATTTTTTTAACCACAATATTACAAGGCAACATCAACCCGATTTTATCCTCGATACTAATGGCTTTAAATGCAAAATTGGGGTTGCATGCTCCAAGTATTTTGTATGGTGGAATTTCAGCCCCAATCTTGTTTTTAAGAACTTCAGATACAAATATTTCCGAAACTATTCCAAAGCCTTGCTCTTGCAAAGCTTTTGATACTTTTTCTATTGCTTCTTCAAAACTAAGATTAATTATTTTTAAAAAATAGTATGACATATTAAGCTCCATTGATAACGGACAAATGAAAAAATTCAAAAGTAATAAAAAAATAAATAAGTTTCTAAGGAATATTTTTGAAATATAAGTTAATTACAAAATACAATTAACAATATATATTATAAGTGTTGGAGCTAAGTATTTTTTGTTAAAATTACCAGTTGATAAAATAAAAGGTTTGAAAGAGAATATTATGTTTGTTAATTGAGTGGATTTTGAAAATGTTGAAACCAATTGGTTCAAATATTCTTTCTTGATATTATTATTTAATAATTAATAAAATATTTTTCTATATTTAATTCAAGGAATATTTCAAATTAGATTTGTGAGCTTCAAAAAGTTACATCAAAATTACAGGAAAAAGTATAGTTAAAAATAAAACTCCCAAAAAATAATCGAAATTATTCAAGGAATTTAAATTTATTAATAAATTTTATTAGAAGATTTCTTTAAATTTATTGGTTATGTCTTCTTTTAGAACTGTCCCTGCATGTTGAAATACTTCTAGTAAATCATCGTAGATTTCTCCTGATGCAATAAAATTCCAGAACTTTTCTCCCACTAAAACTTCTCCACATTTTAAATCATATAAACCATTCAGAGTCCATCTGTTATAAGATTCAGGGTGATAAGGATTGTAAGGTATCGCCAATCTTGTAAGGGCATTTGCATTTTTATCTTGACTCAAACGTAAGGCAGTCCATCTAAGAAGCTTAAGTTTCAATGCTACGAATTCTTTCATATTTGGTTTTGCGCTAGTGATATCGAAAAAATTTTCTTCATTCTTAATTTTAACAAAGAGGTCTACAGTTGAATCAGGATCTGCCTTAGGTTTACCAATTTTTATTTTGTTCCTAATTGAAAGAGTTTCATTTATTTTGTTTGGAACAAGTTCGCCTTTTCTTAATTTAAAATGAATTTCCCTGATTAGTTTTTCAGTATTATTATCAATTTCTCCGAGTAATTTATATTGCCTTACTGCATAATTGTTGGAGCCTTTGGCAAAATCACCGCTACTTGCTCCCAGATGGAAATCCCAAATGTTGTGTTTATTGATTGAATAAAAGAGAACATTTCAAATCGGTCTTTTCCAAGTAATCGATGATGGAATGGCATATGTAAAGTTTCAGGCTTATATTCCTTTAATTTTTTTTGAACTGTGGTAATAAGAAGATTTTCTATTTCAGTTCGTGTCTCGATTGACAATGTCATACTTACAGCTTCCTAAAGTGAAAAATGGATTCAAAATAATTATTTTCGTCTCTCTAGGTTCTCTTAAGTACAGGTCTATGGAAAACATCGATTAATTCAAATCCACATTGGTTTCCAATTTGGGGGAATAAATTGAATTTATCATTAGCAACTATAAAAATTAAACCACCATCTACTAAATTTTTAGTAACATTATTAAAAACATCTACTATGCCTTGAACATATTCTTTTTTTGCAGACTCATTTTGCCCTTTCTTAGCAGGTCCAATTTCTGCTTCATCAAACCTTGGGAAGTCGAAGAGTTCATATGCATATCTATGTTGTTCGTGGTAATCAATAACACCAACATAAGGGGGAGAAGTAAATATACCGTCGATTTTCAAATTATGAGGTAATTTCAAAGTTCTTGCATCTCCTTGAAAGATAAAAATAGAAGCCTCGGTTCGAAGTTTTTCAAATTCTTTTAGTCTTTTTATCGTATCAAGACTATATCTTTTAATAAACTTATAGGCTTCATTAATTGGTTCACAATATCTTTTATGCTTAATACACCAGTATGTTTCATGTATGGGCTTCTTTGGCCTGGCTAAATCGTAATGTGGAACGAGTCTTGCCGAGCGAGCAGAGCGTGAAAGGATTATTTTAAGAACATCTTGATTTTTATAATCATTAATAATATTCCGATAAAATAAAATCTCTTGTAAAGCTCTATCTCCATACCATTCCTTGAGATATTTGCTTTGTGTTTCAAAAAGTTCAACGTTTTCCTCGAAAAGATGAGTACCTTTTGAGGTTAATTTTGAACTGAAAATTTTCAATCTCTTTAATGAATCTTTAATTTCCAGTTCAACCTCTTGAAGATTATATTTATGGGTTTTACTTTTTGGATTAACACGTTAAAAGGTGAAAGTTCAATGCCAATTGCATTCATTCCCAAAACATTTGCCTCGACTAATGTTGTTCCTGAACCTGAAAATGTGTCGAGAATAGTATCGCCAACCTTAAAAAATTTTCTTAAGAAAACCTCTACTAATTGTGGGATGAATTTCCCAAGATAAGGATGTAATCGATGAACATGCTTAGTCCGTTCAAATTCGCTAACATTAATAAAAGTTAAGTCGTTGCCAAGAATTTCGATGTTTTTTTGGGTATTAGCTTTTTCTTCGATAAGTTTATAATCAATTCCAAATTTTCGCGCAGCATTTTTATTTACTTCAAACATATTTTTAAATTTGGTATTAATTTTTTTGTATTAAAACATTATTCTAAGCTAACTTTAATATTTATCAGGCGAAAAATTTTTTCTTTTTAGGAACATCCAGTGGTTGTGCCACAATCTTCACATACAGCACAAGTTCCGCTTCGACGCATTCGAATGGAACCACAAGATGGACAGGTTTCACCAGTGTATCCTAACCCTTTAGCAGCAGTTGTGATTTTTGCTGTTTTCCCTTCTATAGAAGATATGAGTTCTTCGACCGAGATTAATTCTTCGTTTGAGGTGTTTTCAATATTGTTTTCTTCGTGTTTTTCATCCTTAACTTCTATAATTTTTTTTGTCGTTTCTGAAGTTTCGGGTTTCGACCGTGGTGCGATAGTAGGTGGGACTTCGTCGACAGCGTGAACATGAACAAAATCCTGCCTGTTAAGATAATCGTATCCAAGAGACCGAAAGACGTAATCAAGAACCGACGTTGCATATTTAATTGCCTCGTGACCTTCTACAGGTCCTGATGGATCGAAGCGAGTAAATGTGAAAGTATCCACAAGCTCTTCAAGGGGAACTCCATATTGAAGTGCTTTAGATGCCAAAATGGCGAAGCTGTTCAGCAGACCGCGAAATGATGCTCCCTCTTTGTACATATCGATAAAAATTTCGCCTAAAGTTCCGTCTTCGTATTCTCCTGTTCTAAGGTAGACCTTGTGTCCGCCAACAGTTGCTTCTCGTATAAAGCCCTTTCGTTTCTTTGGTAGTCGACGGCGTTCTAATTTGTATTGAATAATTTGCTTTTGTTCAGCGGTTTGCATATTTTGAATAATTTGTTTCTGAACTTCGGCAGGACCTTTGGTTTCATCCAAAGTTTCTTCATCTCCAAGCATAACAATTTCGTCGAAACCTTCATATGCGGTTGTATTTAAGGGTTGTGATAGTTTTGAGCCATCGCGATAAATAGCAATTGCTTTAAGCATCATTTTCCAAGCGTCAAAATAAACTTTGCCAATATCTTCGACAGTTGCTTCTGCTGGCATATTAACAGTTTTTGAAATAGCCCCAGTAATAAACGGTTGGGCAGCAGCCATCATTCTTACATGCGCCATATATGGGATAAACCGTGTTCCACGTTTACCACATTTGACAGCAGTATCGAAAATTGGAAGGTGTTCTGGTTTCAAATGTGGGGCACCTTCGAGCATCATTGTTCCACAAACATAATCATTAGCAATTTCAATTTCTTCATTAGTGAAGCCAAGTGCGGAAAGCATATCAAAGTTTGGGTCGTTAAGTTCTTCATCAGTAAAACATAATGATTTACAAAATTCTTCGCCAAGAACAAATTTGTTAAAAGCGAAGCGTAAATCGAAAACATTATCAAGTTGCTTTTCTATTACATCTATTTTTTCTTGAGTAAAACCACGTTCGATAAGCGATTTTTGATTTATTGTTGGACAACCAATAAGTGTTCCGTGACCTTTGGTATATTTTTCAATTTCGTCGATTTGTTTTTCTGTATAACCTAATTTGATGAGTGCTTTGTGAACAGATTGGTTTACAATTTTGAAATATCCACCCCCAGAAAGCTTTTTGAATTTGACTATGGCAAAATCTGGTTCAATTCCAGTTGTGTCGCAGTCCATAATTAATGCAATTGTTCCTGTTGGTGCGATAGCAGTAACTTGGGCGTTTCGGAAGCCATATTTTTCACCAAGCTCAAGTGCTTCGTCCCAAACATTGCGTGCAGATTTTAGTAAATACTCTGGGCAATATTTGGTATTAATCCCCATTGGTTTGATAGTGAGACCCTCGTATTCATTTTCTCGGGAATTGTATGCAGCACGCCGATGATTTCTAATAACACGGAGCATATCATCGCGGTTTTCTTCGAATCGAGGGAATGGACCCAATTCTTTTGCCATTTCAGCGCTGGTACGGTAGGCTTCGCCAGTCATAATTGCAGAAATTGCACCGGTAATCGCTAATGCTTCTGGAGAATCGTATGGTATACCTTGAATCATCAAAAGTGTCCCAAGATTCGCATAACCAAGACCTAATGTGCGAAATTCGTAACTTAATTTGGCTATGGTTTTTGATGGGAATTGTGCCATTAGGACGGAAATTTCGAGAATTATTGTCCAAATTCTTATTGCATGGCGGAATTCCTCGACTTTAAAAACACCTTTTTCTTCATCATAAAACTTAACTAAATTTAAGCTTGCAAGATTACAAGCTGTATCGTCAAGGAACATATATTCGCTACAAGGATTACTTGCGTTAATTCGACCAGATTTCGGACAAGTGTGCCATTCGTTAATTGTTGTATCGAATTGTAATCCTGGGTCGGCACTTTTCCAGGCCGAAAGACATATTTTATTCCAAAGTTGCCTTGCTCTAATAGTTTTGGCGACTTTGCCACCTACTCGGAAACGAAGTTGCCAATCTTCATTTTTTTCGACAGCTTTCATAAATTCGTTTGTAACACGAACACTATTATTCGAATTTTGACCACTAACAGTTGTATATGCTTCTCCTTCGTAATGAGTGTCGTAAACATCAAAATCGATATCTTCGACACCATTTTCAGCTAATCGAAGAACCCGATGAATGTAGTTTAACAAAACACCTCGATGCAAGGCTTTTTGAATCAAATTTCGAAGTTCTTTGTTTGTTTTTGGATTAGTTCCTCCCTTTTTAGCAGATTCAAAAATTGCTTTTAAAAAGATAGAATTTATTTTTGACCCTGTTACAAGAGCAGCAACTTTTTCCTCTTCTTTAGCTTTCCATTCGATGAATTGTTCAACATCGGGATGATCGATATCAACAATTACCATTTTTGCAGCTCTTCGAGTAGTGCCACCAGATTTAATAGCCCCAGCTGCGCGGTCATAAATTTTCAAAAAACTCATTAGCCCAGATGATTTTCCACCGCCGGAAAGTGGTTCCCCTTCGGCTCGGAGAGAGGAGAAATTTGTTCCAGAACCACTTCCAAACTTGAATATCCGAGCTTCGCGAGTGACAAGGTCGAAAATTCCTCCTTCGTTGAGTAAATCATCTTTTATACTTTGAATGAAACAAGCGTGAGGCTGGGGTCTTGTATATGCATCTTTAGATTCTTTTACTTTTCCAGTTTCAGGTTCAACATAGTAATGTCCTTGTTTATGCCCTTTAATTCCATATGCCCAGGCAAGGCCTGTATTGAACCATTGAGGGGAATTTGGTGCTGCCATTTGATTTAGGAGCATATACACGGTTTCATCGTAAAAATTTTGAGCATCTTCAGGAGTGTCAAAATATCCATATTGTTCTCCCCAATGGCGCCAAGTTCCGGCAAGGCGGTGTACGACTTGCTTAATAGAATTTTCTGAACCTAATACTTGCTTGCCATCCGGTCCAAAAATAGGATTCCCTTTTTCGTCGAATTGTGGAACCCCAGTTTTGCGGAAATATTTTTGAGCAAGTACGTCGGTAGCAACTTGCGACCAATGCGCAGGGATCTCAATATTATCCATATGGAAAACAATGCTTCCATCCGGATTACGGAGTGTGGAACTTCTTTTTGTATATTTAAATAAATCATAAGGTGATTTAGCATTTTTTGTGAAAATTTTTGATATTTTCATAACCCCTCAAAAAATTAAACAATTAGAAAAATGATATTTATTAACAAAAAATATTTAATTAAAACTTATTAAGATTGTAAATTAATTAAAAAATTGAATGTAAAATATAAAACTAAAATTCTTGTCACAACAGTTAAGGACTATAAAACAAATTTTTTGATTGATTTAAATTTTTCTCGGATTTCACTTTTAATTTTCAACAATTTTTTTATTTTTGTTCTTTTACTTTTGATTTATTTCTCAAAAAATGGAGTTTTTTGTGCGAAAATCCCAACTTGATTATAATCTTAAAGTTAGATTACCAATCACGGTTTTTGTTGTTGCTGTTTCATACATATTAACCTTTATAATTTCCAAACCTGAACGTGATGGAGTTGGGTATTCTCCCAACCAACCTATTGCCTTTTCCCATAAACTCCACGCTGGAAATATGCAGATTGATTGTAAGTATTGCCACATTGGTGTTGACAAGGGAAGATTTGCTACTGTTCCTTCTACAAATATTTGTATGAATTGTCATACTATAGCAAGAAAAGATCGACCCGAAATTATCAAACTTGCTCAATTTTTTTCAGATGAACGACCTATTCAATGGAAAAGGGTTCATCGTCTTGGAGATTTCGCTTTTTTTAACCATAGTGTTCATATCAATAAGGGGATCAATTGTAAATACTGCCATGGCGAAGTTGACAAGATGGATAAAATCCAACAAGTTCAGAAATTTACTATGGGGGCTTGTTTGGATTGCCATAGAAATGCTCATCAAAGGATGCCTGAATTGAAAGACAAAATTAACCGTGGTCCAGAGTTTTGTGGCGCCTGTCATAGATAATTTTTTTTGACAAAACATATGTTTAGAAATGAAAAAAAGGGAATTATTAAAAAATTTTGGGCTGGGTGCTTTTATTGCATTTTTAACAAACAAGCCTGTAAAGAAAGACAACTCAAATTTTTCAAATCCTAGTGAAAATTTGAGTAAAATCAACTTAAATCCTTTAGCTATTAAACGAAAACGAAAGGTATAATTATGGGCGAAAAAAAATTCTGGAAAAGTTTTGTTGAGCTGAAATCAAAAACATTAAGCAAGGCATTAAAGCTAAAAGAATTTTCTGACGAAACCAAGCAAGATTTTCATTTAAATCAACTTGATGATATTTCACGCCGAAGGTTCCTTGCATTAAGTGCTGCTACTTTTGCAATTGCAACAACTTCTTGTACAAATTATCGCGATAAAGGGTCTATTGTTCCATATAACAAAAATCCAGAAAATATCTTGCCTGGTAAACCAAGCTACTATGCTTCAACTTGTTCTGCTTGTTCCAACCATTGTGGTATTTTAATCAAAACTCGCGAAGGCCGACCCATCAAAGTTGATGGTAATCCGGACAATCCCTCGAATAAAGGTAAAGTATGTGCCGTTGGTCAAGCTTCAATTTTAAATCTTTATGACCCAGAAAGGATTAAAAAGCCATTGAGAAAGGATGGTGGAAAGTTCTCAGAAATCACATGGGAATTGGCTTTTTCTGAGCTTTTAACAAATTTGAATACAGCAGCGAGTAATGGTAAAGAAATTGCAATAATTACAAAACCAATTTATTCGCCATCCCTTACTAAATTGCTGACTGAATTTCAAAAAAAATTTCCAACAACTAAAATTTACTCATATGACTTTTTAGATTCTTATGCAAAATTCAATGCTTGGAAGAAAATCTATCCCGAAAGTGAACTTCCCGAATACGATTTCTTATCTGCAAAAATTATAGTCGCTGTAGAAAGTAATTTTTTGGCAAACGAAGGTAATTTTGTTCAAAATATTCGACAATTTACAGAAAACAGGAATGTTGATAGAGCAAAAGAGTTCAACCGGCTTTATTCGGTAGAAGGTGATATGAGCCTAACTGGAGCTAATTCTGACTATCGAATTCCTTTGAATCCAGCATTTCATTATGAATTCCTTGCTACAGTTTTGAATGAAATTTTAACGAATAACTTTGATAGAATCCAAAATAAAAACTTTCCATTCAGGGATGTCCTGTTTTTGGTTATGAACCATAATTTGGCTCGATTTTCGGGCAAAACAGGAATAAACCAAAAACTAGTTAAATCTTTAGTATCGGACCTCTTGGAAAATCAAGGAAGCTCAATAATTGTTACTGGTGAATCATTGCCAGAGGATGTTCATCTACTTGCTTTCTTAATAAACGAAATTTTAGGAAACACCAAATTGTATAAACTTAAGCCGAAACCAAGTATACCAAAATCATCACTCGATGATTTAGTACAACTGGTGAAAAAAATTCAGAATGGGCAAGTAGGTGCTATTCTAATTTTAGATTGTAATCCTGTTTTCCATTTTCCAAAGGATATACAAATAAAACAAGCCATCGAAATTATTCCTTTTTCGTGTGCTTTTTCGGAAGATAAAAATGAAACAACTTGGTCTTCAAAACTTGTTATTCCAATTAACCATAATTTCGAGTCCTGGGGCGATTTCTATGACGGCTACAGTTATTATTCAACCATTCAACCAGTTATTGAACCTATTTTTGGAACATATCAAAAAGAAGATGTTTTACTTGGTCTAATTGCCGGGAAACTAAGTTCTAATGCTTATCATAAATTTTTGATGAATTATTGGAAAGAAGAAATTTATCCAAAATCGAATTCAGGCGTCGACTTTGAACAATTTTGGTTTGGAGTTTTACACGATGGTGTATTCCCACTCGAAGCAAGTGAAAATTTTTCTTTTATTCCATCGTATAGTTTTATATATGATTGGCATCCGCTTGCATCACCAAGTGATTGGACACTTATAATCAAAAAGCCATATTTTATTGGGGATGGAAAGTTTTTGAACAACGGTTGGCTTTTGGAATTACCGCATCCTATCTCAAAAGTTACTTGGGACAATTATTTAGCCATATCTGAAAAAGATGCCAAAAGTTTAAATCTACAGAATGGCTCAATAGTGAAACTTGAATACAAAAGTAGAACTTTCGAAGCTCCTGTTTTCATTGTTCCCGGAATTGCCGAAAAAACATTAACCATTGAATCGGGATTTGGTCGTGAAGTTGTTAGTATTATCGGACAGAGTGTAGGCTTTAATCCTGTTAATATTTTGGACAAAGATGACTTAGAAAAAGGATATGTTCTTTTTAACATTAAAATATCTCCAACAGGAAAAAATTATCAATTAGCATCAACAGTTGAGCATCATTCATTAAACGACACTTCTATAAAAGACTTACATAAGGCTCGCCATATAATTCAGGAAGGCTCACTTGATGAATATATAGAGGGAAAGTTAGAAATTCATCGTGCAAAAGAGCTTATTTCCATTATCCCCGAAATAACATATACTGGTGTTAAGTGGGCAATGGTTATTGATTTGAACAAATGTATCGGTTGCGGAGCCTGTGTAACCGCTTGCAATGTTGAAAATAACGTTCCAGTTGTTGGCAAGGACCAAGTTCTTCGTGGTCGAGAAATGCAATGGATTAGAATTGATACATATTTTAGTGGTTCTCCCGAAAATCCCTCTTTAAATTTTCAGCCAATGCTTTGTCAGCATTGTGATGATGCCCCGTGTGAAAACGTGTGCCCTGTTGTTGCAACAAATCATAGCCCCGATGGTCTTAATCAGATGGTTTACAACCGCTGTGTTGGAACTCGTTATTGTTCAAACAACTGTCCCTACAAAGTACGAAGGTTTAATTTTTATGATTTCAGGGACCACTTTGCCAATGGTTATTTTTATAAAGATTCGTTAAAGCTTTTAAATAATCCTGAAGTGACGGTACGTTCTCGTGGGGTAATGGAAAAATGCACATTTTGTATACAAAGGATTACAGAAGCGCGACAAGATGCCATTGCTAATGGGCGCGAGTTGAAAGGAACTGATGTTAAAACTGCTTGTCAGGAGGCTTGTCCTGCGAATGCTATAGTCTTCGGTGATATACACGATAAGCATTCCGAACTTTATTACTGGAGAAACCATAAACTCGGATATTTTGTTCTCGAAGAGTTGAATATTAAACCAAATGTTACATACATTGCCAAATTGAGGAATAAAAAATCGGAGGAGGAAGCGTGAGTGCTAATGTTGATTATACAATCGAACCAGAGGTAGTCGAAGGTCAACCAAAATTAACCCAACTCAACGAAGCCATTGCTAAACCGCTTGAAACAAAGCCAACTTGGAAATACTTTATTGCTTTGGGTATATCAACAACATTGCTTCTAATTGGTGCCATTTCACTTGGTTTTTCACTTTACTATGGTATTGGGCTTTGGGGTAATAATCAACCTGTTGGTTGGGCAATTCCAATTGTTAATTTTGTTTTTTGGGTTGGTATCGGGCATGCGGGGACATTAATTTCTGCAATTCTGTTCCTTTTTAGACAACGTTGGAGAACGGGAATTTCGCGTTTTGCAGAAGCAATGACAATTTTTGCTGTTATTACAGCAGGTTTATTTCCTTTAATTCATACAGGACGCCCTTGGCTTGCTGGATATCTTTTCCCATTGCCAAATCAACATCATCTTTGGGTTAATTTTACTTCACCATTAATTTGGGACGTTTTTGCTGTTTCTACATATCTTACCGTTTCATTTGTTTTTTGGTACATTGGTTTGATACCAGATTTGGCAATGCTACGCGATAGGACACAAAGTAATTTCAAAAAAATAATTTTTTCTATTTTTAGTCTCGGATGGCGACACTCGAACCGTCACTGGCATCATTATGAAATGATTTACCTGATTCTTGCTGGTTTTGCTACTCCTTTGGTTCTTTCAGTGCATACAATTGTTAGTTTTGATTTTGCTGTATCGATACTTCCTGGTTGGCATACAACAATTTTCCCACCATATTTTGTTGCTGGTGCTGTTTTTTCTGGTTTTGCTATGGTTCAAAATGTATTAATTATTATTCGAAAAGTTTTCAATCTTGAACATATAATTACTCTCGATACTTTAGAAAAAATGAATAAAGTTATGCTTGCAACTGGAATGATGGTCGGTTATGCCTATGGAATGGAATTCTTTATTGCTTGGTATAGTGGTAACCCGCTTGAATCCTTCGTTTTTCTTAATCGTGCTTTCGGAAATTATGCCTGGGCATACTGGATTATGGTTTCTTGTAATGTTATTTTTACTCAACTTTTCTGGTTTAAAAAAATCAGGAGAAACATTGTCCTAATGTTTATTATTGGTGTTCTTGTTAATGTTGGTATGTGGTTTGAACGCTTTGTTATCGTTGTCACAACATTATCGAGAGATTTTTTGCCGTCAAGTTGGGATTACTACAAACCTACTCTTGTAGATATTGGAATTTTACTTGGGAGCTTCGGTTTGTTCTTCACTCTTGTTATACTCTTCATTAGAAGTCTTCCTGTTGTATCAATTTCTGAAGTTAAAGCAGTTGTTAAAGGTTCTCAACCATCTCATCATTAAGAGGAAGATATGGAAAATAACAATAATCGTGTTGAAAATTTATATGGTGTGGGCGCTTTATTCAAAGACCCAAACAAAATTGTTTCGGCAGTAAAAAGAATTGTCGAACTTGGCTACAGAAATTGGGATGTCCATTCTTCATATCCTTTGCATGGAATTCCCAAAAAAATGCGTTTAAAATGGTCACCTTTGGGGTATATTGCTCTTATTCTTGGGCTAACTGGAACCGCAACAGGTTTGTGCCTTACTTGGTGGACTATGTCCGTTGATTATCCATTGACTATCGGAGGTAAACCTTGGTTCTCATTTCCAGCTTTTGTTCCAGTACTTTTCGAATTAACTGTTCTTTTTGCTTCTGTTGGTACTGCAATTTTTATGCTTTTTATAATTTTTAAATTTCCTAATAATCAACATCCTTTGCATGATACTGATTATATGAGAAAAGTCTCTGAAGATTATTTTGGAGTTTTGATAGAAACCAAAGATGATAAATTTGACATAGAAGAAGTAAATAAATTGTTAAATGAATCTCAACCTGATGAAATCCACGAAATAACTTATGATGAAAAAGAAGTATTATATCGGCCAAGAATTTTTGATGTTAAGTTTATTTCTTTTTTGATAATTGTTGGAATTTTGACATCCGCAGTTGCATATTTGTTTAACAATAAGATACTTTACTTGCCACCTTTTGATTTTATGCTGAATCAATTTCGGTTGAATCCGCAAGAGTCTTCTACATTTTTTCCCGATGGTTTTGGGATGCGAAAACCGGTTGAAGGAACAGTTGCTCGGAACCAGGAATATTATCCTTTTAAAAATCAACCTGAAGAAGCAGGTAAAAAGCTTGTCAATCCTTTGCTTGCGACGAAGAGGAATTTGGAATTGGGAAAAGAGAAATACAACACTTTTTGTAGTCCGTGCCACGGATGGCATGGTGAAGGTAACAGCCGTTTGAATGGCCAATTTCCTAATCCACCAAGTCTTCATTCCGAGAAGGTTCGAACTTGGTCCGACGGTAGAATTTACCATATAATAATGGAAGGTCAGAATATTATGCCATCATATGCAAGTCAACTTACCGAAAAAGAGCGTTGGGCAATAATTTTGTATATTCGTTCTTTGCAACGAGCATTAAATGCAAAACAGGAGGATGTTCAATGACAATTCAAGAGAACATTTCAATAACATACCAAAAGAAGACATTCCCAAAAAAAACATTTAATCTTGGTATGGTTTTGTTCTTTATTGGGCTAATAGGTGTAATACTTGCTTACATTGTTAACCCCGTTAGGGCTTCGTTCAATTCAATTGTTGTTTTTGCTTGGATTACAAGTTTTGCAGTTGGGTCGATGTTTTTTATTGGGATTGAATATTTGACTGGTGCCGTATGGAGCGTTCCTTTCCGTAGAGTTGCAGAAATTCTTTCTTACTTTGTTCTTGTGCTCCCTATTTTTGCTATTCCAATTATCGTCAATATACAATCACTTTATCATTGGTCCCATATCGATGTTGTAAAAGCGGATGAGATTATGAAGAAAAAATCCCCATATTTAAATCAAACTTTTTTTGTTATTCGGTATGTGATTACTTTAATTCTTTGGTTCTTGTTTTTCTATCTTTTAAATTCAAATTCACGGAAACAGGATAAAACATTCGACCACAAATTGACTAAAAGAAATACAATCATTTCCGCAATCTTTATGCCAGTTTTTGCTATTACTATGACTTTTTTTGCTATAGATTGGTTAATGAGTTTAGAACCTCGTTGGTATTCAACCATCTTTGGTGTGTACTATTTTGCTGGTAGTTTCCTTGCATTCCTTGGTGCTTTTACTTTTACATCAATAGTGTTAAACGAAAACGGCTATTTGATTGATGGTTTGGGCCCAGACCACTATTACAGTATGGGTGCGTTGATTTTTGCCTTTACAAATTTTTGGGCATACATAGCTTTTAGTCAATTTATGTTGATTTGGTATGCCAATCTCCCTGAAGAAACTTTTTGGTTTATAAATCGTGGTGTTGGTTCTTGGTTTTATCTTTCAATTGGAATCATTTTTGTTAAGTTTATTTTTCCATACATTTTGCTTTTGCCCCAACCTGCTAAAATGGACCCACGAAAGTTAAAAATTGCTTCTTTGTGGGTTATGTTTGCACATTATTATGATTTGTTCTGGATTGTTATGCCGACATATTCTAAATCTTCTATTCCCTTTAACTGGATTGAAATTGTTTTTCCAATTTTTGCAGTTGGCTTACTTATACTTTTGTTTCAAGTTTTTGGTAAAAATATTAATCTTGTTCCAATTGGTGACCCAAAGCTGAAACGAGGCATTGAGTTTCACTTGTAAATTAAATAATATTAATTATTTTTCGTTTTAATTTATTTGTTTGATTGAACTAAAAAATCTTTTGGGAGTGTTAAAAAATGAAGAAGTTGTTTGACTACTTTCATGATGAGATTGATTTCAAAGAAATTATTAAACATCCTTCCCGGTGGTTCGGCTACTCATTTGTTTGGTTTTTCATTATTATTTTTGCTTTTAGTGTTGCTTTTTTGAACAATCTTGATTATTTCCAAAATAATGTTACTCCTTTTGAAAATCCCGACTCCACAAAGCTTTTTAAAGATATTGAATTGCGTCTTGGTGGAAAAATTGAAGGTGTAAGTGTTAATTTGATTAAAAACCCTACAAATGAAATGTTAGCTCGTGGCGAGGAGATTTATAAAACAACTTGTATAACTTGTCATGGTGAAACTGGTCGAGGAGATGGAATTGCTGGGAAAGGATTAAATCCACCTCCAAGAGATTTTACTTCTCAAAATGGATGGAAAAATGGTCGAACAATTGCTGGGATTTACAAAACTTTACAAGAAGGGATACCCGGTAGTGGTATGACCGCCTATGATTTTCTTTCACCTAAGGAAAAAATATCCTTGTATTATATAATTCGGAAATTTGCATCCGATTTTCCATCAATTACGGATAAAGATATTGCAGAACTTGATGCAAAATATCAAGTAACGCAATCGAGAAATGTGCCTGCCAACATTCCTATTGCCACAGCAATGCTCAAAATTAATGAAGAAGCCAATCCAAAAATTAATCAATCTCAATCAATTTCTCGTCTGCTTCAAGATAATGGTTTAAATCGATATGTTATTGATGTCTCTTCATTTGCAGCCTTCTTGGTTAATGCCAAAAATGTGGATAATATTCTCGAATTGATATTAATAAATATTCCTCGCAATGGAATTTCAACTAAATTCATTTACTCAAGCGAAAAAGAAAAGAAAGATTTTGTCAATAAAATCTTAGCACTAAACATAGGTATAAAATGAAAAGGTTTGTTTTTATTGCTTGTTTTTCAGTATGTTTTCTTTATGTTTTTACGTTAAAATCTGAAGTGGAAGTGGGGATAATCGAGAAACTAGGTAATAAAATCCCTCTTGAATTACAATTTACAAATGAAAATGGCAAGAAAGTTGTTTTGGGAGATATTATAAAAAAGCCAACAATTTTGATGTTTGTTTATTACCATTGTCCTGGAATTTGTAGTCCTTTACTTACTGGAATTTCAGAAGTTGTAGACCGAGCAGATATTGTTCCTGGTAAAGATTATCAATTGTTAACCATAAGTTTCGACCATACAGAAAGTTGGGAAAAGGCAAAGAAATGGAAAGAAAATCACTTAAAAGCTCTTGAAAGGCCTATTTCACCAGAGGCTTGGAGTTTTCTTGTTGGCGATAGCATTTCGGTAAAAAAGATAACAGATGCTGTTGGATTTTATTTTAAACCTGATGGCAAAGGTGACTTTATTCATGGGGCCGCTATTTATTCTATTGCACTTGATGGGAAGATTATTCGTTATTTGTTTGGAACAGAATTTAGCCCATTCGACTTTAAAATGGCTGTACTCGAAGCAGAAAAGGGTATTCCCTTGCCCACTGTTAACCGACTTTTGAAGTTTTGTTTTTCCTATGACCCTCATGGTAGAAAATATATGTTTAATGTTACCCGTGTCGTTGGAACCATTATGTTAATTGCTTTATCAGTTTTTTTGATTTTTCTAATTTCAAAAAAGAAAAAATCGAAGGAGGTCCAAAATGGCTAATGGTGTGATTACATCAAATCTTGAAAATTATCTTGAGTATAGAAAACATAAAGGAATTTTCGCTTGGATATTAAGCACAGACCACAAAAAAATAGGATTGCTTTATTTGGTTTCTATGGTTGCTTTTTTCTGGGTTGGAGTAACTCTTGGTTTTTTGATGAAGCTTGAAATGCTTACTCCTGGTAAGACTATTGTAGATGGGCAAACTTACAATACTTTTTTTACGCTTCATGGTATAATAATGATTTTCTTGTTCATTATTCCGGGGATACCGGCTGTGTTTGGTAATTTCTTTTTGCCAATTCAAATTGGAGCTCGGGATGTTGCTTTTCCTCGTTTAAACTTGCTTTCTTGGTATCTTTATGTTACTGGTGGATTGTTTGCTATTATTTCTTTATTTTTACAAGGTGGCCCAATTGATACTGGTTGGACTTTTTATGTTCCTTATAGTATTAGAACTACCACAAATGTTATTCTTCCTTTGTTTGGTGCTTTTATTTTAGGATTTTCATCAATTCTGACTGGACTTAATTTCATAACAACGGTTCATAGATTGCGTGCTTCAGGAATGACCTTTTTCCGAATGCCATTGTTCGTTTGGGCTTTATATGCAACTGCATGGATTCAGGTAGTTGCTACTCCAGTTGTTGGAATAACTATTGTATTAGTTATTGTCGAAAGAGCCTTTCAAATAGGCATATTCGACCCTGCTCTTGGTGGCGACCCACTTCTGTTTCAACACCTTTTCTGGATTTATTCTCACCCAGCTGTATATATTATGATATTACCGGCAATGGGAGTTGTTTCCGAAATTATTCCAACTTTTGCTCGTAGAACTATTTTTGGGTATAAAGTTATTGCATTTTCAAGTCTTGCAATTGCGTTGATTGGTTATTTAGTATGGGCACACCATATGTTTAGTAGCGGAATGAGTAATACTTCTCGTGCTGTTTTTTCATTGTTGACCTTTTTGGTTGCTGTCCCAAGTGGTGTTAAGGTATTTAATTGGGTTGCAACTCTCTACAAAGGGTCTATTGATTTACGAGCTCCATTAATTTATGTGATGATGTTTATTTTTCTTTTTTCTATTGGTGGTTTAACTGGACTGGTGTTGGGATCTCTTTCTACTGATGTTCATGTTACAGATACTTATTTTGTAGTGGCGCATTTTCATTATGTAATGTTTGGTGGAACAGCGATAATTCTTTTTGCCGCATTACATTACTGGTTCCCAAAGATGTTTGGGAAAATGTATAACGAGAAAGTTGCAATATGGGCTACTCCATTTATTTTCATTGGTTTTAATATGTTATATTTTACAATGTTTATTCTGGGATATAAAGGTATGCCACGACGTTATTGGAGTTACTTGCCGGAGTATCAAACTTTGCATATTATTTCAACTGTGGGCTCGTGGATATTTATACTTGGTTTAGCAATAATGTTCGGTAATCTGATTTATGCTCTCTTTAAAGGGAAACTTGCTGATTCCAATCCCTGGGGTGGTGTCACCTTAGAATGGCAAATACCTTCACCTCCTCCTGTTGAGAATTTTGATGAAATTCCTGTTATCGACCATGGACCTTATGATTTTACCAAAATAAATGGGTCTGCCAATGGAAAATTTTAATTCTACAGTAATTTCTTCTACTAAATCCGATGTCGAAAGCGAACCACATCACCTTTCGATACCTCATCAACATAAGGATGCAATTGGTGCAAAAATTGGAATGTGGCTTTTCCTTTTCACTGAACTTTTGCTCTTCGGGGGACTTTTTCTTCTCTATATGGCTTATAGGCTTCAGTACTCCAAAGATTTTGTGATAGCCGCATCAGATTTAAATCTATTTCTTGGTACTGTCAACACTATAATACTTTTGACCAGCAGTTTAACTATGGCACTTTCAATTGCGGCTATTCAAAGAGGTAAAAAGAAACTTTCTATTTTTTTCCTTCTTTCAACAATAGGTTTTGCTCTTACCTTCCTTATAATAAAATATTTTGAGTGGTCTGCAAAATTTCAGCATGGGATTGCACCCAATTCACCCGAACTTTTAAAAAAACCGAATGGTGAAATTATTTTCTATGGAATGTATTATTCAATGACTGGTTTACATGCTCTTCACGTAATTATTGGAGCTATTATTCTTTCTTTTATGTTTGTTTTTCTTGTTAGGAATAAGATTACAAGTAATGACTATATAAAACTTGAGAATTCAGGATTGTATTGGCATCTTGTCGATTTAATTTGGATCTTTCTTTTCCCTCTTTTTTACTTGCTTCATTAAGTTTTATGGAGGATACTATGGAAAAGCAACATAAGGAACATTTGATACCCTATGGAACCTACGTGCTTGTTTGGTTAAGTTTAATTTCACTTACAGTTTTGACCGTTACAATTGCTGGAATAGAAATTGGTCGGATTGCACTTTTTGTTGCTCTTGCAATTGCAGCGATCAAATCAACTCTTGTAATTAGTTACTTTATGCATATTAAGTTCGACGATTTGATTTTTAAATTATTCCTTCTTGTTGCACTTGTAACGCTGGCTTCAATTTTTATTCTTACTGCAACAGATATATTTTTCAGATAGGAGGTTACAATGTTTGCATCTGCAACAAATTACGCAAGGAATGTCGATAATGTAATGCTTTACATTATTAGTGTTTCTATTGTACTTCTTTTAATAATTACGATTGCTATGATTTATTTTGTTATTCGATACAATCATCGAAAAAATCCTGTTGCTTCACAAATTGAAGGAAATAAAACGCTTGAAATTGTCTGGATTTTTATACCAGTAGTTTTAGTATTGACAATGTTTTTTTATAGTTATTCTGTATACAAAGAGTCTCGTATAGTTCCACCAGGTGCTATGAATATAAAGGTCGAAGCTAAAATGTGGGCGTGGAAATTTTATTATGAGAATGGAAAAACCACTGATACTTTATACTTACCGGTTGGTAAGCCTGTAAAATTCAATATTGTTTCAGTGGATGTTAATCATTCTTTCTACATACCCGCATTTAGAATAAAAGAAGATGCAGTCCCTGGTAGGGAAAACTATATGGTTGTTTATCCAAAAGAAATTGGTTCGTTTGATATTGCTTGCGCCGAATATTGTGGGTTAAATCATTCCTTGATGTATACAAAAGTTTATGTAGTTCCCGAAAAAGAATTCACGCAATGGATGAATGGGGTAGTTGATGATTCATTTTTACGAAAATATGTTGTATCGCATTCAAGTGGATACAAAGACTGTTTAACTGGAAGTTACGCAATACTTTTGGCTAAGGGCTGTATTCAATGTCACAGTTTAGATGGCAGCAAAGGTATAGGACCATCTTTTGTTGAATTAAAGCGTCAATTTGCTAATGTTATCGTTAATGGTGCTGACACTACAGTTGCGATAGATAAAGCTTATATTCGAGAGTCAATTTTAAACCCCGAAACCTATATTGTAAAGGGTTTCGAAAAGTATACAATGCCTTCTCTAAAGAACAAATTAAAGGATGAAGAATTAGAATTAATTGTTGATATTTTGTATTCTAATTTTGTTAGAACAAAACAATGAAAGTAAAAGACTTTCTTGTATTTATTAAATTTCGAATTGCATTTTCTGTTGCTATAAGTTCAATTGTTGGATATATTTTATCTGCAAAATCTATTAATTTGGACATATTTGCATTGTTCATTGGAGTTTTCTTCCTTGCTGGTGGTTCTGGTTCTTTGAATCAAGTTCAAGAATGGTTTCTGGATGCTAAGATGCTTAGAACCCGAAACAGACCTATACCTAAAGGGATTCTTTCCGTCTCTGCAGGTCTTTTTATATCAGTATTGTTAATTTTATTTGGAAGTTTTTTTCTTTCTTTTGGTGAAAAAAAATTTTTATCAGTTATTTTAGGTTTTTCTGCTGTTTTCGTTTACAATTTAATTTATACCCCAATGAAGAAGATCTCTCCATTTGCTGCCTTTCCTGGCGCTTTGATTGGAGCGATACCTCCAATGATAGGTTGGATATTTGCTGGTTCGTCGCTTTTCCATCCTCTAAATGTTTCTCTTGCATCTTTTTTCTTTATTTGGCAGATTCCACATTTCTGGCTTTTACTAATTACTTATGAAGAAGATTATAAACGAGCGGGCTTCCCGGTTTTGACCGACATAATTTCGCCTTTGCAACTTTCACGAATTTCTTTTGCTTGGATAGTTGCCCTTGTATTTTGTTCTTTTTTGATTGTTTCTTTACTTGATGATAAATTTAGTTTCTTTTCTTTCATTGCAGTTTTGGTGCTGGGAGTTTATCTTCTGTTAAGAACCTCGCGAATGGTGTCCGTTATGCAACCACTAAGATTCTATAGACTTGCTTTTGTAAATCTAAATATTTTTGTTTTGTTATTTTCAATAATCATTTCTTTCAACAAACTGTTTCACTTATAGGAGTTGATATGGATTTCCTAAACATATTAGCAATACCACATTCAAGTCAAGTCCTTAAACTTATGGAAATCCTTTTCTTTATAGGCTTTTCGATATTAATTTCCTTTTTTGCTTATCTTTTTGGTTGCTTAATTTATTCTTTCATTTATTATATTAAAGCAAAAAGGAATCCTGAGCTATTTTTAATCTCGAAGGAATTTTTATTTCAAATTTCCAAAGGTTTTCTTCATTTGTTTGGTCTGGGATTTATTCCTCTACTTGGAGTTTATTATTGTTTAGTTCAATTTCTTCAAAAAGCCCCAAGAGACTTTGGAATTGTATTTTACACTTCGGTTTTACTTTTTATTGTTTTCGTTTTAATTTCTAAGTTTTTGTTAAAAAATTATGACAAATTGAGTAAGGATAACTTTCGTTTTTCAGTTTCGACTATTATTCTGAATTTATTGAGTATTGTTTCAATATTTCTTTCTTCTTTTTTTACAATTGGAATTTTCACATTTTCGATTAATTCACATTTTCAATTTTCTGGAATTGAACCTTTAGGGTTTTTGTCTTTTAGTGTGATTTCACGAGTTTTAGTGTTTATTGCTATAAGCTTTGTTCTCTCTTCACTTGGCTATTTGTTTAAAACTTATAGTAATGATGTTATTGCGTCCAAAGGCAGTAGCCTTGCTAACGACAAGTTTGCAATACGGTTGCTTTCTAACACGCTTATTTTTGGCAATCTTCTTCCATTATTTTTCTTTATTTGTTATCTTTCTACATCCAAAAATCTTGTTACATTTCAGAATTTTCTACTTCTCATAATTGCTATGCTTACACTTCTTTTGTCGTTGGTTCTTTCTTATTATTCATTGAAAGAAAAGAAGGTAACTTTTGCACGTAGTTCATTCGTTATCTCAGTAATTTCGTTTGCAATTTTTTTTGGGTCTGAAACAACTTTACTTGCTGTTTCAAATAAGGTTCAGGAATTTCGTATTGCCCGTGACTATGTTGTTTACCACGAGCAAAAACTTGCACTTGCGGGAAGAAAAACCGAAATTGCTGTGAACGGCGAAGAAATTTACAAAGCTAAGTGCGTTGCTTGCCATCAATTTGATACTAAGCTTGTTGGACCACCTCATAAGGAAGTATTAAAAAAATATGAGAATCGAAAAGAAGATATGGTTAAATTCATTTTGAATCCTGTTAAGGTTGATCCCAATTATCCACCAATGCCCAATCAGGGACTTAAACCAAACGAGGCTAAAGCTGTTGTTGATTATATGTTCAAACATTATGGACCTATGCTGAAATAGGGTGACTTTTTAAAGAATAACATTTTTGTTTCATAGATTTATTTCTTTCTAAATTGCTCGGAAAAATATCAACTCAATTTCTGCAATATTTTTCAGAAATTCCGTTATTAGGTATTTATTAGCAAAACATAAACTAAAATGAAAACAAGATTGGTAGTTTTCTTTGTTCTTTTTTCATATTCTTTTGTTTCTTTTGCTCAATCATCAAAAATGGTATTTCCCTCAGAGGACTTGCTTTATGAAGTTTCTTTTCTTGGAATCAAGTTGGGCACTATTCGTATTGTAACCGAAGGGGTAGAGACCTTAAACGATAAAACAGTTTATAAAACAAAAGCCTTTATCGACTCATACAGTGGGATTCCATTCGTCGACCTTCATGCAGTTTTTAATAGTTGGATTGACCCTTCGGTTACCTTTTCTTATAAATTTACTGCAAGTATGAAGGAGAAGGATTATTGGCTTTTCGACCAAATAATTTTTGATTATAAAAACAAAAAAATTGTAATAGAGAAGTACAAGAAGAATGAAAAATATTTATCCAAAGTGATAAAAACTGATAGAAAATGGAACGATGGGCTTTCGCTTTTCTTTCTTGCTCGCGAATTCACCAAATCGAAAAAGAACATAAAAATTCCAACTTTGATGGATGTTGACACTGCATTTACCTATATCGATTTCTTAGGAAAGCGCGAAAAAGTCGAAATTTCGAGTATTTCTTACCCGGTTAGAACAGTTTGGTTCAAAGGGAAAGCCGAATGGACGGGTATTTATGGGTTAACTGGTTACTTCGAAGGTTGGTTTAGTGATGACGAAGCCAGTGTCCCGATTAAAGCTAAAATGAATGTTTACATTGGAAGCATTAATATAGAACTTATTAGATGGAATAGACAAGGTTGGGTTCCCCCACGTGGATAATTAAAGTCCGATTGCATCAAAAATGAAGGTAAAAACTGTATCTGTAACAATAATAGCGAAAATTGAACTTACAACTGATATAGTTGTATAAGTTCCGACGCTTTCGGCTCCTCCTCGAACCTGCATCCCACGGAAGCATCCAATGGTTGCAATTATGTATCCAAAAACAATACTTTTCAGAACTCCAGAAAAGATATCATTCATATCGACCGCACTTTGCAATTCAGTAAAGTAGCCAACTGTTGTGATGTCAAGTAAAGAAAGACCTGAAATCAAACCACCAAGGATTCCAGCAAGATTACCAAACATCGTTAAAAAAGGAATTGCAAAAGTCAATGCAAGAACTCGGGGAATAATCAGAAAAGTTATTGGGTCGAAACCCATCGACCGTAATGCATCAATTTCTTCGGAAACCTTCATCGTTCCAATTTCAGCAGCAAATGCGGAACCAGACCGACCAGCAACTAAAATAGCGGTCATCAATGGTCCAAGTTCCCTTGTGATTGAGATGCCAATTAAATCTGCAATGAAAATATCTGCACCAAATTGCTTTAATTGAATTGCACCCTGATAGCCAGAGATTATTCCTATCAGAAGAAGAATTAAAGCTACAATGGGTAAAGCATTAACGCCATTTTTTAAAAATAGTAAGGGGAATTCTTGCCAACGAACTCTTTTAAATCGAATAATTGAAGATAAAGTTTTAGTTAATACCTCTCCAAAAAATTCGAAGAAGTTAACATAATCCCCAAAAAACTGAATGATTCTGTTGCCAATGGAGGAAAAATAAGAGATGAAATAAGAATCGGTAGATTTAACCTTTTTTTCGAAAATTGACAAATCAGAGAATTTTTGTAAAAAATTCGAAATTTTTGAATTCAAACCAGTAAAGATAATTTCAATTCCTAAAGAATTTGCCCAAAAGCGTAAATCGTTGACAAAAAGGGCCAAAGAAGAATCAAAGGATTTAAGTTCTGAAAAATCGAGCTCAAGCTTTGTAATGTTTTTAAAAGTTTTTTCGAAAGGCTTTATTTTATCATATTCGGGGAGAGTATGAGTGGTAATTGGTTCAAGAAACCTAATTTTCCCTTTGTTTTCCTCGATTTCTATTACATAATAAATTAGTTCTTTTTCTTTCATAGTTTTGTATTTGAATTAATATCAAATTACATACAAATTAACGAAAAATATTGACGAAGAAATAATGACAAAAAAGAAGAGTAAAGAAGTAACTAAAGCGAACCAGGAAAAGGAAGCATTTTATTTAAGCAAAAAGAAAAAAGTTTCAGGAACAAGGAGTATGGTGCGAGGGAAAGTCCTCGAAGTTTTATATGCACACGAAATTAGCGGGGAGGATGTTGATAAATTATTCCAACATATTTTTTTTCGAATTTTTAAGTTCGAAACCGAAGAACCTAAAGAGCGTAAGTTATTAACGAGAGAAGAAATACACGAACTGGATGCAGATATTCCAATTGAATGGGATCAAGAAGATATTCAATTTGCTCGTGACCTAATTAAGTATACAATGTTAACAAAGCCTTTTGCAATCGATGAAATCAAAAAAAATACGGAAAACTGGGAATTTGAACGAATTACTGTTGTCGATAGAGTTATTTTGGAGATGGCGATTGCAGAATTATTGAATTTCCCCGAGATTTCTCCCAAAGTTACAATTAATGAAGCAATTGAAGTTGCAAAGCAATATTCTACCGATAAAAGTGGAATTTTTGTCAATGGTTTGTTGGATACATTATTTAAGAAATTTGTTTCCGAGGGGTTAGTTTCGAAGAAGGAGTGAATAAAATGTGTATCAGAAAGCAATTGATAGTTCTTTCTGCCCCGAGTGGTGCTGGAAAAACAACATTGGCTAGATATTTACTTAGTGTTTTTCCAGAGTTTAAATTTTCAATTTCTGCAACTACAAGAAAACCAAGACCAAATGAAATTGATGGTAAAGACTACTATTTCTTTTCCGAGGATAAATTTTTACAATTGATTGATAGAAACGAATTGGTAGAATTCGAACAGATTTATGGAAACTATTATGGTACTTTGAAAAGCGAAGTTGAACGAAGATTGAAAAACGGAGAGATCGTTCTTTTCGACATAGATGTTAAAGGGGCTTTGTCTATTAAAAGATTATATTCTCTGGAGTCTCTTTTGATTTTTATTTCTCCACCCTCTATTGAGGTACTTAAGCAAAGGCTTATTTCGCGTGGTACAGAAAGCGAAGAAGAACTTGCAAAAAGGCTTCAAAGGATAGAATTGGAAATGTCTATGAAAGATAAATTTGACTTCATTATCATTAACGATGATTTGGAAAAAGCAAAAAAAGATTTAGTAGAACTAATAAAAAGAGAATTAGGGTATTTGTAATCGCCGTGTTGTCAATTTAACTTTCCCTCGTTTACCTTCCTCAAAGTTATTCATTTAAAAGCATTTCAAGATACAAAAATAAAATTTATACTTACCTAAAACTACAATCAAAATACAGAAAAACTAAATAAGTTGTTGATATTCAAAACCAAATCTAATATTGCATTTGAGTTTGTCTAACAAATTTATTAAAGGAGAAAGTCGATGGCAAGAAAATCTGGAGAATTAATCAGTCCACACGGAAGCCCAACCTTAATAAAGTTGCTTCTCGAAGGGGAAGAATTAGCAGAAGAGAAAAAGAAAGCTGAAAAGCTTCTTCGCGTTCCAATAACCAGCCGAGAGACTGGAGATTTGATAATGATGGGGATTGGCGGATTCACCCCGCTTACTGGTTTTATGGGATATGACGATTGGAAAAGTGTTTGCCAAGAAATGAAAATGCCGAGCAAAAATGGTTTGTTCTGGCCCATCCCTATTACAGTATCGACAGATAAAGAAATTGCAGACAAGATCAAAATTGGCGATGAGATTGCACTTTATTCCGATGAATATGGCGAAATAATGGCGACAATGAAAGTCGAAGAGAAGTACAAAATCAATAAGGAATTCGAATGTAAAAATGTTTACAAGACCACTGATTTGGAGCACCCCGGCGTTAAAATGGTATTGGACCAAGCTGAAATCAATCTTGCAGGCCCAGTAAAGGTTTTGAGCGAAGGACCTTTCCCCGAACATTTCAAAGGTATTTACCAGCGACCCGAAGAAGCACGAAAAATATTTGCAGAAAGAGGATGGAAAACCATTGCTGCATTACAATTGCGAAACCCAATGCATCGCTCGCACGAATATCTTGCAAAAATTGCCCTCGAAGTATCTGATGGCTTGTATATTCACCAATTGGTTGGGAAGTTGAAACCTGGTGATATTCCTGCTGATGTTCGTGTTCGTTGCATTGATGTCCTTGTTCAACACTATTTCGTTCCAAATACGGTTGTGCAAGGAGGCTACCCACTCGATATGCGTTATGCTGGACCACGTGAAGCGTTGCTGCATGCATTATTCCGCCAAAATTACGGATGTACACATATGATTATTGGTCGCGACCATGCCGGTGTTGGTAGTTATTATGGTCCATTCGAAGCACAAGAGATATTCGACGAACTGTGGGATGGAGCTTTGCTTTGCCAGCCTTTGAAGATTGACTGGACTTTCTACTGCTACAAATGTGAAGGTATGGCATCGATGAAGACTTGCCCCCATTCGAAAGAGGACAGGCTTTTGCTTAGCGGAACAATGTTGCGAAAAGCCTTATCCGAAGGGTTGGAAGTACCAAAAGAATTTTCTCGACCTGAAGTTCTTGCTATATTACGTGAATATTATTCAGGTCTACAAGAAAAAGTCGAAATCAAGCTGCATCGAGCAGCAACAGGTGAATAAAATGGTTGTGGTAGTTTTACAAACTGGTTTTTGTTTCACAAATTAAAGGAGTATTGATATGCCAAGCTTCGTAATAGTCGACAAATGTGATGGTTGCAAGGCATTAGACAAAACAGCCTGCCAGTACATTTGTCCAAACGATTTAATGGTATTGAACAAAGAGACAATGAAGGCTTACAATCGAGAGCCTGAATTGTGCTGGGAATGCTACAATTGTGTAAAAATCTGCCCAAATCAAGCAATTGAAGTGCGAGGTTATGCAGATTTCGTTCCATTAGGTGCTCAAGTTACACCAATGCGTAGTTCCGATTCAATTATGTGGACTGTGAAATTCCGAAACGGCGAACTTAAGCGATTCAAATTCCCAATCCGGACAACACCCGAAGGGTCTGCTGTTCCCAATGGTGGTTGGGAAACTGCTACCGATGACATTTCGAGCCCCTTGCTCTTTACTGAACCAGGCTCGCTTAGAATGGATTCATTATTTACACTTAACAAATAATTTTTGTAGGACAAAAGGGAGAAAGAAATGGGACCATTTGAAACAGTAGAAGTCAACACTGATTTATTGATTGTCGGTGGTGGAATGGCTGCTTGCGGAGCAGCAGTAGAAGCAGCATACTGGGCAAAAAAATACGGACTGAAAGTTACCTTGGTCGATAAAGCTGCATTAGATCGTAGTGGTGCAGTTGCAATGGGGCTTTCAGCAATTAATCTTTATGTCGACTTGAATTCTGGAAAAAACACCGTTAAAGATTATGTTGATTACGTTCGCAACGACTTGATGGGCATTACCCGAGAAGATCTGGTTGCAAACATTGCTCGACATGTTGATTCAACAGTGCACTTGTTTGAAAAATGGGGTTTGCCAATTTGGAAAGATGAAAATGGAAATTATGTGCACGAAGGGCGATGGCAATTGATGATCAATGGCGAATCCTACAAAGTTGTTGTTGCCGAAGCTGCTAAAAATGCACTTGGAATAGAGAATATTTATGAGAGAATCTTTATCGTTGAACCATTGATGGACGGTGACCGATGCGCTGGCGCCGTTGGGTTTAGTGTTCGAGAAAACAAGTTCTATGTGTTTAAAGCAAAGGCGACACTAGTTGCTATGGGTGGTGCTGTACACGTGTTCCGTCCACGATCAACCGGTGAAGGATTGGGAAGAGCTTGGTATCCACCTTGGAATTCTGGCTCAAGTGCATACTTTACAATTATGGCTGGTGCGGAAATGACTTGCCAAGAAGTACGCTTTATTCCTGTCCGTTTCAAAGACGCATATGGACCAGTTGGTGCTTGGTTCTTGCTGTTTAAATCTCGTGCCACGAACGCCTTTGGTGGTGATTATATGGTTGAAAGAACAGATGAATTAGAAAAATGGTTGCCCTATGGAAAAGTTAAGCCCATCCCAGCAAATCTGAGAAACTGGCTTGGAATGCTTGATACAATGGAAGGCAAGGGTCCAATCTATATGCGCACAGAAGAGGCTATTCAAAAAATTGCAGAACAATATAAAGATGATCCCAAAGCTTATAAGAAGAAAATAAAAGAATTGGAAGAAGAAGCTTGGGAAGACTTTCTCGATATGACAATTTCGCAAGCAATACTTTGGGCAGCTACAAATACTTTCCCCGAGCAAGCGCCATCTGAAATTGCTGCTGCGGAGCCATACTTTATTGGTTCCCACTCTGGTGCTTCTGGAGCTTGGGTAAGTGGACCTAAAGATCTTGCACCATCTGAATACTTCTGGGGCTATCCAAATATGTCGACTGTTAAAGGATTGTTCTGTGCTGGTGATGCCTCCGGTGCTTCAAGCCACAAGTTCTCTTCTGGTTCCCACGCTGAAGGTCGAATTGCTGCAAAAGGTGCTATTGAGTATATTGTCAAAGAGAATCCACAATTAAACTATAATGCGAGTCAAATTGAAGAATTGAAGAAACGAATTTACAAGCCATTGGAAGTTTACGAAGCACATTACAAAGAGACAACAGATCCCGATATTAATCCCAATTACATTCGACCTAAGATGTTTATGTTCCGTTTGCAAAAGATAATGGACGAATATGCTGGTGGTGTTTCTTCCCAATTCAAGACAAGCAAGCCATTGCTCGAAAAAGGATTACAACTCTTGAAATTCTTGAAAGAAGATTCCGAAAAGCTGGCTGCTGCTGACCTCCATGAATTAATGCGCTGCTGGGAAAACATCCATCGTATGTATCAAGCAGAAGCTCATGTCCGCGCTATTCTGTTCCGCGAAGAGACTCGCTGGCCCGGATATTACTTCCGTGCAGACAAACCATCTCTCGATCCTAATTGGGAGAAGTTTGTTAATATGACTTACGACCGCAAAACTGATACTTGGAATGTATTTACCCGCGATATTATTCACATTTTCTAATTGAAGAGGCGTCCTGGGAAACCCAGGGCGCCACGTTTTTTGATAATTTGGAAATGAAATGCAGGATTAAGGTGAGATTGATCATCTTAATTCTGCCTTTCTATCCCAAAGATTTATAAACAAAAATGGGGCAGAAATGGATGAGAAATATTATTGTAAGTATTGTGGAAGCGAGATAAAAAAAGTTTATTTGCCTGTGGATTCTGATTGGGGCGTTGAATATCTTTATGTTTGTTTGAATGATGATTGTGGTTATTATACCAGAGGGTGGGATTGGATGTGGAACAATTATCATGTTCACGCCTCTTATAGATTTATGGTTAATCCTTTCACAGGCTACCAGGGACCTTACCCAGTTACAAAGGGAAATGATATTAAACAAGCATATGTTGAAAAGTAGAAAGGCATGCAATGTTTGATAAAAATGCAAGAGTATTAAACCAGGAAATTTTGGAAGTTTTTCCCAAAATAAATCGGAATGAAAAGTTCCGTTTCGAATGTAAACCTTCGGTTGAATGCTTTAATAAGTGTTGTAATGATGTTAATATTTTCTTAACACCTTACGACATTGCTCGTTTAAGAAAAGCATTGGGAATCGGTTCAAGCGAGTTTTTACAAAAATATACTTTAATCCCAATTGCATCTTCTTTGCGCCATCCCATTGTAATGTTGAAAATGAAAGAGGGAACTCTTGACTGTCCATTTTTGACACCTAACGGATGTTCGGTTTACGAAGATCGTCCATGGAGCTGTCGAATGTTTCCAGTTGGAATTGCTTCGCCGAACGAAGCCGAAAAGTTAAATAATGGGGAGGAATTTTACTTCTTGATTAAAGAAGATGTTTGCAAAGGATTTGAACAGAATCGAGAGTGGACAATTGACGAGTGGTTTTCCGATCAAGGAATTGATAAATATCGTGAACTTGGGGAGCTTTTTAAAGAAATTTCTTTGCATAAATTTTTTGTGACTTCTCGAACTATTGAACCAGTTAAACTCGAAATGTTTTATATGGCTTGCTACGATATTGACCGATTTCGTAGGTTCCTGTTTGAAAGTACTTTCTTTAAAAGATTTGATGTTTCTGAAGAAAGAAAGAATAAAATCAAGGAAAGTGACGAGGAGCTTATACGTTTTGGTTTCGAGTGGTTGCGGTTTAGTATTTTTGGCGAAAAACTTTTCTCTTTGCGAAAAGATTATCTAGATTTGGATAAAACTAAAGTGCAATAAATACGAGGAAGAAAATGCGAGACACTATTGAAATCAATAACGATATAGAATTTATTAAAGAATTGAAAAGACGCGGAGGCGAAACTCTAAAGAAATGCTATCAATGTGCAACCTGTTCAGTCGTTTGCGATTTATCTCCAATTGAAAATGCTTTTCCGAGAAAAGAGATGATATGGGCAAGTTGGGGGATGAAGGATGAGCTTCTTTCCGACCCTGATATTTGGTTATGCCATGGTTGTATGGAATGTAGCGAAAAATGCCCACGCGGAGCCAGGCCAGCGGATTTATTATCAGCCGTAAGGGATTATGTATACAAGAGCTTTGCTGTCCCAAAATTTATGGGGAAAGCACTTGCATCGCCTAAATATTTGCCCTTATTATTTCTTCTTCCAATAGTATTAATTTCTATTCTTATTTTAGTTACTCAAAATTGGGATTTAGGAAACCTTTTTCCAATTGTAAATAGACCTTTTAGGTACAAAGAATTTATTGCTCACGGACCAATTGAGGCTTTATTTATTTCTGGTAATATTTTGATTTTTGCTTTTACTTTTTGGGGTTATAAAAGATATTGGAATAATTTAAGATGTAAACTAAACCGACCAAAGGTTATGTCCTTTTGGCAAGGGGTTTGGCAAGTGTTGCTTGATTTATTTCTCCATAAAAAATTTAGAAAATGTTCTACAAATAACACTCGATTTTGGGGTCACTTATTTATTTTCTATGGTTTTATAGGTGCAATGATTGCAACTGGTATTGTGGTAATAAATGTACTCGGTATTTTTGGGAAAATTTTGCCCGAGGATATGAATATCCCAATCGGAATGTTTGCCGGTTTTGACATTGGTAATCCTGATGAGTTGCGCGAATTTGCAGGTTTGTTGACTAAACTCTTTGGAATTTTTTCCGGCTGCCTTATTGTTATTGGAAGCCTTTTGTGTATTATTAGGCGTTATCGAACAGAAGAGCAACACGGGAAGTCAAGTTATAGTGATATGTTATTTCTTTGGGTTGTTTGGGGTGTAGCTTTTACTGGTTTGCTTTGTGTAATTTTCCGATTGACCCATCTTCCAGTAGTTGGCTATCCAATATATTTTATACATTTAATACTTGTGTATTTCCTTTTATGGTATATGCCTTATTCAAAATTTGCTCATATGGTTTATAGGTTCTTAGGTTTAATATTTTTAAAAATGTATGGTCGGGAAGATAAAACTTTAATTCGTTCATATTTAACTAATTAATTTATGTTTGTATATTTTATTGAGGTGTAAAATGGCAGAACAAATGAAAAAGTACGAAACTCCGCTACTCGATGAGCTGGAAAAAGGACCTTGGCCCAGTTTCGTTAAAGAAATCAAAATGGCAGCAGCATGGAACCCAATGGCTAATGATCTTTTGGGTTTGCTCGAACGCTCCTATCGGGAACGTATTGGCCACTGGAAACACGGTGGAATAGTTGGTGTTATGGGTTATGGCGGTGGTGTCATTGGGCGATATACCGATTTGCCCGATGAATTCCCAAGCGTGTCGCATTTTCATACTATGCGTATTAATCAACCTGCGGGCTGGTTCTATACCGCCGAAGCGCTTCGAACACTTGCAGATATTTGGGACCGGCATGGTTCTGGTTTGACAAACTTTCATGGGTCTACAGGTGACATTATCTTTTTAGGAACTCGAACTGAAGAACTTGAACCAACTTTTGCAGAATTAACACAAGCTGGGTTCGATCTTGGTGGTTCGGGTTCCGATATCAGAACTCCAAGCTGTTGCTGCGGTATGGCTCGTTGTGAATGGGCTTGCTACGATACAATGAAATTGACATATTTCCTAACCCAGCATTACCAAGATGAGCTCCATCGGCCTGCTTTTCCCTATAAGTTCAAAATAAAAGCTTCTGGTTGCCCAAATGATTGTGTAGCAGCAGTTGCACGAGCCGACTTCTCAATTATTGGGACTTGGCGCGACGAAATTCAAATCGATCAAGAAATGGTTCGAGAATATGCTAAAAATGGTGTGGACATTGTCAAAGAAATTGTTGCAATGTGCCCGGGCAAATGCATCGAATGGGATGGCAATGAACTCAAAATTGATAATAGTAGCTGCCGCCATTGTATGCATTGTATTAATGTTATGCCAAAGGCTCTTGCACCTGGAAAGGACCGTGGCGCCTGCATTTTATTAGGAGCGAAAGCCCCTATAGTTGAAGGAGCTATCTTATCATCAGTAATTGTCCCATTTGTTAAGCTCGACGACGAAGAATCGTATAACGACATTGTTGAATTGATTGATGCAATACTTGAGCCCTGGATTGAAGAAGGTAAGAATCGTGAAAGAGTCGGAGAATTTATTCAAAGAGTTGGATTAGGGAACTTCCTCGAAGCAATTGGATTAGATCCTCAACCAGAAATGATTCGACATCCACGAACCAATCCTTATGTCTTTTATGAAAATTATTTTGAAGAAGAATAATTTATTAATTTTGTTTAATAAAAGGAGTTAAAAATGGCTGATACAGTTCAAAAAAGGATAACAGACGTTGGTCCACCGCATTATGAAAAATTCCTTCCCCCAATTATTAAAGAAAATTATGGCAAGTGGAAATACCACGAAATTCCACGTCCTGGGGTAATTGTTCACACGTCTGAAAGTGGTGCGAAACTTTATACAGTCCGTGCAGCATCACCTCGGTTGCTTAGTACAACCAAAATTAGAAAATTTGCTGAAATAGCAGAGAAGTATTCTGATGGTTATCTTAGATTTACATCTCGTCATAATGTTGAATTTTTGTTAACCGATCCCTCTAAAATTGATCCATTAATTCAGGAACTGGAAGCAATTGGGCATCCAGTTGGTGGAACTGGTAATGCAATTTCAAGTATGGTTCACACACAAGGATGGATTCACTGTCATTCATCGGCCACTGATGCTTCAGGAGTTGTTAAATCTGTGATGGATGAATTAATTGACTATTTCAAAACAATGAAGCTTCCAGCAAAAATTCGATTAGCTTTAGCTTGTTGCTTGAATATGTGTGGGGCTGTCCATTGCTCAGACATTGCTATACTTGGAATTCATACTCGACCACCTAGAGTTAACCATGAACTTCTTCCTAAAGTTTGCGAAATTCCTAACGTTGTTGCATCATGCCCAACTGCTGCTATTAGACCTTCAACTTATCAAGGTAAACCAAGTGTAGAAGTCGAGGAAGAAAAGTGTATGTATTGTGCCAACTGCTATACTGTATGCCCTGCAATGCCATTGAACAACGCAGAAACTGATGGAATTTCAATATGGGTTGGTGGTAAAGTTTCCAATGCACGCTCCGAACCAATGTTCTCGAAACTTGCTGTTCCTTACTTGCCCAATAATCCACCTCGATGGCCCGAGGTTGTTCAAACAGTTAAGAAAATCGTAGAAGTATGGGCAGCAAATGCTCATAAGCACGAAAGGGTAGGCGAGTGGATTGAAAGAATTGGCTGGCCCAAATTCTTCAAGTTGACTGGAATCGAATTTACAAAACAACATATTGATGATTTCAAACATGCTGGATTAACATATAAGACCTCTGTTCATTTAACATATTAGGAGGATTTATGGCTGAAAAAGTTACAGTCGAGGAAGTTGCCGAAGCAATGTATAAAATGGTTAAAGACACTATGGGTATGAAAAAATGGAAGGCAACCGATTTGCAGAAAGCTGCTATTGAACTTTTTGGTGAAGACCGCTGTGATAAGAATCTCTGCAAAGAAGCTATAAAAGAACTCGTAAATTCAGGAAGATTGGTTTATACATATTTTGGAGGTAGCTTCCTCGAAATCCCTCATAAAGAGGGAGCGCAAAACGATTAAACTGGAAAATGGGCTCCTCGTTTGGGGAGCCCATTTGTATATTTATGGGAAAGCAGTATGAACCTCCGACGTCCAAGAATTATTATTGCAGGTATTTCTGGTGATAGTGGTAAAACTTTAGTTTCTACTGGTATAATTTCAGCACTTAAAAAATCTGGGTATATTGTCTTCCCGTTCAAAAAGGGACCTGATTATATCGATCCAATGTGGCTTTCCAGAGCTGGAAATACAACTGCTCGGAATTTAGATACTTTTATTATGGGTAAAAAAGCTATATTGGATTCATTTCTTTTGCATACTCATGATAATGGAATTGCTGTAATCGAAGGTAATCGTGGCTTGTTCGATGGCTTCGACGAAAATGGAACTCATAGCACGGCTGAACTTGCGAAAATACTTGACTGTCCTGTTATTCTGGTTATTAATTGTACTAAAATGACGAGGACTTGTGGCGCGATTATTTGGGGAATGAAATATTTTGACGTTGGGTTGAATATCGCTGGGGTTGTAATTAATAATTTTTCTGGTAATCGGCACAAGGAGATAATTTCTCGCTCAATTTCCGAAATGGCGAATGTTGAAATTGTAGGTGCCATACCCAGATTGTCCCAAGAGATGTTTTTTCCGTCTCGTCATTTAGGTTTAACTACACCATTAGAGCATTTAGAAACAGACAAAGCAATAATCAATGCTACTGAAGTAGTAGAAAAATATATTAATCTTGAAAGAATTGTTCATATAGCAAATTCTGCAAAAGAAATATTTGTTTCTGAGTTTTCCGAAGTCCCGAAAATTACAAAAAAGGATCTAAGGATTGGTTATTTATATGATAAAGCTTTTTCTTTTTACTATAAAGAAAATCTGGAAGCACTTGAATCTCTTGGTTGCGAAGTTGTTCCCATTTCATCGATTGAGGCAACTGAAGTTCCTGATATTGATGGTTTATATATTGGAGGTGGCTTCCCCGAAACTAATGCAGAAGAACTTTCCAAAAACAAATCTTTTATGGAATCTCTTAGAAATAAAGCCAACAATGGATTGCCAATTTTTGCCGAATGCGGAGGCTTGATTTATTTATCCGAGGAGTTGTCGTTCAACGGAACTTATCCAATGGCTGGATTTTTGCCAATAAAAATTTCTTTGAGTAATAGACCAATCGGTCATGGATATTTCGAAGGTGTGGTCGATAAGACTAACCCATTTTTCGTTGTTGGAACTTTTATTCGAGGGCACGAGTTTCATTATTCATACATTAGCGACTTTACTGGTGAAGTTGATACTTGCGTTAAAATAAATTTAGGTACTGGTATTGGAAATAATCGTGACGGAATAATCCGCGGAAACACTTTTGCTTGTTACTTCCATATTCATTCGATTGGTAGCCCGTTTTGGGCTAGCAACTTTGTTGAGATTTGTTCTAAAAACAAAACGATATACAGAAATTCAAATAATATTGTAAAATAGTATAACTTTTAAGTAATTTTATTTTGTCAAATTTTAGGAGAAATGAAATGTCGACACAGAAAGAAGCAATTGAAAAATTAGTTGAACTTTTGAAGCGATGGCAAAAAATTGAAGATACGTCGATAAAAAATACGACCGAAATTATTAAGAAAACCGACAACCCACTGGTACATTTAGTTATGGAAATTATTCGACAGGATTCTGTTATGCATCGACGAGTTCAGCAATTAATAATTGACCATTTTGAAAAACAGCCAATCGCAATGAATCCAGAAGAACTTGCAGCCTTCTGGTCGTTGGTCGAAGAACACGACGACGTCGAGAAGAAAACCATTGCTCTTGCAAAAGATGCTCTTCAAGAAGTTAAAAGTCCAATTGCTAAATATTTGCTTGAATATTTACTTTATGATGAAACCAAGCACGATAATCTTTTAGAAGAATTGGACAAGATTAAAAAAGGTATGTATCCATACGGTGGATATTAAAACTTTGATTTGTCAAACAAAATAGGGGTGCGAAAATGGGACTTGTAAAAAAAGATAAAAAGCCTTTAGGGAAGATTAGGGGAACAGGAACAGGGACATCAGGGGTTGAGACTTCACCGCTTCGACCAACGCATGTTCCCAAACTTGCCCCCTGCCGCACTGGATGTCCAAATGGGACTAAAATAAGGGAAGTCTTGCTCGCGATTGCTCAAACCGAAGATCGAGGCAGAACCTACGATGAATCTTATAGATTAGCTTTCGAAATACTTGCCGAGCGAAATCCATTCCCCGCTGTTTGTGGGCGTGTGTGTCCTCATCCGTGCGAGGAAAGTTGCAATCGCCAATATAAAGATGGTTCGCTGAATATAAATGGTATTGAGAGGTTTATTGGTGATTATGCTCTGAAAAATAATTTTCCATTGCCAAAAATTTCAAATGAAACCTATCCTGAAAAAATAGCTGTTATTGGAGCTGGACCTGCTGGTTTATCCTGTGCCTATCAATTAGCTCGGCGCGGATACAAAGTTACTGTTTTCGAAGCATTTAGCAAACCAGGTGGTATGCTTCGTTATGGTATTCCTAAGTATAGGCTTCCCGAAGAAATTTTGGACAAAGAGATCCAAAGAATTGTTGACCTTGGAGTTGAAATTAAATGTAATACTGCTGTTGGTCGAGATATTCCCTATGAAGATATTCGCAATTCCTTTGATGCTGTATTTGTTGGTATAGGTGCACATAAAGGGAAAAATCTTGGGCTTCCAGGCGAAGATGCTCCAAATGTTTTTACTGGAACAGAATTTCTAAACATTGTAAATTCTGGTAAAAGAGTCGATGTTGGGAAGAAAGTCCTTGTTGTTGGTGGAGGCGATACAGCAATAGATGCTGCAAGAGTTTCGCTTCGTCTTGGTGCCGAGGTGACAATTCTTTATCGTAGGACGAGAAATGAGATGCCTGCAATCGAAGAAGAAATTGTTGGTGCAGAAGAGGAAGGTGTTAACATTGTCTTTCTTGTTGCTCCAAAAGAATTAATTCTCGAAGATTGTAAAGTTAAGGCTGTAAAGTGTCAAAAAATGCAACTCGGAGAGCCAGACGAATCAGGGCGCCGACGACCTGTTCCAATAGATGGTGCCGAAGAAGTTTATGACTGTGATACTTTAATTGCTGCTATTAGTCAAGAGCCCGATTTTTATGGTTTGGAATATTTACGCGAAGGCAAAGATTGGATAAAAGTAGATGAGAATTTCAAAACCAAGGACCCAAAAGTATATGCTGGTGGTGACGACCTCGAGTTAGGGCTTGTAACTATTGCTATTTATCAGGGCAGAATGGCAGCCGAAACAATTCATAGCACTTTTAGGGGAATTCCTTTTGAAAAGGACCCTGAACTCTCTTATCCAATTGCCACAAAAGATAGAATTGTATTTACTTATTACACTGAAAAATATCGAAACGAGGCTTTGCGACTTCCTCCAGACGAGCGACTTGCTGAACTTGAAAAAGAGATTACTTGCACATTAACAGAAGAACAAGTAATTGACGAGGCTCGTAGGTGTATGAGCTGTGGTTCCTGTTTCGATTGTGGGACTTGCTGGAGTATTTGTCAAGACCAAGTCATTCATAGACCAATTCAAAGGTTTCAGACATATACTTTTAAGTTAGAACTATGTAAAGGGTGTAATAAGTGTGCAGAAGCTTGCCCTTGTGGTTACATTGAAATGAAAGATCCATTTACGGGCCAAATTGCGCCACGAGATGCTGAAACTGGAAAAGTCATCTACAGTGGATGATAAATCTTCATTGGTTGTACTTTTTATGTTTAATAATTAGGGGAATTAAAATGCCAATATTTGAATGGAACGAAATCAAAATTGAAGTCGATGAAGATGGATTTATGGCAAATCCAGAGGAATGGAACGAACGCGTTGCTCTTGCTCTTGCCTCGACAGAAGGAGTTACCGAATTAACTCCAGACCACTGGAAAGTTATTAATTACTTACGCGATTACTACAAGCAATATGGTATTGCTCCAATGATTAGGAAGCTTTGTAAGGAAACTGGGTTTACTTTAAAGCAGATTTATGATCTGTTTCCATCTGGTCCTGCCAAAGGAGCTTGCAAGGTGGCCGGTTTAGCTAAACCAACTGGCTGCGTTTAATAGTACATTTTTGTGGAGAACCCTTCTTTGGGTTCTCCACTTTTAACTCTAAAATTGATTTTAAAAGATTGTTATCTTTTAAAATCAATTTTACAAAAATAAGAGGTAATATGGAATTCATTCACTTTGCTTTTTATTTCGGATTGTTGCTTTTTTTGATACTTGTTGTCAGAAAGGGCTATAAAATTGCAACTTCCCCCGTCCATTTGCGTTGGGAACTTTATCCTGTAGCCCACGAAAAAGGGAAAGCAAAATATGGTGGTTCCTACTTGGAGGAATTTGATTGGTGGGTAAAACCAATGAAGAGAGACCTTTTAGGTGAACTTTGGACTATGTTCCAAGAAATTGTTTTCTTGAAAGGAGTTTGGGAACATAACCGTTCCTTGTGGTTTGGTTCATTTCCTTTTCATTATGCTCTATACCTTTACATTGTTTTTTCTGTATTGTCACTTCTTGGGTTAATATTCAATATAGTTGATATTGGGCAGATTGCTTCAGATGGTAATTTTTATGTTTTGCTATTGAATATTTTTCTTTGGGTTGCTTCGATTTTGGGTATTGTTGGTGCAATAATATTGCTTTTCAAAAGATTATTCAACGAAAATCTTAGGCTTTATTCCAATCCAAGTCATTATTTCAATATTTTGTTAATAGGTTCGCTCTACTTAACAAGTTTCTTATGGTTAATTAATTCTGAAAATGCTCTCGATGAAATCCTTGGCTTTTATAAAGGAGTTTTCACTTTTAGTTCCATAGGAAATTTGCCTCTAGTGGGGTACATTCATTTCTATCTATTATCATTTTTTTTATTCTATCTGCCATTCACTCATATGACACATTTTTTTACCAAGTATTTCACTTACCATAAAGTGCGTTGGGATGATGAGCCAAATTTTCCAGATAGCAAAATTCGTAAGAAATTAATTGAGCAGCTTAATTTCCCAGTGCAATGGTCTGCTCCACACATTGGAGCCGATGGTCGTAAAACTTGGCTTGTAATTGCATCTTCACCATTACCATCCAAGGAGGCAAAAAATGGCTGAGAAAAGAAAAATTAGAATTTCAGATTTCAGTAATCCTAACGTTAATCCATTGGTTGAAATCGGACCTAATAATACAATTGAACTTCCGCCACCATACGACAAATTGGAAAATTTACCTGGATTTAAGAAAATTAGCGAAAGTGCTCGGAAAGTTGTCGACGATTCACTTGACGGAGTTGTTGCTGTTGGTGTTCCTAAGCCTAAATCCGAAGAAGAGGAAAAAGAACTTGTGGAAAAATTTATCTCTGGTTTAATTAAGTTGTTTTCTAAGGAAAACAACTGGACTTTTCTTCAGCCTTTGATTTTGACTATGGAACACTGTGCAAAGTGTCAAACTTGTGCCGAAGCTTGTCCAATATTCGAAGCAAGTGGCTATGAGGAAATATATCGTCCAACTTATCGGGCCGAAATTCTTCGGCGACTATATTTTAAGTATGTTAAACCTGGTAGTCCACTTTTGAAAAAGTTTCAAGTGGGGGATATTGAACTGAATTGGACACTTATTTCCCGCCTAATTGAATTAAGTTATCGTTGCACTATTTGCCGAAGATGCGCTCAAACTTGTCCTATTGGTATAGATAATGGGCTTATTACTCACGAACTTCGCAAATTATTTAGCCAGGAACTTGGTATTGCTGCAAAAGAACTTCACGAAAAAGGAACAGTTCAACAGCTTCTCGTAGGCTCGTCCACAGGTATGACTCCTGAGGTTGTAAAAGATAATGTTGCTTTTATCGATGAGGACCTTACCGAACGTCTTGGAATAAAAGTTGAAACAAAGTGGGATGTTGCTGGTGCAGATTATCTATTAATACATAATGCAGGTGAATTTTTATCCTGGCCTGAAAACCCTGCTGCTTTTGCCATTTTGCTGAATGCTGCTGGAATTAAATGGACCTTGTCGAGCGAGCTTGTAGGGTATGATGGTGTGAATTATGGAGTTTGGTATGATGATTTTCAGTTGGCTCGAATAGCTGGCAAGCATTTTGAAATCGCAAAAAAACTCGGAGTTAAAGCGATTATTATGGGTGAATGCGGTCACGAATCCAAATCTATGGGAATAATTGCAGAAAGAATCTATGGGAATGAGATTAAAACGATTAATGCTATGACATTAATTGAACAGATTGTTTTTAGTGGTAAAATAAAATTTGATCCAGAAAGAAATTATTTCCCTGTTACACTTCATGACCCTTGTAATATTGTGCGGCTAATGGGTATTGTTGAGCCTCAACGAAGGGTTCTAAGGTATATTGCTCCAAAGTTTCGCGAAATGGAGCCACACGGGGTTGAAAATTATTGCTGTGGAGGTGGTAGTGGATTTGCTGTTATGACTCCTTATAATTTCCTGGATTGGCGAATGCATATTAGCGGAAGAAAAAAATTCAAGCAAATTTTGGATGCATTTAAGGACGAACCACCCGGACCAGAAGTTCCAAAATATGTTTGTGCTCCATGTTCAAATTGTAAAGGACAAATTCGCGATATCTTTGATTATTATGGTGCCAAAGAGAAATCGGGATTATACTATGGTGGGTTAGTTGATCTCGTTGTTAATGCTATGACTGATTTAAAAGAACCTTTCATTGATTTTTCTATGATGTAAGTTTATGTATTTCATAACACTTCAAAGGCGAGGTAACACTCGCCTTTTTTGTTAAAATATAATTAATTTTTTTCTTCTAATATTTGGTTATAGTAATAAAAGTTAATAATTTGCATTTTATTTGTTGAATATTTTTTTAGTAAATATGAGTTACGTTTCGAATACTTTTGCCGAACAGGAAGAGATGTTAAGACAAATTGGTGTTAAAAACTTCGAAGAGCTTATCTCTTCTATTCCAGAACAAATTAGGCTATTAGAAAGGTTTGAGCTTTTTCCTCCATTGTCTGAATTCGAAGTTGTTAAAAATCTTACAAGTTATGCTAATCAAAATATTAATTCTAAAGAATTTGCAACATTTATGGGATTAGGTGCATACGACCATTATGTCCCTGCACTTGTTAATTTCGTAATCGACAGGTCTGAATTTAAAACGGCATATACACCATATCAAGCGGAGGTATCGCAAGGTACTCTTCAAGCTATGTATGAATTTCAATCAATGATCTGTGACCTTACTCAAATGGATGTCGCAAACGCTTCGATGCTTGATGGTGGTTCATCACTTTCCGAAGCAATTTTAATGGCTCACGCTCATAACAAACGAAACGAGATTGTTTTTGCTGGTCAAATTAATCCAAATTATATCTCTGTGACAAAAACAATTACAGCTGGTAAGAATTTGAATTATTTTTTTGCTGTGGGTGAAGATGGAACTTGCGATTTGAACCTATTAGAGGAAAAGGTTACAGAAAAAACCACTGCTGTTGTTATTCAACAACCGAATGCATATGGTAATCTCGAAGATTTTGATGAAATCGAAAAAATAGCACATTCAAAAGGTGCTTTATTTATTGTAGTTGTCGACCCAATCTCTCTTGGCATTCTTAAAGCACCTGGTGAGTATAATGCAGATATCGTTGTTGGCGAAGCCCAGTCGTTAGGTATACCCTTAAGTTTTGGCGGTCCTTACCTTGGTATTTTTGCAACTAAGCAGGAATTTATTAGAAAAATTCCTGGAAGACTCTCGGGTGTGACACTCGATGCCGATGGAAACAGGGCTTTTGTTTTAACTTTGCAAACCCGCGAACAGCAAATCAAACGCGAACGAGCTACATCCAATATCTGCACAAACCAAGGATTGATGATGCTTGCAGCAACGGTTTACCTTTCGATTTTGGGGAAAAATGGAATCAAAGAACTTGCTGATATTTGCTTTCGAAAGGCTCATTATCTTGCCGAAAAAATAAAGGAAATCGATGGTTTTAATTTACTTAACAATAAGCCATTTTTTAGAGAATTTTTAGTAATTCCACCTGTTGAACCAGAAAAAATAATTTCCGAAGGGAAGAAAGTTAAATTGCTTGCTGGTGTAGATACTTCTAAATTTCCAAATTTGCATAAAGGACTTTTAATTGCTTTGACAGAAAAAAGGACACAAGAAGAAATGGACAAGTTAGTTGAGGTTTTGAAATCGTTTTCGGTGCGATGAATTTATTTCAAATCGGTAAAACGCACTTTAGAATTCTTATTGTTTTTTTATTGGTTTCTTTGGTATTCTATTCATTAATTTTTTCTGATTATGGTTACATTCGGAAATGGAAATTAGAACAACAGAAAAAGAGCTTGTTAAATAATATTCGTCGCCAGATAGAAATTCGAGATTCTTTGAGGAATAGAATTAAGTTGCTTACTTATGATACAACTGAAATTGAGAAAATTGCTCGTGAGAAGTATGGTTTAATTAAGGAAGGTGAGGTACTTTATGTCATTGGGAAGAAAAAAGCAAATTGAGGTTCAGGAAGACATTTTTATTGAAGACCTTTATCTTGGTATTGACATTGGTGCCTCTAATTTGAAATATGGAATCATTGATGAGAAGGGTCAAATTGTTTATCAACATTCCCAATCGACTAATGCCAGCAAAGGACTCGATTATATGCTTGTAACTCTGAAAAGATTGATCATGAATCTGCAGAACAAGTATCCAAAAATCAAAGCTATAGGAGTTGGCGTCCCTGGAGTTGTTTTTTCTGATGGAACAGTAAAAATCTCTCCAAACTTACCTGAATGGCTCGATGTACCATTGGGAAAATTCTTAATGAATGTATTTTCGTTGCCTGTAGTAATCGAAAACGATGCAAATGCCGCTGCCTATGGTGAAATGGTTTTGGGAGCAGGTAAAGATTGGAATAGCTTTCTTTATGTGACACTTGGAACAGGAGTTGGTGGTTCCATTATTTATAATCGAAAAATCCTACGCGGTGAACATAATTCTGCAGGTGAATTTGGACATATGATTTACAATCCGTTTGAACCATTGGATACTAAAAGGCCATACAGAACTGGTGTTATTGAAGAATATTTAGGGAAAAATCAGATTACTGCATATGCCAAAAAATATATAAAAGATAAACCCGACTCCCTTTTGCATTCTTATCCCAAAACAGATCCATACTTTATTTCCGATGCAGTAGAGAAGGGAGATGAAGCTGCAATCGAAATTCTTCGTTATGTTGGGTATGTTCTTGGCATTGGATTGACAACTGCGATGAATTTTCTTGATATAAGTAATGTGGTAATTGGCGGCGGTGTTTCTCTTGCTCCTGACCATTTTATTAAAGCTGCAATCGAGACTATCAAACAAAGGGCTCTACCACATATTGCTGAAAGTGTTCAAGTTGTCCGTGCTGCATTTACAAAAGATTCTGGTTTTATTGGTGCTGCTCTTCTCGCAAGAGATTATGGAAAGTAAAATAAGGAGGTAAAATGAAACAGATTTTCGAAACAGAAAAAGCTCCAAAACCAATTGGTCCCTATTCCCAAGCAATTATTGCTCAAGGGAAGTTTGTTTTCATTTCTGGTCAAATTCCTTTAACACCCGAAGGGACTTTAATTGGAGATGATATTCAATCGCAAACACGACAGGCAATTTTAAACATTAAGTCCATTCTTGAAAGCATTGGAGCCTCGTTGAATAATGTTGTGAAAACAACAGTATTAATGAAAGATTTGAACCATTTTGCCGAAATGAACAAGGTATACGAGGAGTTCTTTGGGGAAAGTAAACCTGCTCGAGCAGCTTTTCAGGTTGCTCGGCTTCCTAAAGATGTTTTAATCGAAATCGAAGCAATTGCGTTAATTGAATGAGAAATATTTTTATCATTGTTTTACTGGGTTTATTGATAGGAAAACAAACTTATCTTTTTGGAAAAATGTTGGAATCTAATCCATATTTTTTGGAAGAATCTAAACCTGACACTATTGGAGTTGATACTTCTTTGATTTCTCGTAAATCACCTATTGGTGCTGTCGTTCGTTCTTTGATTCTTCCCGGATGGGGCCAAATTTATGTTCACAAGTACTGGAAAGCTCCACTTTTTTTTGCCGGTGCTATTACAATGTATTATTATACCTTCAAACATAATTCTAACTACCTTAATTATTCGCGTCAATACGACGATTTATTTAAGCAAAATCCTAACGACCCCTCATTAAATATCTTGAAATTGAAAAGAGAAAATTCCCGTGACAATAGAGATATTAGTATTTTTTTTCTTTGTGGAATTTATGCTCTTTCAATGTTGGATGCATATGTAGATGCACATTTGTATAATTTTAATGTTTCAGAAACATTTTCATTGTATATTTCTCCTAATTTTAATGGATTTAATGTGACAATTTCATTTTTGTTATTACAATAATAAAATTAATTTTTTGGTTGCCTATGAAAGAAATTTTTAAAGTGGTTGAAAGCATTGCCAAAACTATTTCACCCTATTACGAACTCGTTGAGTTTCGTAATCAATTTACTTTGATTGTACCAGTGGACAGGTTAATTGATGTTATGAATGAACTTCGTGATAACCCAGAAACAAAATTTGATATGTTGATTGACATTACAGCTATTGACTGGTTGGATAGGAAAAAGTATCGTTTTGAGGTTGTATATTTTCTTTATTCAAATGAAAACAAGGCAAGATTAAGAGTTAAAGTACCTTTACCTGATAACAATAACCCAACCTGTCCGTCGATGGTTGAAGTTTGGGAAAGCGCCAATTGGTATGAGCGTGAAACATATGATATGTATGGTATTAAATTTGAAGGGCATCCTGATTTGCGAAGGTTTTATATGCCCGAAGATTTTATTGATCCAGAATCTGGTGAACCTTTATACCCACTTCGCAAAGATTTTCCGTTGATGGGTTTCCCAGGTTCTTTACCTTTACCACCTTATCCGGAAAGGGATGGCGAGGTTACTTAATGGATAATTTTTGAAAAGCATCTTCTACTGTTTCTGCAAAAATAAAAACCCTGTCGAGTTTTAGTATTTCAAATAGTTTTAAAATATCTGAATTTGCTCCAATGATAATAGTTGGAATGTTTTTGTTTCGAAGTTGACGGTCGGCAAGCAAAAATGCACCAAATCCTGAACTATCGATTGATTCAACCTGTGTTATGTCGATTAAAAAAGCCTTTATATTTGGTTGAGCTTCTATTAAAAATTTTGCTTTTAGATCCGAGCTGTTTTCGCTATTAATTTTGTTTTCGTTTACTTTGATTAATGTTATTTCGTTCCTGTGCTCAATTGTTAAATTCATTTTGCATTAATTATTTTAGGAAAATACTAATTTAGTAATTTACATATTATCTTGCAATCGAATGAAGATATTAATTATTCGACTTTCCTCACTTGGAGATGTCATTCTTTCGACTTATTTATTGAGGTTAATAAGAAAAATTCATCCCAATTCTCAAATAGACTTTTTAGTTTCAAATGGGTTTCAGGATGTTCTGAAATTCAATCCACACATTAACAATATTCTTATTTACAATAAAGAAGAATCGATTTTACACCATTGGAAGAATACTCTTTCTATTTTTAATAAAATGTATTATGATGTTATCATTGACTTGCAGAATAATTTCAGAAGTTTTCTTTTTTCCGTTGGTAAATTTGGTTCTATATATAAATTTAATAAAAGGAGATGGTTCAAGTTTAAACTTGTGAATTTCAAAAAAAGAACAAATAATATTGACCCAATCCCAGTTTTGTATAAAAATACTTATCCACTTCTTCGGAATATTGACGATGGGCTTGGTTTAGAATTATGGACACACAAAGATAGAGAATTTTACACTCCTCATTTTAAAACCCAAGAGATATGTAAAATTAAAAACATATCAATAGCCCCTGGTGCTAAGCATTTTACCAAAAGGTATCCCCAACAAAAGTTTTTAGAACTGATAAATGAATTAAAATATAGATATGATGCTAAAATTCATTTGATTGGTGGGAAAGAAGACATTCCCTTTTCTAAATTTTTATTAAATAAAGATCCGGAAATTAAGGATTTTGTTGATAAGTTAAATGTAATTGAAACTGCCGAACTTGTTGATGAAATGGACTTAGTTATTTCCAACGATACTTCTGCAGTCCATATCGCATCTGCTCGCAATGTTCCTGTAATTCAAATTTTTGGTTCAACAGTTCCCGAACTTGGCTTTATTCCATTTCGAGTACCTTATCGAATAATAGAAAGACATGATGTAAAGTGCCGTCCTTGTACACATTATGGAAAAAGCAAATGCCCCAAAGGGCATTTCGATTGCATGAATAAAATTACAACTGAAGAAATTCTTCAAGCAGTCGAAAGCTTAATTAAAAAGTCTCAATCAAACTAACCTAAATAAGATAAAAAACTTCAGGATTTGTTCCTAATTCTGGCTTTCGTCTAATGGAGTATCTTTCTGATAAAACTTGCCTAATCTCTGAGCCTGGGTCTTGTAAATCCCCAAATATTAATGCATTTGAAGGGCAAGCTTCAACACAGGCCGGCATTTGACCACGTGCTAGCCTTTCGGCGCAGAAAGTACATTTTTCTACAACACCACGAGTTCGAGTTGGGAATTCTGGATTTTGTTTTTTGATGAAAGGTCTTGGGTCTCTCCAATTAAAGCTTCGTGAGCCATAAGGACAAGCAGCAACACAATATCGACAACCAATACATCTGTGCCAATCCATCATTACTATTCCATCTTCGCGCTTCCATGTAGCTTGCGTTGGACATACATTTGTACAAGGTGGATTGCCACAATGATTACAAAGGAGTAATACCGTTTTGTAATTCAATCCACGAGGAAGGAATTCATTTTCTTGTGTAATAAATGCATTGTGAAACTTATCTTTCCATATCCATTTTATTTCATCTTTGTGATTATCAAAATTTGGAACATTATGGTAGGAGTGGCAGGCTTCAATACATTTAGTACAGTTTGATGTTTCTTCACATTTTTTTATGTCAATAGCCATAGCCCAACGCTGAGCTTTCAATCCTGATTCTAATTTGCTACGGTCGGTTTGAGAAATTAACTCGTGTGTCCATTTTCCAGCAAGCGCCACTCCACCAGCGAAGCTAACTATCTTCAAAAAATTTCTTCTATCAATCATTTTAAACCCTCCATTGGTTGAACGTGACAATCCCAACAATAAGGTTTTACATCTAAATAGTTATGGCATTGGTCACAAAAGTTCTTTTTGTCATTATGACATTTTAAACAAGTCATTGTCAAACTCATTTCCAGTTTCTGACCATTGTGTGTCAAAATTGTTCCATTTCTAATAATGTATCGCATATTCATTCGAACAACGCTGTCGCGCCAGTAGTTAAGTAAGTCCATATGATAATGATTCATATAATTTTTTTCCTCGACACATTGGCGAGCATCCGTTGGGTAAACTAATTGTGGCTTGATTTTACTTTGCGCTGAAGAAAAATTTAACCAGAATGGCAGTGTGAAAAATCCGATAAAGACAATAATTCCAACAAGGATTTTCCATCCATCGTAAAGTTTCATTGTTTGTCCTCCCCATTATTTAATGGATTAAGTCGCAAATCAACTTCGCGAGGTTTTTCGCCGGTCATAATCAAAGCGTTTCCGACCATTTCGTGAACACCGCCGACTTCCAAACCTGGAACCCAAAAGTCGAAAAGTGGTGGTAGATTAGCTTTGTCAATTGCGCAAATACATAAGCAAATATTTACGCCATACTTGTCGCGGACGTATTTAGCGGCGTTTGCTCTTGGAAAACCGCCTCGCATTCGCATTTCGAAATTCTCTTCAGTTCCTAATCCAGCGCCACTTCCGCAACAAAATGTTTGTTCGCGAATAGTGTTATCAGGCATTTCAGTGAATTTTCGCATTACATTTTTAATAATATATCTTGGTTCTTCAAGTAATCCCATTCCTCGCGATGGATTGCAAGAATCATGGAAAGTAGCGTGCCAGTGGTCGTTTCGGCTGGGGTCAAGTTTAAGTTTGTTATGATAAATCAAATCTGCTGTAAATTCACAGATGTGAACCATTTTGGTCGATTTTGCATTTTCGAATACTGTTCCGGTAATTGGAGACTTGGGCACTTCAAGAAAATCGGCTGGTCCATTCATTGTATCCATATATTGATGAATGACACGCCACATATGACCACATTCTCCGCCAAGTATCCATTTAACCTTAAGTCTTTTAGCTTCGGAATATATCTTATGGTTGAGCCTTTTCATTAAATCGTGTGATACGAAAGAGCCAAAGTTCCCACCTTCGGAAGCATAGGTGCTGAATGTATAGTCTAAACCAATTTCGTGAAAGAGCATTATATACCCCATTAGTGTATAATAATGAGGTGTCCCGAAATAATCAGCCGAAGGAGTTACAAAAAGCACTTCTGCCCCTTTCTTGTTAATTGGAATTTCAACTCTAATTCCAGTAATTTCTTCTATATCGTCGGCAGCCATTTCCAAACTATCCTTCATACCGTGAGGTTGAACTCCAAGATGATTTCCCGTTCTATATGAATTTTTAACAGGGGTCATTATCCAATCAATATTCACCCCAATTAGATTCATTAATTCCCGCGTAATAAAGGTAATTTCGGCAGTATCAATTCCATACGGACAGAAAACAGAACAACGTCTGCATTGTGTGCATTGATAGAAGTAATAAAACCATTCACGAAGAACATCAAAGGTCAAATCGCGGGCGCCTACCATTTTCCCCATTATTTTGCCTGCAGTTGTAAATTCCCGACGGTAAACGGAACGAAGCAACTCGGCACGAAGAACAGGCATATTTTTTGGGTCGCCAGAACCGAGGAAGAAATGGCATTTATCCGCACAAGCTCCACAGCGAACGCAAATGTCCATAAAAATTTTAAGTGAACGGAATTTATCAAGTCGCTCGCGTAAGCCTTCGAGAATAATTTCTTTCCAATTTTCAGGTAATTTCCAGTCTGAGTCGGTTGGTTGCCATTTTCTTGGGTTTGGTTGGTCCAAATAAATAAGGGCTTCTTCACTACCAGCATAATTGAATGTGCCTTTTCGGAATTCAACTGGAACATCCATCCAGTTCACAAATTTTGGCTTGTGGGTTAAGCCTTTAAGAAGTTCTTCGGGTTTTAGTTTTGTTGACATATTAATCCTCCTTTTCTACGGGAATACTTGCCGATTTCATTTTCTCACGGAACTCATCTTCGTACTCTTCGTAAGTATGAACTGCTACCACAGGGTTCCATGGGTTGATATGTCGCTTCATTCTGTTGTTGTTAGCCAAATTACGAGTTGGGCTCATAAATATTCCACCAAGATGAACAAGTTTGCTCATAGGGAAGTAAATTAGTAAAGTGCAAACAAATGTAAAATGAACCATAAAAAGTGAGCTCAGCTTGTTCAAAATTTCTTGCCTTACTGATTGGAACGAAAGTATTGAAACAGCAAATTCTTTAACAGCAACTAAGTCGGTTTTAAAGAAGTATCGCATTAATACGCCAGTTGCTGCTATTCCAATAATTAATAGCAAGGGGAAGTAATCCGAAGGAAGAGAAACTATCCGAACCTTTGAATCGAAAATTCTGCGAAGAAAAAGATATGTTAGGGCAATTAATATTGCAACATCAGTTACATAGATTATGGGCAATCCAACTTGGAAAAATCCATCAATACTCTGTAAGAAACCAACAAAAGAAGGAATTGGTTCAGTGAAAAAGCGAAAATGTCGAAGAAATATAATTAAAAAAGACCAATGGAAAGCTAAGCTGAAAAACCATAGCCATTTATCGACGGAATATACCAACCGGTCATCTTTCAAACTTGCCCTGGTGTTGCGGAACAAAGAGCGGAAAAAAAGTATTTCAAGAACCATTCTACCAATTGTCCCGAGAGCTGAGCTTGGATTATCGAGCTTGTTTTGTTTAATCCAAGATAATGATTTTTCCTGTCCGCAGGTTGTGGTTATTCGAAAAGGAACAGGAGAACGTCCCCACCGAATTAGTCTTGCAATTAATCCACCAATAAAGATTATTAGAGCAAAGTATGGTAGGATCACTCCAAAAATGAATTTTAAGGAAGGAATCACTCCAGCTAGCCATCCAGCTAATAAAATTACAACAAAAACTAAAAGCGAAAATTGAATCCCCATATTTATTCTTTTATTTTGTTTGTAAGACTTTCAGCTTCAAGGTTCTCCATTAGCTTATATTTTTCGTTAAGTTTTTCCAAGAATTTTCCATATCGGTTGCGTATTTCGTTGCGTTGAATTCTTGCGATGTTTTCTCGAATTTGGATAAAGATTTCGAATGCTTTTTCGGACATTTTCAAGTAGATTTCGACATCTTTTCGGTAGCTATCTATTCCATCATGATTTTCTGTGATGGTATTATATTTTTGCCATAGAAACTGAAAAATATTTGCAGACTGCCAATAGGAAAGGTCTTGAACAGCTCGTATTTTCATTATTTCTTCTAAAGAGTTCTGAAAATGTTGGCTTTCAAAATCCTCTTTGACAATCAGCGAAAGCAAATTTTCAAGATTTGTAAAAAGGGTATATCCAACCGGGTTTGTAAATGGTTTATCTATTTGCGAAATATATTTTTTCGAAGGTTCTGGATAGTGTTCGATTAAAGATTCGAACCATTCTTTTTTGATTTCTTCTTTATTTTTTTTGATAAACTCACTAAAATTCATTTGGATCCAATTTTAACCACTCTAATTTATTACTGTTTACTATAAGCACCTTTGAATAAAAGTTGTTTTGTATTATTTTTGTTGATTAGAAAAACAATTCGAAAAAATATTCAAATAGGTGTAAAGCCAATGGAAAAAAGATGTAGAAGTCTTATTTATTGGATAAAAAGTCAAGCGGAAAATTAAATTCTCACAAAATATTCTAAATCCTTTTGATTTTCTTTGGTCACTACAATTGATTTTTGTTGACCTCGAAAAAATTTAGTATAGCGATTAGTATGCATACAAGGGCGTGTGATTTATATGTGGTCAATTATCAAGAGCCAAAAGAAAATAAAAAGGAATATTTTCAATTTGAACTTGGGTGACACTTTTGAAAAGCTTTTGTTAGATACAGTTCTTTTAAATAATCTATTTTATTATATGGTATTTTCAATTAGTCCTAAGATAATTTACCATTCTTCTTGTGTTACCGTAAAACTTGTTCTTTGTGTTTCTCGGCCAATACACATACTTTCTAGCCCTTTTGTTCTTAAAAGTTTTTCCTTTTTCAATGGAAAATCTAACATATTTTTTCCTATTCTCATTTCTACAGGTATATTTTATCCCCTTTGTCTGCAGGGTTTGACCAATATGCTTCCCTGCATCAGATTCGGACATCAGCTCGAGGTTAGTCAAAATTTCTATTTTAACGTAAATACCTGCTTCTTTATCAACCATCCAAATAATTCCAATGTGTCTTTTTTTTGTTTTGAATAACTAACCAATGTATGAAGCCACCAATTTTTTGGTCTATACGTACATAATTAATGTACAACGCAGTGAATTGGCTTGGAAAATCCAAATTTTTCACGTGTGGGTAAATTGGATTTTCCAGCGTGGGCTGTTCGTTTAAATTTTAAATTTTCCAGGCATTATTTCTATCCCAATGTTGTCTGTTTCAGCAGTGTTTAAAGCTTTTTAACCATTTAATAAAATTTGTGTTGATATAAAATTACAATATCCTACTTTAATAGAATTTCCAATAAATGTATTTAAAGTTATTTAGATTCTTGAAGTTATCGATTTGAAAGCAATCTTTTTCCCAGTTACTATTCAATAATATGTACTATAGAAGTTCTTTAACAAGCGTCTAACTATCGTATTTATGGAATATTTTTTGAAAAAATATTATTTGTTCTTAGTTATTAATTCTTTGATCTCATCAATTGTCAGGGGTGGGTCTTGGCTATGGATCATTGAATGACAATTTGGGCAAACCGGGCGTAAATCTGCTATCGGGTCAATTTGATATGATTTTCCAATGTGAGAAAGGGGAATCAAGTGATGTACGTGAATAAATCCTTTTCCGATTTCTCCGTAAACTTTTTCAAAATCAAATCCACAAACGATGCAAGTTGTCCCCCAATAACTTATGCAAAGTTTTCTTGCCCAAGGATTTCTTTCGAAGGCGTTTACTTTTACAGTCTTTTTAGCTCCTTCGTATAATTTAACTGTTTCATCGTCTGGAATTTCCTCTGGTATATATTCTTTACCAGTAAGTTCAGTTTCTACCAATGCTTCAACCAATTCTGGTTTTAATTGCCAAATCCAATATTTGCCATCTTTCCAGCCATTAAAGAATAAATCCCAATATTTATACTTTTGATTTTTTCGAGTAGAAAACCCAATCTCATAATGCTCAGCAATTCTTTTTGCATATCTGCCAATTTCCAGGTTTAATCGACTATGAGGTGCCTTTCCTTTGTATCCCAGAATTGCTCCAATTTGACTTGCAGGCGCATAATGATTCTCGAATGCATAAAGGACTTGGAAAATAGCTATATCTAAATTATTAGTTATCCTTTTATTTTGAAGGATTTCAATCCAATGTAATTTTGTCAGCTGTTGTATCATTTTTTCTTAATGCAGACAAATGAACTTACAAAAAATAACATAACTTATTTTAATGCTTTAGATAAAATAAATTATTTTTTAGGTAATCATTTTTTAAAAAGCAAATATAAGAAAAGTTATGAAATCGGACAATTATTTTACTCGTGGAATTGACTTTTCTTTTAAGGATATTATCTTGGTCGAATTTTTTGGATATAAAATAGGTATGGGTTCAATAGTTGAACTTGCCATTAATTAACATCGAAATTCAAATAAATAAAAATTTTTCTTTACTCCTTCTAAAACATTTAATTTTATTCTTTATTTGTATGAAAAACAGCTCAATTGACAGATTCAAAATATCAATATGTAAATTCTGCTTCTGTAAGTGCAAATCCCGAATGGACGAGGTAGCCAATTATGTTATTTTTACATTATAAAAACTTCATTTTTGAATTTTGCTAGTTCATAGTTGGTTTTCGCTCAATTGCAGTTTTGAAAATAAAAGTTATTTTGTATACTCGTGGAAGTTTTATTAAAAATACATAAATAAAGTGAAATTAGGAAAATTATTCAATAAATTTTTTATTGAAGGGTAAATGAAATACAAACTTTCCTATGTTTTATTTATATTTTTCTCTTTTGTCCAAGCATTTATTCACAAACTGCAGAGAAATATTTCAATAGTGAGGTTCACAAATATGAAAGAGGTGATTATAATGGAGCAATCATTGATTTTTTTAAAGCCATTCAGATCAATCCGAATTTATCTGCGGCTTATGTTGGCAGAGGGATTGCAAAAGGTATATTAAACCACAACCAACGAGCAATAGAGGACTATACGAAAGCAATTCAGATTAATCCGAATTGGGCTGAGGCTTATAACAACAGAGTGGTTGCAAAAAGGAATTTAGGTGAAAAATACGAAGCTTGTCAAGATTGGAATAAGGCTTTAAAACTTTGGATCACACAAGCAAATGATTTGATAGAAATATATTGCAAATAAGAAATTTAAAATATCTAATGTAATTGAAATTACAGAATTGTCGCAATGTAGCTCAATTAAAATCAGAAACCTTTGTTACCAATAAGGTCGGAGCTAAACTGCTCCGCTCATTTTTTTGCCCCGCAACCACTGAATTGGTCGCCAATAACCACCCAGAACGAAATTGATGTTTGGGTTCTTCCTAATTTGTTAAATAATATTGAAAAAATATAATGCTCGTAGCTATTTCAAAAATAACCACTGTATTTTCAAGGAGTACAGAATAAAGAATATTGGTGATTTTCAGCTATCAATACTAACTTTCTTCAAGGTTTTTTAACTTAAAGAAAATAATTTCCAAGTAAGGTAATAAATTAATTGTTGATGAAATTTTTAAAAAACAAATGAACTCATAAATTTCATAAACAAACCCAAGATCATTTCTTTCAAATATTCCTTCTCTTTCATATTAAAAATATTCTTATAAAATTTCAATCATTCAAAAGAGACTGATTTTTTTTCTTTTTTCTTAAACACATCTTAATGGTAAAATTTATTTTTTTCAATAAAAGGAGGTTAAAATGAAAAAATTATTTGCATTTTTTGTCGGATTACTCTTGATAGGCTTATTCGATTTGAATTGCCAGACAATAAAGGTGCTATATCCCAATGGAGGAGAGAAATTACAAACAGAAGGCGAGAAAACAATCAAATGGACCACACGGGATATGAACAAACTTGTGAAGTTGGAATACAGCAGTGATGGAGGAAAAAATTGGAATTTAATAACCAAGAGTCAAAATCTCGTCGGGAAAAATTCTATTAATTCCTGGCGCATTTATTTTCTATAAACTATAAAAGGACTTTTCGGCTACTTCGGTCATTCCTTTCGAGATATCGGACAAAGGTTTTCCAAAAAAGTATCCCATAGAAAATCCTATTAACAAACTTATTATAATGCTAATTAAACGGAAGAAATATTCCCAACGTGTAAATTCAGCTAATTTTGTTTCAAACTCATCTAAAGCCATATCAATTTCCAATAAAGCAACTACTTTACCAGAGTTATCTAAAATTGGAGAAAAGGCTGACAACCAAAAACCACCTCTGCCGGAATATTTATCTGAAAAGAGTGCTCTATTTTCTTTAAATGCCTTCTTGAAAATCGAATAAAGGCTTTCGTCTCTAAATTCGCAAAGTTGAGTTGCAATATTATCTACATTAGTTTTAATACCATAACACAAAGCACTATCGTTGTGAAAAAAAACTGTAAATATTTCTTCCCTGACGTTTATTGAGTTTTAATTTTTTAAATAAGATTGTATCTTTTTGTAATAGTATTGGTATGAATCTTTAAACATTATTGCTTGTTTATGTTCATCTCCATCGATGTTTGAGGAAATTATTTTGGCACTTTTTTAAAGATTTGTTTGGTTGAACAACTCAAATTCATCGATATTTTTGTGTTTAAAGTATGGCAAGATAACTTCGAACATTGAAATTTGTATTTAAAAAACTATTATTGCAATTTTAAATCTAATTTTTTAGTTTCATAAAAATATCTATTTTAAAGCTTATATTACTTAATAAATTAGTATCAATCTGTTAAAAACCTGACATTAATAAAGTTAATTCTTTTGAAAGTATTGATAGAAGAATTGTTTTTACAAATCGCTTGATGGTAAAGAATAAACGTTTTCTGTTGTAGAAAATTTAATCAATCGCACTTACTATCAGCAAATGTAAAATATCAACCTTTTTTAGGGGAAATTAGCGAAATTCCTATTCATATATTACAAATTAGCAATGTGTGCTATAGATTCCGATTTCAACCATCTTTTATATGAAAGATAATTGGGAACATCTTGCAATCGTTCTTGTCAACATTCTACGAATGTGTAAATTATTTGATTTTCGCAAAGGTTGCCGTATTTATCCCAATTTTTACGAAATACACTCCAACGGGCAAATGCGAAATATCAATTCTTTGTAGTGGCAAATAATGATTTGCCCCTACATTTATTACGCATTCGCCGAGGGTGTTGTAGATTTTGATTTCGGTTCTCCCTCTTTCGCTCCCCTCCAAAGGGGGATAAATTTCAATATAATCCGAAGCGGGGTTGGGGGAGATTTTGAATTCAACATTTGAACTCGATTCTTCAATAACAGGTAAAGCCTTCGATTTCGAGTAGAGTGCAACAACTCCCTTAGGAATTTGAATTGAAGCCTTTCCATCGTTTTGAACAATTATCTCTGTTGCATCGGCGAACTTGCCTGTTTCGCTGGTGTATTTTACTGCATATTCGCCTGTTGGAAGACCAGAAATCGAAACGTTCGACGAATCATCGGAATCGAGAATTAATGTAAATGACGAATCTTTGTTGACAAATGCCAATGGTTTAACAAAAGAATTGTTTGTTGTAGCGTTTTTCCGAACTGCTCCGGGACGAATAAATAGGTAATATAATCTGTTGTATTGGGTTACATCTTTAATAGTTATTTTCAGTTTTTCCCAGTTCGAAGTATCAACATTGAAGAAACCATTTATGGTAGATTGCTGAAAAGCAGAATTATTTCCGATAGCTAAGTCTTCGTATAAAACTTTGTGTGTAGCATTGTCGAACCACCATTCGAGCATAGAGGTGTTCTTATTGTATTGTTCAGCACGTTTTGCAATTTCTTTCAGGTTGGTTTGGCTTACCCCTCCATAACGATGATACGAAATCTCCTCGATATAATCAATTGCGTATGGAATTTTAATCATCTCGTCGAAATATGAGATTGCGTTAGCCATATTAGTAGTGGATGGAGCCACAAAGTGCGGAACAAATCCATATTCTTTCAATCTTTCGGCAGATTTCACTATCGCCTGTCCAATTAATGTTCCATCCCATTCTTTTACGTTGTCGGGTTCAAGCAAGATTTCCCACGTATCGGGAACAAATCCATATTTATCCTGTATATGTAAATATGTAGCCAAAACAAATTCCGCATATTCGTTGGGGTCATTATGTATGTATTCTCCATCTTTAATTTGCCCTGTGAATGCAACATAACACAGGTTAATAAATAGTTTCGTCCCACGTTCTTCGAGCAGTTTCTTTAATGGGATAATAACATTTTCGATTTTTAAATCGAGTTCGGTGAAATGAAAACCAGCCCAATTAATCAGTCTCGGATTATCGTTATCGTTGACTGTAGCGTAGCGTATTGCTCGCCACTTTTGATAGTTTGTATCGGGGGACTTAGGACATCCGTAGTCCAAAAATGTTTGGTAGTTATCGAAAGTGTGTTCGGTTCCACTACGCACTTCCAGCCGAACCCTTGTAATTCCAATCGAATCTACAAGATATGGTAATAATGCATCCCTCATCCGGTTGAAATTTGGATTGCATTCCGACATAATGAAAGAGGTTGCCTCCCAACCTGTAATGATTTGATATGAAATTGCTGTGTCGATTTGGATGTTAACCGATTCTCCCCAAAGGAGAACAGTATTTATTGAAAAACAACAAACTAATATGTAAATAATTTTTTTCATATTGCCTTCAATGTTAAGAATTACACTTCACCATATCTCGAATTCATTCTTTTATAAATGGTGTTATATTTTTTCCGGAGTTTATGAAATACAAACCTGCGGGAAGGTACGAAATATCAATTCTTTGTAGGGGCAAATAATGATTTGCCCCTACATAAATTACACATTCGCCGAGTGTGTTGTAGATTTTGATTTCAGAACCTTCCGAAGGTTGCCTAATTTCAATATAATCCGAAGCAGGGTTGGGGAAAATGAGTGTGGTATTAGCTATGTGTTCATTAATATTGGTAGCAAATTTTGTGTAGAAGGTCCAAAGGTTGCTCCATTCGCCCCAACCACTTGCGTTCTTTGCCTGAACTTTCCAGGTAAATCGACTATTGTCTGGAAGTGAGATTATTGAATATGTAGTGTCTACAATAGTTGAATCGGATAGTAATATATCGTCGTCCAAATAAATATCTAATCTGTAATTTGTTACTTCCGGAGATGACTTTCTCCAATTTAAAGTAATATTCGATTCAGTCAAAATGCCATCGTTGGCAGGGGATAGCAAGACAACTTGTTGAGGCAAAGGCAAACCAGGGTTAGATTTGACAGGCAAATGAATGTATTTCGACTTCTTCATCTCTTCGCGGTATTTTTGTGTAATATAAGTATTGTTCTGTATTCTTGCATCGCCCCAACCAGGATAGGCATTTTCTGGCCATTTTGCATTGATGTAGTTGAATCCTTTGATTTCTTTGTGTTTATCAATAAAATCAAAGAACTTTGCGAACCAACTGTTCCAATCATTAACTCCATCTTGGTTATCGCTTGTAATATTTATCCCCTTTGCTGAAGTTTCGTTCAAATAAACTGGCTTACGCTTTTCTGTTGCCATTGCAAGGAAACGCTCTGCTTTACCTTTTTTTGTAATTCCACGACGGTCATAGTCGGGCAAAGATTGGTCGAAGTGAGTTGTGTCGAATACATCGAGTCCGAACCAATCAACGTAATCGTCACCAGGATACCAACGTGGACCTTTTGAATCGACGCTGTCGAAATCATTTGGTGCGTCTGGTTCGTAGCACCAAACAATTGCAACTGAATCTCTCAATCCTTTGGTTTTATACATATCTACAATTTTACGGCACATTGTTACATAAAAGTATGGATGGTAACCGCCGTCGTTCCAACCAGCAGTATAGTGCATTACAGTATGTTTGCAAATAGAGGCAAAAATT
>CAYPRT010000001.1:101074-320119 GCA_964413155.1 uncultured Hyphomicrobiales bacterium | reverse complement strand
ACGAAAAATAAACGAATCGGGCAGGCGGTTCCACCCGCCTGCCTTTTTTTATGTAATTTAAATACATAAAATTTTACAATTAAATAAAATTAGTTTCGTTTATTAGATTGCCCGGTGGTGAGTATTAATCCGATGGATTGAGTTTTAAGGATAAGTAAGTAAGCGGGAAAAGTTACTAAAAACATTGCAAGATTGTAGCAAATGGGCAAATGCCCATTTTTTGTTAGTTGAATAGATTTGAGGTGGGTATGGCAAAAAGAAAAGAAAAACATATTGTCGACAAGAAGTCAATTGTTGAAGCCTTTCAGGAAATGGCAAAAGAAAAAAATATCGACCGCGAGATTTTGCAAAAAATTCTCGAAGATACTTTTGCTTTAATGGTTAGGAAAAAATATGGTCCCGATGTTAATTACGAAATTGTATTGAATTTCGACAAAGGAGATATTGAAATTTATTTAATTAAAGAGGTTGTAGATTTTGTTGAAGATCCTTCAAGGCAAATTTCTTTAGAAGAAGCAAAATTATATGACGAAACTCTTGAAGTTGGTGACGAATGGGTCGAAGAAATTAATTTCGAAAATATTTACGACTCGTTTGGAAGGAGGGTCGTTGCTGTTGCTGCTCAAACATTAAATCAAAAGCTCCGTGAACTTGAAAAGGAAAGAATTTACAATGAGTATAAACCACGCGAAGGTGAAATAATTGTTGGCGAAGTTTACCAGGTTCGCAGAAATGATATCCTTGTTATGCATAATAAAGTTGAAATGAGGCTTCCACGCGAAGAGCAAATTCCCAATGAACCATATAAATTCAAAAAAAATCAGACAATCAAAGCTATAATTAAAGAAGTTAGAAAAACTGGGGGGGGAATTCCGGATATTATTCTTTCTCGTGCCTCCGATGAATTTCTTGCCCGACTTTTCGAAATAGAGATCCCAGAAGTTTATGATGGAATAATTCAGATTAAAGCAATTGCGCGAGACCCTGGGGAACGAAGTAAAGTAGCGGTTTATTCACTCGATCCACGCGTCGACCCTGTTGGAGCTTGTGTTGGAATGAAAGGCGTTCGGATTAATTCTATTGTAAAGGAATTGAACAACGAAAATATTGATTTGATTGAATATTCGGACGACCCAAAAGTTTTTATTGCTCGCGCACTTTCGCCTGCAATTGTTAAAGATGTTCAAATCGACCCTATAGTACGCCATGCAACAGTGATTGTTGCTGATGACCAGGTACCTTTTGCAATTGGAAGGAATGGGCAGAATGTTCGACTTGCTATGAAATTAACTGGCTATCAAATAACACTTGTTAAAGAAAGTGGCGAAGACATTGAACTTGGGGAATTTAAAGAAGAACTTGGCCTTTCTGTTTACAATCAACTCACCGAAATGGGAATCCAAACAGCACGAGAATTTTTGGCAACGGACCCTGATCGGCTTTTACGAATTCACGGAATGACCCGCGATACTTTACTAGAACTTCGCGAGATAATGTTGAAGGAATTCGACCAAGAGGAAGACCCACATATGATTGAAAAAATAAACGAAGCCTGGGCTAAAGTTCAAGCCGAAAAAACAAAAGTTTAGTTTTTCAGATTTATTTTATTTATTGGTTACAAAATCTAATTCCTACAAATTTTTGATATTATTGTTTTAATTTTGTATTTGTATACATTTTGCTTTTTTTGTTTAAGATATGACCGAACAAAAGAAAATAAGGCTACACCAGGTTGCATCAGAATTGAATGTCGGGAAGGATAGTATTGTCGACTTTCTCACAAAATCTGGGTTTGAAATCACAAATAAGCCAACCTCGCTTGTTACTGACGAGATGATCGAGGCTTTGCTAAAGCACTTCATTAAAGAAAAGAAAGTTGCCGAAAATTTCCGAAAAAAATTTGGTAAGGATTCTCCAGAGGTAACCCAAGAAGTTGTTCCTACAACTTCACCCAAAAAGGTATCGGCTGGAGTTTTTACCGGAGAAGAATTATTCATCGAAGAAATTGTTATTCAGCCAACTACAAAAATTATTCCTGAGCAACCTGTTGAAGATAAAAAAGTTCCAACTCCAACACGAGAAATTGAAATTGAACCCAAGGAAAGCGGCTTCCAAGAACCCAAAATTGGAGAGGTTATTGATATTGATAAATTTAAACCTGTTCCGAAAAGGAAAGAGAAAGAAATAAAAGAAGAAAAGAAGCTGGAAGAAGCAAAGGTTAAGAAAGAAGAAATTCGAAAGGTTAAGGAAAAAATAAAAGAGAAAATTCCCGAGGCAAAACAAAAAGTCGAAGCGACAAAAGTTGAAGAGAAAGAAGCTATTGAAAGTAAGCTAAAAATTGAGAAAGAACACAAAATTGTTGAAGCAAAGCATAAGGAAGAACTCAAGATAACCGAAACTAAACCAAAAATCGAAAAACCAGAACAAAAACCTGTAGTTGAAGAAGTATCTGCAAAGATACACCCAGAAAAACCAGCAGATGTTGTTACTCCAAAAGAAGAGAAGAAGGTTGAGAGGAAAAAAGAGCCAATTAAGAAGAAAGAAGAAAAGAAACCTGTCGAGACCAAAAAACTGGATTTTGAGTTGGCTAAACCCGAAATCGAGGAAGTTGCACCGCAGGTTTACGAGACGGAAGAAGAGGAACCAGAACCAATGTTTAAGCATATCGATATACATGATGAAGAAGAAGAACTTATTCCACTTGTAAAAGATAAATGGCTTAGGAAACGTGGTGGTAAAACTAAATTAGAAAGATATAAGCCAGCGTTTGATAAAAAAGTTACAAGAAAGAAAAGTCCCCGCGAAATTATTCAAGAAAGCGAGCAAGAAATCGAAAGAAATATACGAGAGACCTTGCATGGTTTTGCCGAAGAATCTGATGTAAAAAGGCGAGCAAAAATTCGACATCGCCGTAAGGAAGAAAAACACGAACGTGAGCAGCTTGCTCAACAGGAATTAGAAAAGCAGAAAAAGCATATTCAAACAGTTGAGTTTATTACAACTGCTGAACTTGCAAAACTTTTAGGAGTTGACCCAACCGAAGTTGTCCAAAAGTGCTTCGAATTGGGATTAATTGTGTCTTTGAATCAAAGGCTTGATAAGGAAACGATTATATTAATTGCTCTTGATTATGGTTTCGAAGTAGAGTTCATCGAAGAGAAAGAATTACAATTCAAACAACTGGATTTCGAAGACCCACCCGAAAGTTTGCAACCTCGTCCGCCGATTGTAACTATTATGGGGCATGTTGACCACGGTAAAACTTCACTACTTGACTATATCCGCAAGTCGAATATTGTTGCAGGGGAGGCTGGTGGTATCACACAGCATATAGGTGCTTATCAAGTTGAAGTACCAGGCAAAGGCTTTATCACATTTATTGATACTCCAGGGCACGAAGCCTTTACTGCTATGCGTGCACGAGGAGCAATGATAACGGATATAGTTGTTCTTGTTGTCGCTGCCGATGATGCTGTTATGCCACAGACAGTCGAAGCAATAAACCATGCACGCGCTGCTAATGTTCCTATTATTGTTGCAATTAACAAAATTGATAAACCAGACGCAAATCCTAATAGGATTAAGCAACAACTTTCCGAGTTAGGTATTTTGGTCGAAGATTGGAAAGGATCGTATCAATGTGTGGAGATTTCAGCCAAGTTTGGTACTAATGTGGATTTGTTGTTGGAAAAGATTTTGCTGGAAGCTGAGCTTCTCGACTTAAAGGCTAATCCTAACCGCAATGCCAAAGCAGTAGTTGTTGAATCGCACCTTGATAAAGGTCGGGGACCTGTTGCTACTGCTATTGTTCAAAAGGGAACATTGAAAATTGGCGATATTTTTGTTGTTGGGCTTACATACGGGCGTGTTCGATCAATGTATGATGAAAGGGAGCGAAAACTTGATTCTGCTGGACCATCCACCCCAGTCCGAATTATTGGATTCGACGATTTACCAGAGGCGGGCGATATCCTTTATGTAGTTGAAAGCGAACAGATGGCTCGCCAAATTGCATCGATGCATCAGCAATTGAAACGGGAACAGGCTTTACGACGTGAAAAAGTTATTACTCTCGACGATTTGTCGCATAAAATTCATCTTGGTCAGATCAAAGAATTAAATTTAATTATAAAAACCGATGTAACTGGTTCACTCGAAGCTTTAAGCGATGCATTAAGTAAGCTTTCGAATGAAGAAGTTAAATTAAATATTTTGCATAAGGGCGTGGGAAATGTTAACGAATCTGATGTTACACTTGCTGCTGCTTCGAATGCAGTAATTATCGCATTTCAAGTTTCTACAACAGGTGGTGCACGCAAACTTGCCGAAAAGCATTCTGTTGAAATTCGCCGATATGAAATTATTTACGAATGCATAAATGATGTTAAAATGGCTATCGAGGGCTTGCTTTCTCCGGATATTCAGGAAGTTACTACTGCAACAATTGAAGTTCGTAAAATCTTTAAGATTAGTAAAATTGGAACCGTTGCTGGTTGCTATGTAAAAAGTGGAAAAGTAAATCGAAACGAAAACGTAAGAGTTTTGCGCGATGGCCTGGTAATCCATACTGGTACTATTGCATCACTTAAACGAGGCAAGGAAGATGTGCGTGAGGTGGACCAAGGATATGAATGTGGTATTATGCTTGACAGATTTAATGATATACAAGAAGGAGATATTATCGAGTCATTTAAGATTGTTGAACATAAAAAAACTTTGGACAATAAAAATAAATTAGATTGAAAATGAGTATTCGAGCCGAACGAGTTGCTGGAGAAATTCAAAAAGTTCTATCAGAGCCAATATCTGAATTAGCAAGGGAAAATAAGGCGGGGATAGCTACTATAACTTCGGTTCGAATGTCTTCGGATTTGCAAATCGCTTATATTTATGTTAGTGTTTATGGTGGCAAACTTTCGCCCCAAACTTTTCTTAATATTCTTGAAATGGAAAAGCCAAATTTGAGGCAACTTGTTGGTTCCAAAGTTCGACTTCGATTGACCCCTGAACTTCGTTTTTTCTTCGATGATACTTTCGAAAGAATTGAAAAAATTGAAAAACTTTTGAAAGAATCACAAAATAAATCAATTGACAAAAAAGATTGATTTCGGTAGGCAAGGTGAACAAATTGCAACAGATTACCTCGTCGGTAAAGGCTATCAAATAGTTAAAAAAAATTTTTACTTTGGAAAAGTTGGTGAAATCGATATCATAGCCAAAAAGGACAATGCTTTGGTCTTCTGCGAGGTAAAAATACAAAACTCCGACGCTTTTGGGGATGCACTGTTTTGGATTACACCTGCTAAACAAAAAAAGTTGAGGAAAACTGCCGAAGGTTATTTGTTTGTGAATAAAACAAATTACAATTCCTATCGTTTCGATGTAATTGTGATTGATACTTCGTTTAATCCCCCTAAAATTAATCATATAGAAAATGCATTTTAAGTTTCCTTCCTTGTTTTTTTTTATTAATTTCGTATGGTTTTATTCTGTTATTAATGATATATATATTAGAACATTCTTTGCTTGAGCATTTTTTAACATTGATTAAAACAAATCACACACCTTCGCATTTTCGTTTAGCTGTTGCGAAGGTTTCTCAAATAGCTGCTACTCTTGCCACAAAGGAACTCGAACTGGAAGAATATTATGACACCGATGGGAACTTCGTAGGATATAAGTTTTCGTCTACAATTTTATTTTTTACTGTTTTTCCTACGGGTTTGCCATTACTTCAGGCGTTTTCTAACATTTTGCCTAATTATCTTACCGGATTTGTGTCCTATGGGCAGGATAGAAGCCAAGAAGGTGGAGTTGTGGAAAAGTTTTGCCTTCTGCCCGAAAAAAAAGAAGCTTCGAAAGTTTTTGTTCTAGATTTTGCAATTAATTCTGGGAATACAATAAAAAATGCTGTTTCTCGAATACTACTTGAAAATTTCACGGATATTACTGTAGTATCAATCTTTTCAACCACAGATGGCATAGAAAATATACGAACTGAATTCCCAAATTTACCAATTTATGTTTGTTCGTTGGAAAACAAAGAGGATTTCATTCGTTTAAAATCTTTGCATGAATATTTTAGAAATATTTCTATTTGAAGTATATATGAAGGGTCGAAAATGAGGATTCTTTTTTCTAAGCAGGCTGAATTGGGGATAAAAGCCATACTTTATCTGGCAGTGCAACCTAAAGGTTATCTTTACAATGCTTCTGAAATTTCCAAGGAATTAAAAGTCCCTAAGGAATTTGTTGCAAAAATCTTGCAAAGATTAACTCATAGTGGCATTGTGGCTTCGAAAAAAGGGAAAACAGGTGGTTTTACGCTTAAATTGAATCCTCGGGATATAAAGATAATTGACATTATTCGTAGTATCGATGGCAATAAAGCGTTTGAAGAATGTGTGCTTGGCTTTGAACAATGCAGTGATGAGCATCCTTGTCCAATACATTATCGTTGGTCGGAATTGCGCGAGAAAATCATTGAAATGCTTTCCGAAAAATCGGTTGCTGATTTTCGCGATGCTACTATTCAAAAACTTAGAACTTTAGGATGAAAGACATAGACCCAAAGATTAAAACCATTTCGTTGAATGCAGGTGTTGTTCTTGGCACAATTGCTTTTATTGCCTTTCTCTATTTTACTAACCAATTATTCAATCCGCTAATTATTTTCATTATTGGGCTTTTCATCGTTACACCTTTTCGTCGCGAATCTTATTTCATTCGCCGCTTGATACTTCTTTTTGGAGCCTTCTTCGTTCTATGGATTTTTTCGGTGATTGGTTCCTCGATTGCTCCTTTTGCAATTTCTTTTGTTATTGCCTATTTGCTCGACCCTCTTGTCGGTTGGCTCGAAAAAAAGAAAATTCCACGCTGGCTTTCTTCTTTGTTTATAATTCTTGTCCTTATTGGTGTTGTAACAACAACCTTCGTTTTGATTTCACCTAGGATTTTTTCGCAATTAAATGAAATTACACAAAAAGTTGCCACTGTAGTTACCACATTTACTTCTTACTTAGAAGGTCAAAAGGTTTCGAAAGTTCTTGATGATATTGGAATTCGTAACGAATATATTAAAAATCTAATAGAGGCCGAATTTATTCCTGAATTAAAATATTTCATTTCCAAGGTCATTAATTCTTTAGGTAATGTCATTTCTGGGATTTCCTCTATTGCAAAACAAGTTATTAATGCTGTTCTAATTCCAATTTTTTCTTTTTATTTCTTAAAAGACTTTAGAAAGTTCAAAGAATTTATTAGCGCAATCCTTTTAAAAAAGAATCAAAAATTGCTTTATGATTTGCAAAGGATAAATTCTATTTTTAGGATTTATATCAGTTGGCAAGTTTTTGCTGCTTTTCTTGTTGCAACTCTTTGCTCTGTATCGTTTTCTATTTTTAATGTTGAATTTTCGTTTATTCTTGGGATACTCTGTGGCTTTTTAAACCCAATTCCTTATTTAGGCTTGATTTCAAGCCTTGTTCTTTCAGTTTTGACTATCCTTCTTATTGCACCACCGAATATGTTGTATCAGATAATTGTGGTTGTTTCAACGATAATTGTTGTGCATTTTCTTAATGCATATATTATTGAACCCAATGTCCTCGGTCATAAAGTTGGGCTTCATCCGGTCATTCTTATCCTTTCTTTATATGTGTTTGGTGGTTTGTTTGGATTAATTGGATTATTGTTTGCTGTTCCAACAACTGCTGCTTTGATGCTGTTTTTAAATGATTGGACTGAAAAACTTGGAATTGAATCCAAATAACCTTTAGTTTTTAAAAATTTAAACTATCAAATTTCGTTACTATTTGATTAAAATTTGTATTCCTATGATACCAATTGGGTTGCTAATATCAACTATTGTAATTTTTAATGTTATTCAGATTGCTTCAGACTATTATTTATTTCGAAGATTAAAAAAATATTTGGACAATCGGAGGCTTAGTCCAACTTATTCCAAATTGTATTTAATAAGTATTCCTGTTTTCGGGGCTTGGCTTGTTCTAACTTCGATATTGAGATGGTTTAATCCTGTCCAAAATACTTTTCTTATTTTTAGTAACTATTTCTTGACGTTCTGGTATTTACCAAAATTGATTATTGCCGCTTCGATTTTAGTCATTGAAATTATAGCAAGACTTTCAAAACCAAGGAAAATAGCGAGCGTGGGTTTGCCAAGCAGCCGAAGGAAATTTATCTCGTCGGTTGCATGGGGTTCGATGTTGGTTCCATATTTTGCACTTGCCCGAGAATCACTTCTGACCACTCTTAATCCTAAAATTGTTCCTGTTGAAATACCAATTAATGGCTTACCCAAAGAATTTTTGGACTTAAAACTTGTTCAATTGTCGGACATTCACGCTGGTTCTTTGCCAACAAAGGAATTTTTCGAACAGGTCGTTTTCAATGTGAATTTACTCGACCCAGATTTTGTTTTTATCACTGGCGATTTTGTTAATTTTTCATCAAAAGAATTGAGCTTGATTGAAAACTCTTTAAGTAAAATCAAAAGTAGGTTTGGGATATATGCTTGCCCAGGAAATCATGAACATTATATGAGCGATGAGGAATTTGAATATCTTTTTTTAAAGATTCGCAAATGTGGGGTTGATATCCTTTTGAATGAAAACAGAATATTAAACATTGGAGGGAAATTTTTTCAGATTGCAGGAGTGGACAATACAAACCATAGAATGAATTTTGCGGATTTCGACCGTGCGCTTTCAGGTTTGGATACTTCTTTGCCGATAATATTGCTTTGTCATGACCCAACTAATTGGGATAAATCAATACGGGGAAAACATAAAGTAGATTTAACACTTTCAGGTCATACTCACGGTGGGCAGTTTGCTTTCGAGGTATTTAACACCAAGATTTCACCCGCAGCTCTTCTTTACAAACAATATGCAGGACTTTATAGCGATCGTTCACAGCATCTTTATGTGAATACAGGAATTGGAACTTTCGGATTACCAATCCGGGCGGGAGTTCGACCAGAGATTACGCTTATACGATTAACCACTTTCGAAAAATTAGCTTGATTGGGTTAAAATATTATTTCAAAAGTTTCATTGCATTTTCCAAAACTTCGTTGACGACGCTCATCGAACTTGCTTCGGCATAGAAGCGAATCAAAGGTTCTGTTCCCGATGGTCGAATAAGTAGCCAACCATCTTCTAAATAAAATTTGTAGCCGTCCTTTGTATCTGTTCTTTTTACCAAGTATTTACCTATTTTTGTCGGCATTTTTGCACAAGCCCGCAAAAGTGCCCTTTTTTCTTGCTCGGTAACTTTAATATCGCGTCGCCAATAGCGATGCGGACCGAATTCTTTATCGAGTTCGTCGGAAAGTTCTTTGACGCTCATTTTTCGCTTTGCCATAATTTCGAGCAAAAGGAGGGCATTGAAGATTCCATCGCGTTCGGGAATATGGAGAATAGTCCCAAGTCCTCCAGATTCTTCGCCACCGATAAGAATCTTCTGTTCATTCATTAGTTTGGCAATATGTTTGAATCCTACTGGTGTTTCGAAAAGTGGCAAATTGTTCTTTTCGCAAAACTTATCGACCATCGAAGTCAAGGAAACAGTTTTAGCTACTGGAGCCCTTTTCCCTTTTACTTCGTAAAGGTATTTTAAAAGAATCATAAAAACACGGTGAGAGTCGACAAAATTACCTTCGTGGTCGACAACTCCAAGTCGGTCCGCATCTCCGTCGGTAGCAATGCCAATGTCGTATTTCCCAAGTTTCATTTTATCGAAAAGGAGATGAAGGTTTTCTGGGACTGGTTCAGGATGGTGTAAATCTCCAAAGGATGGATTAAACTCGTTATGAATTTCTTCAATATTTGGTAAAATTGACTTTAAAATTCCCATACCAGCCCCAAACATCGGGTCGTAAAGAATTTTGAAATTTTTCGAGCGGATTAAGTCGATATCTATCTTTTTTTTGATGTATCGAATGTAAGGTTCGCGAGCATCAAATGGTCGAATCAATCGCGAGCCAATGTATATATCAATGGGTTTGAATTTAAATTTTGGTACGCGAGCAATTTTATGTAATTCTGCCTCGACTTTTTGAACTTCTTCGGGCGAGGCAGGACCACCAAATCTTCCTTTAATTTTATACCCATTATAAGTTGGGGGATTGTGCGAAGCAGTGATAACAATCCCAAGGTCGGAACCTTTTTGTTTTGTATGGAAAGAAACCATAGGTGTAGTTGAAAAAGTGTTAGTTAAATGGATTGTAATCCCGTTCGCAGCAAAAATCATTGCAGTTTCGAGGGCAAATTCTTTGGAAAGGAATCTGGTATCGTATCCAATTACTACAGAAATATTGCTTTTATTAAGTGTTTTCAAATAATTTACTGTTGCGAGTGCAACTTTGTAGAGATTATCAAAGGTGAAATCGCGGGCAATTTCGCCTCGCCATCCATCAGTACCGAAAACTATCATTTTTCGACTTTTATAAGTTTAACAATTTCATTTCAAAAACCTGTGATACTCTGAATTTCCTGCATAAACCGCATAATCGCCGAGCATTTCTTCGATTCTGATTAGCTGATTGTACTTGGCGACTCTATCGGTTCGACAAGGAGCGCCAGTTTTAATTTGTCCAGCGTTCATTGCAACAGCAAAGTCCGAAATAGTTGTATCTTCGGTTTCGCCCGAGCGGTGTGAAATAATAGTTGCATAACCATATTTTCGTGCAAGGAAGATGGTTTCGATAGTTTCGCTTATAGTTCCAATTTGATTCAATTTAATCAAAATTGCATTTGCAATTCCTCGTTCTATTCCTTTTTTAAGGAAAGTAGGGTTAGTAACAAAAATGTCGTCACCAACAAGTTGAACTTTCGAACCAAGTTCTCGGGTTAATTCAGCCCAGCCGTCCCAGTCGTGTTCGCCCAAACCATCTTCGATTGAAATAATAGGGTATTGAGAAATTAAGTTTTCGTACCATTTGATCATTTGCTCGGGTGAGTAAAGTTCTTTGGTTGATTTAAAGAAACGATATTTTCCATCTTCCCACATTTCGCTTGCTGCAACATCTACTGCCAACCATATATCATTTCTTGGTTTATAATGAGCTGATTCAATGGCTTCCAAAATTACCGCGAAAGCTTCTTCGTTCGATTTCAATGATGGGGCAAAACCGCCTTCGTCACCGATTCCTGTCGAATATCCTTTCTTTTTCAATACGGATTTCAAATGGTGATACACTTCTGCTCCCATTCTTAATGCTTCGGCAAATGACTTTGTCCCTGTTGGGACAATCATAAATTCTTGAATGTCTACATTGTTGTCGGCGTGTTTTCCACCATTTATAATATTCATCATTGGAATAGGAAGAATACGTGCATTTACCCCCCCAAGATATCTGTATAATGGAAGTCCTAAGCTATTTGCTGCTGCTTTTGCAGTAGCAATAGAAACGCCAAGTATTGCATTTGCTCCCAAATTGGATTTATTATTGGAATTATCCAATTCAATTAGGGTTCTGTCAATTTCATATTGGTCGTAAGCGTCCAATCCAACTATTTTTTCAAGTATTTGGGTTTCAACATTTTCTACTGCTTTTAGAACACCTTTACCGAGGTATCTCGATGAATCGTTATCTCGCAGTTCGACTGCTTCGTTTTCACCAGTACTTGCACCCGAAGGAACAGATGCCCGACCATAGGAACCATCCTCTAAAAAAACATCAACTTCAATTGTTGGATTACCACGTGAATCAAGTATTTCTCTTGCAGAAACATCAATAATGATTGAGTTCATAGGGCTACCTTTTTTATAATATTTAAATTATCAATCTTTTTAGCAAGTTCGAAATCAAGTAGGGTCAAGCCGCCTTGATCGTGGGTCGAGGTTGTTATTCTAATTTTATTCCACCCATAAATTAAAATATCTGGATGGTGATCAAGCGATTCGGCTACAATTCCAATAGAGTTAAAGATTGCAAGGGCAGAGATGAAATCATCGGCAACTATTTCGCGCACAAGTTGGTTATTGTTTCGCAACCAAAGAGGTGTTTCCTTTAATCTTTCGACAATTTCTTCTTCGGAAAGTAAAGGAGGCCGACTCATAGGAGTTTTTCAATTTGTTCTATAATTTTATTTTTGCTAACTGCACCAATAGTTTGGCCCAATAATTTACCATTTTTAAAGTAAAGTAATGTAGGAATAGAGCGAACGCCATAGGTAATAGCACTGTTGGGGTTGCTATCCACATCAAGTTTGCAGACTTTGAGTTTCCCGTCATATTCTTTTGCGATTTCTTCTACGATTGGAGCAATAATTCGACATGGGGCACACCAAGTTGCCCAAAAGTCGACTACAACTGGAATTGGAGACTCGAGAACTTCTTGCTGAAATGTGCTATCGGTAAGATGAATTACTTGTGACATAGTTCGTTTAATAATTTGTTGTTAAAAATAAATTAATAAAATCGAATAAATAAAGCAAATATTTTTATGGAACAATTCTGTAAATCATTCGTGGGAACGGAATAACTTCCCTAATATGTTTCGCACCAGTAATCCATTTGACGGTTCTTTCAATGCCCAAGCCGAAACCGCTATGTGGAACAGAGCCATATTTCCTTAAATCAAGATACCATTGAAAAGCTTCTAAAGGAAGATTTTCTTCTATTATTCTTTGCTTCAAAGCTTCGTAATCATCCTCTCGTTGGCTTCCTCCAATAATTTCTCCACCTTTTTCGGGTGCCAACATATCCATAGCAAGCACAAGTTCAGGGTTTTCGGGGTCGCGTTTCATATAAAAGGCTTTTACCTTTGCTGGATAATGGTGAATGATACAAGGCTTATCGAATTGTTCCATAATTGCTTCTTCTTGAACAGCGCCAAAGTCTTCGCCCCAAGGGAAAGGTTCCTCGATTTCCTCTCCGGCAACTTTTCGAATCAAAGGCACATTGTTTTTGTTGAGCCATTCCACTGCCTCTGTGTATGTCATTCGATAAAAGGGTCTGCGTACTTTTTCAAGCTTTGTTGTATCTCGTTCTAAGGTGTTAAGTTCCTTCTGACAAGTTTCCAGAACATATTGGACTATATATTCAACAAGGTCTTCTGCAAGGTCCATATCGTCATCTAAATCGAAGTATGCCATTTCTGGTTCGACCATCCAAAATTCAGTTAAATGCTTGCGTGTTTTTGATAGTTCAGCACGAAAAACGGGCCCGAAAGTATAAACTTTTCCTAGAGCCATTGCCGAAGCTTCGGCATAAAGTTGACCCGATTGTGAAAGGTAGGCACTTCCTAAGTCGAAGTATTTGGTTTCGAACAACGTTGTTGTTCCTTCGCAAGCATTTGGCGTTAATATGGGGGAATCCATAAGTTTGAAACCATTTCCATCGAAGAAATCTCGTATTGCTTTTACCACAGCGGCGCGAACACGCATAATTGCATGTTGTTTCGAAGAGCGAATCCAAAGGTGACGATGTTCAAGAAGAAAACTATCCCCGTGTTCCTTTGGTGTTATTGGGTAATCTTTTGTTAATTGAATTAATTTTATATCACTAACATCAATTTCATATCCGCTGGGGGAACGGGGGTCTTCGCGAACTGTTCCCTTAATTATTATCGAACTTTCTTGTGTTAAATCTTTTGCTAATTCGAAAACTTCTTCGCTAACGTTGCCCTTGAAAACAACGCACTGAACAACGCCGGTTCCATCGCGAAGTTGAATGAATTGCAGTTTACCTTTGCCAGTCCTGTGGTAAACCCAACCTCGTAGAGTTACTTCTTCGCCAACATATTTGCCTAAGTTTTCGATATAGTGGTATGTTTTATACCGAGAAATTGTTGTTACCGTTTCGCTCATCTTCCACCAAAAATTACACCAATAGTTAAAGAAAGATAGTTTTTGTTTTTTTCTCCCGATTCTTTTCCAATAATGTTAACCAGCCAGTATTTGGTTTCGAGATTTATAGATAGTATCTGCAAGTCGAAATCTAATCCAGCGCCGATTCCTGCTCCCAGTCGGCTATATGTTTTTGAAGTGGCAATTGGAAGTTCCTGATTTAACTTGACAATATCAATAGAATTTGAAATATAATTATATGCTAAATTTGCAGAAAGATATGGGGAAATGAAGCTTTTGAACATGAATAAATCAACACCAGCAGAGATTGGAATAATATTTTGAATCGATTTCAATACAACTGTGTCCATTTGTTGTCCAGGAAAATAAATTTTTAATTCAGACTGTGGAAACCGACTTAGTGAAATTCCCGATTTAAAGACAAAATTCTTCGATAAAGGTAAATTTAAGCTCACACCAAAAGTGTAGCCTAACTTTGCTGATTCCCGAATAAATTTGCCAATATTATTGTCTAAATTAATTTGGTTAGAGTTATAAATATTGTTGATTTCATCGTTTGGGGTAGCGAGTCCAAGATTGAACCCAAAACTAATTGGCGCCGATAAAAGTGGAAAAGAAACTAAAAAAAATATTAAACTAATAAAAAAGTAATTTTTCATTTTACACTCGAAAAATTTTACTAATATTTATTCATTTTTACTATTTTTGTATGAATGCAAAATTAATAAATCTAAAATAATTTTCGTTTCACAAATCGGGGGTATTATATGCAAAAGTTCTATTTTTTATTCATATTTTCTTTTTCAATTTTCTCAGCCTTTGCTCAAAGTAACGCTCCACCCGTCCCATTGAATTTTGGACTTTGGGGAGGATATAATGGAAATTTTTTTACTGAAAACTTAAAATTTTATTCTTTAAGCGATGTTCTTGTTGGTTCAGCTTCGAAAGATAAGTTTGGTTCTGGCTGGGGACTTGGAGGAATAATAAATATTCCTATTTCGAAAAACTTTGCCTTTAGTGGAAGATTGGGCTATAATGCTTTGTCATCAAATTTAGATTTTATTTACTTTGATTATAATAATGAAAATTATTTAACCTATGTGGATTCTCTAAAAATTAGTTTATCATATTTGGAAATTACTCCAGCTATTCAATATTTTCCAATGCTTGGTAATTTCGAGAACTTACATTTACTTGGAGGTCTCGAAATTGGAACTTTTATCACGAAAGACTTAACAAACACTCAAGGTGTAACCCAAAAATTGCAAAATGTTAAAACAAGGCTTTCTGTTGTCCTGGGTGCTGGATATATCATTCCTTTAAGTAGGAATGTTTTTCTAACACCTGAAATTTCATATAGGTTACCATTGACGAAAGTATACGAGGGAACATACGACGATGTTGATGCAAATAATTTTGTGATTGGTTATCATACTGAATCTGTTTCTTTCAGTCAACTTCGCTTTGGTTTAAATTTAACATTTTCAATACCAAAAGAAAGTTATATAAGCGAACCAAAGGTTTATCCCAGCGAGGTTGGTTTCAAAGAAGTTGTTGCTCTTGATAAAGAAAACAAGTTAGTTCCGGTTAGCCAAATCAAAGTTGAAGATATTCGCTACCAAGAATATTTCCCTATCGTACCTTATATTTTCTTCGAAGAAAATAGTTCAACGCCAGTGGCAGGAACACAGGTTCTTTCGACAGTTGCCGAAGCAGGTGAATTTAATCCTCAAACTTTGCCATATGATGCACTTGAAATCAACAGAAGAACCCTCGATATAATCGGTTGGCGAATGAAGAACAATCCTAATACAGATTTAACTGTTACTGGAACAATCGATAACTCTAAAGTTGAGAAAGGGAATAAGCAACTCGCTTTGAATAGAGCAAATTTTGTGAAAAATTATTTGACGAAGAATTGGAATATCAATCCTCAGCGAATTAATACAAGAACAACAGGTTTGCCTTCCAAACCATCCACAAGCGCTGTTCCCGAAGGAGTAGCCGAAAACCGTCGTGCTGAACTTTCAAGTTCAAATCCCGAAATACTCGCTCCTTTACTTATAGAAGGGGAAAACCAACGCTTTGCTGAACCCTGGCAAATTCAGTTTGTTCCATATGCTAATGTGTATGATTCGATTGCATTTTGGGAGATAGATATTTACCAAGGCGATAATTTATTGAAAAGAATTAATGGAAGTGGACAACCACAAATTGTTTACTGGACAATAAAACCAAATGAACTAATGGCGAGCAATGTGCCAGTCGATTATTCTTTAATTGTTGAAACACTCGGCGGTAAAAGATACTTAGCAAAGGGAAGTATCCCGACCGAATATATTTCTCAAAGGCAAAAAAAATCCGAGGATAGACCAGACCAAACAATTACAAAATTTAGTCTGGTTTTGTTCGATTTCGATAAAGCTGATATTTCCCCACAGGACCAAGAGATTATCAATAACTTGATAATACCTGCAATAAAATACAATTCAACGGTGAAAATCTATGGATATACCGATAGAATTGGCGACGATGAATATAATTTGGGATTGGCAACTCGAAGAGCAGAGGCTGTGAAGTCTATTATTCAAAAAGCACGCAAGGATGTAAAAATCGAGATTTATGGTGTTGGTGAACGGCAACTTCTTTTCGACAACGAAACGCCAACTGGTCGGCATCTCTCTCGAACTGTTCAAGTGATAATTGTCACTCCTAAATAGTTTTGCAGCTAAAATTCTTCAGGGCAGTCGTTTGGCTGCACTATTGTATTTGTATGTAAGAAAGATTAATGAACGAATTTTCTATTGAATAATCTACTTTTAAGACTAAAAAGATAAGCTAAAGTCTTTATACAGACTTGTAGAAGAAATACCTTTTCTAAATTTTATTCACCTGTGAAATTAGGTTTTCGTTTTTCTAAAAATGCTAAAGTTCCTTCCTTGAAATCTTTGGTTCCGCATAATTTTCCAAACAAACGACTTTCGTATACCAAGCCTTCGGCAAGTGGGAGATAATCGGAAGCAAGCACGCAATCCAAAGCAGTTTTTACTGCAAGTATCCCTTTGGAAAGCATATTCTCAACAAACTCGATTGTCTTTGGCATCAACTCGGGTTGTAGGAAAACTTTGTTTACCAAACCAATTTTTTCTGCTTCGAATGCATCAATCATATTGCCGCTTAAAATTAATTCCAGTGCCTTTGCTGTTCCGACAAGCCTAGGTAATCTTTGCGTAGCTCCATAACCAGGAATTATACCAAGATTTACTTCTGGTTGGCCGAACTTTGCATTTTCGGATGCAAAACGGATGTGACATGCCATTGCAAGTTCACATCCACCACCAAGAGCAAAGCCATTTACAGCTGCGATTACAGGTTTTCGCAAATTTGCAACCCTTTGCATTACCTTTGAACCGTGTTGCGAAAAGTGAACTCCAGTAAGTTCATCTGATTCGTGAAGTTCTTTAATATCTGCCCCAGCTGCGAAAGCCTTGTCCCCAGCACCAGTAAGAATAACAGCATTGATTTCTTTGTCGAGTTCAACGATTTTAATTGCTTCGTTTAATTCATTGAATAACTGGAAGTTTAGAGCGTTTAACTTCTCGGGACGATTCAAGGTGATGATGCAGTAATTTTTTCTTTTTTCGAAAAGAATTGCTGAAAAATCCATTTTCTTCCTCGAATATTAGAAAAACAAAATTATTAATTTTTCGGACAAAATACTTCTTACTTAATTTGTTTGTTTTATTTATTCTGTAAAGGTATAATTTGCCTTGAAAAGAAATCGTAGATTTTAATTTTTTAAGCCAGAAGATATAAAAATAATTTTTGTTTGAGTAAATTATTCTTCTATTTTTTGTTTAGGGTTCAAACCAAAGACGCGGCTGAATGTTATTGGTTCAATCATCTGGGGAATGTATGCGAATGCATCGACTTGGTCGTCGTGGTTTCCATTTGGAAACTGCAAAAGCTCTTTTTCGAATTCATCCAACCAAGTTGCGTTTTCCAGAAAAAATACCATTTCTGAATCTACCATTGCTGAAATTGTTAGTGCACGCGCAACTTTGTCGCGGTCTGCACGCAATTCTTTAACTGGCAACCCCTTGCGTCTTGCAATTTGTATTAACGAAAACTGGTACTGCACTGATTCTATTCCAATTAATATAGGCTTCCAGCGGGAATATATTTGCAGAAGAAAATCAATATGCTGTGCTGCGTTAAACTTTTCTCGAATTACTTCGAGGATAAAAACTTCTCGAAGGAAGTTTATAGCAAAGACAATTCCAACCGTATAATCTGTTTGTTCTTTCTCTTTGATAGCTAAATCTACAGTTGCAAATATTGAACAGTCGTTGATGTTATAAAAGTTTCTCTTGACTTCTCTATCCAAAACTTTTTCAACTATTATTTTGTTTCCTTTTATAGTAAAATATCGGAATTTTTCTTTATGGAATAACTTGCCAGTTGCAAAGATGGGTTCTTGTTGGTATAGTGCAGAAAACCAGAAATTTCCGAGTAATTTCTTTTGTTCCATTATGCTATTTAAGTCGTAACGATTTTCCCAAAGGGGTTCTCCGGGTTTCCGTCCGAGAGGGTCGTTCTCTACTGCTATAATTGGAATTTTTAGCAAGTACCAAATAGATTGAACTTCTTCGGTATGAGTTTCGTTTATGTTTTTGGCATTTAATTCAACAAATTTGTTTGAATGCAAAATTCTTCCAACAAGGTCGTCGTTGTGCCAGCGTGTCATAACAATAACTAAAACGCCATCGGGTTCGAGTCGGGTGAATAGTGTTGCTTTGAACCAATCCCAGAGTGTATCGCGTTGCCGAAGGCTTAGAGCCTCTTTCTGGTTTTTAATTGGGTCATCGATGATGATTATATTTGCACCCAAGCCAGTTAGTAACCCACCAGTACCAACGCAAAAGATTTTACCACCTTGCGGAAGAACTCGAATGGACGAGGCTGAACGGTCTTTCGGGTCTAAATGTATAGAAAAAAGTGGTTCACCAAAGTTAACAATTAGTTCGCGGATTCTTTTCCCCCATTCCCTTGCTAAATTGTTTTGATAAGTGACAATCATAATAGTATGGTCGGGATAATTACCGATGTACCAAAATGGAAAAAGTTTCGATATCAGCTCCGATTTGCCATGTCTTGGAGGCAGGTTTATTACCAATCTTCGTAGTTTTCTTTGAGAAATTTTCACAAGTAATTCATCCAGAAGTTTTATGTGTGGTGGTTCATTCCATTTATCTTTGAAAACAATTTTACCAATTGTCGAAGGAGTGTAGAGCATTGATTATTAAATTTTTTTTATTTTCATAATTTCAAATTTTGTGCAAATTAGAAAGAATTGGAAATAATTCTTTTGAAAACAATTTTGAATTAATTATGTATGAAGTTACTGCTTTAATGATAGTTAAAAATGGCGCTGAACGAATTGACAAGGCGCTCAAGTCTGTTTCGCCATTGGTCAAACAGATTGTGATTGTCGATACAGGCTCGACCGATAATTCACCGGTAATTGCTTCTCAATTTGGTGCTGAAGTTCACTTCCTTGAATGGGAAAACGATTTTTCCAAAGCAAGAAACTATGGTTTGCATTTTGCTCGTTATCCGTGGGTTTTCGTGGTCGACCACGACGAGGAATTAAACCAGAAATCGTTTCTCGAGAATGCTCATTTGATGCAACGACCAGAAGTAGGCGGAATACGTGTTCAGATAGTCAACCATATTATTAGAGGAGAATCCTATACCAAAACCCATCACACTTATACAAGGCTTTTCCGCAACGACCCAAGAATTAGGTTCGAAGGACAAATCCATGAGCAGATCGCTCAATCAATTCTTGATGCTGGATTCGAGTTAATCGACTCCAGTATTGAAATTGACCATTATGGTTATTCTACTATCAATATTGATAAAGTCCATCGAAATCGAAAGATTCTTGAAAAAACAATTGCTGAAAATCCTGATGATGATTGGGCACTTTTTAGCCTTGCAGAAACTGAATTTTCGATTGGAAATAACGAAAAAGCCCGTAGTTTGTATGAACGGTTGGTAGATTCGGTTCAGTTAAACCCTGAACAATTGGAAATGATTCGTATCCGATTAGCTCAGATTGCTTTGAAGAAAAATGAATACGAAAAAGTGCAACATTTCTGTAATTTTAATTGTGAAGATACCCACCGAGAAGGTCTTCGTTTGATGGTTCTTGGGACTGCTTTGTTGATGCAACATCGTTTTGAAGAAGCAAAACAAATTTTCGAAAAGCCTGAAATTCAATTTTCCGATATGGTCGATAAAAACCAAATAAAAAATGCTTTTGAAATAATTTCATTTTTAACAACGAAATTGAAATAACTATGGATTTCCAAAAATTAAATGTATGGATAACTGGAGCTAGTAGTGGGATTGGACTTGCTCTTGCTCAATCTTTTGCGCAACGCAATTCAACAATTGTAATTTCAAGTAGAAATAAGAATAAATTAATCGAAGCATTGCGAATAATTGGAAGCGACAAAAAAGTGTTTCTTTTTCCCTGCGATATTTCAAATCCAGAACAAGTGAAGACAGTATACCACAAGATGTTAGCAAGTGGAATCAAAGTAAATGTCCTTGTTAATAATGCTGGGTGTTATCATAGTGGTGCATTTGTGGATTTTCCATTAGAGAAATTTGAAGAAAGCTTTGCTACAAATGTTCGTGGCGTATTTTTATGTACCCAAGCTGTTTTACCAGAAATGTTGAAAATTGGTTTCGGGATAATAATTAATATACTTTCTATTGTAGTAACTAAAACGTTTGTCAATGCTTCTGTTTATTCGGCAACCAAAGCGGCAGTTTTGGCAATGAGTAAGTCCTTGCGAGAAGAAGTTCGTGATAAAAATATAAAGATAATGAATGTATATCCCGGTGCTACCTCGACTAATATCTGGAGCCCACGTGTATTAGAAAAGTATGGCGAACGAATGATGAAACCAGAAGAGATTGCAGAAACTATTGTTTGCAACATCGAGGCCTCGCTTCGCAATGGTGTTATGGTCGAAGAATTGATTATAAGACCTCAATTTGGTGATTTGTAGGATGAAGCAAAGTTTTATCAAATTATCTTTTCTTTTGTTTACATACCTCATAAGTGTCCTATTTGCCTTTTCACTCGATAAAGAAAAAGTATTTGAAAAACTGCAAAATAGAATTCTCGGAGCAAATTCTGTTAAAATTACTTTCGAGATGGTGAATTCAACCATAAAAGGGGTTCTTTTTGTAGATTTTACGGGCAAATACAGATTGGAATTAAAAAAGAAAAATAGGATCGAAAGGATAATTACTTCGAACGGAAAAACTATATGGAATTACACTCCTTTCGAAAAGAAGCTCGTTGTGTCTAATGTTGAAACCGACCAAAGTTTGGGTTTACAGAATTTCTTCGAACGGTTTAGCAAGGATTTTAGTCCTATTTCGTACCAACGAGAATTGAATTCCGATTTTGGTAGCCACAATGTATTGATGCTGAAATCGAACACTACAAATCAAATCGTAAAAGTGTATCTTGATGAGAAATTAGCAATCAAAGGTATACAATTTGACGAAAATGGAAACAAGGGAACCTATAGACTTTTGAAAATTGATTATGAATATAAACTTCGAAAGGGATTCTTCGAGTTCAAAATTCCGAAGGGAATCGAAGTAATTGATTTAAGATAAAATCCTTGAAAAATCATAGCCTTAAGTTGGCTATGTGCAGTTGTATAATATAAAATTCGCAAATATTTATTAATTTTGTTGATGCAAAATGGTGGGTTCGCATAATGGTAGTGCAGCGGTCTTGAAAACCGCCGGGCGAAAGCCTGTGGGGGTTCGAGTCCCTCACCCACCGCAAGAAGATGAACAGAAATGGCTTATTCGCAACTGAGCCTACATAAATTCTTTCAAATGAAAAAATTTCTTTTATATCCCATTTAGTTTTAAAAAAATTTTCTTTTTGTAAATTAATACCACTGATTTCCTTGTCTTTTATGTCAAAGTAGGGGTAACTATGGAGGTTAATAAAGTATACTTGGGTGACTGGAAATTATGAAAACTTTACCTGATAATTCAACAGAACTGGTGTTTGTTGCTGTCCTTTTTAATATTGGATTTACAAATGATGACGATAAGGTAATTTTGATGAAATAAAAAGAAACAAGAAAGCTGAAACAGGAAAACAAAGTTCTTTGCTTAGCATTGAATAAACTTATTCAAGTTGCGTTTTTTAAAAGATTTTAGTGTTTAAAAAGTTGTTTCAAAGAAAAAATATAAAATTCTGCTTGTTTGTTCTTAATTATTGAACAATGGGGATTCTTTTACATTTCCATAGCCGGGAATTACTATTTCTTTTTGGTCCGGGTTCGATGTTTTGATTTTTACAGTGCAATTAAAATATCCTTTTTTCTCGGGAACAACTTTTGCAACAACTTCAAACGATTCCCCAGCCTTCAAAGTGAGTTTTTTAGGTAGATTTACAGAAAGATTTTCTGGGCTAACTTGAATATCGGAAAGAGTAATACTTTCGTTTGTATTATTTTTTATTGTAACTTTCGATGTAGCTTCTTTTCCGACGGTCATTTCATTGAAAGCAAAATAGGATGTAGGAGTTATTGAAATAGGATGGAAAATATTTGCCTTAAGATAAAGGTATTTATTTGGATTTTGTGGGTCATTAGAAGCAATTCGGATGCTTTTTACAACATTGCCAGAATAACCAGTAATGCGAAGTGTCACATCTAATGTTGCTTCTTCGCCTGGCTTTAGTTCATTCTTGTTTAATGGCGCGGTAGTGCAACCGCATCCTGGTTTAACTTCTGTAATTTTCAAAAGTTCAGTGCCAGCATTTCGAATTTTAATTTTGGCTTTAAGAGGGTCCTGAGTTGGTTTCACTGTTCCCCAATCATAGGAATCACCACCAACAATTTCTAATTTGGGTTGAGAGAAAACAAGAAAAGGAACAATTAGAATAACTGCGAACGCAAGTAATTTTTTCATTTTTTGCCTCTTTTTTTTGAATTCAAATAAACGATATTAATAATGTAATATTTTAACCGACCAAAATTTTTATTCCTTCGATAATTCTTTTTTCATCGTATGTTTCGGCTACAAATCCATCGATTTTGATTAAATCTGGTCGTTCTTTGAGTAAATTAGAGCGTTCAAGATATTTTTCAACAGTCGAAATAGAGGCCCCGCCCCAAGGATTGCGAGCGATTGTAATGCCTATGCGATTTACAAATGGAAACATATTTCGGATGGCTTCGATAGTTTCTTTTCCGTCTTCGTCCCAATCGTCACCATCCCCGCCATAAAAAACATATATGTTGTTTTCGATATGTAGCCTTTCTTGTTGGATAATATTGTTAACAAGTTGGAATGCTGGTGCAACGCGTGTTCCACCAGCAACTTGAAGTCGAAAGTAAGTCATAAAATCGGGAACTTCGCGTGCAATTGTATCGTGGAGAACAAACCGCGTGGTAACATTGTTTTGATATTGATACATTAACCAACTATAAATAAAGAGATGTTGTCTGGTGATAGCTTCGGTAGGTTTCCCTTGCATCGAGCCTGAATAGTCGCGAATAAAAAAAACCACAGCTTGAGCTTCGAAATCCTTTTCTTTCGATAAGATTCTATAAATATGGTCTCTGGGTGCAATTAATAACTCTGATGGTTCAAAATCTAAATCCTCGGTAATTCTTCCAAGAAGGAGATTTGTTTTGATGATAGACTTAGTTGTTGCCTTTTTATCGAGTAGTTGCCCAAAGCCACGGTGGATGTCGGTTAAGTCGTATTGAAATTTAGTAAAAGATGGCTTCTTTCCTTTAGGTTTAATATTAGGAAGTTCAAACTTTTCAGTAAGAATTTTGCCTAAATCGAAAGCTTCTTCGCTGATTTCGTGGCTGGATTCGGAACCTTGGCCAGCACCATAACCTTCTCCTTCGCCTTCTTGGGGTTGAATTGGGGCTTCGCCTATTACTTCGCCTTCCTGCTCTTCTCCTGTGCCGCCGGTTTGCGGTTCTTCTTCGGTTATGCTTGTGTCGTGGTAAAATTTGGGTTCGACAGTGGTTGGAACAATAACAATTTTTGGTTTTCCGCTTGAATCGGGACGCATCAATTTCCCAATTCTAATTCTGCGGGGAAATCCATCCTGCTCTCTTTGTTTATCCTTTTCAAGTAGTTCCTCTAGGGTTTTTAAATCAGTTGTTGGTCGGTTGACAAAAGAATGTGGATTTTGTAATACTACTCTATCGGTTTTTGAATGAATATCGTTCAATATTGCCTCGTGTTGTCGAATAATTTCAATATACGGCAAAGTATTATCAGCAATTTTTATTTCAATTTTGGCTTTGTTTTGTTCTTTTTGCTTATTCATTGACTACTTACAATTTCTTTTATCCTTTTTATAATGCAAAATAATAAATCTTTTTTGATTGGATAATTAGGATTTTCCAATTAAATGCATTAAAAGCTTAATGCATTATTGCAGAATGGTAATTCTAAATATTTTTAATCTGGTTACAACTCTTATTCAAATTATATCTTTGTAACTTTTGGATTTGTTTTCTGTTTTATTTTATTTTGCAAATTCAAAATTGAAAAGAAGTAATTTGCAGAGACAAAAAAATGTATTGTTAATTTTTGTTTCGATTGCATTAATCCAAAGCAATCTCTTTTCGGAAGGTTTTGTTCTTCCGAAAGATTTTACTTTGTTCACTTCAAAAAATTTAGAAGGCTATTTAAAGCCAATTTTTACAACCCTTGAGCAAAGTTTGAATAATTCACTTTTTGGAACAAGCCTTCCCGATGGCAAATTTCGCTTTACTTTGAATCTTTCAGTTTGTGGGATGATTATTCCCGATGAACATAAAACGTTCGATGCTGAAGTTCCACCCGGTTTCTTCGATTCAAACGCTGCAAAGGTTGCTCAATATCGCAATGGTGAGATATATAGATATGTTATCAAACCCAACATCCAACCAACTATTTTTGGCGGGAGTTCCACCCCAATATTTTCCGCACCTCAAAATCACATTTTCCCGGATTCTACTTACAAAACAATAGCATATCCAGAAGGTTTGCATATTGATTTTATGGCTGGTTTACCGGTTTTACAGGCAATTATTGAAACACCACTTCGAAATGAAATTCGTTTTCGCATCTATGTTGAACCCAGTGAAGATGAGACCTTTGTTTATTTTACTATTGGAGTAAATCAACGTTTTGACCATTTATTAAATTTGTTTGGTTTGGACAAAAACAAGGCCCTTTCGCTTCATTTTGCTCTGCACAGAATGTATTGGGGCGATTTCTTCGATTTATCAAGTTATGCTCTCGGAATTAATGCAATGCAACGATGGGGTAATCTTTGTGGGTATTTGGGCTTTCAATACGAGAATATGAATGGCTTCTTTAAAGCAATTAAGGACACAACTGGGTATAGTGAAAAAATTGTCGATAGCCCATTCCCCGAACTACGCGAAGCCAGCCCAATAATAATTTCTTTAAAATCATTTACCAAATTTCAATTGAAGGGTGGATTTACTCTTTCTTTTTATTTTGGATTTTTGAATTTTGAATTAGCATATGCAACCCAACCAATGATTTCAGCAGGTTTTGGTTTATTTATCGGGAAAAGTCGAAATGAGAAATAAAAGGTTAAAAAAATTTCTATATTTTTTGATTGCTTTCTCTTTAACCTCTTGTTACAGCGATGTAATTAATTCATTTGAGAACTTTACGGTCCAAATTCCTTTCTATTTTTATGTAAATTATTTGGATAAATCAATTCCCGATACTTCTAAGATATTTGCTAACTTGACTAATTACAGTGAATTTGAAAAAAATCGGGAAAAAATTGCTTCTTCAGAAATTGTTCAATTCAACTATTGGATTGATTCGCTTGTGTATTCTAATAATGTTCCATTTAATCCAAATGTGGATTCCTTAATTATAGAAAATGTCAGCTTTGTTTTGATTTTTGCTAAACCAAAACCTGGGAAAATTAATCCAAAGGATTCAAGCGACTTCGAAGAAGACACAACTTTGCCGCGGTTCGTTTTAGGGGAATTCCACAATCTTGATGTAAGGGATTTTTATAGGAAACCACATCACATCAAGATTATTAGCAATGAAATTTCTCAAGTTCTGACAGAAGTTGTTCGAAGTCGCCCCTACTTTTATCTTGAATCTGAATATGGAAAAGTTTTGGGACAAACAACCGAAAAGAAGTATTTTGCTCTTGTAAATGTTCGATTTGATGTTGTGATTCGTTTTACTATTTCTACTTTTTGAACAGGATTTTTCTGGAAACCTAATTCATTGTGAAATATATTTAAATAAATATCGTTTTTTGAATATCTTTTAAAGGGTTCAAAACGCAATGGCGAAGAAAGAAAAGAATTTGGTTGTTGTTGAATCGCCCGCTAAAGCAAAAACAATTGGAAAGTATCTTGGGAAGAATTTCTTTGTCAAAGCCTCTGTTGGTCATATAAAAGATTTAAATAAACACACTTTAAGTGTTGATATAAAAAATGGTTTTCTTCCCAAATATGAAATCTTAAAGGACAAGAAGGAAATAATCAAGGATTTAAAAGATGCTGCGAAACAATGCGATATTGTCTTCTTAGCTACTGATCCTGATCGCGAAGGCGAAGCAATTGCTTGGCATATTGCCGAAGAAATTCGGAAAGAGAATCCAAACATAAAAAGAGTACTCTTCAACGAAATAACTGAAAAAGGTGTAAAGCAGGGGCTTGCCCAACCTCGCAACCTTGACGAAAATCTTTTTTACTCGCAACAAGCTCGCCGTGTTTTGGACAGATTGATAGGATACAAAATTTCCCCATTTCTTTCGAATGCTCTCGTTAAAAAAACAGCTAAAGCACTTTCGGCTGGGCGAGTCCAATCTGTTGCTCTTCGTTTAATTTGTGAACGTGAAGAAGACATTGAAGCATTCAAGCCTTTTACCTATTGGAACATTTTTGGCAAGTTTCTTGCTGATGGAAATGTAATCTCAGCCCGACTTATTAAGTTCGATGGTAAACATATAGTTAACCCAGAAGGTTCACAAAAACCCCAGCGTAACGAAACTGAGCAACAATATCAAAAAAGAATTAGCCAATTCTTCTTCATTGCATCCGAAGAAGAAGCTCAAAGATTAATCGAAAGAATAAAGCAGGGCAAATTTCAAGTTGAAAATTTAAAGAAAAAGAAGGTAACAGAAAAACCAAAGCCACCATTTATTACTTCTACTTTGCAGCAATCGGCTGCTCGGCTTCTTGGTTTTTCGAACAAACTAACAATGCAACTTGCACAAAAACTTTACGAAGGTGTTCCAATTGGGAAGGAAGGCAATGTTGGTTTAATAACTTATATGCGCACCGATTCTTTCCGAGTTAGTCAAGATGCAATTGATTCAGTTCGCGAACACATACGTAACAAGTTTGGCGAAAATTATTTACCTTCGAAACCAAATGTTTACCAAAACAAATCTGCTAATGTTCAGGATGCGCACGAAGCAATTCGCCCAACATATATCAACTACACACCTGATTATGTAAAGCCTTATCTTGATAAGAACCTTTTTGCACTTTACGAATTAATCTACAATCGCTTTGTAGCAAGTCAGATGCGACCCGCTGAATATGAACAGACTACCATAGATATTTCCGATGGGAATTTTGTTTTTCGAGCATCAGGTAGAGTTCTTACTTTCGATGGTTACCTTGTTGTTTACCAAGAAGAAGAACAAACATCAAACGATAAAACATCGGACGAAGAAAAAGTTCTTTTGCCTCCTGTAGAAATTGGTCAAGCATTGGTGCTTGCGAATTTGGAAGCAAAGAAATCGCAAACGCAACCACCTCCCCGCTTCAATCAAGCAAGCTTAATTAAGGAACTCGAAGAAAAAGGTATTGGTCGACCAAGTACATATGCAACTATTGTTACAACTTTACTCGAACGCAATTATGTTAAATTAAAGAATAAAACATTTTTCCCAACGGAATTAGGCAAAGAAGTAAATAACACACTTGTAAAATTCTTTTCGGACATATTTAATGTTGAATTTACAGCCAAAATGGAAGATGAACTCGACACAATTGCTGAAGGTAGGACAAAGTATATTGATGTATTAACAAAATTTTACGAACCACTTCAAAAACTGCTCGAGGAAGCCCAAAACGAAGCTGCAAACGGCGTTGTATGCGAACTTTGTGGCGCTCCAATGGTTGTGCGGGTAAGCAAATATGGAAGGTTTCTTGGTTGCAAGAATTATCCAAAATGCAAAAACATTAAACCTTTGAATAAAATAACACAAGAGACTGTAGAAGTCGACGAAGAAGTTCGTTGCGACCTTTGTGGTTCACCAATGGTTATTCGCGAAGGTCGTTTTGGGAAATTCTATAGTTGCTCCCGATATCCTGAATGCAAAGGGACGAAACCAATTGAAACAAACGGAAAATCTAAGAAGTTTTCTCCAATTCCAGTTCCCGAAGAAAATTGCCCGAAGTGTGGAAGCGAAATGCTTTTGCGATTGGGCAAGAATGGCTATTTCCTTGCCTGTTCAAAATATCCAAAATGTAAAGGAACGAAAAAAATAGTAAAATCCGAAGCAGATAATTTGATTTATAAATATTCAAAAAGGAACAAGAGTTGAAGCAAACTAATGGGTAAAATTGAGCATTCCAAAAAAATTATTAATTTGAAAAGAATTCATATAAAATTTTTGGGATTTTAAAAATGGAAACAACAACACTCGATTTTCACATCCAAAAAGTGATTAATGGCGAACGAAAATTCGAAAATGTATTTCAATCAATATCAAGGATGATTCTTGGCGACCCATCGAAAATTGCAAAGGTAATTGTTAATGGTCGTCCTACTTACGATTTTCTTGTTTTTCGGGAAGGAAAAAAGCATTTAATTGGAATGTTCGACGAAATTAATAGCTTAGTTTCCTTTGTTAAAGATGCGGCCGAAGGAGGGTCTTCGGCGGAAATGGCTTTTGTCCTTATTGGTGAGCCCGGAAATGGTAAAACTTTTTTTGTGGATTATTTAATGCAACTTTATCGCAATTTCATATCGCGACAAGAAAATTGCCGTTACTCTTTTAAATTCAAGAACGTAGATAAAATTGGTCGTTATGGCAAAATCAAGGAAATCGAATCGCAAACTTTCGAAGACCCTATGATTCTTGCAATGAATCTTTTCGACGAAAAAGACCGAAACATTGAATATTTGCTTCAACTTGGCGCAAGTGAAACACAAATAAAAGATTTTTATCGCTTGTATCGACCTCTTGGGGCTTGTACCTACTACATTTGGCATCAAATTCGTGAATATTGCGATGGAGATTTATCGAAAATGCTTGAATTTGTTGAAGTTTTTCCAGTTCCTGTTTCCGAATCACGTGGAACACTAACTGGTAAATACGCAGCGAAAGATAAGATAACTTCTTCGGCTGTAGATTTGATAGGCGAAGAGTCCATTACTCGATTATTAAACATTGCCGATACGGATAACCCTTATCGATTTGATTTGCGTCGTGGGGCTTTGGCGCGAGTTGCTGGCGGTGGAATCCATTTTGCAGATGAGATTTTTAAAAACAAAAAAGATCTAATTCAGGTTTATCTTGGTGTGATTCAAAATAGGACAATTGAAATCGAAGGCTTCAAATGGCCGCTCGATACTTTAATTATTGCAACAAGCAACAACAACGAATTTGCTCGATTTTTAGAAGAAAAAGAACAGGCTCCGATTGTTGACCGATGTAGAGTTTGCTATATGTCGCATAACACCAATTACAAACTGCAAATGGAGTTAACAAAATACGCAATAGGTAGTTGGGAAAAAACCACATTTGGTGGCGAAAAACTACATATCGACCCGAATTTGGTTTATACTACTTCGGTTGCCGTTATCCTTACTCGAATGCCAAGGTCCGATAAATTAACCCCGGTCGAGATGATGAAGCTTGCTGCTGGGGAAGTTGCTGGGGAAAAATCCCTTAAAACTTTGAGCGAAGTTATTAACGAATTAAATGCGGACCCCGATATTACAAAGCGATTTGGACAAAAAGGGTTGGGGCATCGAAATCTGGGCCGCGCTATTCAAATTCTTCTTGAACGTACAGAAACTCAAGAAGGGAAATGTATGTATGCTGGTGATTTCTTTCCTTCGCTCGAAACTGTTATCCTTGATTATGTTCAAGACCCCAACGATAGAATTAAATATTTCAACGATTTGAAAATTGCTAAACAATTGTATCGACAGAATGTATTGAAGTCTATTTTCAATGCATATATGGACGAACCCGATGCAATTGAAAGGGATGTTATGAACTATGTGAATATGGTAATTGGGATTGATGCCAAAAATCTTGGAAGTGATAAAATTTGGACATATCGCGACCCAAGGACTGGTAAGCTTGCTTCTTTGAAAATAGACGAGTCTTTCGTAAATAGTGTTGAGGAAAGAATGGGATTGAAAACTCGGGAACAGAAGCAAAGCTTTCGAACTACAATTATTAAAATATATGGGCAACGAATTGTGAAAGACCCAAATTATAACTTTATGGACAATGCTGAACTTGTTAAAGCAGTTACTGATGTTCGATTAAAATCCGACATATCTGGTGCTGGTAGTCTTGTTGGTGCCCTTTCGAATCGAACCAACGAAGAAAATCAACGCCTTTACAATAGGATGCTCGATACTATGATTAATAAACTTGGTTATTGTAAAACTTGTGCTGAAAAAACTATCGAATACTTCTGTACACAGGAAGATGCTGCCTGATTTATGGAGCAAGAAAATTTTACCAATCCAACTGAAAAGAAAAGGAAAAGAATAAAGAAGTTCGAAACTATATATCAGACCGCCTCAGATATTAAGGTTGAAATCCAAGACAAGACAATACTGAAAATTAAGGAACTTGCAAACAAGCATAATTTTGAAATTTATCTTGTTGGCGGCTATGTTCGAGATCTTCTTTTAAATAGACCAACAAAAGATGCAGATTTCACAGTTGTAGGGGATTCAATTGAGTTTGCTAAAATTGTTGCCGATCATTTTCATTCCAAGGTTGTAGCCTATCCTCGCTTTTTTACTGCAATGGTACCCGTCAAAGGAAATGAATTCGAATTTGTTGGAACACGAAAAGAAGTTTACTTACCTAAAAGTCGAAAACCAATTGTATCGGAGGGAACACTCGAAGATGACCTTCGCCGACGAGATTTTACCATAAACGCTCTGGCTGTTTCTTTGCAAAAGGATAATTTTGGAAAACTTATTGATTTGTTCGATGGGTATAAAGATCTGCAAAATCGTATTATTCGAACACCACTCGACCCAAGAGCAACATTTGACGACGACCCTTTGCGAATGCTTCGTGCTATAAGGTTTTCCACTCAGCTTAATTTCGAAATCGAAGAACAGACTTTCCTTGCTTTGAAAGAGATGCGCGATAGAATTAAGATTGTTTCGCAGGAAAGGATTACAAGCGAACTTTTGAAAATTATTGAATCTGCTCGCCCAAGCAAAGGTTTTATATTGTTGTTCGAAAGCGGGTTGCTCGAATTAATTTTTCCAGAACTTTATGCAATGGCTGGAGTTGAAACAATTGAAGAGAATGGAATTAAATATTCCCATAAGGATGTGTTTTTCCATAGTCTTAAAGTGCTCGAAAAAGTAGCCGAACAAACCGATAAAACTTATCTTCGATTTGCTGCTCTAATTCACGACATTGGCAAACCAAAAACGAAAAAGTTCATCCCTGGGGTAGGGTGGTCGTATCACGGACACGAGGAAGTTGGGGCACGAATGGTGTCGAACATCTTTAGGAAGTTGAAACTACCATTGGAAAATGTTGAGTATGTTGAAAAAATGGTTCGATTGCATCAAAGGCCTATGGCTTTGGTCGACGATGGAGTGACCGATTCGGCAATCCGTCGGCTGGCTGCCTATGCTGGCGATGCTCTCGAGGATTTGTTTCTACTTTGTCGGTGTGATATTACTACAAACAACCCAAACTTAAGCAAGAAATATTTGAACAACTACCAAAAAGTTTGGAAAAAGGTTCTACAAGTTCAAGAAAAAGATAAACTTCGCCAGTTCCAATCACCAGTTCGCGGCGAAGAAATTATGGACATCTTCAAATTGCGTCCGTCTCCCGAAGTTGGTGTGATAAAAACAGCTATCGAAGAAGCTATACTCGATGGAGTTATTCCAAATGATTACGATAAAGCTAAAGACTTTGTTTTGCAAAACAAAGAACGATGGGAAAACATTCTGCGAACGGTCAATGTCAACGAAATAAAAAGAGACAAAGATTTAATTAAGAAGATATTTGTTTATTCTTCAACAAAATAGAGATGAAAAACAATCCTGAACTCTTAGTAAAAAATTCAAAAGGATAAAAATATATATATGATATTGTAATTTTTGTACAAATTTTTTGGTTTAACTTATAAAATAATCTTCTTATTTTATCAAATAGTCTTAGTTTAATTAACTTAAATTTCTCAAAATCATTTTAATATGAAAAATTTTATTATATTTTAATTTCTTTTTATAATTGCTTTTAATTTTCGGTGAAATTTTAGTCAATAGGTGAAAAATGAGCACAGTTTCTTTAACAGAAGGATTAGTATACAAGGAAATTAAGATTAAGAACAATGAAGCTATTAGCAATTTAAGCATTCTGAATCAATTATTTTCGGTTTATCCTAAAACTGATGTCTTTTATGAAGTGAGTAATGATGGAATTGTTATACATTTAAGGGAGATAGATTTTTTTGATTTTCAAAAAAATATTCAAACTTTGCTGAATAAATCCGATGATAGTACAAGTAAATTATTGAAATCAATTTTTTCCAGCATTGATAAAATAAAAAGTTATGGTTTAAAAGGCAAGAAAAGATTGTATGTGGATTATGGCAGAGAAAGGAAAGTTAAGAATAGACAAGAAAAAGTAATAACGAGAGGTATGTATTATTATGCAAAAGATAATAATTTTTCTAGAAAGAATAATCCAGTTCCCGAAGAATTAATGAACAAGATAATTGTTGGAGATAGCGAGGAGGTCTTGAGAAGTTTTCCCGATAACTGTATTGACTTAATATTTACTTCCCCACCATATAATTTTGGACTTGAGTATGAGTCGCACGAGGATGGAATCGATTGGAATGAATATTTCAATAAGCTTTTTTCAATTTTTCAAGAATGCATAAGGGTTTTAAAATATGGGGGTAGAATTATTGTAAATGTTCAACCTCTGTTTTCAGACTACATTCCAATTCACCATATTATCTCTAACTTTTTCATTCAAAATAAATTAATTTGGAAAGGTGAAATTTTGTGGGAAAAACACAATTATAATTGTAAATATACTGCATGGGGTAGTTGGAAAAGTCCAAGCAATCCGTATTTAAAATATACTTGGGAATTTCTTGAAATTTTTTGTAAGGGCGACTTAAAACATATTGGCAACGAGAAAATGGCTGACATTACAGGCGATGAATTTAAAAAATGGGTTTATGCAAAATGGGAAATTCCCCCTGAAAATAATATGAAGAAATATGGTCACCCAGCAATGTTTCCCGAGGCATTGGTTGAACGAGCTTTAAAATTATTTAGTTTTAAAGAAGATGTAATACTTGACCCGTTTAATGGTGTTGGTACGACTACTGCTGTTGCGAAAAGGCTTTCAAGGATTTATATAGGAATAGACATATCAGAATCCTATTGTAAAAAGGCAGAACAACGGGTTAAAAATACTCAAATTCTCACGAATCTTTTTGATGCGGGGGATTATGAATGACGATTCCTCTGATGCTCTTCAAGAACTAATTGATGAATATAATAACTTTATTAAAACAATTGATAAAGAGGCACTCGAGGAAAAAGGCAGAGCCTATGGTGGAGTAGTTAGATCGAAAAAAGGAAATTATGTTGAAAGATTAGCTGAATCTCTTGTGAAATTAGCCTGGAATTCACTCAAACAGGATCCAAACAGATTATTATTAGATAAAGAAGCAGTAAAAATTCCAATAAAACAAGAATATCTTGAGCGCATTAAAAATCCAGAAGTGAGGTCATATATTGAGGAACACATTGCTGATTATTATTATCTATTAAGAACAGATGTTCAAGTTTATATTGATAAACAATTTATAATTGCTATTGAATGCAAAGCTTATACTGAAAATGCAATGCTTAAAAGAATTTTAGTTGATTTTACTCTTTTTAAACAGCTTTATCCAAATCTAAATTTTGTACTATTCCAATTGGAAAGCCAATTAGGAGGCGATTATTCTTCGCCAAACTCAATTAAATCTGGTAGTCCTTCAACTCATACTTTGTTGTCCTATTTCGATGTCGATTTACACATCGTTACCCTTTTAGAAGGTGAAAGAATAGTTGATAAACCAATCCACAAGGTTGGATATTTTAAAGAGTTAAAAAAAGAAAAATTAATAGAGTCAATGGAACTTTTCAAAAAATTATTAATGTAAAAGTTTGGGAAATATAAAGTAATTTAAATCAAAACTGAAAAGATTTTTAATGTATTTATTATTTTATTCTATCAATCCAAAAGTTTTTGAAGCCCAGAGTACGTGCAACTTGTTTGGCTTCCTCGATTGAATTAAACTTTCCAACCCTAACTTTGTAATAGTTTATGTTACGAAAGCGATAAGGTTTAAGGTATGCATTCACCCCCTTATGCGTAAGTTGGTTTACCCAATAAGTTGCTTCATCCATTTCTGTTGTGGAAAATATTTCTATTGAATATTCTTCTTTTGGCATAAGAGAGGTTTTAGTTTCAGGTGTTTCTTCAATAATTTTTATCTTTTCTGTTTTTTTGATGGATGAAAATTTAGATTCAAATTCCTTTACTTTTTCTTTTTTGGATGGTTCAGGTTTTTCAGTTGATTTCGTAGGTTTTTCTTTTGTAGGTGAAATTTTTTCTGTTGAAGTTTTTTCAGCAACTAATTTTTGTGGTTTTTCGAGCGTAACTTTCTGTTCACCAGTTGGTGCCTTAGCTTCTTCTTTTACTTGAAGTTCTGTGGGTTCCGGCTTTCGAAATTCTTCCTTATTTTTTTCTTTTTGTTGTATTTCTTGAACTTTTGGTTTTTTGATCTCGGTTTCTTTCTTTGTAATTTCTTTTTCTGAAACTGGTTTTTTAATAAAATTAAGGTAAGCGAAATATCCACCAATTAATAGAATTAAAAAAATCAGACCAGCAAAGATAAACCAAAGCACGGGAACTTTCCGCTTCTTTTTCTCTTCGTTTTCTTCCGTTTTTGGCTCTTCAGCCTGTTCTGTCACATCTTCAGTTTGAACTTCAACTACAGCCGGCGTAAGTTCTGGTTCTATCGCTGATTCAAGGTCAATGGGAGCTTCGGTAATTTCTTCATGGGATTTGCTTGGTTCTGCTTCCTCGGTTGTTTCCTTTATTTTTTGCTTTTTCATCTTCTTTTTTAACTTATCCAAGTCTCCGCTTTCAACCAAATCTTTAGCAAGGATTTCGGAAGGCTTTTCCAACGACATTTCGCTTAGATCAAACTCCATAACTTCACTTTTGGATTCAACTCCAGAAGCCACATTGAGTTCCTTCTGAAGCTCTTCTTTTTCTTTTGTAGTGATGATTTCTTTATCTTCTACGACTTTTTCCTTTTTTCTTTTCTCGCTTTTGGCTAAATCCTCTATAATGGTTTTGCGAAAATCTTCATCAAATACCTTCGAAAATTCCTCTGGGTCGACTCCTTCGATTTTAATTTCAATCGGAACATCAACAATACTTTGGGGCTCGATAATGATTGTTTCGGGTTCTTTTTCGGTGGTTTCAACTTTTTGTTTTAATTCTGGCTCGAGTTTCTGTTCAAGAGGTTGTTCTTGAATTGCTTCTGATTTCGCTTCCTCGAAAGGGGTAGTTTCCTCGACCGCTGGTTGATCGGTTTCTTCAGTTGTTGGGGTCTCTTCTTCAAAAATATCCCAAATAGATTTAACAGGCTTATCCTTTGGTTCGTAGTCTGGATAATCTTTTTGGATTGCCTCTGTTGGTGTTTTTACAAAAGGTGTAACTTCTTCTTTCTCAACCAGACCTGCTTTTTCATATGGTAGAACTTCTTTTTCAATTTTTTCAACACCAGCTTTTTCATATGGAATTGGTACTCGCTCTTCTTTCCCTATCTTGTCGAATTGTTTATTGATATTTTCCGAGATTTCCCCCGTTTCTGCAATTTTTTCTTCGAAAGGAGAGCTTTCTTCACCAGTGAATCCTTCTTGATAAGTAATTTCAGAACTTTGTTGGGGAATTGGTGAAACTTCTGGAGTTTGCTCGGGTTCGGAAACAAAATCTAAATTTTCGGTTTCAGTTTCTTTGAATTCGAAAGGTAAAGTTCCCGGATAATTGTCAATTTTTTCCAGTAAAAAAGTTTCATCCTCGGGATCGGTAGGTTCAAAGCCTCCATAATATCGTTCATCGTATAAGTTTTTGTCTATTTGTAAATTCATATTAGAATTTATAAGTTAAAGCAATGTTTAGATTCAGACCTCTTTCTTTATAATTATTCCAAATCCATACATTCGAATTTAATAAATTTTCAATTTTGAATGAAAGAAAAACCGAATTCGAAAATAAATATTCAATGTTACATCCAATATTGTTATATGCGTCGAGCAAAACCTGATTATTTGGGTCGGCATATCTTGTTCCTGTAAACTCTCCAAATATATTTATGTTTAATTTTTCGAAAAATTTTCTTCGGTAGTCGAACCTTCCTTTAAAAACTGGTACATAAGGGACTTCCTTTTTGTTTGTTGAAAGGGTAGAAAAGTTCAAAGAGGAGCATAAAGAAAAATCGCCAACAAGTGGAACAATCCAATAACCTTCGGCGAAAAGTTGGAAAAATGTAGCATCGAGATATTCGATGATAAAGAACTCTTTTGAAATGTTCCAAAAAACGGGATACCTTTTTGCAAGTGAAAATTTTGTACCAATTATTGCAGTCAAATCTTTAGTTGGTTGGAATTTTAAGTTTGCATAAATTTCAGTGAAATTAGTATAATCAAGATATATTGAATCAGATAGATAAGGATTTTCGAATGCAAATATGTTGAGTGCGATATTTTTTAATTTGTTTGAAATTCCACCAGAAATTTCGAGATTGGGCGTCAAAATTCTTTCGATATTAAGGCAAGCAAGTATCATTGGGCGGGAATTGCCGTTGCTCGAACGAGTAAGTTGTAAACCAATTTTGGGTTCAATTTTGTTTTGTTCATATTCGAATCTGTAAAACCCAGAAGCTTCGAAAAAGTTAGCAGAGTTATTGTTTAAAGAACGAAAATCTATCGAAATACTTCCGCCGAATTGGTTACTGAAACTCGATTTTGCTATTTCGAGAAAACCACCAAGTGTCGTTTCGTTCAATGAGTTCCCTGCACCACTTTGGTGAAAAATGTAGAAATTGGCGCCGGTATTGAAATCGAAGCTTTCGAAGTTGCCAGTTGAGCTGATTTTTGCCAAAAAGTCGGTTTGAGTCCTGGAAGGCGGATTTTCTATTGCATATAACTTATAATTTCGATTCTTGAACTCAATGTTTGTAGTTGTTTTGCTTCCACCGAATATGAAAAATTTGTCGGGGGCGAGGTATTCAGATTGAGCGCCCAAAAAAATTCCAGTGTAGGCGGCATTTTCCAGATGTCCTTTGCTGGATTTAATTTCGCCAAAAGTAAATATATCGTAATCCGCAAATTTTGTATTATAGCCAAAATTTAAGTTTCCTGTAAAAAAACTACCAAGAGAAAGATTTGTATATCCATTTGGGTATTTTTTTGAAAATTTTGAAGTGGGAAAAGTAACAGGGAACACGATATAATTTCTTGGTTTTTCAACAATTATTAACGAGTCGAGCAATCCACGAGAAATGTAGGTTGGGAAAACAGGCATTTGCTTAGTTCCAACTTGAACATCGATTTGTTCTTTGCCTTCGATAATAAAGTTTGGAAGTTCCAGTGGTTGGGAAGCATTTTGGGCAAATAATTTAAAGCCTATAGCGAACAATGAAAAAATAACAATGAAGGGTCTCATATTCACCTCTTTATTTTGATTTTTGCTCAATGAGTTGAAGACGGCGTTTTGCGGTTTTTGTATAGTCGTCTGATTCACGAGTTGCAAGAATAGAGCGATAGCAGTTAATTGCCTCTTCGGTGTTGCCCTGTTGTTCGAGTAACTCACCTAAATTTAGAAGAGCGAGTGTAAACCAATCCTCAATTCCAGCGAATTTATCGCGTACTTTGGAAAATTCTTCGATAGCCTTTTCGCGGTTGCCAATTCGATAGTAAATTTCGCCAAGTCGGTACTGAGATTCTGCTGCAAGATTTGGGTCGAGCGAAGAGCTTGCCAATCGAGTAAACTCACGTATTGCTTCGGAGTATGCACCCGAAAGTCGGTAATACATTGCAATTTTATACAAACTTTGGTCCCCGAATTCTGTTCCATCGAAATTATCAGCAATCTTTTTCCAAATTTGAATTGCGGATATTGTGTCGCCAAGAGTAAATCTTATTGATGCTTGTTCAAATCCCGCTTGAGCAGATTCAGGCGCCTCGGGATATTGTTCTTGAAGCTGGGAAAATAATGAATCTGCAAGTTGAATGTTTGCATTTGTTTTAAAAATCAAGCCCAATTCGAGCATCGATTGAGGAGCAAATTCGCTGGTTTTATATTTTGAAATTATCTCTTTGAAAAGATTAATAGCATTTTCACTTTCGCCAAGACTCTGGTAACTTTTAGCCATCCAAAACAATGCTTCGGGCTTTTTTTCGCTTTCGGGGAATTTTTGCACAAAATTCTGAAATTCAGCAATAGCATTCTTATAATTTTTACCTGTAAAAAACATTTGTCCTTTCTTTAAAATAAAATCCATCGCAAAGGGGGATTCAGGATTTCGATTGATATACTCATCGGCAATTTGGATTGCCTCCTGTTCGCGACCTAAGGCAATGTAGCAGTATTGCAGACTTCGCAAAGCATCGGCAACAAGTGGGCTTGATGGGTATTTATCCAAAATTTCTTGATAAACTTTGGCTGCCTCTTCGAATTTGCTCATATTGTACAATGCATCAGCTATTGCATATCGTGCTCGTGGAACAAGCAAACTATTTGGGTAAGCATCGATCAAAAAGTTGAAACTATTTATTGCTTCGGAATATTCTTTTTGCTGGAATTTTATCCATGCAGCAAGGTAAAGTGCATTTGGTGCATAAGTAGAATTTGGATATTTCTTAATAAACTCAAGACCCTGGTTATAAGCATCGTTCAGGTTCCCCATTTTATAAAGGGAATGGCATATCTGGTAATTTGCATATTGGGCTTCTTCGCTTTTTGGACTTAAGTTGATAACTTTTCGATAACTTTCTATAGCATTTCTGAAATCTTTTAGAACGTAATACCCATCGCCCTGCCGCAGCCAAACTTCAACATTATATTTCGAGGAAGGGAATTCAGTGACCAGTTTCGCAAAAATATCGCTCGATTTTCTAAAGTTCTTTAAACGAAAATATGACCATCCTAAACCATAAAGAGCTTCTTCTCGGTATTTACTTTTTGGATACTTCGCAATGAAAGATTCGTATTTGTCGATGGCATTTTGTAACATATCCGAACGGTAATAGGCTTCGGCTAACCAAAAAAGTGCTTCCTCGCTTCGTTGGTCGAATGGGAAATTTCCGATTATATATAACAGATTTGGAATTGCTTCAGCATTTCGAAAAGAATAAATTTGGGCAATTGCCTGTTTCAATCTAGATTCGGCAATGAACCAGTTCTTGTTGGGCATTTGAACATTTGTTGCCCGTTTTGCAAGCTCTTCTGCTGTTTTGTAACATTGAATTGCTCGAGAGTAGTTTTTCAACTCTAAGTTTGTTGCACCAAGCATTAGGTTCAACTTTGCGGTAATTAAATTGTCCGTGGATTCTCTTAATCCTCGTTCAAAAGTTTTATTTGCTTTGTCGAATTCTTTTTTTTCGTAGTATATCAAGCCAAGCTCAAGTAAAACGACAGAAGAAAATGAATAATTGCTTCGGGCAACTAATTCGGAAAGCAAATTTTGTGCTTCGCTCAACCGCCCTAAACGGCGATTAGCCATTGCACGATATAATTCTGCAAGTTGCCTTTGTTGTTGGTTTTCATTTTTGCAGTCATTTATGATTTTATCGAATTGTTCAATACTTTTAATGAAATCCCCTTTTTCCAGGAGTGCTAAACCAATTTTCAGTTTCGAATCCAGCAGATATTTAGAGTTGGGGAACTTTGTAATAAAATCATTATATTCCCCAATGGCATCATCGAAGCGGGATGCAATCATATAGGCTTCGCCACGAAGAAACTTAATTTTTTCTTCAATGTCTTCGCAATAATCCTGTTTTTCATATAGTAAACCTAAAGAATCTCGGATTTGTATCTTTGTGTAAATACTCTCTGCGAAATCGAGTGCAACAAGTGCTTGAGCATCTTGTCGAAGTGTTATATAATTACTAGTTTCTCTGATTTTCGAGGCAAGTAAAACATTTGAATATGGGTATTGCTTTTGTAAAGTTTTGTAATAGTTAATTGCTGTTTCCTCTTCGCCTTTCATTTCGGAGATCAAGCCAAGAAAATATAGAGCATCGTCGGCAATTGATGATTTTTGGTAATTCCTAAAGCACGTCTCGAAGGTTTCTCTGCTTGCATCTACTTTTCCATTCATAAGCTTAGCAACCCCATTCCAATAAAGGCACCGAGCGGATAATTCAAAATAGGAAGAATCTTTACGCAAAGCGAATTCTTTTTGGCCACTTTGAACGGCAAGAAGATAATATTTGCTTGCATCTTCGTATTGCTTGCTTTCGAAGGAAAAGTTTCCAAGATTTTCGTAAAAGTAGGGAGCAAAGAGCGATTTGGGATTATTATTTAGAAATTTTTCTAAAAGTTTTTTTGCAAATTCTACTCTGCCAGAATAGAATTCGGTTTGACTTTGAAGTAGAATAGATTTTTCGTATGCTGGAAAATTTTGATTGGTTTCAAGTAGTTGGGTTAATTCTTTTCCCGATGGCTTCAATAGTCCGCTACTAAGCAAGTTCCATACATTAAAATAAGAATTGGTTGGGTAATCAATCTTCGTTTCGATAAGTTGTGCTTTGGATTCAGTTTGAAAGAAAATGTGAAAATAGAATACTTCACAAATGACCAGAAAAATAATCTTCTTCACTCTTGAATTCAATTTTATACAAACATAAATGCAAAAATAAAAATAAAAAATAGTTTAACCCCTTTCCAAAATTTAAAAAGGAAAGGCTTTAGGTTAAAACCTTTAAAATGAAGAAATATTTTATTTAATAATTAGAGGTAAAATTATTATTTATTCTTCGACTAATTCTTTTACGGATTTTGAAGCGCGGGTAATTCCAGTGATGCCGCTTGCAATTACCCAGTTGCCGCCTTCCTTCTTCAATGTACGAGCAACACGAAGAAATAGTCGTACATATTTTCCATTTGTCCACAATTCGAGAGGAATTCCATAAATTGCCGAAGCGAGTTTTCCTTTCGAATCAATAAGAACGAAAATATCGACCATATTGCCATATCGCATTGAGTCGATATCTTCCCATTGCTTTTCGATTGCAACTTTGAATTCGGAAAGCGACTTTATTGTTTCAGCAGAGTCGCTTCCAAAAAAAGTCAAGTCATTTGCAAGGTATCTCACCATTTCACTGAAATTCTTCTTTTCGTAAGCTTTGTTGTAGGCTTTCAAAACTTCGATTACTTTGTCTTTTTCCTTTACTTCTTCTTCGGTTGAAAGCTGCTCCTCACTTGTTGAACAAGAGAATAAAAGAAATAAAATAAATAGGGTTACAAAATATTTCATAAAAGCCTCCTTTTTATTTGACAATTGTAAGACCGTTCTTTTTCTGGTATGGAATTTGACTTTTTCACTTTTTTAAAATATAAATAAAATTCAAGAACAAAATACAAAGAAATATTTAAAAAAACAAGGGGGAAAGATGGAAATAATATCAATTTCAAATCTGGAAAAAAAACTTGATGTTAAAGAAAATATCCCAAAAACTACTCCTTCTAACACAAGTTCACAAGAGAATAGAAAAGAACTTGACATCCTTCAATTGAATGATTGGCAGCGAAGCGTTGTCGATATTGCTTTAAAGTATCTGGACAATAAGAGCCAAGTGGAGAATAATCATCCTTTGAGTCAAGGTCGGTTTAAACAAATTCAAACTTTAGAGGAAGCTTTGCAAGAAATCGAAACCTTGCGACAAGGACAACTTAAAAACGATGGATTGAAAGCTCAAGCAAATATTATTCCAAAGGATATTCTCTCTTTGTTTCTTCAATAAATCTATATAGTAACTATTTGTTCTAAAAATTTTTTAGTCGGTTTTTAAAAGGATCCTATTTGGTTTTTACACAAAAAAATTAAATCTTTCTCCATTTTTATCGAAAAAATGGAGATTTTTAAAATCAAAATTTAGATGTATTGTCTCGTTAATTTCGAATTTCATATTTGAGTTTTTTACGATAAAGGAAAAGAGACCGTTTTCTGTTCCAAAGTAAACTATTGCCTCGTAACCGGTGTATTCGTAAGTTCGGATTTTTGAATGAATGATACCCGGCGAATCTTTTGCGATTTGTAAATCTTCTGGACGAATTCCAATAATAAACTCTGTACATTGTTTTAGTATATCCTCTAATTTACTACTATTTGCGTTGGGGAAAAGTTTTGAAATATCGAATTGGAATAACTTATTCTTTTCGATGACCAATCCATCGGAATAATAGCAATTGAATAAATTCATTTGTGGGGAGCCAATGAAAGTTGCAACGAAAACATTTTGGGGCTGAAAATAAACTTCTTGTGGAGTTCCAATTTGTTGGATAGCACCATCTTTCAAAATTGCTACTTTTGTTCCCATCGTTAAAGCTTCGATTTGGTCGTGAGTAACATAAATGGAAGGGACTTTAAATCTTTTAACTAAATTAATTATTTCTGTTCTCATCAGAACACGCAGTTTTGCATCCAAATTTGAAAGAGGTTCATCGAAAAGAAACACATTTGGTTGGCGAATGATTGCGCGCCCCAAAGCAACTCGTTGTCTTTCGCCGCCAGAAAGTTCCTTTGGTTTATGGTTCAATTTTTTTTCCAAGTGAAGCATAGAGGCGATTTCCTCAACTCGAAGTTTGATTTCCTTCTTTGGAACTTTTTGAATTGTCAACGGGAAAGCTAAATTTTCGTATACATTTAAATGGGGATAAAGTGCATAATTCTGGAATACCATACCCACATTTCTGGCCCCAGGAGACAAGTCGTTCCAAATTCTATCGTTGAAAATAATGTTTCCAGTGGTCTGTTGTTCCAATCCTGCAATTATGCGCAGGGTTGTTGTTTTACCACACCCCGATGGACCAACCAAAACAAGAAAATCATTTTCTGTTACTTCGAATGATATGTTTCTTAAAATGTAATGCTCATTGAATTTTTTTGAAATTTTATCTACTATTAACCTTTTCATAAGTTTATAGGTGTTAAGGTTTTGTTTTAATATTTTGATTAAGCCAAGAAGTCATTGTTTCGAGAAAACCATATGCTAATCTTTTAGGTAAGATACCATATTCATAGAGTTGTCCAGTTTTTGCTTTCTGGAAAAGATGATTAGCTTGAGGAATAATTTTGAGTGAAATATTTTTCTTATTCTTTAAACTTTTCAGTCTTTCGGTATTTATTTTAGCAGGAACTTGTTTGTCGAGTTCACCAAATAGAAGCAATACTGGGCATTTAACTTTTTGAATATAGTTCAGTGGGTCAATATCAATAAAGGTTCTGAACCAATTGGAACGGGCAGATTCCACTTGAAGTTGAACGTTGCGTTCGATTAAAGTGTTTGAAATTTGCGACGAAATCTCCTTGGGATAATACTCTAATTGTTTTTTTGCCTGTTTTAGGATAATTTCACGGATTTTTTCGTAGTCCTCATTGCTTCTTAGAATCTTATAGATTTCTCGTTGTTCTTGAAGAGTTTGCTGAATTAGGCTATCGGGGGTGTTTTGGCTTTGCATTTGTATTCGAATTTGCTCAAGTATCAGACTATCGCCACGAATAGTCGGTCCGGCTAAACTAATCACAAAGGCTACATCATTTCTTCTGGAGGCTACTACGAAGGCAACCATACCACCTTCGCTATGTCCAAGAAGTCCAATAGTTGAACTGTCGACATCGTCGCGAGTTTTTAAATATGAAATCGCAGAGTCAATATCCGATGCATAATCAAAAATGGTTTCGGAAATGTCGGGGATTTCTGTTGAATTGCCAACGCCTCGGTCGTCAATCCGAAATGTAGCATATCCTTTTTGTACAAGATGGTCAGAAATAAGTTTGAAAATTTTAAAACCGAATATAGTTTCGTCACGGTCTTGTTTACCACTCCCGCTGATGAAAATTATAGTTGGATATTTCTTTATTTCCGGTGGACGGGAAAAAGTTCCAGCAAGTTGACCTTTGGCATTTTGAATAGTAACTTCCTCTTCGAAAAAAGAAAATGATTGGGAAGTGTCATCTTTTTCTTCAACGAAAGGTTCGAGCTCAAAAGTTCCAACCATCCCCATTTGTCGAAATGTTCCACTTATTTTTGCCTTTTCGGTTTGTGGGTTGTAGATTTTACCCGAAAATTTTGCAACATTCATAACGTTTGCAATTAAATCGAAATAAATCGAGTCCTTCGAAAAATTAATATTTGCAAGATTCAACCCATATGCATTTTGTTGAGGAATGTCAATTTTGCCAGCAAGTTTATTAGCTGTATCGACTTCGAAGCAAACCTTTATAGCGAGTGTTTGCTGAAGGATGTCAATTTTTCCTATCCAGCAACCAATGTAATTCTTTGGGTTTGCAAGGACAGGAAAAGCAATTACAAAAAGAAAGAAAACAATTTTTTTCATTTTTCACCTTTATTCGAGTTACCAATGTTCGTAGTGAATTTTCTGAGGTTTGTATTTGTTTTTGGGTAAATCTTCGCCAGTGGGGATACCAATTGCAATTGCGTTCAAAGGAATTACATTTTTGGGAATACCCAAAAGTTTTCGGACGAACTCAATTCTGTCGATATTTGGATAAACTGCCGTCCAAACTGCGCCAAGCCCAATTGCCTCGACTGCAATTAGAATGTTTTCGCTGGCGCAGGTGCAATCGATTATAGCATATTCTTTCAGCTTTCTGTGGGCGAGTTCGGGAATCGCACAAACCACAATACAAGCCCCAGCTTTTTCCATCATTTTTGCAAAAGGAAGGTTGTCCGCCATTGCATTCAAGGTTTCTTTTTTCTTAACAACAATAAATTCCCAAGGTTGCATATTGACAGCCGAAGGGGCGGACATCCCTGCTCGAAGCAATATATTAATTTGTTCGTCCGAAACTTCCTCGCCTGTGAAATTTCTTACGCTTTTCCTGCTGAAAATTGCTTCTAATGCTTCCATTTTTCTATCAAATATCTATTAAAAGTTTTCTAATTTCTAAAAGTTCGATTTTTGAACCATCGAAACGGGCACACAATGGTGTGTTGAACCAATCCCCAAGATTAATGTAAACCCCTCCCAAATATTCCTTGAACTCCGATTTATGGGAATGTCCCATAATGACGAAGTCGAAACCTTCTTCAATCTTTTTTTTAGCAAATTCGAAAAGGGAATTAAAATCTTTTTTATCGCGCTTGGTTGTGTAGTTCCGACTTTTGCGGGAGGAGCTAATAGCCAACCACAAACCAAAATCGGGATGCAAAAGACGGAAAAGCCATTGAACAAAGTGGTTTCGTAAAAATTTTTTTAGGATTAAGTAGCCTTTATCGTTGGATATTTTTCCGTCCCCGTGAGAAATATAGAATTTTTTCCCATAAAAAATAAGTTCCAAGTCTTCAGTATGGATTTCAATTCCAAGCTCTTCTTGAAAAAACTTGTAATGCCCGAAGTCGTGATTGCCCATAAGATAAATAATCTCAATGCCTTTGCTTTTAATTTCAGCAAATTTTGAAACGATTCTGTAAAATTTTTTGGGAATGACAAATTTGTAATCGAACCAGTAATCGAATAAGTCGCCAATAATGACGATTGAATTTTCTTTGGTTGCAATGAAATCAAGAAAAGAGAGAAATAATTCTTCTCGTTTTTTTTCTTTTTCGCCTTCGAAATATCCTAAATGTAAATCGGAAATAAAGTAAACCAACTTCGAATTTCAGGTTTTTACAAAAAACTAAATTAAATGATTTTAGGAACATTTCAGTAAATTTGTAATGATTGTGTTTAAATTGTTTGAAAATGAAAAGGAAGTTTCATCCCGAAATTTTAATTGTTTTGTTCTTTTTTGGTTGTTTTTCAATACGTTCTCCTTATATTCCAACCAAATATTATTCTTTAAATCAAATGCCTTTTAGTTTCAAAAATATTGCTGAATTGGAAACATTCGTGATTTTTAAAGATTTTTCTGTACCAGAAGAGCTTGTGGACAATAGGCTAATGGTATGGTTCGAAGATGGCTCGGTGCAAAAATACAACTACCATCGATTTACAGCCGATTATGGACAATTAATAAATGATTTCATTTTAACCAGGATGAACCTATCGAAGGCATTCAAATATGGGATATCTGTTTCGTCTTCTACGATTGTTCCCGATTACATAATCGAAGGAAAAGTTCTTGAATTCCGAAGCTTTGGCGATAAGGAAAACAAATTGCGAAATTGGGTAAATGTTTCCATTCAAGTCACTCTTTTAAAATATGTTCCGATTTCTAACCAAAACAAAGTTGTTCTTTCGAAAGTGTATTCGCAAAAGGTTGAACGACAAAGTAAGGAACCATCGAAAATTCCTTCGGCGTTTTCTATTGCTTTATCGACAATAGTTGATAAGATGATTTTTGATTTGCAAAGGGCAATAACTGGGGAAGAGGTAAAATGAATTTTCGTAGATTCCATTATCAAACAGTGACCTCAACAAATGATTTTGCAAAGGAACTATTGAATGAGCATAATTTCGTTGTGGTTACAGCAGATTATCAAACTCAAGGGCGAGGGCGGAACAAAAATCGATGGGAAGGGGAATTTGGTTTGAACGTATATTTTTCATTCGCTATGAAGTATGAAAATTTTAAGAATATGGAAGAAGTTGCTTACTTGCAAGGATTGGGTGCTTTGGCAACTAAAAAGGTATTGGCCGATATTGCGCCCGATTTGATTTTTGTTTTGAAATATCCCAACGATATTTATGTTAAATGCCAGGATAGTTTTTTTCGAAAAATTTCTGGTGTTCTTGTTGAACACCAATTTTTGGGTGAATTATGCTGGTCGAGTGTGCTTGGAATTGGAATTAATGTAAATCAGACTTCTTTCCCAGAGGATATTAAACAAAAAGCTACATCTTTGAAATTACTTAATATCAATTCCACACCGGATATGGTTGTTGAAGCATTAATAAAGCAAATTGAAAGTTTGTTTGAGTTGTATCCATACGAAATGATGTCGCTTTGGGAAAAGGAACTTAATATTAAAGGGAAACAAATAGAAATCGTAGGAAGCAAAAGGAAATTAACAGCAAAAGGCTTGGATACTATTGGACGATTAATTTGTGAATCATCTGAAAATGAATTAATTTTTGTTTCAAGTGGCGATTCGATAATCTATGAACTTGGGTAGAAGTTTTTTGGAGCAAACCCTTGCAATTGATTTCGGCAATAGCCGAATGAAAGTCCTTTGTGGGAAAGATTTCAAGGCTTTTCGCTATTCAAAAAATTTTGTTCCAAATTTTAAAAAGTATTTTTTGCAAAAAGTAAAAAAGCCTGTAAGAATACTATATTCAAGTGTGAACGAAAGCAATTCTTTTGAAATTATTAATTTTCTTTCAACCCAACCCGATGTATACATTTACAACATAAAAGATTTGATTTGGGAACAGAAAAAGATAAATATAAACAATTACAACTGGATTGGAACCGACAGAATTCTTGGCTTAATTGCTGGAGCCGAAGAATTCAGCCCGCCAATAATTACTGTCGATATGGGTACAGCAGTGACAATAAACTGTATGGATGAAGGCAGGAATTTTGTTGGTGGAGTGATTTTTCCAAGTGTTGAACTTCAACTGAAATCTTTGAAAGAAAACACTTACTTGCTTCGTTCTGCTCAATTGCGAAAAAAAACCTCCGATAAAATGATAGAAGTTCATACCGAGTTGGCTATATCAAGCGGAATCATTAATTCGCTTTGGGGGGGAATTTTGCACATCATTACAACCGTTCGTAAAGAAGTTTTTTCCGATTCTTTTGTTCCAGTCATTTTTACTGGTGGAGGTTTTGAATATTTCCGATCCAAATTTAACCGATGGGATTATGAACAGAAATATTATCGGCGGAATTTAGTTCTAGAAGGAATAATTACTCTTGCAAAGGCAATCAAGCAATATTTGATAGGTTTCGAGGGCAAGTAAATAAAACCAAAATATTTTCGTCGTTTCATTTGAAGATAATTCAGGAAGTCAATGGAAGGACAATTTTCAAATAGAGTTCACGATGTTCTCCGATATAGTCGAGAAGAGGCTATAAGGCTTGGTAATGACTATATCGGAACAGAACACCTAATTCTTGGTATTATCCGAGAAGGTGAAGGAATTGCAGTTAAGATTTTGAAAAATCTTGGAATTGATTTAGATGAGTTGCGGAAGCGTATCGAAAGTAAGGTAGAAAATACTTATGCTGGAAATCGAAGTGGGAATATCGCTTTAAGCAAGCAGGCAGAAAAAGTTCTCCGACTTACCCCGCTGGAAGCTAAAATATACAAATCCGACATTGTTGGCACTGAACATTTACTTCTTGCTGTCCTTCGGGACGAAACAAACCAAGCAAGAGATATTTTAAAAGAGTTCGATATAGATTACGAGAAAGTAAAAAACGAGTTGGATAACATCATTAGCGGGCGTACTTGGGAGCAGTCCTGGGGTAAGCATTCAAATCCTTTTCCAAAAACCCCGAGGTCAACAATGAAAGAAAGAGTAAAAACGCCAGTTTTGGATAATTTTGGAAGAGATCTAACCAAACTGGCATTGGAGGATAAACTCGACCCTGTAATTGGTCGAGAAAAGGAAATCGAGCGAGTTTCTCAAATACTTGCTCGCCGGAAGAAGAACAATCCAGTCTTGATTGGCGAGCCTGGGGTAGGCAAGACTGCTATTGTCGAAGGTCTTGCCTTGAGGATTGTCCAGCGTAAAGTTCCACGAACTTTGCTCGACAAGCGGATTGTTAGCTTGGATTTAGCTTCATTGGTAGCTGGGACGAAGTATCGTGGGCAATTCGAAGAAAGAATGAAGGCAGTCTTGAACGAATTGGAACGAGCTCGCGATGTGATTTTGTTTATCGATGAACTTCATACTATTGTTGGGGCTGGTGGTGCTTCGGGTTCTCTCGACGCTTCGAATATCTTTAAACCTGCACTTTCTCGCGGCGAAATACAATGCATTGGTGCTACGACATTAGATGAATACCGTCAGTATATCGAAAAAGATGGTGCTTTGGAGCGTAGGTTCCAAAAAGTTCTTATCGACCCACCTACACCCGAAGAAACTCGTGAAATCCTTGAAAAAATCAAAGACCGCTACGAAGAGCATCATAATGTTAAATATACAAAAGAAGCAATCGATGCTTGTGTAAGGCTTTCCGATAGATATATCACAGACCGTTATTTCCCCGATAAAGCTATTGATGTGCTCGACGAAGCTGGCGCCAGAGTGCATCTTGCTAATATCAGTGTCCCAAAAATTATCATTGAACTGGAAGAGAAAATTGAAGACATCCGTAGGCAAAAGAATCTTGTAGTTAAAAGTCAAAACTTTGAAGAAGCTGCGCGTTTGCGCGACTTAGAAAAGAGACTTCAAGCAGATTTAGAGAAAGCCAAAATCGAGTGGGAAATTAAATCGAGCGAAACCTACTTCCCAGTCACCGAAGATGATGTTGCCGATGTTGTTGCAATGATGACAGGTATCCCTGTGAATAAGATTGCAGAAAGCGAAACAGAAAAACTTATGCGACTACCCGACGAGTTGAAGAAAATGGTTGTAGGACAGGACGAAGCTATCGAACATCTGACAAAAGCTATCCGGCGAGCACGCGCTGGATTGAAAGACCCGCGTAGACCTATCGGTTCGTTTATGTTTCTTGGTCCAACAGGTGTTGGGAAAACGGAACTTGCTAAAGCACTTGCTCGCGTTCTTTTCAACACCGAAGACGCTCTCATCCGAATTGATATGAGCGAATATATGGAGAAGTTCTCTGTTTCCCGACTTGTTGGGGCTCCACCGGGTTATGTTGGTTACGAAGAAGGCGGCCAGCTTACAGAAAAAGTTCGTCGTCGCCCTTATAGTATTATTCTTCTTGACGAAATAGAAAAAGCACATCCCGAAGTGTTCAATATTCTTCTCCAAGTTTTCGATGATGGAATTTTGACCGATGGTCTTGGGCGTCGAGTCGATTTCAAAAATACAATAATCATAATGACAAGCAATGTTGGAACGAAAGACCTTAACATTGGAAATAAACTCGGCTTTATTGAGCCAACGAATGACGATGAATATCAAGCAATTAAATCTTCGATAGAAGATGCTGTAAAACGACTGTTTAATCCAGAATTTATCAATAGGATTGACGATTTCATCATATTCCGAAAACTTACTAGAGAACACATTTACCAGATTATTGATATTCAACTTGAAGATTTGCGTCGCCGACTTAAAGACCGTTATCTTACTTTGGAACTAACTCAATCGGCAAAGGATTTCCTTGTCGAGAAAGGATTCGACGAAAAGTTTGGTGCTCGACCACTCAAGCGCGCCATTATGCAATATGTCGAGGATGAACTTGCCGAAGTTTTGTTGAGCGGAAATGTAAAAGAAAATACAAAAATTATTGCTGACCTCGATGATTCGAAAAAGAAACTTAAATATACTTTTGTCGAGACTCCGCCGTTGGTGAATAATGCCAAAATTGACAATTTTGACATTGAGAATTTGTTTATCGAGGATAAGGCTATTGAAAATAAAATTCAAAACGACATTAAAGATTTTAATTAATTTTTCGGCTTAATTATTATTTTGAAGAGGAGCCCTTTGTGGTTCCTCGTTTCTTTTTGAAAGAAAATGTTTCTTCCTCGACAGTTGGAGGTATCCAAAGATGATTTTCTAAATCTACTGCTTCCCCAATAAATTTTACTCCTTCGGATTCCAATTGTTTTCGCATAAAATCTGGGGTAGGGAAATACTTCTTTCCAGTTAGTAATCCTAAACGATTAACAACTCTGTGGGCAGGAATATCTGTGATTCTATACCTCAACGAATTAAGTGTCCAGCCAACCATTCGTGCAGAAAGTTTTGTACCAATTGCATGCGCAATATGCCCATATGTTGTTACCTTACCTTCGGGTATTTGCTTAACGATTGCGAAAATCTTATCGAAAATATCTTTTTTTCCCATTTCACTTTGGTTTTACAACTAAAATTGTAATATCATCCATAATGGTTGAGGACTGGTTTGCAAAGCAAATCTCGGTTAATATCCTTTCCTTAATTTCGTTTGCAGATAAATTATGGTATTTGGTTAAAACCTCTAATATTTTATTTTCTGAAAGTTCAACCTTGCCTTCTAAAATTTTTTCTATTACTCCATCACTGACAAATATAAATGTATCGCCAGGATAAAATTGAAACGATACTACTTCCAAATTTTTTTTGAATTTATGCGGATTTACAATTCCCAAGGCAATACCCTTTGGAGCAATTTTTGTAGCTTTGCGCAACATTGAATTGTAGTAATACATTGCAGGATGCCCTGCACGAGCAATTGTAACCATAGAATTTTGTAAATCGAAATGGCAGGCAACAGCCGAAATAAAATACCCACGCTCGATGGATTTTAACAACAGTTCGTTGGTTTTGGAAAGTAATTCTTCGAGCGTAAACTCAAATATGCTTAATGTTCTAAGTATTCCTTGAACTTGGGACATATACAAAGCGGCAGAAGTTCCTTTTCCACTTACATCTCCAACAACAACTCTTAAAGCATCCTTGCCGCATTTCAAGAAATCGTAAAAATCGCCACCAACTTCCATTGCTGGTATTGTTACTGCAGAGATTTCCAAGCCCTCTAACGATGGCATTTCTTTGGGAAGTGAAGCGATCTGAATCTTTTGTGCTATCTCGATTTCTTGTTTGTATCGTTCTCGGAGGGCAATTTCTTCGGCAAAAAAAGAATTTACTATTGCAATTGCTATGTTTTTTGAAATAATATCCAAGAACTCGTAATCTTCGGATTTGAACTTAGTTTCGGAAAGCTTCTCGCCAACGAAAAGCGCTCCAACTAATTTTTCTTGGTGACGAACAGGAAAAACTAAATTGAGGTTATTTTGCAGAAGTATATTCTTTAAACTGTTGGGTAAATTTTCAATATGTACAAATTGGTTATTGGTATTAATTAATAAATTGAATAGTTCGTTGGATTGCAAAATTTCCTCTTCAAAGTCGTTATCAATTTCGCCAAAGTATTCCTGACAATAGATTTTATTGTCTTTGAAAATCACAAGTCCTGCGTTTTTTAAAAATAGTGTTTTTTCCAAATGGTCGATGACATTTTTAGCCAACTCGCTTAATTCAATATTTCCAACAATGAGTTCGGACAATTCTGCTGCAGTTTTTCGATAATCGAATGAAGTATGAAAGAATTTCTTTTGTAGGTACTTTATAATAGCTTTTCTTGCAATTATTACAAGAATAACACTGCAAGAGAACCCAATTGCTATGGCAAATTTTTCGTATTTGAGGTTTCGTTCAGGTGGTAAAGGCCTATTTAAAACTTCAATTGTGGTTCCTGCAAGGTGTAGGTTTGGAAATTTGATTGTTAAATTTGCTGCGAGGTAAAGAAGAATAACAATAATAGCTAAAACAAAAATATCGCAAAAAAATTTTGAAAAGATATAAAAATAGTTTCTGCTTATTGGTGTTCTAATTTCATAGTATCGATATTTTTGCAGGTAATAAAAGAGAATAAAAGGAACAACTGCAAAGAGTAAAAAGAAAAGAAAAGTAAGAAGTTTGAATTTAAGCAGTTGTAATTCAATCGGAAATAAAAGAATTAAGATTATTGATAAAATAAGTATAAGAAAAAAAACAGGGTTTATCTTTCGCAAGTCCTTTTCGAAAAAATGTCTAAAGAGGAACCTAATAGAAAAATGATAAAGGAGAGTTGGAATAAAAGCAAAACGAATCAGGGGCGGATTAAATGAAAATTTAGATTTTATGATATAAATGACTAAGAGAAAAAAAATTAATGCTGAAAGAATATAATTCAGTGGAACAACCCAATGGATAGATAAAACTTTTGATTGCCGAACAGGAAAATAGAGCCAAAAATGGGAAAGTAAGGCAATTCCAAAAATGAATGAAAATGCTACAATTAATGTCCAGAATTTGGATAAAAATTCGCTTTCTTTAATGGATTGTTCAAAACCAAGAAAGACTAAAGACAAAAACACAAACGAAAGTGCAAGGAGCCGGACAGGGAAATGTTTAGCATACTTAAATCCAATAAGAAAGCCAAAAACAAAGAAAATAATGCAAACAAAAAAACGAAGCAAAGTAAATGAATCAATAACATACTTATTTTGGGGGATTGATAAATTTAGTGTTTCACCACAGCGAAGAATTTGATACAAAACTGGAAGTTCAGGCGATGTGCTGGAAATTAATAATTCGGCATCGCTAGCGTTGGAAAATTTTTTTCCGTTTATTTTTAAAATTATGTCACCTGAGTTCAAAGCCGTGAGGTTCGCTCTTTCTTTTTTTTCGAAACGATACACTAAAACCGAAGAGTTCAATTGATTCAAATTCGAAAGTATTATCTGTTCTTTACCGACAACGAGTGAACGGAAAAGGTTTTTCTTGCAATCATAAAATTTGATAAGAATTGTCGTTTCCAAAGAATTCAGATAAGTTCGAATTTCCGAGGTATCATGAACAGGTTTTTTATTGATTTCTAAAATCAAACTACCTTTTGGAATTTCATCTTGGGAGCTTTTGTCGATTGATGGAATCGAATTCAAAGTTACAATTTTCGATGGAAGCTCGACAAAGACTATTTCGTCTTTCTTGGGTTTATACTTATTAATTTGGTTGGTAATACCAATAATTGCTAGTGCAAATGAAATAAGAATGAAAGACCAGCGAAACTCTTTCGGACTTAGCTTAATCATTATTGCAGTTAAACACCAAATCAAAATTACGAAAGAGTTCGAAACAAGATTCAATTAGGTCATATTAGGTTGAGCATCGATTAGTTTCATTTGTTCGGAATTGCCTTCGTAAAAGCGGATTCGGTCGTAAGCTTCAGGAATTGAATCGGCAACATCCCAAAGGATTCGATGCTCTGTTCGCATAAAGTTCTCGTCGATTGCTTTGTTAAGTTGTTTGATCAAATGGTAAAAATAATTTTTCAAGTTAACGATAATAATTGGAGCAGAAATAAGTTTCAGCCTTTTCCAAGTAATTGCTTGAAGTAGTTCCTCGAATGTTCCACATCCCCCTGGTAAAGCCAAAATACAATCTGCTCGTGTAAGCATTATTTCTTCGCGCTGGTGCATAGTTTCAACTTCTATTAGGCGGGTAATTCCGTTATGCCCCAGCTCGTATTTCTGCATAAATTTGGGGATAACTCCAATGATTTGCCCATTGTTATCTAATACACCTTGAGCAAGTCGACCCATCAAGCCAACTTTTCCACCGCCATAAACTACAGTTTTGTGGTTGCGGGCTAGTATAACGCCTAGTTCATAAGCTGAATCGAGGTAAAATTTATCGACTTTATTGCTTGATGCACAAAAGCAAGAAATATATTCAATCATATTAAATTGGGAAAAAAGTATTTACGAATTTGACGAATATAGATTTTAGTTTTTTAAAATAAATTTTTGAGTTAAATATTTTTTTAGTGGTATTTATATTTTTCGAATAAATTTTTAATTTGGTGTTTGTTAATAATTGTATCAAATGAAACGGATTACTATTTTTATTAGTCGTTTTTTTGTTGTTTTTACTTTATTTTTGTTCGGATGCACTGACGGAGTGAATATTTTTTCTCCCGAAGATGATGCCCAATTAGGATTGCAGCTTCAACGGGAGATAGCAAATAATCCTAACGAGTATCCAGTGTTGGATAATGCCGAGGTCACAAGTTATTGTCAGGAGATTGTGAACCAGATTCTTCTTTCCTCAAAGATAAAATATAGGAACACGTTTAAATATCAGGTAATAATTATAAAGAACGATAATGTTGTAAATGCTTTTGCTATCCCAGGTGGATATATTTACGTATACACTGGATTATTAAAATTTCTTGACAACGAAGCAACGCTTGCGGGGGTGGTTGCCCACGAAATTGCTCATTGCGAACGCCGGCACGCAACACAACGACTAACTAAAATGTATGGCGTTGGAATTCTTCTTGATATTGTTTTAGGGAAAAATCCAAGTAAAGCAGTTGAAATCGCTGCAAATTTGTTGACAGGTCTTGCTTTTTTGAAAAATAGTCGCGATGATGAATACGAAGCAGATAGCTACGCATACGAATATCTAAAATCAACCCGATGGTATCCAGGTTCTTTAATTTTCTTCTTCGATAAAATAAGAAAGAACGAATCGAGCTCATTCCTTGAAGTTTTACTTTCTACGCATCCGTTAAGTCAAGATAGAATTGATAAATTGAATTCAAGAATTAGAGAGGATAATTTACCACAGCCAACAGAGGAAAATCTTTTCACACAAAGATATCAGGAATTTAAGAAAAGAATTCCGTAATCTTAATCATTGCCGCTTTCAACAATTCCTTCGAGTGGTAATAAAATTTTGAAGCGAGTAAATCTATTTACTTCACTTTGAACATCTATTTTGCCATTATGAGCTTCAACAATCCATTTTACAATAGATAATCCCAAACCAAAACCTTTAACCCCATTGTTTTGGGCTTTTTTTGCTCTATACATTCGGTCGAAAATATGCACAAGTTCATCTTTTGGAATTCCAATTCCATTATCTTCGACAACTAATTCAACGAAGTTGGTGTTTTTTCGTACAAAAAGTTTGATTGTTCCGCCATTGGGTGTGTATTTCGTTGAATTATCAAGAAGATTTAACAGAACTTGATGTATTCGTGGTGGGTCGATTGGTGCAATGATATCTGGCTCTATGATTTTAATTATTGAAATGTTCTTTTGTTCAGCAATGATTGAAATATCGTGAGCAACTTCTTCGGCTATTTTGGAAATATTTTCCATTTTTAGGTTTATTGGTATTTGCCCTGTTTCGGCACGCGAAAGTTCCAAAATAGATTCCACAATGTTCGAAAGCCTTCCAACTTCTTCCAAGGCGCTGATTAGTATTTCTTCGTATTCTTCGGGGGTGTGTTGTGAATGGAGAGCAATTTCCAATTCGCCCTGCAAAATTGTTAAAGGTGTTCTCAATTCATGAGAAGCGTCCGAAGCAAACTTTTTGACTTGGTGAAAGGCTTGTTCCAATCGTTCAATCATTCTGTTCAAAGTTCTGGTTAAATGCCCGACTTCGTCTTTAGTTGGGATGTCGGGAAGTCGAAGGCTGAGGTTTGTTGCAGTGATTTCGTCGGCGGTTTTTGCTATTTGGTCAATTGGTTTCAAAGAAAAAGTTGATAAAATCCATCCACCAGCAATAGAAATCATGAGAATGAATGGTAATGCAATTAACTGAATCATAAAAAGGTTATTTAATGTGGCTCGTAAATCGTTTAAAACATAACCAACAGAAATTACAGCCCTTTCGGTTCTTTTTATTAAAAGCCGAATGTCGGTATTTAATACTCTTGTTGTTGTCAATATTGAGTCAATTTGTGCTATCGGAGGTTTTTCCATTGCTAAACGAAGAACAGAGTCTTGGCTTTTCAAGGGAACATATATTGTATCGAAATGAGTAATGGTGGAAAAACCGAGGAATGTTGGAAGTGTATCATTTTGAAGATTTTGGGAACGCCATACAATAGTATTGTTGGTATCAGCAATTTGAACGAAAAAATTTTTAGGGTTCAAAAGTATATGTTCGTAAACTGCGGACCAGATTTCGCCAAGGTCTTCGTCGACAAATTTCTCACGCTGTACAGTTGGGCGAATTGGGCCTACGAACCTCATTTCTTCTAATTCCCGTAGAAGAGCAAATTTATCTTGATTGAATCGTAAGGATTGTTTGTTACGGATATTTCGGATATCGGAGTTATCCTTTGAAAGGATTACATCGAGCGAGGCAACAACTTTTGAAATTGAAGCATCGAGGTTTTTATGAAGTTCATTCGAAACAGAAAAATATGTGTACGAGCCATAGACCAAAAGTGTCAAGGCTACTATAATTCCATACCAAAAAGCAAGTTTTGTCCTTAAAGGTAATTTCGAAGCCACGTATTTTTTTTGCAAATAATATAAAAAATAAACGGAAAAATAATAATTTAATTATTTTGCATTTAAAGTTTTTTGAAAGGTTTAAAAATGATTAAAATCAAATTATTTACACTTTTTAGTGTCTTTTTACTTGTGAATCTTTCTTTTGCTAAAACGCCCGAGAAAAAAGCCTCTTTTGAAACCAATTCTATGGAAATTGACTTTAGCAATATTCAACTACGGCTCATTGGACCAGCAGTTTTTGGTGGTCGCGTTTCCGATATTGCTGTTAACCCATTTAATAAAAACGAGTTCTATGTATCGTTTGCTTCGGGTGGTGTTTGGAAAACTACTAATGCAGGAACTACTTTTACTCCAATTTTCGACAAGGAAGGTTCATTTTCAATTGGTTGCATTGCAGTAGATCCAAATAATCCATATATTGTATGGGTAGGAACTGGGGAAAACAACAGCCAGCGAAGTGTTTCGTGGGGCGATGGTGTTTATAAATCCATCGATGGTGGCAAAACTTGGAAAAATGTAGGTCTCAAAAATTCTGAACATATAGGCAAAATTGTTATTCATCCAAAGAATTCTGATATTGTTTATGTTGCTGCTCAAGGTCCTCTTTGGGGCCCTGGTGGCGACAGAGGCTTGTACAAAACAACCGATGGCGGAAAAAGCTGGCAACAGGTATTGAAAATTAGTGAAAATACTGGTGTAACAGATGTGGTATTAGACCCACGAAATCCTGATGTTCTTTACTGTGCCTCTTACCAAAGGAGAAGGCATGTTTGGACATTGATTAATGGTGGACCCGAGGCTGCAATTTATAAAACAACTGATGCCGGAAATAGTTGGGAAAAACTGGAAAATGGTTTACCTACTGGTGAACTTGGAAGAATAGGTTTGGGAATTTCTCCTGCAAATCCCGATTACATTTATGCAATAATTGAAGCAAATGATGGAAAAGGGGGGATTTATCGCTCCACTGACCGCGGAGCCTCGTGGGAAAAACGAAATTCTTGGTTTTCTGGTTCAGCTCAATATTATCATGAAGTTTTTTGTGACCCTAAAGACCCCGATAGGGTTTTCTTTATCGACACATATTTAAGAGTTTCCGAAAATGGTGGTAAAACTTTAAAAAATGTTCCAAACAACAACCGCCACGTCGATGATCATGCAGTTTGGATCGACCCCGATAACACAAAGCATTTTATGGTTGGTGGAGATGGTGGTTTGTACGAAACTTTTGATAATGGTTCAACTTGGAAATTCTTCGCAAATATCCCCACTGGGCAATTTTATAGAATTACTTGCGACTATTCAGAACCTTTTTATTTTGTTTATGGTGGAACGCAAGATAACAATACTTGGGGTGGACCCTCGAGAACCACTTCCAGCGGTGGAATAACAAACGAGGATTGGTTCCTTGTCGTTGGTGGGGATGGCTACAAAGCCCAAGTTGATCCAAAAAATCCTAATATTGTTTATGCTATGTGGCAATATGGCAATTTAGTTCGCTACGATAGAAAAAGTGGTGAAGTTTATTATATCCAACCACAACCCGATAAAGGCGAGGCTTTGCGATGGAATTGGGATACACCTTTGTTGTTAAGTAGTCATTCACCGACAAGGATATACATTGCTGCAAATAAAGTATTTCGTAGCGACGACCGAGGACAAAGTTGGAAAGCAATCAGCAGGGATTTGACTCGCCAAATCGATAGAAATAAACTTCCTGTGATGGGAAAAGTTTGGGGACCCGATGCTATTGCGAAGAATGCCTCAACTTCCTTCTATGGAAACATTGTGGCGCTAGCTGAATCCCCTTTGAACGAAAATTTGCTGATTGTTGGAACTGATGACGGTTTGATACAAATTACAACCGATGGTGGAAATACTTGGCTTAAAATCGATAAGTTTCCAACCGTTCCCGAAACTACATATGTAAGTGATGTTTTTGCATCACAACATAATCAAAATGTTATTTATGCTACTTTCGATAACCATAAGAATGCAGATTTTAAACCTTATGTCCTAAAGTCCACTGATTTAGGTAAAACTTGGGAAAATATTAGTTCAAATCTACCTTCCAATGGCTCCGTATATACAATTGTCGAGGATTTTGTAGACCCAAACTTGTTGTTTGTTGGCACCGAGTTTGGTCTTTATGTTTCAACAAACCAAGGAAAGCATTGGCATAAACTCACTGGCAATTTCCCAACAATTGCAGTGCGTGACCTTGAAATCCAGAAACGGGAAAGCGACCTTGTTGTTGGAACTTTTGGAAGGGGAATTTATATTCTAGACGATATTTCTTTCCTTAGGAATTTGAACGATGAAGTTTTATCGAAAAATGCTGTTATTTTCCCTGTTAAACCCCTCTTAATTTATAATGAAGATGAATCAAGAGCTAAATACGACAATGGTAGTTCTTTTTGGAGGGCAAAAAATCCCCCATTTGGAGCTACTTTTACTTATTACATAAAAGAGATGATTAAAACTCGAAAGGAGATTCGTAAGGAAAAAGAAAAGGAATTAGAAAAAGAAGGAAAACCTGTTTATTATCCACCATTCGAAGAACTTACTTCCGAAGATTTGGAACAAAACCCACTTTTGATTTTTAAAATTTACGATAAAGATGGAAATGTTGTAAGAACTCTTACCAAAACTCCAAAATCTGGCTTTAATCGCATCTCTTGGGATTTGCGTTTTTCAGATACTAAACCAATTTCCGATAGTGTGGACTTAAATAATAATTCAGGGATGGCAGTTGTTCCAGGAAAATACAAAGTTCAAATTTTCAAAAGTGTCGATGGAAAAATTTCGGCGTTGACCGAGCCGGTGGAATTTGAATGCAAGTTGTTGAATAATCTTTCCTTGCCTCCAAAGAACTTAACTTCGCTTATGGATTTTCGACGAAAACTCGCCAAACTTCAAAATGCAGTGATGGGGACAAACTCGCTTTTAAAGGAAACGACCAAGAAAATCCAGATGATTAAAAATGCCTTTCTTTCCTCGTACCGATTTGAAGATGCAAGTTTAAACAGACTGCGAGAAGTTCTCTATCTTCTTGATTCTTTGAATATGAAGCTTTCAGGGAATATAACGCTTTCCCGACTGAATGAAAATCAACCACCCTCGATAATCGAACGACTAAGTTATATTCTTTGGGGTCTTTGGGCAACAACGCAAGAACCTACGGAAACACAAAAGAAATCATTTGAAATTGCTAAAGATGAATTAAAAGAGATATTAACCAAGTTAAAAAGAGTGGTTGATGTGGAAATTCCATCTTTCGAAAAAGAGTTGGATAAGGTTGGTGCCCCTTGGACACCCGGCAGATTTCCAAATATTGATGACTTGTAGACTAGCATTACTATTTTGAATATACAACTGAAAATACACAAGTAAGCTATGAGTGAACTCACAAAAAGAGTTTTGGTTGCGTTAGTAGGAATTCCTGTTTCAATCGGAATTATATACCTTGGTGGATTTGTCTTTTTTTTCGTTGTAGTTTTGCTTTCTAATCTTGCTTTGTGGGAGTTTTATTCACTTCCAACAACATCAAACATAAAACCTGATTCCACCTTGGGATTGGTATTCTCTACTTTGGTTCAAACTTTGTTTTATCTCTTGTTGCAATCAGAAATAAAAGTTGATGCTTTCGATGTTACAGTTTTGCTACTTTTAACTTTGGCAATAATTCCTTCGATTTTAGTTTTTATTCAAGTTTTTACAAAAAAATCACATCCGTCGCTTACATCTTCGTTCACATTAGCTGGTATCTTTTGGATTGGATTTTCTTTTTGCTCCCTACTGGCTGTACGTTTTCTGCCAGAATTTTTCAATCTTTTGCGTTCATTTGGCGATGCTTCTCAACCTCATTATTTATTTGGAATTAAATATACAATTGATGATATTTGGTCTTTTAAATTTTTTCTTGTTACTTTGGGAACGATTTGGATATGCGATAGCTTTGCTTTCTTTATTGGGAAAGAATATGGCAAACATAAGCTTGCCCCAACGATAAGCCCCAAAAAAACATGGGAAGGTGCTATTGCTGGATACTTTGGAGCTATATTGGGATTTTTTGGGCTTTCTACTTTGTTTAATCTTGAACTTTCTTTGGTGTTCCAATTTCTTTTTGCTTCGATTGTTGGTGTTATAGGGCAAATTGGTGACCTTGCAGAATCTCGAATCAAAAGAGAGTTCAATGTAAAAGATAGTTCGAAATTGTTGCCTGGTCACGGGGGAATTCTCGACCGCTTCGATAGTATTTTGTTTGTTTTCCCAACAATAGTATTTGCCCTGGTTTTACTGGCTTTATTAAAGTTGTTCGTTTAATTATAAAACAAAAAAGGGGGCAGTTTTGCCCCATTGTTGATTAAAAAGGGAAAAGCTAAATATCCAAGTTGCGAACGAAATGGGCATTTTCTTCGATGAACTTTCTGCGTGGCTCAACTTTTTCGCCCATTAGTGTTTCTATTATTCTTGCAGACTCCTTTGCGTTGTCTATTGTAACTTTTAATAGGGTTCTTGTTTCTGGGTTCATTGTAGTTTGCCAAAGTTGTTCGGGATTCATTTCTCCAAGACCTTTGAAGCGAGAAACAACAATTCCGTCGCTCGAAGTTGTCGTTGTCTCGTCGGCACTTTCGGCATTGATAACTTCACTTGTTGGGGAAATCTTTCGAAGCTTTTGAATAATTTCATCGCGCTGGGCATCGCTATATGCGTAAAATTCCTGTTTCCCTTTTTTAATTTTATATAGTGGAGGTTGGGCAATATAGAGTTTTCCTTCGTAAATCAATTCCCGCATATACAAATAGAACAAAGTAAGAAGAAGTGTCCTGATATGGCTACCGTCAACATCTGCGTCGGCCATAAGGATTATTTTGCCATACCGAACTTTATTTAACGAAAAAGTGTCGTCTGGGGTATCGCCGTTACCTCCTTCTTTTCCATTCCCATTTCCATTCGATTTATTGAAACCAGCGCCAATTGCCAAGAATATTGAACGAATTTCTTCATTTTCAAGAATTTTGGACAAGCGAGACTTTTGAACATTTAAAATCTTACCTTTGAGTGGTAAAATTGCTTGAAATCTTCGGTCTCGACCTTGTTTGGCGGAACCACCCGCACTATCGCCCTCGACGATGAACAACTCGGTTTTTTCTGGGTCACGAATCGAGCAATCAGCTAACTTCCCTGGCAATGAACCGGATTCGAGAGCATTTTTTCTTCGAACCAATTCACGGCTTTTTCGAGCCGCGATGCGTGCTTCGGCGGCAAGATTCGCTTTTTCAATTATTTTTCGGGCAACAGCTGGATTGCTTTCCAAGTAGAGGGATAGCTTATCGTTTACAATAGTTCGAACAATCCCTTCGACTTCGCCATTACCCAGCTTTGTTTTTGTTTGTCCTTCGAACTGTGGTTCTGGAACCATAACAGAAATTATAGCAGTCAAGCCTTCTCGAAAGTCATCCCCAATAAGTTGTTCCTTTGCTAATTTATTTGCTGTTGCATAAGAGTTCAAGGTTCGGGTTAAAGCACTGCGAAATCCCGATACATGGGTTCCGCCCTCGATTGTGTTTATGTTGTTTACATAAGACAATAGGTTTTCGTTATAACCTGTATTATATTCAAAGCAAATTTCTACTTTGACTTCGCCACTTGTTTCTGTTGAAACACTACCCGAAATAAAAATAGGTTTAATCAAAGGAGTTTCAAGTGAGTCAATATACCTTACAAAGTCGACCAAACCGCCTTTGTAGTGGTAAGTTTCATTAACTCCAGTTCTTTCGTCGAATAAGTTAATTTCTACCGATGGGTTGAGAAAAGCCAGTTCTTGCAATCTTTGAGCAATTCTTTCGAATTTAAAAGTTGTGGTCTTGAAAATTAAAGGGTCGGGTTTGAATTGAACTATTGTCCCAGTTTTATTTGTTGTACCAATTTCTTCGACTGGTGTGGTGGGAACCCCACGTGAGTACTTTTGTTGGTAGATTTTCCCATCTCGGTGAACGGTTACAATCAACTCCTCGCTCAAAGCATTCACGCACGAAACACCAACTCCGTGTAAACCACCCGACACTTTGTATGAGGTTTTATCGAACTTTCCCCCAGCGTGAAGCGTGCACATTACCACTTCCAAGGTGGAAATCTGTTTTATTGGGTGCGGTCCGACTGGTATTCCGCGGCCGTCATCTTCCACTGAACAAGAACCATCTTTGTGGATTGTAACTTTTATATGTTTGCAAAATCCAGCAAGTGCCTCGTCAATCGAGTTATCAACAACTTCGTGAACTAAATGGTGTAAGCCGCGTTCCCCAACATCACCAATGTACATTGCTGGACGCATCCGAACAGCTTCGAGCCCTTCGAGAACTCGGATGCTTTCTTCAGTATATTTCATTTCTTCGGGATTTTCATTTAATGTTTCGGTTCGTACTTCCTCGTTATCCATTTTCTCTGTTTTAAATAATTACAAAATTACGAAAATTCATTTATTTATAGATATTTTAGACGAATTACAATCTATTAAGTTTTATTCCGAAATATTAAATTTTTATTTGGAATTCTAAATTTAATTTTCTTAAATAAATTATTATTTTTGAAATGGTAATTTGGAGGAGCTATGCTACTCTTTTGTTTGCTTCTTTTTTTTTCGGTTGTTAATCTTTATCCATTGCCAAATGACTACCGCTCGCAATTTTTAAAAACTTATCTTGTAAATTACTCTGCTATAAAATCTGATTTTTTCCTCACCAAACTTGCTCATAAAAAATTTATCTTTCTCGACGAAGCACAACAGAAAGAACGAGCGTTCATTCGATCCTTTGATAAGGATTATCTAATTCTTGACTACAAAGACCTCGTTGCATTGAATACTTACCTGCCGGAATTTAACAAAATAAATTTGCAAGAATTTCTATTTCTGCATTCTTCGGAACCCGCTTGTTTAACCATTTCCTTTGACCACAATTGGAAATTCAACTGGATGCACGACCGCCGCTTTACCCCTGGTAGTGTTAAATATCGATTGTATTGGGGATTTGATTCAACAAATGTAAATTCTCCGACCGATACTGTGGTAGATGGAACAGAATTGAGTATTTCTTTGCCAAAATCTGCCCGTTATGTTCGATTGAAAACAGTTCTCGACGACTCGACCGAAATTGATTATAGTTTTGTTATAAAATTAATTTACCAGGATAACATTCCTGTTTTTATTCCCTTGTCATTGAATAGGGTTGCAAAATCAAACATTGTGTATATTGAATATAAGTTCAAACTCATCTCTAAAGTTATCCCAGATAGTGTGTGGGTTTATGTTGATTTTTCGCACGATAATATATTTTCCGAAAATGAGAAATTTGTATTTTCTTATGATTTAGATACAATTTTCATTAATCAATTTAATACCAATGGGTCAGAGACTGGTTACGAAGTATATCTCATTTGTTTCAAGAATGGAAAAATGTATCGATATCCCAAAGAGGGTTCTTGGCTGGGGAATGTTAACAATCGTTGTATAAATCCCACTTATAAGTTCTATTTTATGAATATTGTGAACAATATGTGGCTGGAAAATTATATAGAACAAGTTATGAACGCATTTTCGCAAGGGTACAATGGATTGTTTGTCGACGATGCTTGCTATCGAATTTGGAGTGGATGGCCTGATGCATATCCCCCTGTGGACTATGATGAAAACCTTTGGTTCGAAAGTTTTTTTGATTTCTTCAAAGAGTTAAGAAAAGCTTGTGGCGACAAAATGATAATTTATAATGGATTAGCAACACCGAGTTTAGAAGCACTCGATTATGCCGATGGAGCAATGTATGAAGGTTTCGCTTATTCTCATTGGGCAGGATATAGTTCCTTTTCAAATTGGAAAACTGCTTGCGAACTTGGGTTGAAGTGTCAATACGATTATGGTAAGATGTGGGTTCCTTTGGGTGGAATTAAAGATTTTAGCCCCGAGCCAAGGCTATTTGTTACCGCTTCCTATTTATTGGTTGCCGATACAAATTCTGTTTTTGGAAATGCTACTAATTATCAAACTTTTGCACATTTTCCAGAATTCGATATTCCTACAGGTAAACCAATTACAAATGCAACGAACTCAATAGATGATTTATTGAAACTTGATAGTTTTGGTAAAAGTTATTATTCTCGAGAGTTTGAAAAATGCATTGTATATGTTAATCCTAATCCTAACGATACCATTATACTACCTGAAATTTACGGAAAAAACCAGATTATGGTCGATAGTGCTTTAACAATTAACGGTGGAAGGTTATATACAATTAAAAGCGATTCACTTTTGCTTCCTCGAAGTGCAAAGATAATTTTAAAAACTAATTTTGAAGAGCCTATATTGATGTCCCCGATTTGGCAAAATCCTATTGCAAAAATTAAATCAATAAATCCAAGCCAAGTACAGTTTGAGTTTTCAGTTCAAGCAGCGGATTCATCTTCCGATTTATTCAAATCGAATGCTTCTTTACCTCTGTATGTAATTGCTGACTTGACGAAAATAGGTGTTCCTTACGATTTGGAACTGAAGAACGATGGAACTCCGGCTAATTCTAATTTTTCGGAATTTTCAGGACAAATTGTTCTTCCTGCTGGTGGAAATTTAAAAAATCTTACTATACCTTTTGTAGTTTTTTCAACAACTGGATTGTTTTCAGTTGGATATGCACCCGTCGAAATTGAAAATGTAGATACAACTAACCTTGTTCCTAATTTCAGTTTTGAATATGATGTTGATTTTGACCAAATTCCAGATTCTTGGAGTTTATATAAAAGAAAAAATGTTTCATATTTTGAATATGATACAATACCCTCCGATGCTCAACATTTAAACCGATGCATAAAGTTTGTTAACAAAACCGAGCAGGATTCTGGCGGAATGTATGTAACTATTTATTTCCCTAAAAATACTATTCTCCCTCTGAAAGTTTCTGGTTGGTCCAAGGCAGAAAATGTTTCGGGAGTATCTGATAATAATTATTCCATTTATGTTGATGCGTATTATTCAGATGGAACACCTTGGTACGCTCGAACAACAAGATTTTCCCCATTAACCCACGGTTGGGAATATTCCGAAATGATTTACTATCCCGAAAAACCCCTTTCATATGCTACTGTTTATTGTTTATTCCGTGCACATTCTGGAACCGCTTGGTTCGATAATATTTATGTGGGTTTGGTAGATACTACTCTAAACGTGGGAAATGATAATAATGTATGGAATGTTAGTATACCAGAAATACTTTCAATCGAAACGGCTAAAGAAGTGAAGATAATTACAAATTGGTTAGGAACTGCACGAGTCAAAATAGTCGATATGCTTAATAGAATTTGTTGGCAGAAAGCTGTTCAACTTGAAACAGGCTTAAACATTATCATCTTGGATGAAGCTTTTGAGCAGCTGGCTTCGGGTTCTTACATTATTCAAATTCAAATCGGAGATGAACGGAAGTGTAAGCTAATTATAATTGTAAAATAAGTCAATTAAATTAATTCGAATTTTGTTGTTGATTCCTGTATTGAAACAAAAAAGGGAGGTTCGTTGGAGCCTCCCTGAATTTATCGGAAGCACTTTTACTCGGTTTTAATCAATTTGATTGTTTTGGTTCCAGTTCGGTTTTCTACATTAACAAAGATTGGTTGAGTTGGCAAGCCCACCAGAGAAATAGGAATAGTATTTTTTCCTTCTTTTAGAGTTCCTTCGAATATTGTCCTCAAAATGCGTCCCTGAATGTCAATCAAACGAATAACAACATTTTCGGTAACATTTTGGGCAGTCAATGTTAAATATGTAAAATTCGAAGCTGGGTTAGGTGCAATTGCAATATCAAAGCCAAATTCCTCTAAATCAACATTAGAAAGACCTTCGAGCCAAAGAAGTGAGCGGGTAATTAATTTTTCGCGGATTGTTTGGTCGGAAAGTATGAATGGATTCATACCTAAAACAATAGTACGTGATTTGATAAATTCAACTTTGACGGCGAAAATTGAGTCTGCAGATTTTGCAAATGTCATAATAGGAGTTGTGGTTTGTTTGTTTACTATTTTATATAAAGGCAACAAGTAATTTATCAAATTCCCTTGGATATTGTTTCCAAAATCGCCAGTTATTGGGTCACCAGGAACGCCTGCAAGAGTAACAGAGTATGGGGAGTAGTAACCTTCTCGGCAGTAAGCAATAAAAGCAAGACCAAAGTAGGGAAGCATTCCATTCGAAATCAGACCTGGCGTGATTCTTCCACCAAGAATAAATATATTCAAGTTATTACTTATTGCATCGGTAATTAAATTAACCGAAGATGCAGTGAAATCACCAGTAGTGCTACCATCCCAGATTATAGTTTTCAATGAGGTGAATTTTGAGGTATTTGCGGTCATATCATCCAAAGAAATGTCTGCTGCATAGCCTTTGCCGAGTGTTGACTCTACAATAGGCATAATAGAATGCTTTTGCTCGCCCGCAAGTATATGTAGTCTTTGAATTCCCGAATGATAAACTCTCATCGATGGAGTAGTCAACTCGATATTGTTGGTGTTACTTTTCAAGTTAAGAGAAATATCAACTGATGTTGGTGTGGAGCCAATTTGGACGATTGCTGTAACATTTGCTTTAGATTTTGGTGGAATAACAAGTTGGGTTAAATCTTTGTCAATTTTTGCTGTCCAGTCGGATGGAATATCGCCCGAAATGCTTAAATCGAAAGTGATTTCTTCGGGTGTGTTGTTCAAAACCAATGATTCGAACTGAAAAGTGTCGTTTGTGTTTCCAACAGCAACAAGGTTTTGTGTAGTTACCATTACATAATAATCTGGTTCTGATAAATTAGTACTTTTTGTCCAGTTGCCCTGAAGAATTTCTTTGTTTGCATCATCTTGAATGAAAGAAACAGCATACAAGTCGTCGGTAAAAGATGGGTCGACATTGAAGTTAAATTCGAAAGTTTGAGTTTCACCTGCGGCAATATTTAAAAGAGTTCCTCTTGCATTGGGAAGCATTTGTCTAACAAGATAATAGAAGTCTTTTTCGCCATTAGTTCCGGCATTTTCATAGTAATGATGTTCTTCGCAAATAGCTACACGCAAAAATTTGTTTGAAATAGGAATATCGCTTGTGATCTCGACTTTAACAGAACCAGAGCCATCATTAGCACTAAAGTTGAAATCCTTAATGGAAACATTAATAAATGAGTAAAAAGGAGTTTGGTTGAGTTCATTGTTTAATGCCACTGTATCGGCGACAGCACCTGCGTAGTATGAGCCAGATGGAGTAGCAATCTTTCCATTAATCCTACCGCTTGGAACGCCAGTTATTCCATAGTATTGAATTCGAGTTTTATTCATAATGGTATCGTATAAATACATTGGGTCATTAGGACCGGGCCACCAAGCGTGATAAATAACTGGAATTACACGGTCGAGATGATTTGACAACCACTTTTGAAAAGTAGGATTTTGGGAAGCGCAAGGTCCACACGATGCGTTTGTCGCTTCTTCGACAATAACTCGCCGAACGTATTGAGCATTTAGGGAAATGCTCAAACAGGCTAAAAGAATAAGGGTAAGAAAGTAAAATCTTTTCATAAAACCTCCTTTTAAAAAAATTATCGAAAAAATATATCAAAAATTAATTCTTCACCTAATTTATTGTTGATTTTCTCAATCATCTGAAATTTATGGAAAATCATTTCGGATTTCCATACCGAATTCGAACATTTAACGGTCAAAATTCCTTTACGGAAATGCACGGGCTGGCAGTTTCGAGTAATAGATGCAGGGAAAATTTCTTGCCAAGCAAGCTCAATCCGAAGCAACGGGTTTTTCTTTTTATCAATGATATTTTCTATTAAGTCGTGCAGAACCGTATCAATTCGAATACTTTTTTCGTATCTTTTGTTTTTCATTCTCTTTTATTTAAGCTTGGCGAAGCCAGCGGTAAATTTCTTTGAATGTTGGCTTTTTACCATAAATCAATATTCCAATTCGATAAATTTTTGCCGATAGAATAATGCTCCCCCAAATTGAAAGAAACAAAAGAACGAATGATAAAATTATCTGCCAGGTGGGGACAGATGTTGCGAAAATTCTTACCGTCATTAAAATTGGTGTAAAAGGCGGAACCAACGATAGGCAAACCGAAAGTGTGCTTTCGGGGTCGGCTGTAATTGCAGAGACAAACATAATAGGGATAATTAGAAATAAGTAAACAGGAGTACTAATCGTTTGAGCATCTTGTTCTTGGTCTACACTAGCCCCAATGCCAGAAAACAAAGTTGCAAAAAAGAAATATCCAAGAATGAAATATGCAATGAAAAGTAGAACTGGAAACAAAGGTAAAGGTGGAATTTCGAAATTTGGCATTTGTTGGTTTTGGGATATTGTATCTATTCCTGCGGTGAGGTTCGAGGGTGAAACAAAAAGATTAATAATTTGAGTTGAAAATAGACTTAATATTGCTAAGAGAACAAGCCAAATAAGTATTTGTGTTAATCCTACGGAACCAATACCAAGGATTTTACCAAACATAATATCAAATGGTCGAGCCGAGGAGAGTAAAATTTCGATGATTCGACTGGTTTTTTCTTCTATCACTCCTCGCATAACCATTGCACCATATATGAAAAGAAGAATGTAAATGAGAAAAGACATTATGTAGCCAAGAATTCCATAAAAACTTGCATAATCCTTTTCAACTCCTTCTCTGGTAACTTTTTTTGTTTCGATTTTAACTTCATCCAGTACAAAGTTAACTATTTGGGGGTCGATACCCTTTTCTAAAAGTCTATGTTTACGGAAAACCTCGGTCAAAGTCTTTTCTACAACGTTGATAAGGCTTAATCCCCCGCCACCTTTGGTAAACAATACAGCAGAATTTTTCTTTAAGTCGTCATCTTTTAGCAAGATATAACCATCTAATTTGCCTTCGATGATTTCTTGATTCAAAGCCTTTACACCGCGCTTTTCAAGATAGAAGGTTTTGCTTTCCGATTTTACTATCTCATTTCCCAATTTTGAACTAGTGCGGTCGACAACGGCAATTTTCATCTCTGTTTTTTTGAATGACATTACTGCGATAACATTTGGTATGACCAGAATTAGTATCCAAGCAATCGGGAGAACAAATGTGGTAATCCAAAAACTCTTGGATTTCAAATATCGAAGATACTCATTACTTGCAATCACCCAAAACTTTGATTTTGACATATGACAAAGATAAAATTAAAAATGCAATAATAATAAAAAAAATCTAATATCATTAAAAGGTTTTTTAAATAATTTGATTTTTTGTCAACTTCTTTTAATTTCTTGTAGTTGTTTATACGACAAAAATTCAATGGAAATTTTTGACAAAAATTTCATTTTTTGAACTATTTTTTGAAATTTTTGTTAAAATTATTTTGCCACTAGATAAAAGAAAAAACATTATAAATATGGATATTGATGAAAAATGTAACAAATCATACACAAACCTGTTATTAATTAGCATTTCAAAACAGAGGATTAATTATTTATTATTAATCAAATACGGGAGTATAAGTATGAGGAGATTCTTCATTTTACTATTATTTACTTGCTTAAATAATTTAGTGTTTAGTCAAACATTAACTTCTGTATACCCAATACCAAATACAGGTATGCATTCACTACAAACTCCAATAATTCTTCGATTCGACAAGGAAATAAATAGCAACGAAATTTATAGCAAAATTAGAATTTTTGGGGAAAAAAGCGGGGAACATAGTTTTGATATAAATCTTTCTGACGATAAAAAAACTATTTCAATTAAAACACATAGATTATTTGCCACAGATGAAGAAATCAAAATTGAAGTTGCAGGAGATAAATATTCATTTCGAACCTCAAAAGTCACTCCATTCGAGCAAAAAAATATTTTTGTAAAATATTTTTCATACTGCTTCCCAGAAATAAGCAATGCCCTTTTAAGTTTCAATCAAGTTGAAAAAACCACTAACGAAGATATTCTTCAAGATTCAATTCCTCCTGATTTTCCAAAGATTATTATTGATTCCGTTCGCAATCCTGCTCCTGGTTACATTTACCTTGCAAATTTTGGAAGTGGGGTCGACAGAAGTTACCTAATGATTCTCGATAATGACGGGAAACCAGTAAAATATAAAAAAGTTCCTCTTCCTGGCTTCGATTTCAAGATGCAACCAAATGGGTTGTTGAGCAATGGTCATATAATTACATCCCATATTCCACAAGGTTGGGGCTGGGCTGAAGCATATATGGAAGTTATGGATCCTGATTTAAAAATCATCGACACAATCCGATGTCAGGGTGGATATATTGCTGATTTTCACGATTTTAAAATGTTGCCTAATGGTCACTACCTTCTTATTTCTTACGACCCTCAACCAGTTGATATGAGCCAAGTAATTCCTCAAGGTAATCCTAATGCAATTGTTCTTGGAAGCATTGTTCAAGAATTGGATGCCGATAAGAATGTCGTTTTCCAATGGCGAAGTTGGGACCACATTCCAATAACTGATAGTTATGCACAACTGGATGGTATTGCTGTCGACCCTGTTCACATTAATGCTGTTGAATTGGACTACGATGGTCATTTGTTAATATCTTCGCGGCATCTTTCCGAAATTACAAAAATTAGCCGTGAAACTGGTGAAATTATCTGGCGACTTGGTGGAAAGAAGAACCAATTTACATTTATTAATGAACATCCTGAAAACAAGCCTACTTTCTTTTCATACCAACACGATATTCGCCGTCTACCCAATGGAAATATTACCCTTTACGACAACGGGAATCAACACAATCCGCCGTATTCTCGTGCAGTTGAATATAAATTGGATGAACAGAACTTTACAGCTGAACTCGTTTGGGAATACCGGAATAATCCTGACATTTTTGGCGAAACAATGGGTTCAACACAACGTCTTCCAAATGGTAATACTGTAATTGGTTGGGGTGGCGTAAATTCGGGTCATGTTCGGATTGTAACCGAAGTTAATCCCGCTGGCGAAATAGAATTTGAATTGTCCTTTCCTAAAGGTGTTTCTTTCCAAACAACTTCTTATCGTGCTTATCGCTTTCCTTATCCTACAATGGTTCCCGAAGGAGTTGTTGCATTTGAAAATATTTCTCAAATAATCTCCAATGGTATTTTGGATTTCAAAAACGACACTATCAACACAGGTGTTTTTGCGTTTTTCAAAGAATTGACCGACGAAGAAAGTTCAAAAATCACATTAGAAAAGTATCCATATGCTCCACTCTATCCAAGGTTTGTTGGTGCCACACCTTTGGTTAACCAATATAAGATTATCATTAAAACAGAAAAAATTACCACATCGAAGGTGCTTTTAGGTTTCGACCTGATTAAATTTCCTTTGTGTTTGCATAAGAAAAATCTTATCGTATTTCGACGAATGTCCCCCGATGAACCTTTTGAACCATTGGAAACAGTTTACGACACACTTGCAAATATTCTTTTTGCGAGTGTAGAAAATCTTGACGGGGAATATATTTTAGGTACTCAAGATATTGGTTCATTGCCTTTGAAACCAATGTTAACATACCCACCGAATAATTCTGTTTTGAATACCGAAGACTCGGTCTTTTGTCAATGGACTCCCAGAGGTAAAATCAATTATTCTCAACTTTCAATTAAAAAAATTGATGATGGATTTCCTGTCGAGGCAACTTACGATGTATTAAAGACAAACATTCTAAATCTTGGTAAATTAGGAGAAGGGAAATATAGTTGGAAAGTTAGAGCTGTAAACAGCTTTGGGACCAGTGAATGGTCCGATGAGGATACATTTGAAGTTAAAAAGCCATTTGTTACAATCATTTCGCCTGCAATTGGCGATAAATGGATTAAAGAAATGGATGTAAAAATTGAGTGGAAACATAATATTTATCCTGCTTTCGAAATTACACTCTTCAAAGGTAATGCTCCTATTATGAATATCTCCGATTCGATTTACAGTGCTTTTGGTAAATACATTTGGAATGTTTCGAATTTGCTACCTGTTGGTGATGATTATAAACTTCGTATTTCTTCTTTAAAGAATAAGAACCTTTATGCTGAAAGTCAAACTTTTTCGATTTCCGAGCCAAGTAGTGTATTGGAACAAACTTCTTCAGTTCTGATTCATCCAAATCCTTCGACTGGAAAAGTCTTCGTGCAAAACATCGAGCAAGAAGTTTTGAAAATCGAAATCTTCAATATTATGGGTTTTAAAGAATTGGAAATTAATCAGTTGCTTTCATCTGCAAGTAATCAAGAAATAGATTTATCCATTCTACATAGCGGTCTGTATTATTTCGTATTGCACACAGGTAGGAGCATTTACCGACTACCTCTTATTATTTTGAAAAATTGAGGTTACCATGAAACCAATTAATGCGATACTGGTAATTATTCTTCATCTTCAGGCGGTAAGTATTCTTTTTGCAGATGAGGAGCTTATCCAAAGAACTACTTGGAATAATCCTGAGCCAGGATATTTATTTTTAGCACCTATGGACCAATCGTTGGCAGTTTACGACAATAGTGGCAAAAAGGCTTATTATAGGAATTTTGGTTTTGTTAACCAAGGATTTATTGACTTTAAAATGCACCCGAATGGAAAACTTTCAGTTTTCGATATGATTAGTTCAAGCATTTTCGTTCTCGATTCGAATTTTAATGTGATAGATACTGTAAGTGCAGTGGGATATTCCACTGATTTTCACGATTTTCTTATTCTTCCTAATGGTAATTATCTTGTAATTGCCGAAGCTGATGTTTACATTGATATGTCGCAATATGTTCCTAATGGACATCCCAATGCCCGAGTTAATAATTTTATTTTGCAGGAAATTGATTACCGAACGCGACGAGTTGTTTGGCAATGGAATGCAATAGACCACTTTTCTGTTTTGGATGCAACAGAGGATATTGACCTTCAAGCAAGTTATATTCGGCCATTTCATATTAATTCAATCGAACTTCTTAGCGATGGAAATCTTTTGATTTCCTGCCGCCACATGGACGAAATTACAAAGATTAACAAGCAAACTGGTGAAATAATTTGGCGGATGGGTGGTAGCAAATGCCGGAATAACGAATTTACTTTTGTTAACGATACAATAGATAATTTTTTCGGATTTTCTCACCAGCACAATCCAACAGAGTTAGCCAATGGAAATATTTTGCTTTTCGATAATGGGAATTTGCGACCAAACAGTAGTAGGTTTTCGCGTGCAGTTGAATATCGCGTCGACGAAGCTAATCGCCGAGTTACTAAAGTTTGGGAGTATCGTTCACCGTTAAACACTACTTCGTCCGCTACTGGAGGTGCCCAAAGGCTACCCAACGGGAACACATTGATTGCGTGGGGCGGAGTGATGTCTGAAGGTGGTCATAATATTTTACTTACTGAAGTTACTCCTTCGGGACAGGTGGCGCTAGATTTTACTTCAACATTTGGAACATACCGTGCATATAAATTCATTTTCAAGATGGATGCCGTAACCTTACCTATTGAATCTGCCAGAGAATACAATTTTGTAAATAATCAATATAATACAAATGCCACATTGATTTTGAACAGCTTAAGTGGAACTGGGAAAATTACTGTTGAAAAACATCGATATCCACCTCATAATTTAACCCAAGGTGGTCCTTGTTCTGTATTGCCTTATCGATGGGTAATAACAAAGCAAGGAATTAATTTTGTTTCTGGTTATCTACACTTTAATTTGTCTGGATTAAATGGATTTAATTCTGCCAGTGATTTTAAAGTATATTATCGCTCAAATGAAGGAGATGGAGAATTCAGAGAACTGAATACAACCTACAATAGTCAATATAATAGACTCGAAACTGTTTTTGCAGGTATTGGTGAATATTGCATCGGTTCTACTAGTATTGGTGTTCCAAAGCCGATTATTCCAGCAAATAACGAAATCAATGTTTCATTAAACCCTGTTTTTAGATGGAACCGTTATGTAGTTGGCGAAAATTATCATATTCAAATAGCCACAGATCAGAATTTTCAATTTTTGGTGAAAGATACTGCAAATATTACTGATACTACTTTTATCCTTTATTCTTCTATATTACTTCCTGGTAAAACCTACTACTGGCGGATTCGTTCTGAGCGTGATAATTGCGTTAGCATTTGGTCGGTTGTGCAATCATTTAAAACTATTTATGAAAGAATTAATTTACTTTCTCCTTTGGATAGCACACTTGATATGCCCTTAAAAGTTCAATTCCAATGGCTTGCGAGCGACAATGCTTGGGGATATCAATTTCAGTTATCGTTGGATAATAATTTCAAAAATATTGTCAAGGATACAATATTACAGAATCCAATTCTTTATGTGGATAATTTAGATTATTATACAGAATATTTTTGGCGTGTTCGTCTTGTTCGTGGCGAACAGTATGGAATATGGTCAGAAACAAGGAAGTTTCGAACTATGCTTGCAAGCCCATTACTATTATTCCCAGAAAATCAAGCAAAGAATATTCCAACAAGTGGAATTTTACAATGGACCCTAGTTCCAGGGGCGATACACTATTATCTGGTAGTTTCTTCCGATAAACAATTTGTAAAAAATCAAATTGAAATTGTTGATGTTAAAAGCAACCAATTCAAATACTCCGACCTTGAACCTGCTACTGTTTATTATTGGAAAGTACGTGCTACTGGGGAATCTGGGAAAAGTCAATGGTCAGAAATTTACACTTTCACCACTCAGCTCCCCAAACCACAGCTTTCAGTGCCGCCGTTTGCCGACACTCTTGCCCCTATCACTGGTTTACTTCGCTGGGATGAGGTCGATGGAGCAACCAAATATGAAGTTCAAATTACAGAAGACCCTGATTTCTTTATGGGTGTGGAAAGCCACATTGTTGTCGGTTCGACATATTTCATTTATCAGAATCTTGCTTATTCAACACGTTACTACTGGCGGGTGAAGGCAATGAAAGACGACTTGGAAAGCCCCTGGTCGGAAGTTTCCTGGTTTAAAACGGTACCAGAAAATTATTTGGCCTTCCCAATTCTGGTTTATCCAGAAAATAATATTTTGAATTTGAAGATAACCGACCATCTTCGCTGGCTTTCTGTCGATAAAGCCGATTACTACGAACTTCAAATTTCAACCGACCCAGTCTTTGCAAATCTTGTTGTCAACATACAAACTTCTGATACTTCTTATCAGGTTTCTAATCTTTCATATGGAACAAGGTATTTTTGGCGGGTTCGCGCAGTGAATCAAACTTCAACAAGTTTCTGGAGTGAGATTTTTGTGTTTACTACTGCTCTTCGTGAACCAATACTATACCAACCCACGGAAGGTTCGTATCTTGAACTACCAATTGAATTTTTGTGGGAACTTACAACAGCCGATGCTTTCTATACTTTCCAGATTGCCTATGACCCAGAATTTGAATTTATTATGAAACAAGCAATTTTATATAATCAAAACTCCTATGTCCTAAATTCCTCTCCAACTGAAACTTGGTTTTACTGGAGAGTTAAGGTGTTTTCTGGCAAGTTGGAAAGTGATTGGTCCGAAACAAAAAAATTTATTGTGAAAAATGTTAATTCTACGGCTGAACTTGAACAAGATGAATTGATTAAGATAATCGAAGACAAAAATTCGCAAGAAATTCGATTCGAAGGGGGGATAAAGGAAATAAAAATTTATAATCAAATAGGTGAATTAGTTTTCGAAAATGCTAATCCAACAATGTTCTTCGTATGGAACACATCCTCTGTTTCTTATGGTGTTTACGTTGCTAGGATAATTACTCCGAAAAGAGCTATTTATAAGAAGTTCCTTTTGGGACCATAAAGCACAACCCCCAAAAAGTGGGGCGGGAAAATCCGCCCCAAGTTTTTTTAAATATTGACATTCGCTATTCGAAGGATTAAGTTCCAGCAAGGTAATCTTTTAAGTATTTTTCTTGTTCAGGTGTAAGTTTATCGATTTCAGCGCCCAACGATTTCAATTTCAAAGTAGCGATGAATTCATCTTGTTCGGGTGGTAAATCCATAACTTGGACTGGGAAGCGTTTTCCTTCCTTGTGGGCTTCGACGAATCGGAGTAAGGCCATAAATTGGTTTGCAAAGCTCATATCCATTACTTCCGACGGGTGACCTTCCGCAGCAGCAAGGTTAATAAGTCGGCCTTGAGCAAGAAGATAAATCTTCTTACCATTTTTGAGTATGTATTCTTCGCAATTCTCACGAATTGTTCTTTTCGAAACGGCAAGTTCTTCTAACTCGGGAATATTGATTTCTACATCATAATGACCAGTATTACAAACAATAGCCCCATCTTTCATTTTTTCGAAATGCCAGCGTCGGATTACATCTTTGCAACCTGTTGCAGTTATAAAAATGTCCCCAACTTCGGCTGCTTTGTCCATTGTCATTACTTGGTGACCTTCGAGCAAAGCTTTAATGGCTGCGGTAGGTTTAACTTCGGTGATGATGGTTGTTGCTCCAAGCCCTTTTGCTCGCTTTGCAACTCCAGAACCACAATGCCCATGACCGGCAACAACTACAGTTTTGCCTGCAATAAGTACAGAAGTAGCACGCATAATTCCATCGAGAGTGGATTGACCAGTTCCATACACATTATCGAAATCCCATTTCGTTTCTGTATCGTTTACTGCAAAAACTGGATAAAGTAATTGTCCAGCCTCTTGTCTTGCACGAAGGCGATGGACCCCAGTAGTTGTTTCTTCGGTGCCTCCGATAATATGATTTTTTGCGATTTCTGGATATTTTTCGTGAACTGTATTGATTAAATCGCAACCATCGTCTAAAGTTAAATGTGGTGGTTTATCTATAGTTCGTTCGATACACCAGTAAAAATCTTCTAAATTTCCGTGCCAAGCAAAAATTGAAATACCTTGTTTGGCGAGCGCTGCTGCAACAGCGTCGTTTGTTGAAAGGGGATTGCAACCACTCCAAGAAACTTCGGCTCCTGCCTCGACAAGGGTGCGGATTAATACAGCAGTTTCTTTTGTTACGTGTAGACAACCTGAAATTTTATAGCCTTTGAATGGTTTTGTTTTTTTATACATTTGACGTAGGTGCAACAAAACTGGCATTCTCGACTCTGCCCAGTCGATTAGTTTCTGCCCTTCTTCGGCAAGAGACAGGTCGCGAACGCAATATTGTCCAGGAACTTCATCAAATTTCCCTTTTGCTTTTTTTGGAGGATAGTTAACAACAATTTCACTCTGGGTCGCTTTTTTTGGCTTACATTTTCCCATTTTCTTTCCTTAAAATATGTAACATCACAATAAAGCTTTAAATACATCCACAAGGTCAAGTTTTTCCCAAGGAAATTCTTCGCGTCCGAAATGACCATAGACTGCTGTTGGCCGATAAATTGGTTTCTGAAGGTCGAATCGCTTGATAATTCCTCTGGGAGTTAAATCTATGTTCTCTTTAACAAATTTTTCTAATACTTCTTCTGGGACTTTGGATTTGTTGTGGGTATTAATATGAATTGAAACAGGTTGAGCTATCCCGATGGCGTAGGAAAGTTGAATTGTGCATTCGTCGGTGATTCCAGCTGCAACAATGTTTTTAGCTATGTGACGCGCAGCATAAGCAGCCGAGCGGTCAACTTTCGTAGGGTCTTTGCCCGAAAAAGCTCCACCGCCGTGAGGTGCACGGCCACCATAGGTGTCGACGATGATTTTCCTTCCTGTAAGCCCAGTGTCTCCGTGGGGACCACCAATCACAAATTTACCTGTAGGGTTCACATAATATTTTGTACGATTATCTAAAAATTCATCTGGAATGACATTTTTGATAACATATTCGATAACATCTTCTTTGATTCTGCTTTGAGTTACATCGGGGTCGTGTTGGGTAGAAATTACAATGGTATCAACTCGAAGTATTTCCCCAGAGTCGGAATATTCAATAGTTACTTGTGATTTTGCATCCGGTCGTAAATAAGGCATAAGATGTGGTTCTTTTTTTCGAATTTCGGAAAGCCTTTTTACTAATTTATGTGCATACATAATAGTTGCAGGCATAAGCTCGGGGGTTTCTCGAATAGCATATCCAAACATCATTCCTTGATCACCAGCCCCGCCAGTATCGACCCCCAGTGCAATATCTTCGGATTGATGGTTGATTATATTAATAACGGCACAAGAGTTGGCATCGAAACGATAGCCGTCTTTATCGTATCCAATGTCGCGGATAACACCTCGAACTAATTGTTGAAGGTCGATGTAAGTTCGGGTTGTAATTTCTCCACCAACAATTATCAATCCAGTAGTTGCAAAGCATTCGCAGGCAACTCGGCTTTCGGGGTCATCCGCAAGCATTGCATCCAAGACTGCATCGGAGACTTGGTCGCAAATTTTATCTGGGTGCCCCTCCCCAACTGATTCCGACGTAAAAAGATATGTCCTTTTCCTTTCCATAATTCCACCAATTTTAACAATCAAACACTATTAATTTCACTTGAATTTCCAACATTCATTTGAAAGAACGTGCCCCGAACCACAGCACTATTTCCAATTATTGAATTTTCAAGTAGGTATGATTCAACTTTTGCACCATCGCTTATAATAGAATTTCGTATAACGCTATCGGTAACAATGCAACCAGAAGCTATTGTTGCATACGGTCCAATGACAGAACGCCTTACAACTGCATTATCGTCGATGAAAACTGGAGGTATAACAACGCAATCGGGAATGCTTCGGCTATGAGGTTTTTTCGATAGAAGATATCGGTTCGTTTCGAGCAAAGTTTCGGGTTTACCACAATCATACCAACCGTCGACAGGAATGGTAACAAACTTTTCTCCTTTATTTATCATCAACTGCAAAGCATCAGTTAATTGGAATTCCCCTTTAGTTTTAATATCTTTCTCTAAAAGTTCATTTAAACATTCTTTCAGAAGGTTTGAATTTCTTATGAAGTAAATTCCAACTATTGCAAGGTTCGAAATGAATTTTTCTGGCTTTTCTATCAATTGGGAAATAGTTCCGTCCGGGTTAGTTACAACAACTCCAAAACGAGAAGGATTCGAAACTTCTTTTACTCCTAATGCGGAAAATCCTTGGTTAACAATAAGTTGCAAGTCTGCGTCGAAAATTGTGTCCCCAAGAACAATCAATAAAGGCTCGCCAGCGAAATATTCCGCACCGCACCAAATAGCATGACCTAAACCAAGAGGTTCAGTTTGGGTAATGAATCTTATTGGAAATTTATAGTTCGAACGAACATACTTTTCAACTTCATCTCCTAAATGACCAGTGACAATAAGAATTTCATCGAAATTAAGGTTCAAAAGCGAATCGAGTATATGCTTCAAAATTGGTTTACCAGCTACATTTAACAAAACCTTAGGCAAGAAATAAGTATGTGGCCTTAATCTGCTACCAATCCCCGCAACAGGTACAATTGCTTTCATTCATAACAATATTAAAAATTCAAAAATACGAAAAGATAGCTAATCTATTGGTAAAATTATGAGGATATTTCACATATGGATAATAGATTTTGAATTTAAAGATGAAATAAGCTTTTTTTTAACAGGAATCGAAAGAAGCTTCGGATAAACGGAATTTGAGATGCAAATAAATTAATAAAACAAGAAAATGAAATAAATTCAATTAAATAAATAATTTTTAATGCTTTGTAATTTTAAAATTTTTGCTTAATTTTGTAATCCTATTTGGTGCCATGGCCGAGTGGTTAGGCAGAGGTCTGCAAAACCTCCTACGTCGGTTCGAATCCGGCTGGCACCTCTTTTTTATACTTATTGCTTAGTTTAACTAAACGGAGAAAGAAATATGCCAATGGGAACAACTTCAGATTTACGCCCTGGTGCAGTAATTAATTTTAATGGTGAGTTACACGTTGTTCTTGAATCCGAGCATCGAACACCTGGAAACCTTCGCGCTTTCTATCAGGTGAAAATGCGTAATATGAAGACAGGTAGATTGAGTGAATACCGTTTTCGTTCTGGAGAATCTATTGAATTTGTTTATGTTGAACGAAAGAATTTTCAATATCTTTACCGCGATGGGGATACATATTATTTTATGGATATGGAAACATTCGAGCAAATCCCACTCGATTCGGATCTTGTTGGAAATGCAGTGAATTTTTTAACCGAAAACCAAGATGTTGTAATCAATTTTGTCGACGGACAACCTATTGGAGTTGAATTACCCCCTCATGTTAATCTTCGTGTTGTTCAAACCGAGCCAGGTGTTCGTGGCGATACCGCAACGAATGTTCTAAAACCTGCTGTTCTTGAAAATGGATTTACAATTCAGGTTCCTATTTTTGTAAACGAAGGCGATTTAATACGAGTTGATACCCGTAGCGGAGAATATGTCGAACGGGTTAAAGAAAATCAATAAGGATAAATATGGATTTAAATTATTTGAAGAAGATTTTAAAGATATTTGACCAAAGTACACTTACCGATTTGACAATTGAGGAAGAAGGGATAAAGATTTCGCTTTCGAGGAAGATAGCCGAAGTGAACAATATTGTCCAACCCACACCTGAAAAATTCGTCCAGCCCACACAAATTTCAAATGAACCAGCAGTTGAACCAGTAGTGAAAAAAGTTGAACCTGAAGTTTCGAGTGGTGCAATTGCTTCAACTTACCATAAGATTACATCTCCAATTGTGGGTACATTCTATCGAGCACCTTCGCCAGAATCCGAGCCTTTTGTGGAAGTTGGTAGCCACGTAATTCAGGGTCAAACCTTGTGTATTGTCGAGGCAATGAAAGTAATGAACGAGATTGAAAGTGATGTTGCTGGGACTGTTGTCGAGATCCTTGTTGAAAATGGTAAGCCGGTTGAATACAATCAAACTTTGATGCTAATTAAACCTGATTAATATTACGATTATGATAAATAAAATTCTTATAGCCAATCGTGGCGAAATTGCATTAAGGATCATTCGTGCTTGTAAAGAATTAGGAATTAAAACTGTTGTTGTATATTCCGAAGCAGATTCATTATCGCTCCCTGTGAAATTTGCCGACGAGGCTGTATGTATTGGACCTCCCCCGCCTTCGCGAAGTTACTTATATATCCCAGCTATAATTTCTGCTGCTCAGATAACTAATTGCGATGCAATTCATCCCGGATATGGCTTTCTTGCCGAAAATGCTACTTTTGCAGAAATTTGCGAAGCATCGGGGTTTATCTTCATTGGTCCAAAGCCAGATTCTATTTCGCGAATGGGGAATAAATCTGTTGCAAAAGAGACGATGCAAAAGGCTGGTGTTCCGGTTATACCGGGTAGCGATGGTATAGTTCATTCTCTTGATGAAGCAATTGAAATTGCGGAAGAAATTGGCTATCCAATAATTATAAAAGCTGCGGCTGGTGGAGGAGGCCGTGGGATGCGTGTAGTTCGGGGCCACGATGAATTAGTCAAATCCTTTGGAATTGCAAAAGCCGAAGCCGGAAGCTTCTTTGGTAGCCCCGATGTTTACATTGAAAAGTTGCTTGGCAAATCTCGACATATCGAAGTTCAAGTTCTTGGCGATAAGTTTGGGAATGTTATTCATTTAAATGAAAGGGAATGTTCGCTTCAACGAAGGCATCAAAAGCTTATCGAAGAGGCTCCGAGCCCAATTGTAACTCCAGAATTGCGCCGACGGATGGGCGAAGCTGCAATTGCTGGGGCAAAAGCTGTGAGTTACATCGGTCCAGGAACTATTGAGTTCCTTGTCGATGAAGATTTGAATTTTTATTTTATGGAAATGAATACAAGAATCCAAGTAGAACATCCTGTGACCGAAGAGTCTTTATCGGTGGATTTAATAAAGGAACAAATCAGAATTGCTTCGGGAGAACCTTTGTCGCTCTCTATTCAGGAACCTAAGTTCCATGCAATTGAATGCCGAATTATTGCAGAAGACCCATACAATGATTTTCGCCCATCGCCTGGTAAAATAACAAGTTTACATTTTCCTGGCGGTCACGGTGTTCGGGTTGATTCCCACATCTACCAAGAGTATATCGTCCCTTCTTATTATGATTCATTGCTTGCGAAATTGATAACTTGGGGAAAAACTCGCCAGGAAGCAATTGCAAAAATGAAGAGGGCATTGGAAGAATTTGTTATCGAAGGTATACCTACAACAATTCCTTTCCATCTGAAAATGATGGATAACCCAGATTTCCTTGCCGGCAATATCGATACGAAATATCTCGAACGAGTAGATTGGCAACAATAATTTATTAAAATTCAATAATCGAAGTTGGAAATTTTTCGCGTAAGATGTACATAAAATCTTTTGGAAAGTGGTTGTTGGCAAGTGAAATACGCGAAAGATTCTTCATATTGTAAAAACTTTCGGGAAGTGCCATTAGTTCATTCCCACTAATATCAAACTCAACAAGATTTGTCAAATTTCCGATTGCTTCTGGAAGTTCCGCTATTTGATTTTCGTAAAGCAATAGCTTGGTTAAATTCTTAAGTTTACCAATTGTAGAAGGTAAAGTTCGTATCATATTTTTATATAGACGGAGTTTTTCTAATTTTTCCAAGCTTCCAATTGTGCTTGGTATTTCGGAAAGATAATTTTGTTGAAGTTCCAATTTGCGAAGATTCCTGCAATTACCAATTGAATCTGGAAGAAATTCCAGTTTGTTCTCGAAGGCGTAAAGCTCTTCTAAGTTGCATAGATTTCCAATTTCGGGAGGCAAGGTTGTCAGTAAATTGCTGTGAATAGCAAGGTTTTTTAAATAAGTTAGTTTGCCAATGGATGCCGGCAATTGACTTATTTGATTGTTATTTAAGTTTAAAGTTTCTAAATTATTAAGGTTGCCAATTGAATCGGGCAGCGAACTAATTGCATTCCAACTTAAATCCAAATATTTCAGATTCCTAAGTTCTGTAATTACTTCGGGAAAATCCACAAAAGAGTTACCGCCAAGTTCAAGTTTTTCTATCGATTGGAGTAAAGCAATGTCATCGGGTAGTGATTTCAAATGGTTATTTTTTAGATTTAATTCGTGTAAATTTTTGAATTGAAATATTTCATTGGGGATTTCTTCGAGTTCGCGAAGATGTAAATCCAATTTGGTTACATCTAAAGGATTTTTAAGAAGTTCCTGCACTTGCGTTTTTGTTCTTTCTGTAATTGAAAGGCGAATATTATCCGATTTGCTTTGCATTTCTAATATGATAATGTTTTACAAAATGTAATATATAAAAAGGTAAGAGAATAAGCAAAAGGAATTTTAGTGTTAAATTTGAATTTTAAATTAAAAGGGATAGGATATGGGAGAAAAATTTTGGAGGTTTCGAAGACTACGCAAAAACGAGCTTTTGCGTAATATGATTGCCGAAACAAGCATTAGTAAAAAAGATTTGATTTACCCTCTTTTTGTTATTTATGGGGAAAAAGTGAAGAATCCAGTAAAATCTATGCCCGGGGTGTTTCAGATGTCAATCGACAATATTGTCGAAGAATGTAAAGAAGTGGCTGAACTTGGAATTCCAGCAGTAATTTTATTTGGTATTCCTGAAAGTAAAGACCCAATTGGCAGTGATGCGTATTCGGATAACGGCATAATTCAAAGAGCTGTAAGAGCGATTAAAAAAGAAGTAAAAAATCTTATAGTCATAACAGATGTATGCTTGTGTGAATACACAAGTCATGGGCATTGTGGGGTTTTGGATGGCGAAGTTATTGAAAACGATAAATCTATTGAAATTTATGCGAAAATTGCATTGTCCCAGGCTCGAGCTGGAGCCGATATGGTTGCACCATCGGATATGATGGATGGTCGAGTGCAGATTATCCGGGAAGTTTTGGACGAAAACGGGTTTACAGACATTCCAATAATGAGTTATAGTGCAAAATTTGCATCTTCTTTGTATGGTCCTTTTCGCGAAGCAGCGCAAGGTGCTCCAAAGTTTGGCGATAGAAAATCACACCAGATGGATTTCCGCAATTCCGACGAGGCGGTACGCGAAGCTGAGCAAGACTTAATCGAAGGCTCGGACATAATTATGGTTAAACCCGCAAGTTATTATCTCGACATAATCTACCGAATAAAACAACTTTTTGGTGTTCCAGTGGCTGCATATCAAGTGAGTGGTGAATATGCTATGATTAAATCTGCGGGTTTAAATGGATGGCTGGACGAAAAAAAAGTAATGATTGAATCGATTTACTCTATAAAGCGTGCAGGTGCTGATTTGATTCTTACTTATTTTGCAAAAGATTTAGCGAGATTAATCGATAAAGGCGAGATTTAGCAAGGTGGCTATGGCTACTAAAGTAATGAAATTTGGTGGTACATCAGTGGGAAATCATTTGGCAATGGAACAAGTTTTTCGTATTGTACAAAAAAATGCTTCAGGTAATAAGTTAATTGTGGTGCTTTCTGCCTGTGCTGGAGTTACCGATAGTTTGTTAAAGTTAGCGGAAAAATCTCTTTCTGCAGAACCAACAGAAACTGAAAAAATAATTGAAACTCTGGAAGCAAGACATCTGCAACTTGTTGTAGAATTGTTTAGAAATGGCGAAAAAACTGCTAATTGCATTAAAACTGTAAATTTTATTTTCGAGAGTTTGAAAAAGTTGGTTGAAGGTATTCGTATTCTTGGAGAAATTACCCCAAAAGTAACCGCTGAAATTCTTTCCTATGGCGAAATTCTTTCTTCAACTATCTTTTATCAATTTTTAATTAGCCAAGGTTTGGTTGGTTTTCTTCTTGATGCAAGGGAAGTTATCCATACCGATGGAGTTCATCTAAATGCTAAACCCGATTTGAAAAAAATTGCTTTTAATTCAACGAAACTTGAGAATATTTTTAAAAATTATAAAATCATTATTACTCAGGGATTTATTGGTAGTTGGGCAAAAGAAACAACAACACTCGGCCGTGGAGGGAGTGACCTTTCGGCTTCACTTTTTGGCTATTGCATTGATGCCGATGAAGTCCAAATTTGGACCGATGTTGATGGAGTGATGACAGCCGACCCAAAGCTTGTGGATAACCCAAAAACCCTTTCTAAAATGGTTTTCGAAGAAGTGGTAGAACTTTCTTTTTATGGTGCAAAAGTATTACACCCAGAAACAATAAAGCCTGCCATTTCGAAGAACATTCCTATTCGTGTTCTAAATACATTTAATCCGAACGGGGAGGGAACTTTAATTATTTCTGGCGATAGAATGGATGAACAAACTGGTATATTTCATTCCACTGTCTATATTGGTAGTTCTTATTATTTGAGCAAAAGATTGGACACCGAGACCAAAGGTGTGGATTATTACTTTAGCTTATTGAAAGATAATTTCTCAAATTTTATTCATTTCTCCGGAAACAGCAATAATTTTCGTGCTATTGTTAAGGACCAAACTTCTGCAAGTATACTCGGCGAGCTTTGTGCAAATGAAAAAATTTTTAATCAAAGGGTCGAAGTTATTGCTTTAGTTGGAAATCAAATACAAAATTTAAAACAATTTGAACAGGACAAATTGACGGCAATACTTGAAACCTTTTCCCAAAATCTTTTTATTGCTTTCCCAGTTATTCTATCCAATTATTCTTTGCTTCTCCTTTCTAATTATGGTCAAGGGAAGAAGCTTCTTCACGAAATACATTCTCTTTTGTTTAGCTGAACTTGGATTTTACAAATTCAATAAATTCTTTTGCAATTGGAGCATCGGCAAATATGCCAAACTCTTGGAAATAGTTGTTTACGTATTCCATTGCTTCGTCAAAAGTCGAGGCAGTATCAATTTTATTTACTAATTCGTAGTAAAATTCACTCATAGTGTAGAAGAGTTCTTCGATAAACTTTGTTTTTTCGGCTTCACCAATTAATTCCCGAAGAAGCTTGGGCTTTTTAGCAACGAACTCTGGTTCTTCGATTACTTTTTTGTTGTAATTGTTTTCTGATGTTTCTGCGTAAAAAGATTCTTTTAGTTCATCCTCTTTGATTTCTTCGGTTTCATTTTTTTCGTTTGGTAAAATATCATTAATTACTTCTGGGCTTTCGAAGTCATTAATATTGCTTGAAGGAAATTCTTGGTTGGAAGTCTTCGATGGTTCGATTTCTAAATCTTTTTCAGTTTCAAGTTCTTCAGTTTCAATTTTCTCTGCTTCTTTATCTAAAATTGAAACTTCTTCATCATTGGTTGTACTTTCCGATTTATCGAACTGTTCCAAGAGTTCTTTGATTTCTTCAATTTCTGATGATTTAGCAACAATTGATTCTTTTCCCTTTGTTTGAAGTTCAATGTACTCGGGTCCGGGCGGGGGTATCTCTTTTGGTAGTTCAAATACAATTGGGTCTAAATTCGAAAAGTTAATTACATTTTGCTTTCCGAAACTTGGTTTCAAGCTTGTTTGCTCTTTATCAATAATCTTTTTGTTGTGTTGGAGAATATTCCCAAAAATTTCTTCTAATGAATTGAAAGAAACCAAAGTGGTTTGCCGTGAATATTGTTCGAAAAAGCTTGCAAAAGATTTTAGTCCAATATCTTCGAAAAATTTTACAAATGCAATTGTTGGTAATTCTTCTTGCTTTTCGACTTCAAAAAATGTAAACATTGGTTCAAATAATTCTATTAGTTCTTTCAAGCCGACTTTTTGGAAAAATTCGACTTCAATTTGCTTTAGGAAATTTAAAAAGTCAAACTTTGAGATTTTCTCTTTATCAAAATCAGAAACTTTTTGCTTTAATACATTTATTAAATGGGGATAATCGGAAAAATATTGCAATGCCCAAAGAATTTCTTGTTTTTCTTTCTTATTGGAATTATCGAACACAAAGAATAACAAGGTTGAATGGGGTTGAACAAGAAAATTAAAACGAAGTTTTATTGCCGTTGCCAAAAATGACTTAAGTTGGTTCAATGATATCTTAGCGTTGGAGCGAAAGAAATCGGAAAGTTCATTCAGTTTTTCAACCAGAGTTTCATCGCTAAAGTCAAGATGTGGGAAGCTTTTGATGATTTCGTTCAATTCTAAAATGTGCCGTTCAATTTCCTTTGCGATAAATGTTTTGTAAGTTTCATCAATTGCTGAATTTTGCAGGATTTCAGACAAGGAAACTGACTTTTCAGAAGAAAATGTTGAAAGTATTTCATCTAGGTTACGAACGAAATCAAAACTTAACATATTTGCTTCAAAAAAAAGCAAAATAAGAAATTTTGGAGAAAATAGTAGTTAGCATTTTTCTGCAATTGAGATTGAAGAAAGAATTAAAGTTGGGATATGTGATTGATAAATTGAATATTTCTCAAGGCTGAAAAGCAGTTTATTTAGTTTCTGGGTCGGGAATTGTGAAGTAGAATGTAGTCCCTGCTCCTTCTGTGCTTTCTACCCAAATTTTACCCCGATGTTTTTCGATGTACTCTTTGCAAAGGATAAGTCCAAGACCGGTGCTCGATTCACCTTCGGTGCCGGGACGTGAAGTTTTGGCTCCGATTTTGAATAAAACTGGAATCATATCGGCTGGGATACCAATACCAGTGTCTTGAACTGAAATTAGTGTTTCGCCATTTAGTTTTTTTGCTGTAACTGTTATTTTTCCATTGCGTGGGGTAAATTTAATAGCATTGGAAATAAGATTTCTAAAGATTGTAGCAAGCATATTGGTATCGGCGAAAAGTTCCAGTTCAGTAGGAATAGAATTAATAAATTGAATTTCTTTCTTTTGTAAATTTATTGCTTGCAATCCCGAGATTTCTTTTATAAGAAAGTGTAGGTTCATCCAGTCTGGTTTAAATGGTATCATTCCTCTTTGAACTCTTGACCATTCGAGCAAGTTTTCAATTAATTTGTAAACATTGTCTGCCGATTCTTTTAGCATTTTTGCAATTTCGATTAGTTCTTCGCGAGAAAGTTCCTCGATGTTCGAAGATAAAAGGTCTGCTATTCCAAGAAAACCAGAAAAAGGGCTTTTCAGGTCGTGTGCGATAATTGAAAATAATTTGTCCTTTTCTTGCAATGCTTCTTCTAATTTCTCCTTAACTTCAGTGATTTCATAAAGTAGGAGATTCTTTTCGTATAAAGCTTCCTCGAGAACAGATTTGGAAAGTGCTAAATCCTCGGCTAACTTTTGAGTATCTTGATAAAATCTTTCAGCGAGTTGTTCCTTTTCGAAAAGCAATTGTATTTCTTGATATTCTTTAGAAACATCAAGGAAAAGTGAAGTGAAATAGTATTTTTCTGTTGAAAAAGCAACTACTTTATACCATCTTTGTAAAGACTCGGAATATTGTATAAACGAACAAGATTCACCAGTAAGTGCTATTTTGCCATAAAACGAGACCCAATCGAATTTGTCTTTCAAAATGTCCGGAGCGACTTCTCCAATTCTTTTGTTAATAATTAAATCTGCTTTTAATCCAGTGAATTCTTCGAATGCGTGATTTACTTCGAGAAAAATATAATCGATTGGTTTGCCATAACTGTCAAGAACGATCTTGTGATGAGCATAAGCAACAGGAGCATTCATTATTAGAGTTCTATAAAAGCTGTCTTGATTAAATTTTGAGATTTTTTCCATAAGCGAAATTCTTTACATTACTAATTTAACAAATTTGAAAAAGTTATAAAAAATACGATGCAAAATTAATACAAAAGAGAATATTATTCTTGGTGGGTTTTAGAGTAGAAATAAAATATAGGTATTTTTAAATCGTTATTTTTTATGAATTTTTAGAGATATTAAATTATTTTTTTATTTGGTGAAATGGATAAAAAAGCAACAACAAGTGTGAAAATAAATGATTTAATTGCTCGCAGGTGGAGTGCACGGGCATTTGACCCAAACCGTAAAGTAGAAGGATGGAAACTTGTTAGCCTATTCGAGGCTGCTCGTTGGTCTCCTTCATGCGGGGGCGATGAACCTTGGCGTTTTATTCTTTGGAATCGTTTTCATTCACTAAATGATTTCCAGAAGGCTTTTAATACATTGGATGAAGGTAATAAGAAGTGGGTAAAGAATGCACCTGTTTTGGTGGGGGTATTTGCGTATAAAAAATGGCGTGGAAATAAGAACGAAATAAATCGTTGGGCTCAATTCGATACCGGGGCTGCTGCAATGTCATTATATCTTCAAGCATTTGACCTTGGACTTTATGCCCATCCAATGGCTGGTTTCGATTCTAAGCTTTTGTGTGAAGAGTTTCAAATACCCGAAGACTACGAACCAATGGCTTTGATTGCTATTGGATATCCTGGAAATCCCGACTTACTTGAATCTCCTTTTCGAGAAAGGGAATTCAAGGCAAGAACTCGCCGCCCATTGAGCGAGAACTTTTTTGTTGATTCTTTCGAAAATCCACTTGATGTTAAGAATTTAATTGGAGAAACTGCTAATGTCTGAAGGTTCCGAAAATAAAAATCCATTTAAAAAGAATCAGTTTTTTAACGAAAATCAGAAACCCAAAATTGGGCGTAACCTTTTGCTTTGGCTGATTATTTTCTCGAGCGTTGTCACAATTTATATGATGATGAATTCAGTTCAGAAACCTGAATGGTCACTCCCTTACAATCAATATTTGCAATTACTTGAAGAAGGGAAGATTAAATCGGCTGTTATTACAAAATCACATTTGAACGATTATGAATTTCACGGCGAACTGAATGAGCCTGTTAAGATAAATATTGAGGGACGTCTTCGCGAAGTTCGAAATTTTGTTACGAAACTTGGAGTGGTTGATTCAAAAACCGAAGAAACTTGGCTTTCGAATGGGATAACTATTAAATATGAAAGTGCGGACAACCCTTGGTGGAACACTTTCATTTCAATTCTACCCTGGGTGGTTTTAATTGGAATTTATATTTACTTTTTACGAAAAATGCAAATTGGAGGTGGAGGAGCCTCCAACAGAAATATTTTTTCGTTTGGGAAATCACGGGCACGATTGATTTCTGATAGCCAGAACAAGGTAACATTTAAAGATGTTGCCGGTTGCGACGAAGCAAAGGAAGAACTGGAAGAAGTTGTGGAATTCCTAAAGGACCCACAGAAGTTTCAACGATTAGGGGGTAGGATACCTCGAGGTGTTCTTCTTATTGGACCGCCGGGGACAGGGAAAACTTTGCTGGCTCGTGCAATTGCGGGCGAAGCTAATGTTCCATTCTTTTCTATTTCTGGAGCAGAATTTGTTGAAATGTTTGTAGGTGTCGGTGCAAGTCGAGTTCGCGACTTGTTTGAACAAGCCAAGAAAAATTCTCCTTGTATTGTTTTTATCGATGAAATTGATGCAGTTGGAAGGCAACGCGGTGCAGGGCTCGGAGGTGGGCACGACGAAAGGGAGCAAACATTAAACCAGTTGTTGGTTGAAATGGATGGTTTCGAGCAAAACAGTAGTGTAATTGTTATTGCAGCAACGAACCGCCCCGATGTTTTGGACCCCGCATTGCTTCGACCGGGTCGGTTCGACCGGCAAGTAGTCGTTGACCGTCCAGATGTCAAAGGCCGCGAAGCGATATTCAAAGTACATGCTCGAAGATTGCCCCTTTCCGGTGATGTCGATTTCGAAGTTCTGGCTCGTTCGACACCTGGTCTTTCGGGTGCCGACATTGCAAATATCGTAAACGAGGCTGCTTTGCTTGCTGCACGTCGAAACAGCGATAAAGTTACTATGTATGACTTTGAGGCTGCAAAAGACAAAGTCTTGATGGGGATAGAAAGAAAGAGCCTTGTTATTTCGGAAAGAGAGAAGGAAATTACTGCCTATCACGAAATGGGCCATGCTCTTGCTGCTAAATTTGTTCCAAATGCTGACCCTGTTCATAAAGTTACTATTATTCCGCGAGGTAGGGCCCTTGGAGTTACTGCAACTCTTCCGAAAGAAGATTTTCATACACTTTCGAAAGAATATCTTACATCGCAACTTGTTGTTTTAATGGCTGGACGTGCGGCCGAAAAGATTGTATTTAATACTTTGTCAACTGGTGCTGCTAACGATCTGGAGCGTGCTACAAACATCGCTCGCAAAATGGTTTGCGATTGGGGAATGAGTGAAGTTCTTGGTCCAGTGACCTTCGCTAATAAACACGAAGAAGTATTTTTGGGGCGAGAAATTGCTCAACCCCGAGATCATAGCGAAGCTACAGCCCAAATTATAGATAACGAAGTTCGAAAAATTTTGTTAGAGGCTTATCAAAACGCAGAAAATTTATTGAAAGAAAAAGAAGAACTGCTCCACAGAACAGCGAAAATACTTCTTGAACGCGAAACACTCGAAGGCGAAGAATTGGATATGCTAATTCGTGGCGAAGAATTGCCTCCGATAAATATTCATAAGCTTCGTGCTCTGAAAAGCCTAAAGATTGATGGTAATACAAATAAAGAAAAAAGCAACGAGCCTGTCCCTAATGGTACAATTGTCGAATCAAAAAATTAGCCGTGAAACGCAAAGCAGTTTTTTTCGACCGCGATGGAATAGTTAATTATAGAATTGTTGGCGAATATATCAATTCGAAAGAGCATTTTCATTTCATTCCTGATTTTTTTTCTGTTTTTCCCAAATTAAAAGATTTGGGCTACCTTGTTATTTTGGTTTCGAATCAAAAAGGTGTAGGAAAGGGTTTGGTGAGCGAAGAAGAACTTGCTCAGGTTAATGAATTTATGATTCAGGAACTAATCGAAAAAACAGGGAGCAGTTTCGACGATGTTTTTTATTGTGTTGATGTTTCAGAAGAGTTCAGCACAAGATTGAAACCCAACCCTGGGATGTTGCTGGAAGCGATTGAAAAATGGAACATCGACCCACTTTGCTCTTGGATCGTTGGAGATTCATCCAAAGATATACTCGCTGGCAAGCGAGCAGGAATTAAAACTATTCTTGTCGGGATTTCGGACGAAGAGCAATCTGTTGAACCAGATTACTCTGTCAAAAATCTCTTCGAAATACTTCAGCTAATTAAATAAAGCCTAATGGAAGAACGGATAATCGATTTTTTGTCCTCGCCATTCATTTCCCCGCTTTTTATTTTAGGAGTGGCTTTTTTCTTTTCTTTTATTGAGAATCTTTTCCCACCTTCACCAAGCGATGTAATTTTGCTTTTCCTTGGTAGTTTGATTAGCTTTGGTCGAGTTGAATTTTTTCCTTTACTTTTAGTTGCTACAATTGGCTCATCAACTGGTTTTCTAACTATGTTTTATGTTGGTAAATTGTTTGGGGAAAAAATAATTGATAAAGGGAAATTAAAATATATCAGTTTAGATTCATTGAACAAAGTGCGACATTGGTTTGGGAAATATGGCTATTGGGTTGTTGTTGCAAATCGTTTCCTTTCAGGGACACGCGCAGTTGTTTCATTTTTTGCTGGAGTCTCGGAATTATCTACCATTAAAAGTTTTTTGTTTGCTTCGATTAGTGCCCTGCTATGGAATGTTCTTGTTATTTATTTGGGTTATACACTCGGAAATAATTGGAAAGTCGCTGTCCATTTTCTTGAACTTTATTGGAAAGTTGTTCTTCTAATAATTATTATCATTGTTGCAATTTATTTAGTTTATTACTATTTAAATAATCGACTCCGAGGCTAACTTTTCTTTCGAAAATCAATTTGGTTGTAAAGTAGTAAATTCCTTCCACAATTTCTTTAAGCATATTCAACGTATCGGGATACATTTCAGAGTAGTCTTTCAATGGGTTGAAACTTTTGTATTTGTGCAAAGTTGCTTTACCTTTTAATCGGTCGATAAGGTACCAATCATTGAAAATAATTCCAAGGGTTTGGCTTTCGTGGAAAATAGCAAAGCCTTGTTCATAATTTGGATTAAATTTTAGCAGGTTCTTTCCAAAGTATTTTGTACGGAAAGGAATTTTCAGCAAAGAAAGTATTGTGTTGGGAATGTCCATTTGCGAACCAATTGTCCGATACTCTGTTGGTTGAAGCAATTTGGGGCAATAAATCAACAAAGGAATATGAGTTCCTTCTAAAGGTAAGTCGTAAAGTGGTTTTTCAACAAAACCATGGTCGGCAGTAATAAGGAAAATGGTTCGTTCAAAGTATTTTTCTCTTTTGGCAAGTTCAAAAAAGTGTTCCAGGGCCCAATCTGTGTAGTGGAAAGTTGAAAGGAAATTTTTTCCGTTTACGCTGGGAATAATCCAAGGACCGTGGTTATTTGTCGAAAGAATGATACCAAAGAAAGGTTCAGGAGAAGTTGAAAATACTTGGTTCATTTTTTCAAATAAAATATGGTCGGGAATTCCCAGTGAACTTAATACAAAGTGCGATGGGAAATCGAATTGGGAAACAACAAAATCGACCCCATTTCCTTGGAGAAAACCTGCCATATTATCGAAGTTTGGGTCGTGGGAAACAGCAAAGTAACCTGTGTAACCATTTTCTTTCAAAATGTTTGGTAGACCATAGAATGGTTGCTGGCCAATAGTTCGAACCATAATTGATGTTCCAATTAAGTTTGGAAACCCAAAAAGAGAACTGAATACACCCATATAAGTATGAATTCCATTGGAGTAGAAATTGGGGAAGTATACTGATTTTGATTTAAGGTTATTAAAGAAAAGAGGAATTCCTTTTTGAGTATATTCGTCTATTTTGTTCGAGGAGAAGCTTTCCAGAAGAAAGATTACAACATTAAATTTCAATGTAGATGAATCGAATTCATACTTTCGTAAAGGGAAACTTAAGAACTTGGAACAGGAATCGTTAAGCACTTTTTGTAGAAGGAATTTCGTTTCGGGTTTAGCCGAAAGGAAAAGTTGCTCAGCTTGTTCACTCTTTTTTGGATTTTTAATTAAATCGTCAAAAAGTGTGAATATTCCATTCAAAGCAAGTTTGTTGCAAGCATTGTAAGTGGAAAAGAAGGCATGTCCCCATCGCAAAGGGGTTTTTGGGGAAAGTGTCCCGCGAATTCCAATAAAAGTTAGAATACTAAAAATTACAAAGGAAATAAATTTATATACAATTGATTGTGAACTGCCTTCAGTAGTTGTTCTAAAAACTTTTTTGAATAGAAAAAAACCAAAAAAATTTGCAAGAATAATAATCAACAAGAGAGGAATAACTGGATATGATTCCCAAATCATTTTAATAACGAACTTTGGATTTTCTTCGACGTTAAAGACATAAATATTCAATCGGGAATGAAAATATTTATAGAACTCGATTTCCACTACAGAAAGAAAAACGAAAACAAAAAAAACAAATGTTGAATAAGAAAGATTAAAAACTTTCAACCAATGTCTTTTGTTGAAAAAATAGAAAAGGTAGTTGATAATTAGTAATATTGAAATAGCATAAAGCGAAACAGAGATATCGAAGCGTAAACCAACAAGAAAGGATTGTAGAATGATTAAGAATGGAATGCCAGCAAATTCTTTAAGATTAATTAAAAGAAAAATAAAACGGTAAAGAGAAAATAAAGATATAAATATTAAGAAAACTTTAAGCAAATCAATAATGACAGGATTAAAGAGTAGTTTGAAAGTAGATAAAATTATTTTCCAATTTTTTCGAGTGCCCATTTAAAGACCTGAAGATACTCGATAGCAGTTTTTTCGGCAGAGAAATTCTTTTGCATAGCATTTTTTCTGATTTTTGTCCAATGAGGTTCATTTCGGTAAATGTCCAAAGCCCTACGAATTGCGAAGTTCATATCGTCGGCATTGTATTGGTAGAAAGTGAAACCATTTCCAGTTTGGGTGGAGGGGTTGTATTCTTCGACTGTGTCGACAAAGCCACCAGTATAGCGAGCAATGGGTATTGTTCCATACCGAAGAGCATACATTTGAGTCAGTCCGCAAGGCTCATAACGTGATGGGAGAATCAAATAGTCGCTGCTTCCAATTATTTTGTGGGCTACTTCGTTGGAATAACCAAAGTAGGAAAGGACTCGTGTTGGATATTTCCATTGCAAATATCGGAAAAAGTCCTCGTATCGCTTTTCTCCAGCACCTAAAAGGATAAAACGAAATAAGTTGTTTTGAATGTGATTTTCCAAGGCATACGTAAGTAAATCGATTCCTTTTTGTTCCACAAGTCGGGTAACAGAGCCGATCAAAGGCAAATCATAATTATCGGTGTCTGGGACACCAAACGATTTTAGTAGTTGATATTTATTTATTCTTTTTCCTTCGTCAAGATTATTGGAATTATATCTTACAAATAGGTGAGAATCGTTTTCTGGCGACCATTCTTGGTAGTTAACTCCATTCAAAATACCGATTAAATCAGGGGCACGAAGTGAAAGAATATCGTGAAGACCTTCGCCAAAATACGGCAAGCGGATTTCGTTGGCATAGTTGGGGCTTACAGTTGTAATTTTATCGGCAAACATTATTCCGACTTTCATTGTATTAACTTTTCCGTAGTGTTCGAACCAAGAACCGGGGTAAAATTCTTTCATACCAAAAGTTGAAAATTCCATAGCACGGAGAGGTTCAAAAATACCTTGGTAGGCAAGATTGTGTATTGTGTAGACCCCAGCTGTTGACGAAAAAAGAGGTTCCAAACGATAGAAAGATTTTAAAAAAGCCATAGTAAAAGCGGCATGGTAGTCGTGGGAATGAATAATGTCGGGCTTGAAGTTGATTGCTTTTGCTGCTTCGAAAACTGCACGCGAAAAGAAGATAAACCGCCGTTCGTTGTCTGGATATTCATCCGGATTACCATAAATTCCGGGTCTTGCGAAATAATCATTATTTTCAATCAAGTAAACTTTCACGTTAGAATTTGGTAAAGTCCCCACCCAAAGTCGGGCGAATTCCACCCAGTGGCTTATTGGAACATATAGGACTAATTCTGTTGGCTGAAAGTTCCAGAAACTTGTGTCGATTATTTGGTATTTGGGCAGAACAATTACGCTTGTTTGACCTAATTTTTCCCATTCCAGTGAAAGGTATTCGACAATATCAGCTAAACCGCCAGCCTTTGCAAATGGAGCTAATTCTGCGGAAGCAACTAAAATATTCATTTCGCTTAACAAAAAAAGCAAAATTACGACAAAATAAAAATAGAAATTAAAACGGCAGGCTAATTGCCTGCCTTAAATGAGCTTAATAAAGTGAAAAACTAAAGTTTTATTTATTTAATATTTTTTCGCTAACAGATTTACCTTGCAAGAAAAGAAGCAAATAATCTCTGCCTCCGGCCTTTGAATCTGTTCCGCTCATATTAAAGCCACCAAAGGGATGGACATCGACAAGGGCACCTGTGCATTTTCTATTGAAATATAGGTTGCCGACGTGAAATTCATCGCGAGCTCGATTCAATTTCTCGCGGTTCAAGGAGTAAACAGAACCGGTAAGTCCATAGATTGTATTGTTTGCAATTTTTAATGCATCGTCGAAATCCTCGGCTTTTATGACTGCAAGAACAGGACCGAAAATTTCTTCTTGTGCGATTCTTGCTTTTGAATCTACATCGATAAATACTGTAGGTTCAATGTAGTATCCATCAAGTTCTTTGACTTTATTCCCGCCGCAAAGCAATTTCCCTTCCTTCTTTCCGATTTCAATGTAAGAGAGAATACTTTGTTCTGCGCTTGCATTAATTACTGGACCCATTTGATAATTTTCTTTGGGGTCGCCAATTTTTATTTTTGCAACTTCTTCTTTTAGCATTTCGACAAACTTATCATAAACCTTCTTGTCAACAATTGCACGGGAACAGGCTGAGCACTTTTGTCCTTGAAAACCATAAGCTGAAACTACAACCCCTTTTACAGCTTCTTCTAAATCGGCTTCCGAATCAACAATAATTGCGTCTTTTCCTCCCATTTCGGCTATTACTCGCTTAATCCAAATTTGCCCCGGAGAAAGTTTAGCTGCAAGTTCGTTAATTCGTAAGCCAACTTCCATCGAGCCAGTGAAAGAAATGAACCGAGTTTTAGGATGGGTTACAAGATAATCCCCGGCTTCGGCACCGCTTGCAACCAAATAATTCAACACTCCATCTGGTAATCCAACTTTCTTGAATACATCGTAAAGAATCCATCCCATCATTGGCGAATCGGACGAAGGCTTCAAAACCACTGTATTACCAGTTACTATTGCTGCCGAGGTCATACCTGTCAGAATAGCAAGTGGGAAGTTCCAAGGTGGAATAACCAAACCAACGCCAAGAGGTATGTAGAAGTATTCATTCTTTTCGCCTTTAATTTTTGTTAAAGGTTGTTTTTGAGCATAACGAATTGCTTCTCTGCCATAAAATTCAAGAAAGTCAATGGCTTCGCAAGTGTCTGCATCGGCTTCAAGGTAGTTCTTTCCAACTTCACTAATCATCCAAGCATTAATTTCGTATCGTCGGCGGCGGAGCTCGGCTGCCGCTTTGAATAGATAATTTGCTCGCTCGCGTGCAGGAACCTTCTTCCAGAATTCAAAAGCTTTCAATGCTGCTTGAATTGCTTTTTCGGCATCTTCTTTGCCGGATTTTTGAAATATTCCGACAACTTCGTTTGGATGTGCAGGGTTGATTGATTTTGTTTTTCTTTCACTATAAACTTCTTTACCATCAATGTAATTTGGATACTCTTTCCCAAATTGAGAGCGGACTTTTTCGATTGCTTTCTTTTGTTTTTCTAATATTTTTGGGTCTCTAAAATCCAAATAGGTTTGATTTGCAAATGGCTTCATATTTTCCTCATAAAAAAACAAAATACAAAAATAATAATAAGTTAGCTAATTTTTAATTAATTTCGAAGTTTTGTTTTTGATAATAAACAATGTTAGATTTAAAATTTATTCGCGAGAATCCAGACCTTGTTCGAAAAAATATCTCCCTGAAAGGGGAAGATGCGAATTTAGATTTGCTTCTTTCTTTGGATGAGGAACGAAGAAGAATAATTGCTGAAGTCGAAACCTTGAAGCACCAACGAAATACTGTTTCGAATGAAATTGCACTTTTGAAGAAGGAAAAGCAAGACCCCACAGCGAAAATCGAAGAAATGAGAGTAGTTTCGGACAAAATTAAGGCAATGGATGATGAACTTCGGGAAATTGAGCAAAAAATTAAAATGGAGTTGCTGCGCATTCCAAATATCTTGCACGAAAGTGTTCCTGTTGGTAAAGATTCTTCCGAAAACCTTGTAGTTCGCTCCTGGGGAGAACCTTTGGAAAAGCCAGTTCCATCCCACATTGAAATTGCAAAGGAACTTAATATTCTTGATTTCGAACGGGGGGCAAAGGTTACTGGTTCCGGCTTTGCTTATTATGTTGGGAAGGGTGCTGCTTTGGAAAGAGCTTTGATTACATTTATGCTTGAAAAACACATTTATGAACATAACTACACCGAACTTCTGCCTCCTTTGGTTGTAAACGAAAACCCAATGATAGGTACAGGTCAAATCCCAAAACTTGCCGATGATATGTATTATATTGATAGAGATAAACTTTATTTAATTCCTACCGCGGAAGTTCCTGTAACAAATTATTATTCTGGAGAAATTTTAAGTATTGATGAACTTCCTAAAAAATTTGTTGCTTATACACCCTGTTTCCGTCGCGAAGCAGGAAGCTATGGAAAAGAAACCCGAGGGTTTTTACGTGTTCATCAATTTAATAAAGTAGAACTTGTGAAGTTTTCCATTCCTGAAAAGTCATACGATGAACTGGAATCGTTAACTCGGGATGCAGAATCTATTTTGCAAGCCTTGAATTTGCCCTATCGTGTTGTTTTGCTTTGTAGTGGGGATACTAGTTTTTCGAGTGCAAAAACATATGACCTCGAGGTTTGGTCGCCAGCAGAAAAAAAATGGTTGGAGGTGTCCAGTTGCAGTAATTTCGAAGATTTTCAAGCTCGGAGAGCAAATATCCGCTTTAAGCGGAGCCCAAGCGACAAGCCCGAGTTTGTTCATACATTGAACGGGAGTGGGCTTGCTACTTCCCGCCTAATTGTGGCTCTTCTGGAAAATTATTACAACCCCGACGATGGAAGTATAACAATCCCAGAGGTTCTTCGTCAATATTTGAAGTTTGATCGAATTTGTAAGTGATGGAAGATTATCGGCGTTTTTTGCAACCAAACGTGGTTGCACAATTGAGCCACATTGAGCTCCGTGCTCGCCTTGTGGTCGAAGGTTTTATTACTGGATTACATCGCTCTCCTTATCATGGGTTTAGTGTAGAATTTGCTGAACATCGCCAATATAATCCTGGCGACGATATTAAACATATCGATTGGAAAGTTTATGGGCGAACCGATAAATATTATGTAAAGCAATTCGAAGAAGAAACAAACCTTCGTTGTGTTATTGCTATCGATAAAAGTGCCTCGATGCGGTATGCTTCGAAAGGGAATATTTCAAAATTCGAGTATTCTGCATATCTGGCGGCTTCCCTTGCGTATCTTCTGATGCAACAGAGAGATGCAGTTGGTCTTGCTCTTTACGATGAAAATCTTGTAAATTATTTGCCACCTCAATCCAAAACTTCATATATTTATGCTTTGATGAAAATAATCGACGAAACAATACCATCGGATAAAACTGGAACATCAAAAGCATTAAATCAGCTTGCGGAAAAAATTCATCGACGTGGTATGGTGGTTATTTTTAGCGACTTTTTTGATGAACCAGAATCAATAATAACTGCTTTGAAACATTTCCGCCACAAGAAACACGAAGTCATAGCTTTTCAGGTCCTCGACCCTCAGGAGATTGATTTTCGTTTCGGTGGTTCGGTCCTTTTCAAAGATATGGAAACGATGGAGACTCTCCAAACCCAACCAGTGCAACTTCAAAAGGTTTATCGCGAGACTTTCGAAAAATTTGTTAACCGAATTAAAAAAGGTTGCTTCGAAATGAATATAGATTTTAATATTGTTCGAACCGACGAGACTTTCGACAAGGCTTTAAGACAATTTTTAACTAAAAGGGCAACTTTGTAATATGCAAAAATACATTGAAATAAAAAAGGCGGCGACCCACAATCTTAAAAATATTAGTATTAAGATTCCACATAATAAATTAATTGTTATTACCGGAATAAGTGGTTCTGGGAAGTCTTCGCTTGCTTTCGATACGATTTACGCCGAAGGGCAAAGGCGATTTGTGGAATCTATGTCTGCTTATACAAGGCAATTTCTTGAAAGGATGCCACGTCCCGATGTCGAAAGTATTTCTGGGATACCTCCAGCTGTTGCTATTCAGCAAAGGACTCAATCGAAAAATCCCCGCTCAACGGTTGGCACTTTGACTGAAATTTACGATTATTTTCGGCTTGTTTTTGGTCGAATAGGAAGAATTTTTTGTAAAAACTGCAAACAAGAAGTTATTAAAGATAACCCTCAAACTGTTTTCCAATATGTATCACAAAATTATTCCGAAGGAACTAAGATACTTATTACATTCCCAATAAGCGAAGGTATAAAAAGGATCGATGATTATTTAAGCCGAGTTGTTGGACAAGGATTTACAAGAGCATACAATATTAAGGAACACGAAGTTGTTTCAATAGAAGCTATTTCAAATAAAAAATTCGGAGAACTAAATGATTTTTTGATTGTTGTCGACCGTGTTGTATTTCGGACGGACGAAGAAACGAAAAGCAGAATTATCGATTCGCTCGAAATTGCCTTTAAGTTTGGAAATGGTCGGATATGGCTTGTTTTTCCAGAGAAGGAGCGAATTAAGAAGTTCAGTAGCAATTTTGAATGTGCAGACTGTGAAATAATCTACAAGGAGCCTGAACCAAGACTTTTCTCATTTAATAATCCATATGGTGCTTGTCCAGTTTGCCAAGGCTTTGGTAGAACAATGGATATCGACGAGGACCTTGTGATTCCCGACAAAAGCAAAAGTTTAAGGCAAGGGGCGTTGCATCCATTTCGAACCAATTCATTTGTAAACATAATGAATGAGATTCTCGAGGCGGCAGTCAAAAGTGGAATTGATATCGATAAACCAATAAAGGATTTTACACCCGAAGAAATGGATTTTCTTTGGAACGGAAATGAGCATTTTTGGGGATTGAATGAATATTTTCGCTACCTGCAGGAAAAAAACTACAAGGTTCAAAATCGAATTATGCTGGCTCGGTACCGTGGTTTTACCACTTGTCGGGCATGTGGTGGTTCGCGAATAAGAACATCTGCTCGTCAGGTTTTTGTTGCTGGTATGAATATTCCCCAGCTTATAAAATTACCATTGGATAAACTTTACGAATTCTTCGATAAAATTTCACTTAGCGATTATGAATGGAAAGTAGTCGGTCAAGTAATTGAGCATATTAAATGGCGGTTGAATTTACTGTTGGAAATAGGATTGCATTATTTAACACTGGATAGACTTGCTCATACTCTTTCTGGGGGTGAACTTCAAAGGATTTATCTTGCAAATGCGCTTGGTTCTTCGCTTGTCGAAACACTTTTTGTTTTGGATGAGCCCAGTATAGGATTGCATCCCCGCGATACTGATAGGCTTTTGAAAATCCTTTTCAAGTTGCGAGACGCTGGAAATACAATAATTGTTGTAGAACACGACCCCGACATTATTCGAAACGCAGATATGATAATCGACCTCGGACCCGGGGCTGGAGAAAACGGCGGTAAGATAATTTTTCAAGGCAATTTTCAGGAATTGCTCGAAGCTAAAAATTCAATTACTGCAGAATATCTATCGGGTAGGAAACTTGTTCAACTTGCAAAGTCGAAACGCGACGAAGGAATGGGCTCAATTCGAATTTATAATGCAAAACAGCATAACCTTAAAATTAAATATTTGGAGATTCCTTTAGGGCTAATGACTGTCATCACTGGAGTTTCTGGCTCGGGTAAAAGCACTTTACTTTACGATGTTATTTATAAAGGTTTATATAACCTCCAAATTCAGAATGAAGCAACAAATCCCGCATACGATAAAGTTGATGTTGATGGTTATTTTTCCAAAGTTGAACTTGTTGACCAGAATCCGATTGGAAAATCAAGTCGTTCTACTATTGCTACTTATTCTAAAGTTTTCGACTTGATACGAGAAATATATGCGAACACTCCCCTGGCAAAGCAACTTGGTTTGAAGCCTGGTTATTTTTCCTTTAATATTCCTGGGGGTCGCTGCGAAGTTTGTCAAGGTGAAGGCGTCATAACTGTCGATATGCAATTTCTTCCCGATGTCCAACTTGTTTGCGAGACTTGTAAAGGAACTCGTTATAAAAAAGAAGTAAGAAATATTGTATATAAAGGTAAATCAATTGTTGATGTCCTTGATATGACTGTTGACGAAGCTATCGAATTTTTTGCCGATGAACCACAGGTAGTTAGAAAACTTCAAATTTACCAAGACATCGGTTTGGGTTATATTCGTCTTGGGCAACCCTCGACTACACTTTCGGGTGGTGAGTCGCAAAGAATAAAACTTGCTTCCTATTTAGACCAACCTGATACTGAAAATATGGTTCTACTTTTCGATGAGCCAACAACTGGGTTGCATCTTGACGACATTTCGAAACTACTTGTTTGTTTCAATAGGCTTGTGGATTCTGGGAATACTGTAATTATTATTGAACACAATTTGTATGTTATTGCATCGGGGGACTTGGTAATTGATCTCGGTCCCGAAGGGGGAGAACAGGGTGGAAAGATTGTTGATATTGGACCACCAGAAAAAATTGCCCGCAATAATAATTCCTACACTGGAAGGGCTTTGAAAGAATTTTACAAAATGTATAAACCCGCGAAACTAAAATCTTAGAACTTTTCTAATCGCTTCTTTAACGTCTTCTTTATTTGGCAGGATGGCATTTTCGTATTCTTTTGCAAATCCTACAGGGCAGTCTTTGGAACCTACACGAATAATTGGTGCGTCGAGATAGTTAAAAGCATTTTCGGTAATGCGGGCTGCTATTTCCCCGCCGAAACCACCTGTGACTTTGTCCTCGTGGGCAATTACAACTCGGTTTGTTCTTTTAACAGATTCGTAGACAAGTTCTTCGTCCCAAGGAATTATGGAGCGTAAATCTATTACTTCGACACTGATTCCTTCTGCTTCAAGGTCTTTTGCAGCGAACAAGGCAAGATGAACAGCTGTTCCATAAGCAACAACTGTAACATCTGAACCATTTCGACGGATTTTACTTTTGCCAAAAGGAACAACGAATTCAGGATGTGGTTTTGGAGCGTATGCATTTTTAAAATTGTAAAGGAATTTTGGTTCCAAATACATTGTAACCCCACGAGAGCGAATTGCGTTTCGCATTAAACCAACTGCGTCGTCTGCAAAAGCAGGGGTAACAATTCTGATTCCAGGAAGTGTTACCAAAGCTCCTTCAATATTTTGTGAATGATACAACCCACCTTGGATATAACCTCCGCTTGCAAGGCGAATTACAATATTTGGAGTGAATTGTCCCTTGGTTCGCCAGTAATCGTGTGAACATTCCACAAGCTGTTCCATTGCAGGCCAGAAATAATCGGCAAATTCTGCGCCTTCGATTACAACACGAATATCGTCGCGGTATCGGCAGAATCCATTTGCTGTTCCAACGATATTATCTTCGGCAATTGGTGCGTTGAAGACGCGTTCTTTACCGAACATCTGGGGCATACCCTTGACTACATTGAACACTCCACCTTTCCCGATATCTTGCCCCCAAAGAAAAGTATTTGGATTTCTTTGAAATTCCTCGATTAAAGTTTGGTTAATTGCTTCTCGTAAAGATATCATTGGAGCATCGGGTTCTGGAGCGTATTCTTCGGTTTTCGCATCTTTGGGTATGTAGGGCTCTGGAACAATAAATTTATTCCATTGGCTGCCATCCGCATTAGGTATTTTTTCTGCTAGGTCGGCAGCCTGGAATATAATTTTTTGATTTTCAGCTTCGATTTCTTGAAGTTCTTCCTCGGTTGCAATTCCGCGTTCGATAATGTAATATCGAAATTGCAACAAAGGGTCGCGTCGAGCAACCGTTTGCAGTTCTTCGGGCGAACGATAAAGTTCGTGATTGTCGGAATTTGAGTGCGAGCCAATACGGTCGCATTCGGCGTGCACCAATGCTGGACCATTTCCACTTTTAATCCAATTTATAGCATCCTGCAATGCACGATATGAGTCGAATGGGTCGCGTCCATCACAGTTTATTATTTTTAAATTCTTTAATCCAGAAAAATTTTCTGCAACATTTAAATTCGCCATTACTTCGTGCAAAGGAACAGAAATTCCATATTTATTGTTTTGAACAACAAAAACCACTGGAAGCTTTTCAGAGGATGCAGAATTTAATGCTTCGAAATAGTAACCTTCGGCAGTGGCAGATTCTCCTGTAGAGCAGAAAACAATTTCGTCGCCCTTGTATCTTTTGATTGCCCTGCCCAATCCAGCCGCATGTTGGGCGTGGTTTCCAGTGCACGAAGAAACATTTTGTATTCTAATTTCAGGTTTGGCAAAATGATTACTCATATGACGGCCGCCTCCTGCTACATCTGCTTCTTTGCTAAGTCCGTTCAAAATTATTTCATATGGTGTTATTCCAGCAGAAAGGCAAGTCAACATATCCCTATAGTATGGAAAAAGAAAGTCCTTATTTGGCCGAAAGACTTGTCCCAAAGCCAGTTGGATGCCATCGTGCCCACCAAAAGGTGCATGGTAGGACCATCCCTTTGCCATCTTCAAATATAAAGCAGCTTTTTCGTCCAGCCGGCGACCTAACTGGTTCAATTTATACCATTTTAGAATAGTTTCTCGGTCGAAATCACTAAAATCGAATTGCGAAGAAAGTTCAACTTCGCGCTCTTTACCAAGATAAATTATTTTTGTAACTTTGGCTTTTCCATTAGGTTTTATTTCCATTTTCTTTTTTTGGGTTTTGGAATTTTTCATTGATACTTTTTTTATTTAACTTAACTTTAATATAAAAGTGACGAAAAAAATAAATTTTGTTTTTTCTAATAAAATCAAAAATAATGAATTTTATGAAAAAAAGAAGAATAGTAGTTGGCGATGTTCACGGATGCTATAAAACTTTAGTTGAACTTCTGGAAAGAATAGTAAAAATTGCTCCAAGCGACGAAGTCTATTTTCTCGGCGATTTGATTGACCGTGGTCCCAGAATCAAAGAAACAGTCGACTACGTTATGGATTTGTTTTCGAAAGAAATTGCCCGAGTTATTCGTGGAAATCACGAGGAAATGTTGCTCCTTTCGTTGGCTGACCCTGCATATTTTGAGACTTGGTGGTATAATGGTGCCGACCAGACTCTGGCATCTTTCGGAGCAAAAACTCTTCGTGATATTAGTCCAAAGTATATTGATTTTTTTAATAGCTTACCATATTACATCGAATTCGAAGATTTTGTTCTTGTTCATGGCGATTTAGATTTCAAAAGCGAAGACCCTTTCCAAGATAAATATTATATGGTTTGGGGAAGGAGTAAGATTGTTGTACCAGAAAAGATTAATTATCGGAAACTTGTTGTGGGCCACACCCCAACTCCGCTTCCGAATGTTATTAGTTCCTTAAATTCTTGGAAAATTTACCTCGATGCTGGCTGTGTTTATGCTCACAAATTTCTTAATTCGGGTTTGGGGTACCTTTGTGCGCTTGAACTCGATTCGATGAATTTGTATTATGTTTATAATATAGATATTTAATTTTTTTAGTTAAACTAATTTATTAATTTAGTTTTTTAAAATTTTTAAGTAATAATTTATGTTAGTTCGTAAAATAATATTATTCTTTTCAATTTTTTCATTAGTAATTGGTTTGATTATTGGTGTAACTCGGTCGGGAACATTTAATATTCTGCAAAATTTAAGTCTTTACCATTTTCTAATTATGATTGGGAGTTTTCTGGGAACATTAATCACTCTTGAAAGAGCTATTACCCTTCAGAACAAATTGTTTCATTTTCTTCCCCTTGTAAATGGAATTAGCATTGTTTTCTTCCTTGCCGAAAAGCCTGAAATTGCCATTCTTTTTCTTGTTTTTGGTGGTATTATTTTGATTTTTCTTTTCCTTTCGTTTCTTTTTGCCCACAACGACCTTGTACATTGGCTTTTTCTTCTGTCTGGCATTACCTATGCAATAGGTATGTTTATTTTTTATATGTATCAAAATTTAATTCTATCTGTAAAATTTCTTGAATTGTTCCTATTAATTACTATTGTAGCAGAAAGACTTGAACTATCCAAGTTTACTGGTATATCTACTTTAAAGAAAACTTTATTACTATGTCTTTTAGTCATCAGTATATTTTCTGTCCCTTTTAATGATATTCTCTTTGGTGCTTCGATTTGCTTAATATCGCTTTGGCTTTTGCAAAATGATATTGCAAGAGTTAATATTCGCAAAATTGAACCGTTTCGGTTTCGAGGTTTTTCTTTGCTCGTTGGCTATATTTGGCTACTCGTTCACGGTTTGACTTTCGTTGTTCCTTATTTTTATTCATATGATATGCAAGTTCATTCTTTCTTTTTGGGTTTTGTAATGAATATGATTTTCGCCCACTATTCGATAATTTTACCAGCAGTTTTGATGATTAAATTCAAGGAGAATTACTTTTTGCATTATTCTATTTTAATTTCATTCCAACTTGTTTTGATATTGCGGTTTGTGTCTTCGATTTTCTGGAGTGCTGGATTTCCCCATTCAACTTTACTCAATGCTATCATCGTTCTATTATTCTTTGTCTTAAATTTGTTGAATTTAATTTTCAATAAGTATTTTAAAAAGACACAATTATAGGAAATAAAATGAATTGCTATGTTACAAAAGGGAACCTTGAACTAAAAACGAATGAATGGCTCGATAAAATTTCGCAGTTTAATACCCATAAACTTGAACTGAATATTTCGCGTTCAGCTCTTTTAGTCGTCGATATGCAAAAGTTCTTTCTCAACACAAATTCTCCAACTTTCACTTGCGGTGGTTTGGCGATAATTGAAAACATAAAGAAATTAATCGATGCATACAGAAAAAACCATTTGCCCGTGATTTATACTTGCCACGTTCACGATCCGAAAGGAATTGATGCAGGGATTATGAAATGGTGGTGGGAAGGTATGTGTATCGAAAACTCACCCGAAAGTCAGGTGATTGATGAAATTGCACCAAAACAAAACGAAAAGATAATTTACAAGCATAGATATTCTGCTTTCTACAATACCGATTTGGAAATATTTTTGCGAGGCCTTGCAGTTAGCGATTTGGTTATTACTGGAATAATGACAAATATGTGTTGTGAATCAACAGCTCGAGATGCCTATTACCGCGATTATCGAGTATTTTTCCTTGCCGATGCTACTGGAAGTATTAACGAAGAAATGCATCTTGCAAGCCTTTTGAATCTTTCCTTTGGTTTTGCCTATGTTACTCGAACAAATGAGATTCTCAATTATTTAACTTGATGATTTTAAACCTTTGCTTTGTATTTTTGCCTCAATAAAGTAATAATTTGTTCTGGAAAGTTTGTAACTATTGCTTTGACATCGAACTTTAATACATATTCTAACTCCGAAGCTGTATTTACTGTATAGATTCCAAGGAAAAGACCATTTTGTTTGGCATCTTCAACAATTTCATTATTAATTTCCTCAATACTGCAAACTAATCCTTCGAATGGAAATTCTTTGGAAATCACAGAAGGTAGGCGTTTATCTTTTGGCAAGCGAATAATTGCAGTAGGTATCGTGCTTTTAATTTTTTTAACAATCTTTAATTGTTCGTAATAAAAAGATGAAATCACAACTTTATCGGAATAATTGAAATTTTCTATTATTTGAATTATTTTCTCAATGTGAGGGAAAGGGTTAGTTCCAAGATTTTTCAGTTCAATATTTACGAGGATTTTGTTTTTAACAGAATCTAAAACATCTTCCAAAGTTGGAATTTTTTCCCCTGTGAATTTTTTGGAAAACCAATTTCCGCTGTCGAATTTTAGAAGTTCTTCGTATGTTAATTTCGAAGCAAAGCCCGAACCATTTGTAGTTCTGCTCAATCCTTTATCGTGGAAAACAATTGGTATCCCGTCGGCTGTAACTTGTATATCCATTTCAATGAAATGAGCACCAGTGCGAATTGCTTCGGCGAATGAACTCAAAGTGTTTTCTGGTGCAATTCCGCTTGCACCTCGGTGTGCGACGACCAAATAGTCGACAGAATTAAATGTTTCGATTATATCTTTCATAGATTTTCAATTTACGAAAAGACAATAACTTAAAATCCTGCCTCATAATTTTTGAAATTTCAATTTTTTTAAAGAAATGGTAATTTTTAAACATTTTGTAAATGATTTTCTTACAGTTCTGTAAATCTTTCGAAACCGCTTTTTCGGTAGTCCCTTTTCAATCGAATAGTTTCGCATCGTAGCGAATATGAATTCGCTATTGTTTGAAAAAAGGAGAGGTGATATGTGGATTGAAATTTTTCGAACAGGCACTTTTACCGATAGTTCTGGGGTGACAGAAACTTTCACCGAAGCTGACCTGGACAAAATCGTTCAAAAGTATAACGAGCAGGTGGAACGAGAACCTTCTTTCGAGGCTCCGCTTGTCAAAGGTCATCCCAAAACCGATAGCCCAGCCTATGGTTGGGTGGATCGACTCGCTCGACGTGGCAACTTGTTGTATGCCAAGTTGAAATCACTTTCCCGCGAAATAATCGATGAAATTCGCGAAGGAAAATTCCGCAAGGTTTCGATTTCGCTCTATCCAGATTATATGTTGCGACACGTTGGTTTACTTGGCGCCGAATCGCCAGCAGTGAAAGGGTTGAAACCAATTTCTTTTGTTGAATTGGACGAAGCAAGAGCATTTGAATACTCATCGACTGAAAGCGAAAATTTCGCAGGGCTCCGGGAAGAAATCTCCCGTCTTGAATACGAAAACTCCCAATTGTCCCACCAAAACAAAGCCCTCCGTGAATCCCTCCAAAAGACCCACCAAGAATTTCTTGCCCGGGGCTTTCGCGATTTTATAAGCAAAATAAACAATTCGAGTGATTTCTTGATTATCCCACCCGCTAAAGAACCACTTCTACTGCAAATTTTAGAGTATTCCGCTCGTGCTGAACAATTTGTTCGCAACTACGGAGGGGAAGATTTCCCCGCGGACTTTAATTTAGTAGAAAAAATTAAAGAATTCTTTACCAATTGGAAGCCACTAGCAATAAAGAAAGAATACTCCGAGCCTTTGAACAAAGAAATTTCCTTCGACGATGAGTTCAATGGAAAAAAAATTGACGACCAGAGGTGGAATTTGCATCTTCGAGCAAGAGAAATTCAAAAAAACAATCCGCATTTAACCTATGAACAAGCTTTAATGTTAGTGAATAATAAATAGGAGGCAAAATGTCCACTGAAATTCGAATAATCGACCCTGTATTGACTTCGCTTGCCCAAGAATACAAAAATGCAGGTTTCGTTGCCGACAAAATTTTTCCCCTAGTCTCGGTTAATAGAAGAAAAGGTAAAATTCCAATTTTTGGCAAGCAAGCTTTTGTTCATCGCGATACAATTAGGGCTGTCCGTGCTGATTCAAACAGAATCCCAGCGGAAGAGATTAGTTACTATGAATTTGAACTTCTTGAACGCGATGTCGAGGTTTCGCTGGATTATATCGAAGAAGAAGAATATTCAAATTCCCTTCAAATTGAACAACAAGCTACAAATGAATTAATCGATATCCTCTTGCTTGGGCGGGAAAAGGAAGTTGCCGATTTTCTTCAAAATCCAGCAAATTATCCTACAGAAATGACAATTGAAATCACTGCTTCTAATGCATTTGATGACTATACCAAGTCGGTCGACCCTGTAACGAAAATTCTTGAAGGGGTCTCTGCAATTCGACGAAAAATTTCACGATATCCAAACGTTATGATAATTGGTGAACCAACTTATCGAGCATTAAACTTCCACCCAAAAATCCTTGAAAGAATTAAATATGTTGGTTTAAGCAAAGTTAATTTGAACTATTTAAGCGAACTTCTTGAAATCAAGAATATTTACATTGGTTTGGGAGTTTACACACAAAATGGTGTCGATTTTACTGATATCTGGGGCGATAATATTGTTCTTGCATATGTTGAAGAGCAAGACAAAGGGAAAACTCAACGGCTTGGTTCAAGTTTTGGTTATCTTTTGCAAAAAGCGGGTTATCCAGAAATCGATGTTTATTACGAAAATGGTGGTAAAATAAAAGTCATTCGAGCTACAGATGTTTACACATATATTATGACTTTACCTTATGCTGGTTTTCTTATTTACAACACAAATCATCTTTCGTAAATAGGAGGTGAATATGTCTTTGAATAATAAAACATATCAACCAGTACAGGTTTTAACCATCAAGGCAACAGCAGATATTCCTGCAAAACGTTTCGTTGATTTTTCTGGGAAAACCTGTGGTGCAAATCAAAAGTCCTTTGGAGTTAGTCTATCCAACTATTCTAATGGTTCGTATGCTTCTGTTGTTGTTCTTGGGACAGCGATAGTTGAAGCAGGGGGAACGATAACCACAGGCGATAAGCTAACAAGTGATTCGCTTGGGTGTGCGATTGTTGCCTACCCAGGAACAGAAGTAAATGGAAGAGCTTTGAATTCCGCTGAAACTGGTGAATTTGTTAGAGTTTTACTTGTTCCATAAGGAGTTTCAATGTATACCAATATCAATGAAATATTAAAGGAATTTAAACCCGAGGAGTTAGCCATATTGACTGGCGACCCCTCGGGGTCGGTTATTGACCAAAATAGGGTTGATTACGCAATTTCGAATGCTTGTAGTTTGATTGATAGTTATCTTCGGAATCGCTTTAATGTTCCGTTTTCTACCATTCCAATTATGATTAACTTTATTGCACGCGAACTTGCAGTTGCAAATTTATATGAATATTACCACCACAGTGGAATGGTACCTCCTTCGATTTCTCGCAGAAAATCTAATGCATTGTATTTGTTGAGGTTAATCCAAAATGGGGATTTACAACTCGACATTTCCGATGGCGTTCACAGACCAATCCTTAAAGTAAACAAAGATAAAGACAACCGAATTTTCAACACCGACTTGTTGGATAGTTTTATGGAGATTTAACAATGCATAATCAAGTTTGGGACTTTTTGAAAAGAAATTCTTTGCTTACCCTTTTGTTTATTTTAACTATTTTCCTTCTCAAACTGGAAAGCCCAGAAATACGAGCATTTCTATTGGCATCGTTACTCGAATGCATTGCAATAGCATTTTCAGGCGTGGCGGTATTTGTTTTTACCAAAGTTAAATTTACCGAACAACCCGAAGCTTCCAATTTGGGATTGATATTTCTTGGTGTTCATATTTCTTTTGGTCTTTCTGTTTTGGCATTGTATTTAGCACAATTTTCGAATTGAAATGAGATATTTTGCTTTAACATTCTTAATATTTCTTTTTCCTTTTTCGAATTCTGTAAGTCAAAGTCGATACATACTGCCTTGTCCGAAAGCCTTGCTCGTAACATCGCGAGAAGTACTTTGGAAGCAAGTTGGGATTCAAGAAAAAACAAACCGCAACGATGGCAAAGAAGTAGAAGAATACTTAAAAGCTTTGAATTTACCTAAAGGTAGTCCGTATTGTTTTGCTGGGCAATATTATTGCTTTTACGAAGCTACAAGAATACTAAAACTTCTACCAACTTTAAACCCGTTGCCTCGAACAGGGCTTTCGATGGGACTTTGGTCTTTTGCTAAGCGAAAAGGAATGAAACAAAATGGTATTTTTCTAGATGACTTAGTGGTTTGGAGGAAGAGCAAAACGATTTTTGGGCACACCGAAAGAATTGTTTTGCTTGGAAAGAAAGGCTGGGTTGAAACCATAGGTTTTAATACAAGAAGATACCTAAAGATAGAAAAGCGTTGGGTCGAAGGTGTATTCCTTTGGAAAAGGAATCTTCTTCATCCGTTCGGAAGAATGAACTTAATTGGTTTTGTTGGGTTCTATCAAAGGTAAAAAAATGCTTTGGGAATTAATTCGAAATTGGAATATGCAAAATCGCTGGGAATCCCATTGGATTCCTTTTGAAATAGAAGATTTTCAGTCCTCAAGAAAAAATTATTTAAATGCTGTTTCGATTGAAATTAGTTGGGATGGTGCCGAAGGTATTTTGGCTGGAAAAGTTTTCTTTATCGTATCGAACAACCAAAATACTTATAAGATTTTAAAAGAAATTCAAATTGAGACTGCATCGAATTTGAATAACAGTTATTTCTTGAATATTTTTTATCCTTCTTTTCAATATTTCAAAATTGAATATGAGCCAAATGGAATTACTAATGGCAGACTTACAACCGCTGTCCTTTTTAAATGAAAATCGAAAGATTGAAGTCGAATTCCTTCTTTTTGACAAAGTCGCTGGGGAACTTTCTCAAGAAGATATTTTGAACATTTTCTTTGTAAGTTTTTATTTAAAGAAAAGATATGGAAAATCAAACCTTGCAAATTATAATAATATTGCTTGGAACTTTTGCTTCGGTTGGAACAATGTTTTGGAAGATTCGCAAAGAATTTCTACGGAGCCAAAAAGAAAGCTTTGAACAAAAAGTAGCTGAAGAACGCCGTGAATTTGAGCTTGAAAATAGGATTGCTCTTCTTGAACAAAAAACAATGCATTATGGTGAAATTCTTTCGAGTAAACTTTCGGATTTAACTCAAAGAGTGGATTTGCTATATAATCTTTTTTATGAACAAATGTATTCAAAGCAATGAAATTCACGAATAGTTTGATTTTCTTTTTATTGACTTTGGTTATTGTGTTATTTGTTTATTTCAAGCTTCGGCCACCAGACATTATTCATAAAGAAGTGTTACGCATTGACACAATTGAAATAATTAAGCCGAAAGAGAAGATAATACTTCGAAAAGCTAAACCAAAAATAATTTATCGATATGATACCATTGTTAAAACTTCTCCTTTTGTAGTAAATTTTGATACTATAGTGAATAAAGATACAATTTCTGTAAGCTACAAATTCCCCGAAAATTCTTTGGATTTTTCGGTTCTACCTTTTCCCGATACGATTTATATTCCAAAGTTTGTTTATTCGTTCGAAAAGAAAAAGGAACGGTGGTGGGAAAAGCCTGTTGTTTTTCTTTTTGGTGCAACATTAGGTTATGTTTTATGTAAAACTAAAAGGTGAAGTAAATGAAAAAAGAAGTAAAAGAAAAGTTGCTCCAAGAAATTTATAATACATATTATAGAACTACAAATTTGCTCCCAAATCCCGATTCTATTTTACGCAAAATTGGCAGGAGCTTCGAAGTTTATCGAGAGTTGAAGAATGACCCACATGTATGGAGTTGTATACAATCGCGAAAAAGCGGAGTCCTTTCGCTCCGTTGGAAAATTGAACAGCTGGATTCCCACCTTGAAGTGTTTAGTTTGATTAACGAAGTTTTCGATAGTTTGGATATCTACCAAATTGAATCTGATATTTTGGAGGCTCCGCTTTTTGGGTTTCAACCGATTGAAATAGTTTGGAAGGAGCAAAATGGCAAAATTATTCCTTTTGAATTGAAAGCAAGACCACAAGAATGGTTTGCATACGATAGCGCCGGCAATTTGATTTACAAAGGTTCGTTTTTTGGTCAACAAAGGAAAGTTGAAAAGTATAAAATAATCAATGTTCAACACGAGGCATCGGCAATAAATCCATATGGGCATTCATTATTAGCAAAATGCTACTGGCCGGTTACATTCAAAAATGGTGGACTTCGTTTCTGGGTCAATTTTACTGAACGCTACGGTATGCCAATTTTAATTGGACAATACCAGCGAGGTGCAACAAACAACGAAATCGAACAACTTGCTCGCGATTTGGAAAGCATATACGAGGATGCTATTATTGTTTCGCCAATGGATGTAAAAATTGAATTGCACGAGCCAAGCAGAAATTCTTCTGTTGAACTTTATCTTGAATTAATTCGATTTGCAAATAACGAAATTTCGAAAGCTATACTTTCGCAAACTTTGACAACTGAGCTGGAAGGTGGTTCCTATGCAGCTTCGCAAACTCACTTTCAAATTCGAAAAGAAATAATCCAAGCCGATAGCCGACTAGTTCAAAATGCTTTAAACTTATTGATCCGGTATATATGTGATTTGAACTTTAACGGAGCGAGATTACCGAAATTCAAAATTGAGTTGAATTGAAATTTTTTATTTGTTCGATAATTTTTGTAGTAGATTTTCCTTCGAGATAAGGAACAATTTCAACCCGACCACCGTGGGTAAGAACAAATTCTGCACCAATGATATCTTCGAGTTTATAATCGCCACCTTTTACAAGGACATCTGGTTGAATAATTTGAATTAATTGTAATGGAGTATCTTCTTCGAAAATAACAACGTAATCCACTGGTTTTAAAGAGTCCAAAATTTTAGAGCGGTCTTCTTGCGAATTAATTGGTCTGCCTTTCCCCTTTAAGCGTTCAACCGAGCTATCGCTATTTAATCCGACAATTAAAACATCGCCAAATTCTTTGGCTTTTGCAAGATATTCGATATGTCCGCGATGAAGGATATCGAAGCAACCGTTGGTGAAAACAATTATTTTCCCTTGCTTTTTAAGAACCTTAGAAATTTTTTCGATTTCATCGAACTCAACAATCATTTGAAACCATTTCTTTTGTAGTTTTTTCGGATGGAATCCAATAGTTTTTCGGTAGTGATAGGAACAACGCCAGGTTCTTCGCAAACGACTCCAGCAGCGTAGTTTGCAATTGTTGCACATTCTTTCAAACTTGCTCCTGAGGTATAAATAGCAGCGAAGGTTGCAATTGTTGTATCGCCAGCACCGGAAACATCAGCAACTTTGCGTGCTCGTGTTGGAACAAAAGATATTTCGCCATCGGCTTCGAATAGTGCCATTCCATTTGCACCAAGAGTTAGCAGAACTGCTTTTGTTTCCAGTCTTTCAAGCAAAGACTTGCCAGCGGAAATTATTTGCTCGCGTGTTTCAATTTTCGTGTTTAGTGCTTGCTGGGCTTCTTTCCGATTAGGCTTGACAATTGTTGAGTATTTATACTCGAAAAAATTCTCGAATTTCGGGTCGACAAAAGTGGGTATTCCCTTTTCATTACAAATTTGTATTATTCTATGGATAAGGCGTGGGGTTATTGTACCTTTGTTGTAATCTTGGAAAATTAATCCGTCGAGATTTTTTTCTTCTGAAATGATTTTAATTATTGCATTGGTTAATTTATCCGAAATTGGGTCTCGGATTTCTCTATCGACACGAACTACATGCTGGTTGTTAGCAATAATTCTTGTTTTAACAGTAGTTGGCCTGGATTCGTCAACAAATAAACCGGAAGTATCAATTCCATTATGCTTGGCAATTTCGAGAAAAAGTTTTCCGCTATTGTCGTCGCCAACAACTCCACAAAGCAAAGGAACTACACCAAGATTACTCAAGTTATTTGCAACGTTCGCGGCACCACCAAGATGGGCTGTTTCTTCTTCCAAGTCGACTACTGGAACAGGTGCCTCCGGGGATATTCTACTAACAGTTCCCCAGAAAAACCTATCGAGCATCACATCTCCGACAACGGCAATTCTTTTGCCTTGGCATTGTTCCAGCAGTTCTTTTGCTCGTTCTAAATTAACTTCTATCATAGAATAAATTATTAAAAAAACAAAATTACGAAATTATCATTGCCCTAGTGTTATTGACAAAAGATACTAATTTAAGGGAATTTGTACCCAAAATTATCGTCAACCACTTTAAAGCTGTTTTTGGTCTTCAAAAGAATTGTTAAAGGATTAATGTTGGCGTTTGCTTTTTTGAACTTGATATTCAAGCTCAAGAATTTTTCTTTCTTCATCAAACAAAATTGCATTTCTTCTTTTCATCATTGCTTCGATAGATTGAATTGTTCGTTCAAAACTGCCCAAGGTCGATTCAGTTCGAGTTCCACCCCAAGTAAACGAAGGTATGTATTTCGGCAAAAGTCCCGAATGATATATATTACAGCAAATTCCAGTTATTGTTCCAGTGTTAAAAGATGTATTTATAGCAGTTCTTGTATGGTCGCCACAAAGGAGCCCCAAGAATGTTCTACCAGTATTGAAAGTTTCGTTTTCGATACGAACGGATACGGTTTCGTAAGTATTTTTTAAATCGGAAGTTGTAGTTCCCGCTCCAATGTTGCACCACTGACCGACATATGAATGTCCAAAGAATCCATAATGCTGTTTATTCGAAAAGGAATGGAAAATTGTGTTTTCGACCTCTCCGCCAATTTTACAAATTTCACCGATGGATGTTCCACCATAAATGAATGAACCAGATTTAATCAATGATTTTCTACCTATTGCCACCGGACCTTCGAGATACGAAAATGGCTGGATTGTCACCTCTTCGTCGATGATTATTGGACCTTTTTCAGCGTTTAGCACCACCGAAGGCATTATTTTTGCATTTTTTCCAATTTTAACTTTGTTTTCATCAATTAATTCGACTTTGTTTCTTTTTAATTCCGAGAAATCGGCAAAATTATCGAAGAAACGAAAGTCGTCGGCAATAGCTTCGGAGTTGTTTTCAATTGCATCCCAAAGGAAATTAATAACTTTTGGAATAGGTATTTCAACTTTAGGAAGTTTCTCGAAGTATTTATTCATCAATATTGAAAAAAAGTTTTTGTCGAAATCTATAGGGTTTACCATTTCGTTGGAAGAAAGATAAAAAGCTATTGGAACAGAATTGACAGAAAAAACCACCGAACTTGTAGTTGGGGAAGTTTCGACAAAAGTTGAATAGGCGTTATTTAAATTTTGCCAGAAACCACTGGACGGGAGAATTCCAGCATTTAAAACCAAAAGATTTCCTCTTTCTATTTTAACTTCCTCGATAAAAAACCTTTTGTGGAAAAGCCGAAGGTAGTTTTCCCGATTGGTATAGAAAAGCAATTTCGCTTTAGGAAATTGTTTATGAATTTTTTCGAAAAGTCGAAACGCTCCGCAACGAATTTCCCATTGGCAATGTAATAAGTAAAAAGGATAAAGACTACGAAAATATTCGTTTTCGAATAGAAGAATATAGTCGGGTTGTATCATTCTGCTTTTACAAGTTCAACTTCAACAATTAATTTTGAGTTTGGAGGAATATTGCGAAATGAACTTGCCCCAAAACCAAGTTCAGGAGGTATCATCAGAATTCGTTTCCCGCCAACACGCATTGTAGAAACTCCTTCTTCGAGACCTTCAATAGCATCCTTGTTGCCAAGAATAAAGGACATTGGAATTTTGCTTTGGTATGTATTCTCGACTATGGTTCCGTCTTCTGTTTTCATAATAAAGTTAATAGTAACTCTTTGATGGAGCTTTGGGTAATCTCCTTTCCCAATTACTAAATCAATGTATTTTAAGCCGCTTGGTGTTGTTATCCATTTCTCTTCTTCTTGGACTTTACTGCTCCGGCAAGCAAATAACAAAGGAAGTATAATAATAGAAAAAAGAAAAGAAAATTTTCTCATTTTTGACTCCCATATTTATGATTTTGATTTTTGATGTTTCAAAGCAGCCTTAATAAATCCAATGAAAAGTGGAGCTCCGGTAACCGCCCGCGATTTTAGTTCGGGATGGAATTGAACGCCAATAAACCAAGGATGGTCACGTAATTCAATCATTTCGACAAGTTTGCCATCTGGTGAAAGCCCACTCATAATCATTCCATTCTGCTCCAAAATTTCACGGTAATTATTGTTGACTTCGTAACGATGACGATGGCGTTCGTAAATCAATTCTTGGTTATATGTTGCATATGCAAGTGTATTTGGAATTATTTTACAAGGGTATTGTCCCAATCGCATTGTTCCGCCCTTGTTTGAAATCTTTTTTTGTTCCTCCATCAAATCAATAACATTATGCTTGACTTTTTTGTCAAATTCAGTAGAGTTTGCACCTTCGAGCCCACAAACGTTGCGGGCAAATTCTATTATTGCACATTGCATACCCAAACATATTCCGAAAAATGGGATTTTTTTTTCTCGAACATATTTAATAGCTAAAATTTTCCCTTCGATTCCACGTTTGCCAAAACCAGGACCAACAAGTACACCATCTAATTCACCAAACAATTGTTCGCAATTTTCTTCTGTTATTTCTTCGGAGTCAATCAATTCAAGATCTACGGCGGTATTGTTGATTGAACCAGCATGGATAAATGCTTCCAATATACTTTTATATGAATCCCGGTACTTTACATATTTCCCTACTAAACCTATTTTTACACGGTGTTGAGGGTTTTTAATTCTACGAACAAATGTTTTCCATTCCTCAACATCCAGACCATTTGGTTGAACATTTAATTTTCGAAGTACAATTTTATCTAGGTTGCTTTTAGAAAGGATTAAAGGTACTTCGTAAATTGTCTCAACATCGTATAAATCAATGACTGATTCTTCATCGACATTGCAAAACAGAGCAATTTTTGCTTTTAAGTCCTTACTTAGTTTGCACTCGCTTCGGCAAAGGATAATATCGGGGACGATTCCGTGTTCCATCAAAGCTTTTACGGAGTGCTGTGTTGGTTTTGTTTTTAACTCCCCTGCACTTTTAATATAAGGAACATAAGTTAAAAGGATGTTCAATGCATTACTGAAACCCCGCTCTATTGCAAATTGGCGCACTGCTTCTAAAAAAGGTAATGATTCAATATCTCCAACGGTTCCTCCGATTTCCACTATGACAAAATCGTATTCACCATCAAATACTGAAATTCTGTGTTTTATTTCATCGGTTATATGGGGAATGACTTGAACAGTTTTACCAAGATAATGCCCTTCCCGTTCTTTAGTAATTACGGTGTAGTAAACTTGTCCCGCAGTAGTGTTGTTATCTTTTGTTAATGAGCATCCCAAAAATCTTTCGTAATGCCCTAAATCAAGGTCGGTTTCTGCTCCGTCGTCGGTAACATAAACTTCGCCATGTTGGAAAGGATTCATTGTTCCGGGGTCGACATTGATGTACGGGTCGAGTTTCATAATTGTTACTTTGTATTTCCTTTGTTTTAAAAGGAAACCAAGCGAAGCAGCTGCAATTCCTTTGCCCAGCGAAGATACAACACCACCAAAAATGAAAATGTACTTGGTTTGGTTTCGTTTTTTGTTATTTTTCGTTTCCATAATCATCGAAATTAACAAAATTACCTTTTACTATATTTCTTAAGAATAATTTTAAATCGGCTTAAACCCAAAAAATTTATTATTTCTTTTATTTGTAATGAATTAAAATAAGAAACAAAAAAATTTATTGGAAATTCTTTATAAAACATTTAAAATGCTCACTTACATAGTGTGTTTTGCTTTTTGTTCTTTCTATACTCATTATGGTTTTTTGCTTAATTTTGCTTTTTTTCTTTAACCAAATGGGTAAAATCGAAGTAATTAACTATGAGTCAAAGTTTCGACAGGTGTGGGACGAGTTTGTAGAAAAATCAAATAATGGAACCCTTTTCCATTTGCAAGCTTTTCTTGATTACCATCCAGTAGGAAAATTCGATTTCCATCATCTAATGTTTTTTGAAAACGAAAGATTGCTTGCCGTATTACCGGGTGGAATTGTTGGCGACAAAGTCTTTTGGTCTCCAGTTGGTGCGAGCTATGGTTCACTTGTAACTATGGTTCTACCTTTCGAAAAAGCATTGAAACTGGTCGATTCTATGATGGAATATTTCGATTCTAATGGATTTAAAGAAATTTTCCTAATTCCTCCACCAATAATTTATAATAAAGTCATTAACCAGAATATTGAATATGCAATGTTATATAGGAAATTCGATTTTGAACTTCATTATATTAGTCATGCCATCCATTTGAAAAATGGCGATGATTTTATTGCATCATTCGATAAGACTGCAAGGAAAACGATTCGCAAAATCCTTCGCGAAGGGAAAATTAAAATTCAACAAAGTGACGATTATCCTACCTTTAATGAAATTTTACTTCGAAACAAAGCGAAACATAGTGCTCGGCCAACTCATTCTTTGGAAGATATGATTCGGCTATCTCAGCTTGTACCAAATAAAGTTCGATTGAATATGGTTTACTACGAAAACAAGGCTATTGCTGGTTCGTGGCTTTTTCTTTGCAATCCGAAAGTTGTTCTTTGTTTCTACAATATGCTACTTTATGAATACGAACATCTTAAACCAGTATATTTAATTATGTACGAGACAGTTCGCTGGGCTAAAGAAAATGGTTTCGAATGGGTTGACATTGGAGTTTCTCAAGATACCAAAGCAGACGACCCAATGACTCCCGCTATTAGTTTGATTAATTTCAAGGAAAGATTCAATTCCCACGGGATTCTTAGAAGCACTTATCATTTCAAGTTCCGTGATTGAGATGAATCTTCTGGATGTTGATATTTTGATTGTTGCATTGAATAGGATAGAGTTCGATGCTCGCTTGACTAATTTCATTCATACTTTCTCTTCAAATAATTTCTCGGTTTCTGTTGTTGCATTGAACCATAGTTTCGAAAATTCTTCAATTGATTTTTATGGAATTGAAATTCCAAATGAATATTCAACTTATAAAAAAACTTATATTTTCAATAGTAAAGCCAGAAGTTTTTTTAAAAAAATACAACCAAGGATTGTTCTCTGTTCCGATGTTTATTCCTTGCCAGCTGGGGGCTATTTTAAAAAGAGATCTGGGAGTACAATTGTTTATGATTCCCGTGAAATTTATTCCGCACTCGCTTCTTTGAGCACTAATAATTTTAAACAATGGCTTTTGGTAAAATTTGAAAACTATTATGTCCGAAATGTTGATAAAATAATTGTTACAGGAGAACTCGATAAGGATATTCTTTCGAAAATTTTCCCATCTAAAAAGATATTTGTTGTAAAGAATTTTCCTTCGGAAGAAACAACTAAAGCACGGAATGGCATTAACTTGCGCAATTTACTCAATATTCCAGATGACAATATACTAATGGTTTATCAAGGTGCATTGCTCCGAGGACGTGGAATTGAACTTGGGATACAATCTGTTCGGGAAGATGACCGAATACATTTTATTATTTTGGGGGGCGGACCACTTGAAAATCAGTTTCTCGAATATGCTCGAAAACTTCAAGTTGGAAGCCGTGTTCATTTTTTGGGGAATATACCATATCGAAAACTACTGAAATACACATCGGCTTGTGATGTTGGTTTGTGTTTGATTGAACCTATTTCTCTTTCATACAATTTAGCTTTACCAAATAAACTTTTCGAATATTGTCATTCTGGGGTTCCTGTTATTGCAACGGAATTACCAGCAATTGCTAAAGTTTTCAGAGAATTTAATATTGGTGAAATGGTCTCCAGCCAAATTAAGCCTTTTGAGTTGGCTGAAAGAGTAATCTCGCTTTCAGAAAAAAAATTGGATTTTTCACATCAATTGCGTTTGGCTGCGGAAAAGTTTTGCTGGGAAAGGCAAGAACAAACTATTTTGGAAATATTTAAATGATATATTTTTTACTAATTTTACAACAATTTATTTCATCGACTACACATATATTTGCAAAGAATCTTTCATTTGAATTACCCCCAACTTTAGTTCTATTTCTCCGGAGCTTTTTTGCATCCCTTTTTTTTATTGTTCTACTATTGTATCGACGGCAACCACTTGTTTCTTTCGAGAAGGCAGACATTTTTCACTTCATTATTCTTGGGGTTTTGAATATTCCCCTAAATCAGCTTCTGTTTTTTGTAAGTATTAAATTAACAACTGCTCCGAATGTTGCTTTTGCTTATGCAATAAGTCCAATTTTTATTCTAATTATTGCTGTTGTTTTTTTCAAGGAAAAGGCTAACCTTGCTAAAATCATTGGAATAATAATTGCTTTTTTTGGAATTACATTAATTTTGGTCGAAAAAGGATTTTCTTTAAAAAGTGAATATTTTGCAGGCAATATTCTTGCTCTTTTTGCAAGTCTTTGCTGGGCATTATATTCAACTTATGGTAAGCAAATAATAAAAAAATATGGGAGCATATATACGACTGCGTTGGCAATGAATATTGGATTCCTGTTGTATCTTCCAATATCGCTTGTTTTAGGCGATTTTAACAAATTAAATTTAGTTGCACCTATACATCTTGCTCAAATTCTTTATCTTGCAGTTATGACTTCTGGTTTGGCATACTTGATTTGGTATTATGCCCTTAAGCGATTACCAGCAAGCAATATAGGAGTTTTTAACCATTTGCAACCGGTTTTCACAACAATTCTTTCGGTTATCTTTTTCAAACAAGAACTTTCGCCAATCTATGTTCTTGGTGGGCTTTTGGTAATTTTTGGTGTTATTTTGACGCAAAGGAACCACGTTGACGAAGAATTTCGTAAAGAATAATACCTACAGAAACCGAGGCATTAAGCGATTCAACTTTGCCAAAAACTGGTATTTCAACCAAAGAATCGCAATGTTTAACTACCGATGGGCTTAATCCTTTGCCTTCACTACCGATAATTATGACCAAAGGAACATTGTAATTTTCTTCTGTGTAATATTTCCCGCTCGAAGGTGCAGTTCCAATAATCCAAAATCCTTTGGATTTAAGAAATTCTAAGGCTTGGCTACTACTGTTTACTTTGGACAACGAAACGTTCAAAATTCCGCCTGAACTTGCTTTGATAACAGTAGAATTAATTGGGGATGTTTCTTTTTTAGTAAGAATCAAGCCATCGATACCGGCGCATTCCGATGTTCGGGCTATGGCACCAAGATTTTGTGGGTCTTGAATTTTATCCAAAAATAGTAGTATGGGTTTGTTGTTTTGGGCAAAAGCTAAATCGACAAGTTCATCTAGGTTTTTATATTGTATTGGACTGATAAGAGCTACAACTCCTTGGGTTTCGTTCTGTTTCCCAATTTTCTTTTCCAGTTGGGAATAACTTTGGTTATCGAGTAAAGAAACTGGAACTTTTTTCTTTCTCGATAATTCAATTATTTTATCAATTTGCCGGCCTTTAGCAGCAAATCGAATATAAATTTTTTCGAAATAAATGTTACTATTTCGTAGGGCTTCGTAAATAGGGTTGCGTCCGTAAATGTATTCATTTTTGTTTTCCATTTTATATCACTTTTTTAACAAATATGATGCTTCGGAGGCTATTATTTCCTTGAGAAAATTTTTGCTAAACAATTTTGGTAGTTTTATTGAATTTAGACCGAATTTGTATTTATAAACTGGTCGAATGATGTAAAATCGCTCGTCATAGATTTTAAAATTAGTTTTTCGAACCGTTCCCAAGAACTTTTTGACTGTCAATCGAAAAGATTTTAAACGGCTGACTTCTTCTTTATCGGCTGGTCTACCATTTTTGATAAGAAGATTAAAGACCGGATTTGGAAACCAATGAATAAATGGGAATTTTCCTATGAATGTTCCAAGCAAATGTTGATGTCCTCCAAAAGGGGAATAGTATGGCGGGAAGGTAAGGTAAAGGACGCCATTATATCGCAACATTAAGTAAATTTGGTTCAAAGCATAAAGTGGATTGTCCAAGTGTTCAATTACATCGCGGAGCAAAATTATATCGAATTTTTCTTTCCATTCTTCAGGGATTGGGTCAGAAAGTATGTTGTGTTTTTGAAATTCAATTTGCAAATTGAATTCTTTGGCTATTCGGTCGCCAGCTTGCAAGCGGTTTTCGGCTATGTCTGTTGCAAGGCAATAATTTGCATTTTTGCGAGCAAAAGCAAAAAGCACACCACCTTCGGCACTTCCAATTTCGCAGATTGATTTATCTTTTATTTCAATCCCGAGCGATTTTAGGTATGGAATTATATAGTCGTCAGCAAGTTGGTATTGATATTTCCAATAATATGAATTAAACCAACTTAATTGCATTTCGTCGATTTTAGCGATTATCTTGTTTTTTTCCAATTCTCTTTCTGTTTTATAAAAAATTTTATAAGTTAAACGTCTAAATTAATTTTAAATTTTGGAAATATGAAAATTGCCTATTTATCAACATTTTATCCTTTTCGTGGTGGGATTGCCCAATTTAATGCTCGCTTGTTGAAGGCATTTTCGAATTTCGGTGAAGTCATACCCTTCACTTTCAAAAGACAATACCCTAATTTCCTTTTTCCTGGTAAAAGCCAGTATGTTCAAGAAAACGATAACCCTGAAATTGTTCATTCCATATCTGTTTTGGATACAATAAATCCATTTTCATACTTCAAAGCTGCTAAAATTATCCGTTCGTATAACCCACAAATTACTATTACAAAATATTGGATGCCTTTTTTTGCACCGTCGTTGGGAACTGTTCTCAGAAAATTGAAACGTACTTCATTCAATGTAACGATTCTCGATAATGTTAAGCCCCACGAAAAATTTCCATTTTCTCGGCAATTGACTAAATTTTTTCTTTCTCAAAATCATCTTTTCGTTGTAATGAGTAAAGCAGTCGAAAAGGATTTGGTAGAAATTTTTCCTTATGCAAATTACATTCATCTCCCGCATCCCCTATACGATAATTTTGGAGAAAAAATTGATTCGAACCAAGCGCGAAAATTGTTGAATTTACCTTTGGGTAAAAAAATTCTGCTTTTCTTTGGGTTTATCCGAGAGTATAAAGGCCTGGATATTCTACTCGAGGCTCTTTCTTTACTTCCCGATGAGTATCATCTTGTTGTGGCTGGTGAAACGTATACTTCTTTTGATAAATATGAAAAAATCATCCAAAGTAAAAATCTTGGTGGTCGTGTAAGTTTATTTATTAGATTTATTTCCGAAAACGAGGTTTCTTGTTTTTTTTCATCGGCGGATGTATGTGTGCTTCCATATAAAACAGCCACACAAAGCGGAATAATTGGAATTGCGTATCATTTCGATGTTCCTGTTGTGGCTTCTTCTGCTGGGGGACTTGCCGAGATGATTTCGCCATTTGGTTCTGGAATTGTTGTCGAAAATTGTAATCCCATTAATCTTGCGAATTCCATAAAAGAATTTTTTTCGATGAAAAAAGAAACTTTTCAAGTTGGCATAGAAAAATATAAAAAAATAGCAAACTGGGATTTTTTTGCAAAAAGAATTATCGATGAATACAGTTTTTTTGTTTCGAAGCCAGTTAAATAGAACTTCGCATAATATCATGTAGCCGGATTACACCGATACAATGGTTTTCGTCGTCGACAACTGGTAGGACATTTATTTGGCTTTCCCTTTGCTCCATCAACGAAAGTGCTTCGCCAAGCAAAGCCGAAAAATGCACTTTTACCGGATTTGGCGTCATAACATCGGATACTTTTAAGTCATTAATGTTTTCATATTTTTGAAGGGTGCGGCGAACATCTCCGTCAGTTATAATTCCTTTAAGTTTATGGTTGCCATCGACAACGCAAACGCATCCAAGTTTCTTGTTCGTTATTTCTATCACTGCCTCGCGGAAAGAGTTTTCGGGCATAATTAGTGGAAGATTTGAATTTTTATGCATTACATCAGCTACGCGCAATATAAGATTTCTTCCGAGTTGACCAAGCGGATGCTGGCGAGCGAAATCTTCTTGTGTGAATTTTTTCAACTTCATCAAGCAAGAGGCAAGAGCATCGCCAACTGCAAGAGCAACCATTGCGCTGGAAGTTGGAACAATATTTAGTGGGTCGGCTTCGCGTTCAACACTTGCAATGATTGCAACGTCTGATTCGCGAGCCAAATATGAATTTGGATTTCCTACGATTGAAATTATCTTTGCTCCCCGGTTTTTTAAATATGGAACTAATTGAACAATTTCTTCTGTTGAACCGCTTTTGGAAAGTAAGATCACAAGGTCGTCTTTCGAAACAATTCCAATGTCTCCGTGCAAAGCATCAACTGAATGCATAAAAACGCAAGGGAAACCGATGCTTAGCAAAGTACCAGCAATTTTTCTACCGATTATTCCGCTTTTACCAATGCCTGAAACTATTATTTTTCGAGCCTCTAATATGAATTCGAGGGCACGGACAAAACTTTCGTCGAGCGAATTTTGCAATCGAGAAAGTGAATCAATCTCCTTTTGCAAGGTAGAACGTGCAAATTCTAAAATTTCGTTTTTTGGGGTTTTCATCTTTTCTTCCTATTATCCTGGTGGCCAAGTGAATTTACGCCCACCAAGTAAATGTAGGTGCAAATGATAAACTGCCTGTCCAGCATCTTTGTTGCAATTGATAACAAGACGGTAGCCAGAGTCGGAAACTCCTAATTCTTTGGCAAGGTGTTTGGCTACAAGGAACATTTTACCAACCAAGGGTTGGTCTTCTTCTGTGAGCTCGTTTGTAGTTGGGATTTCCTTTTTGGGGATGATTAAAATATGAACTGGAGCTTGTGGTGCAATATCTTTAAACGCCAAAACTTCATCGTCTTCGTAAACAATATCCGCTGGAATTTCCTTTTTTATAATTTTGCTAAAAATCGTTTCGCCCATTTCTTTCTCTCGATTTTGAAAATGCAAATTTAATAAAGAGAAATCAATATGAATATTTTGGTAATTTTAAATTTCGAAATGAAATTTTTTAAAAAACAGATTTTTAATTCCAAAAAATTTATTACTTTTGCTTTTTTGTAAATTTATTGTTTTATTACTTTGGTTTTTGGTAAATTTTTCTATTTTGCAAGGGTAAAATTCGAAAGAAGTCAATATAAATTGCTTGTTGAATTGAAAGCCAAACTCCCCAGTGGGTTTGGCTTTATTTTTTATAAAGGCTGGGTTTTCCCAGCCTTTTTTTTTGACTTTTTTGTTTATTTGAAGATACAGAGCGGGTATTCACCCGCTTTTTTTTGTTAAACAAATAGGGGAGTTACTATGTCCAAAAACATAATTATTCTCAAAAGCCTTGTTTATCAATCAGCGTTGGAATTCTTGTGGAACGAAGGGTTTATCGGTGTTCCATATCCGGGGATTACCAATGCTACAGGGTCGTGCGAAGCAGTAAGCAATGTATTCACACTCAACGAGAAACCATTTCTAACACTTTCCCAAACCGTGCAATTGCAGTTAGAAAGGGACATAATTCGAAATGGCTTGCCAAGAATGTTTTCCACCAACAGGTCTTTTCGAAAGGACAACTCACAATGGCATTCCGATGGCAGACACTTAAATGATTTCGAGCTACTCGAAACCGAGGCACTCGATACTGACTTAGATTGGCTTTTAAAACATTGTAACGATTTATTGAATTATATCTTTGTAAATGTTTTGAATGTATCATCTAGGTATGGATTGTTAACCCCAGAGCAACATCATAACTTATATACTTATTACGAAAAAGGTTTTGAAGTTATTACATATACAGAAGGAATAGAGGTATTACAGAAGGAGTTTAATTTAAACATTAATTGGGGAGACGACTTGAAATCGGAACACGAGCAAAAACTTGTTGAATATTATGATAAAAATTTGATGATAACTCATTATCCCGAGTCGATTAAGTTTTTTAATATGAAGTTAACACGAGATTGCGACCCCGAGCGGCAAACCTGCGAATGTGTTGATGTTATTTTAAAGCATTCTGGCGAATCAATTGGTGGTTCGGAAAGGGAATACGAATATGATATACTTCGGAAGCGACTTTACGAAGGTACAATGATTAAACAACTACGTCAATTGAAAACACTTCACGACAATAAACCCGAAGAAATTGACCAAGTTTTCGAAGAATATTTGGACCTGTTTAAAAATAATCCTGTAAAACGTTCTGGAATGGGTTTAGGTTTTGGAAGAGTTACACAATTCATACTTGGTTCAAGCGAAATTATTCCTTTTTAAATTTCAATTACGAAAGAGGGATAGGAATGCAAATTCTTCATTCCTATCCCCTTTCTTTGAGTATTTTTTTTTAATTTTGATACTTTTTAAAACAGTTTTAAACGATGTCTGAAAAACAAAGAACTATCCGGCGACCAATTAGCCTAACAGGAATTGGAATACATTCCGGTGAAGAAACAACAATTACTTTTCATCCTGCACCGGAAAACTATGGTTTTCGATTTGTTCGAATCGATTTACCCGAACCAGTTGAAATTCCTGCTCTTGTCGATTATGTTGTGGATTTATCCAGAGGAACAACGCTTGGAATTGGAGAAGTCCGAGTTCTAACAGTTGAGCACGTTCTTGCAGCGCTTGTTGGCTTAAAAATAGATAATTGTAGAATTGAACTTAATGGAAAGGAACCTCCAGTTATCGATGGAAGCTCATTGCCATATGCCGAAAAGCTTCTCGAAGCTGGAATAGTTGAACAAGATGCTGAACGTGAATACTTTGTAATCGATGAAACTGTTCGTTACACTAACGAAGAAAAAGGTGTCGATATTGTTGCTTTGCCAACCGACGATTACCGAATAACCGTGATGATTGACTATTATATACCTGCGCTTGGTAGCCAGCATACGGGAGTGTTCAATCTTGAAAAGGAATTTCTTACTGAATTTGCACCTGCCAGAACCTTCTGTTTCTTGACAGAAGTAGAAGAACTATACCGAAAAGGTTTAATAAAAGGTGGAAGTTTAAACAACGCAATTGTTATTATTGATAAAGAATTAGATAAGAATGAATTAAAGAATTTACAGGAGCTATTCAAGATTGAGCATTTACCAGAACCCAAAGGGGGAATACTAAACGGAACGGAGCTTCGATTTAAAAATGAGCCTGCGCGTCACAAACTTCTTGATATGCTTGGCGACCTTGCTTTGATTGGCGTCCCTATTAAAGCACAAATTCTTGCAGCTCGTCCCGGGCACGCAAGCAATATTGAATTTGCTAAAAAAATTCGCAATCTTTACTTAAAAAAATTACCATTTCTAAAACTTCAAGGGAAAAAGGGTAAAGACGCCTTAATGGATATATTTTCCCTCCTTAAAGTTATGCCCCATCGCTATCCTTTCCTTCTAATTGATAGAATATTAAATATCGACCTTGAAACAAATACAATTATTGGGGTCAAAAATGTCACAGTGAACGAGCCGTTCTTTATGGGGCATTTTCCCGAAAAACCTGTAATGCCTGGGGTTTTGGTTATCGAGGCTATGGCTCAAACTGGTGGCTTAATGCTGCTTAACTCTGTCGACGCTTCGAATAAGCTTTTACTTTTTATGGGAATCGACAATGCAAAGTTTCGTAAACCTGTCATTCCCGGCGACCAGTTGGTGATGCAAGTTCAAATGGTAGGAAAAAAGTTCAATACATATAGATTCCATGGAGTTGCCACAGTTAATGGTCAGGTCGTTGCCGAAGCTGACCTTTCTGCTGCTCTTGTCGACCGAAGCATTCAACTTTAATAGGTAATATATGGCTATTTTTCAACATCCAACTGCAATTGTTTCTTCAAAAGCCAGAATCGACGATAATGTTAAAATTGGTCCATTTACAATCATTGAAGACGATGTTACTATTTTCCAAGGTACCGAAATTATCTCCAATGTTTATATTGCAAACGGAGCTACTATTGGAAAAAATTGCTTGATTTTCCCAGGTGTGGTTATTTCAACGAAACCGCAAGATTTAAAATACGATAATTCTCCAACTAAGGTTATTATTGGCGATAATAATGAAATACGTGAATATGCAACTATCCATCGTGGCTCGCAGGTAACAGGTGTAACAATTGTTGGCGATAATAATTTAATTATGGCTTATTCTCACATTGCTCATGATTGCCGTGTTGGGAACAATAACGTTCTTGCAAATGTTGTCCAACTTGCTGGACATGTTCATATCGAAGATTGGGTTGTTGTTGGTGGTGTTGTTAAAATTCACCAATTTTGTAAGATTGGTTGCCATTCAATGATTGGTGGTGATGTTAAAGTTACAAAGGATATTGCCCCTTACACATTGGTTGGCGAAAATCCTCCTAAAGTAAATGGTATTAATAAAATTGGCTTGAAAAGGCGTGGGTTCTCTTCGGAAACTATCAAAGCAATCGAGGAGTTCTACAAGTTGGTGTTCTTTTCTGGTTTAAACAATACCGAAGGAATTAACAAATATCTCGAAATGCATCCAAATGGCGTCCTTCCTGAAATTCAACATTGTATTGATTTTATTAGAAATTCCCAACGAGGAGTTTATAGGTAATTCAAACTATCAAGTTATTAAAACTAATTTGGGGTGGGTTTTTCCCACCCCGTTTTTGTTGCGAATTTGCTTTATTTACTTTCTTGTAGTTCCTTTAATACTTTTTTAATTCTGTCGATACCATCATCGATGTCTTCGGAAGTAATATTTAGAGCAGGACGGAATCGAATTGACTTGATTCCTGAACCAAGTATTAAAAGATGATTTTTTAAAGCTATATCTCTGAACTTATTTCTGATTTCTTTGCTTGGCAAATCGAATGCACAAGCTAACCCTCTTCCTCGAACATTACTAATAAGATCTGGGAATTCTTCTTCCACTTCGTAAAGTTTTTTCAGAAGGTATTTACCCATTTTTTTTGAATTTTCGAGTAAGTTATCTTCCTCTATTATTTCGAGATAACGAGTTGCACGAACCATATCGACAAGATTACCACCCCAAGTAGAATTAATTCTTTTTGAAGTATGGAAGACATTATCGGGAACTTCGTCCAATTTCTTTCCAGCCAGGATACCACAAACCTGCATCTTTTTTCCGAAAACCATAATATCGGGTTCAACATTCATCTGCTCGTGTGCCCACATAGTGCCAGTGATTCCAACACCAGTTTGAACTTCGTCGAATATTAGTAGGCAATCGTTTTCATTTGCAAGTTCCCGAAGAGTTTGCAAAAATTCTGGACGGAAATGGTTATCGCCACCTTCCCCTTGAATAGGTTCTATAATAATAGCTGCAATGTCATCGGGATTTTCTTTGAAAGCCTTTTTGATTTCTTCGATTGCCTGTTTCTCGAGTGCAAGGGTTTGCGAAAGGTTTTCGCCTTCGAAAGGAAAAGTCATTTTTGGATTTGTAATTCGTGGCCAGTTGAATTTGGGATAATACATAATTTTTATTGGGTCTGTGTTGGTCAAGCTCATTGTATAACCTGACCGGCCATGAAATGCTTCTTTGAAGTGAATAATTTTATGGCCTTTCTCTTCGGACAATCCTTTTTGGAAATTATTACGAACTTTCCAGTCGAAAGCTGCTTTTAATGCATTTTCGACTGCAAGTGCTCCACCTTCGATAAAAAAAGCATATTTAAAATAATTTGGAACAGCAACCTTGAAAAGTGTGTTTACGAAAGTTGCCATTTCTTCGGAATAAATATCAGAATTCGAAGGTTTGTTCACGGCAACATACTTTAAATATTCAAGGAAGGATTCGTCGAGCATCTTTGGATGATTTAATCCCAAAGGTAGCGAGGCAAAACAAGTAAATAAATCGCGGTAATATTGTTTTGTAACCTTGTCTCCAACAAAGCTTGGATTACTTTCATATAAATCGACAACAATTGGAAAACCATCGACAAGAATGTGTTCTTTTAAAGATTCCAACACTTTGGAACTTTCAACAAAGTATTTCGGAACATACTTATCAGTTCTAACCATAGTATAAACCTCCTTTCGAAATGATAAAATATAAAATTATAAATGGATTTAGTGTTTGAGATGGAAATTAAGTTAAATCGGGTGGTCTGAAGAAAGAAGAAAAATAATTATAAAAAGAAAGTGTAAGAGACAATATGAAGAGAAGGAACCACCTCGAATAGTTCCACAAGTTAAGATTATGTTCGCAATTAATGTTTTTAACCTCATAACCAACAAAATTAACGAAAATGATTGAAAATTCTTGTCATTTTTCTAACTACAAATATTATTTTGAAAAATTGACAAAAATTTCATTGAAAATTTTATTTGAGCAAAAGTTTTATTTGTTAATTTTGTTATTGTTTTTAAATTTACTATTTTGAAAATATTAAAGAAATTATAAATTTTGTATGTTTTTTAAACTTGGGGAAATTAAATGAATGCAAAAAGCAAAGCCAAAAGAGCTATGGAATCGCAATTAAAGCGATTGGGTCCTTCGCAAGTAATTATCTTTCTTGCATTGCTAATTTTCTTCTTTATTTTCTTTTTCCGAACAATAATACCTTGGGGCGTTGCAGAATTTGTTGTACCATTGTTTAAGCCAAGCGGCGATAAGCTGGAAAAAATTGGTTTTGTTAAGTTCAGTGGTTTGGTTTGGGCTTCTACAACCAAAGAGAAAGCCGAAGAGATAATCAAACGTGGACAGGTCGAAATCAACAAAGATTTGATAAACAAGGAATATATATTCGATTTCACTTTCAAACCTCGAAACGAAAAAGAACACGGATATGTGAAAGAATCTTTACAATTTTATGTAAAGTCTGAAGTAATTGGGGAGAACGCTATTATCCTTGACCCTGAACTAGGCTTTTCAATTCTATCTCTCGACTTGGCTTTGTTGGTTACTATTTTCTTAACAATGGTGATGCCTACTAAATTTGGATTTATGTCCTTACTTTTCGATAGGCAAATCGATAATACTAAGACCAAAATCCGCTTGCAGACTGGTTTCCCCGAAGAGGTTGTTGAACTTTTGGTTATGCCCGACGACCAATTAATATTAAAAGAACGCGACGAAGTTGAGAGCGCCTATAGGTTGATTTGGGACCGTACAATTGGCGAGGAAATGTCTTCACCAAGGCAATCCATCCGATTCGAAGATTTGTTCGACGAAACAACTGATATAGTCAAGTTCAGAAATATTACATTATATAGTCGAATTAAGGATTACTTCTCCGACTTCGTATTAAAAGAAATAGAAGATACAAAAGATGGGTTGTTGTGGCGCCGTAATCACTTCCTTGTATTTAAAGGGTTGCGGTTGTATATGGCTCACCACTTCACAGAGAAATACTCAAACAATGTAACTGGACTTGCCTATGGGGGTGCAGCATTTTTGATTGTAGCTGTTGGTATCCGAGGTTTGAAGTTTATCCCAGCTACTAAACCTTCTTTCATCCTTCTGGCTATCTTCCTTGAATTTACTATGCTTGCTATGCTTTCAATAACTTTGATTTATACCGAAGAAGAAGAACGTATGGACAGGATGCTTAAGAAGATGGAAGATGCAAACAAAAGCCAGTTGGAAGCCTTGCGTACTCAACAATATGATATACACCAACTTACAACTGTATTGATTGGTCAATCGGCTGAAATTATTAAAAGCCGAGTCGAAAAGGCTATTTCTGAATATTTAACCAGTGATGACCACGTCAAGCGAATGATTGCCGAAGAAATTAGCCAGAAAATTTTAATTGGGCTGAAAGAATCATTCTTGAATCAAGAAGAAAAGTAAATTTTTCACTTATCAATGTGTTATGGGCGGACTTTTTTAAGTTCGCCCTTTTATTTTTTTTGCCATAATCTTTTTATTCCCTCCTTTGTAACTAAGTTTTACAATTATTGTTTTTTCTTTTTGTCTTTAATATTTCATTTGGACTATTACGATGGAAAGAAAAGTATATATATTTCTGATATTTATTCTCTTTGTTGCCCGACTTTTGGCTCAAACTACAAAAGAGGAATTGGAAAGGGTTGTCGAATCTTATAAGCTTCCGATTGAATATCGCTGGTATTCCCCAGAAAAGAAATACATTCAAATTCGCACAAATAGCGACAGGATTTTCATACTTCCTGCATCCAAAATCATCGAAATGGAAGAAGAATTTAGGGGAAGGAATATTAAATATTTTCATTTGCTTCACAAAGGCGAAGAAGTTCCATGTTTTTTCATATCCCAGGATGATTATCTCGATAATTTAGATACTTTGTTATTTATTGGCTCAAGACCTCGTGGCGATACGACCTGGTTCGATAGTTTTGAGCATTTTGAGTCTTTTTACCTCTATTACGATGATGGTTATCTTGGGAAAAGATTTGAGCCATTTACTTTTTCATCTGTTAATCGAAATGCAATTGATTTTATTCCAAAATTGCAACATTTTGAAGAACATAAAGAATATTCTATCGGATCACCCGAATTTTCTTCGCAGACGGTAAATGGCGAAGGCTGGGTTTGGGCGCTTCTTTCACCAAGCGATGATTATATTAAACAAAATAGCTTTAGATTTGAAAAAGATCTTTTTCCTTCTTTGATTTTGGATTCGGTTACGTTTCGATTTTTTGCTTTTAGTAGCAAATATGATTCAATTAAAACCAAACACAATTTTGCAGTGCTGATTAATGGCGATACTGCTTTTAAAAGTATATTTCCTGTCGGGAAAAATATCTTTTTCGACTTTAAATATCCTACCAATAAACTCTTTCTCGGTTCGAACACTTTCGAAGTCGTAAATCTTGGAAGCTACTCCCCCAGTGGGGAATTAATTGTTCCCGATGTGTTAGGTTTCCAATATTTTGAATATATTAGTAACGAAATACCTTTTGCCTGGAATGGTTTTCAATCCTTTTCAGTTGTTGATAATTTCGAAGGCAAAACTTTGATGGTACATAATTTCGATTCACCCAATATTTTTGTTTTCGACACTTTAAATCATAAGGTTTCTCGGGCAGCAGGTTTTAGTTCTGTTTCGTTTGTTGCAAGTTCTTCGAAAAATAGTGTTTTTGTTTCCTTTTCCGACTCAATATATAAGGATAATCGAAATGGATTACATTGCTTTGTTTATGATAGCCTTAGCAATGAAATTAAATACTTGTTTTATTCCGACAATTCAAAAAAGGTAGTTTATGAACTAAAAAATCTAAGTGCAAACAGTATTTATTTAGTCTTGTTCAATGGGGAAAGAATAGATAATGAAGTAGTTGATTTCTTTGCTGCCGAAGGTAGCAAGCAAGTTGCAAAAACAAGAATGAATTACCTTTGGGCTTTTGCAAAAAAGAAGAATGCAGAAACTTTGTTCGAAAATACAGAGCAGGAAAATATTGTAAAACTCTGGGGATTTTTCGAAGCAAATTATTCGAAAAAATATTCTGTGAAATTAAATTTTGACTCAAATCTTAAGAATGGGTCGCTTTATCTGTCCGATTTGAAAAGCCTACCCGAACCCATTGTAAACGAAGTTGATAAATCTAATCTTTTTTATGATACTAATCAAGCAACAGTTATTGTAATAACTCCAAAAGTATTTTCTGATGTAGGCAAGCGATATGTGGAATATCGTCAAAGAACAAACCCCGAACACAAATTTGTTACTGCTTATGTGGAAGATATTTATAAAGAATTTAATTTTGGGAAAAAATCGCCCGATGCAATCAAAAGGTTTTTGGTTTGGGCTTACAACAATTGGAAAAAACCCCGTTTACAATTCGTTGTTTTAATTGGGGATGCCAACTTCGATACAAGAAATGTTTTGCCCAATAGCATTTACCAAGATTTTGTTCCTGCTTTCGGCTGGCCCCCAACCGACTTTTGGTATTGCCTTTTGGAGGGGGAAGATTTTGTCCCCGATATTCATATTGGTCGAATACCGATTAAATCAGTTGAGGAAGGATTTGCTTATATTGAAAAAGTTATTGAGTATGATAATTCTGCGAATGCTCCTTGGATGAAAAAATTTCTTTTCTTAAGTGGGGGAACAAATTCTCTCGAAAGAGATTATTTCTACGATAGGTTAAAAGGTGAATTTTCTGATTATATTCTTGCGAATAGTCCGCTTTGCGTTCAAACACAGGTAATAAGGAAAAGCGACGAGGTTGTTGGAAGCGAAGCCGACGCCAGTTTTATTCGTTCCGCTATTAACGATGGTATTTCTTTGATGTTTTTTGCTGGTCACGGTTCTGCAAAAGTTTTCGATACCGATGGTTGGAAGGTGCAAACACTCAACAACAAAGGCAAATATGGTTTCTTCGGCTCTTTTTCTTGCAATACTGCAAACTTTGCGGAACCAACTCTTGTTTCAAGAAACGAAGAGTATACAATTTTCCCAGACAAGGGCTTTGTTGGAACGATAGGTTCAGGCGGTGTGAGTATTCGCCTATATTCTTTGCTTCTTGCTCAAAATTTACTTTCTTTAATTGCCGATAGCGCAGTTAAAACTGATTATTTTGTCGAATTTTTCGACCTTGCAAAAGCAAGGCAAATCGCCTACGATACTAATTTTTACAATGTTTTGACACTTTACCACTATGTTTATCTCGGCGACCCACTGTTGAAAATGAAAATTAAGCGCCAACCAGATTTGTATTTTGTCGAAAACAAAATTTCTATTACAAGCGAGTTGGGTAAACCCACCTTTGTTGAAAACGACTCCTTGTTTATCCTTCGAGGAATTATTGGAAACGCCGGCTTTTCCAAAAAGATGGATTACAATCTTGTTTTATTGCATTATTTTAATGGGATTCAAGATACATTGGACTTCTTGAAATTTACTTTCACTCAAAATTGTTCTCTTCAAGAGTTCGAGTTTCGTATTCCAGTGCGGAAGCAAGTTGGTTTACACAAGTTCCAATTAATTATCGACCCCGAGGAACGTTTGAACGACATTGATTATTCCAACAATTCTTTGATGGCCGAAGCAAATGTTTATTCAAGTTCACTATTTCCTGTTGAACCACAAGCCAATTGGGATGTGAATTCATCTAATCCTTACTTTAGTTTTATCGACCCATATTTTGAAAAAGGAAAACAAATTTATGAATTTAGAATTTATTCTGCACAAGATACCAATTCGATTTTAATTTACCCTTCTAATGAAAAAGAGATTCAAACCAGCAAAATTAAGATTGATTGGTTTCCTCGAACCACATTTTCCCAAGGTCATTTCTGGCTTTATGCTCGGAAAATCTCGAGCGATACTAACTACCAAAGTCAAGCCTTATGGCTACCATTTCACTTTGTGAAAGAAAATCCGAGTTCTTCTGCATTAATTTCGATTAGCAAAGAACAGGAATATAGCGATTTTCAATTTCAAAACATTGTTTTCGATACTTCAGTTGAAGCTTTAAGGTTAAAGCCAATAAGGATACCTTATCGAATAATGTCTGCTTCTGGAAATATCCACTCCGAGCGAGGAAAGGAAATTACCGTAAACAACAAAGTATATGTTACGATGGCCCCGGATTTGGATATTGTTGGTTTTCACGCTGTAATTATTTCTCATAAGGATTTTTCGCTGAAAAGCTACAGAATATTTGAAACTTGGGGGACTGACCCACCAGAGAAAGATTCATCGAGTATAAAGCTTGTCCAATTCTTGCGGGATTCTGTTCCCAACGGCGACTACATTTTTCTTGTAGCCCACAGTTCCGCACTTCGAGTTCCATTTTTCCATAAGTGGAAGGTGCCAAATAGTCCTGGTTCTATCGATACTTTGCAACAAGCATTACGAGAATGGGGATGCAAGTATGCCGATTCTCTTGGTTCCGATTTGAACTATTGGGGAAATTCTTTCTTTTTTGTCGGGCGAAATTATTTCGGTCGTAAAATTACATTGAACGAAGGTTTCGACCTCGATGGCGACACGGTACAATCAGAAGGCTTTTTGGTTCAAATCCCACAAGAAGCAAAAATTCGCTCAAAAGTTTTTGGACCTGCAAAGAAATGGGGTTCGCTTAGTTTTCAAGCTAATTTGCCAAAGGATTCAATTTCATTTTCAACTGGTGTCTGGGGTATAAGTTCACCATATGATTTTAATAAGCAATTGCTAATAAGTAATTCAAATTTGACCGAAATCGACCTTTCTTCCATTAACCCAATTGAATTCCCCTATCTGTACTTCGAAATTGAAATTTCGAACCCCTATGAACATCAAGACTTTTATTTTAACCAGATTCAACTCAAATATCAGCCTACACCTGAATTGGCAATCGAAGTAGTTGAACCACAAGTTCATTCCGATACATCACTTCTTCGTGGTGAAGAAATTGATTTTTTTCTTCGAGCATATAATCTCTCGTTTAGGAGCCCGAGCGATTCAACAAGTATTATCGTCAGTCTTAAAACTGCATCCCAAGAACAAAAGTTGCAAGAGTTTGCTATTGGAAAACTCGAACCAAACTCGTATAAAGAAGTTTCGGGCATCCTTGTAACCGATCATTTTGACAACAATAACATCATAGAATTCAGTTCAAAGCAAAGATATTCTGAATCATACTTTTTTAATAACAGAGCTGAATTGAGTTTGAAATTGTTCGAGGATACAGTGCCGCCTGAAATTGTGCTCTATTTAGATGGTCGAAGAGTTCAAGGTAAGGAATATGTATCCAAAACGCCAACTGTTTTAATTGAAATTTACGACAATAGCAAATTGCCAGTGGATTCTAACGCCACATCGCTTCTTATCAACACAAAAAGAATTAAATTGAACGAAAGGGCAAGATTTACAAGTTATGGTAAAGATGTACCATTGAAGTGTTCTTTTATGCTCGAATCCGATGAACTTGAATATGGAATTAATTTCTTTACAATTTATACATCTGATGCAACGGGGAACAAAGATACACTTGATATTCCTGTTTATGTTTATCGCACTGCGAAAATCGACAGTTTCAAAGTCGCTCCGAACCCCGTGGCTTCCGAAGCTACTTTCTATATTAATTATCTCTCTTCGAAAAAAGATGGAATGGCTTATATAAATATTTTCGATATCACTGGGCGAAAAATTAGAACTTTGAGCAGACCAGTTCGATTAAATCAAAATGAGATTTATTGGGATTGTCTTGATGATAATGGAAAATCAATTCCACAGGGTATTTATTACTTTTCGATAAATGTTGTTGGAGAAATTTACTCTGAACCGGTCTTTGGAAAATTAATTAAAGTAGAGTGAAATCAATTGTTGAACGACCAGAAAACAGTAATTCTAATTGACCTGTCGTATTCTGGATATATTGGAATGTAGTAATAGTTCGAAGAGAGGATATTTCTTAAGCTTAAGTTAAGAAAAGCATTTCCAAGTTTCGCCGATGCGTAAAGGTTTATTCCGTTGTGTTGCCAACCTCTTCTTTTGTCGTATTCAATTGGATACTGGAAGAACGGAAGGATATACATCCCCTTGAATTTCGACAGAATTTCTAACTCTATTCCCAAGTCCAGATAACTACTTCCACGAGTAAATTGATAATTAATCCCAAATGTAGAAGCAAAGATTGGTAACCATTCTTTGGCATTGCCATTCGATGAAGCAAAATTCAAGTGGATTTCCGAAAAGAAATTACTTCCAAAAAGGAGTGGAAGTTTCACCAAAAAGTTTCCACCAAAAAAGTTAATATTTTCGTTTCGAAGTTGTTTTGCCCCAATGATATTCCCAATACTATCGTATTGAAGAGTATAAGTAGAAAAATCCCGAGTAAAGCGAGCAAAAATTTCTCCATTTAGTTTTATCTTGTACTTTTGAAAATTAGTTCCAAAGATTGCTAAGATTCCATTTCTAAAAAAATTATTTTTCTCTCCATCTTTGAAAGAAAAGTCTAAATAAACTTTTGAACTGCTGTCCGCAGAATATTGGAAATTAGCACCAAAAATATAATTTCTATAGTCTGGGAAATTGTCAATTCTGATTCCAAAGTCAATAAAAAACTTGCTTGTTAGTTTAGACTGCGAGAGTGCAAAAAAGGACTGTTCAAAGTCCTTGGATTTGCCTGAAAACAAGCTTTTGCCGAACCAATCCTTTTCTAATTCTGTCCCTAATGTGAGATTAAAAAGTTGGTTTCTATACTTTAGTTTTGTGTCGAAAACAAATAGATTCGAACGGCTTTTATCGAAACTATTGCTACTTTTCAAAAGAAACTCGTCGAGTTCGGCTTCGTTTAAGGCAGCAGAAAAAAGAACACCTCCGTTCAATACGTAAGTTGTATCGTTTGAAAGGAGGTAAATGTAATTTATTGATATGTCGTTTTGTCGAAGCGTGTTTTTCAATTTTTCAAAGTTTGGAACTGAAAATGTATTATCGAAAAGTACAATAGACTTATCGGGATTTAAACCACCATACAAACCATTGTTCAATATAGTATATTGGTTTTGAAGGAGAATGTTAAATTTTGGGTTAATGTTCCATCTTATACCAAAAAGGAGATTCCAGCGGTCTGCATTTGAATTAGTGAATCGACCAGCACTCCAATATCTTTGGTAAAGCAGAAAAAAGTTTATATTGGGAATAATATTCTGCGAGAGAATAGCACTTGAGCCAAGATATTCATATCCAGCTTGTCCAATCCAAATTTGAGTGTAAGGGTATTTTGTATTTAAAACTCTTGTGGAAAAGTTAATTAACAGTCCGTTTGTATTTTTTCCCAAAATTTCTGCTTTGCTTCCTTTCAAAATTTCAATTCGTTCGAAACCAAGGAGCGGAAAAAATTCAAACGAAGACGTGCACAAAGGTAATTGTCGATGAATGCTTCCATTTTTGTAAAGACTGGGGCGAACAATTATTCCATATTCAGCAACAAATGGAGTATTCCCAACTGCTCCAAGAGTAAGAAAGTTGAATTCCATATTTCTTTCAACAACTTCAAATAGAGAGAGAATATCGGCATTGACAAATGTTTGTTTGTTTAGAATGTTATCTTTGGAGCAAATTGAGCCAAGCTCCTTGATAGGAGTTTGAATGTTAACTGAATCGATATTTTTGGAACTTGTGGTAATTGAATCAATTTGCGAGTATGCAGCATAATAATATATAGAAAGGAAAAGGAAGAGGGAAATAAGTCTTCCGCACAATTTTAACACCTTTCTCACACAAAATGGTAGTGTTTTCTAACAGGTTCGATGACCTTCCAAGTGCACGAAAGCCCAGCGGGGAAAGTGACAAAATCGCTTGCACCTATTTCGATTTTAAAGTCGGGGGTTTCGACGATAACTTTACCTTCGAGGAAGTAGCACTGTTCTGTTTCGTCGTAGAACCAATCGAAAGTCGAGACTTCTTTTTCCCAAATGGGCCAGTTGGGAATTCCGCGCTTTTCGATTTCTTCGGAAGTTAATTTTTCGACTTTGATTTTTTTCATTTTACAACGAATTATAAATTTTATATATACAAGTATCTTGAATAAACTCTATTCCATTTTCTTCGGCAAGTTTTTGGGCTTCGTCGTTTACTATTCCTTCTTGTAGCCAAATTACTTTTATATCGCCGCGTTTTTTCTTTCTTTCGACTGCTTCTTTTGCAACATCCAAACAATATTCCGAAGGGCGGAATACATTTAAAATTTCTATTTCTTCTGCTACATCTTCGAGTTTTGTATATACGGTAATTCCTTTAACTTCAAATTTTTGTGGATTTATTCCGACGATGTTATACCCGCGACTTTTCAAAAAGACGGGGATTGAATGGGCAAGTTTTTCTGGGTTTTTCGAAAATCCATAAACAGCTATTGTTTTGAATTGTTTTAAAAATTGCTTTGCTTTTTCATTGTTCATTGTTCCTCACGGCTTTTTTGGACAAAAAATCTACAAAAACATTTATCCCCTTTGCAATTCCGCTGACAACTCGCGAAGTTGTTTGCAAAGGTGGAGCCACTCGTTGATAAACATAATACGAAAGTTCCTTGAATGGTTTGTAAATACTTTCAATTGCATCGACTTTTTCATTGATGTTTTCGAAAGATTTTCTAATTTGAATCGAAGCAGAATCAAGATTCCCCAAGGTTTGTTCCATTTTATTTTTCAACGAGTCGATATTTTTAGAGATATCTGAAAGACTTTCTTGAATCGAGCGAGAAAGTTGAAATATTTGTTCAGTGGTAGACTTGAATATTTTATTTAATGAATTAAAATAAAAGATTAGATAAATCACAAGAATTGTTAAGGAAATTAATAAAATAATACCCGCAGATTTCACAAAAATATCAAGTTCCATTCCAGTCCTGTAAGTTTTATTTTTTATTGTTTCATTTCGGTGCGAAAAGCTTCGGCTCCAGCTTTTGCAGCTTCCTTTATTTGTTCGATTTTGGATTCAACATTTTCTTGAACGGATTTTGCTTTCGTTTTTGCTTCTTCGATGATTCGTTCTGCGTTTTCCAAAATCTTCTGGGCTTGTGCTTTCGCCGATTCAATTATTGTTTGGGCGCGCTGTTTACCCTCGTTTACAGTTTCCCAAACTTGTTCATCAACTTTTTGCTGAACATCGGTAAAATAGTTCGAAGCCTTTTGGTAAAGGTCACTGGTTTTCGAAGCAATATCTTGACGGAGTTCGCGCCCGCTCTTGGGTGCAAAAAGCAATGCCACAACTGCCCCAACAGTTCCGCCAAGAATTGACCCCAGTAAGAAACCTTTCAAATATTCTTTTCCATCTTCTGCCATTTTTCTTTCCTCTATTTATTTAACTTTCTTTATAAATTATTTCCTTGTTTTGTGCTTCGAGTATTAGTTCAATGATTTCTCGAACTGCTCCGTTCCCACCATTGTTTGCACATATATAGTCGACTTTATCCTTAACATATTTTATTGCGTCGTTTGGACAAGCAGAAAAACCTGCCGATTGTAAAGCCTGAATATCGTTTATGTCGTCGCCAACAAAAGCAACCTCCTCGAGTGTTAACCCAATATCATCGCATAACGAGATCAAGTCTTTTAATTTATTTTTAGAACCTAATATTATATGTTCAATTTTCAATTTCATTGCTCGTGCGGTTACAATTTGCGAAGTTTCTGTGGTTATGATTGCTGTTGCTATGCCATTTTGGTGAAGTAATTCTATACCTAATCCGTCGCGTATTGAAAATGATTTAAATTCCTCTCCATTTTTAGAATAATATACTTTCCCGTCGGTCAATGTTCCGTCGACATCCATTATTACCAATCGGATTTTTTGTAATTTTTCTTTTAATTTACTTTCCATAATTTGTTTTTTTATGAATTACTAAATTATTAAACTATTACGAGGTGATTATGAAGAATTTTCTAACTTTTATTCTTTTCGTTTGTTTAGTTTATTCTTCTTTTTCGCAGGAAGTTAAATCGAACTCCATTTCCTTGACTATTTACCAGATGGATTATTGTATTGTACGGCAGAAACTCGAATTTAATCTTTTCGACCAAGTTTCTAAAATTTATTTTGATAAATTTCCAACCAAACTTGTCGAAAATTCTGTTTCTTTGAGCTTCGATGGCGAAGTACTTGAGCAATCATTCTCTTTGAAAAGGGGCGATTTTATTTCTGCTTTGAAGGAAGCAATTGGTAAAGATATTACTTTGGTGAATCCTCAAAATATTAGCTACAAAGGAAAGCTTGCTTATGTTGAAGGGGAAGAAATTGTCTTAAATCTTGACGATGGCAGTTCACTTTTTGTGAAAAACCTCGAAAACTATAGCATTTTAATAAACAACTATGCATTCAATTATACCACTAAACCAGCTGTTCAATGGCTTTTAAAGCCGAAAAAATCCGGTGGGCAGTCCGCAAATTTGGTTTACCACTCTCGTGGACTTTCTTGGAATGCCAAATATTTTATTTATCTTGATGAGAAAAATTCTAAGCTTTCTATTTCTGCTTGGGCTCTTTTGCAAAACAACTCTGGGATCGATTTTAAGGATTCAAAAGTAACAATTCTCGAAGGGGATGTAAACATTCAAAGCTATTATGTTTCAGATTATATGCGGCGAACGGAAGCCCTTTCTTCTGGGTTGTTAAAACAAGATGTTCAAGAACATCCAGTTTTTGAATATTACAAATACGAGTTTCCGCAGAATATAACTTTGAGCAACGGCGAGTCGAAACTGCTGAAGATTTTTACCGCCAACGATGTTGCTTACAAAAAAACATATAAATACTCAGTAAATACCTGGCTACCAGTTTTTTCGAAGGATAATCCCAACATTTTCATAACTTTTACAAACAAAAAAAATAATAATCTTGGGTTCTTATTGCCAAAAGGACAAGCCGATTTCTATTTTGTTGGTAAGGAGGAATTGGAGTTTGTGGGTCAAAATATTATCCCAACATCATTGGAAGATGAAGAGGTTTCTACTTTTGTTGGTAAAGCAAAGGACATTGTAATCAAGGTGGTTGCGAATGAAATCACAACAATTTCCGAAAACCTTCAACGAGTGAGGATTGAATTGAACTTAAGAAATTTCAAAAAAACCGATACAGTATGCGAAGTTGAATTCTTGGAAAATTCCCCCTTCGACTTAATTAACTCCAATGTCAAACCTAAAGAAAAGAAACCACAGCAGCTACTTTTTGAAATTTCTCTAAAACCACAATCTTCTTTTAATTTCAATTTTATTGTGAATATTAAAAGGTAAAATGTAAAGATGTTTGGTAGACACTATTCGAAAAATGAAGAAGAAACCACCAAGCTTGCCTCGAGTTTTGCAAAAATTCTTCGTCCAGGCGATATTGTAGGCTTTATTGGACCTTTAGGCTCGGGTAAAACACTTTTCATTCGTGCAATTTGTAATTACTTCGAGGTTAAAGAGATAGTCACAAGCCCAACTTTTACGATAATGAATCAGTATATTGGAAATATTAACAATCAAGAAGTGAATATTATTCATATTGACCTTTATCGTATTAAAAATGAAGCGGAGCTGAACGAGTTGGGTTTTTTTGAACTTCTCGATACGCCCAATTCGATTTTTCTTATCGAATGGGCAGAAAAAGTAATAAACCATTTGCCTATGCCATATTTCCTCGTGGAATTCGAAAATGTCGAACTTAATGAAACTCACCGAATCATTAATATTCGTAAATTCGAAAAGGAATAACATTCCTAAAAGATATAGTAATTAATTCAGAGTTAAAAGCCGAAAGGGGTCGAAAGACTTATCGAAAGTCCCCAACGATTTTCGAAATGTTTGCTTGTGTTGTAGCGAATTTCGAAGCCCCAGTATGCCAAATTACTTACGAAAATAGGTATTCGGGAGACTCCGAATCCAAATTCTGTGTAAAGTTTTTCCGTCGATTTATATGATTTTTCTTTTATAGGATAATTATCGTAGTAACCTACTGCACCTGATAATTGGAGCGAAATTCCGCGCTTATTGATAAGTGGTAATCTGATTACTCTCCACCATAGGTCAGAAAAATCATATTGGAAGTGCAGTGCGTAAAATCTATTGCCGCCGAAAAATCCTGTAGGTGCAGTATAGAAGTTACCCAGACCGAAGAAATTCGGCATTCGGAAACAGTATTGCACTGGGGTTTGTGAAGTTGAATAACCTCCTTCGAGCAATAAGGAAAGTGTCATTGGTTCATAACCAGTGAAAAATGTAGGTACTTTAATCAAAAAAGATGGATAAAATATTCCGAATGGCTGTTTATTATTTTTTGTTCCAGCTATTATTTGAAAATTAAATCTGTATTTAATATCAATCTCACTAACCGAGAAACCAAAGCCTGGCGGCAAATTGCCAAATTCGATTAATATTGAAAAAATGTTGTATTTCCCTTCATCAATCGAAGGGTTATTCCGCCAATCTGATTTGGTGAATAAACTTTTTGTGTTTATTTTGGACAATGAACTTTGTTCGGAATGCTCAAAGTAGGTTCGAAGATTAAAAAAGTCGATAAAGTTATTTTCTCCTAAACTATATTCCAATCTATAACCTCTGCGAAAGAAGTAATCATAATAATCCCAATGGAAGATATAGGCAAAAATGTTGTTTAAAAAGAGGGGCATTTTGTTGTCCATAGTCGATGGTGAAATATCCGAAAAAATGGATAAAGTTAGTTTAGATTGCGAGTTCGGTGAGTATTTTAAATCGGTGGAGAAATACAATTTTTCTCTTCCAAATGAATAAAAAGGATTGAACTCAATTGAAAAATTTCGGAATTTCAAAAAAGGCGATAGCCCAAGACTATATCCAGTTACTCTGTTGAAACCAGTTCCAATATTTTCAGATAAAATGTTTATACCCCAGTCGAAATTACTTTTTATTTTTTTTTGAATTGTATCGACTTGTTTGGATAGTGAATCAATCCTTTTATAAACCGAAAGTTCGTAGTTGGAGGTTTCGACAAGGGAATTTTGAGACCAAAATTCTTCTTTGGTGGAATCTGCTTTTGGGCTAACTGCAATTTTCTCTTTTTCAACCTTATAGAGAATGCTATCGGGAAGTGGCTGGTTAATTATCGCATCCGAAACAATGCTGACAGCACGGAAGTTAAAAGTAAAATCGAATATTCCTTTTACAATTTGAATATTTATTTTCCCTTTTACTTCCAAAAATGAAGGTTGCCAAATGCTATCGTTCATTGCAGTAAACTTTTGAGAATATTTTAGGCTATCCAGAAAATCTACAGAAGATTTTTGGCTTGGGGCAAGTTCGAGCTCCAAAAGATTATAGTTTTTTTCGAGAATTTTGATGACCCCTTCGAAAAGGGGATAAAGGTTAGTTTTGGGTTTTATACGAATAGTATAAACATATAAATCTCCAAAAAGTTCTTTACCAAGTAATTCGTATTGGTAATAGTCGAAGCAGTTTTGGGCAAGGGGTGCAACAAACTCAGTCGAAAAGATTTTGACCTTATCTTCGTAAAAACTTAAGAATTCGTTTAAAACAAGAATGTTTGCTTCCTTGGGGAAATTTGCTGTTTGTCTTCTTTCTGTGATTTCAGAATATTTGATGTTTTTTTCGTACTCGATGAAAACATTAGAAAAAGTTTCTGCAATTATTTCTTCAAAAAATTTTGCTAAAAGGCTGTCGCGTTTTCTTTCCTTTTCCTTTGTAGTGCTAATTTTAGCATCGATTGAACTACCCTTAAAATTTGTTTCAATATCGTCGAAAAAGCCACCAATTTTGAAATATAATTTCGAGTAAACCTTTGCTTGCAATGTTCTTAGTTTTTTTAAGTTATCTTGTTTTTTCTTTAAGGCTCTTTTAATAATATCATTTACTTCAATATCGCCAATTGCTTCAACTTCTCCAATCTTGATTGGAGAGGGAGTTAAGAAAATTTTTAGAGTGTCAGAAAAGTTTCCATCGAACACTAAAGTGTATGGTCTATATCCAATTGAACGAAATTGAACCTTGCTTCCAGGGGTAACATTTGTTATGCGGAAAAAACCAGCGGAGGTTGAATAAGTTCCTCGATTTGTATTAGCAACTGTTACCCTAACTCCAGGAATTGGCTTTTGAGTTTCTTTGTCGAAAACTTTTCCAACTATTGTGGGAGACTGTGAATAAACCTGTCCAGATATTAAAATATTTATTACAATAAGAAAATATTTTACGTGTCTACTTGCCACTTTTAGAAAATTATTGTGAAAAACAAAATTAGTGAAATTAGCGATGTTAGAAAATAGAGTTATTAGTTTATTAATTCATCTTTATTGGGAGAAGAGTAATTAAAATTAGAATTTGGTTCGAAAATTAATCCAGCAATGAATTGTTTAACTTGCTGAGCATTAATGTTTTTTAAACCCATTAGCATAGCACGGTCGATAAAAGTTTCCATAATTTCGTAGGACAAGATGCCAAGATTGTACAATTGGTTAAGTTCCTGCCATCCGTCAGAAGAAAATAGGTGTTTTTCGGCTTCGTGTAAGTAACGAAAGGACTTATTGTTGGAATTAAGATTTTGATATAATGTAGACTTTCCATTTTCCAGATTTTCGACAATCCAACTTAAGGCAAGGGAAATTTCACCTCGTGAATAACCTTTATTCAAGAGTGTTATTACATCGATTTCTTCGATTTGCTTTTTTTTGGAAAGTTCTGTTGCGATATAAACTAATATTTCAATGAGTCTTTCCATATTTATCTATTTTGTTTAGGAAAAAGTTTTCCATTTTGGTCATTTTGTTTTTTTCTTCGAGTTTGCTATCGGTAAAACCTAATATATGAAGAATTCCATGAATTGCAAGCCGTAGTAATTCGTTTTTAAAAGTTGTTTTATATTCAATTGCTTGGCGTTGAGCCTGTGGAAGGCAAATGTAAACTTCTCCTATAACATCGTCTTGGTTCTCGCTCAAATTGAAACTGATTACATCAGTAATATAATTATGACCAAGATATTGTTTATTCATTTTCAATATTTGTTCATTGTTTACCATAATGAGGTTTATTGTTGCACTTGTTACCTTAAAATGATTCAATACATTCGTGATGGCATTATACAATGCCTTTCGTGGAATGCCTTTAAAAGAAGTATCGTTAATAATTTCTATTTCGAATTTTCCCATAAATAAAATTTATAAAAGAAAATTTAGAGTAACAAACTTAATGCCATAGTAGGGGGGAATGAAGAAGAAAAATTATGAAATAGTATCTTCGAACAAGGCAAGTTGCAATGCGGAAAGCAAAAGAGCACTGTTCAATTCTGATAAATTGTACTTAATTATTTCTCTGTTGATATTTGAATAAAGTGAGCAGGTGCAGTTTTTTCCTACAATCAGACAATTTAATTTAGATTTATCGTGCTGGATAAAGGCAATTTCGTTTGGTTCAACAAAAACAATTTTCGTGAAGTTATGAAGTTCGAAATAACCAAAATTTGTTTGGACAGATGCAAGATTGATGTATGTATTATTTAAAGGGACATTTTGGTAAATTGTTAAAAAAAGGAAGTTCTTGGTTTCCGGGTTAAACAACTTCCAGCACCAAGAATTTTCGCTAACTTCTGCTTGAGTTTCGAGAAATTTTGTAATGGAATTAATTGTTTGTTCGGTAATCAGTTCCATCTTCACATAACATATAAATTAAGAAGGGGGAAAAATTCCCCCTTCGATTAATAAAGTTTAATCCATTGATTCAATCATTTCAGCAATGATTATGTTAATTCCGTTTACGACTTTTTGTTTGCCAATGATTCCAACGAATTTATTATTTGCATATTTGGCAAGTTTTTTACCAGCAAAAGAACCATCTTCATTGAAAACAAAATAGATTTTCGCTTTTTTACCATCGCCAACAAGAAGGACAATTGGTTTTCCTTCTTCGGCTTCCTTTGTTGCTTCGTCTTTTGTCACGGTTCCTTTGCCATCAATAATAAACTTTGCAAGGCTTATTACTCGCCCTTTTAATGGCTTTCCTGCTTTCTTTGTAGCCTCTTTTTTAACTTGGGCTTTCGTTTCGGGTTGCGATTCTTTTTTGCTTTCAACTTTAGCTGGTTCGGCCTTCTTTGGTGTTAATTTCTTTTGCGTGGCTTCTTGAGAATATGCAAATGTTAAACCAAAAATCAAGAAGGTTACTAACAAACCTAAAAATACCTTTTTCATTTTTGCCTCCATATTAATTAATAGGTTTAGCATATGGAACACCAGACTTCTTTTGGTAAGAGATAACGCATTCAATGTAACGGTTATCGGGGGTACCTTGGAGTAGACCATTTGGCCCACCTTTAATTAAGACTTTAGCATAATTCCAATCTGTAGCATTCGCAGCTTTGGTTCGAACAATTATGACAATTCCATTTTGAAAATCAGGATCAGAAAGATCGATATAGTAGTTTGTTGAAAAGTTTCTTGCGTTTAATGCTTGACTATCGAAAACATTGTCCAAAGTGTTTGTCAGGAAAATATCTTCGCTAATTTCTGTTGTCCAACTTGGAGAAGTTGGGAAATTATATAGATTATTATTTGCAATGTAGTTTGCAGAAAATAAACTTATTTGACCAGACTTTGTATAAAGTCCGAGGTTCCAAAATTCGCCACTTGCAACTTTAAGAGTTCTGGGTTTGCCGCTAGTTGGGTCGTAAAGTTGTAGGCCGCTACCGAAAGAAGAGGCCGTTTCGTAAACTCGAATTGGTTCGTCGTTGATGTTAGTTGTAAATCGGAATGCAGGGGACCATTGAATTCTGGCGCTACCAACGCTTTCTTTGTCTTCGGTGTTGCGTGCTCGAAGTTCAAATGTGTAAATTGTTCCATCGGTCAAACCAGTGACATCGATTGTTTGTGTTCCTTTGGAGATTACTTTTGGTGCGAAAGCGCCTGGGGAAATGTAAAGCACGTAATCTTTAAAATAAGATTTGCTTTCATCGGGAGAAAGTTTCCAGCGGAGTCTTACCGTTGCTGAATCAATCGACGTTGCTTTCAAACTATCTGGCCCAGTGACTGTTGGGGTTGGTTCGGTTGTTGTTGATTCTTCGCAAGAAGTGAAGAAAAGTAGAGAAAAAGAGAACGCTACTAGTGCAAGCAAAATTTTAATTTTCATATTAACCTCAAAAAGTTATACAAACATTGGCAAAATTAAAAAAAAAAACGAGACGTAAAGGAAAATATTTGAAAATCAAATCTCGCACGATAAAGCCAACTGATAGGCAAGTTCCTCGGTCAATTTTTTCCTGTCGAATTGGAGAACAAAATCTTGGGATGGAGCTGGCAGAGAATCCTTTTTCCATAAATCGTAGAAAGTATTCAATGCTCGCGAAATTCCTTCGACATCGCGGGGATTTGTCGCTATTGCCGATTTTGATTCAATTGCAAGATTTTTCATATAACCATCGGGTGCACAAATCAAAATTGGTTTCATCGCACCAAAATACTCGAAAAGTTTGCCAGGGGAACGAACATTGTCCTCGAAAGTTAACCAAAGCACGTTGGAGAGCTTCAACAAGCGAATAACCTCGTTATGCGGTCGATAACCAAAAAGCTTAACATTTTCCTCTAAATCGTATCGTTTGATTAGTTTTTTGTGGGATTTCCTCATAATACCAACGAACCATGCTTCTTTTGGAATTCCGTCATTTCTTGATTGCACAAAGTTTGAAAATGCTTTTAAAAAGTATTTCGGTGTTCGATTGTCTTGGAACAAACCTGAGTGGGTTATTACGAATTTTCCAGGAATAGGTTTTACTTCTTTAAAGTACGAAAAATCGTTTAAATCGAAGCCGTGGGGAATAATGATTACTTCGTCGCTTTTAAGGAAAGGATACTGGGTTAAAAGTAAATCTTTTGTTCCACGAAATGTGACAATAATCCTTCTCGCTTTCTTTAGGATTTTTTCTTCCTGCTTTCTCACATAATTTTTATGAAAAAAAGTAGGATAAAAGTGAAATGGATTATCGACCCAAATATCCCTGTAATCCACGACGAATGGAATATTAAATTCTTCGGAAAGAGTCAAAGCAACAAGAAAATCGGTAAAAGGTGGGGCAGTGGCGAAAATTACATCGACTTTGTTTTCGGACAAAATTTTTCTTCCAAGATTTAACGCTTTTTTCTTCCAAAGGATTTTTGTGTCGGGCTGCAGGAAAAAACTTGCAAGGAATCGACCAAGAGTTTGTATTCTGAAGCTTGGCGGAAACGACCTTTGTTTCCTTTGTCCTTCGGTGAATTCGCCAGTTCTAAATATTTTAACTTCAGAGTTATCTATTTCTTTTATCAGTTCGTCGTCGAAAGCGTAGTAAGATTTCGGAGCAGTAGTTAATACAATTGGATTCCATTTAAACTCTGGTAAATACTTTATAAATTTCAAAGTGCGCTGAACCCCGCTTAAACCCATCGGTGGAAAATAATAAGATACAATTAGAACATTTTTCTTGTCCATCATTTAAAAGAAGTAATTATTAAACAGAGTTTAAATAACAATAAGTTCCTCGGGAGCCTTTGTTAAATGTTTTGTATTATCTTTAGCCACATAAACATTGTCTTCCACTCGTAATCCATACTTGTTAGGGATATAAACACCTGGTTCGATAGCAAGCACGCAGCTTTCGGGAATTATTTCGTTTTCTTTGCGAAATGTAATCAGGGGCATTTCGTGGGGCATAATACCAATTCCGTGCCCCAAGGAATGTCGAAAGAAATCGCCGTAGCCAGCTTTTGCTATAAGCGAGCGAGCTGCTTGGTCGACAAGTTTACCATTTACAAATGGTCTGATTTTTTCTATGGCACTTTCTTTAGCCTTTATTAACAAATCATAAATTGCTCTTTGTTCTTTTGTGGACTTTCCAACTGAGAAAACTCTTGTGATATCGCTGCAAAACCCATTAACAATGCAACCGAAATCAACTGTTACAACTTCACCATTTTTTATTTGCTTATCCGAAGGGCTTCCATGTGGCATAGAACTTCGTTTGCCGCTAACGACGATAGTCGAAAACGGTTCACCTTCGGAGCCTAACTTTCGAGCTTGATAAACAATTTCTGCTGCAAGTTCTTTTTCGGTCATTCCTAATTTGAAGTTTTTGATTACACGCGAGAAAACTTCCTCGCTCATTGAGCAAGCTTTTTTGATATTTTCAAGTTCTTCGGGGGATTTTGGCATTGTGTATGGTTCAACAATACTTTCCCCTGGCTTGAATTTTACAGGTCTAATAATGTTTCTAATGTTTATTACATCTTGGTAATATAATTTATCAGCTTCAAATGCAAGCGATGAAATGTTCTTTAAAAGTTTCTTCTGGATTAAATATTCCCAAACATCGCGGGTAATATGAATTTTAAGATTTGGAAGAGGGTAGAGTTCTGTTTGAACTTGTTCCTCGTAACGGTCGTCGGTAAAAAACCATATTTCATCTTGAAAAATAATAATTGCGGCAGAGGAACCAGAAAAGTTAGTTAGGTAACGAATATTTGGAAGATAATTAACAAATAATCCGTCGGCTTTTAATTCCTCGATTCGAAAGCGAATTTGTGTCAATCTTTGAATGACTTTTTCGGGGACAAATCTTGTTGAATCTTTCGAAACAGTAGTAGAAGTTTTTGCCATATTTTATCCTTTTAAAACTATTTAACAAAATAATTTGGTGATTCCTTTGTTATGCTAACATCGTGGGGGTGCGACTCGCGTAAGCCTGCTGTTGTAATTCGAACAAATTTCCCGTATTTCTGTAATTCTTCGATATTTTTGCAACCGCAATAACCCATTGCAGCACGCAAACCTCCAACAATTTGGAAAATGGTATCCGCAACATTGCCCTTGTATGGCACTCTTCCTTCGATACCTTCGGGGACAAGCTTTGTAATTTCCTCTTCAACATCCTGAAAATATCTATCGGCGGAGCCTTTTTTCATTGCTTCCAATGACCCCATACCACGATAAATTTTATATGCTCTTCCTTCGTAAAGGATTTTTTCTCCGGGGCTTTCCTCGTGACCAGCCAATAGATTTCCAATCATAACTGAATCGGCTCCAGCTGCGATTGCTTTTGCAATGTCGCCAGTTTGTTTTATGCCTCCATCGGCAATAATTGGAATACCTACTTTTCGGGTAACTTTCGCTACATTAATAATTGCAGTTAATTGTGGGACGCCGATTCCCGCGATAACTCTTGTTGTACAAATTGAACCAGGACCAATACCCACTTTTATTCCATCAACACCAGTATGCACCAAATCTTTCGCTGCTTCAGTTGTTGCAATATTTCCAGCAATTAATTGAACTTCGGGATATTTTGATTTGACTTTTTTAATCATTTCAATAACACCGCGGGAGTGGGCATGGGCTGTATCAATAAAAATTGCATCGACACCAACTTTTTTTAATTCTTCAATTCTTTCTATTGTATCGGAAGCAACTCCAACAGCTGCTCCAACTCGAAGTCGTCCCAGTTCATCTTTGCAAGCGTTTGGGTGCAACTTCTTCTTTTGTATATCTTTAACTGTAATTAAGCCTTTTAAAACAAAGTTTTCATCAACAACGGGTAATTTTTCTATCTTGTGTGCTTGTAGAATTGCTTCGGCTTCCTCGAGCTTTGTTCCTACGGATGCTGTAATAAGGTTGTCTTTCGTCATTATGTCTTCGATTAATGTGTCCAGTGCTGGGTTGAAGCGTAAATCTCTATTTGTTACAATTCCAATCAATTTGTTGTTGCCATCTACAATTGGAATCCCAGAAATGTGGAATTTAGCCATTAATTCTAAAGCTTCGCGAATTGTGTTTTTAGGTCCAAGAGTTATTGGATTCATTATCATTCCACTCTCGGAACGCTTAACTCTATCAACATGGTCTACTTGCTCTCCGATCGACATATTTTTGTGTATAACTCCAAGTCCCCCTTCTCGGGCTATTGCAATCGCCATTGGTGCTTCGGTTACAGTATCCATTGCTGCGCTTAGAATTGGGATGTGCAATTGAATTTTATCGGTCAGCTTGGTTCGTAAATCCACTTCCCGGGGTAGGACTTCGGAGTATCGAGGTATCAATAAAACATCGTCGTATGTTAAAGCCTCGCCAACAATTTTCTCATCTTCAAACATTATCTCCCTCTTTTACAAAAAATTTTCTGCAAAATTAAGAAAAAACCTGTAGAAAGATGGCATTCATTTTGTTTTTACCATCAAGTTCTTGATTGAGTTATTTTGAAAACTTCAAAGTTTTCAAGAGGGTGTGATCTATTCCTAAAATTAATTTTGGAAGCTTGGAAATTATTTTTTTTAAAATTTCTAAATTAATTTTAATCTTCTTTGTCGAGCTCAAGATGAATTAATTTTGCTTTTACGCTTTTCAAAAGGTTAAGTTTCCTCGCTAATTCCTCGTGTTTTTCTTTTTCGCCAACCATTTCGCAAATTATTAAACCCTCCTCCGAACAATTTTCAAGAACTCCGTCGTGAATGCCCAAACGAGTTTTAATCATACACCCCCAGCCTGTCAGCAATTTTTGTACATTTACTGCTGCTTCGTTTCTTTTACCAACCAAAATTACAAGAATTGATTTTCCCATTGGTGTTCGTTTATTTAAACAAATCATTAGAAAGTTCCAAGACAACTGGACAGTGGTCAGAACCAAATTCCATCGGTAGCATGTAACATTTTTCAACAAACGGAACAAGTTCTTTGGTAACAAAATGGTAGTCAACTCGCCAGCCAACGTTGTTTTCGCGAGCTCTTCCTCGCTGACTCCACCATGAGTAATGGCCTCCTTCTTTTGTGAAAAGCCGAAAACAGTCGACGAACCCCATTTCGATTAGTTCGTCGAGTTTTGCTCGTTCGATTGGCAAAAATCCCGAGACGTTTTCGTTTTCCTTTGGTCTTGCTAAATCAATTTCGGTGTGGGCAGTATTGTAATCACCAGAAACGACGATATTTTCTGTTTTCTTTTTTAATTCTTTTAGATGGTCAAATACTGCATCATAAAACCTCATTTTGAAGTCAAGGCGTTCGTGGTCGGTATATCCTTTTGGGAAATAAATGTTGAGCAGAATGAATCTATCGAAATCTAATTGTATGAAGCGCCCCTCTTGGTCGAACTCATCAATTCCGAGCTCGAAAGATACATCTTTTGGCTGAACTTTGGTAAACACTGCAACACCGCTATATCCCTTTTTTACTTTGCAGGTGTTGTAAAAAGGAATGTAGCCTTCGGGAGCTCGAAGTTCTTCGGAAATTTGTTCAATATCTGCTTTGATTTCTTGCAAACAGATGATATCCGGGTTGGTTCTGAAGATGAAATTGAAAAGTTTGTTTTGCCGGGTAACTTTGTCGAAACGTCGGGATGGATTTTGCCCAACAATTGAACGATAGCCGTTGATGTTCCAAGTTATTATTTTCATTTTCAATGGCTTTAATGACAACGACAAAATTAATCAAATAATCAATATAAAACAAAAAAGGCTGTCCAAAATTGGACAGCCTTGAGTTTCGGGAAGTTAATATTAATATTCGTCGTATCCACGAGGCATTGGTGGAGTTTCCTTCTTTTCGGGTTTTTCAACGATTGTGCACTCTGTTGTTAGCAACAATCCAGCAACCGAAGCTGCATTTTCGAGTGCAACGCGAGCAACTTTGGTTGGGTCGATAACTCCACTTTCGAACAAGTCTTCGAATTGTTCGGTTTGAGCATTGAAACCGAACGAACCATTGCCTTCTTTTATCTTATTTACGATTACGGATGGTTCAAGTCCAGCATTTGCGACAATTTGTCGTGCGGGTTCTTCAAGGGCACGGCGGACAATTTCGATCCCAATTTTTTGGTCTTCATTTTCCGGCTTCAAACTGTCGAGCGCATGGAGGCATCGCAAATAGGCTACGCCACCGCCGGGAACGATACCTTCTTCGACTGCAGCTCGGGTAGCGTGCAAAGCATCTTCAACACGAGCTTTCTTTTCTTTCATTTCGACTTCGGTTGCAGCGCCGATTTTCAAAACTGCAACACCACCGCTGAGTTTTGCAAGTCGTTCTTGAAGTTTTTCGCGGTCGTATTCGCTTGTTGTCTTTTCAATTTGGATTTTGATTTCATTAATTCGCTTTTTGATTTCTTCGGGTTTTCCGCTTCCTTCGACTATGGTTGTGTTGTCCTTATCGACGACAACTTTCTTTGCGGTACCAAGGTATGCGAGAGTTGCATTTTCGAGCTTAAAACCTTTTTCTTCGCTAATAACAGTACCATTAGTTAGAATTGCAATGTCTTCGAGCATTGCTTTTCGTCGGTCGCCAAATCCCGGGGCTTTAACGGCGCAGACTTTCAGTGTTCCACGCAATTTGTTGACAACCAAGGTTGCAAGTGCTTCGCCTTCGACGTCTTCGGCAATTATCAACAAGGAACGACCTGATTGTGAAATTTTCTCAAGAATAGGAAGTATGTCTTTAACAGCAGAAATCTTTTTGTCGTGGATTAAAATGTATGGATTTTCGAGCACAGCCTCCATAGTTTCGGCATCAGTAACAAAATATGGAGAAAGATAACCGCGGTCGAACTGCATACCTTCGACAACTTCCATTGAAGTTTCGGTTCCTTTGGCTTCTTCAACGGTGATAACACCGTCTTTACCAACTTTTTCCATAGCATCGGCAATAAGTTCTCCGATTGCTTTGTCGTTGTTTGCGGAAATTGCTCCAACGTTTGCAATTTGTTTTTTCCCTTCGACTTCCTTGCTGATATTTTTCAATTCTTTTGTTACAGCTTCAACAGCCATATCAATTCCGCGCTTCAAATCCATTGGGTTTGCCCCTGCAGTAACATTCTTCAACCCTTCGGAAAAGATTGCTTGGGCAAGGACCGTTGCTGTAGTTGTCCCATCGCCAGCTACATCACTTGTCTTGGATGCAACTTCTCGAACCATCTGGGCACCCATATTTTCGACTGGGTCTTCAAGTTCGATTTCTTTGGCAACAGTTACTCCATCCTTTGTAACTGTTGGAGCTCCAAATTTTTTATCGATAATAACATTACGACCTTTAGGACCAAGGGTAACTTTTACGGCATTTGTTAATTGATCGACTCCTCGCTTTAAAGCATTTCTTGCTTCAAAATCGAATGTGATTATTTTTGCTCCCATACTATACCTCCTTTGTTTTGTTTAACATAATAATTATTTAATGATAGCAAAAATGTCGGTTTCTCTCATAATTAGGTATTGTTCGCCGTTGATTTCGACTTCGGTTCCAGAATATTTTCCGTAGAGAACTTTGTCGCCAACTTTAACTGTTAATGGGATAACTTTGCCATCATCGGTCATTTTGCCAGGACCAACAGCGACGACTTCGCCTTGCATTGGCTTTTCTTTTGCAGTGTCCGGGATAATTATCCCGCCTTTGGTTACTTCTTCTGGCTGGGATGGTTTGATTATCACTCTGTCGTGCAATGGTGATAGGTTCATCTTGTACCTCCTTATTTGTTCAACATTTCAACATTAAATATTAGCACTCGCTTGAACCGAGTGCTAATAGTATAACGAGAAAATTTTATAAATATTGTATTTTAATTTTAAGAAAATTTTTCTTTTAATTTTTTTTCGACTAAGGGGGGAACGAAATCGCTAATATCAGCACTGTATTGTGCTAATTCTCGAATAATAGATGAATTAAGGTAAGTATATTTTTCGTTTGGCATTAAAAAAATAGTTGTTATTTCTGGACATAATTTTCTATTCATCAAAGCAATTTGGAATTCATATTCAAAGTCCGAGACAGCTCTTATTCCTCTTATTATTGCATTTGCAGAAACATTTCGAGCAAATTCAACTGTGAGCTTTTCGGTTACCATTACATCCACATTTTGCAAATGTTTAAGCGATTCTTTAATTAATTCTAAGCGCTCCTCTTCTGTAAATAATGTTTGCTTTATTGGATGTCTTGCAATTACCACAATAATTCGGTCAAAAATTTTTAAGCCTCGTTCAATAACATCAATATGTCCGTTCGTGATTGGGTCGAAGGTTCCGGGGTATATCGCAATTTTCTCCACTATTTTTCCCCAACAAATTTATAACCAATATTTTCTACTGCGAGTTTAATTTCTTCGGGGTTATATTCTCCTTTGACAATTGCGATTCCATCGTTAAGAATAACTTTTACTTCGCTAACTCCTTTAACTCCTTTAATTGCTCCTTCGACATTCATTACGCAATGATTGCAGGTCATTCCTTCGATTTTGTATGTTTTTGCTGTGGTATCCATTGTTTCCTCCTTGTGTTTTTTAAAATATTTTCTATAAATTGAACTTAAAATCAAAATTAAAAAAATAGTTGCAAAGATGTAGTCCAGTGTTGTAAAATTATTGTTATGAATATGAGAATGTGACATTTGAGTGTGAGGGTTAACACCTGTCAATTCAAAAATCCAATTAAGTAAATAACCAAAAATAATCGAAGTGAATGCTATAATTAGAACATACAATGTAAGGAGTTTGTTCCCCAGAACTTTGCGTAAAATATTTAAAGAGGCAGCGTTTGTTACTGGTCCTGCAACCAAGAAGACATAGGCAACTCCAGGGGAAAATCCCTTCATCATTAAGCTCATTGCGATTGGGATAGACCCCGTGGCGCAAACATACATTGGAATTGCAAATACAATAACAGATAGCATTGCTAGAAGTTCGTTCCCTTTAAATAAAGAGGAGAAGAAGTCGTCGGGAACAAGATATGCGATCGCTCCAGCAATTAACAATCCAAATAGGAATTGCATAGAAATGTCGTCGATAAATTCAATAAAAGCATAGCGTAGGGATTTCTTTAATCTAATCCAAATGGAATTATTTACAGGATTGTTTATTTCAATGCTTTCGAAATTAAATTCGTTCTTGGAATTGTTCATTTCTTCGGGGAAGCTTTTAGAAAACCACATTGAAACTATACCACCAAGGATACCCATTAAAAAAGCTGCTATTGGGCGAAAGATTGCAAAAATAGGACCCAGCAAACCATAGGTTGCAATTATACTATCTATCCCGGTTTGTGGGGTTGAAATGAGAAAGGAAACAACAGAAGGTTTCGATGCTCCACTTTTTTTCAAATATACACTTGTTGGTATAACACCGCAGGAACACAATGGTAAAGGAATACCAAAAATAGCAGTTTTGATTATCGATGCAACATTATTTGTTTTTGCATGTCGAGAAATGAAGTCTTTTTTTACGAAGAAATCCAGGATTGCAACAAACGATATTCCCAGCAAAAGGTATGGCGACATCTCGACAAAAACAAACCAAACTTGAATGAGAAAGCCAAACATTTCTTAATCTTAACAAAATATAATTTTAATAGGCGAAAAATCTATGGTTTTATTTTGTTTTAATAAGTCAAAACAATAATAGGGGAATTCGGTTTTAAATGGATTTTAACTCCAAGCCTTCAGATGTTTTTTCCTGCCTGGAAAGTACTTCTTCAATGTAGTTAAGTAGATATTTTTCATATAAGTCCCAAGTGAAATTTCTTTTTATGTATGTTCGAGCATTTTTGCGAATAGGTTTATATTTCTCAGGGTTTTTGTAAATCTCATTTATTGTTTCAATCCATTCCTCTGGTTTGTCTGCAATTAGCAATACATTATCTTCGGGTTTAGCAATTGGGAAAGATGAATAGGAATTTGTTACCACAAGCGAGCCAATTGCCATTGCTTCAAGTATTTTGTTCTGAATTCCGCCACCAATTTGCATTGGAGCTACATTGCAAAGGCTTGACCTTAACATTACGTATGGGTCATCGACCCATCCCCGAACGATAATCCTTGGAGACATTTTCTCAAGCGCCAATATTTCTTTAGTTGGTCGGCCACCAATAATTTGGAACATAATATTTTCTGGCAAGTGAAAGAAAACATTTTTGGCAAACCAAAGTACTGCTTCGATATTCGAACGGTAATCCATTTTCCCAAAAAAAGTAATAAAATTGGAATATTGTGGGTCGTATTGTTCATACTCAAAAAGTTCTGGATTCACTCCATGAGGAATCCATACAGCCTTTGGAGAATTTAGAAACTCAATTTCCCTTTTGTTGAATAAAAGTGTTTTATCGAAAATTTCTACCATTTTCTTTTCATATCGTAAAAGTAAGTGATATTCAAAAAAGTATATTAATTTCCAAAAAAAAGATGTTGTTTTTTTATGGGAGAATTTATATCGAAAGGCAATGCTATCTGCCATATCGAAAATTTTGGGAACATTAAAATTTCGAACATATTCAGTTGTTCGAACAAAGCTTGCAATGATCAAATCAACTTCGCTTGACTTTTGATTGATATACTTTTGAGCCTTTTTAAAGTAAAAGTAATTTACTTGAAGAGGTTTAAGGTTGAAGATTGTGCGAAGTGTATTAAGGTAATATCGCCATTTAGGGGAATTGAAAATTTTGATGGAACGGGTATTTTCGGCAAGTTTCTCTTCAATTTCTTTGTTCCTTTCTCCTTCGGCAATTACAACTAAATCGAGGTCGAAATGCTTTTTTAATATTTTAATTAAATAGTGATTTTTAATTCTATCTCCACCAATTAATGGGTAGGGCAAACGTTGAATTAAAAGCATTACCTTTATTTTCATTACGTAAAAGAATTAAGGTTAACAAATAATAAACGCAAAATTAACAAAACCTTTTTGTTTTTGAAATTTTAACTATACAGAGTTGAGGAACTCAACGATTACACCATCTTTCATTTTTGCAATTCTATCGGCAGTTGAAGCAACTTTGGAACTATGTGTTGCAACAACAAACGAAATCTTAAACTTGTTTCTCATTTTTGCAATTAATTGCAGTATTTGTTCAGTATTTGCAGAATCAAGATTGCCGGTTGGTTCATCTGCGAATACTATTTCGGGTTGGTTAATCAAAGCCCGGGCAATTGCAACTCTTTGCTGTTCACCACCAGAAAGTTCCAAAGGTTTATTTTCAAATCTTTCGCTAATTCCAACTAAACGGAGAAGTTCCCGGGCTTTCTCGAATGCTGTTTTTTGCTTTTCTCCAGCAATTAATAGTGGAAGAGCAACATTTTCCAATGCGGTAAACTCGGGCAAAAGATGATGGAATTGAAAAACGAACCCAATTTTACGATTTCTTAATTTTGCAAGTTCGTCGTTGGTTTTACTATGTGTTTCGAGTGCTTGACCATCAATAAAATATACAACTTTTCCAGAATCAGGTTTGTCTAGTGTACCAAGTATGTGTAGCAAAGTAGTTTTGCCAACTCCCGATGGTCCCATTAAACAAAGGAATTCACCCCGATAAATGTCAAGGTTAATTCCTTTAAGTACCTCGATTTTATTGCTGTTATCTTTCCAGTACGTTTTAAAAATACCTCTTGCTTCGAGAATTTTTTCCATATACTATACTAAACCCACTTCTTTTATCGACTTTTGAATCCTTTCCCAAGTTAATTCAATATCATTGTCAATTCCAATGGACATCCTAACTAAACCTGGGGAAAGACCCATTTGGATTTGTTCTTCTGGTGGAATTTCACTCGAGGTACTCAATCCCGGTGCACTAAATAATGTTTTAAAGAAACCGAGACTAACTGCAAAATATCCCACTTTATTTTCTTGCATTTTCAACATCAATTCATTTGCCTTTTCGGGTGTTTTGCAATCGAATGTTACCATTCCACCAAATCCATACTCCTGATTCATCAAACTTTTCATCAAGTTGTGTTGAGGATGGGTTTCCAGCCCAGGGTAGAAAACTCTAAATCCAAGCTCAGATAACTTTTTTGCTATAAAATGTGCATTCTTGCTGTGTTGTTTTATTCTTATATGTAAAGTTCGTAGATTTTTTAAGATACCTGCAGCACGAATGGAATCCATTGTTGGACCTAAAAGCATTGCAGAGCCGTTGTGAACATCTTTCAACGAGGTAATAAAATCGTGCTTTCCACAAATGGCACCGCCGACGCAGTCGCTAGCTCCATTGATAAATTTGGTAAGGCTATGCACTACAATATCTGCACCAAGTTTGTGGGGTTGCATAATCATCGGGCTGAAGGTATTGTCGACAATGAGAGTTAAATTATACTCTTTAGCAAGTTTACTTAATTCTGGAACGTTTGCGACTTCGAGCAATGGATTGCTGATTGATTCTGTATAGATAATTTTAGTTTGTGGAGTGATTTTAGATTTAATTGCATCAAGGTCAAGAATGTTCACAAATGTAGTCTTGATGCCAAATTTGGGAAGAAAGTTTTTCAGTAGGGCATATGTTCCGCCGTAAATTGTTCTGCTGGAAATGATTTCATCGCCATAGGAGCATATTTGCAAGATTGCACAACTGATAGCTGCCATTCCCGAAGCAGTAATTTGAGCATATTCAGTACCTTCGAGCAATGCAATCGATTGAGCAAGATAATGAACTGTTGGGTTCAAATGACGAGAATACAAGAAACAACCTTCGACTTCATGTTCGAAGAGTTCTTGCATTTTTTCTGCAGATAAAAAAGTAAATGTAGAGGCGTCTTCAATAGATGGATTTACGCCTCCGTATTCACCAAATACCCAGTAATCCTGGATTTGCATCGCAGGGTCGTCTTTCATTTTCTCTCCTTTCATTATTGTACTTATTCATTGATATAACCTCGGTTTTTGAGGTCGTTTAAGATTTCAATCTCTATTTGCTTTTTCATTTTGCTTAAATCTTCAATGAATTCTTTGTGTTTTTGCATTAATCTCTTTAACTCGTCGATTTGTAAACCAAGTTGTGAACCAAGGTCAAAATTCCATTTTTCAATCTCTTTATTCAGCAATTCTTTATTGATTTCTAATTCATACTTGTATTTTTTCAATAGATTCTTATACTCTTCTAAAAGACTTTTGTAAAATTGTTCGAATTCTTTGGTTAATTTTTCAAGTTCTTTTTCTGTCTCTTTATTTTTCGACTCATTGGAAGAAAACTTCCTCAACAATTCAAATGAATTTCGATAGTAACTTGATAGCGAGTCAATATACAATTCCCAAAGTTTGAAATATTCATTTAATAAATTTGAATATTCTTTAAGTTTTTTGGAATAATTCTCTAATTCCTTTAGGTTGAATATAAAATTGGAAGTATCTAAGAATAAGAATTTTGTTGCACTGTCGGGGAAAATTTTCCTTTCTCGGAAGATTAAAGTATCGGGTAACTTTAATTCAAAGTTAAATGTATCGCTTTGATATGGTGGAAAAAGATAGAATTCTTTCCGCAAGGAATCCCATTTTAAACTTATTCCAAAGTACTTTAAAAGAAGAGAATCCAAATTATGAAAGACTGTTCGAAGAGAGTCACAAAAATCATTTTTTAGGATTTTGTCTTCTGTAAGTGGTCGAATCCTAATTGTATCAATTTTGAAAAATAGTTTGATTTTTAATGAATCGATAAGTTTATTAAAGAAATTTCTTTCGAGTTCCAAAATTTCTTTTCTTGGTTTATCAATCAAAGAATCCGTTTCGGCCTTGACCAAATCCAATGAATCCATCTTTGAAAGAAAGTACTCGAATTTAGAATAAGAAGTATCTGTAAAATCTTCTAAAAGAATTTGAGCCATATGATAGTATTTTTGTGCTTCTTGAGGGGAAAAGTGACTTTGCAGATTTTTACTAATTTCCATATAGAGTTTAGCTGAATCATATTCAATTTCGTATTTTCCCCAAACGCTGTCGGGTAGTGTAAAGAGTAGAAAGCGAAGTTTAGGGATTATATCGAGTTTTGCAATATTTGCAATATCGTTCATACCAGTTGCTAAGATTACCTTACGATAGATATCTTCATTTTTATTGTCTTCAATAGCAAGCAATGTTGAGCAAAAAGTTATAGAGAAGGCTATAGTTAATAACAAAATAAGCCTTTTCATTTATATTACCCCCAAATGGTTTAAAACAATTTGAGTTCCGATTAATATCAGAACACTACCAGCAACAATTGTTGCCCTACGTTCGAAATACAATGGAACGCTTTCGCCAATAAGAATTCCGATATAAGTTGCAGTAGAAGCGACAATTCCAATAATTATCGACATAATAATAATTTGACCATCAAGCAAAGCAAGTCCAAATCCCACAGCGAAAGCATCTAAACTGGTTGAAATGGACAAAGCAATGAGTTTCCATCCACGAGTTATATCTTCTTTTATTTTTTTTGATTTTTTGCTTTCGTTAATCATTTTAATTCCCAAAACAACAAGGATAGCAAAACAAACCAATGGTCAAATTTTTGAAGAAAGTGCGAAGCTTGTTCACCCACGAGCCAACCAATTAAAGGCATAATGAACTGGAAAAGTCCAAAATGGAATGAAAGTCGAAATCTTTGTCGATGGTTGGTTTTACCAAAATAAACGCCAGCAGAAACCGCAACCGAAAAAGCATCGATTGCTAAAGAAATAGCAATAAAAAACGAAAAAATAATTAAATATTCTACATCCATACCATTCAAAAATAAAAAATTAAAAAGAGAAAATCTAACCCTAAAAATTGCAAAAATTTTGATATTTTAAAGATTTAATTAAGTGAATTCTTCAATTTGTGTCATATTTGGAGTATAAATGGCAACTACAAAGGAACAAAAAACAGAAACTAGTAAAATAGCCGAAGAAAAACTTCGAGCAGTTTCTTTGGCTATTGACCAAATTGAAAAACAGTTCGGAAAAGGTTCAATAATGCGACTTAGCGATAAAAATATTGTTCAAGTTGATGCTATTTCGACCGGTTGTCTTTCGCTCGATGCAGCAATTGGAATTGGGGGAGTGCCCCGAGGAAGAATTACTGAAATTTTTGGTCCTGAATCTTCGGGTAAAACTACGGTTTGTTTACATATCATTGCAGAAGCACAAAAGAACGGAGGTTTGGCGGCTTTTATAGATACTGAACACGCTCTCGATGTTAATTATGCACAAAAGTTGGGCGTCGATTTAAGTTCGCTTTTACTATCGCAACCAGAATTTGGCGAGCAAGCACTTGAAATTGTCGAAACTTTGGCTCGTAGCAATGCTATTGATGTTATTGTTATAGATTCAGTTGCGGCTTTGACCCCACGGGTTGAAATCGAAGGGGAAATGGGCGACCCGCAAATGGGAGTCCAAGCTCGTCTTATGTCGCAAGCGATGAGAAAATTGAATGCTGTTATAGCAAAATCGAACACTTGCGTTGTTTTCACCAATCAATTGCGAAGCAAACTCGGGGTTATGTTTGGTAATCCAGAAACTACCACTGGCGGTAATGCTTTGAAATTTTATGCCTCTGTTCGTATTGATATTCGAAGAAAGGATATCATCAAGGATGGTCAGGAAATCATCGGTAATCGGGTTCGAGCTAAAATTGTTAAAAACAAAGTTGCTCCACCTTTCAAGGAAGTTGAATTCGATATCCTTTACAACGAAGGAATTTCTAAAATAAATGATTTAATTGAAGTGGCAATTAATTTTGAATTGATTTCGAAGGCGGGTTCCTGGTTTACTTTCAACAACGAAAGAATTCAAGGCCGAGAAGGCCTGAGGAAATATTTGCTCGACAATCCTGAACTTTTGAAAAATCTTGAACTTAAAATCCGAGAATTGTTGAACTTGCCTCGGTTGTAGTTTTGTTTCAAATCAATTCTATCAAAGCTTCGAAGGATGGTAAGAAGTACTTTTTGGAGTTAAGTAATGGGGAGATAATTCCTTTATCTATCGACTTAGTTGCAAAATTTAAGCTTTCGAAAGCAAAAAGATTATCAAAACAGGAACTCGAAATTATTCTTGAAGAACAAAAAATAATTGATGCTAAAAATATAGCTCTAAACTTTATCTCTTTTAAGCCACGAACTAAATCGCAGATTATTCAAAAACTCGAAAAGGAAAAATTTAGCCAGAAAATTATTGATAATGTCATTTCTTTCCTCGAAGACTTTGGTTATCTCGATGATTTTAAATATGCGAAAGATTATGTGAATTATGCAATTCATTCAAAAAAACAAAGTAAAAGGAAAATTCAAAATGATTTGTTTTCTAAAGGTATCGGCAAAGATATTATTGAACAAGTTTTGAAGGAAGTAGATACAGATGAATCTGAATTTGAAAATGCTTTAATACTTGCCAAGAAAAGAATGAAAATTCTTTCTCAATCAAATAAAAAGAAGAATATACTTCAAAATATTGGACAATTTCTTTTCCGCAAGGGTTTCGATTGGGACACAATAAGCAGAATTTTAGAGCAATTGAAATCCGAAATTGATTTGCCAGATTAATAAAGAATTTTGAAAATATTTTTGTTTATTTTTTCTTTTTCTGAGTTCGTTGTCTTTGGATGTTTTGTTGGGTTCGACCTGGTATTCGCTTACCTTGCGATTCAGCTATTTCTTGAGCTTCTCGAAGTTTTCGTTGGAACCAACCTTCTTTCTTTGGTTGTCTCTTTAAATCTTCAAGAGTGATTTTCTTCTTTGAAAATTTATTTAAATAAATTTGGTGTACAATGCTAAATAAATTAAATGCGAAATAGTACAAGTTTAAACCCGAAGGGAAATAAGAGAATAAAAAGACAAAAAGAATAGGCATTATGTAAATCATAGATTTTTGTCGTGGGTCGGTTATTGTTAATTTCTGCTGGAAGAATAGCGTCAATCCCATCAAGATAGCGAGCCCAGAAATATGCTTAATTCCAAAGAAGGAAATTGGCAGATTTAAAATGTAATCAGGCAGCGAAAGGTCTGTAATCCACAAAACAAATGGAGACTGACGAAGTTCAATTGCAGTTCGCAGTACCGCCCAAAGTGCATACAAAATTGGTAATTGCAAAAGTAGAGGAAGGCAACCCCCCATTGGGTTAATTCCATATTCAGAGTATAATTTCATTATTTCTTGGTTCATTTTCTGGGGGTCGTCTTTGTATTTATCGCGTATTTTTTGCAATTCTGGTGAAATTAATTGCATCCGTTGCGAAGCGCGCATTTGCGAGATTGTAAGTGGATAGAGCAAAAACTTCATTAATAATGCAAAGATTATAATGCTAATTCCGTAATTGCCAATTAGGTGGTAGATTAATTTGAAAATTGGCAACATAAAGAACTCGCCAATGGGACGAACAAGAAATCTCCATCCGAAGTTAACTACAGCAGATATTCCGTAACTATTTACGATAGAATAATCTATTGGACCAATGTAAATATCGAAGGCTCTTTGCTGAACACCGCCACGGTAGGGAATATTCAAAGAAAGATTGTATTTTTCGATAATGCCATTGTTTTCGATGTGTTGTCGGTAACCCGAAACATACACTGTTCCATCTATTGAACCTTTGGGCGAAGGAATAATTGCTGCGGTGAAGTATTTTATTTTAACAGCAGCAAAATCCAATTTCCCCGAGGGTGCAATTGAAACTGGTTCATCGCTTGTTGCATCGGCTTCCTCGATTTCTCCGTTCAATGATACGATTGCTTTTGCTTCGTTCGATTCGTCGACGGAGTTTAACTCTTGATATCGCAATCCATTTTGCCATTGCAGATTGTATCCGCGAGTTGTAATATATTCATCTACATTATTGAAGATGATTTCTTGATGGAAATGATATTTATTGCCATAAAAGATAAGCTTCTTTGCAATAAACCGATTGTTTCCAAAATCAAGTTTTGCAATTATTTCAATTGAATCATTGCCGGTAATTTTTATGTAATCCGAAGATGCCGAAACTTCGAAATTTAAATTCCTATCATCGATTTTAAGGTTATCTCGTGTATTAATAGAAAGGGTAGGTGTCCCTCCTTGGGTCCAAATTAATTGTGTTGGATAGCCATTCCACGATTTGAATTTTTTCAATGTCCATTTTAAAAGGGTTGCTCCTTTGGAGGAAATTTGTGCTTTTACAAGGTCGTTTTCAATTGTGATTACTCTTTCAATTCCACCAACGAGAGGAGCAAATGCAACTCCAAATTGATTAACAACTTTTATTGAATCTGGAACAGTAGTTTGAATGGTATCGGATTTTGGTGGGGTTGTTTTTGCAATTTCAGTTGTATCCTGTTTTGGGGCAGGCTTGGTGGGCGGAACTTGCTTAATTGAAATGTAAAAAGTCCAAATTGTCAAGATTATTGCAATTAAAATTAAGCCCAGAATTGATTTTTTATCCATATCAAACCTACAATGTTAGTTAAGGAACAGGGTCGTAACCACCTGGGTGGAAAGGATGGCACCGTGATATTCTTCGAATACTAAGCAGACTACCTTTGAGAGCACCATATTTAGATAAAGCTTCGATAGTATACTCTGAACAAGTTGGATAGAATCGACAACTGGGTGGAAGAAGAGGCGAAATCAACCGGCGGTATAATTGAACGAAAAAAATCAAAATATGCTTCATTTTTGCTCACCTTTATCATTTTTTGCGAAATAAAGGTAGGCTTCGTATAGAACAGAGTATGTGAATGGATAAACATCGGAAAGATGAATCTCGCACGGACGTTTTGGGGCAGTAAGCCAGTTAAGAAAAATATATTTAAAAATGAAAATTTTGTCCTTCATCTCTTCTTTTGCGAGTTTTCTGAGTGATTCACGTAGCAATCTTTTGATTCTATTTCTAACAACACTTTTTTTAGTTACCTTTCTGCTAACTTGAACAGCATAGCGAATAGTGTATTTTTCGTTTTCAAGTTCAGTTTCTGCTTTAGGCAAAACAACTGCTCGAAGGCTACCAGAAGAAAACCTTCTTCCATTTTCAAATAAGAACTCAAATTCTTTTTGCCGTTTAATTGTTTCAAGTTTGTATTTCACAAAAATTTAGATTAATATTTTTTCTTTTCGTCGGAAACTGTTAGCTTATAGCGACCTTTTGCTCGCCGCCGAGCTAAGACTTTCCTGCCATCTTTGGTTGCCATTCGAGCGCGAAACCCGTGTGTATTAAGTCGGTGTCGTCTACTTGGTTGATATGTTCTCTTCATTTTCGACTCCAAAATTTATTGCTTTCAAAAAAATAAGTTACAAAATTAAAAAATTTTATCGGATTAACATTGATTAGAAAGACTTGAAACTTTGAGTTGTAATATACTGGTTTAACTTCCTTCCAACAAAATCCTAATTAATATTTTCCGAATTAGTTAAATTTTGTTAATTTTGTATCTGAATATATGGCGAGCTTAGCTCAGCTGGCAGAGCATCAGATTGTGGCTCTGAGGGTCACGGGTTCGAATCCCGTAGCTCGCCCAAAATATATTTCGTTTGAACCTCAACATTTTTTATTTTTGTATTTATTTTAAAATCTTTGGTGGAAATATGAAAAACACTTTTGTGTTTCTGGTTTTTTCTATTTTTCTTTTTACTTTTTGCACAACTAACAAAGAACAGGAAATGAAGAAATTTATCGACAAAGCAACTATTCAAAAGACTATCAAAGCGTTAGTTCAAAAGTATGGCGAAACCGAGCGTTTTCGCATCGAAAAAAGTATCAACCAAATGGCAAATTTTTGGACAGAAGAAGATGGAAGCAAGAAAGACTTTTTTGACTTCTGCTTTAATAACTTTGTTCCCCAAGGTGATACTTTGGATGTAATTTTTAACCGCCTTTCTAATTATTTCGAAGTAATTGGTGGGCATTTCAATAAGATTACACTTGAATTAAATCGCCAGCTTCATCTGGACCTTGGCGAAATTTATCCAATCGACTTGATGTTTGCCGGTTACGATCCTTCTGCGAATCTGATTAATGATTTCTTTAAAAATAAGATTGCTTTCTATGTGAATTTGAATTTTCCAAACTTCTCCTTGAAAGAAAAGAACGAGCAAGGAAGTAAATGGACACGCAAACAATGGGCTTATGCTCGTATGGGTGACATTTTTACTTCGCGTGTCCCAAGCGAATATTTGCAAAAGATTTCTGAAGTTACAACTAAAGCAGATTCGTACATCTCGCAATATAACATATATGTTGGCAACCTTGTCGACGATGCTTTTAGAACATACTTTCCTAAAGAGAAAAAGCTGATTTCACATTGGAACTTGCGCGATGAAATTAAATCGCAATATGGCAAGGACGATGGATTATTCAAACAAAAGATGATTTACGAAGTGATGAAGCATATAATTTTTCAAACTATTCCCCAGCAAGTTATAAATAATCCCGAGTACCAGTGGAATCCTTTCAAGAATAAAGTATACAAAGAAAACAAGGAAGTTCCATTTAAATCAGAACCAAATACTCGCTATCAGTATCTATTGGATAATTTTCTCGTGCGTAAAGCAGTGGATAAGTTTTATCCTGAATATCCAACATACATAAGCAGAAAATTCGATTTAGAATTTGAAATTTCTGAAGGCGAAATTGAACGTCTATTTGTGGAATTGCTTTCATCCGAAACAGTGAAAAAAGTTGCGGATTTGATACAGAAACGATTAAATCGACCTCTTGAGCCTTTCGATATTTGGTACGATGGGTTTAAAGCACGAAGCACTATGGACGAAGGTAAATTGAGTGAAATCACTCGACAAAAATATCCCAATAACGAGGCATTTGCTGCCGACTTACCAAATATTTTGATGAAACTTGGATTCTCGAATGAACTTGCAAATTTCATTGCCTCCAAAGTTGAAGTCGACCCAGCTCGTGGTGCTGGTCACGCTTGGGGAGCTCAAATGCGTAGCGAAAAAGCACACCTTCGTACTCGAATTGGTAAGGATGGTATGGATTACAAAGGTTATAACATTGCTATTCACGAATTTGGTCACAACGTGGAGCAAACGTTGACATTGCAAAAAGTTGATTATTATATGCTTTCTGGGGTTCCAAATACAGCTTTTACCGAAGCAATGGCGTTTATTTTCCAAAAAAGAGATCTTGATTTACTTGGAATTAAAAATCCTGACCCAATGAGCAAGTATTTAACTGCACTGGATAATTTCTGGGCTTCCTACGAGATTATGGGTGTTGCTCTTGTTGATATGTATGTTTGGAATTGGATGTACAAGAATCCAAATGCTAATGCCGAAGAACTTAAAAATGCTGTGGTCCGCATTGCAAAAGAAGTATGGAACAAATATTATGCTCCGGTTTTTGGTAAAAAGGACGAACCAATATTGGCTATTTATTCCCATATGATTGACTATCCTTTGTATTTGCCAGCCTACCCGCTGGGCCATTTGATTGAATTTCAAATCGAAAAGTATCTTGAAGGTAAAGATTTTGCAAATGAAATATATCGTATTCTTACACAAGGAAGATTAACTCCCAGCTTTTGGATGAAAAATGCGGTTGGTTCAGATATTTCTCCTAAACCATTGATTGATGCTGCCGAGGAAGCTTTGAAATATATTAATTAATACAAAAATGAAAAAGTTTTGTATTGTTACTTTGTTTCTATTCAGTTTTCTTTTTGGGGAAGAAATGTCGTTAATTTCTTCCCCACCTTCTTATTCTCTTTCGTTTTCAACTTTTGGAAGTTTAGGAATTAATTTTGTTTCTACCCCTGGAAGAAAAAATTTGCCTGCTTTAGGGAAAATCCCTAGTTTCTTCATATCTTTCAATAAAGCAATTGATTCTTCTGTTTTTTTAGGAATTCAAACTGGGTTTGTTTCGAAAAGTTATTCTATCGAATTGGATAATTTATCACCTGAGTTCATTCCTAATGGAAACTCATTTGATTTTACAATTAATTACATTCCTTTCGATTTGGTTTCAACTTTTAACAATTTCACCTTTGGCTTTGGATTTCTATATCCTATTTCTGGAAAATTTCAAGAGAAATTACCCAAAGATAATTTGTCGTGGGTTTTCGATGTTCATTTAGGTTATACAATTTCTGTTTATGCTGATTCAGTAAATACAATTTTTTTAGGCGCACAAATTAGATATCCCTTGAAGAGTATTTATTCAGAATATCCTGCCAGCGACCCATTGGTTGGTTTTGAAACTAGTTTGCAAAAACAAAGCATTTCGAGCAAACATAATCCGTCGATTTTTTGGTTAGGCTTGGGATTACTTTATAGGTTTTCTTGGTAATGAAAATTCACTTTCCATTAATTCTTTTATTTAATTTTACATTTGCTTTTTCCCAAGAAAGTCAGAGTCTTAACATAATTTCAAACTTTTCGGAACCTATTGTTCGTTTCATTAGAATTTATGGTGAAAGAAGCGAGCTCGACCCTCCAGTTATTGTAATTAATGATGAAACAACTGCATACTCTGTTGGGTTGCAAAGCGAAAAACTCGTTGTCGAATTCGATGTAGCAAGTAGAGTACCTCCAAATATGTTTGCTCGATTTGTACATTGTTCATATGATTGGAAAGAAGACGAGAATATTTTTATAAACGAAGCAACAGCATATCGGACGAGCAATATTTTTTGGGAATCTGCCCCAATTAGTTCAAAGTACTATAATTTTCGTGGCAAAATAATAATTCCAAACGAACAGGTAAAATTTAAATATTCTGGAAATTGGAAAATAAAATTGTATGATTATTCAAAACCAGAGCAAGTTCTTGCTGAAGCCAGATTCTTTGTTGTAAAACCAATTGTAAATGTGGAATTAAGGTTTTACTCGGATTTTTACAAACCCGGACGCAACGTCACAGCTTCTGCATTTGATATCGAAGCTCTTGTAACTGCCCCACAAAGGGCAAAGCTGATTGAGAATTTCTTACATTCGGTGGTTTTTTATCGTAATCATCGTTGGTACGAGCCTTTGGTTGTTTCAATGTATTCTTTTAATAGTGAATACTATAAATATAATTTTTCGACTTCAATATATGGGTTTCTGTCGAGTGGAAAGGTTTTTCGAATCGGGGAAGTCCCAGCCGAAAATGGATATCGAGTCCTTGATTTATCGAATTTGGCATTGTATCCTGCGATTAACGCACCAATTCGGCTCCCAATGTCGGATATTCGTCGCCGTGGAAGCTATTTCGAACAGCACGACGATGGGGCTTTGGTGACAACTTTTATTCCCCCGAGCTACGATGACTACATTTATCTTGAATTTGTTCTCGACCCCGAAGGCTGGGAGACATCCGAAGAAGTATTTCTTGTTGGTTCATTTAATAATTGGCAACCTTCCAAAGATTGGAAAATGTTTTATGATGAAAATGAACGACTTTATAAATTACGACAGTGGATTCGAAGGGCCCGACATAATTACCTGTATGCTACCGGCAAATTGGACGACCAGGGAAATGTTGTCAAAATCTCCTACGACGAGTTCGAAGGTAACACTGTCACAAGTTCGCAAACTTTTCTTTCTTTTGTTTATTACCGCAATCCCGGATTTGGTGGTTTCGATGAAATTGTTGGTTTAGGAATTGGTTCTTATTTTTCATTCCGAAGATAAAATAAATTACAAAATAAATCGACAAACAACATTTTGATTACAACTTTGGTGACAAAAAATGAGTCCTTCAATTGCAGAATTGATTCAAACAATGCTAGCTCCGGGTGTTATGGTTTCTGCGTGTTCATTAATGCTTCTTGTCACAAACAATAAGTATTCAGCAGTAGTCGATAGAATCCGTGATTTAAACGATGAAAAACGAAGATTGCTCGAAGGCGAAAAGGAAGAGCTTTCAAGTGGGCAAATTCAATCTCGGCTGAACTCGGTTAAGCATCAGCTTGAGCTTTTCGAACACCGAATCCCTTTTATTGTTCAAGCTGTTTTGTCGTATACTATTGCTGTTGCTCTATTTGTGTTGACTTCTTTGTTAATCGGAGTAAGTTATGCATTTCTAATTGATTTAAGAATATTAATATTTGCACTATTTCTTGCAGGAATGATATCGGTTGTTGTTGGAAGTATTTTCCTTGCACGAGAAATTATCTGGGGTTATAAAATTGCTCTTGTGGAAATCAAAAGTTAGCAAGCTTAATTAACGCAGGGGCTTGAAACCAAGCCCCTTTTTTATTTATACTTCAACCCTTTCTTGCCAATATCTGTACGATAATATTTATTTTCAAAATTGATTAATCCTACTCCTTCGTAAGCTTTGTTTATCGAATCCTGTAAAGAATCTCCCATACCAACAACCCCAAGAACACGACCACCATCTGTTACAATTTTGTCGCCGAGGAGTTTAGTGCCGGAGTGAAATACAAGACAGCCAATTTTTTCTGCATCCTCGATTCCTTCGATAATAAAACCTTTTTCGTAGTGGTCGGGATATCCTTTTGAAGCAATAACTACACAGCATGCGTATTTTTGTTTGTATCCACCATAATAAGATTTCGTTATTTTACCTTCGGCGATTGAATAAAGTAGTGAACAAAAATCACCTTCAATTAAAGGTAGGACAGATTGAGTTTCGGGGTCGCCAAAACGGCAGTTGAATTCAACAACTTTGGGCTTGTTATTGTGTATCATTAATCCTGCATATAGACAACCTTTGAATGGGTATCCTTCCTTTGCCATTCCTAAAATTGCCGGTCGGAGGATAGTTCGTTCGATTTCATCAATCAAGGAATTTGAGATTAGTGGAGTAGGGGAATATGAGCCCATTCCGCCTGTGTTTTTACCTTTGTCTTCATCGAAAATCCTCTTGTGGTCTTGAGCAGATGGTAAAATGATGTAATCTTCCCCATCCGTCAAAGCAAGGATAGAAGCTTCGTCGCCTTCAAGATATTCTTCGATAACGATTTTTTTCCCTGCTTCTTTAAATTGACCAGAGAACATAGAATGGACCGTGGCTTTAGCTTCGTCATTCGATTGACAAACAACAACACCTTTGCCTGCTGCCAATCCATCAGCCTTAACTACTATGGGTGGAACGAGCGATTGAATGTACTCGATTGCTTTATTTTCTTCTGTATAATCGAAGGTTGCAAAATTAGCCGTTGGAATATTATGGCGAACCATAAATTCTTTTGCAAACGACTTCGAGGATTCAATTCGCGCAGCATTTTTGGTTGGTCCGAAAACAGGAATTTTTTGCTCTTGCAAAGCGTCTGTTATTCCTTTTGCAAGAGGGGCCTCGGGACCAACAATGGCGAAATCAATTTTGTTTTCTTTGCAAAATCGAGAAACTTCCTCGAAATTATTTTCGTTAACTTCGATATATTCGGCTATTGACAAAATACCTGCGTTTGTTGATGGTGAGTAAATTTTTGCTTGCGGATTAGATTGTTTGATTTTCCAAGCAAGCGTATGTTCTCTGCCTCCGCCACCAATTAGTAATAATTTCATTTTCCCTTGATGAATAATAAATTTGCAAAAATAAGTTTTTGTTTAAACTTAATCGTTAATTACAACTACAGGGAAAGCGAAAATTCTTCTATTGGTTTGAAATGTAATCCAATAGCAGCCAGAACCAAATCTTGTCATATCTACATAATATTTGTGTAAACTAGGATTTACTTCATCCGATGAAATTGACTTTCCTAAGATATTATAAATAGTGCAAGTTAGAATTTCACTTTCTGGTATATCAATATTAAAAACATATAAGTTTTTCTTATTGTTTATCAGTTCAATATATGGAGCAACAGGATTATCTTCAACATAACTTTCCGAAACAACATTTGCTCTAATAGGTATTGAAACCGAAGCATTTTTCTTATCATTTGTGAAAAAAGTTAAACTTGTTGATGTTTTACCAACTTTTTTTGGGGAGAACGAAATATGAACAACGATTGAATCACCATAGGACAAGTTCCAAACGCCACTCTGGTCGGGGTCAGGTTCGATTTTTGCAATGGAAAAACCTTTGGTTGAACCTAAAACTAAATCGAAGTTCCACAGGGAAATACCTTTCTGATTTGCAGGTTTGATAATTGCTTTCTGTGTTGTTGTTTGAGTTATTGAAACATCTCCGAAATTAATTGTATCGGGAGAAAACTTGATGGTTGGTTGGTCTTCTGCGATAAAAAATTGGTGGAGAGAACGACCAAAATCAATATTAGGTTGGAATAAAATCAAATTATCGCTGGAAATTTGCAATAGTCCATCGTTAAGTCCTAAATATTGTTTATAGAACCAAAAACCCAGCCCACACTCCAATTGATTTTCGAAGTAAAATTCGTAACATCCATCATCAAGATTTATAGTATCGCTATAAGTTGTAGAAGGAAGCAAACCTATCTTTGAAAGTATTACATTATCCTTAGAATCCTGGATTTTGTATGAATATGGTTGAGCCAATGGGTCGTTGGAAAGAACGTTGAAATTGTTAGTTTTTACTTTAATAATTAAATTGTTATAAAACGAAGCTGGGGGTACAAATTCGGAATAACCAATGTTATTCGATGTGTATTCATCATTTTTCTCATTGACTTCCAAAATTTCAACTTTGAATTTGTTGCTATTGCTTTTCCAATCGCTACAATCTAAACTTGGAAGAGTAATTTGTTGTGAAGCTAATGATTTAATTTCACCAGACCATTCGTATACATATTCTTTTGCATTAACTATGCCATATTTTAGTTTAAGTTTTGTAATAGTTTCTGAACCACGATTTCTGATGACTATAATTGGATGGGTAGAAGTTGGGTTCACTCTTTTATAAACATCTTTTTTGCTTGGAGCAATAATATCATAAATTTCTGCATCTAAATTAAACTTAAGGTTGGTGTAAGCGATTAGATAAGCGGTAATTATCCAACGACCAATTGTATTGCTACCCGATGAATATGGTTTATCATAATAATCCATATCGTAATCAAAAGTAAAAGAGCGGTAGTTCCCAATGAAAGGAGTAAGTTCGAAATCAAAGGGTTGAACTTCGGCGCCTGGACACCAGTTGGTTCGGTTGAGCAACCAGGTTCCGCCTTGCGGGTAGAGAGGATTTTCGGAGCAGATTCGCCATACTTCACGTGTGTAGCGAATTGTATCGTTAACTTTAACATATGCATTTTTTTTACAAAATTCGCAGCAATTATCATCATTGCCACCGAATCCATGACCTGTTTGAATTACTTTTAATTTATACATTTTTGCTGTAGAAGGCGAGGTTTGAACTTGGATTTTGCCTACTTTCTTTTCGAAATTTTTGTCGTAGACAACATCAATAAAATCATAAATTCTTTCAAATCGAATGATATCGCGTTCTGGTTCACCTTCGATGAAATCAAATGTGATTTGAATTGCTTCCTGCTGGTTGGGTGCGTCAATGAATACTTTTCCTTGAAGTAATGGCCAAAAATCTGTAACGTCCATTGTCCATGTGAAACCATCACCAACATCTAAACCAATCCCATATGGAGTGACAAATCGCATAATTTCATACCTATCGGCAATTGCAACTGGGTCGTCGAAATAAATTCTTCGTTTTGTTAAATACAAAATAGTGTCGGGCTGGACTAAAAATGAATCAATTGGATTACCATTTTTGTCGAATTCGTAGCGGTAGTAGGTATCCCAAACATATCGATAAGATGTTCGAATTGTTGGATTGGTGCTATCGGAATAAAATTCTAAAAGGCGAGGCTTTTTTGGTGTGGAATCTACTACTAATTTCCCATTTTCAACTTTGGCAGAGTAATTCCATGATGTGTCGAACATACAAGCAAATTCGGGCAAAACTGTGCTATCTACTCGGAAGCTGGGAGCAAAAAATTGTTTAACAAAAACCATAGCAAGATAGTCCCACTCCCCGCAAGGGCATTTAATAGTATAGTTCATCAAAATTTTTTGAAATTTTTTTGATGAGTCTGGGAATTCGAACCAACCATATTTCGGGCTTCCAAATTGAATGGTATTAATCCTAACTGTATCTCCATCTTTTGAATAAAGGTTGTGAACAATGAAAATTACCACAATGAAAATCACACAAATATTTTTCATTTTTCCCTCCAATTAATTAACAAATTTACAATAATAATAGCAAATTGATTTTTTCTAAAATATTTTTATTAATTTGCATTCTTCAATTAAGGAAAAAAAATATTGTCATTTCTTACCGAATTCATTAAAATTTTTTAATTTATTTTTGTGTTTTTTCTTTGGACAAAAATGAGAACTGTAAAAGTACCCCGTGGTACACAATTAACTTGTAAAAATTGGCAGATCGAAGCTGCCTATCGAATGATTCAGCATAATGTAGACCCAGAGAACGCCGAGAAACCAGACCAACTAATTGTTTATGGTGGTTATGGTAAAGCTGCACGCAATTGGGAATGTTTCGATGCAATACTTGATGCATTGAAGAACTTAGAACCCGACGAAACTTTGCTTGTTCAATCGGGAAAGCCAGTTGGAATTGTTCCAACATTTACTCTTGCTCCCCGAGTTATCATTGCCAACTCGAATCTTGTTCCAAAATGGGCTACCTGGGAAGAGTTTCGTCGCCTGGATAAACTTGGATTGATTATGTTTGGTCAGATGACGGCAGGAAGTTGGATTTATATTGGTACCCAAGGAATTTTGCAGGGAACTTACGAAACCTTTGCAGCCGTAGCTCGTCAGCACTTTGGCGGCGATTTGTACGGTCGATTTTTACTTACTGCTGGTATGGGCGGAATGGGTGGAGCCCAACCTCTGGCTGCTTATTTCGCTGGTGCTGCTTCTTTAACGGTTGAAATTGACGAAAAGAGAATCGACAAACGCATCCACGATGGTTATTGTCAACAAAAAGTTTACAACCTTGACGAAGCACTTTCTATCGTTCTGAAGGCAAAAGAAGAAAAGCGTGCTGTCTCTGTTGGCTTGGTTGGTAATGCTGCTGAAATTCATCCTGAAATACTTCGTCGTGGCATTATTCCAGATGTTGTGACCGACCAAACAGCTGCCCACGATCCTTTGAATGGGTATTATCCTGCGGGTTATACAAAAGAAGAAGCGGATAGACTTCGTGTTGAAAACCCTGATAAGTATCTTGAGGAAGCTTATAAATCCATTGCAACCCATGTTCGAACAATGATAGAGTTTAAAAATCGTGGTGCAGTTGTTTTCGATTATGGCAATAATATTCGTGGGATAGCGAAGGAATACGGAGGGGTCGAAAATGCCTTTGCTTTTCCTGGTTTTGTTCCTGAATATATTCGACCTCTGTTTTGCGATGGAAAAGGACCTTTTCGATGGGTGGCTTTGTCCGGCGACCCTAAGGATATTTACAAAACTGATGAAGCAATTATGGATATTTTCCCAAATGATAATGCCTTGCATCGATGGATAAAAAATGCCCAGAAGCATGTTCGATTCCAAGCGTTGCCAGCACGAATTTGCTGGTTGGGTTATGGGGATAGATTAAAAGCAGGATTGTTATTCAATGAATTGGTTCGTTCCGGCGAGGTTTCTGCGCCAATTGTAATAGGACGAGATCATTTGGATTGTGGCTCGGTTGCTTCCCCCTATCGCGAGACTGAAAATATGAAAGATGGTTCGGATGCTATTGCCGACTGGGTTTACTTTAATTTTGCTTTGAATGCAATTGGGGGTGCAAGTTGGGTTTCGTTCCATCATGGAGGTGGTGTGGGAATGGGTTTGGCTTTGCACGCAGGTATGGTCGTTGTTGCCGATGGAACCGAAGAAGCAGAAATCCGCTTGAAACGAGTTTTGACTTTCGACCCAATGACTGGAATCATCAGGCATGCCGATGCAGGTTATGAAAGAGCAATAGAAAATGCTAAAAAGTTTGGCATAAAAATTCCTATGTTAAAAAATTGATAAGTTAGTGAAACTTTTTTGAAATTTATGTGTCTATTACTTATGGAATGTGACAAAAATTTGAAAAGAATAAATGTTTTTAATTATACCATTTTACGAGGGTTTATGAAAAATTGATACTCTGTTTCATTTTTTTGTGGAAGTGAAAATGCATAAAATTTTGGCTGAATGGGGAAAAAATGAACTGAAGCTTTCTGTCATTTTGACAGGAATTGTAAAAAGCCCTCTTGTAAAATGGTGTAATTAAAAATAAAGGAGGTAAGATGGATTTTACATCTCAAATCGAACAGTTATTTAGAACCGACCGTAAGAAGTTTCTTGGGTTCATCAGGCAAAGGGTGCGAAGCCAGGAAGAAGCAGAAGATATCTTACAAGATGTCTTTGCCAATGTGCTTGCTGCTTCGCAGCAGATGCAAAAACCAATTGAAAACGTTGCGTCGTGGGTTTTTACTGCTATACGCAATCGTATTATTGATTCATATCGCAAAAAACGAGCCGAAACATTTTCCGATATGCAATTACCAAGCGCTTCGGATGACCCATCGGACACTTTCGAAAGCTTCATTTCGGACAAAACTTCCGACCCAGATACGGAATTGCTTCGCCAAACTATTTGGGAAAGAGTTCAGGAAGGCCTTGCTGAATTACCTCCTGAACAGCGTGATGTATTTATTAAAAACGAATTTCAGGGCGTCTCTTTCCGCGAAATGTCGGAACAAACAGGTGTTAACATAAATACTCTTCTTGCAAGGAAACGCTACGCCGTGCTTCACCTCAGGAAAAAGCTCAAAGAACTTTACGATTCTTTGAACGAAAATTAGTGCTTTGCTTCTGTGCTCTGACAAAAAGGCAGTCTTCGGACTGCCTTTGTCATTTTGTCAAGTTTTCTTACAATATGTCAGATTTATTACTCATTTAAGTCCACATATTCCAGAACTTTTGCAATTCCTGCACCGTGTCGTATGATTTTAAATTCATCGGTTGTCATATCAATTACAGTAGATTCACCAACAAAATTATATTCATCGGTCTTTACAGCAACGTCCACCAAGTTAAGGAATTTTTCGAGTAACTCTTCTGGGTGGGTATACTCGAAACCTTCGATTTTTGCGCTAATTGAAATAATTGGGGAGCCAAGTTCTTCGAGCAAAGCTTGGGAAAGTATGTGGTCGGGAACACGAATCCCCGCTGTTTTCCTTTTCGGGTCTTGGGCATAGCGTGGTACTTCTTTCGATGCAGGAAGGATAAAAGTATATGGCCCGGGTATTAGCTTTTTGATGGTTTTGTATGCTAAATTACTTACTTTGGCAAACTCAGAAATATTCGATAAATCCCGGCAAAGGAAAGTAAGAGCTTTGTCTTCGGGTATGTTTCGAATTTGGCGAATCTTTTGAATTGCGTCTTTATTTGCAAGAGCACAACCCAAAGTAAAACCTGTGTCGGTTGGATAAATAATAACGCCGCCTTCGTATAATGCTTCGCAAACTTTTTGGAGCTTTCTTCTTTCAGGATTTTTGGAATGAATTGTGTAAACTAAAGCTGACATTTTTACTCCTTGGTTGTTTGGTTATATTTACTTTTCGTTTTTTGCTTTTTTTTCATAAAGTAAAAATAAAAAGGAATTCCAATTAAAACAAGAGCTGTGCCAAAAATTGAATTGATAAGTTGTGTTTTGCCTTCTCTGAACATTTGAATATCGCTAAAAATTGTAAAGATTACAAATGAAAAGGCAAAAAGGACAAAAATCGCCGGTACAAAAGGATAACCTATTACTTTATAAAGTCTTTGAGCATCGGGCATTTTCTTTCTTAAAATAAATACTCCAAGAGCTCCCATCCCATAAAAAAACCAACTGACAAAAATTAGCATATCGGTTAGGATGTCGAATGTACCACTAATAACTAAAATACTTGTCCAGATTGCTTGCAAGAGCAAAGAATTTGCAGGGGTTTTATATTTTTTGTGAATTTTTGAGATTGACTCAAAAAAAAGTTGCTCCCGAGCCATCGAGTAGTATAGGCGCGAACTTACCATAATTGTTCCGTTCGATGTCCCAAATGTTGAAACCATTACAGCAAAGGCAACAAATGCTCCTCCGAACATTCCAAGTGCTTGGCTGGCGGTATCGGCTGCAACTAATTGTGATTTTGCAATTTTGTCAATGGGTAGAACGTAGATGTAAGCAAGATTTATGTTTAAATAAATTATTAAAACAATCAGTGTTCCAATCGACAAGCCAATTGGGATATTCTTTCGCGGATTTTTGACTTCCCCAGCTATATATGTAATGTTATTCCAACCATCGAAAGCCCAAAATGCAGCAGAAAGCGATACCATTATTCCAGAAAATATGTTTATTTTTCCAGAAATAAAATCAGCACTATCTTTGGTGAAATTTTCAATGCTTCCATTAGTAAAAGCAAAGGCGATGAGAACTAGAAAGAGGATTGTCGCTACTTTCATAAAAGTAAAAATTGCAGAAACGTTTCCTCCGAGCACAACTCCCCTAATGTTAATGAATGTTAGAAAAAAAATTAATAAAATTGTCAACAATTTTGTTCCGAAATCAGCAAGTGGATAAATATTACCGATGAATGGAAATGCAATGTAAAAGCTTCGTTCAATTTCTTGGGAAAAGTGGGGAAGCTTAATAAAATATTGAAAATAGTCGGAAAAAATGTAAGAGATGGAAGCAATGGAGCCACATTGGACAACAATAAACATCGACCAACCATAGAGCCAAGCAAAAAAATTTCCGTACATTGCTTCGAAAAATTTATATTGCCCACCAGTTTCGGAAATAAAACTTGCTATTTCGGCGTTGGTCAATGCACCAATTAATGTAATTATTCCAGCTATTACCCAAACGACCAAGATTAACTCGGGGGAGCCAAGCGATTGTGCCATTACAGTGGGTTTTTTAAAGATTCCTGAACCTATTACAGCACCAACTACAATTGCAACAGTTGTTATTAAACCTAATCCTCGTATTAACTCTTCTTTATTATTTGTCGAATTATCCACAATTTGCTAATGGTTATTTTAAGGCTTCTAATATTGTTGTTGCAATAAGTTCGATTTCTGAATCAGTAAGGTATGGATGCATAGGTATTGAGAAAATTCTTTTGGAAATTGCCTCTGCAACGGGAAAGTTTCCTTCCTTGTATCCAAGGTCGATATTTACTTTTTGCAAATGTAATGGCTTAGGATAGTAAATAGCAGTTGGAATTCCTTTTTTGGAAAGCTTGTCAATTATTTTTTGTCGTTCCAATTCATTTTTAGCTAAAATAGAGAATTGTGCCCAAGAGGATTTGTATCCATCGGGAATGAATGGAGTAGTGACTTTGCCATGAAGAATTTTGCAATATTTTTCTGCAATTTCATTTCTTAAGTTTAACTCATCTAGGAAGATTTCGAGCTTTTCAATCAGAACTGCTGCTTGTAATGTATCAAGTCTTCCATTGATTCCATTACGGACATTTTCGTATTTGTTCTCTCCTTGTCCATGAACACGAATGGAAATGAGTAGTTCGTAAAGTTCAGGATCGTCGGTAAAAACAGCTCCTCCGTCGCCGTAGCACCCAAGTGGTTTTGCGGGGAAGAAGGAAGTTGCGGAAGCATTCCCCCAAGAACAAGCGTAGCGTCCATTGTAACTTCCCCCGAAGCCTTGTGCTGCATCTTCGAGAACAAGAAGGTCGTGTTTCTTGGCAATTTCCAAAATAGAATCATAATCAACTGGTAATCCAAAAAGGTCAACTGGAATGATTGCTTTTGGTTGAAGTTTACCTTCTTTTTCAACTTGGTCAATTATTTGTTCTAATTGTTTTGGGTCAATATTAAAAGTTTTTTCATCAACATCAACAAAAACAGGTGTTGCTCCTACTAATCGAATAACTTCGGAAGTAGCAATAAAAGTAAATGGTGTTGTAAAAACGGCGTCGCCAGGACCAATACCCCAAGCCATAAGGGGCATTAACAAAGCATCGGTCCCAGATGAACAAGTCACACAATATTTTCTACCAACAAATTCGGCTAATTTTTTTTCCAGTTCAATAATTTCTTGTCCAAGGATAAATTTGCAACTTTTTAATACTTTCGATAATCTTTCATTTAGTTTTGCTTCAATTTTTTGGTATTGCCTTTGTAAATCAATAAATTGAATAGTCATCTGCCAATTCCTTTATAATAAATTCCGTGATTAATAATATCTTCTTTGTTAAGGTAATTTCTTCCATCTATTACAATTTTAATCCCAAATTTTGAAAGATGAACACCAGATAAAATGGAAAATTCCTTATGTGCTGTTGCCAAAATAATTGCAAATGTACCAGTCAAAGCTTCTTCAAGCGAGCTTGCGTTTGAAAGCTCAGGCAGGTATGGGTCGTAGCAAACTAGATTTGCTTCTTTATCCTCGAGCAATTGTTTCATCTTCAAGGCTGGGCTTTCTCGTAAATCTCCGAGGTTTGCTTTGTAAGAAAGCCCAAGTAAGGCAATACGAGTGTTTTTAACAGGTTTTTCGTATTTATTTAGGGCATTTATAAGATGGTTCACAGTGTAGGCAGGCATTGAATTATTTATTTCACGAGCCAATTTCAAAAATTTATGGTCGAAACCACTTTTAGAAGCACGGGTGATAAGGTAATATGGATCAACTGGAATACAATGCCCCCCGACACCACATCCGGGATAGTGTGGTAGAAAAGCAAATGGCTTGTTCGATGCACCCTCAATTACCTTTAGAATGTCGATTCCCAAAATTTCGAAACTTTTTGCCAATTCATTTACAAAAGCAATGTTTATGTCTCGGAAAGTGTTTTCAATTATCTTAGTCGCTTCTGTTGTTTTGATATCAGGCATTTCATGGACTTCTGCTTCAAGGAATTGACGATAGAAATCAGCAATAAAGCGTGTTGCTTCGGGAGTGGATGCACCAACATTTCTTGGAATATTGTAAACATTCCATTTAGGATCCCCTGGATTAATTCTTTCAGGGCAGTGGGCTACGAAGAAATCCTTGTTTACTTTCAATTTTGTTAATTGTTCGAGCATTGGGATTACAATCTCATCGCAAACGCCGGGATTTATTGTCGATTCAATAACAATGTATTGCGATGGTTTAAGGTAATTGGCGATTGTTCCAATTGCTTTTGTTAAGGGCCTTAAATCAGGGGTGTAATCGTCGAGGACTGGAGTTGGAACACAAACAAAGTAAATATTTGAACCTTCGATAATCTTTTCATCTACGGAAACAGGAATTCTGTATTCCTTTAAATCTTTTTCTGCCTGACAATCGTCAATGGGGCAAATTCCTTTCTCAATCTTTTCGACTTTTTCCTTCTTGGGGTCGTAACCAACAACTTCGTGATTAGTTTTCTTTTTTATTGCAAGTGCTAAAGGCAAACCTACATAACCAAGACCGAGTATTGCAACTTTCATTGTTAAATTCTTTTAAAACTACAAAAATAGAAAATTTATTTGAATAGTTTGATTGAAGTTGATTTTATATAATATTATTTTGGATATTTCGATTTAATAGTTATTATCAACTTTGTTTTGTTAAATTTTCGATAAAACTTTTTGTTTTTGTAAAGCTAAATTTAGAAATACAATGAATAAATTGCTTATTTTTTTGATTATCCTAATAAGTTGTGGTGGTTCTATGGAAAATCGTTATTCTAAAGCATATTTCGCTGGGGGATGTTTTTGGGGAGTAGAACATCTTCTTAAGGAACTTAATGGAGTGGTTAAAACAACCGTTGGGTATTCTGGCGGGAAATCCCAAAATCCAACTTACGAGGAAGTTTGTTCCGATACCACTGGCCATGCCGAAACTGTTGAAGTTGTATTCGACCCCCAAATAATCTCTTTCGAGGAACTTGCTCGTTTTTTTTTCGAGATACATGACCCAACCCAGTTAAACCGACAGGGCCCTGATATTGGCACTCAATATCGTTCAGCAATTTTTTACACAGATGAAAATCAGAAAAAAATTGCTGAAAATCTTGTTCGAATCCTTAAGTCTAAAGGAATAAATGTAGTAACAGAAATTGTACCCTTCCAAAGTTTCTGGAAGGCTGAAGAATACCATCAGGACTATTATACTAAAACAGGAAAAGTTCCCTACTGCCACTTTCGTAGGAAATTATTTTAGTTTATCGAAAAAGTTGTAGAATGTATGAATTTTCCCGAAGCCAGCGGTCTTTTTCTTTGTAATTTTTGGAAAATAAAGAAACAAAATTATAAAACTGTTTCGAATGGTTCCGATAAGCAATATGAGCAAGTTCATGAATGATAATATGTTCTATTAAATCTTCGGGCAATAGTATTAACCGCCAGTTCAGGTTAATACTTCCATTTTTACCACAAGAACCCCAGATGGTTTTAGAGTCTTTAATTCTAAGCAAAGAATAACGAACATTCATACGTTCTGCCCACTTGTCCAATAATTTGCGGAAAATGTTTTCTGCCATTTTTCGGTAAAATCTCAGAATTTTATTCCTAATAGTCGATTTTTCAGCAAAAGGAACAACAATTCTTTGGTTAACTTCATCTAAATAAACTTCATTATTGTTTGTTGTAAAAACAACCGTATAGGCTTTACCAAGAAAAAGAAGTTCGTCACCTTGCTCGAAATTGATTGTCTTGATTTTTTTTTGGTTTTGAAGAATTCGCTCACGTGTTTTAATTATCCATTGAGATTTATTTTGTACGATTTGATAAATATCTCTTTCGGTTGCATTACGTGGAGCAAAGACAATCAGATCCCCGTTGTCATCAATTCTTAAACAAAAGCCTTTTCGAGATGTATATACCAACTTTTTTATTTCAATTTGCATTATGATTTTTAAATAGCTTGTTTATTTTAAAAAATAATCACTTAATTGCTTTCCTGATTCAACAAAAGATATGCTTTAATAAAATCGTCGATATCGCCATCCATAACTGCTTGAATGTCGCCTTTTTTTACTTCGGTTCGATGGTCATTTACAAGTGTATAAGGTTGGAAAATGTACGAACGAATTTGGCTTCCCCATTCTATTTTTTTCTTTTTGCTTTCGATTTCGGCTCGCGCTTTCTCTTCTTCTTCTAATTTCATTTGATAAAGTTTTGCTTTCAGCATTTTCATTGCTCGTTCGCGATTTTGGAATTGTGAACGTTCCTGCTGGCACGACACTACAATTCCAGTAGGTTTATGTCGCAGTCGGACTGCCGTTTCAACTTTGTTTACATTTTGGCCGCCTTTACCTCCAGAGCGAAAGGTTTCTATTTCGATGTCCTCGGGGTCGATTTCGATTTGAACATCGTCTTCGACAATAGGGTAAACAAACACAGAAGCAAAGGATGTATGTCTTCGCGCATTTGCGTCGAAAGGTGAAATTCGAACTAAGCGGTGAACCCCATTCTCGGATTTTAGGTAGCCATAGGCATATTTCCCCTTGATTTCAATCGTTGCAGATTTTATTCCTGCGCCATCGCCTTCCAATCTGTCGACCAGGTTGATTTCGTAGCCGTGGCGTTCAGCCCAACGTATGTACATTCTTAACAACATTTCTGCCCAATCTTGTGCCTCTGTGCCCCCTGCACCAGGATGGATTGTCAACAAAGCGTCGCGGTGGTCATCTTTCCCAGAAAGGAGTTTTTGTAATTCAAGTTCAGAAATTTTTTTCTCTATATTTCCTATTTCGTTTTGAATTTCGGGAAGTAAACTTTCATCTTCATTTTCTTCGATTAAGTTAAGTAGTTCAATGGCGTCTTGAATTTCTTTATCCAAACTTTTCCATTCATCAACAATTTCTTTTAGATTTGCAATGTTTTGCATTACCTTTTGGGCTGTGGCAGGGTCCTCCCAAAATCTAGGCGAGTTAGTTTGCTCTGTTAATTCAGTTATTTGTTGCTCTTTCGAAGAAACGTCAAAGGTACCTCCAAAGTTCTTTGTAGCGTTTACTAAGCTCTTCTAATTTATTGTGAAATGGTTCAGTTATCATTGCAATCTTAAAATTAAACAGATATATCCAATTGTGCCTTCAATTCTGCGATTTGCGTCGATATTTCTTTTTTCTCTTTTTCGGATTTTGTATGCAGAAGTTTATCTTTTAATTCAAAATATAATTTTTCTGCTTTTGCTTTATCGATGTCTTCTCGGGTAAAAGCTTTTTCGACACAGACCCAGACTTTGTTTTCCTGAACCATTACAAAACCAGTTCCAGTAGCAAAATGTAATTTATTTCCATTTTGGTCCGTTGCCGAAACCACCCCAGGTGTCAAGGTCGAAACAATTGGGGCATGGTTGGACAAAATCTGAAAAGGTGAAAGTTCACCTGGAACAGTTACCGAAGAAATTTTGCCTTTATACAAAGGTTTCTGAGGTGTTACTATTTCTAATTCCAGCAGTTTTTCCATAATTCAACCCGAAATTAAATTCCCTGCTTTTTTGCTCTATCGAATACCTCATCGATTGGACCAGCGTAGCTGAATAATGGTTCAGGGATATGGTCACATTCTCCTTCGAGAATTGCCTTAAATCCTGCAATTGTGTCGTTTATAGTAACATAACGACCCTCGTATCCAGTAAATTGCTCAGCAACGAAGAATGGCTGGCTGAAGAATTTTTGTATCTTTCGGGCTCGGTAAACGATTAATTTATCTTCTTCACTTAATTCATCCATACCAAGGATATTGATGATATCTTGCAAGTCCTTGTATGTTTGCAAAACTCGTCGAACTTCCATTGCAACGTTATAGTGTTCTTCACCAATAATCAATGGGTCCATAATTCTTGAAGTTGAATCGAGTGGGTCGACTGCCGGATAGATACCCAACTCTGCAATTTGACGAGAGAGAACTGTTTTAGCGTCAAGGTGAGTAAATGTGTTGGCTGGAGCAGGGTCAGTCAAGTCGTCGGCTGGAACGTATACTGCTTGGACTGATGTAATTGAACCTTTGTCTGTCGAGGCAATTCGCTCTTCAAGTATACCAAGTTCGGTTGCTAAAGTTGGTTGGTAACCAACCGCCGATGGCATTCGCCCCAGAAGAGCCGAAACTTCCGAACCAGCTTGGATAAATCGGAATATGTTATCGATAAACAGAAGAACGTCACGCCCTTCGAAATCACGGAAATATTCTGCCATTGTTAAGGCGCTTAAACCAACTCGGGAGCGCGCACCGGGTGGTTCATTCATCTGACCGAAAACAAGAACCGCTTTATTAATAACACCTGAGTGATTCATCTCCAAATACAAGTCGTTTCCTTCACGTGTTCGCTCGCCAACGCCAGCAAATACTGAATAACCACCGTGATGAACAGCAATATTATGTATTAACTCTTGAATAATAACAGTCTTACCTACGCCAGCACCACCAAAAAGTCCTGTTTTTCCCCCTTTTGTAAAGGGTTCAATCAAGTCGATAACCTTAATTCCTGTTTCGAACATTTCTTTTTTTGTGGATAACGAAGAAAACTGTGGTGCTGGTCTATGAATTGGAAGCCGCATTTTCGCTTCCACTGGAGGCTTCCCATCAATAGGTCGACCAAGTAGGTTGAACATTCTTCCAAGAGTTTCCGGTCCAACTGGAACAGTAATTGGTCCACCTGTATCGTAAACTTTCATACCACGAACAAGTCCATCGGTGGTATCGAGTGCAACTGAACGCACTCGATTTTCACCTAAATCCTGTTGAACTTCACACACAAGAATGTCGTCTTCACCAGTTTCGGGATGTTTGCGTGGAATTTCCAATGAATTCAATACAGATGGTATTTGACCATCGCTGAATTCAACATCAACTACTGGTCCAATAACCTGTACAATTTTTCCCTCATTCATAATTCACCATAAAATTCTATTAATGTAATATTTTGCTAAATATAAAAATTCAAAATTAGTTATAATTTAATTTTTTTGCAAAATAAAAGGTATTTTATTTGAATTTTTAATTCTCTGTAATCATTAATGTTTTTGTTTTTCGAAATATTTGCTTTATTTATTTGTTACTTTTGATTTAAAATTAGAGCTTTGTTAGAAATTAGAACTTTACTATGATAAAGAATTTTTATACTTTGGTTCATATTGTAAATGAGATTCAAAACATCAAAGGATTTGTGATTGTCGATTCTTTTACCCAATCCAAAGATATTCTTTATATTCAAATTTATGATGGAAAGAATACTTTCAAAACCTTGCAATTTTCTTGTTTAGCAAATTTCGAAACAATATTTCTTAGAAAAAATTTTGAACGAAAACGTTCAAATTCCACTGATATTTTTCCTGATATTGTTGGCGATAGGATCTTGGGGATTGAGATTATTGATGGGAACAGAATTATTAAATTGAAACTTAATCGAAGTGAACTCTATTTTTCCCTTTTTGGGGGAAGTAGGAACAATGCTTTCTTGGTTTCCCCAAATGGTTCCATTGTTCAAAGTTTTCTAATTTCCAAAAAATATTCGGGCAAGTCAATAAATGAAATTTTACCTTTGGTTGAAAAGATGAATTTTTCGCGGATTTTCGATTACCTTTCTAAACAAAAATATCTTGGCAAGATATACACAGAACTAATACTTAAAGAACTTAATTTGGATGGCAACAAAATGTTATCTGAACTCGAGAAGGTTTTTTTTGAAGAATTTGAATTATTTGTTGAAAATTTTATTCAGAAACTGCTTTCATCAAATGAATACTATGTATATTCAACTTCAGGGCAATATTTACTTTCACTGATTCCTTTGCCAAATATGGAACTACAAAAAACTTTTGATTCTATTTCCGATGCAGTATTTTATAGGTTTATCAATTCTTTAAAGTTAAAGGAATTTTTCGATGAAGCAAAGAAATTAAAAGTATTTTTTGAAAATAAAAGAAAATTCTACAAAGCAAAAATTGATGAAACTATTTTCAACGAAGAAATTAGAAAAAGAGCAGAATTATATAGAAATTATGGAGATTTATTACTTTCGCAACCTGATTTAAAAGTTAAAGGGAAAAATGAAATTGCTTTGACCGACTTCGATGGTAAACCAATTATTATTCCTTTGAAACCTGAACTCAATTTAGCAGAAAATGCAACCATCTATTATGAAAAGAGTAAAAAATTGCGAGGAAGGCTGGAATTTTTCGACTTACAAAAAGATAATATTTTAAACAAAATTGAAGAGGTTGATACTGCATTCGTGGATTTACAAAATGTTAAAAACTTCGATGAACTAAAGGAATTTAAGATGAAATACAAAGAGTTAATCAAAGAAATGGAAATTGAAAAGCAGGGCGGTGCATTTGAAAGTCGCTTTCGGAAATTTGTCTTGTCGGAAGATGCAGTTCTTTATGTTGGAAAAAATGCAGAAAACAACGACGAATTGACATTTGGTTTTGCAAAGCCGAATGATTTTTGGTTCCATGCTCGAGGCGTTGGAGGAAGCCACTGCGTTTTGAAATATTTGAAGGGAAAAAATCCCAGCAAGGAATTAATAGAGAAGTGTGGGCAAATAGCAGCTTATTATTCCAAAGCCAGAAATTCCAAATTCGTTCCAGTTTCATATACTCAAAAGAAATATGTTCGAAAAACCAAAGGTGCAGCCCCTGGAACAGTTCTGCTCGAGCGTGAACAAGTTGTTTTTGTTACCCCAAAGATTCCAGAGGAAAGTCTTGAATAATTCAGGAATGGTGATTTTCTCTATGCTCTTTAACGAAGTCCTTTTCCAGTTTGAATATGTATCGGCGAGTTTTACGATATCGCACAAAGCCAATGGATACTGTTATTACTGCAACTGGTACCAAAAGCCAGCCAATTAATTGGAAGATGAAATTCTGAAAAAATTGAACAAGGGTTAGCCCAGCGGCCAAAGTTGCAAGAGCCGTTCGCTGGTAGGCAAGAAATGTCCTTTCGCTTGCAAGAATCGAACGGATTGCTGCAAGCTGGTCATTTAAGTTTAGTTCCTTTTCGACAAATTTTTTGAATAAATCGTCTGTAAGTAATGATAATCGAAAAAATTTTAGCATATTTTTTATTTTGTTAAATTTGTTTTTTAGTTTTTTAGAAGAAAATTTAACGAACTCTGTAAGAGATTATTTTGTTTGATTATGGAACAAAAATCTTCGTTAATAAAAAGAACAGCAGAAGAATGGATTGAATTTGGAGACGAGGCTTTCAATAATGGCGATTACGAAAAAGCCTTTCAGTATTATAAGAATGCTATTCAGGAAAATGCTCATTCTCCTTTTGCTTATTTCAAAGCTGGTAATTCACTTTCGATGCTGAAAAGGTGGGAAGAAGCTATCAAATATTACATTGGAACCACAACACTTGACCCAAACTTCTCTTTTGCCTATTACAAAAAAGGGATGTGTTACTTAGAACTTCGAAATATTAAGGATGCACTGAAAGAATTTACAATAGCAATACAACTAAATACAAATTTTGCACTTGCATACTTCCGTCGTGGGTATTGCTTGTATTTGGTCCGTAAATTTGCCGAAGCAGTAGAGGATTTCACCAAATCTATAGAACTGGATGCGACTTATGCGCCAGCGTATATGTATCGAGGGAATTGCTATTTCCATCTTCAAAAGTTGGAAGACGCATTATCGGACTACGACCGAGCAATTGAATTAGACCCTACAGAACCCAAAGTTTTTATTTCTCGGGGGGTTGTCAATATTCATCTTAAGCAATATAAAGAAGCTATTGCAGATTTTACCCTTGCAATTTCTATCGATGACAAAAATTATTTAGCATATAATTATCGTGGATATTGTTTGAACCAACTCCGCCAATATGAACTATCGATTGAAGATTTCGAGAAAGTGATCGCAATAAAAAAAGATTTCGTAGATGCATACAACAACATTGGAATTGCATATGTAGGAATGCGGCAATTTGAGAAAGCAATCGAATATTTCGATAAAGCAATTGAATTAAATCCTGGTAATGCTTCTATTTATTTTAATCGAGGCAATGCCAATCTTCAACTTAAAAACTATGTTGAGGCAATTGTTGACTACGATAAAGCCTTGACAATCGACCCAAATTATGTTTTTGCATATTACGGAAGAGGTAATGCATATTATTCTCTTGAGCAATGGCGAGATGCACTTCGCGATTTTTCGAAAGCAATTTCGTTAAATCCTAAATTCGTCAATGCATACATTGCCCGTGGGAACATTTATATTAAAATGAAAAACCTTCGGAAAGCACTAGAAGATTTTACAATTGCTATTGAAATAGACCCGGCTAATCCTATTCCCTATCTGAACAGAGCAATTGCTTATCGTAGCGATAATCTTTTTTCCTATGCCGTTGCAGATTTCAACGAATTCCTTCACCTTTATGGAAAGGAAGATAGGTTGACCGAAAAAGTTCGAACTTGGATTAGAAATATGGGTTATATCCCAGAATACTAATAGAAAATTTTATCTGTTGGAAGTTATTAATCTTGCAAATATTGCTGCAAATAGAAATATTACCGATTGTATAAGGATAATTGTAGAACCTGTTGGAATGTCTAAATAAATCGAAATGATTATTCCCAAAATTGAACTAACGATACCCAAGATTATACTTAAAATTGTCATTTGCGAAAAAGTTGATGAAATAAGTTTTGCAGTTGCCGATGGAATTACAAGGAACGAAGCAACCAAAAATATTCCAACAAGTTTAACAGAAATTACTATTGCTAAAGCAATAACAACGGAAAGGATGTAATCGTCGAGTCGAACATTTATTCTGTCGACCATAGCAAGTTCGGAGTCGAATGTTGCATATGTCCATCTTCTCCAAAAGAGTAGAGCAAAAGTAACTGTTACGAAACCAAAAGCATAAGAGATGAATAAATCGAGTTTCGAAACAAGCAAGATAGAACCAAAAAGGAAAGAAAATGCATCTGAAATGTAATGTTTGTTTAATTTAATAAACAAAACACCTAATGCCACACTTACAGCAAAGAAAATCCCAATTGCAGTATCTATTTCCAAACTGGTTTTTTCTTTCAAATAAGTTAATGCGATTGCTACGATGATTGTAAATGGAATTGCAATAGAAAAAGGTTCAAATTCAAGCAATAATCCAAGCGCAACCCCTCCAAAGGTTACGTGGGCAAGTCCATCGCCAAGAAAACTCATTTTTCTTTGGACAACGAAGTTGCCATAGAAGCCACCCAAAAATCCAACAATTATCCCTGCAAGTATTGCTTTGATTGTGAAACTATGCGAAAATATTTCAATCATTTTTACCTATTGTAAACTGCATTTTATGTTCATGCCCAATATGTCCAAATGTTTGTTTTAAGTTTTCTTCTTTAAAAACATTTTTGGGGGTGTCGAAGCAAATTAGTTTTTTATTCAAAAGAGCAACCCTATCTGAATGGTGGAATGCGTATTCCCAATCGTGTGTTACCATAAGTATTGTTGTCCGAAAGTTTTTTTGTAGTTCCTCAATGATTTTGCTAAAATCAACTTCAGCAATAGTGTCGATTCCAGTTGCTGGTTCGTCCAAAATTAGTAGTTTTGGATTTCTAATTATACTTCGCGAAAGATAAACTCTTTGTAGTTCACCACCAGAAAGCTTCTTTAATGGTCGATTTGCAATGTTCTCTATTCCAGTTTTTTCAAGAACTTCGTGAATCTTTTTCTTTGCTTCTTTATTAATTCTGAAATTCCAACTTCCGGTCAATCCAGTTGCAACCAAATCGATTACCCTGGCTGGGAATGTTCTATCGAGTGTTTTAATTTGTGGAACATATCCAATTTCAAAATAATTAATTTCGTTGGGTTTTTTCGAAAAAACTTTTACTTCTCCATTTGTTGGTTCGATAAGCCCAAGAATTGTTTTGAGTAAGGTAGTTTTTCCGCCACCGTTTGGCCCAATTATTGTAACAAATTCTGCTTCATTAATCGATAGGTTAATATCTCGGATAACACAGTATTTTCCAAAAAATACCGATACAGATTCTAGTTCAATCGCAAAATTGTTCATTTTAATGCTTTAAGTAATGTTTTAGCGTTGTTAATTATTAATTCCGAATAGGAATGGATTTGTTGTGAACCAATTGGGTCAAGTTCAAATAGTTTCGTTCCAGCCATTTCTGCAATTACTTTAGCGGAATGTTCATTCAATTGCGGCTCGGTGAATATTGATTTAGTTTTGGTTTCACGAATTTTTTGGATTATAGTATTAATATGTGTCGGTGTTGGTTCACTCCCCGGAATTTCTTCTATACTTCCACCATAGAGCAAACCATACCTTTTAATGAAGTAATTGAAAGAAGCATGGAAGAGAATAACATATTGTCCTTTGACTGGTGTTAAGATACTATCAACAAGTTTATCCAGTTCAAGTAGATTATTCTTGAAATTCGAAGCATACTGTATGATATTTTCCTTTTGGTTTGGATAATTATTTACAATTATTTTAGCTAAAGTATCAACAATGGAACTTACCAAGAAAGGGTCTGTCCAGAAATGTGGATCAATTGTTTTGTTATCAGCAAAATAAAGGAGCTTATCTTTTGGCAACAGATCAATTAAAGCTACCTTATTTTGGATGTTTTGGGTAATCCAGTTTTCAAGTAAATCTGAAGTGTAGAAAAAAATTTTGGCTTGTTCCAATTTTTGAATATCGGAAACTTTGGGCTCGAAAAGATGTGGAGAAATTCCCGGTGATATTAGACATTCAACAGTGATACTCTTTCCGGCAATCTCCTGAACAATTAATTTTAAAGGGTAAGTACTTGTAAAAATAATTTCAGCTTGTTGTCTTTTTTGTTGGTTTTTGCAAGCAAATGCAAGTAGAACCAATAAGGAAAAGACAGCTAATTTTTTCATTAGTTATCCAAAAACTGTTTTATTTTGTCCCTGATTTGTTCTATCGTAGGTAATCCTTTCAAATAAACTCGGCAAGAAAGAGACGGAATAGGTGGAATTGGCATTTCTTCGTAATCTTTGCCATTTATTAACAAAGTTGGCGAACCACGAAAACCATATTGCTTTGCAAGTTCGGGTGTTTCGATAAGTACTTCTTGATATTCTATATCTTGTAAATCTTTAATTGCTTCCTTAACTCGACGAATCATTTCATCGGAATTTGGACACCCACGAAAATATTGTACTTCAACTCGAACCATTTGTTTTCCCTAAATCATGAATTTCAATAAACGATAAAAATTTCAGTTAATTTTTTTTCTCATTAATTTGAAAGTTTTAAATAAGTTAAAACCAATTACCAATAACCATTTTCAGCAAATCGGTGTTTTAAGGGCTTAGCCAATAAATATTTAAATCTCTTGGGATGTCTTTCAAATTGGAAAGAATTGTTTGTGTTTCGGGTTTCATTTTTCCATATTTTTCTAATACTTCGCCTGCTTTCGAATAATTTCCTTCTGCTTGTATTGTTAAAATCATATTGGCTAAATTCTGAATTACGTCGAAGAATCTTTCGGTATCGATTTTTATCTTATTTTTTTCGTATTTAATAATTCCATTTTCTTCAAGGAAATTCAATTGAATTAAGTTTGCCTTTCCGTGGGCTTCACTGGCTCCGAAACGGATGGAGCGGAACAAACCAGCAATATATGTCACTTTTGCTTTTTCAATCTGCAGAGAATCCACCAACCCTTTTTTAAACAAATGTTTAAAGTTATAAATCCCTAAAACATCGGCTTTGCATTCTTCGATGGCTGAATATCGTTCCTTCAATGCTTTGCGAACAGGTAATGAGTCGTTTCCATAAACAAACCCTCTTCCCAAAGTATGGGATACTTCGTGGAGAGTAACAAAACTTGTAAAGGCTTTTTTATCAACTAATTTCATTAAGTTAGGTTCAAGAATCTTTTCTGCAATTGGGACAAGGATTTTGTCGAACTTTGCTTCCATAATGTTTTTAAACATTGACTTTTTCCCACCTTTTATTTCGTGGACACGTGGGTCGTTCGGTAAAGAATTAGCAATAGTTTTAGTTCCTGCTTGGCAATCTCCACCGAAATAAGCAACATTCATAATTTGCAAAATGTTTCCACTTCCAGCAGTTTTTCGAATGTATTTTTTGTCGTATGGTAAATTCTGCTCAAAATAATCCAAGTTATTTTGAAACATTTGAAGCTCGCGAGTTCCTTCCTCGTCCTTTATCATAACAATTGCTTCGTAAGCAGTTTTGTAATTAAATAGCTCGTCTTCGTAGTTCTCAATTGGACCGATTACAACATCGATTTTGGAATCTTTAATGTCCATCCAAGCTAAATCGCTTTCAAAGTAGTCGTCTGTGCGAATTGCTCTTGCTCGCAAAAGTAAATACTTTTTGAAACTTTCATTTTGGCAATAACGTGCTGCCTCTTCAAGTAAATTCGCTAATTTTTCCGTTTCGGGATATGCTTGATGATATGGTATTGCTTTAAGCTTATTTCCATCGCGTACAACGATAGTGTATTGGCTTTCAAGTTCTTCCTTTTGTTCTGGATGTTGTTGGATATACTTCTCGAATTCTTCTTTAGTTAAATCAATTGGATAGAAATTTGCACCTTCAGGTTTTTTATCGAAACCTTTGCCAACGAATCGTTTTCCATTTTCGATTAAATCGTATGGTCCGTAAAAAATATTCACCAAGGTTAAAATGTCTTTTGCTTCTGGTGTGTTTAGCTTCATTAGAGAGTCGCGGAAAGATATAGCATCGGGAGAAGTTTGTTTCCAAAAAATTTCATCTGCGATTTTTCCAGCTTCGATTAATAATTGGACAACTTTTTTTTCACTTTCTGTCAGATTGCTTAAATCTGGTTTAATTTCAATTGGTGCAAATTCTTTAATCCTCTTTCTAATTTTACTGATATCGGTTGTTGGATTCATCTCTTTTTTCTGATTTGTGCAGAAGGAAAGGAAAAACGAAAGAATTAGCATTCCAACAATAATTTTTTTCATTTCGACTCCAAAAATATATGAACATCAATTTCGATTATACTTTTTTTTCCAAAAGCAAAACTATGAAGAAAGTTGCAATTTTTATACTAATCCTTCATGCTTTTACTATTTCTTTTATTCCTCTTCGAGCCAAATTATTAATGAAACCATATCTTCAAGCTGTTACGGAGAATTCAATCATTGTAATGGCTGAAACAGATACTCGCGAGCCTGTCTTTGTTCAATTTGGCGAGCAAGATTTAGAAAATTTGTCTTCGACAAAGTTTATTCGGATAGCCGAAGACAGACGCTCGAAAACCTTTGTACATAGAATTGAACTGACAAACCTTTTGCCAAACAAAACTTACAAATATCGTGCTATTCATTCTGGCGATACTTCTTTGATCTTTGAATTCAGAACAGCAGTTCCGGCTGGAAATTCTTTTCGAGTAGCAATAACAGGGGATAATCGTTCCAATCCTGAAATTCATTCAAAAAAATCAAAAAAAATTGCTCAACATAAACCCAACTTTTCAATTTATACTGGCGACCTGTGCTATTCGGGGAAATATTTCGAATGGAAGAAAGAGTTTTTCACTCCAGAGGAACAGGACTTGATTTCCAGTGTACCTTTCTTCAATTCATTAGGAAATCATGAAGCTAAAACTGGATTAACTAAAGTATTTCTTCAGGCACCGTTTTCCTCATCAAATGATGAATATTACTATTCTTTTGACTATGGAGATGCACACTTTTTGATTTTGAATACAGAAACAGATGTTAAACCAAATTCTCCGCAATGGAATTTCGCCGAAAGAGATTTAGAAAATACAAATAAAAAATGGAAAATTGTTGTATTTCATATTCCTGCTTATTCTTGGGGCGGACACAATGGTAACAAAAATATGCAAGAACTAACATCGAAAATTTTAGAAAAATATCACGTCGATTTAGTTTTGAACGGTCATAACCATTTCTATCAAAGAAGTTTTGTAAATGGAATTTATCATATAGTTTTCGCTGGAGGAGGCGCTCCATTGTATGAACCGAAAAGCTCCGAATTTGTGCAAAAATCGGTTAAGGACTATCACTACGGGATTATGGATGTTACCGCCGATTCAATAAAGCTAACGGTATATGATTTGCGTGGCAAAATAATAGATGAATTGGTTTTGGAAAAGAAATAAGATTTTGGTTTTTTAAAAATCTACTGCATATATTAAATTGTTTTTATAATGAGATTGAATTTTAATTGAGAATCTCGAAACCTTTGTAAGTATTATAATTTTATCAGTTTCGAAGAACATTTAATAAATTTGATTTTTTTATTTAGTTCAAGTTTTTTAATTTTGCTTTTCTAAAATGTTTAATAACAAATATTTGAGTTACTATGGGAATTAATGTAACAAAAGCGGATATTGTTGATGAAATTGCAAAGCGAACAGGATTAACAAAAATCGAAACGAAAGCCGTAGTCGAAGGAGTTTTTACAACAATAATGGATGCAATTTCCAGTGGTAAAAGAATTGAACTTCGTGGTTTTGGTGTTTTCAAATCGAAAGAGCGGAAGCCAAGAATTGCCAGAAATCCCAAAACTGGCGAAGAAGTTCCTCTGGAAAAAAGAGTTGTTCCCGTTTTCAAGCCATCACCTGAATTCTTGAAGAAAGTAAACGATAATTTAAACAATCAAAATGATAAATAACTAATTGCAGAGGTAATTATGCCGTGTGGTAGAAAGAGAAAACGCCATAAAATGAATACCCATAAGCGAAAAAAAAGACTTCGCAAGAATAGACATAAAAAGAAAAATCGTTAGTTTCTATTCCCCAATTCGGGTTTTTTCTTTTTTACTAATTTACAATGAAGTTTAGAGTATTATTTTTGTTTATTCTTATACCACTTACCTTGCTTGGGCAAGGTGGTGGTATAAATTCTACTGTTTTATTGAAAGGTAAAATATATAATTACCAAACTCGGAGTCCATTGGAGATTAAATTCTTTTTAATCGACGAAAACGGGAAAAAGATTCCAGTAAAGTCCAGCAATGATGGTTCCTTTCATATTCCTTTAAATAAATTTGGTAATTATGTTGTTTTCGCTGAAAATTGGCTGTGTATTGACCCTGTTGCTCTCGAGATACAATCGCAACAAAGCTATTACGAAAAAGAAGCGAATCTTTTTCTAGTGCCACTTGAACCGGGTGTTTCAATTCGAAAAGCGGTTGCCTTCGAAGAATCTTCATACGATTTGACCAACGATGGGAAAAATGCATTGAATTTTTTAGCTACTCTTTCGAAAAACAATCCAAAATTATCTTTTATAATTGTCATTCGAACTAATCAAAGCTTATTTAAAAAAACAACTCACACTATTGTTAAGGGAAAAAAGAAAACAAAAGTTTTAGTGACCCCCGAAGATCAAGCAAAGGCTATTTCTGAAAAAAGAGCTGAAACAATCCAAAATCTTTTAACCGAACTGAAAGTCCCTCGAAGAAACTATTCCTTTAGTTTTGAATTTTACTCTTCCATAGATAAAACAACTCAATCTAAAAAAGCCAAAAAACAACAATCCCCCAAAAATGCTCCTTTGCAAAATCTTGAAATTCTAGTGGATAAGGCTTTGAAACTGGATTTGGATAAAAAATAATACTGATTTTTCTGCTTGTTGGATAAATTCTTAATTTTTCTTTTTAGATTTTGTACTTCAATTCTGCGAAATTTGGCTTTACATCTGCAATTTTGGTTTATTAAAAAAAGAGGCTATCCAAATTGGATAGCCTCTGAATCACACTTCTATTAGTTTATCAACGAACGATTGAAACTTTTCCAGAATACAAGCCTTTGTTTGTTGCGACACTGATGAAGTAAATGCCGCTCGAAATAGAATTAATTGGAATTCGAGTTGATGTAGCTTGAATGTTTTCGTTAGATACGACTAATTTTCCATAAAGGTCAAATAATTTAACTGCTTGAATTTCTGTTTCGGATGTGGTTTCGAGTAGCAAGAAATCTTCTGTTTGCGATACGATTAGGTTCAAATTATTATCGATTTCGACCGAAGAAACTTCCTTTTCCAAATTAAACTCAAAGTATAAATAAGAGTTATTTTCAAAATTAGCATCGACTGTGGTTTCAAGGTCTTTGTAGCCTACTTTCGAAACCAATAGTTTCAACATACCAGCAGGAAGTTCTTCTAGAATGAAATAGCCATCTTTGTCCGCCAACGTATAATTTATGACATTTCCTTGAATATCCAAAGCCAAAACCAGTGACTCTCCTATTGGCGGATAACTTTGTGGTTTATCGAATGATTTCATAATTCCCGAAGCTTCGCCAACATAGCCACAGAATGTAACCAAGCCTTTCAAAGAACTTAGTTCTTTGTGTTTGATTTCATAAATTATTTGAATCATAACTTTATCGACAGCAACTCGCGTAGCTTCGCGCCATTTTAATGTTGCAAAGTCATTCATTTTATAATACCCCGGAACATACTTGGGATCTTTTGGAATAGAAAGCAGCACATATTCTCCCGGTGGCAAATTTTGGAATAAGAAATGTCCTTGTTGGTCTGTTTCAACAACTCTAATGGTTGAATTTGGAGCGTAATTTGCCGGCTCATTTGGTTTTACCAGTATTGCGATTACTCGCGATTCGATTGGATTTCTGTCTTTATCGATAACAATACCAGCGAATCCATTATTGAATTTTTCTTGTGGTTTCAACAGGAAGTCGATACCTTCTAAATCTTCTACAAGCACTATAATATCTGCATTATATGGTGAAGAGGAAAGTTGGTAATACTGGTCGGCATAGGCAGTTTTGTCAAGTGGAATTGCATGGGCAATGTATGCAAAGTTGTTAGGTAATTCAATTTCATATTTCCCTTCATTATCGGTCTTTGTTACAAAACGAGGAACAACTCCGTAGTTATTCAATTTACCGGGCTTGAATAGCATTTCAACGGGGATAAATTCAACCATTGCTGGCACAGGCGAATTATCGTTAGCATCCAAGACATAGCCAGAAACTTTGTAAAGTTCTGGTGGATTTTTCTTTGTTAAAACTACTTTTAACGTGAATTCTGGGGTTTTTTCGCAATCAAGGGAAATTTTGGTTGCGTCCAACAATCGAGTTGCTTTATCATAAAATTGGTGGTCAAATAATTCCCCGTTGAACTCAAAAACATAAACCCCAGGTGGCAAGAAGAATTGGAAGAATCCTTGCTGAATTGTTGTTTTAAAATTAGAGTTTGTTTGATTATTGTCCGAATCTAATTTCCAAGCAATTGCAACTCCGTTGGGCACAAGAGTTCCATCCTCGAACGAAGCGTATCCAACTAAATGTACACAATTATTGTTTGCATTGTTTTCTTCAACATTGATTGTAACTTTTTGTTTATCATAAACATTGTCATCGCAAAGGAGATATGCCATAACCGTGAAATTGTAAACACCAGGTTTTTGGGGTGTCCACGAGATTAAACCTGTTTCTTCATTAATTTCTAAATCTTGGATATCTGTTTCTAAGATTTTGTATCGAACAACACAATAAACATTTGTTTCTGTAATAACTTTGTATACCCAAGGAATTCCAATAGTTGCAAAATTTTGTGGCTGACTAATGATTCTTACATAAGGTTTTTCGTTAGGTGGTACGCTATCAAGAACTTGTATTTTGAAAGTTTGCCTTGCGGCTTCAACATTTACTTTGCACGAAGTCCCTGCTTTTACTTCGATTTTGTAAATACCGGTTTGTTGGGGTGTCCATTCAATTAAGCCAGTGGGAGAAATTGTCATTCCTTCTGGAACATCCCCTTCGAATTCAAAAACATCGATCGGGCAATCTAAATTTGTTGTGACTTTGATTTGATAAACATATTTTTTCCCAACATAAGCATATAGTGGAGGTTGCGAAATAATTTTGATATAGTACTTATTCTCGTTATAAAGTTGTAGAGTAATTTTGTTGCTCGGTTGACTTTGTACATTCCCTTTGAAGGAAGTCACATAAAACTGATAGGTTCCTTGAGCAAGATTGGTAATTATATATTCGTAGCTAAATTGATTTGGATTAGAATTAATAGAACCAACGAGGGTATTTTTGACAACGCCACCTTGGAGAATTGTTTGGTAGATATTAAATCCATCGGGGAATACATAATTTGAATAATTTGCTTTGTCGATGAACCAACTAAGCTTTACATTGTAAGTTCCATCGGGATTTGGAGAGGAGGTACCAATGAGTTGTCGCGGTGGATTTGGTGCTTGGTTTTGCGCGAAAAGTGGAGATAATGAAAGAACCAAAATGAGCGCTCCCCACAAGAAGTTTCTGATTTTCATAAAACCTCCATTTTGAAGAAACAAATTTTATACATACAAAATTTATTTTTTAATATTTCATTCGGAATTTAAAATTTAATATCAAAGAATCAGGGAAAGGAGTTATTTCTTCGATTTTCATTTTAATTTCTTTTTTCTCCCAGTATTCTTCTTTTTTGATGACGGGTTGGTTATCGATCCAAGTAGTATCCCAACGATATTTTTTCACAGAATCAATAATGGTTGTATCGCGCAGGATTGTTTCGAAGCGAGTGTTGTACAGTTTGCTATACCCAGTTGCCCATATTTCCCGATATGGTTTGTTCAACGAAAAATTGATTTCAAAGGAATTTGGCAATTTGCAAGGATCTATTAAAGTATCATAACTTTCTTTTGCGCCTCGACGAAGTAAAAATTTTATCCAAGTATTTAGATATTCACCAGTTTTAATATTCAAAGGAATTCCAAGCACAGGGAATGAATCTATATTGAAGTTAAATGATTTAATAAAAATTCGCCAGTGGTCGCCCATCTTTCCTTTATTTTCTTTTTCTGTCATCAAACGGAACCAAATCCTTGGTGGTTGGATTAGTGTGTCGACAAATATTTCGACCTTTTCAATTTTAAAATGATTGGGATTAAAGTTGTAATAATTTTGTTCGACGCCATTTTCTTCGAAAGAAAAGAAAGAAACCTGGGGTCGAATGAATGTTTTTTCCCTTTCTTTTGGAGTAATCTTAATTGGAGTATCGAGTCCAGTTGGAGGGGAACAATACTGAAAAGATAATACAAAACTGACCAAAATTAATATGGTAAGTTTCTTTTTCAACACCTTGAGTTTAAAAAATAATCGAGATTCCATATGTCAATCCAATTTTCCTTGTTAAATAAAATATTTTTTGATTTTGGTAAAATAGCAAAGTTCCTTCGGCGCCAAGGTAAGCTTCGAAATTAGAATTTGCTGGTCGATAACGAATTCCACCAATTCCTTTTACTAAAGGTCCACCGATTTGTGTTCCACCAGCCAATACCGTTACAAATGGTTGGAATGGGCTGTAGAATGAAATAGGAATTGAATAGTCAATTCCAACAGCCCCCCAAAGAATTGATGGCTTTTGTTCATAGTTGAATAAAATTCCATTTTCAATGTTTTCGTAAGAAAGTCCAAAGGTTTCCCTTCCAAATTCAATTCCAAATTTGATGTTGTTCCATTGGGTAAAGTAAAAGCCACAGCTCAAGTTCGACAGAGATGGGAATTCGTTTGTTGCTACGTCGGGATTGGGAAAGGATTTACCAGTAAGTCCTCTTAAAGTTATTACAAATGATTTATCTTGGAGCAAAGTGTTTACTGTCGGGTAGCTACAATAAAAAAGTTTTGTGGGTTTAATATACTGTGATGAAACATTTCTGTCAATTTCATTAAAGTTGTTCGGATTATTTGTAATAGGTTCAATGCAGGCGATGTTTGATGTGGATTGTTGCCTTTGTTCGGATACTGCTGCCGATGATTTAGAAACTTTGCCCAAAAAGTAACTATTTGGATTTATGTTCGAAACATTGTTAAGTTTTTGTTTTGTTAAATACTTATCATCAGAAGTATTGTTCTCGTGTTCAGCGATAATAATTGGTGGAGTTTGAACAATTGCTTTAACAGGTTCGGAGTTGTTTCTGCCATGTGAATTTATCAAAAGGAAAGTCAAAAGAAAAGTTAAAATTGAAGTCGACAGCATAAGAACTGCTTTCTTGCCATATTTTGCGAAAAAGGAAGGTTTATTGGCAACTGCATTCCCAATTGTTTTTAAATTCAATGTATTGGCAATATTAAAAATAGCGGAACTTGGGGGTACAAAAGCAGAAAAATCATTTCGGACAGAGCGAGAAATTGCAAGATGTTCTTTCAAGATGTTTCGTAGTTCATCGCTTTCCGAAAGAGCAAAGAAAAGGCTATGTTCTTCTGCTTGGGGAAGTTCACCATCGAGAAATTCAATGATTTTTTTCGAAATGTTTTCTGTATCCATCGTTTCACCTTCTACAATTTTGACAATTCAGAAATATAAGGAGCAAGGATTTCGCGAAGTTTTTCTTTTGCACGGAAAATTCTGATTTTAACCAACGGTAGTGAAATATTTAAAAACTCGGCAATTTCTTGGTAGCTCATACCTTCATATTCTCGCAAGATGAAGGCTTCTCGGTAGTCCTCGGGTAATTGTTGTACTGCTATTTTTATCATACCAAGTAGTTCATCGTTTTCTGCAAAGTCCGAGTTGTTTTCGTATCGCATATAATCTTCTAAATGAGAGGTCTTTTTATTTTGTCTAACAAAATTTAAACATAAGTTCCGGGCAATTCGCAATAAAAAAGCTGGAAGATTAGTCATCTCCCTTCCTTTATTATCGGCAGCTTGATAAAAATTAACAAATGTGTCCTGAAATATATCCATAGCGTCTTCTTTGTTTCCTAAAAATCTTTTACAATAAGCAAATATACGACCAGAGTATCGACGGTAAATTTCCAAAAAAGCAAGCTCGCTTTCAGTTCCTTTTTTCGAAAGCAATTTAAATAGTTCGTTGTCACTTAATTTCTCTATCTCATTATTCATTCATTTTTAATAACACAATTAAATAAAAAATGTTACAAGAAAAAAGACAAACAATACCCGCAAATTATTTTCTTAATTTTGTAAATTTATTACAAGCAAAGTAAATGAAAAGAATTAAAATAATCTCGGTTGTCGGAGCCCGCCCAAATTTTATGAAAGTAGCACCATTACATCGTTCTTTGGAAAAGCATAGTAATTTATTTGAACATTTAATTTGTCATACTGGACAACATTATGATTACGAAATGTCCCAAGCTTTTTTCAAGGATTTAAACCTTCCTGAACCTAATTTTTATCTTGGCGTAGGTTCTGGTTCACATTCCGAACAAACCGCAAAAATTATGATTGAATTCGAGAAGGTATGCCTTCGAGCAGAACCAGATTTAGTAATTGTTGTTGGCGATGTAAATTCTACAATTGCAGCAAGTTTAACTGCTGTGAAAATGGGCATACTTACTGCTCATATCGAAGCGGGCTTACGTAGTTTCGATAGGAAAATGCCAGAGGAAATCAACAGAATTGCAACCGATTCGATTTGTGACTTCCATTTTGTAACAGAACAAAGCGGGGTAGATAACCTTTTGCGCGAAGGACATAAATTAGAATCGATTTTCTTTGTTGGGAACACAATGATTGATTCATTGGTTTACATTTTACCAAAAATTGAAAAAAGTAAGATATTGAACCAACTCGGACTCGAAAATCAAGATTTTGCTTTGATGACATTACACCGCCCGAGCAACGTTGACGATAGAACGCAACTTTCGAATTTGATTGATGTTATCGAATTTATTTGTAGCCGGCTAAAACTTGTTTTTCCAATTCATCCAAGAACACGAAAAAATATTGAGGAGTTTGGTTTCGAAAGAAGGATTGACAATATTAAAAATCTAATTACCACCGAGCCACTTGGTTATATAGATTTTGTTAAGCTGATGAAAAACTCTCGGTTTGTTATTACGGATTCCGGTGGAATTCAAGAAGAAACAACATTTTTGAAGATTCCTTGTATAACAATGCGAACAACAACAGAACGACCCGTGACGTGTCTAATTGGAACTAATCGTTTAGTTTATCCAGAAAAATCAAAATTAATCGATGCAGTGCAAGAGGTTTTGTCCAACCCTGAAACAGATGCACAAATTCCGAAGTATTGGGATGGGAAAGCCTCGGAAAGAATTGTGGAAATTATTTTACGAATCTTCGAGAAGGAGGGGAGAATATGAAAATCCTTGTTACAGGGGGCGCAGGCTTTATTGGTTCACATATTGTCGATGCATATATCGAAGCTGGGCATAAGGTTACTGTTATTGATAATCTTTCAACTGGTTTAAGGGAAAACATAAATCCGAATGCAGAGTTTATAGAATTTGATATTACCGAGCCCAAGGTTGTCGATATTATTTGCGAACGAAAGTTCGATGTGATTAATCACCACGCTGCTCAAATGAATGTCAGAATTTCTGTCGATGACCCTGTTTTCGATGCCCAAACAAATATCATCGGTGGCCTTAGAATCTACGAAGCAGCTATTCATAGCAATGTTAAAAAGATTATTTTCGCTTCTTCTGGCGGAACTGTGTATGGGGAGTTGAAGTATTTCCCTGCCGATGAAAATCACCCTTTAAATCCTATTTCTCCTTACGGGATTTCTAAACTAACCAATGAATATTATCTTCATTACTACAAGCAAGTTTATAATTTGGATTTTGTTGCTTTGCGTTATAGTAATGTTTATGGGCCGCGGCAAAATCCTTTTGGGGAAGCTGGGGTTGTGGCAATTTTCACGAGTAAAATGCTAAAAGGCGAGCAACCTGTAATAAATGGCGATGGTACTGCTACGCGTGATTATGTCTATATTGGCGATGTTGTCAGAGCAAATTTGATAGCACTTCAAGAAAATGTAATAGGAATTTTTAATATTGGGACTGGAAAAGAGTATGATGTTAACTATGTTTTCCATGCATTAAAGGCAATTACCGGTTCAAATGTCGAGGAATTCCATGGTCCACCAAAACTTGGGGAGTTGCAACGAAATTGTCTTACTTTCGAGAAGTTTCATCGGCTCACTGGATGGGCTCCAACTCTCACCTTCGAAGAAGGATTAAAAGAAACTGTCAATTATTTTAAACAAAAATTATTGTAGCAATTACTTCTTTTTTTCTTTTGGTTTTTTAATCAAACTTTGCGCTTTGCGATATTCAATCAAAGTATAGTTTGTATGGATATAATGTCTTCCGGTGCTTTGAGTATTTTCTGTTTTAAAGCTTAGTTTTTGTTCCTCGGTTGTAAATAGGTGCAAAGGTATTCCTTTTTCTTTCGAAATGTCAAGAAAACCATAAGCATTGATGATTGTAGTTACCTTCATATTGTTTTGCATTTGTTGAAGCTGAAGAGAACCTTGCCCTGTGCGAACGAATTCGCATCGTACAACTTTTTCGCCAAGTGTGTCGACTTCTCCATTCATTTTAAAAAGCATCGAGTGGATAAGTCGTGGAATTGGTATTCCATTTTCGACAAGGTCTTCTGTGGTTCGGACTAACCAAGTTTCGTTCTTTTTTTTACAGGTTTCATTGATGGAAAAGAAAAGATGAGGTTGAAATGGTCCACCGGGTGTTCTACCGCTTTTCGTCGAGTCGTCCACCCAAAAATTAAACCTATTTCCCAAAGAATCAATTTCTATCTTGATTTTTCGGTTTTTCCAATTAGATTCATTGTATTCAACAAAATTTGTATCCTGAAAATCTCTTCCTTGAAACTCAATTAATTCAATTGATAGAATGAAAGAATTGTATTTAGTTACTTTTTCGCAAATAATTCTATAAATTTCGTTCCTTATTTTAAGCAAAGGTAAACCATAATCGATAATGATACTATCATATGAATGCACCAAATACAAAAGAGTATCGCCAGCATCGAAAGAATATTTGAAACAATAGATAGAGGTATCGGGTTGACTTACGCTTTCTTGTTTTTGGTCTGCCAGAATATTTTGTCCAGAAGAAAACAAAATGAATAACAAAAAGAAAAGGATGGGTTTTCTACTCGCTTGCATATATTATACCTCCTGCCACAAGGTCTTCATTTTCGTAAATTACTACGGATTGTCCTGGCGTAATTGCCCTTCGCGGGTTTAGGAAAATTACTTCCAGGTTCTCATTGTCAAGAATACGGCAGTGAGCTTTCTCTCCGTTGTCTTTGTATCGAATTTTAACTAAGTATTCTTTATTTTCATCAAAATAATCATACTTAATAAAATTGACATTATCAGCAAGTAACTTAAAAGATTTCAAACCTTCGTCAATGTCCACTTCAATTGTGTTTGTATCTGGAATAATTCTTTTAACGTATAAAGGCTGATGGTAGCTTATTCCTAAACCTTTTCGTTGACCAATAGTGTAGTTTACATAACCACGATGTTTCCCGACAACAACTCCGCGAAAAACAATATCGCCTTCGGAAAATACTTGCTTTTCGTGGGAATATTTTTCTAATACATCTCGGTAATTGTTCGAAGGAACAAAACAAATTTCTTGACTTTCAAACTTATTGTAAATTTTTAAGCCAAATTCCTTTGCAAGTTTTCGGACTTCAGTTTTTAGGTAGTTTCCAAGGGGGAATATGGTTCGTTTCAGCTGCTCTTGGGTTAATCCCCAAAGGAAGTAGGATTGGTCCTTTGTTCTATCTTTAGCCATTTTGATGTAAAATCTTCCAGAAGAGTTATCTTGGGCGATTTTGGCGTAATGTCCTGTTGCATAATAATAACAATCGTATTCATCGGCTTTTTTTAAAATTTCGCCCCATTTGATTAATGGATTACACAGGGAACAAGGATTCGGCGTTCTTCCTTTCAAATATTCGTCAATAAAATTGCTGATTATTTTCTCTCGAAAAATTTCGGAAAGGTCGACAATATGGTGCTCAATTCCAAGATATTCACATACATCGCTTGCGTCAATTATAGATTGATAATTACAACAACCAGAAGTGCTGTTTTGAACTTTGCACTCGTCGGTTATCTTTATTGAAGTTACAGTAATTCCAACGACTTCATATCCTTGTGATTTTAAAATTGCAGCGGCCGTGGACGAGTCAACTCCACCCGACATTCCAACAAGTATTCGTTTTTTATTTATTTTAGCCATTTAGAATTTCAATTTTCTAAATTGAAAAAGACGATTTTAATTTTCGAAAATTTGTTGAAACAATTTCCATTTAATATCGTTTATTAGCTTGAAAACATTTGGGAGGGTTAAAATGAAAAGGAATCTTTTTTTAATGGCTTTCATTTTAAGTTTGGTTTTCTCTGCTTGTGTTTCAACAAATAACTCGCGACAAGATTACTTCGGTTATAATAATGTACCCGAAGTTAAAAAGAAAGAAAAATCGAAATACGATAAACCTTATATTTATGCTTCCCCCAATGAGGTAGATTACGAAAGAAAAAAACAAATTGAGCAACAAAACATTTATATATATAACAACTATTATCCCTATCCTTATGACCCACGTTTTGTAGATTTTTACGACCCATATACTTTTGATATTTTCTTGTATATGGGGAGTCCATATTACGACCCATTCTGGGATTTTAGGTATGTTTGTATGCAATATTCTCGTTCAAAATACTATGTTGTTTATCACTATCCCTATTGGGATTATTACTGGTGGAATCGAAGAAATCATATAATTTACGTTCCAATTGAAGAACCTCGCGAGCCCAAAGTTCGAACCGTCCGAGATTTTGGTCCCTCACGCGGTAGGTACGAATACGATGATAGAACATCGCCCACAAAAGAGTCGCGAAGTTCTTCTCGCAGTTCTGAACAACAGAAAAAGCAAAGTGTAAGACCAAATGAAAGTGATGAGCCTTTGAGGGAAAAGTCACCCCAAAAAGTTAGTTCACCAAAGTCGGATGCTCCAAAAATTAAGGAATCACCAAAAGCTGAACCAGCAACAAAACAAGAAAGAAGTTCAACAAGACCAAGGTAATATTATGAAACTTCCTTTCAAAATTGCTTTAGCTTTGTTAATTACAACTATTTCAATTAAAGCCCAATTTATTGAAGATGCTCTTCGCTATACAATGCCGAATTCGATGATTACTCCGCGTTCTGCGAGTTTTGGCGTTGCGTTCTATGGGCTTTCCGATGATATTTCAGGTTTGATTTACAATCCCGCAGGAATTTTATATATCGGGAAATCTGAGCTTTCCATTGGTTTGGGTTTCACAAGAAATATTGCCGAAACAGAGTATCTATTTAATAATTTGGAAAGAAGGTCGAATTCAAGCTATGTAACCCATTTTGGTTTTGCAGTTCCAGTAAGTGAGTTTCAAAACAAAGTTGTTGCGGGTATTAGCTATTTCCACGAAAACAACTTTCTGAACTACTTTGATTATAGCGCTTTTAATCCGAAAAGCTCCATTATTAATTCACTTACTAAATTTGGACCAAAAGATACAAATACAAATATTCCATACTTTTTATGGCTTGCAAACGACAAATTTTATACTCCAATTAAGGATTCTGTCCAACAGAATGTATTTGTGAATGAAGATGGCGGCTTACATAATGTCACTGGTGGATTTGCAGTTTCTGTGGCAGAAAATGTTTCAGTTGGAGCATCCATATCGGGCAAGTTTGGGAAGTATACTTATTATAGAGAGTTCAAAGAAGTAGATGTATTAAACAAATACAATTACTTCGATTCGGCCAATTACAATAATATTGATTTTAACAATTTCACTTTGAAAGAAAATCTTTCTCAAAAGGTATCGGGAATTTCTGGGTCGGTAGGAGTTTTTGCAACATTGGAGAAGTTCTTTCGATTTGGTGCAACAGTGAAATTCCCAACGTTCTACCAGATAGAAGAGGAGTTTCGCCGCGATGCATATGCACAATTTGATGATGGTTGGAAGCCCAATCCATATGAACCTGTTGAAAATTCATATAACTCATACAAAATTACAACGCCGTTTGTCTACGCTGCAGGAGTTTCAATAAAAGTAATCGATTTCATTTTCGCCGCAGGTGTGGAGTATTTTGACGTAACTCAACTCCGATTCACGGATGCACCACCAGAAGTAGAGAGGTTAAATTCTCGCATTGTTCGCGAATTGGTTGGTCAAGTTCAATGGGGCTTCGGGGTGCAATATTCCCCGCCAATTTTACCATTCGAATTTCGTGGAAGCTTTTCTTCAATTACTTCACCTTATACTGCTGATATACCTAATGCAACAACATATATTTATTCTCTTGGTATGTCGATTTATGTTGCCCCAAATGTTCGATTGGAGCCTACTTTTCAATTGACTACAAATTCAATTTTACGAACAAATTATCCAACCGACGACGATGACCCAGCCAAAAATTATAAACTGAATCTTTCGCAGATTAAAATCGGCTTGCAATTTACATATAGATTTTAACTTTTCGTTTTGTTTGAATAAACAAAAATTGGGGATGGGATTACCCATCCCCAGTAATTTTTCCCTATTATTTTCAGTGCTCGATTATTGCCAGAATATCGGAGCGTTGAACTATGCGATACTCTTGCCCATCGATTGTTATTTCTTCCCCTCCATATTTGGCGAATATTACTCTGTCGCCAACTTGGATAACACTTTGTAAATCGACATCGGTGCCAACAGCAACAACTTCACCAATAATAGGTTTTTCCTTTGCAGTGTCGGGAATGATTATACCCCCAGCGGTCTTGCTTTCTGGTTCTAATGGTTTGATTAGTAAACGGTCATCAAGTGGTTTTACTTTCATAATTCCTCCTACTTAATATTTAATAATTTGTCTATTTGGGCTTTATCGAACCCAATAATTGGACGATTGTTCATAAGAATTACTGGAACTCCAGTATTTCCGCCAGTTCTTCTTTGCATATCTTTGAAAGCAGCCATATCGCGCGAAACATCAACTTCCTTGAAGGGTATTTTCTTTTCGCGTAAATATCTTTTTGCTGCATTGCAAAAGGAACAAGTTGGCGTTGTGAAAATTACTACTTTTGGCATTCCATTCATTTTTAGTCCTCAATTTTGAAATATGAATAACGAGCAATATTGTTTCATATTTTACTTATAAGCTAAAATTGGGGAGAGCCATTTTTCAACTTCTTCCAGACTCATTCCTTTTCTTTGCTTATAATCGAGGACTTGGTCTCGGTCGATTTTCCCTACGGGGAAATATCGTGCTTCGGGATGAGCAAAATACAAACCACAAACCGAGGCAGGAGGGTTCATTAAATAGGTTTCAGTAAGGCCGACACCAAGCTTCTGTTCTCTATCGAGAAGTTCAAAAATTACTTTTTTTTCTGTATGGTCTGGATAAGCTGGATAGCCTGGTGCTGGTCGAATCCCACGATATTTTTCTTTCAACAAATCATCAACATTTGAATTCGAATTTTCATAACCCCAAAATTCATTTCTAACTCGCTCGTGAAGTCTTTCTGCAAAAGCCTCGGTAAGTCTGTCGGCAAGAATTTTGGCTAGTATTGCACGAAAGTCGTCCCGTTCTTGTTTGAAATTCTCTGCAAGTTCTATTTCGCCTATCCCAGCTGTAACAATAAAAGCACCAAGAAAATCAATATGTCCATTGCCTTTTGGAGCAATAAAATCAGCTAATGAAAGATTAGGCTTATTTCCATTTTTTCGGGTTTGTTGACGGAGAAAATGGAAGGTAGTTTTATATGTTTTAAAGTTTTGCTCGAAAATTTCGACATCTTCGCCAATTGAATTTGCTGGAAGTATACAAAAAACCCCATTAGCTTGTAACCATTTATTTTTAATGATTTCGTCGAGTAAGTTATTGGCTTCGTTGTAAAGTTTTTTTGCTTCTTCGCCAAATTCTGGATGTTCAAAAATCTTTGGAAAACGGGCTTTCATTTCCCACGCAAGGAAAAACTCTGTCCAATTAATGTATCTTCGCAGTTCTTCAAGGTCGTAATCGAGCAAGTATTTTACACCAATAAATTTTGGTTCAATAATTTTTGCTTCTTCGTATCGGAACTTGAATTTATTTTCCTTTGCTTTTTCAAATGGAATGATGTTTTGTTCACGTTTCTTTTCGAAATTATCACGAATTTCTTCGTATTCGCTACGGATTTTGTTAATGAATTCATTGCTAACCTGTTTGTTAACAAGGTGGTTTGCTACTGGAACACTTTTCGAAGCGTCTTGAACATATATAACGGGTTGGGAATAACAAGGAGCAATTTTAACAGCAGTATGTACTCGGGAGGTCGTGGCCCCACCAATCAAAAGCGGAATGCTCATTTTTGCTCGTTCGAGTTCTTTTGCAACATTTACCATTTCGTCGAGTGAAGGAGTAATTAAACCACTTAACCCAATAATATCGACTTTGTGTTTCTTAGCTTCCTCGAGTATTTTTTCGGCTGGAACCATTACTCCAAGGTCAATTACATCGAAATTATTACAGGTAAGAACGACTCCGACGATGTTCTTCCCAATATCATGAACATCCCCTTTGACTGTTGCGAGTAGAATTTTTCCATTTTTCTTTGGCTCGCTCGTCTGCTTTTTCAATGTCTTTTGTATGTAGGGTTCGAGATATGCAACGGCTTCTTTCATTACTCTTGCTGTTTTGACGACCTGTGGGAGAAACATTTTGCCTGAACCAAAAAGATTCCCAACTTCATTCATTCCATCCATCAATGGACCTTCGATAATATCCAAAGGATTAGGATATTTGCTCAAAGCTTCTTGCAAATCAACTTCAAGGAAAGTATTTATTCCTTTAATCAACGAATATTTCAGCCTTTGTTCGACGGGGAGATTTCTCCATTCATCTATTTTGTCCTTCTTTTCGAACCTCGATTCTTTTAATGAGTTTGCAAATTCCAATAATTTCTCGGTTGAATCAGGTCTTCGATTTAAAATTAAATCTTCAACCAATTCGCGAAGTTTAGGTTCAATGTCCTCGTAAACATCCAACTGCCCTGGATTAACAATACCCATATCCATTCCAGCTTTGATTGCGTGGTAGAGGAAAACAGAATGTATTGCACGGCGAACAACCTCGTTCCCCCGAAATGAAAAAGAAAGATTGCTTACTCCACCACTGACTTTTGCATAGGGAAGATTGGCTTTTATCCATTTTGTTGCTTCGATGTATGCAACTGCGTAATTGTTGTGTTCTTCAATTCCAGTCCCAATTGTAAGAATATTTGGGTCGAAAATAATATCCTGCGGAGGAAATCCAACTTGGTTTACAAGGATATTGTATGCACGGCGGCAAACATCTATTTTATGTTCAAAAGTTACAGCTTGACCTCGTTCGTCGAATGCCATTACTATAACAGCAGCACCATATTTTAGAATTTGTTTTGCTCTTCGTATAAATTCTTCTTCGCCGTCTTTCAAAGAAATGGAGTTGACTATTCCTTTTCCTTGTAAGCATTTTAATCCGGCTTCGATAACACTCCATTTGGACGAGTCAATCATAATTGGAATTTTTGCAATTTCTGGCTCGCTTGCAATTAATTGCAAAAATTTTGTCATTGCTTTTTCACTATCGAGCATTCCCTCGTCCATATTAATATCGATTATCTGTGCCCCACTTTCAACTTGTTCGCGAGCAATTTCAAGTGCTTTTGCGAAATCGCCAGTTAAAATATAATTTGCAAACTTACGCGAGCCCGCTACGTTTGTTCTTTCTCCGATATTTACGAAGTTAGTTTCTGGAGTTATTATTAAAGGCTCTAATCCAGAAAGTTGTAGAAAGTGCTTACGTTCTGGAATTTTCCGAGGTTTGTATTTTGGAACGACTTTGGCAAATTCTTTAATATGGTCTGGTGTAGTTCCACAACAGCCACCGACAATATTTACAAGGTTTTCTTTTGCGAAATTTTCAATTGCTTCGGTCATCGAAATTGGGCTGTCGTCGTATTCACCAAATTCATTGGGCAACCCAGCATTTGGATAAACAGAAACATAGACTTCAGCAATTTGCGAAAGAGCCTTTAAATGGGGATGAATTTGCCGAGCCCCAAGAGCACAATTCAAACCTACGGCAAGCAGGTTTTTTGTGTGTGCAATCGAAATGTAAAAAGCCTCGACGGTTTGTCCTGAAAGAGTTCTTCCACTTTGGTCGACGATAGTACCAGAAATAATAACTGGTAGTGGGTCCTTTCCAGTTCTTTCAAAATATTCTTCAATTGCAAAAATAGCAGCCTTTGCATTCAAAGTATCGAATACTGTTTCTATCAATAGAATATCGGCTCCGCCATCAACTCCACCGCTAATTTGTTCGTAATAAGCTTCCACAAGCTCATCGAAGGTAATTGAGCGAAAGGCTGGATTTGTTACATCAGGGGAAATAGATAAAGTTTTGTTTGTCGGACCAATCGAAAGTGCAACAAATCGGGGTTTATTAGGGTTTTCGCGTGTTTTTTTGTCCGCTACTTTTCGAGCAATTTGAGCCGCTTTGAAATTTATTTCATATACAAAATCTTCGGTGGAATAGTCTTTTTGTGAAATTTTATTAGCGTTGAATGTATTTGTTTCGATAATATCAGCCCCAGCATCCAGATATTTTAAATGAATTTCTTCGATAATATCCGGTCTTGTTAAAACAAGAATATCGTTGTTCCCTTTTAAATTTTTTGGATGATTTGTAAACCTTTTACCTCGGAAATCATTTTCGTCAAGACGGTACTTTTGAATCATAGTACCCATTGCACCGTCTAAAAGCAGAATTCTTTGCTCGAGCAATTGTTTTAAGACAGAAAATTTACTCATAGTTTAATCATAAAATTCAAGGTGCATTTTGATGGATTTTGCACTATGGGTTAGCGCCCCTATCGAAATTGCATCAACGCCTGTTTTAACGTATTTCTCAATGTTGCTCAAATTAATTCCACCAGAAGCTTCCAAAAATATGTGTGGACGGCGTTCTCGTGCAAAATGAACAAGTTCAGTCAGGGTTTCGGGATCGAAATTGTCCAATAATATTCCATCGGCATTCATCAAAATTGCTTCCAAAAGTTGACTTTCGTTTTCAACTTCAACTTCAACGAACTGCAAAGGATATTGCATTCTAATTAACTCAATTGCTTTTGTAACTGAACCAGCAGAAAAAATATGATTGTCTTTGATTAATATTCCCTCGGACAAATTTAATCGATGGTTAAATCCACCACCACATCGCACAGCATACTTTTCGAAAAGCCTAAGCCCTGGGGTTGTTTTCCTTGTATCAAGAATTCTTATACCATAAGGTTTTGCAATGTCTACATATTTTCGGGTGTTGGTAGCAATTCCGCAAAGTCGTTGAAGTAAATTCAAAATAATTCTTTCGATTCGAAGAATAAAGGTAGTTGGACCTTCAATTTCTGCAAATTTTGACATTTGGGGAACCAGGTCGCCATCATTAAAATTGATACGTATTGAAACAGGTTCATTGGAAAGATTTGGAATTTGTTCGAGGATTTGCTTTCCAGCAAATACCATTTCTTCTTCGTTTTGAAAGTATGCTTTCGAAACCGAATTTTTATTGAAGAAAATTTCGGTTGTGATATCCTTTTCTGGAATATCTTCGAAAATAAAATAAGCCAAGCGCTCAATAATAAAATCGGGGTCAAGCTTATCAATCTGTCGGTAAGGTAAAAATGGCATAATTTTATTTACTTAACTCCAACATTCTTTCGAGTGGTTTTAGTGCCCGCAATCTCAAATCTTCGTCCATAGTAATCTGAGGCTCAAGGTTGAGCAGGGCATTGTAAACTTTTTCCAATGTGTGAACTCTCATATGTGGACATTGATTGCAAGCACATCCGTTTAAACTTGCAAGAGGATAAAAGATTTTGTCGGGATTTTTCTTTTTTAGCTGATGAATAATTCCTTCTTCGGTAGCAATTATAAATTCTTTTTTTTGGCTTTCTGTTGCAAACTTGATTATTCCACTGGTTGAACCAATATAGTCGGCATAATGCAGGATATTTTCTGGGCATTCAGGGTGTGCAAGAACTAATGCATCTGGATGCTTTCGTTGTAATGAAATAAGTTCTTGCTCGGAAAAAGTTTCATGCACTTGACAGGTTCCATTCCAAAGAACCATTTTCCGTCCTGTTTTTTTGATTAAATATGAACCAAGATAACGGTCGGGGGCAAAACAAATAGGAGTGGAATCGGGGACAGTACGAATGATTTTCTCCGCATTGCTCGAAGTGCAAATGATATCGCTCATTGCTTTGACTTCAGCAGAACAATTAATATAGGAGATTATTACATGACCGGGATGTTCTTCGACCCATTTTCTGAACTTTTCTGGTGGAGCGCTATCGGCAAGTGAACATCCTGCATTCAAATCGGGCATAACGACTATTCTGTCGGGGTTCAGAATTTTTGCGGTTTCGGCCATAAAATGAACACCGCAGAAAACTATGACATCGGCGTTAGTTTTTTTTGCTTGTTGAGCCAGAGCAAGAGAGTCGCCAAGAAAATCTGCGATATCTTGAATTGAAGGGTCTTGATAGTAATGAGCTAAAATTATAGCGTTTCGC
>CAYPRT010000001.1:0-101064 GCA_964413155.1 uncultured Hyphomicrobiales bacterium | reverse complement strand
TTTTTAAGCTTATTTATTTTTTCAACAAGACTTTCCATTTTTCAAACCAATTTTTGCAAAACCAAAGACGATTTTTTCACACTTTTGTTTTTGTTATTAATTTAATTTAAATTTTAGAACTCCCAATTTTACATTGCAATCAGGTTTTTTTGTAATTTAGATTTTGCTCAAATAATGGAGATTGCTTATGATTAAAGTTGCAATTATTATGGGAAGCGATACCGATTACGAAGTTATGTCGCAAGCTGCTGAGGTATTAAGTGAATTTGGCATAGGTTACGATATTTTTGTTGCGTCGGCACACCGAACTCCCAATGATGTTGCGAGTTACATTAGTAAAGCTCGCACTAATGGTGTTAAGGTAATTATTGCTGGAGCAGGAGGAGCTGCGCATTTGCCTGGTGTTTGTGCAGCATATACAACACTTCCTGTAATTGGTGTTCCAATCTATACAAAAAGTTTAGGTGGATTAGATTCTTTGCTTTCTATTGTTCAAATGCCTTCGGGTGTTCCAGTTGCAACAGTTGCAATCAATGGTGCAAAGAATGCTGGAATACTTGCTGTTGAAATACTTTCGCTTCAAGATAGCGATCTTGAAAATAAACTCCAGGAATACAAACAAAAACTTGCTGAAAATTCCCGTTCAAAGAATTCGGACACAAGATTTAAAAAATCTTTTGAATAAATATGCATTTAAAAGTTTTTATTTCTCTATGCACTTTAATCTTGTTCCTACACAGCTTATTGTATTCACAATGGAAAAACATTTCCCCATCCAATAGGAAAGAGAAATTTTATAGTATTGATATTAAGCCAAAATTTAAAGATTTGATAAAACCAGAATCAGAAAAGACAGTTGACACAATTTTGGCTGTTGGGTGGAGTAGCACCCAAGGGGCATACTTTGTGTCCTTTGATGAAGGAAAGAATTGGTGGAGTTGGGTTGATGGAACATTTTTCCCTTTTTCCGCCAAATTTTCCAATGATAAAAAATTTTTTGCTGTTGGATATAATTTTCTTTCCGATAATGCTGAAGTAAAAATTTTCGATTTCTATGGTAGCCAAATTGAAGTTTTTTCCTTCGATGGCTCGAATCTTCCGTATGTAAAAAATTTTTTTGATTGTTTTGATGATGAACAGAGTTTAGTTGTGGCTGGGTATGGTGGTTATGTTTTTCAACTTGATAAAGTTACTGGAGATTGGAAAAGTATTTTTGTTGATTCAAACACTGTCCTAACCAAAATTAAAGTATTCAAAGAAAAAAACGATTCTATTTACTATCCTTCTTTCTATTTACTTGGGGGAAATTCTTTTAATATTACAAACAGAATTTATTTGCTCAATGGAAATTTAGAGGCATGCAAACAACTCTTTGATTTTACTGAAATATCCGATGGGGTAGAAATTTCTGATTTTTATTTTTACAATCAAGGGTTGAATGGTTTTCCTTTGGGTTATGTTGTTGGTAATGTATTCGATACAATAGTAGTATGGCGTACAAACCCACAGTCTGAAACTTTCGAAAAAGTCTTTGAACAGCAGTCATCGATGCAACCGATTAGTGTTTTTTCAATTGATAATGGGAAGACAAATTACATTTTATTCGACGATGGGAGAATACTCTTTAGCGATGACTTTGGTGAAAGTTGGACTTTGGAGGAACATTTTTCTACAAAACAATTATCAGGTGCAAATGTTTCATTAAGTATTATTACGGATACTAATTTCATAAATCGCAAAATCAAGTTCTATGGATTTGGTCAGGATGGTTATGTGGCAGTTTTGGAAAAGGATAAGGTTCTTGGGATATTTGATAATTTTGGGAAGGAAGTTGTGCACGATGAAATTGAGGTATACGATGTGCTTGGTAATTTAATCCTTCGAACAAAAGAGGTGAATGAATTATCACAAATAACAGAAAAAATACCAAGTGGTATTTATTTTATTGTTAAAAAATACAACAGCCAAGTCATTGGATTTAAAGGGATTATAACATTTTAAAAAAAATTTTTTTTATCTTTGCGACTTTTTTAAAAATTATGTGTTTAATACGTTGAGAAAGGTGGAAAAAAGAAAAAAGTTCTTTGAAAATCTGGGGCAGTCGTCGGGAAAAATTTGGCTTTGATATTTTAAAAAAAATAATTATTTTGATATCTTTAATTTTTGAATTTTTAATTTAAAATTGGAAAAAAGATGGAATTAGCTGGTCAAAAGGTTTTAGTATTAGGTGGTTGGGGGCTTGTTGGTTCGGCAATTTGCCGCGAGTTAATGAAATATAAGCCCAAACAAATTGTTGTTTCTTCATTGCGAAAGCACGAAGCAGAAGAAGCTGTCGAACAACTTCGCACCGAGTTTCCAAACGTAGATCCAGATATGTTTGTTGCTCGTTGGGGTAACATCTTTGCCAGAGTTGATTGGAAGGACCTGGATTGGTTTGATGTTGTATCAAATCCTCAATGGAGATGGGAAATTATTGATGATATTTATAATGAACTTTCGGACGAGATATTGAGCAAATCTTACCTTTATAATCTGATTAAAGAAAGTCGGCCCGATGTTGTTATTGATTGTATTAATACCGCTACAGCAATAGCATATCAGGATATTTATAAGGCAGTAAATTCAGTTCGAGCTGAAATTCAAAACAACAATTTGAAATATGCCGATGTTGAAAGGCTTATGGCGAGTGTTTATATTCCTCAATTGATACGACACATACAAATTCTTTATCGTGGTTTATGCGACGCTAATACCAAAGTTTATTTAAAGATAGGAACCAGCGGAACAGGTGGGATGGGCTTGAATATTCCATATACCCATAGCGAGGAAAGGCCTTCGCGAGTTTTGCTAGCTAAATCTGCTGTTGCTGGTGCTCAAACTTTGCTTCTATACCTAATGGCGCGAACTCCTAATGGACCATTAATCAAAGAGATTAAACCAACTGCGGCAATTGCTTGGAAAAAAATCGCATTCGATAATGTTATTCGAAAAGGTAAACCCATACAGCTTGTTGATTTGCCAGTGGAAAAAGCAAAAACCGTTGGCGATAAATTCCGATTTGATGATGTTGAAGGCATTGTTTCTACTAATGAATATTTTCGCTCTGTTTTTATTGATACAGGCGAAAACGGGATTTTTTCGCGAGGGGAATTCGAAGCAATTAGCTCTTTGGGACAGATGGAAATCGTCACACCCGAAGAAATTGCAACGTATGCTATTCACGAAATTATTGGTGGAAATACTGGTAAAGATGTTATTCAGGGATTGGATGCATTTACCCTTGGCCCAACCTACCGAGGTGGCTTTCTGCAACATTATGCTCTGGAAAAATTGAAAGAATTAGAGAAATTGCACAAAACCGAAAGCGTTGCTTTTGAATTGCTTGGACCACCAAGATTATCGAAATTACTATATGAAGCACATCTTCTGAAACTAATCGCTGGTAGTGCCAAAAAAGTTCTTGAACTTTCTCCAATAGAACTTGCAAATAAATCTTTGGAAATTATAAAAAATAATGTTAATTTGCGTTCCCAAATGTTATCTATTGGACTTGTAATTTTGTTGCCTGATGGAAAATCTTATTTACGAGGGAAAGAGGTTAAAATACCTTTATCGAATTCATTCGCTGAGCTTGATTTTACCCCAGAAAATCTTGAGAAGTGGTGCACCGAAGGTTGGGTTGATTTGCGACAAACCAATCTTATGAAATGGCAAAATAGGATTAAGACAATCATGGAACAACTTAACTCCCAACCTAAAAATGATACAAGTAGTCGATTTAACTACACTTTGGATTATTGGAATAATTTTGAGACTATAGAAGAAGGTAAATTGATTGCCTGGATTTTCGAAAACGAGGATAAAGGATGGAGATTCAAAAGATAAGAATTGTTATTTTATTAATCATAAAATTATTGTTATGTCCAACAATCATATGAGGTTCTACAAATGAAGCAGCGTTTTTTATATCTTGCTCTTTTCTTTGGTCTTTTGCTAAGTAGCAATTATTTTGCCTTAGCAAGCGACGACAAAAATGGTGGCGACGACCCACTTAGGCGGAGCCAGATTTACGAGCCAAATCCCTTTTACCAAAACACAAGTTATCCTATGCCTTTTGACCAATTAAATAATCCAGTTAACCAGCCGGCAATATCTACGGGTTATTTTTTTGTTGATAGCGACGACGATGCCCCTGATTATTGGCGCCCGAGCGTGTTTGTTTATGATACAAATGATGAACCTGGGTTGTGGCGTAGGATTGTTCCTGGACCTAGAATATTGGACCCAAGCTTCTGGACACAGAATCCCGATGAAGGTTTACGATTTTTCCGCAATCCAGCGTATCCAAACGATGGCGATTACTTTAATGGTCCAACTGATTCTACTGATGATGCAATAGCTGGGCCAATCCCAATCGGTTTCAACTTCTACTTCAATGGATTGCGTTTCGATAGCTTCTATGTCTCAACAAATGGAGTTATTGCTTTAACTAATCGTCGTTATTTCTATGATAATGCTGGTAATAGAACTATACCAACCGGGGCGAGTTCTTGCTACGACCCTATGAGTGGCGATTGGTTCTTACGTGGCCGTAGTGGAGACGGACTAAATGACCCAACCCCAGATGATTGGGGTTATCAATATGTTGTGCTTGGAAATGATAGGACAAATCCACAAGGTGGTATTAGGGCAAGGGGTGGTGCATTTGGTGGACCATACGCACCAGGATTTATCGCTGGTTATAAAGCTCATTTAATTGCACCTTTCTGGGGCGATCTCCATCTTTCACAATTCAACAAAGTTACTGTTATGCCCGACGACTATGGTAAGGTGTATTTCAAACGAACTGCAACTGCCGATAAGCTAATTATTTACTTTGTTAATGCTGCACCAAAGGGTACAATGAATACACCTTATGGAACTTTTACCGCGCCAACAGATGGTAGATTTGGCGAGGCGAACTATGTTTCTGCTAATGCCCAAGTGATTCTTGATAAGAAGGACAGCAGTATAACAATAGTTTATGAACGATTTGATGGTGTTGCTGTTGTGAGCGGTCGAGCGGTTCCTTCTTACGTTGTTTTCCGTTATAATACAACTGTTGGTGTTTGTGGTTTTGCTCGTCATGTGAATTATGGGCAATCTGGCGGTCCAAACTACCCCTGGGCTGCTGAATATCAACAATACACTCATTACTTTTATAAGATGACCGATCCTAATGTTTCGTATCCCAAAAATGGATTGGCTATTAAGTTCAAGCAATGGAAGAATACATTACGCGTTGTAGCCATTGAATACCGGGTTCGAAAACCACAAAAAGATGCTATTGACTTCACCGAAAAGATTCCTGCTAACAAAGTAAACAATTACGAGTTGCTTGCTGGGCACGAACAGCTTGGCGCAATTCAACCAGTTGCAATTATTCAAAATCTTTCGAATAATATTCAAGGACCACAAGGAGTTAATTATCAACCTCAACAATTTAACTTCTTCGCTCGATTTATGATTATCAATGTTGCAAGCGACCGAAAGGTTTACAACGCAATGGTTCCAGTCGATAGCACTTGCTTAGCATTTGGTTATCTTGATACATTATTGGAAAACTGCATAGGCGACCCCAGTGTTAAGGTCCAATATGTGAGTGTTGCTATACAGAATAATGTTTTAACTACTACTAAATTACCATTCCCTGGCACGAATCGATATAATGGTATTCCACCATATGGGTTTGTTCAAGTTTACTTCCCACCATTTGAACCAAACCCATTTGTTGTGAATAGTATTGGAAGATTGAAAGCATACGTTATTGCAGATCCTCGAAATCCCAAAACTCAAGAACCTTGGACCGACACGTGGCCATTCGATGATACTGGAAGTGTGCGTCTGTTTGTTATGCAAAACCTCGATGAGTTCAACGATGATGTGACTTCATACCATATCGCCGAACGAACTCCGATGCCCAGCACTTTGAAATGGGTTAATATCGATGCTGAAGTTGCAAGTGGCGACGAAGTTTCATACTATCCACTTCCACCTCGGGGTGAATATTCAGCAACAAACAATATTGACTTCAACTTTAAGAATCCAGACTATACTGCTTTTAAGCTTCGCTCCCCTGTTATTAGAATGAATAGATTGACACTTGAACGGCAAGAACCTGCAACCTTACCTGGTGGCGATGAGCTCCGCTCGTTCCCAATTAATTTGCTTGGAAGAAAGGGTGCGACAATTTCTGTAGGCTTCCAAAGGGCAACTAAACAAGATAGCTGGGACCGTGGATGGAGTGATAACCAGTTGATTGGTATGGAGCCTCGAACCGTTATTAATGGAGATGTATTTAGTGTTTGGACTAATTATAATGGTTCAGCTGCTAAACCACCTGATGAAATAGCAATCGAATGGGCATTGCCAAGTGATGATGGTATTACTAATATTTGTAATATTGATGAAAAGAGGTGGCGAATTCATCCACGACGTGGTGGAGCTAAACCTGTGACAGATATGCCTGCATATTCATTGTATGGTGCTGGTGGTTATCTTGTTGGTTATCTTGAGTCGGATAAAGACTCTGCTCTATCACTACCTTCTGCCCCAAATCTTAATGGATTGCGACCTCGATTGTTCGATGATGGTATTGATTTCGATTATGTGAAAGCTTTCGTCACAATTCCAGATACTGTAATTTATTATAAGAACGAAGGTGCTAAATACTTCCGATTTAGAATTAAGATGTATGCTCGAAACAATAAGAAATGTACAACTTGTATTCCTGACGATGATGATGTTTGCTATGTCGATAATGTTAAATTGCTGTTCCCAAGCGAAATTACAGATGTTGAATTAACCTCTGTTAAAATTATTTGGCCCTATACTGTTGCTCCTGCTTCCCAGGCTATAAAGATTCCAGTGCGTGTCAAATTGAGCAATAATACTAGTATTGGTGCGCCTACATTCCTTGTTACAGTTATGATCTACCGACTAGGGGAGCAATTAGCAGTTTATAAACGAACTGAACAGATGCCTGGAATGCTTCCTTCTGCAGTTCATGAACTCTCTATGCCTAACTTCAATGCTCGTTTGTATGGTCCCGGTCAATATCGTATTTATGCTTGGTTGACTATTCCTGGTGGTGACCTGGAGCCATTGAATGATACAAATTATACTGATATTAATATTAGATTTGGACCCTACTTCGCTTATGATCAACCTACAAACACTCGTAATGATGTTCCCGACCAACAATTTTCTGGCATACCTGGGCGTGGTTTGAATTTGTTTGGCTTTGCCTATGGTGCAACAGGCAGCGTATATGGTCCCTCGACTTCTTATAATTATCAATATGGTGTTGGTTACGAAGGTGGTAATGGTTCAGGTCAAATCGCAATGCGATTTACTTTGTATCAACAGGATACTCTATATGGTTATCAAGCCTTCTTTGCCGAGCAAAACCAATCGCCCGATTATATAGCATTTTCGGTATATACTGGGAATGAGCAGCCAACCTCCCTTGTTGCTGGTTCTACAATTTATACCCTCCGGGCTTGGGATTTCAATGGTGACTCTGTTGCAGTAGGAAAATACCTGACTTACATTCTTAATAAACCGTTAATCTTGCAATCTGGTACATATTGGATGAGTATTGCCCAATTAGGTGAAACTGGCTTTGAGCTTGGTGCTTCGAAATATCGTATGGGTATGAGAATCACTTCGATTTACATTCCACCTCCAATTACTTCTGGTGGTCCGGTTGGTGGCTCTGGTTATCATTTAATGATTGAGAAAGATTTTCGCAAACTTAGCTCTACGCTGAATCTTGTGAATGATAACGTCTTTGCCTTCGAAAATACCCGTGGAAGCGGCAACTGGGTGCAGTTTATGCCTACTATTGGAAATCCGGGTTATGCCCACTTGCATCACTATGGTATTTCACCTTCGGATAATTATACAGCGACCCTTTCTCGAGGTACTTGGATACCTTTGATTCGACCTTACTTCGGTAATCGTTGGTATCTGACTCAACCTGGCGATATTGACCCTGTTGAACTTCTTACCTTCGATGGTAAAGCTCGTGATTTAGGAATTGATTTGTTCTGGGAGACTTCATCTGAATTGAATAACTATGGATTCTACATCGAACGTCGAGTTGGAACAGATAACAGTACTCCATTCAAAGATATTGGATTTGTTAAGGGTGCTGGTTATTCTACAACTTCGAACCGATACTCTTACTTCGACCGAGATGTAGTTCCTAATACTATCTATCAATATCGTTTACGTCAGGTCGACAATGATGGTTCCAACGCTAATGTTACCTATTCGCAAATAATTACAGTGAAATACGATGGCTTGGGTGCTTTGGAACTCTACCAGAATGCACCTAATCCATTTAGCACAAACACTACTATTCCGTTTGTTTTGCCATACGAAAGCAAAGTCAAACTGGAAGTTCTCGATGTCTATGGTAAGGTTGTCAAAACTCTTGTCGATGATGTGTTGCCTGCTGGTGAATACAATACAATTCTCTGGGATGGTACCGATTCAACTGGCAACCTTGTTCCAAGCGGAAATTACATCTATCGATTGACTGCTAATGGCAACACTTTGACAGGAGTTATGACTCTTGTCCGTTAAGTTCTTGATTTCAAAGGGGGCGGGCTTATTCAAGCTCGCCCTATTTTTTTGTAAATTAATTTTGCTAATTCGTTAAAAATTTGTATTTTTGTAAATTGAAATGGCTAGGTAGCTCAGTTGGTAGAGCAGTGGACTGAAAATCCATGTGTCGGCGGTTCGATTCCGTCCCTAGCCACAAGTTAAATCCAACATATTTTGCAACAACTTTTTCCTTCCTTTCTTTTAAAAATTGTTTTAATTCTTTTTTTTATTTAATTTTACTTTTTAAAATGGGTTAATCTTGGAAATTCGATGGAAAATATACATAATGTTTCTCAATTTAATTCGGAAAAATCTGGGAACGGTGAAAAGTCTTCTCTAAATATAAAAAAGCGTAATCCGTATTACTATCAGATTCTTCACCAAAATACTACAGTACCCCGAGGTGTTGAAATTCGATATTACAATATCGATTATGTTGGAAATTTTGAAATTGGTAAAATCAAATATAATGGCGAAAATATAAGTTCACCTCCCGATGTTGTTGAAGTAATTTTCAAAGTCAAGAGAAAGAATATTTTCAAAAACCCAAATCATTTGAGTTTTTACAAATACGAATATGTAATTGTTGAAGTTGAAAATGGCTTCGATATTGGAACTGTAATTTCCATTGGGAACGAGGCAAAAGAAAAATGGGAGAAAAATTATAATGGCGAGGATCTGCAGTTTTCCGTTGTTCGTTTTGCAACCGATAAGGATATGGAAATTTTCGAAAAAAACCGAAAGGAAGAACCTTTAGTTGTAGAAACTACCCGAGAGCTTGCAAAAAAACACAACTTGGACATTAAAGTTACTGAAGCTGAGTGGCAATTGGATAGGCAAAGGCTGACAATTTACTTTAGCGCCCCTCAACGAGTGGATTTTCGTGAACTTGTTAAAGATTTAGCTAAAATATATAAAACAAGGATTGAACTACGGCAAATTAGTACTCGTGAAGAGGCAAGGCGAATTGGTGGAATGGGTCCTTGCGGGCGTTCATTGTGTTGCTCAACTTTTGCTTGTCAAAGTTGTCACGTTACTTTGGAGCATGCTCGAATTCAACGCCTTGCAAACAATGTCTCGAAACTAAGTGGCTATTGTGGTCGTCTCAAATGTTGTATTCTATACGAGCATAATATTTATCTCGAGGAATATAAAAACTATCCTCCAATGTTTTCGGTCGTCGAATTGGATCAAGGTATAGGCAGAATTCATAAAATTGATATTTTCAATCATCGAGTTCATATTTTGATGGAAAATGATGGTAGCCTTTTGGTTTTACCAAAAGAAAAATTAGATAATTTTGTATCCATGGGAAAAGTCCGACCACCCGATAAAACAGAAGAAGAAAAAATTTACGAGGATGAGTATAACCTTGGACCTGAAGACCTTTCTATGCTTGAAGATGACATTTTTTAGTGTTTATGAGATATTATATTCTTTATGAATCTGAATTTGAGGATTTCTATAAAAATCTTTCTCCCAGCGAGAAAAGCAAATTAGAGGTCTTTTCCAGAAACAATTTGTTAACTAAAAGATTGCTCCGAAGAAAATTTTCTTTTTTCCTTTTTTCATTTGGTTTTGTTGTTTTTTTATTGTCTCTTGTCTTTCAGTATGTAACAAATTCAATTGAAAACCCACAAATTTTGAGTTCCAAACCATATTTTCATATTGCCACCGGAGTAATTTTTTCTTTCGAAATTTCTTTACTGCTGTGTGGTATAATAATCTTTATTCATTTTTTTCTTTTGAACTTTTATCATAATAAAAAGATTCCAGAAGAAATTCGTGATATATTAGAATTGTTAAATGATAATCAGATATTGTTGTTTTATTGTGACGATGTCAAAGAATTTCCACATTTTTCAAAAAAAATTTAACATCGAAACTTATAAAAAAGTAATCAATGCGTAAAATTTTCACTATTTATTTTATACTTTCGTTTTTAGTTTTGATATCGCTTTTTTTGATATTATTGAATCTAGGATATATTGTAATTTACAAAGAAAAACCAGTGATGCAAATTATTGCAGATATGGATAATCAAAGCAAAATCTCGAAAGATAACATAGTTAATCTTTCGAATCCGCGGGATTTTAACAATTTGCCATTTAAAACTAATTTCCCAACGAAATCTATTTTTTACCAGTTTGAACCATATGAATACTCAATTCCAGAAACTAGTTTTGTCAATCCTCTTCCCTTAAATAAATTAAACTTTGAGCGGGGTAGGACTTTGTTTTATCGGTTTTGTTTGCCTTGCCACAATAATGATGGAAAGGGAAATGGTTTAATTACCACCGTTCCTTTGCAACCAGAGGAAGAAGGTTTCCCAAAACCGAAAGATTTAACAAGCGAAGGGACCAAAAAACTTACCGATGGTCGCCTTTTTCATATTTTGTCCGCCGGACAGAATTTAATGTTTTCCTATCACGACAAACTATCTGATTATGACAAATGGTGTTTGATACACTATATTCGATATTTACAAATGAAAAATAAGTAATTGGAGGTTATATGAAAAAGTTAATCATCTTTTTTCTAATCCTTTTAACAACCAACTGGTTATTGTTTTCGCAAGAGAATCCTAATTACAAATTTTACTTTAATGGAAATGATATAACAGCAATACTTCCGGCTTTTGGCAATTCTATCTACCTTTTCGGCTCTCGCGAAGCTGGATTAGGTGTTTTTAATTTTGACTCTTTGAAATATATAGGTGGCGCACTAAAGATTTCCAGTCCAATTCCAAGCCACAACGTTAGAAAAATTCGTAAGTTTTCCCTAGATACAATATGGGTTTGCACCGACCGTGGTTTGGTTGGGGTTCGAAATAACACTTTTTTCGTTTACAACACAGAAAATTCCCCTTTACCTTCCAATACAATTAACGATATTACTCGAGATGCCCTTGGTGGCTACTGGATTGCAACAGATAATGGACTGGTTTACAAAAACGGCGATAATTGGGAAGTTTTCGACACCGACAGCTCTGATATTCCAGATAATTATGTTACAACTGTTAAAGTTGACCCGTTTGGCAATATCTGGGTTGGAACGGTCAATGGTATTGGAATGTACGACCGCAATCAATGGTATGTTTGGAACACAGAAAATTCTGGGCTTCCCGATAATTACATAACTTTTATTGAATTCGATAATTTTAATAATTCAAAATGGATCGGTACATTGAATGGAGGTTTGGTAAACTGGCTTGGCGATAATTTCAATGTACTTGACACAAACAATTCACCTTTACCAAGCAATACAGTAACTTCCTTTGCTTTTGATACTTCTCATTATCGTTGGATAGGCACTAACAAAGGAGTTGCTTATGTTTCCCAAAATGGTTGGCAGATTTTTGACACTTCGAATTCCCTTCTTTCAGATAATTTCATAAATACAATTTATATTGATGAACTTAATAGAAAGTTTTTGGGGACAAAAAACAAAGTAACTGTGATTTCGGATACAAACTTCATTGTTATTGGCTATTCAAATTCTGAATTACCAACAAATTCTATTTTCAAAGTAGTCGAAGGAACTGATTTAATTAAATGGATTGCAACACCTGCTGGTTTGCTTTCGTTCGACAGCAACAGTTGGGAACTATTTGAAAGTTCCAATTCTCCGATTAAAGCAAAAATCAACGACTTGAGTGTCGACAAAGATAATAAAATTTGGATTGCCACAGATTCTGGCTTAATTGTGAAAGGAAATAATAATTGGACAGAATTTTATTACGATGGTGAAACACTTCCAAGCAACAGAATTACTCGTGTTTTGTCTACAAGTATGGGCGTTTTTGTTGGAACGGATTCTGGATTGGTATTGTATAATAACGGCCAGTGGGTCAGATATGATACAATGTATGGAGCCAAACTCAACGGTATGATATCTTCATTAAGCTCAGTAGTAGTTCGAAACGACTCCGTTGAATACGAAAGAGTTTTCGCTGGTCTTGGTATTGAAGGAATAGCAGTTTTCGAACACGACACTGTTTGGTTTATTGATGATTCAAACTCACCTCTTGTTATGATGTATATTACCGATGTTGCTCAAGACCCGAATGGTAAGCTTTATGTAGGGACTATGGACCAGGGCTTGTTCACTTACGATAGTGTTTGGACTGTTCATAATCCTTCGACACAGGATTTTCCCGACTTTTCTGTTCTTGATATTGGAATAGACCGAAAGAATAATTTATGGATAACCACTTTAAACAACGGAATTGTTGTTGCTAACGATACCTCAAATTATATAATATCGGAAGACAATTCTCCTTTCTATACTAATCATTTTAAAAATGTTTTTACCGATTTATCGAATAATAAATGGATTTCAACCCGATACGGGCTTTATGTGTTAAACGAGGATACAATTAAACCTGAACTTAAAATTAAACCTTTTGATAAAGATGTATGTATGGGGAATCCTTTCTTTTTGGACTTTTATACATTTTATCTTTTTGAACCCAATAATAGTTTCACTGTATTGTTGAGTGATTCTGTTGGTTCTTTCAATAATTCAGTAGTGGTTGGAACGAAGCAAAGTAGATTTTCTCAACCAATATTATGCTTGGCACCGAAAAATATCTCCCCTAGTCATAACTATCGGTTAAGATTAATTTCATCTGATCCTCCTTTGAGTGCAGAATTTAGCGATAAAGATAGCCTTAGCCTATTTGAAATTCCACACCCAAAAATCAATGGCGACACAATTGTTTGCTCGGGGAATGTTGTTAAACTTTGGGCATCTCCAGCCCGAGAAGGTCAATGGGATTTGTTGAATTCTTTCGTTTGGCGTGCCGAAGGTGGAACATTATTGTCTTTCCCAACGGAAGATACTGTTTATGTACGTTTCGATACTGTTTTGGCTGGGAAAGTTATACTTAAAGCAATTAACGAGTTGGGGTGCGAAGATTCTACTTTCGTCATTATCAATGTTTCGCAACCCCCAGGAAAGTTTCTAACTGGTCAAACACGAGTTTGCTCTGGTCAGGCATTTATTTATTCGACCACTGATTCAGCGCAAATTCGAAATATTTGGTCGGTTCGAAATGGAACTTTAGAAAAGAAGTTAGCCAATAATGTGGTAATAATTCGTTGGGGCAATACAACCCCTGGTTGGATTATTTTAGAAAGAATCAATGAATTAGGTTGTCGAGATTCGGTTATGTTGAAGGTTGATATTTCCCCAACACCCAAAGCCTCAATTTCTGGTAAGAAAGAAGTTATGTTCGAAAGTATAGAAAAATATGTTACCACCAGAATTGACCGTTCGGTATTTAACAAATGGAGCGTGACGAATGGGGTTATTATTGGCCAAGATTATTTGGATACATTGGTTGTTGGGTGGAACAAGGCTGGATTTGGAAAAGTTAAGCTTATGCAGAGAACTACTGCTGGTTGTTACGATTCGAGTGAAATTTTGGTTCGAGTTTTCGAATACCCTAAGATTTCTGGTGATACACTTGTTTGTGAAAACAATGAAACCTATTTCGAGGCGATTTCCAATCTTGGTTCAAATAATCAATGGTACGTGGAAAATGGGACAGTAACATCTAACCCATCTAACAGAAGAATTTGGATTCGTTGGGGTTCTGTTGGAACTGGTAAAGTTAAACTTATTCAATGGGTTCCTGGTACTTTCTTTAAAGATTCTGTTGAGCAAAGCATTGTAATTGCAAAGTTCCCTGAAAAACCAGTGATTGTTGATAGCGGAGGCTACCTTTATTCGAGTGCTCCATATGGTAATCAATGGTACTTCAATGGAAAGTTACTTCTTGGCGATACAAATCGAACGATTGTGCCACTAAGAACAGGTTATTATTCAGTACGAGTTACAACTGCGCCTGGATGTGTAAGTGAATTTTCAGATCCGTACTATTTTGTTAGTGGAGTAGGTGAAGAAAGCGAAAGTATAACAATTTATCCAAATCCCTCCAATGGGATGATTGTTATTTCTACAAATTCCGAAGATGGGATTTCTCGAGTTCTTGTTCGCGATATATTCGGGAATGAAATAGAACGGTACACTTTTTCCGAATCAGTTAAAACTAAAATATTAGATTTATCCAATATATCCAGTGGGACGTACTATATTGAGGTAAGTTCAGGAAGGAACAAATTAATTGAGCGGATTGTTCTTGTGAAGTAATTTGATGTAGAATTCGTGCAGAAATGTTAATTTTGCATTTGTGGAGAGTTGCCGGAGTGGTCGAACGGGGCGGTCTCGAAAACCGTTGAAGGAGCAATCCTTCCGGGGGTTCGAATCCCTCACTCTCCGCAAATGCCCGGATGGCGGAACTGGTAGACGCGCTGCGTTCAGGGCGCAGTGGCTGTATAGCCGTGCAGGTTCGATTCCTGTTCCGGGCACTTTATTTTATTTTTCCCCGAGCTAAAGAAGCAATTATTCCAATCCCGCAAGCAATTGAAAAGATAAGAAATAAGAAGTGAGATATGCTTAAGAAATTCGGATAAAGAGCGGGTGTTATTTTTGTCCCTCCCAAATAAATTGAAAAGAAAAGTGTTACAAGTCCAATACTTATGGTTTGACCCACCAACCTCATCGTTCCAACAGCTGCCGAAGCAACTCCCAAATATTTCTTTTCGACTGAACTCATAATGGCATTAGTGTTTGGAGAAGAAAAGAAAGCGAAACCAAGCCCGAGCAAACACTGTGCGGAAAAAATGAAAATCAAATTCGTCTTTGTGTTGATGAAAGAAAGGGCAAAGAGTCCAAGTGTTGTAAGTAGCATACCGAAGGATGCAACCAAACGAGGCTCAATTCGGTCCGAAAGTTTGCCAGCAAATGAAGAGAAAGTGGCTTGAACCACTGGTTGTATAGCTAAAATAAATCCAGCTGTCTGAGCAGTCAATCCTTTTATGTATTGTAAATAAAGGCTAAGGAGAAAACTAATTGCAAAGGTAGCGCTATAATTGATTAGTGCAGCAAGATTAGAAAAAGCAAAGGTAATATTTTTTGTAAATAATTGAACATTTAAGATTGGATTTTTGTTTCTTTGTTCAATAAAAATTAAAAGGAGAAATAAAATGATTGAGATAAGGAAAAAAATTTGCCCATATTTGGTTTGTATTTTGGAGAATCCAAGCATTAAAAGGACCAAACCAGAAGAATATGCAAGTGAACCTAAAAGGTCGAATTTTTCCCCTTTTGCATCAGCCCATTCGCCTGGAAGCTTTGTAAAAGCAAGATATGCAATAAAAATTCCTACGGGTAGGTTCAAAAAGAAAATGCTTCGCCAACCAAGGTGTTGGGTTAAAATTCCACCAAAGAATGGCCCAAAAGTAAGCCCCAAGTACACGGCAGAGACAGCAAACCCCATTGCCTTACCACGTTCGCCCGTTTGGAATACCGAAGTTAAAATCGCATTGCTTGTTGCAAAAATCATTGCTGCTCCTATTCCCTGAAAAATTCTCAAAGTTATCATCTCTTGAATATTTTGGGCAAAACCGCAAAGAAACGAAAAAAATGAAAAAATGATTAGGCCAAATTGAAATGTTCTTTTCCTTCCAATTAGGTCCGACAATCTTCCTAATGGCAAAAGAAAAGATGCAGTTGCAAGTAGGTATGCCGACGAAATCCAGGCAAGCGAAACAGCATCGATTTTAAACTCCTTTTCTATCGATGGAAGAGCAACATTTACCGAACTTCCAAGAAATGCGGTTAGAAAAGATGAAACAACCGAAACTACCAAAACCGCTCTTTTAAGGCTTTGTTCGCTCATATTTTCGTTGAAAAATTAAAATCATATGACGTTTTGTGGGCGCTTTTTAATGTAACCACCGATTGTGTCTTTGACTTTATGCATAACCACGAATACATTGGGGTCAATTAGTTTTATTTCTGCAGTAAGATGTGGAAGCTCTAGAGGTGTAAGTACAGTGTAAATAATTTCAATCTCCTTGTTTTCTAGAAAAGAAGAAGAAAGTCCCTTTCGACCACAGAAAATTGTTGCGCCCAGACCAAAATTGAAAAGTATAGCTTGGCGAATTTCTTCGGTTTTTTCAGAAACAATGATAACAGCAATATTTTCTTCGATACCTTCGATAATAAAGTCTGTTGTTTTTGATGCAGAAAGATATGTTAAAATGGAATAGAATGCAGTTTCAATTCCGAGTGTAACAGCCACAAAGCTGAAAATGATAATGTTGATAATTAAAATTATGTTGCCAACAGTTGTATGTAGTTTTCTGCTTAAAAATACCGCAAGGATTTCCGTTCCATCGATTACACAGCCACCACAAATAGCAAAAGTAATTCCAGCCCCAAGAAAAAAGCCACCAAATACAGCTACAAGGAGTTTGTCATATGTTAAAATTGGAAATAGAATAAATATAAGACACAGTGATAGGCTTGCTATTCCTATAATAGCCTTAATTGAGAGCTCCCGAGAAATATTCGAATAGTCTAAAATGATGAAAGGTAAATTGAAAATGATAATGAAAACAGGCAAATGAATATCAGAAAACAACGAAGTCAAGATCGAAATGCCGGTTATTCCACCGTCGATGAAATGATTTGGCAACAAAAAAGATTTTAGCCAAAAGTTGCAAAAAAAGTACCCCCAAACCAAGAGATAGATATTTTACAGGATGCTTGAGAAAGGAATTTTGAATTTTCGGATGCATAAATCAAATCAATTTTCGGGTTATATACTCGTAAGCGGATTTTATCCTTTCGTCAATCAAGATGTTTCTTTCGGCAATATTTATTGAATGAAGAACAGTGGTATGATCTCGATTCCCGAAATGTTTCCCAATAGTTTCAAGTGTAGAACCAGTGAGTTCTTTTGCTATGTACATTGCCATTTGTCTTGGGATTACAATTTCTTTTTTTCTGGATTTCGATTCCAACTCACTGGGATTAATATTGTAAAAATTTGCCACTGCAATTTTGATTTTTTCTATTGTAACAATCTTGGTAGTTTTGATATGCTTAATTCTAAGAATTTCACGAACTAAATCTATTGTAGGTTTTTTATTTCCAATTGCAACTTGGGCGATTAGGCTAACAATAACACCTTCGATTTCGCGAACGTTGGAAGTAACATGTTGAGCTATGAATTCCAAAACCTCGGACGATAGTTCTAATCCTTCCTTTTCGCTTTTCATTTTGGTGATTGCAATTCGCGTTTCAAATTCTGGAGGTTGGATATCAACAAGCAATCCCCATTGGAAACGACTAATTAGTCGTTCGTCTAAATCTTTTAAGTCTTTGGGCTGTTTATCGCTTGTTAAAACTATTTGTTTTCCAGCTTGATGTAATGAGTTGAAAGTATAGAAGAAGTGTTCTTGGATTTTCCCTTTATTCTGAAAGAATTGAATATCGTCAATCAAAAGTACATCTATATTTCGATACAATTGGACAAAATCGTTCATATTGTTATTCTTTAAAGAATCAATAAAGTTGTTTGCAAAGTTTTCGCTTGTGGAATACAAAACTCTCACTCTTGGAAAATTCATCAACACATAATTTCCAATTGCTTGAATCAAATGGGTTTTCCCCAATCCAGTATTTCCATAGATAATTAAGGGATTGAATTTTGATTTAAGAGGATTTTGTGCAACTGCAAGGCAGGATGAGTAAGCAAATTGATTACTATCCCCAACCACAAAGTTATCGAATGTAAAATGTTTTGCAAGGTTTGGATTATAATCCAGGTTTTGAAGAATATTTGCACGTAATCGTTCTTGTGTTGGTTCATTTGTACTGGGTAATTTGATTTTTGAATCTTCAGGATTATTTGTATCTACAACAACTTGATATTTCAGTTTGGTATTTTGGGAAAAGAACCTATCCAAACCAGCCCGAATTAATGAATAATAATGTTGGTCAATCCATTCGCAATAAAATTGCGAGGGAGTTTCGACCACAATTTCCTCATTATCGAATTTTATAGGTTTCAATGGAATAAACCAAGTTCTGAAAATGTGTGTGGAAACATTATTTTTAATAAATCTCATAAATTTTTTCCACTTGATTTGGTTTTTGTCTTCTTTTGTTTGTTGTAAATTTTTTTCATCGAAAATAATATCTCTACCTAACTTGGTAAAATCCATTCCCCTTTTAACCTCCATTTTTTGACAAAAAGAGACAAGGTAAACCAAAATTTGAAATTTTGATTTACCTTGTTTTTCTAATTTCTATTTTTTTTCTGAAACATTCAAATAAAAATTTTGAAATTTTGTTAAAAAAAGACTTGTTTCTTTTTCCAATTCGATTTTTAAGGACTTACAAAAGCATTTATCCCAAATTTTCTTATTGAAATCATTCATTTTTATTAATTCTTTGTCAATAAATAAGTTATGAATTCAAAAAAAACAAATTAAAAATGTGTAAAAAGAAAATGTCTAATCCTTTATTTTTTCTATAGTTGGAAATGGGGGTTTCCCGACTTGGAAAAAGTTTAACACCTCGCCGATTTTAAGAAAATTATGGTTCGAAATTTTTGTTTTTTTCCCAAAGCTATTTAGAATTTCCAACATACCTTGTTGTTGCCAAATGAAATTTTGGGGTATGTTTTTAAATTTCGTTGTTAGGATTCCATATGAATTCAGCGCTGGTGTTGACCAGAACCAAACGAAAAGGTTTATCCTTTGTTCTTCGTTTGCAATTGCCAAAGCAAGAGGAAGAACGCAATTCAAAAGAATTTCTCGACGAAGATGGTTGCCTTCGGTGTATATCTTTTTTTTCATCATCAGATAAAATCTTTCTGTGAAATTGAATTGAACATCGTTTTGAATGTCAAGTAAAAGGTTGTAAAGTTCAGAATTTGTTAATGTTTCAACGAATTCATCAAGATTGGTTATTTTTAATAGAGGCCTGTGTCGTTTCGAAAGATATTTCAACATAAAATTTTTTATAGACAACTTCAATGCATCTTGCAATTTCAATGAATTTACAAGTATTTTGGCATCGGCAGTTTTACGCAAAAGTCTAAGCAAAGCGTAGTTTTGCAATTCTTCCATCGTTTCGAAATATTCATTTTCGGGAATGTTTTCTTCTTTCTCTGTATCGAGCAATTCCTTGGGGGAAAGGAGTAAAGTTTCGAATTTTTCAGGAATATCTAAATCATTTTCAAAAATAATATGCAAACCAACATTCGAGTACATTGGGTCGAAGGAATGTCCGTGATAAATCCAATCGGAAGCCTTTATGTGAAATTCACAATCACAAATTTGAATATTGCTATTAATTAAGATTGCAATGTCGAGAAAGTCGGGACCAGGATTTTTATTCAATTGTCCAGGAGACAAAAACTGCAAACGTTTGCCGGAAAGTGTTCGGAAAATTTTCGATGGGTCGGAAATATATCTATGGATATTCTTTTGCCAAATAAGTTCTTTTGCTGATTGCTTCATTTTTCAATTTTCAAAAGTTCCCAGTAGTATTTGGTTTTTTCCAAAATTTGATTTTCAAAATTCTTCTCTTGCGTTGGAAATATTATATCTCTTGAAACATTAACAACCAAAGGGCAATTATTATTTGAATTTAGAATACTTTTTAAATCACCGCCTTGGGCACCAATTCCAGGTGTAAGAATGAAATTTTTTGGGGCTTTTTGCCGAATAATTTTGAATTCTTCTGGATTTGTTGCTCCGACAACAAAGCCAAGAATATCGCTGTCGAAGTTCGCAAGAAATTTTTCTTCAACTATTTCGAAAAGGAATTTGTTTTTGACTTTCAACTTTTGAAAATCCGATGAACCTGGATTTGATGTGCATATTAGAACAAAATTGATGCGGTTTTGATACTCAAAGAATGGCAAAAGAGAATCAATGCCAAGATATGGATTAAGTGTGGTTGCGTCGAAATTAAAATATTCATAAATTGATTTAGCATAGGCTTTCGAAGTTATTCCTATGTCGGCCCGTTTTGCATCGGCAATTTTTATTGCATCCGCAGGTATGATATTTTTTAGGCTTTCAATTGCTTTATATCCTTTATAACCAAATTGTTCGAAGAAAGCAAAGTTGATTTTGTATGCGCAAACAAATGGATTTGTAATTTGGATAATAAGCTCGAAATATTTCAGAAGTTCCTTTAAATTTTTTCGGAATGCCTTTGGAAGTAACTCCTTTCTGGGGTCGATACCCACACAAAGCCTTGTGTTTTTTTCTTTTTGAATTGTAAGAAGGTTATTATAAACTTTCATGCAATCAATAGATTTCTGGAACATATGTAAATTCTTGAATTGGGGGTCGGACGTAAGACTCATCGATCTTGCGAGGTGGAAGTTCAATTGGTTTTGGTGTAACATCCTCGTATGGAATCATTGAAAGGATATGTGCAATGCAGTTCAATCGGGCTTTCTTTTTATCATCTGCATTTACGCAGTACCAAGGTGAAATTTTGGTGTCGGTATATTTGAACATTTCATCCTTTGCTTTAGAAAATTCGACCCATTTATTCCAACTAGCCAAGTCCATTTCGGAAAGCTTCCAACGTTTGCGTGGATCGGTAGCTCTTTCCCGGAAGCGTTTTTCTTGTTCTTCGTCGCTTATCGAAAACCAATATTTTAAAAGTATTATTCCGCTACGGATAAGCATTTTTTCGAATTCGGGACACGAACGAAGGAATTCCCAATATTCTTCTTCAGTGCAAAAGCCCATAACTCGTTCAACACCGGCCCGATTGTACCAACTGCGGTCGAAAATAACAATTTCGCCAGCAGAAGGTAAATGGGCTACATATCGCTGGAAGTACCATTGCGTACGTTCGCGATCAGATGGTTTCTCCAAAGCAACAACTCGGCAACCTCGAGGATTTAATGGCTCAGTTATGCGCTTAATTGTTCCACCTTTGCCAGCAGCATCACGACCTTCGAAGATAATAACAACTTTTAAGCCTTTGTACTTCACCCAATATTGCAGTTTAACAAGCTCGGTTTGAAGCTTTGCTAACTCTTGCTCGTAGAATTTTTTATTTAGTTTTCCTTTTTCGTTATACTTTGGAATTGGTTCAAGTTCTTTTTCTTTGTGTCCCATTGTAGTCCAATTATTTATACATCAAAAACAAGACAATAGTTTCTCTATAATGTTTCTTTTGCAATAGCTCAAATCTTTCAAGTTCATTAAAGTCAGATTTAGAAGAAGTTTCAACAACAAAAATTGTGCCTTTTTTTGCGATTTTGTCGATATTAGCATTTTCCAAAAGCTTCTTATTCAAATTGCTTTCGTAAGGAGGGTCTGAAAAGACTAAATCAAAGTGTTTTACGCTCTGGTAGGTGTTAAGGAAAGAAAAAACATCAGAGTTTGTTATTCGATATCTGCTCCTTTCAATGGGTAGTTCCAACAAAAACTCTTTAATAATTTCAACAGAAGCTTTGCTTTTATCAACGAAATGGCAAAAAACGGCACCTCGGCTAAGCGCCTCGATTCCCAAAAGTCCTGAACCAGAAAACAAATCGAGCACAGTGCAATTTGAAATATCGGTGTAGTTTTCAAGTGTATCGAAAATCGCTTCACGAACAAAATCCGAAGTTGGTCGAATTGTTCGGGCAATCTTAGACTTAAGTGTTTTACCTTTGAAAAAGCCACCAATTATCCTCATCAGTATATCTTGATTCTGTTATGGTAATCAGGAATTGCCGAGCCAATACAAGCTGGAAAATGATGTGCTAAGCGAGAGCAAATTGTTCTGGAAGCTTCGTCCAAATTTGTTGTGAACATTCTAAATGCATTTAATCTTTTGATATTTGAGCATTTCCTTGATAATTTATTTGTAACTTTCTCAAACATAATTTTATCGAGATTTGTTCCATATAAAAAGATTGAATCTACACCCGGTACTATTTCATTGGGGATTTCTGAAAGTTTTCTTTCAACTAAATCGGGTATTTCTTCAGTAAAATTATATTTTAATAATGAGTACCAAAGAAAATCTTTCCCTTTTAATATGCTGAAGTCGATAAACTTATCTGCAATATTTAACAAGGCGCAAACCTTTGAATGTTCCTCAGGGTAATTATAAAGAAATGCATTGTGGGAATTAATCTGGCTGACTTCAATTTTTTGTACAGGCTTGTTTAGATTACTCACTATGGCTTTCAAATTTTTAAAAATAAGTTTAGGAATAATAATTGTAAGATAGTATGATTGATTCTTTCGTGGTGATAACTCAAATAAATATGTTGGGAATTCCTGTGGGTTGAATTGTGGTAAGTTTTGTCGAATTTCGATGTTAATAATAGACATAATCTCATCTTTAGAAATATTTGGGCGAGCTGGAAATTCCGTTAAAATTGTGTTTTCTATGGGTATTGAAAAACTAATCAAATCGTAATTAAAATCAATTTTTTTTATTGTTTCATAAAATTCTTCTAATCCAGGCTGGGAAAAAGGACTTTCTGGATTTTCAATGTCTATTGGTTCGGAAGTTGTAGCAATATACATTAATTCTAATCCCTTTCCCTTTGGCTCTACTAATGCAAAATAGGTCCTTTCTGGCGAGAAGAAAATTGTCAAAGTCTTGTTCATTATTCAATAATAATTATTATTTCAATTGCCTTTGATTTTTAAAGTAGATTATTGAGTTAAGCAAGTCTTTTTCAAAATTGATTTGGAGAATGTGTTCCACATCCAATAAAGGTACATAATAAAGAAAATCTGCAATATGAACTATTGTTGCAAGAGTTAATTTGTTCTTATTAAGCAAGGATGGTGTGTGGTGATAGGCAACTGCTTCTATGATGGATAAAGGGAATCCCCAAATACCGAGTAGATAGGAACCAATATCGCAATGGGTACAAGAGTAAACTTCCAGCTCTGCCTGGTAATTATCGATAGTTTTCTGTTCAATTAAAAGTTGAATGTTTTGTGGATAATTAAATGTATTCAATAAAACTAATTTGCCAACATCGTGAAGGACACCAGCGGTATAAGCTATTTCAATTTCGTATTTATTTTGCATATATTTTTGAGCAAGATGATAAGTATTCGAAGCAACGATCAAGCTGTGTTTCCATATTTGTTCAAGATGTTTCCTATTTTCTGGCGTGACTTTAAAATTCGAAAATAAGTGAATATAAAAGATAAGTGACTTCACAATATTAATACCAAGATAAGTAAGAGCGAAGGAGATGTTAGTAATTTCCCTTTGGGCACCAAAGAATGCTGAGTTAACAATTTGTAAAATTTTTGCTGTTAAGTTCGGATCCTTCGATATTAATGCAGCAATTTTTTGTATTGAAAAATCAGGTTTTAGAATCTCTTGTTCAATTTGAATGTAAATTTCTGGCAAAGAAGGCAAAACTGTTGTGTTTTTTACTAAATCAACCAAAGCAGGATTTTTTAAGTTTTTTTGTAAGTTGTTGGTGCGTTCTATCCTTTCCCGAATGTTCTCGGTTGTGTACGGGGGAGTGAAAAATTGATGAACCAGTTGGCTAACCTTTGCAATTGTTTGATGTTCCAGATTTGGAACAAGAGCAAACCGTATTGTTTCGGGAAAAATTTTCCTGATTTCTGAAAGAATGTTTTCACCATTAGTGGAAACAATGGATGGATTTGAAAAAACGAAATCTATTGAATTATTGGCAAGGATTTGTAACGCACCTTCCCCGGTTTCGGCAAAAAAAATGTCCCATTGCTCTTGCAATGGTATAACGTTTTTAACTAATTCTTTGATTATCTGCTGGTCATTCTCAATAAATAATATTCCTATTTTCATTATATTTTGAAATATTCCATATCTGCAATTTAATAAAAATGGAATGAAATTTTTCTGATAAAATGTTGAAAAGGAAATTATGTTTTGGAGGAAATTGTTAAACAACTTTGAGTATTTTGATTAGATTTTCTGCGTTTGTGTTCGAAAAATAAGAACAGGTTGCCACCACAAATACGTCGTTAGAATTGCCAATTTTTTCTTTTTTGATGAAGTCGCTTAAGTTGGTTATTGAGTATTCATTTTCCTTGTGTGGATAAAAGTAGCTTTTTACGCCCCAAACGATTGATAATTTTCGGACCGCGTCGATATTGTCCGTAAAAGCAAAAATTGGGGTATTTGGTCGATATTTTGCAATGTTTAACGCGGTGAAACCATTTTTTGTTAAGGCGATAATTCCTTTGGCTTCGATTTGTTGTGCAAGGACTGAGGCAGCATTGGCTATTGCATCGAAGATTTCGTGTGTTAATGAAATTGGTTGGGCAGGAATTTGCGATTTGAATGAAAATGCTTTTTCTGCTTCGAAAATAATCCTATTCATATAATCAACGGTTTCAACAGGATATTTACCAATACTGGTTTCGGAGCTTAGCATCAATGCATCGGCACCATCCAGAACAGCGTTGGCTACATCGCTGGCTTCTGCTCGTGTTGGTCGTGGATTATTTACCATAGTCTCGAGCATTTGCGTTGCAATTATTACTGGTTTGCCAAGAAATCTACATTTTCGTATGATTTCTTTTTGAAGAATTGGAACTTTTTCCGCTTCAATTTCTAAACCTAAGTCTCCACGAGCAACCATAATTCCATCAGCTTCCTTGATGATTTCGTCCAATCGGTCTAAACTTTCTCGTCTTTCGATTTTTGCAATAATTGGTAATATCTTACCATATAATTTCATAATTGTTCTTAACTCGATAATATCCTTTTCCGAACGAACGAAAGATAGAGCTACAATGTCCACACCATTTTCGATGCCAAATTTTAAGTCATTGATGTCCTTTTCGGTAATTGCAGGGGTTCTGGATTTAGCTTCGGGAATAACAATACCTTTATTGCTTGCAAGATTCCCGCCTTTAATTACTTTTGTTATTATGTTTTTTCCTTCAACTCTTATGGTTTCGAGAATTATGTAGCCATCGTCGAGTAGAATTGTCGAACCTGGAACTGCTTCTTCTGTGATTTCTAAATGACTTGTTGAAACGATTTTGTTTGTTCCAATAGGAATAGTATCTGTGGTAATGATAAATTCTTGTCCGTCGATTAAAAAAACAGAGTCATTTTCGACTTTCCCAATTCTAATTTTTGGGCCTTGAAGGTCTAAAAGAATTCCAATATGTCTGCCGATTCTTTCCTCTGCTTGTCGGATTTTTGAAATATTAGCGAGATGGATATCGTGTGTGCTGTGCGAAAAGTTCAATCGTGCAACGTCGAATCCTTTTTCGACCATTTGGATTAATGTTTCAATGTTGGAGCTTGCAGGACCAATTGTTGCAATAATTTTTGTTTTAGTGTCTGAACTTGGCATTAATATATTTTTAAAATTGAACAAAATCGGCAAGTTCATCTGTTTTTTTGATATGCAGTAATAATTTATCTTCGACAAGTTCGTGAACAGCAGACTTGGCTTGTTCGATTGGTATCTTGTGATAATAAGCAAAATGCCAAATGTCCACTGGTGCTATCGAAATTTCCAACAGGAGTGCCTGAGCAATAGTTAAGGGTTCTTGTCTTAAGTATTTTTCGCGTAAAGTCTCTAAAAGTAGATGTGCAGATTTTTCTATAATCATTTCATTTGTAAAATAGTAATTGTCGTTGCTTGTTAAATCGCAAATTGGGAACCCACCGTATTTTTTTAACATCAACGGTAAAAAAGATATAGAGACTACATATGGTTCTTCTTCGACATTTCCCCACAAATCGTTCCAGATTTCGAAATCATTTACTTTGAGCCACTCAAAAAATTGAATTTCTTTTTCTGGGAGGTAAAACAAAGTATCTTGGGAAAAAAGTCGAACGATTTCTTCAGCAACTTCATAGGAGAGTTGGGCAAAAATATTTTCGGGTATGCGGATTGGGGTCTTTTTATGCCTTTCTTGTTTAAACCAATTTATAATTTCTTCGTTTGTCATAGGTATGGTTATTGAAACAAAAACAAAATTATTAAAATGATTTGAGTTTAAAATAATTTGAAATTTCAATATTTTTCTTATTTTTGTATTTTGATTGCCCCGTGGTGTAATTGGCAACACGTCTGACTCTGGATCAGAAGAGTCCAGGTTCGAGCCCTGGCGGGGCAGCGAAAGTTTTTTCAGTCAATTTCTTCGTCTTTTAAGTATTCTTCCAAATTTTCCAAGGTGAATTCGAAAAATCCTTGCTTGTTGTGTATCATTTTCGCTGCGAGCAATGCCCCAAGTGCAAACCCTTTTCGGTTCTTTGCTGTATGTGCAATTTCAATAGTATCGAAAAAGGAATCGAATAATACTTTGTGGATACCGAAAATATTTCCAACTCGGAGCGAAGCTATCTTTAAAAATTCGTTGTTGTTTGGCGTTAAGTCCGTTGAAATTCTTTTTTTCCTTTTTATGAAATCGAGAATAATCTTTGCAATTTTAATAGCAGTTCCGCTTGGAGCGTCTTTTTTCTGATTATGGTGAATTTCTTCAATTATAATATCATAGTCTTCGAAATGATTTAAGATTTTTGATGCTTCTTTGATAATGGTGAAAAGGATATTAACCCCAATAGAAAAGTTTGGGCTGAAAATTGCTCCAATTCCGTTACTTTCCACTATACTCTTTACTTCATCCATTCTATCGAACCAACCCGTAGTTCCAATAACAATATTCTTTTTCAGATAAGATAATATTTTAACGTTATCTATTACTGAATCTGGGGTTGTAAATTCAATTGCTACATCGAAGTCATACTTTTTTCCAATGGATAAAGGGTTGTTGAGGTCGAAAATATCAGTAATTAAAAACCCTTTTTCTTGGGCTAATTTTTCAATTTCTTTGCCCATTTTTCCATAACCCACAATAGCAAGCTTTGGCTTTATTCGGTTCATTCGTATTTTTCTTTATATTTTTTATAAAATTCACCAATCATTTCAAATGCTTCCGATAGAATTTCTTCTGGCGGAAGGATAACAATGCGGAAATGGCTAGTTCCTGGCTTTTCGCCAAAACCTTTACCGGGCACAACAACCACACCTGTTTCTTTCATCAATTCAATGGCAAAATGGTTATCGTCTTTTACATCGATTGAAGGAAAAGCATAAAAAGCTCCTTGAGGTTCAACCAAATTTATTCCGGGTATCTTTGCAATTTTTTCAACTACAATGTTTTTTCGTTTTTCCAACCGTTGGTTTAATTGTACTAAATGGCTTTGGTCGCCGAGCAAAGCTACTGGAATAGCGTATTGAATAGGATGGTTGGCGCATAATCGTGCCCGCAAAATCTTATTGATTGCTTCGATGTATTCATCCAGTATTTTTCTTTGTCCAGAAACAATTCCCCACCCAATCCTAAAGCCCGGAGCAATGTAGTTTTTCGACAATCCAGAAAAGGTAATGCAAGACAATTCGTCCGAAAGGGCTGCTATTGAAGTGTGCTTTGCTCCATTGAATAAAAGCTTATCGTAGATTTCATCGGCAAAGACCACAAGGTTGTTTTCGAGAGCAATTTTTACGATTTCTTCGAGAATTTCTTTTGAAAAAACTGAACCAGTTGGGTTATTTGGATTAATGAGAACAATTGCTCTTGTTTTTTTGTTGATTTTTGACTTAATGTCGTCGATATCAGGTTGCCAACCATAACTTTCGTCTAAATAATATGGATTTGCAACAAGCTCCAATTTGCTTTGTATTGCTGAATAAAGTGGGTAACCAGGTTCAGGAATAAGAACATTTTCGCCGGGGTTCAACAATGCAGTTAGGCAAATTTCAATTGCTTCGCTGGCTCCAGTGGTAATGAAAATGTCATGGATGTTATTGATACCTTTTCGTTTTGCATCTTGCTCAATTGCTTCGATTGCAATTTTAATTCCAGAAGAGGGGGAGTAACCGTTTTTGTTTTCGAGCATTGCTTTATGGATAGCTTCGATAATTGGTAATGGGGTTTTGTGGTCGTAAGCATTGGGGTCACCAATGTTTAAGTATAGCATTTTACGACCGCTTCTTGCTATTTGTTCAGCTAAAACTACTATATCGCGAATTGCATAGGCAATTCCAAAAGTTCTTAACGCTGGCGTAATTTTTGACCCTGACATATTTATTATTCCAATTAAAATAAAAAAAATAAAATTAATAAATTAAGTAAAATTAGAATAAATTTTGAGTTATTCAGACTTTGAAGGAATTAAATCATATTTATTACTTGTTTTCTGCGATTTTGATACCAAGTTCCCGAAGTTGTGCATCGTCGATAAATGATGGACAATTTTCCATTAAAGCAAGCCCACTTGTGGTTTTGGGAAATGCGATTACGTCGCGTATGTTATCTGTTCCAGTCAATGTCATAACCAAACGGTCCAATCCAATTGCAATACCACCGTGGGGTGGGGCTCCATATTTTAATGCTTCCAAAAGAAAAGCAAATTTATTTTGTATATCATCTTCGCTTAAATTTAGTAGTCGAAAGACCTTCTCTTGCAGTTCAGGTTTGTGATTTCTAATGCTTCCGCCGCCTATTTCTTCGCCGTTAACAACTATATCGTAAGATTTTGCACGAACTTTCAAAGGTTCTGTTTCAAGTAAAAATAAATCTTCATCCATTGGTGCTGTAAAAGGATGATGTTTTGCTACAAGTCGTTTCTCTTCTTCATCGTATTCGAATAGTGGAAACTCAACAACCCATAGGAAAGAAAATTTATCTTTTACCTTTTCCAGCAAACCATTCCGCTTGGCTATTTCTTTTCGAAGGACGCCAAGAATAGAAAAACATTTTTCCATTTGGTCAGCTACAACAAGCAATAAATCGCCGTTTTCCAATTTGGTTTGTTTTTGTAATTGTTCGAGTGCAACATCATCAACAAATTTAGCAATGGGGGAATTAATAGTTCCATCTGTTTTTTTAAACCAGATAAGGCCTTTCCCTCCGAATTTTTTTGTTATTTCAGTAAGTTCGTCGATTTGCTTGCGTGAATATTTTGCACAACCCTTTGCGTTCAATCCAGCAATGATTCCATTTGAGGCTAAAGTATCCTGAAAAATCTTAAATTCTGAATTTCTAAATACATTAGAAATTTCGACCAATTCAAGTTCATATCGTAAATCTGGCTTGTCGCTTCCAAATCGAGAAATAGCTTCGGAATAGGTTAATCGAGGGAAAGGAATAGGTATATCTATTCCGAGAATTTCTTTCCATAATTGTGAGAACAACCCTTCAGTAATTGAAATAATATCTTCGCGGTCGACGAATGACATTTCAACGTCGATTTGGGTAAATTCTGGCTGGCGGTCGCTTCGAAGGTCTTCATCGCGAAAGCATTTTACAATTTGCACATAGCGGTCGAAACCTGAGATCATTAAAATTTGTTTGTAAAGTTGCGGTGATTGAGGCAAAGCGTAAAACTTCCCTTTATGCAACCTTGAAGGAACAAGAAAATCTCGGGCCCCTTCGGGAGTTGATTTAGTAAGGAAAGGTGTTTCAATTTCGACAAATTTTTTTTCGTGAAAATATTTATGAATAATTTGATAAATTTCATTACGAACGATAAATCTTCGCTGAACACTTGGTCTACGCAAATCAAGGAACCGATAGCGAAGACGTGTATCTTCGGAAATCTCAGCAATGTCCGAAATTTCAAATGGGGGGAGCTCGGAACGGTTAATTATACCAAAATCTTCTAATTCAATCTCAATTAATCCCGTAGATAGCTTTGGATTTGGATTTTCTCTTAACTTGACTTTTCCTTTAGCCCAGATGACAAATTCTGGCTTAAGTTCTTTAATTCTTTCAGCAAGTTCTGGTTGAATTTCGGGTTGAACCACAAGCTGGGTGATTCCATAGCGGTCGCGAAGGTCAATAAAGATTAAACCCCCCATATCGCGAACGTTTGAAACCCAGCCATTGAGAATTACTTCTTTCCCTTCGTCAGTTTGGCGAAGCTCACCACAAGTTACAGTCCTTTTAGGAAAACTCATCTCGATTTAATGAAAAAAACAAATTTACCAAATTTTTGCTGAATTCTTATTCTGCAAAATGTTAAAATCAGGCGATGACTTTAATTTATCTTTCTAACCATGATGCTCTTTGATCCAACTGATTAATTGCTCAGTGCTTGGCAATGGGGTACCTCTTGCGTAAAGCTTTTCGTTTATAATAAGTGCTGCAGTTATCATAACTCCGTACTTCATAATATCCATTAACATATCTACTTTTATTACCTCTGCATAGAAATTGTTTTTGTCAACAACTTCGCGCACTTTTTTTCTAACGGCTGACACTTTGGACAACCAGGACCACGAATTTTAATTTGAACTCTGGACATTTTTACCTTTTTTTAATATTCGTTTATTTCATTAACAAGGTATTGATGAAACTTATTGTCATTATTTAGATAATCCCAAATTTTTTCTAATTTTTTCCACTTAATAACTTTCGAACCATTTACAATTTTAACAATTAATGTTTGAGTTTTATTTTCATATTATTCGACCAAGTTTTGGTTTTTATCATCTTGAAAATTGGGTGAAGTAAAACTCAAAGTTCCATTTTTAAATTCACTTTCGTAAATAAAATTAATAATTTCTTTGCTTTGATTTTCAATAAGCAAACAACCCTCGCAACGAATTGTGGCGTGGAAATAAATTATTTCTACTTTTAATTTGGATTGTTTTTCTTTTGCAAAAAAAGTTATAGGAAAAGCAAGCATCACAATTCCTAAGACAAATAGAAACTATAAATTTTTTTCATTGGGATCCTTCTTAATTTAATAGACCAAAGATAAAACCACTTACTGTGGAAAAAATTACAACTAACAAAACATAAACTAAAGTGTTTTTGGTGCCAAGGACACTTCTTAAAACCAACATATTTGGTAGCGGAAGGGCCGGACCAGAGAGAAGCAAGGCGAGAGCAGGGCTTTTTCCCATTCAACTTCCTAACAAACCTTGAACGATTGGAACTTCTGTTAAGTGGCAAAATACATAAATGCCCCAATAATTGATGCAAAAAGGTTGGAAAAAATTGAAATACCACCAATTAAGCTCGAAACCCATTGGCTTGGTATCAGTCCCTCGTGTAGTAGGCGTCCCAAAGCAAAACCAGCAATCAGAACACAAATGAATAACAAGGGTACAATTTGCTTTGTAAAATCCCAAGAATAATACAACCAATTCTTTAAATCTTCGCTTCTTTTTGCTAAAATAATAATCAATCCAATGACACCAATTGTAAAAGTAATTAAAACATTGGAAAATATTAGATGTACAACAATTATTGCCAAAGTAACGAAAATGGTAAGTGTGAGATTTGCTTCGAACCCAAGAATTAGTAACAAGCCTAATAAAAAGGAAAATAAGGAAGTTATTACCCACTAATAAATAAATAGAAAGTACCAAATACCAGAAGTTTCAATTGGTTTTCCCCAATTTGCAAAAACAAAGATGCCTACCAAAGAGGCAAAAAAGACTATATCTTGCAAAGTTTACGACTTCGTTCTTACTTCTTTTCCTCGATTTGAATTCCATTTATCCTTGTTATATCATCTTTTTTGAAAAGGAACTCCATAATAAAACTGATTACAATGCTGAACAAGACTGCCATAATTGCACTTCCAAATCCAATTTCCAAGGCAAGTACTTTTGCGCTTAAAACTATAGCCAGAACATAAATGCTGGTTCGGAATATAAAAAGCCGTAAAAAGTTCAATTCCAGCTCCTTGATTATAGATTCCTGCAAAAAGTGGCAAAACTGTACAAGAAGAAACAGCAAGTTACGACCCCGAAACGGAAGCTACCCCATATGCTAAATAACGATTTCCTCTGCTTCCAAGGTATTTAAGGACGGTTACTTGTTTTAAAAATACACTAATAGCTCCAGAAATGAAAAACGTAGGAATTAAGGATAAAAGGACGTGTTCGCGTGCGTACCATTTGGCAAGTTCCAATGCTTCGAAAATTGAATTATCAAATCTTTGGATACCAATTGGTAAAAAATAGAATAAAACAAATAGAAAAGCAAATATTATGAAAGTTTTGATTTCCTTTTCCAATCCTTACTTTTTCTCCTGATGTAAAAATTAAATATTTAAGAGCTATGAAAAGAGCAATTTCTTTGATCTTTTATCTTTTTAACTTTCTCTTTATCGTTAATAATGATTACATCGTTAGAAATTGAATCTAAAATTATTGTTAACATATCTTTTAAATTCACATCTAAATTGTCCCAATCAATAGAATAATAAATCCATTTCTGTTCCTTTCTTCCCGACACTATTTCGGCTTCCCGAAGAATTGCTAAATGTTGCGAAATGGTAGCCATAGAGAAGCCGATTACCATCTGGATTTTGCAAACGCACAACTCATCTTGACTTAAAAGTGCAATAATTCTAAGTCTTTGTGGATCTGCTAATGCTTTTAAGAATTTGTTAATTTTTTTAAACATTTCATCATTTAGTTAAAAGCCAAAATTACTAAAATTTAATTATTTTACAAAATATTCCAATTGAATTTCATATTATAAAAAGTTTTTTGTAATTTTCTTTTTATTAATCTTTAAGTTTGTTTTTTGGTAATAACAAGAAATAATGCTTTTTTGGAGCGATATATGAAAAAATTTATACTTGTTGGTCTATTGATTTTTATCATTTCTACGATAGCTTTTTCTACTGAATATCTTGACCATCCATTTTCAAATCGAGTTTCTTTTGGATTTGGGATAGCCGGTGGACTGAATTTCCATAGTGCTAATTTCAAAGGAGTTGATTTTCCGAACATTCCAAGCTGTTGTCCTCGTTTCGAAACTGGCTTCGGATTAAATTACAACTTAGCACCTTTTGTTTCGATACCGATTAATTCAAATTTTTCACTTCAATTTACGGGTGGTTGGGCAAATTTAAGTGCAAAATTGACAAAAACCGAGAATGTGTATGTTTCCACCCAGCAACAAGAAGGTGTTTGGGGGGAATTTGAACATTCAGTCCAATCGACGCTAAATTCTGCGTTTGCAAATTTGAATTTATCATACAGGATTACACAGCAATTTAGAATTTTTGGGGGTTTTCGTGCTGATTTCCTTTTGAAGAAAGATTTCGAACAAAAGGAAGAGATTGTAAGTCCTTCTTATGGTGTTTTTGCCGTTGAAAAGACAAGGGTAAGAAATCACACAATTGGCGAAATACCTAATGTGAATAAGATTCTTTATGGATTTGTATTGGGTTCAAATTATTGGCTTCCAATGAATGAAAGTAGCACTTTGTTCCTTGTTCCGAATGCAAGTATTAACCTTCGTTTAAATGATGTCTCTTCGAACAGCGAATGGAAAGTGTTTTCGTTTTCCGCGGGGTTCGAATTAGTTTATGCACCTCGAAAAGTTAAAAGAATTCCTCCTCCGGTTGCACCCCCAATTATTCCGCCATTGCCGGATTATCCAATTCCTCCTGTTGCTCCATATCTCGAAGCTTCGATAAAAGCTGTAAGTTTGGACGAAAAAGGCAACGAATTGCCTGTTACTTTTCTCAAAATCGAAGAGTTTCTATCAACAAAAATGCATCCTATTTTAGGATATATATTTTTTGATGAAAACTCGGCAGAAATTCCCAACCGATATAAGTTGTCAACTCCGGCCGAAACGAAAGAGTTCAATGTTAAAAAGCTTTATGGTCTTGGAACTCTGGATATTTATTACCACATTTTGAATATTATTGGTAAAAGGGTTTCCCAGTATCCTCAAGCAGAACTTACAATTGTTGGATTTAACAGTGACCAAGGACCCGAAAAGGGAAATATCGAGCTTTCGCGACGGAGAGCCGAAGCAGTTCGAAATTATTTGGTTAATGTTTGGAAAATTGAACCAGAAAGGATTAAAGTTGAAGCAAAGAATTTGCCAGATAATCCTTCAAATCCAAATGACCCCGATGGTATAGCAGAAAATCGTCGTGTTGAAATTTATGCCAATATCCCGCAAATTTTTGAACCACTTATTGTAGAAGACACTTTGCGTGAAGTTAATCCACCAAAATTCCGTTTCAAGCCCGAAGTTAAGACCCCAATAGGAGTTGAACGTTGGCAACTGATTACCTTGCAAAGCCAAGGTGTGGTTAAGGTTTTCGAAGGTCAAGGTGATATTCCTAAAGTAATAGAATGGGACGTTGCTACCGAACAGAAAAATGTTCCTAAACTTGACGAGCCTCTGAAATATAAATTAGTTGTTGTAGATAAAGACAATAAACAATGGGAGTCCCAAACGCTTGAACTTCCTGTTGAAGTGATGACAATCGAGAAAAAGATTTTCGAACGTGTCGCCGATAAGCAAATCGATAGATTTAGCTTGATTCTGTTTGGGTTTGGACAATCGACAATTACTGGGGACAATTTGAAGATTGCTGAAATAGCAAAGAAAAGAATTAAACCAACTTCAACAGTTAAAATTGAAGGATTTACCGATAGGATTGGAAACGAGAATGTAAATCTTGAACTTTCACAAAAACGAGCAATCGAAACTGCAAAAGTACTTGGTGTCGACACTCGTTTTGCTCGTGGATTAGGCGAGTCTCGCTTGCTTTACGATAACAATCTTCCTGAAGGTCGTTTTTACTGTCGAACAGTTAATATCGAAATTGTAACTCCTATTGAATAAGAGTGTTATTTTTAATGGAAATTTGGAGGGGAAAATGAATAAATTCAAATTATTACTCGTTATAGCCTTATTTCTCTTTGGTATTAATCTGGTTTTTGCTCAAAGAGTCGCAATACAAGAGGTGTTCCCAGAGTCTTATCCTTCCATTCTTTTGGAATTCAAAGTATGGGACAAAGATGGAAATGAAGTAAGAGATTTCTCTTCGTCGGATTTTGAAGTTTTAGAAAATTCTATTACACGGGCTATACAAAGTGTGATGTGTCCACCCGCAGGGCAAACTAAATTTTCTTTGATTTTGACAATTGATATTTCTTATTCGATGTCTGAACCAAGTACTGTTCCAGGAAAAACAAAAATTGATGTTGTTCGCCAAGCAGCACGCAACGCAATCAAGGCTTTACCAAAAGACAGTAGCAGGTGGGAGGCTGCTATTACCCTTTTTGATTACGAAAATGTTCTGGTCCGAGATTTTACGAACAGCAAGTGGTGGCTTAATAAAGGTTTGGATACTGCTATATTTGCTCCCCGCGGTGGAACGGATTACAATGCTGGTTTTCTTTACGATTGGCTTGGCAAGCCCGGTGCTCTGTTGGTTGCACGAAAAGCCAAGTATAAACCCGTTGTGGTTTTCCTGACTGATGGAAAACACGAAGGCAGGGCAACGCCTCCACCAAGTCGGGTAAATGTTTGGGTTTCGGAAATACTCGATTCAGCGAGAAAATACGACGTGACGATTTATGCTATTACTCTTGGTTTCGATGTTCCAACGGAATTAAATTCGATTTGCTCTGGAACACCATACGGAGAGGCTTATCAAAGTGTGCCTAGCGATGAAGAACTTGGAAATTTGTATTCAAATATCTTAAATACTATTGGAACGATAGGACCACCTGCACCTTGCCGTATTAGTTTTAATTCAGATTGCAATGCAGGGAATGTCAAACTAACATATAAACCATTTGCAGTTTCTGATTCTTTTTCGTATAATGTTCCAAACGCAATCCTTCCAGTACTTGATGTTACGGACAGAGATATCTCGTTCATAAATCAGTCTTCACCTTATCAGGCCACGGTTAATATCAAAGTTCGAAATAACTTTGTTTTGGTAAATCCTCCCGGGGTTATTTCTCCCGATAATAATGTATCAGTAGTCGATTGGGGCGGAGCACCTCCACCATTCAAACTTGAAAAGGATTCCAGCAGAACCATTAAACTTTCTATCACTCCATATAGCGATTCTGCATTCCATTCGTTTTCGTTCAATTTTGTTACCTCTGCGTGCAATGGAAACGAACTTACCATTAAAAGTGGATGGATATACCCACTCGATGTTGATTGTGGTTCGGGAGTAGTTGGTCAAACAAAAAATTTACCACAACAAACTATTTTCTGTAATAATTGGATTGAACCTTTGACTATTTATTCAATTAGTATTATGGGTGGGGACCAAGGTGATTTTAAAATACTTGGTGGAACCACAAACATTACCGTTCAACCATTGTCTTGTTTGAAGTTTGATTTGGCATTTTCCCCATCGGTTGCGACCGACCGAAGAAGTACCATAGTTTTTAATACCAATAAAGGAAGATTTGAATCGAAAATTTTTGGTAATGGTAGTGGTTTCCCAGAAATTTCATCTATTAGTTCTTTGAATTTCGACACAATTGATTGCAAGAAAAAGTCGATCGATACAATCATTATTGTCAAAAACACTGGGGCATTGAATCTCGAGATTTCCAAGTTTGAAATCACTGGTGCAAATGCTGGTGAATTTACTTTTGTCCCTGCTAATCCTGGTTCTGTGTCTATTCCACCTAATGGTGAATATAGCTTGACTATTAGATGTAGTCCTGTTTCGAAAGGCCCTCTTTCTGCAAACTTGGTTATAACAAGCAATGCTAAGAATTTTCCAGTATATACAATTTCTTTTTCTGTTTTCAGTGCTGATTATTCATTTACAACCAGCTCGCAAAGTTTGGATTTTGGTTTTCTTTGTCCAAACGAAGAAAAGTCCATCGATGTTCAAATACAGAATACTGGAAATGTCGATTTAACACTTGATATAAATATTTCTTCTCCATTTAATGTTCAACCAACTGGTTCGATAACTATTCAACCAGCTTCTTCGCAAACGATCAAGGTTGTTCTTAAAGCTCCATTAGATGGCAATTATAATGGTGACTTAATAATTGTTGATACGTACTGTCAAAATACAGCAACAATAACACTTAGCGGGGTTGTTTTGATGCCCAAAATTGAAAGAACACCAATTGTTATTTCGGGGGTTGTTGGTGTTGCAAAGGACTCAGTTATTAGCATAAAAAACACAACTAATAGACAATTGGTGATTACTTCTGCTTCTTTTACCGACCCGCAAGTTTCGATTGTTTCCCCAAATCTGCCGTGGAATATTGCTCCAATGTCTTCAATTTCTGTTACAATTCGATATTTGCCCGAAACTTCTGGTGAATTTAATGCTTATTTAAAACTTGCTGGAGACCCTTGCAACTTCAACGATTCAATTCTGATAACGAGCAATCCAATTGCCTCGCGCGCCGAAATTGTTGTTGAAAACCATTCAGGTTTAATTGGCGAATTTGTTACTATTCCTATTTTGATTAAAAATGGCATTATGCTCGATAAATCTGGTACAACCAAAATTCGCACGAGGCTTAACTACGACCAATCCCTGCTTCGATTTGTTTCGGTTTCGCCAAATGTTTCAACTACTGTTGGTTCAAATTCTATCTTGTTCGATAACATTCCATTTACGCCTACAACAAATGTTTTGCTTCAAATAACTTTTGAAATATTGAATAGTCCTGTTTCGAGTACAACGCTCGACATAAATTCAACTGCAACTATTGATGGATTTATTAATTTTACCGAAGTTGATGGATTATTCGAGGTTCTTCCCTCTTCCGCAGAAATCACGGTTGGAACTGTCGAAGCCAACACTGGCGAAGAGTTTGTTTTGCCTATTTATCTAAAAAATGCAAAGAATTTAACCGATTTTCATCAAAGCATATCAACAGAACTCGTTTTTAATTACACTTTGATGGAGCCAATTGGTTCGACACCTCGGGGAACAATTGAAACAGGAAATAATCGGGTTGTTATTAATGATTTGCCAGTTAAACCAATAAATAGCGAACAAGCTATAGCACTTCTGAAATTTAAAGCAAAATTGGGAAACGATACCTCCACTACGATTTATATTCAAAATACAAAAACTGCAAAAGGATTTGTTTCCTTCACAGAAAAACCTGGCAAATTTACTTTACTCGATGTTTGTAAAAGCGGTGGTTTGAGGCTTTTTGAACCTAATCCATCACCAATTTTCCTTGTTTCAGTGAATTCGGGAAGTAATACGATTGAAGTAGTTTTCGACCCACTGGAATTGGGACCTCACAAAATTGTAATCACTGACATTTTTGGTAATAGTGTTTATTCCTATTATGTTGAAGTTGACCAACCAATTCAACAAAAAGTTTATTTTTATGAGAATTTATTAAGCAATGGGATTTATTTCGTTAGGATAGTAGGACCAACAAATATTCGGACTCAAAAAATCTATTGGATTAAGTAAAAAATTATTTTTCTATAAAAATCTTTTTCTTGATTAATTTTCTTAAATTTGAATTTTATCTCACTTAATAATGGAGTTTCTATGAAAAAGTTCTTTTTAGTTTTTGCATTAATTGCCCTTTTGGTTTCCTACTATGGATATGCTCAGCGTAGCAAAACAGTTACCAAAATGCAAATTGGTGGCGATGTAGGCCTGGGAATTCCAACGGGTGATTTTTCCGATGGTGCTAATACTGGTTTTGGAATCAATGGAGTTTGGACATATTTCTTTCAACCCGACCTTGCATTGACAGGAAGCATTGGATATTGGTCCTTTGGGGCAAAAGGAAGTAACGAAGTTGCAAAGGCAACCTTTTCGACTATTCCACTCAATGCTGGTATTCAATATCGTTTTTCAGCCTCGGGTTTTAAACCTTTTATCGGAGCGGAAACTTTTCTTTTCTTTAATTCAGTTTCCGTAGAATATTTAGGTTATAAAAGTTCAGATAGTGAAACCAAGTTTGGGTTTGTTCCACTTGTTGGCGGAGCTTTCAAAATAGCACCTAATATGGAATTCCGAGTTACTTTGAAATATACTATTATTTTCACAAGTGGCTCGAATACTACATATTTGAATTTATTAGGTGGCATTCATTACAATATCTAGTGTGGCAATTATTATATTATTAGCCCAGCAATTGTTGCGGTTAAAAGATTTGTTAATGTCCCGACAATCATTGCTTTAAAGCCGAGTTGCACTATCTCGGTGCGTCGTTCTGGAACAAGAGCACCAATTCCTCCGATTTGGATTGCGATTGAACCAAGGTTTGCAAACCCGCATAATGCGAAAGTAGCTAAATCAATTGTTCTTTGCGAAATTGTTCCGTTTCTTATCATCGTGGCAAGGTCGGCGTATGCGATAAATTCGTTTATGCTGACTTTTGTTCCCAACAAACTCGCAAAGATTTTTGCTTCCGATGGGGGAACTCCAACTATATATGCAAATGGTAAAAATAGGTAACCGAAAATTTCTTTTAAACTTTGTGGAAAATATATTCCAATTGGCTCAAGCCAAGTATGTACCAACTGAAGTCCTGCATCCAAAATTGCAATCAAAGAAATAAATGCGATTAGCATTGCTACGACATTTATTGCAAGTTTCATTCCATCGCTTGCCCCTTGGGTTATTGCGTCCAAAATATTTTTTGTTTCTGGGACGGAAATTTTTTTAACTTCTCGAATATCTTTTACTGAACTTTTTGGTTCAATAACAATTTTTGAAAGCATAAGGCTACCTGGTGCGGAAATCAAACTGGCTGTGATCAGGATAACTGGTGAAATTCCCATTTGGATATATGCAGCCATAACTCCACCGGCAATAGTAGCAAAGCCCCCGCACATAATTGAAAACAATTCGGAACGCGTTGCATTTCCCAAATAGTGCCGAACCAAAAGTGGAGCTTCGGTTTGACCCAAAAAAACATTACTTGCCGCAGAAAGTGATTCAACCCCGCTTGTTCCCATTGTTTTATTCATTACCCAAGCCATTGCGTATACAATTCTTTGAATTATGCCGTATCGATATAAAATTGATACAAAGGCAGAAAAGAATATGATAGTCGAAGAAATGATAATTGCAAATTGATATCCAAAAGTGTTTTGATATTCTGGTCGTGAAGCATTCCCAAAAACGAATTCAGCCCCTTTTTTGCTGAAATCTAAAAATTCCGCAACACGGTCTCCCATCCAGCGGAATGCGGATACACCAAAAGGAACATACAAAACAAGCAAAGCTAAAGCAAATTGCAATATTAATCCCCAAACTACTACTCGAAGGGGAAATTTTCTTTTATTTTCCGAAAGCAACCAAGTTACGCCAAAGATAATAAAAATTCCACCAAGGCTTAGAAATTTTACCCAAAACATAGATAGCTAAAATTAGTTAAACTTCAAAAGTATGAAAAAATATCTTTGATAGAATAAAATATATTTTCAAAAAAGAAAATTTTAATTCCAAGTTCACTTTGGCAATGGGTTTAATGTTGAATTACAAATTTTTGATAAATGCTCCCTTTCAATGTTTGTATAATCAAAAAGTAAGTACCAGAGGGAAAATTCGCAATGTCGAGTTCCACAAAATTGCCTGTTAAATTTTGAGTTAAAATAGAAACTTTAATAATTCCCAGCAAGTCGTAAACTGCAATTTGTATTGTATTTTCTGGGAATGAAATTCGTATTATGTCATTTGCTGGATTTGGGAAAATCGAAACTCTTTCGTTGCTTGCTTCGATAGAATTGTAATAGAAATCATAGGGATCGGACATTTCGGATACACAGCCAAATTCGTTTGTAACTTGGACATAATATAATCCTGGTTCTGTCACAATCAACGAATCTGCTGTTGCATTAGGAATTGGATTATTAAATAAATACCATTGGTTACCTTTTTTGGCATTTGAATAAAGAACATATCCCACACGCGTAATTGTTGGTTTTTCTGGTTTAGGATTGATTGAAATTGGAATTATTGTTGAGTCTGAGCATTTACCATTTTGTATCATTTGGAATAGTTTTACTTTGCCAGTGCCAACATTATTCCATTGAACTTTGATTGAATTGTTTGCAGTGTCGATATTTAAAATCTCGCCATTTTCGACATCCCAGGTTGATATAACGCCGGGCTTGATACTTCCAGTGTATGTTTCAATATCGAACTGACACACGGAAGCTTTGCCCGAAACCACAGGAGATAAATTTTTATAAATTTTAATATTTTTTCGGTTGTCCGCTCCAATTACTACTGGACTCGTGGAAACAACACGAATTCGGTAAAGTATGCCACTGGGGATATTAGTAGGAATACGACAAATTATTGTTCCATTGGTTGTGCTTTGTATTCTACCTATTTCGAGTGGATTTGTAAATTTTCCGTTGTTGTCCGATAGCTGTGCAATAAAATAATTATCGGAGTTAAAGTTTATGGTAGTGACGTAATCGACTGCTATTTCATTCCCAGTGCAATATTCGCCTTCGATAAATGTTGAAATTTCATATTCTTTTCCATAGAAAACCCCATTGCCCCAAGTAGCGACGAATAATTCTCTTGTTGGAAGAGCAACAATGGATGTTGTAAATTGGTTGAATAAGCCATCGTTTACTTCTTCCCACGAAGTACCACCAGTTTTGGAACGAAGAACACCTTTACCATACGAAGCGGCATAGATTACATTTTGTGGCGATACAATTATTTTATAAATCGAATTGTTGGTTGATTCGTAAACCTGTATCCAGTTAACGCCATTATTTGTGGACTTGAAAATCATACCATTGTTGGTGCCTGCATAAAGATTTCCACTTGAATCAAGTGCAATTGTGTTTATATTTGTATTGTTTTTGAAATCTGCATCTACTTTGCCCCAAAAATCGAACATTTGTGTAGCACGATAAAGTCCCGATGTAGTCCCAACAAAAACGAATCCATCGTTTTTTGCAAGGATGCAGTTTACACTTTTGTTTTTAAAATCGTTTTGCATTTGAGTCCAGCTTCGTCCGAAATCAGTAGATATAAACAAACCGCTGTAAAGTGTTCCAACAAGCAACTTCCTGTCCTTTGTAATTGCCAATGAATTGATATAAGAATCTGTTAATCCGTTGTTTGATGGTTCCCAAGTGTTTCCAAAATCATTGCTTCGATAAACTCCTTCAAGAGACCCAAGAAAAATAGTATCTTTTACATTAAGAAAAGCAAATATTTGGAGATTCTGCAATCCATTGTTTTTCGCAACCCAAGAGTTTCCTTTATCGGATGATACATAAACACCCTTGTCATAGGTTCCAGCATATAACCATCCGTTTGGTCCTATATGCACAACATTGATGTTGCCAATCAGTGAGAAATCAGTTTGTTGCCAAATTAAAGTTTGTGCAAACAATAAAGGACAAAATAAAATCAGGAGAAATGTAATTAGAAATAAAGAAAACTTTTTCATATATTCTCCTTTATTTGATTTTTCCATCTTTTGAATCTTGATATAACATACTATGACCAGGGTCAAGGTACATAAGATTATCAAAGAGAATTTGGTCGGGATAATTGTTGAAAATAGTCGCAAGTGTTTGGTAATGGGTATCGAAAAACAATTGTATGAGTATACTCGATTCGACAAGTTTTTCTCGTTTAAATTTTGCCATTTCTTCGATTATTTTGGAAAGGTTTGACAATCCTTCTTCTTTATTGTATTCAAGTTTATCAATTCCGTCAACATAGAACGAAAAGATGAGTTTTCGAAATGGATAATAACGTGGGTCGGTTAACTCACGAACAATGTTGTATTTTGAGTAAGTTCCAGGTTCAACAAAAGTTTCGAAGCCTTCGGCTTGTTGGGAGGCACCAAGCTGCAAAATATTTTTTGCTTCTTGAAATGAATTGTTCCCCCCAAGTTCCTCGTAGCTATCTTTATCCATTCCGATAACTAAATGCATATAGAAATCTATAACAGAAGTAAAATGATCAAATCTTCTTGGGTTGTATGTTAGATTTGCTCCATATGAATATTCAAATTTCCAGTTTGTTTCGGTAATTTTTAATGTGGGTATGGTCATTTGCAAATCGTTTTTCGGATTATCTATATATCTGCGTGAAACTATAATCATTTTCGCAGCATACCGGTTGTTACCTCCAGCGGTAAAGACAATGTTAATATCGACTGGTATAGGTTCTCCTTCCCATTCTTCTTGCGTGAATTTTTGATTATTTAAATAATTTTCAAGGTCGTCTTTGAGTGTTGAAACATATTGCTTTGCTTCGAAAGACAAAAGTTCTGTATTAACAGAAACTGTGGCTTTAATTTCTTGTCCAATACTCAAAGTTTGAGATGTTATTAGAAAGATAATTAATAAAAACCAAAAATTCCTCATTTTTCCTAATAGAATTTGAAAATACAAATTAATCAACTTTTGTTAAATTTAAAAATTAAATTTTTCCCAAATGAAGGGAATTAGTCTGATAATGTTTTGGTTGCTTTCTTTCAATTCTATTTTCTCTCAATACCAGTTTTATGCTTTACCCGACAAAAATAGTTCCGACGAATTTGGAATTTTGCCTTATTGGATTTCTAATCCTTTGAGCCTAAAAGGTAAAGATACAATTTGTTTCACTGCAACAGCAACTCCTTCGAGATTCTTAGTCAAGGATTTGAACTCGGTGTCTACTCAACTTGTTCTTCCTGTTGGGAAATACTTTAATTCTGCTTTTCAGCTAGGTTATCTCGGAACCGATAAGTTTTCTTATTCTTCTTTTCGTATCGATATCCAAAAATCGTTTTTCAACAAGTTTAATCTTGCTGGCTCTTTTATGGCAAATATGTTTACAATACCGACTTTCAGCTTTCGGCTGTACCCCGATTTGAATTTGTTCCTTGAGTACTTTGCTTTTGATGAATTTAATGTTTCGTTTTGTTTTAAAAATTTGTTCAACTTGAATCCTCTTTCGAATAATATTGCTGGATTTGGAACATTAATCAAATTAACTAATTTTTTTGCTTTTGGATTAGACGTGAATGTTTTTCTAAAACAATTTACCTCGCTAACTTTCAATTCCGATTTTATTCCTTTCGAGAACTTTTGTTTTAGTGTTTCTGCGACGACAATCCCCCCGGTAGTTCATATTTCGGCTGGTTACAGATTACATCACTATTTTCTTTCTTTCCACTTTCAATATCACAATTATCTTGGTGTTTTACAAACTTTTAGTTTTTCGTATGAATTTTGAAATGATTATGAAAGTTTCAAGAGCCATAACTTTCATTTTTTTTCTTGCTACTTGTTCTTCTTTGGCTCAAAACGAAATCATACTAAATGAAATTCTTGAGCGATACTATGAAGAAACTGGTAAGCAAGTCCAAATCGACCAAATTGAACAGTATTTCAAACAACCAATTGAACTTAAAAAAGAGAATTCCAACAGAATAGCCGAATTGCTTAATGTGTCCAGTGTTGTTGCCAAAAAAATAATTTCGTTGATAAATAAAGGAAAAGAACCTGAAGGAATCTGCGATTCACTTGCTTTTACGGATTTCCAGTGCTATTTGTTAAAGTACTGCACAGTTCGGGAGGAAAGTGAACAAACAAAAATTGTAAAGGAAATTAAATCGGAAAATAAAGATTATGTTGAAATTAAAACAAGATTATACCAAAAGTTTCCGCAAAACACCAATTATTTGGGCAACCTATGGGATTCATACAATAGAATAAAACTTGGTTACGATTGTTTTCAATTTGGTATTTCAACCTGCAAAGATGCAGGAGAATTATCTTTTTTTGATAATTACAAATATTATGCTTATTACGAGGATGATTTCTTCAAGGTTGTTTTGGGTAGGTTCTCATATCAAAATCATTTTGGGATAGCATTAGGAAACCCCATTGGAGCGAACAAAGGAACAGATATCGAGACATTTTCTTTCCCTTCAATGGCGAAGATTTCCCCTTCTCTTTCCTCAATTGAGTATGGAATCCTCAATGGTTTAGGAATAACATCTAAATATAATTTAAGTGAAAAAGTTTCTTTGCAAATTTCGGGCTTTGTCTCTAAAGTTAGAAGGTCGGGAACACGCGACACATCTCAACAAGTTATTACTTCGGTATATACTCAGGATTATTTCAGGGATTCCAATGAGTTGAAAAAGAAAAATATTATGTGGGAAAACTCTTATTGTTTCAATAGCGATATTGTTTGGGATAGATTTACTTTAGGTTATTCTTTTTTTTATCTTAACTATTCGGATTACATTTTTACGAATTCAAAAAAATTTATTTTAGGAAAAAATTCCAATTTTCATACTTTCTTCTTTCAATATAATTTCAGCGATAACTTGAACTTTTCAACAGAGTTTTGCATTTCAAGTGGTAAAAGAATTGCCTCTGTTGGTAGTTTTAGCTTTAAACGGAAATCCATAACATCAAGTTTGAATTTTCGTTTTTTTGATGAAGAATTTCGGTCCCCATTTGGTTCTGTAATAAGCGAAAACTCTTATCCAAACAATGAATTTGGTATTTTTTATAATTTAAACATTAGGCTCAAAGGTGCAAATCTTCAATTTTATTCCGATTTTTTTAAAAGTTTATCTCCAACTTTTTTAATCCAAGTTCCTTTTTATGGGGAAGAAGTATTTCTTCAGGCAATCATTCCTTTAAAAGATTACTTTTCTGCAAGGTTTAAATTAAGAATGAAAGAGAAAACTGATTATGATTATAATATTCCCAAAACGAAACAAATACCATATCAGAAAATCACGTATAGTTTTCTTTGCGAGGGTCGAATTTTTTTGTTTAATGACTTCAAAATAGCAGCTCGATTAGATTATATTTGGATAAATAATCGAAAAGTAAAGAACAATGAAAATGGCTTTCATTCATATATCGAAGCAAGTTTTACACCAATTGATTTTTTTGAAACAGGTCTCCGTGTAAATTATTTTTTAACGACAAGCTTCGATGCAGCTGTTTACGTTTTCGAAATCGTTGCCCCTGAATTTTTGTATTCTATTCCATTTTATGGAAAAGGGCTAAGGTATAATATTTGGTGTCAATTTAAATTATTTAACGACATAAACATTTATTTGAAGTATTATTTAGAAAAGAAAACCAGAATTCAGCATTTTATACTTGGTCAGCTTGACTTTGTTTATCGTTTTTGAATTGATGACTGCTTTCGGTTCGTTTTTACCGCTTCAATAAATTTTTTTGCAAGTAAAATGGAAGACTCTTCACCTTCCAACCTTTCGGGATGCCATTGAACAGCAATGATGAATGGCTTATTTTCGGGATTTTCCCATTCATATGCTTCAATAAGTCCATCGGAAGAAATTGCCGAAGCCTTTAATCCTTTCCCTAATCGATTCACTCCTTGGTGGTGAAATGAATTTACTACCATAGTGTCTTTTTCCAGCAAATTAAATAGTGAACTGCTTTCGATGAGTTTAATTTCGTGTTTGCATTGATTTTGATTATTATTACATCTATGCTCAACTTTCGTTCCAAAGAAAGTTGGGATATCAGGGAAAAGCGACCCTCCCAGATAAACATTAAGTATCTGGAAACCACGACAAATTGCAAAGATTGGAATTTGTTGTTTGAAAGCAAAATCAAGCAAAGCAAATTCAAGGCTATCGCGGTAAGGGTCTATGTCGCAATATGAAGTGTCCGCTTCTTGATTGTAGAATTTGGGATGGACGTCAGGTCCACCGGTGAGAACAAGTCCATGGGCATTTTCTATTAATTTAGGTAGTTCGGTTAAACTTGTTCCAAAAGCATTAATGCATTGAATATTTGGTTCAATTTTTTTTAAATATTTTGGATATTTCTCGTAATTTTCTGAACCAAGAGACTTCGAAAAAATTATTTTAATTGTATCGGATGCAAAGGATATAAAGAATGAGTGGGAGAACAAAAAGTTTAATAACAAAATATACTTCATTTTGTTTTACCAATAAATGTTACACTTTGACCTTGATCGAAATATTTACTTGGGTCGTTGTCCGGTTTTGTTACATCGAATCGGGCGAAAACAAGGCAGTGGTCTGAAATCTTTTCCGCAATTTCTTTCGAATAAATTTCGTAAGTATTATAGACGGAAACACTGTTTTCGATGTACCGTTTTTTAGCGCTTTGCGATGCAACAATGTGGTCGATTGAATAAGCATTTTGAAATTTGCAACTTTTTACTTCGCTTGTCAAGAAGGATAAATTCGGGTTGGAAAGTAGCGGTGTCAATGTATTGGATTTAGTCCTTTTTGGAGTATCATTAAAATCGCCAATAATGAACACATCTTGTTCTTGTTTTTGTGTAATAATCGAATCAGCAAATTTTGAAACAACTTCGGCTTGAAGTGTTCGAATAACACGACTTGACTCTATTTTCTCTTTTGTATCGTCGAAACGAGAAGTTGCCTTAAAATGAACGACAAGAACTATAAAGTCAAAGTTCCCTTTTTGAACAGCAAGGACAATTCCGGGTCGAGTCCGATTTTCTTCTACTTCAAGTGGAGAGTAATCGCCAAGGTATTTCACTTTTATATCTTTTCTGTATAATAACCCGACTTTTTGTGGTGCATCATCGCGGGTAAGATAGAAAGAAAAGTCTGGCAAGTATTTGATTAACTTCGAAATTGCATTGAAATTTTCAATTTCTTGAACGCCAACAATATCGCATTGGCTTTCCTCGATTATTTTGGCAATATTTCTGTAATCTGATTCCGTTCGTTCAACTCTATCGTTAATGCCATCCCCAAGCCATTCGATATTGAACGTTCCAATTGTAATTTCCGTTTTCGATTTTGGGGAGTTTCTTTGAGTTCGGTCGGTGCTACACTTATCGCAAGATGTAAGTAAGAAACTTAAAAAAAACAAAAAGATTATTTTTGTTTTCATTTTTTAATTTTCAATGTTTCATACAATTTTAAAATAACAGTTTTGTGAATAACAACAAAGATAATGCCAATTGAAATTCCCAAAATTGATCCAAAGAAAACATCCGATGGATAATGAACTCCAACATAAACTCTTGAAATTGCCACAAGTGAAGCAAGAATATAAAAGTGGTATTTATATTCTTTTAAAAAATTTGCAAGAATTATTGCAAGAGTAAAATTGTTTACTGCGTGGGATGATGGAAAAGATTTTCCACCTGCACAAGGGACAAGAAGTCGAATGTCTTGCAAAACGTGACAAGGCCTGATTCTGCCAACCAACTCCTTGATGTAGTGACTGCTAATTTGGTCGGAAAAAATAATTGCTAAAATGATTGTTAAAAAAAGCAGCCTACCGTTTGCTTTGTATTTTGTTAAAAGAAAATATATTAAAATTGCGTATGCAATATACCAACATTCCTGCGTTGTAAGGATTACAAATATTTTGTCGAAAACAGGATTGGCTATTGTTTTGTTTACGAAATAAAAAATTGATAAATCCAAAGAGTATAAAAAACTCATTTTTTACCAAAAAATAAGATTAGTCAAAAAAACCATTTACCCAACGAAAAAATCAAATTTATTAAGTTTGAAAATTCAAAAATAAATAAATGATTTGAATGATAATTAAAGATATCGATTTATGCGGTTTGGGTAATGGATTAGTGGACTTGCTCTACGAAGTTTCGTTCGAAGAACTTCAACAACTGGGATTGAATAAAGGCGAGATGAGACTTGTTGATGCAAAACTACAAGAAAATTTATTCGAGATTTTGAAGAATAAGAATCATTACAAATGCAGTGGTGGTTCGGCAGCAAATACAATTATTGCTTTTGCTCAATTTGGTGGAAAGTGTGCTTATCATACTGTATTGGGTGATGATGAATTTGGAAAATTTTATCGAGAGGAATTCGAAAAGTTAAATATTGAACTTGTTGCCCCTATGATAGATGAACCTACTGGTACTTGTATTGTTTTAATTACTCCTGATTCGGAAAGAACAATGAACACTTCATTAGGTGCTACCGCACATTTTGGACCGGAGCACATTAATCCCGATTTTGTATCAAGAGCTAAATGGATATATCTCGAAGGCTATAAATTCACAGCTACAAAAAGCACGCAAGCATTATACTATGCTATTGATTTAGCACGTAAGTTTGAAACCAAAATTGCTTTGACCCTTTCGGACGTTTTTGTTGTTAGTAATTTTTATGATAAAGTTTTGGATATTTGTAGCAAAGTGGATTTGCTTTTTTGCAATGAACAGGAAGCAAAAGCATTGGCTTGCAACGATGATTTTAGCAAGACTATGGATTTTTTGAAGGAGCTTGTACCTAATTTTGTCATTACTCGTGGTGAACTTGGTTCGCATGCTTTAATCCAAGGTAAGGAGTACAAGTTCAATTCTTATAAAATAAATCCTATCGATGCAACTGGTGCAGGCGATATGTATGCTGCTGGATTTCTTTATGGGTTGATCGTAAAAGAGAATGTTGAATTTGCCGGTAGGCTTGCTTCATACTCTGCAGCTCAAATTGTCGCGCAAGTTGGTGCCCGATTGCAAAAAGACCATAAGTTGTTAATAAAAGAGGTAGAAAATAGTAAATGAATATTTGCAGGGTAATAACATTCGTTACATTGTCATTCATTGTATCTTGCTTCGAGGTACTATCTCAAAGTGGGTTAACATTTCCCGAGTTTAAATCGAAGTTGGAAAAGTATTTCAACTCCGATATGATTGAAGATGTTGAAAAGCAAATACCACAAAAGTCGAGAATTTCAGTGTGGGGGTGGGATGTCGGTGATTTTTCGAACGATGGATACCCAGACCTTGCTTTTACTGTCAGAATCTTAGATCAAAAGCCTCGGGTGGTTTATGTTTACCTTTTTGTTGACTTGCAAGGTTTCCTTCGTTTAGTTTATTTCGATTCAATTGAATATTTAGAACTTCCCATTGAAGTTGGTATTTCGATCCAAAACAACAAATGTTCAATTACACAAAAGAAAAAGAACGACTTTTGGACATTTAAAAGTTATACATTCGATAATGGGGTGCTATTCCTTACCGAAGAATACACCTCCCAGAAATATTTTGGCAACACACTCCAAACCCATTTTAATTATTTAACGAACGAGTGTAAAGTTGAAATGGAGGCTTTGGAAGGTCGGAACGAAAAGTTTCAAACCGACTTTTTGTTCATTCCCTCGTATCCACGGGGGAAACCGATTTATAAAGGTTATCCAGTAACATCTTTTGCTGGCAAAGTTGATTATGTAATTAAAGGAAGTTACTATTGGAAGGGAGAAGAAGATGCCTCGATGCGGATAAAATCATCTTTCGATGATCAATATCTTTACTTTTCGATACAAATAACCGATGACATTTTTGTTCCTGCTGTGTGCGACAGCTGTATAGGCGATTACCTGACTTTCTGGTTTGATTTTACACCATATAACAACTCACTTCAAAGAATCTTCAAACAAGTATCAAATAAGCCTGTATCCAGAAGCAATTTCGAAGGTATTTTGTTCGAAATTAAAGTTTATCCTGGTAATTTTTTCGATATCTTTCCATTTGTTGGGGCTGTTAACTCAACAGAACCACTCGATGATGATCAAATAAAGTCATTATCTCGGATTAAATTGTTCGTTACTCAAGAAGATTCAACAAATTATATTGTAAAAGTTCGTTTCCCTTTTTCTTTGTTTGGTTACGAGCATTGTCCTTTAGAAAACGAACAGCCATTGTTTTTAGGCTTCAATCTTCTTTATAATGACATCGATAACGAATATAGACCCCAAGAAGAAACTGTAATAACAAATTCTATTTTTGATCCTTCCAAACCGTCTACCTTTGGGGAGTTAGTTTTAATTCCTGATTTCAAAAAATTTGGTTATGCAAGCAATATTTTTTTAGATAATGTTCTACAATTACTCGAAGGATTTGGATTTTGATACAAAACAAGGAAAACCAAAAAAGCAAGATATTTCGTGAAGTTGCTCCTTACTTGAATTTAGGTTGGCAACTTGTCTTTACTATTTTGTTTATGGCATTACTTGGCTATTTCCTTGACATATGGTTAAATTCTAAACCAATTTTCTTAATTATTTTCGCTCTTTTGGGTTGTGTTATTGGTTTGTTTGATTTTATTCGCTCTGCATTAAAAAAGAAGAAATGAAGGAAGTTTTTACCGCTTTAGCAATTTCGATTTTTAATTTTAGTAGCGGCATTCTTGTTTATAAGATATTGATAAATAAAACTGATAAAGTTTTTTTTAAGTTTTTTTTTAGTTCAATCCTTTTCAGATATGTAATCAATTTGTTTTTACTGTGGGTTTGTTTTAAGTTATTGGAATATAATCAATTTACATTTGGCCTAAGCTATATGATTGGAACTTTTATTGCAATAATTTCAGAAGTTCTATATTTAAGGAAACGGGCTAATTTTTTAAATTTGTAATTTATTGTTTATTTAAAATTTACATTTTAAATGGAAGGTGTTTTAGTTAACCAAGGCGAATCAAGCAACATACATAACGAAGTGACACACGATTCACATTCTACAGAGATTCCTCCCCAACAAGTTTTTCCCACTTTACTTGGAACTTTAGGGGAGCATCGTGAACTTACATTTTTCCATTATCACATTATTGACCTTCCAGTTATTATTTACGATAAGGAATATGGGTTCGATATTTATTCTAATATTGAAAAAATGAAGGAAGGTGGTAAATACACTTTCTCTGAAACTCATAAAATTGTTAAGGCAAGCAATCCAAGTGAGACTCCAACTTTAGATTTATCGGTTACAAGTTTGGTTTGTTTCCAATGGCTTGCGATGATAATTCTTTTGGTGGCTTTTTTCCGTGCTGGAAGAAGATATAAAAAGGACCCATTGAAACCACCAAGAGCCCTACAAAATCTTTTGGAGACGATTTTCATATTCGTTCGCGACGATATTGTTTTACCAAATATACCTGACCGAAAGGCTGCCCTTCGGCTTCTTCCGTATTTTGTTACTATTTTTGTTTTTATTCTATTGATGAACTTATTTGGATTAATACCTGGTGGTCATACTGCTACTGGAGCTCTTGGAACCACTGCTGGATTAGCTTTAACTGCATTTTTTGTTATCAATGGAACAGCAATTCGTCAGATTGGGTTTAAAAATTGGTTAAATCATCTTCTGGGTGGTGCCCCTTGGTATTTATTCTTTATTATGGTTCCAATCGAAATTATCTCGATGTTTACGAAACCCTTTGCTCTTACTGTTCGTCTTTTTGCAAATATGACCGCAGGGCATGTAATTTTGCTATCGCTTGTGGGCTTGATTTTCTACTTGAAAACAATAGTTATGGCGGCTGTTGTAGTACCTTTTTCAATTTTTATGTATTTTCTTGAATTGCTTGTTGCTTTTCTTCAAGCATTTATTTTTACGATACTAACTGCTGTGTTCACTGGTTTGGCTATTGGTGAACACGGTGAACATAGTGAACATTCTGCTCATTGATTTTTTGTTGTTGATGTTTAACAATTTTGTAAAATGGAGGAATTATGGATCAGAATTTAGCAAAATTTGCCGCATATCTTGCTGCTGGCATTGGCGCTGGAATTTCCGTAATTGGTGCGGGTTTGGGAATTGGTAAGTTAGCAAGTAGTGCTTTGGAAGCTTCGGCTCGTCAACCAGAAGCATCCGGCGATATTCGTACTACAATGATTATTGCAGCAGCTCTTATCGAAGGTATTGCTTTGTTCTCCTGTGTTATTGCTATGCTTTTGTCAATAAAATAATTCTATTAAATAGTCATACTAAGACTTCGGTCGAGGTATGACTATTTAATTATTTATTACAAATTGGAAAGGGGCTAAAAATGGATTCATTGCTGAATGTTAACCCTGGTTTGATGATCTGGACTATTGTTAATTTTCTTTTTTTTCTTTTCTTACTTGTTAAATTTGGTGCTAAACCCATTGCAAATGGACTGAAATCCAGAGAAGAATATATTCAGAATAATATTCAAAATGCCGAAAAGTTAAATCAAGAGGCACAAAGGCTTTTAGCAGAAACCCAACAAAAACTTAATGATGCACAAAATGAAATGATGGCAATTATTCAGAAAGGTAAACAGCAGGCTGATGAGTTGATTCGTCGTGCAACCGATGAAGCCGAAAGAATTCGTAAAGAGAAAATTGACGAAGCTGCTCGGGAAATTAATCGTAGCAAGGAGCTTGCTTTGCTTGAACTCAAAAAAGAAGTTGCAAATCTTGTTATTCAAGCAACAGAAAAACTTCTGAAAGAAAAGGTCGATGATAAAAAAGACCTTGAATTGATAAAGCAATATATTGAAAAAATACCTAAAAACTAATTGTGGTTTAATATGGCTGAGCAAAAAGTATCCTATAGGTATGCTAAAGCAATTTTGGATGCTGCAAAAAACGAAGGTTTGGAAGATGCTGTTTTCAATGATTTTCGAATTGTCAATTTAATCCTGAAATATGTTCCTGAATTAATGAGCATTGCAAAAAAACCATTAATTTCCCCATTAAGAAAGAAAAAAATTTACCGAGAACTTTTTACAGAACGGATTTCCACTTTGACATTGAACTTTATACTTTTTTTAGTTGACAAGGCTCGTGATTTTATGATACCCGACATTATTTCGCAATATGAAAGGTTATTTTATGAAATGAAAAATATTTTACCAGTGGAAATCTTCGTTGCTCACGAGCTCGATGAAGGATTGAAAGAGAAATTTGTAAAGAAGTTGGAAGAAACAACAGGGAAAAAAGTAGTTCCAAAGTTTATTGTTGACCCTAAAATTATTGGTGGTTTTAAAATTAAAATCGAAGATTGGGTTTTCGATACAACTTTGAAGAATAAACTTGAACTTCTTTACCAGAATTTAGTTTCGAATATTAAAATAAGTTAAATAGAGAGGTTAATATGTTTGATGTTCGGCCAGAAGAAGTTTCGGCTATATTAAGAAAGCAATTATCTGGATTCGAAAAAGAAGCCGATATTTACGAAGTTGGTACAGTTTTGCAGGTTGGGGATGGTGTTGCCCGAGTTTATGGTTTAACGAAAGCAATGGCTGCCGAACTGGTAGAATTTCCAAATAATCTTTTTGGAATGGTTCTGAATTTGGAAGAAGATAATGTCGGTGTAATTCTTTTTGGGGATGACCGACTTGTAAAAGAAGGCGACCTTGTTCGGCGAACGGGAAGAGTTGCTTCTGTCCCTGTTGGCAAAGAGCTCCTTGGACGTGTCGTTAATCCTTTGGGACAGCCTTTAGACGATAAAGGACCGATAAATGCAAAGCAATTCCTTCCAATAGAACGAAAAGCACCCGGAGTTATCTTTAGGCAACCAGTTAAAGAACCACTTCAAACTGGTTTGAAAATGATTGATGCTTTGATCCCAATTGGACGTGGCCAGCGAGAGTTGATTATCGGCGACCGGCAAACTGGAAAAACAGCTATTGCAATCGACACAATCATCAACCAAAAATTTACACATACCGAAAGGGCAAAGGAACTTGGTATTCAACCTGTATATTGTATCTATGTTGCTATTGGGCAAAAAGGTTCAACCGTTGCCAATGTTGTTGCAACTTTGGAAGAATTCGGGGCTATGGAATATACAATTGTCGTTGCCGCAAATGCATCGGACCCCGCACCCTTGCAGTTCATTGCTCCATATTGTGGTTGTTCGATGGGAGAATATTTCCGCGATAATGGTATGCACGCTTTGATTATTTACGACGATTTATCTAAGCAAGCTGCTGCCTATCGTCAAGTTTCTCTGCTTTTGCGCCGACCACCCGGACGTGAAGCATATCCCGGCGACATTTTCTATTTACATAGCAGATTGCTTGAACGAGCTGCAAAATATGCGGATGAATTTGGCGGGGGTTCTTTAACTGCTTTACCTGTGATTGAAACACAAGCTGGGGATGTTGCAGCTTATATTCCCACTAATGTGATTTCTATTACCGATGGACAGATTTACCTTGAACCCAATTTGTTCAATGCTGGTATTCGTCCAGCTATGAATATTGGTATTTCCGTGTCCCGCGTTGGTGGAAATGCCCAAATTAAAGCTATGAAAAAAGTTGCTGGCCCGTTGAAACTTGAACTTGCTCAATATCGTGAACTCGAGGCTTTTGCTAAATTTGGTTCAGACTTGGATAAGGCAACCCAACAGCAACTTCGTAGAGGTGCAAGGTTGACAGAAATTCTTAAGCAAAAACAATATAAGCCGCTCCCCGTTGAAAAACAAATTGCATTGTTGTGGACTGCTACAAATGGTTATCTCGACGACCTACCAATTGAAATTCTTTCCTCTTTCGAAGTTGAATTCTACGAATTTATGGATATGAAATATGCAAATGTTCTAGATTCAATTATTCGGATTCGGGATTTAACCGAAGAAATTGTGTCTAGTTTGAGAAAAGCAGTCGAAGAATTTGTTGAATTGTTCAAAAAGAAACATAATTTGAAATGATTTTGCTTACAGGTGGGGCAGGCTTCATAGGTTCCTGCCTCCTAAAAATTTTAAATGATAATGGTATTTACGATGTCCTTGTTGTCGACCATTTGGATTCCAGCGATAAGTGGAAAAATTTAATTGGAAAAAGGTTTTACGATTTTTTCGATAAACAATATTTCTATAATCTAATAGAAAATGGAAAAATAAATAGATTTCCTTTTGAAACTATTTTCCATTTTGGTGCTTGCACCAACACTGTTGAATCCAATGTTGACTATTTAATAGAAAACAATTATCATTATAGTATCAAACTTGCCCGCTTCGCCGCAGAAAAGGGTATTCGGTTTATTTATGCAAGCAGCGCTGCAACTTATGGAATGGGCGAACTGGGCTACGACGATAATCTAGTTTTTGAGTTGCGCCCATTGAATCCGTATGGTTTTTCGAAATATTTGTTTGATTGCTGGGTAGTCCAAAATAAACTCGAAAGTTCTTTCGTTGGGTTGAAATTTTTTAATGTTTTTGGGCCAAACGAATACCATAAGGGCGAAATGGCAAGTATGGTTTTCAAAGCGTTTAACCAAGTTCAATCGACTGGTAAAATTCGTCTTTTCAAATCTAACAGTGCGGAGTATGCCGATGGCGAGCAAAAACGCGATTTTGTTTATGTCAAAGATGTTGTGAATTTAGTTTGGAAAATCTATAATAATAATATTTCTGGTATTTATAACATTGGAACTGGACAGGCTCGTTCTTGGAATGAATTAGCCTTTGCTGTTTTTCGTTCTTTGAACAAAACTCCTGTTATTGAATACATCGATATGCCGAAAGAATTGTTTGATCAATATCAAAATTTTACTCAAGCAAAAATGGATAAACTTTTTTCTATAATTGGCAAATATGAATTTCTTTCTCTTGAAGATTCAATAAATGATTATATTAGCAACCATCTATTAAGTGACTGGATATATTTATAGGGGGATAAGATGGCCACATTAAGAGATATTAAACGAAGAATTGGTGCTGTTGCAAGTACTGCAAAGATTACTCAAGCAATGCGAATGGTTTCGTCTGCAAAATTAAAAAGGGCACAAGAAGCCATAATCAATGCTCGACCTTACTCGTTCCTTTTGAAAAGCAATTTACAACGGCTAATTGCTTCTATTGGAGAAGAATACTACCATCCATTATTAGAGCATAGAAATGAAGTTCGCAACATTTGTTTAGTTGTTATTACTTCTGACCGTGGTCTTTGTGGTAGTTTCAATTCAAATTTGATTAGATTTGTTGGGAAAACGATTAACGACGAAATAAAACCAAACTACCCAAATGCTAACCTTTCGATGATTCGAATTGGAAAGCGGGGTATTTCGGGCATAAAGTTTGAAAATATTGATTATTTTAAAAACATTTCTGGAATTTCTGGCCGCATAGACTATTCTGTTGTCGAAGATCTTTCGAAAATGATTATCGAAGGTTATTCCGAAAGAAAGTTTGACAAAGTGATGTTCTTCTTTAACGAGTTCAAAAACATTTTAATTCAAGTTCCACGATTATTTAATCTTCTACCTTTTGAAAGAAGTGCCGATGTTGAAAGTTACTTTAAATCGAAGGAAAAATCCCCTTCTGAATCTCAGAAATTTTCTTCGAAAAATATTCTGTTTATTTTCGAACCAAACCCAAAAACAATTCTCGACACATTGCTTCCTCGGTATATCGAAAACCAAATCCTTCGAATCATTCTTGAATCGAATGCTGCGGAACACGCAGCTCGCCGTATGGCTATGGAAAATGCAACCAACAATGCTAAAGATTTGATTAAACATCTCGAGTTGGTTTACAACAAAGAACGACAAGCCGCAATAACCAAAGAGATGCTCGAAATCGTCGGCGGTGCAAACGCATTAAAAGGACAATAAGTAACCTTGTTTTTATAATAATTATTTAAAATCAGAATTATCAAAATATTTCGTAGGGGCAAATAAGTAATAATCTGTACCAACATTTCTTATGTAATTACCTAATGTGTTTCTTCGACAAAAAATGTCAAATGTAATTTTTCTGTAGTAGCTATTAATGAATTGCCCCTACTCGAAAAGGTTTTGTGTCCTCGTTGGATTTTTGGAAAATCGAGGATTTTATTTTTAGAAGATTTAGTTTGCTCCATTCTCAATTTATAATACAAAGAACAAATGAAATATCCAGTTATCAAAAAAATAACATTTTTTGAGAAATTCGAATTCTTTGGAAACTAATTTTGCATTGTGGTTATTAATTTGAAAAGGAGTAATTAAAAGAACTCTTTAAATAACTTTCGTTGCTATTTTCTTCACTTTTTCTCAATCGAGCGCAGAGATAATAGGGTTTTTAGCTTATTAACTACTCGTGTGGAGATGGTCAAGTTGAGCAAGTGGTAACGAAATGTAAAATATTATTAGTTTAATTAGAAATCTACATAACATTTAAACAAAAAATAGTTTTATTTTAATATCAAACTTTATTTGCTCAATTTGAATTTGCCTCTGACCTACAGAAATAAGTCTTCAGATGTTATCTGGCTTACACCAAAGATTTACTTTTCTAATCACTCTGCTACTGGTTATCTATTTATTTCATCAACACTGAGCATTTGGTCAGTGGAATTGTTGAAAAGATCGTGTATAAGAGGTTTAGCAATTTTAAGATAAATTAAAATACATTGTATCTATGTATTGGTATTGCTTACATAAGATATCAGTTTTGCTTTTGAACTTTAGAATATCTCTCAGATCGTTGAATTCAAAGGGTTGAATATTAACCTAACTAATAGAAATGTTGATTTTATAAAATTTTGAGTTGGACAAAACCTTTAATCGGTTCTAAAGAATATTTTAGTTTCGCATCGGGGTCTACTTCGTATGTTACTATTATTCCATAAACTTTTTGCCTATCTTTTGCTAAATTTTTTTTACCAAACAATGTACTTAAGAATTTGACCAATTACTTTATCGCATTTTTTGCCTTTCTTTAGTTCAATTACAACATAATCTCCAGTTTTATTTTTACATAATAGATCAATTTTTCCAACTTCATTGGGTTGTATTGCTGGCCAATATATTCTCCATCTTCTAGTAGTATTTCTAAATGTTAAAATTCTTTAATCTTATCCCAATTATTAACAAGGAATTCTTCAAGTTGGATTTCTAAATCTGCTTGTATTCATTCCTCTTGAGTTTGCTCACTTTTATTTTCTTCATCAAAAGGAAGGGACCCATTAACAACTTTCCACCAAACCTCGTCAATTTGAAATAGAGATAGCCCGTTTGAATTTGCAAGGTAGGTAATAATTTCATTGATTCGCAAGTATTTTTCTGCAAAACTTTCACTTTTGAAATTTGGATAAATTCCAAATTTCTTCATTCCCTCTTCAACAATACTATTAAAAACACAATACTTATCTGGATAAACTACAAGAAGAAGGGAGTTAAAACAGCTCTTCCCAAACCTTTAATTAAAAGTGGTTTGTTCTTTGAAGTATCGTGTCGAGACGTTCCTTTATCGATTAGTCAAGAAGTAATTTTAATGTGGACTTAAGCTTTTCCATATCAGAAGTATTAAGTTTTACAGTTCTGTGGATATTGTCCCAATTTTTATTGTTTTTTAATAATAGAAATGACCTAAAATCTTTTGCTGTTAAATTATCCAAATTATTTGGATGAGACAAAAAACCATATTTTTGAATTACCATTTTCTCGTCATTAATTCTTTGGATATCATTTTTATACCGCTATTTTACTTTTTGAATAGATTCCATTAGGTCCATAATTAACTTCTAAAATTTTTAATAAAAAAATAAATTTATAAAAATAATGAATAAGTTATGTAATGTAACCATTACAGTAAAAAACAAAGAATAAACTAAAATTTTTTATTAAAATAGAAAAATGAATTTTTAAGATATTAAAAAAGGAAGATCAAAAATCCGTTCCTTTTTCTTTCTTAAATTTTTAATTGATAATTAGGTATTAATTGTTAGAGAAACAATCAAGATAGTCTAACCTAAGTTGAATTACGATAAATGGTTATTTTGAATTATTAACATTCTAATTAGTCACCTGTGACTTTTGAAATATTCCAATAAAAATTTCAAAGTTTTGCACGAATTATTTGTTGATTATTGCAAAAAATGGGTAAACAAAAATTATTCACAACTTTTGGAAACGCTTTTACATTGACTTAATATCACGTTGCAGTATAGATTTGATTTTTTCAACTTTGGAAGTCATTCGGCTTTGTTCCCCGCGTCGGTAGTCGACTTTAATAGTTGAGTAAATTCGATTGCATTGTGGTTCAAGGATTTTGAAGCATTCTCCAATTACGCGGAACACATCATCCCAAGAGCCTTCGAGGATTGTTCCCATAGGCGTAAGGCGGTAATTTAACCCGCTTTTGTCGATGTGGTCAATAATTTGAGAAACATATTTGCTGACGCTTTCGCCTTTGTCTGTAGGGAACATTGCAAACTCTACAAGCACCATAATACCCTCAGAATTAACAATATTTAAAACGAACCTAAAGTTAAATCAGTTTTTAAATGACAATATTTCACATTTAAGAAAATTTGTCATATATTTTTTGCAATATCATAATTGAACCTGTCAAAAATAATATATTTCAGAAATTTTGTCAGTTTAGATATGGTTTGGCATAGTTTTTATAATTATTACAAGTGCATTTGATTTTGAATGTATGTTAAACAAAAAAGGAGGTAAATATGGCAATCATCAGATTTGATCCTTTCCGAAGCTTCGAAAGCCTTGCTCGACGAATGAGCGAAATGTTCGATGAATTTGAAAAAGGAATTACTGTAACACCAAGCGACTTCTCCCCAAGAGTCGATATTTCCGAAGATGAGAAACATCTTTATGTTACGGTTGAAATTCCCGGAGTAAATAAAGAAGATATTAAGGTTACAATTAACGACGACAATATCCTTGTGATTAAAGGGGAGAAGAAGCGTGAATTCAAAACCGAAGACAAAGATCGAAATTTCATACGTGTCGAGCGAAGCTACGGCTCGTTCCAAAGGTCGTTTATGTTGCCCGACAATGTTAAAAAGGACAACGTCGCTGCGAAATTTGAAAATGGCGTTTTAACTATTACTCTTGAAAAAGTTGAGCCTGAACCACCAAAACAAATCGAAATTCCAATTTCATAAGATTGATTCCTGCCTTTCCAGGCAGGAATCTTTGGTTTTTTATAATATCATTAATAATAAAGGAGGATAAAATGAGAATGAGAAGGTTTAATCCAATGTGGGAAATGGAAAATATGTTGCGAAACATATCGAATCTAATAGATTCGACTATCGAAAAAAATATCGATGTAACTTCGGAGTTCCGACCTGTTGTCGATATTTGGGAAGATGATGTTAATGTTTATTTCGAATTTGAACTCCCAGGAGTCAAAAAAGAAGACATAAAGATTTCAATTAATGATGATAATGTATTGATTGTTAATGGGGAAAAGAAGATCGACCCGAACATCGACAACAAAACTTGCTGCAGAAGCGAACGTGTTTATGGGCATTTCCATCGTGCCTTTCAACTTTCAGATGACTTAAATACCTCGAAGGTTAAAGCACAGTTTGAAAATGGTGTTTTGAGAATTAGCATTGCCAAGTCTGAAGTTAAAGCTCCGAAAGAAAGATTTGTTGAAGTTAAATAAAAGTAATATATTGAAAACATTAGCGTCTATTAAAAATTGTATTGATAGCAGAAGTGTTCCAAACACTTTTGCTATCATTTATGAGGGAAGTAAAATTTTGAATATGTTTAATAAAAGAAGGTGAAATATGGGAAAAATTATAGGTATTGATTTAGGAACAACGAACTCTGTGGTTGCTGTGATGGAAGGAAGTACCCCAGTTGTTATTGCTAATAGCGAAGGAAGCCGAACGACACCATCTGTGGTTGCATTTACTAAAACTGGCGAAAGATTGGTTGGGCAAGCCGCAAAACGCCAAGCAATAACTAATCCAACCAACACAGTTTACTCGATAAAGAGATTTATGGGGCGCCGGCCCGAAGAAGTTAAAGAAGAAATGAAGATGGTTCCATATAAAGTTGTTTCGTCTCCCGATGGCAACTCAGTGCGTGTCGACATTGGAGGGCGATTGTATTCGCCACCCGAAATTTCTGCGATGATATTGCAAAAGATGAAACAAACTGCTGAAGATTATCTTGGTCAGAAAGTTACCGATGCAGTTATTACTGTTCCTGCTTATTTCAACGATGCACAACGTCAAGCGACCAAGGACGCTGGCGAAATTGCTGGACTGAATGTCCGACGAATAATAAATGAACCGACTGCTGCAGCCCTTGCATATGGTTTGGATAAAAAGGGAAAAAATCTTACTGTTGCTGTTTACGACCTCGGAGGTGGAACATTCGATATTTCAATTCTTGAAATAGGGGAAGGTGTGTTTGAAGTTAAATCTACGAACGGGGATACCCATCTTGGGGGTGATAATTTCGATCAGAGGCTTATAGATTACATTGCCGATGAGTTTTTGAAACAAGAAGGGGTTGATTTGAGAAAAGACCCAATGGCATTGCAACGATTGCGAGAAGCTGCAGAAAAAGCAAAATGTGAACTCTCGCAGTTATTACAAACAGAAATAAATCTTCCCTTCATTACCGCAACCGCCGATGGTCCGAAGCACTTGAATATGACAATTACCCGAGCCAAGTTCGAAAGTTTGTGTATGGATTTGTTTGAAAAAACACTTGGGCCGGTTGAGCAAGCATTAAAAGATGCTAAAGTCACACCAGCTCAAATTGATGAGGTTATTCTTGTAGGCGGTTCAACTCGTATTCCAAAGATTCAGGAATTGGTAAGGAATTTCTTTGGTCGCGAACCTTCGAAAGGTGTTAATCCCGACGAAGTTGTTGCTGTTGGTGCGGCTATTCAAGGTGCTGTTCTTTCAGGTGAAGTCGAGGATATATTGCTACTTGATGTGACACCATTGAGTTTGGGTGTCGAAACCCTTGGTGGTGTTATGACAGTGATGATACCGGCTAACACAACAATTCCAACTCGGAAGACCGAAATATTTTCGACTGCTACAGATAACCAGACTTCAGTTGAAATTCATGTTTTACAAGGAGAGCGACCGCTTGCTCGAGATAATCGTTCGCTTGGTCGATTCCATCTGGATGGAATTCCACCTGCACCACGTGGAGTTCCACAAATTGAGGTCACTTTTGATATTGATGCGAACGGCATTTTACATGTCTCTGCTAAAGATAAAGCTACTGGCAAGGAACAGAACATTCGCATCGAAGCTTCAAGTGGTTTGAATAAGGACGAAATCGAAAGGATGAAACGCGAAGCTCAAATGCATGCCGAAGAAGACCGACGTCGTCGCGAAGAAATTGATTTGAAGAATCAAGCGGATAATTTGATTTATTCAACAGACAAGCAACTTAAAGAACTGGGAGACAGAATCCCTTCGGAAAATAAATCAAAAATTCAAAATGCACGCGACCGATTGGACAAAGCTGTAAAGGAGAACAATATAAGTGAAATTCGTTCTGCAATTGATGCTTTGAATCAGGCTTGGAGTGAAGCCTCGACTAAAATGTATCAATCTGCGGGTGCTTCAGCTCAATCTTCTACTTCGGGTAGCAGCTCCAATGGTAAATCATCAGACCAAGGTAAATCAAGTGTAGAAGAGGCAGATTTTACTGTTGTCGACGATAAATAATCTAAATCAAAAAAAATAGCTAAAAGGGGCGAAAACTTTCGCCCCTTTTTAGTTAATGATTCCTAAATTACCGTTTTAGGTTGTTAGTTTCTGCCATCATAGCATCGGAGATAGTTATTGTCCTTGCTGCTGCTTCGTATGCTCTTTGCGTTGTTATCATATCAGTAAACTGTTCAGCCAGGTCAACGTTTGATTGCTCGAGTGCCCCAGAGAATATTTTCGTTGAAGGGAAAGTTTCGTTTGCTGTACCGAAAATAGGGATGCCACTATCGGGAGCAACGGAGAAGAAACTATTTCCTTCGCGAACTAATGCCGAAGGGTTGGCAAATCGAGCTATGGCAACTTGACCAAGCAATTCAGTCTTTCCATTAGTGAAAGAGCCCCAGATTTTGCCAGTGTCATCGATTGTCAAATCGGCTAATTCCCCCGAAGTGTATCCATCTTGGTATGAAAATGTTACGGTGTTCGCTCCAGCAAATTGTGTTATCCCTTGCAATAGATTGGTGGAGGGAGCAAGTTCAACAGTAATGTCTTTTGGTGTTGTCGTATCGAAAACATCTTGACCAAGAGCAGTGTTCAAATCCGATGCAGTAATTGTTAAACTTGTCGGTGTGTTAATAGTGCCATCTGGGTTAAATGTAATGGTAGCTGTTCCTAAAGTTAGAGCATTTCCATCGATTGTAGCAGAAATGGACCATTCATTTGCATTAGCAGTTTTTGTAAAAGTGAAACTTAAAGTGTGGGATGTTCCATTGTTATCATAAATAGTTATGCTAGTAACAGCAGTTCCGTCGGTTGCAGTGTTTGCATCCAAATTTCCGACAAGTTTAATGTTTTGCGTTTGATTTGGTGGCGAAATTGTTGTTGTTGGAATTTGCAAATTTGAAATTGTTTTATTCAGGGAACTAATTCCATTTTGGTCTTTTAATATAAAACCATTTGCATTTCTAATAACGCTGAAGCCTTGCAGGATTGCTCCGGTTGTTGGGTCGACAAGGTTTCCTTCGCTGTCACGGATAATTGGTGCTGAACGCGAGAAATATTGCTTCCCATAAAGTTGGTAAACGAAAAACCCATCGCCTTGAATTGCCATGTCGAGTGGTCTACCAGTTGTTTCAATAACACCTTGGGAAAGGTCGGCAACAACTGAGCCTACTCGAACGCCCAAGCCATATTGCAAAGGATTCAACCCGCCGTTTAGTCCTGTGGAAATATTTGATGCCCGCCCGCGAGCGTAAATTTGATTGAATTGTTCAACAAAGTTTACACGCGAACCTTTGAAACCTGTTGTATTAATGTTTGCGATGTTATTTGCAATAACGTCGAACCTTCGCTGATGGCTTCGCAATGAACTGGTTCCAATTGAAAGTGCTCTTGATATTGGCATATTTCCTCCTTAAATTGTTAATAATAATTATAAAATTAGTTAAATTTTACTCCTCGGTCGTTCGGAGTTGGAGGGAGCCTCCTGCCATCGGGCAAGGTCCAGCTCCACTAAGATTCGAAAATCACACTGTCAATGTTCGTAATAACGCGTTCTTCTAAGTTGTTGTTCGAAAAAACAGTAATAACTGTACGATTCGGAACAGAAACTAAAAAGGATTTGTCTGGAAAGACAACCAAACTTTCTCGTCCACCTTTTGATTCAACAGTTTGAATGGCGCTATGCAGTTTTTCAATCTCTTGCTCGGTTAAAGAAATTTCGCGACTATTCAATCGAGCCTTTGCGTGGGAGGAAAACCTAAGGCTCTTAATTTCTTCTTCGAATATCCTTTGAAAATTGCCTTTTCCAGTTTGTACTGGCGATTGGATTAGACCTTGTCGAAGGGTTTCGACCCCGCCAATTGGAACGAAAGGTAACTTTACACCTTCGATTTCCATTGTTGCCCCTAAACTTTTGTTTTTACCGAGATTAAGTTTTTCAAAGGAATTTCTACATTGTCAATTACAAGCATTGTTCCTTCGTTCTTAAATCTTATTGCTTCGATTTTGCCAATTGCGAATGTCGATACGTTAAATGTGCTTCCATTAGGGTTCGTTACAATTATTTGGACAGAATATTCGCCAGGAGGCACTGTATTTCCAGAGTTATCTTTGCCGTCCCAAGAAATCGAATGCTCGCCTTGGGTAAGGTTAGTTACATCGAGAGGGAACTTTCTAATCTCTCGTCCATTAGAATCTTTAATGATGACTTCACCGTTTTTTGCTGTTGAATCAAGATTAAAACCAATCGATGGGGAGTTGTCCCCCGAAAAATACATTTTGTTTGAATATGCAGTTGCATATTCTCCTAAAACAGTTCCCATAATGCTTCCTTGCAAAGTTTGTGTTAGTTCCTTGAAAATGGAATTCTGGTTTTCCAGAATTGTTCGAATATTTGTGAGTTGTTCAAGTTGGGAAAATTGTGCAAGTTGAGTTGCAAATTCAACATTATCGAGTGGCTTCATTGGATTTTGCGTTTTTAATTGTATAGTCAGGAGCTTCAAGAATTCATCTTTTCCCATCGAAGTATCCCTATTTGGATTGACTCCTGCTGTATTATTAATTGAATTAACTGAATTGATGCTGGAAATCATATTCCCTCCATATATTTTCAAAATTATTTTCTTTTTCCTTCTTTAAGGAATTAAAGGAACGAAGGAATTCCCTTCGTGCGAAATCATCGTTGAATCGTTCAGTGTTACTATTATTGTAATTATTTAAGAAACTTTTCTCATAAGCTTGATTTTGAAACTCGAAATTTTGCTTTTCAAATCCCAAGTTCGAAAGCTTTTCTTTCAAAAAACCAATTTGGCTTTCAAGAATATGTTGGGCTTCTTTTGTTTCGGTTCTAAACATAATTTCAACTTCATTCTTTGTCACATTTATTTCAACAATTACTATACCAAGAGAAATAGGGGAAAGTGTAATTTCAGCTTTTAATGGGAAATTAGTCGAGGAATTCACAAAGGAAGCGATTTTGGAAGGAAGTTCGCTATTCCTTGTTAGTTGTAAAGATATTAATGGTCTTGAAGTTTCTTTAACAGGCTCGTTTTGAATATTGATTTGCGATTTTGTCTGATTTGTTGTTGAAACTTTTTGCTGTTCAATATCAAATATTTTGCTTTCGTTGGGGCTGTAATTTGTTGATTTTTCAACAAATCTATGTTTAGATTTGTCCTTTTGCTCAAAAATATTTTGTTTACCAAATTGATAGGTTTCAGTGCTATTATTAGTTTCAGGATTTATTTTTTCATTTGGATTTATATTTATTAAAATATTGTTAGTATCCAATGATTTTGGGGTAACCAAATTTTTCTCATTTGTCTGGAATTCATTTTTAAGTAAATAATTTTGGGTACTATTTGTTTTTGAATTTAGATTCTCAAAAGATCTGGTTTTTGGCAAAGTATTATTATTTACAAAAGAATTGGAAGATAAGTGTTCTATTTGGTTGTTGTTTTCTTCTACAGAAGTAAAATGAAATTTATTTACCTGATGAATTTTTAAGTTTTGATTATCAATTGAACTTAAATCGACATTTTTGGGTTGGTTTAATGGGAAAAATTTTTTCATTTCGTTAAATGTATTTTCTATTTCGGGTTGATTATTGATTTTTAGATTTACTACAGTGTTCTTTTCAGCATTACTTATTCTTGTTATTGGAATATTTTTTTTGTAAAACCCTTTTTCATTTTCGCTAGTTTGCTTTCTGAAATTTATTTCATTATGATTCTTGGGAGTGTGAAGAAAAAAGAGTAAAGATGGGGACTGTTCTTTTTTATCCGTTATTGGTTTATTTGCGACATAGGTTAATGGGGTATGATTTTCTTCGTTTAGGTTTTTTTGAGTTGGAACAATGTGTTCATCTGTTTTGTTTTTATTTCCTTCAATCTTTTTTTGATTGTAGTTAATTATTTCGAGGTATTCAAAATTATTCTTTGATTTTGGTTGGATATCTCTGAAAATGTTTATAATTTGTTGTTTATCCTTTTTTAATGTTTTTGGTATTTTATACTCCTCATTTCTGATTGCTTCGGATTTTTCATTTTCAAAACCGTTGTTTACTATTTTCGAGCATAAATGATTTAGAATTTGATTTTCCAGTTCATTTTTTTCACTTGTCAGTTTTGCGATATTTCTTATTGACCCTTGAAAAGTTATACTTGGATTTTCGGAAATATTGTTTGAAATCAAGTCCTGAACTTCCAAAGGTACGGCTTCAAGATAATTTTTGTAATTTATAGAACTTATCTCATTTTTAGGTTTTATGGACTTAGAGTTTTCCGATTTGGTAGAAATTTGAGAGATATCTTTTTGGTTTTCTGTGTTTTTTGTTGTAATTATGTAGTCCGAAAAAACAGAATGATAGGGTATTGAATTTACATTATTTTGGAATATTTGCTTATTTTTAGCATTTAAATTATTACTCCGAATTAACTTCAAGAATGATGGAATCAGCAGATTTGCAAAGATTGAAGAATCTTTTCCCCTTTGTTTAATTTTAGACTTCTGGTGTAAAAATTTACCAGTTTTTTGTTCAATATTGTCAATGTCTAAATCGAGCATCCTTGCGTCCATTTTGGCTTCCTGCCATATTTCTTTTTATTTAAAGAACTTACTTTATTTTTCGAACGAAGCTTGTAAAATCCTTGCGCTTCGTTCTGGAGATAAAGCATCAATTATCTTGCCAGCTTTTTTCTTCGACATTGCTTTAAGAATTGAAAGGGCTTGTTCTTCATCGAGAAGTTCAAGTATTTTTGCAACTTCCTTTGGGTCGGAATTTTCATAGATTTTTGCAAAAGTAGAATAAACAACTTGCTTTGCAGAATCAGAAATAGCTTTTCCGGTTTTTGCTTTGTTTTCGATTAGTGATTGTAGTTCTGCAATTGCTTTTTCTTTCAGTTGAATTTGATTGAGTAAGTTAGACACTTCGCGAGATTTCTCATCGAACTTTCCTTTCCAAAGTTGAACACTATCTTCTAAATCTTTTTTCATTCTTTCGATTCCTGAAAAAAAAGCACTCAATTTATTAAGGGAATCCTGCAAGTAGCGAGTGTAGTTCGAAAGGAATAGGTTTTCCGATTCGATAGCTTGAACATTAAAGGACTTTTGAATCCATTCGTCATATTCTTTTCGGGAAAGCACAATTTTGGGCTCACCTTTGTATTCAGTGGTTATGGTTTCGATTTTTTCGTTTTTAGTTTCTTTTTGGACACCAAAAATTTCTGGGAAAAATTTATATAAGCCAAGAATCACAAGAAAAATAAAAATTAAAGAACCGACAATTATTCCGAGAATAATTAGAGCTTGTTTCAAGTTCATTGCAAGTCAGTTTGATTTTTTCTGATTTCTTTTTGAATTGTAATTTCGTCTAAAAGTTTAGTTTCTTCTCGATTAACCTCATACATATAAGTTTCGTATTGTTTTTCTTTTAATTTTTGAAGGACTTTTTCTTCCTTCATAGCTTCGGTTAATCTTTGTCGAAAAATATTTTCGATTTCGATAATTCTTTCGAGTTCTTTACGAAGATTTTCAATTTCATCTTTAACACAATCCTTATGGTAATTCAAAGCCTGTATTTCAAGGGCCTTAAAATGACCATTTTTGTTGTTGTTTAGAGATTCAAGGTATTCAATGTTTTTTCTTATTTCATTTTCAGTTTGGATTTTGTAGTATAATATTTTTTGAATAGTTTCTTCAAGTTCTTTAACCTTGAAGGATTTAAAGTTCAAAAGGCTTTCTAATCGGTAGGAAAATTTCTTTGCCATAATTATGTTTTGGTTGTAATTTCAATTAGTTTATTAACAGTTTCTTCAAATGTATGAGTTTCGTCAATGTCTTGTTTCAAAAATTGTGTCAAAACTTCGTGCATAGAAATCGCTCGGTCAATTTTTGGATTAGTTCCTTTTTGGTATGCACCAACGCTAATCAAATCTTCTGCATTTCGATATGTAGCAAGGTTTTCGATTGCGATTGAAACTGCACGGCGGTGTTCTTTTGTAATGATATCGTTCATCACGCGGCTGATACTTTCCAAAACATCGATTGCTGGATAATGCCCCATCGAAGCTAATTTTCGGGAAAGTACAATATGTCCATCAAGAATTCCGCGAGCTGTATCGGCAACTGGTTCATTTAAATCATCGCCTTCCACAAGAACAGTGTAAAGTCCTGTAATTGAACCAACAACACTTGTGCCTGCTCGTTCCATTACTTTTTGAAGCAAAGCAAAAACGCTTGGAGTATAGCCTTTTGTTGTTGGTGGCTCTCCAATTGTCAATCCGATTTCGCGTTGTGCCATTGCAAGCCGAGTAGATGAATCCATCATTAGCATAACATCCAAGCCTTTATCCCTAAAGTATTCGGCAATTGTGGTTGCAACCAAAGCTGCTTTGACTCGTACAAGCGAGGGAGCATCGCTCGTTGCAACTACAACTACGGACCGATTTAAACCTTCTTCGCCCAGGTCTTTTTCCAAAAATTCTCGAACTTCGCGACCCCGTTCTCCTATAAGTGCTATAACGTTAATGTCGGCACTAGTTTTACGAGCAATCATACCAAGTAGGGTAGATTTACCAATTCCTGAGCCGGAAAAAATACCTATTCTTTGTCCTTTGCCTAATGTCAATAGCCCATCAATGGCCTTTATACCTGTTGCTACTGGTGTGGTAATTCTCTGACGTTCCAAAGGGCTTGGTGGCGAGGCATAAATTGAACGCTTCTTTGAAGTTGGAATTTCCCCTTTCCCATCGATTGGATTTCCTAAACCGTCTAGAACCCTTCCAAGCAAGGAGTCCCCAACTTTGACTTTTAACGTTTCTCCGGTGGCAATAATTTTGGTTCCAGGTTCAATTTCGGTTAAATCTCCAAGAACCATTGATAGAATACTGTTGTTCCTAAATCCTACAATTTCGCTTTTGCTTATTACTTGACCATTTTTGTTTACTAAAAGGCAAATTTCTCCTATCTTTGCCTTGGGTCCTTCACTTTCCAGAACTAAACCAATTACTTTTGTAACCCGACCAGCATTGACAATAGTATCGATGTGAGGTATTTCATCGAGAATTTTGGATTTTATTTTCTGTATCTCAAACATCGTCCTCTTCGAGTGAAGTTATTATGTTTGAAAGGAATGTTTGGATTTTGTTAAGTTGGGACTCAAATGTAGCATCAATCTGACCCACTTCTGTTTCGATGATACAACCACCTTGACCGATTGTTGGGTCGGGTATGATTTCAACTCCTTCGAGCTTCGGATGACTAATCAAACTACTTTGCACTTTTTCAAGAATTTCAATATCATCGGGGTTCAATCTAATATTGAATATTTTCTCATTGTCCAAAATTTCAAGGGCTTTGGCAATTTGATTTTCAATTAATTCGGGTTTTGCTTTTATTTCGGCTCTTAAAATTTGTTCCGCAACTTTCATTGAAATTGGAACAATTGCGTTTTTTAATTCTCTGATTTTTTTAGAAAATTCTTTTGTTAGTTCATCGGTAACTTTATCAATTCTACGAACCCAATCTTCCAATTTGTTGAATTCTTCGGCTAATGCCATTTGTGTTGCTTGCTGCCCGTCTTCGAAACCTTTATCGTATGCCTCTTGGACTTGCTTTTGTAATTCTTCTCTTTCGAACTCTATTTTATTAACTTTATCTAAATTTATATCAATTGGTTTGTTTAAGTTCGAAATTGTGAAATAAGCAACAAAAGAAGGTTTGTCGTGCTTTTTTTCTGGTTTCTTCTTTATTTTTGGCTTTTGTTCGACAAAATCTTCGAAAAACGATTCAAAATCGTTGTATTCAGGCTGGACTTCCTCCGGGGTTAACTCTTCAAATCTATAAAATTCAATTTCTGGAATTATTTCTTTTATTATTGAACTTTCCAAAAAATCGTTATTAGTTTTTTTTCTATCTTTTTTGCCAATATTAAGTTTAACAGTTTGCATTGTTGAATTTGGTTAATTATACAAATATATCTTCCCGACCGCGACCACCAATAACGATTTCTTCTTGTTCTTCGAGTTTCTTGATAATATCAACGATTCTCATTTGTGCAGCTTCGACTTCCTTCAATTTCACTGGTCCCATAAATTCAAGCTCTTCTTTTACAACCGCTGCTGCGCGCTCGCTCATATTCTTGAATATCTTTTGCTTAACTTTTTCGTCGGCAACTTTAAGAGCAAGAGCCAAGTCGCGTTTATCGACATCCCTCAAAACTCTTTGTATGCTTCGGTCGTCAAGAGTGACAATATCCTCGAACAAGAACATCAATCGTTTGATTTCGAGCGCCAATCCGTAGTCTTTTTCTTCGATATGTTCGAGTAATGATTTTGCTATTGTTGCATTGCTCTTGTTCAATATATTTGCAACAAGTTGAGCACCACCAGCGGTAGCAAGACTTTGCGAAAGTGTTTGTTCGGCAATTTGGTCGACAACATGTTCAACCTCTTGCAGTAATTGGGGAGACACTTTGCCAAGCTTTGCAATTCTTAAAACTGTTTCTATTCTCAATTGTTCATTAAACTCGCTTAAAACTTCGGCAACAAGGTCGGGGGGGAGATGGGACAAAATCAATGCAATAGTTTGTGGGTGTTCTTTTACAAGGAAATTGGCTAATTGTTGTGGGTCAGCTTTTTTTAGGATGCTAAAACCACGGACACTCGTCAACACCCTAATTTTTTCAATAATTTCTTTCGCTCGGTCGTAGCCATAACTTTTTTCAAGGAGTTGTTGAGCATATTCCAAGCCCCCTTCGAGCATAAAGCTTTGTGCTGTCATCAAATGATAGAATTCTTCGAGTACTTGGTCCACGATCTGAGCAGGTAAATCTTGCAAGTTCGTAATTTCGAGTGCTATTTGTTCTACTTCTTCAAGGTTTAGTTGTTTGAAAACTTTTGCAGCAGTGTCGACATCCAGCGACATCAGAAGAACAGCTGCTTTCTGCTTAGGGGTTAGTTCCTCGTATCTATATTCTTTCTTTTTCATAGCCTTTATTGTTTTAACGAAAAATTAACGATTTTAATATAGTTCCTTTTTTTGTGGTTCCTCTTGGGTTAAATACATCCTAACTAATTTTGCCGCATCAGAAGGATTTGTATCTATGAATTCTTTAATTTTGTCTTTTATTTCTATTTTCATAAGTGCTTCTTCGGCTAATGCTGGGGCCTCGGCAAGTTTAATCGATGGCTTCTTTATTATTGAAAGGTCAATACCTTCTTCGGGAATAGATACTCCACCTGTTTCTTCAGTCAAAAGCAGTTGCTCAGGCATTTCAGTTGGTAAAAAAAGTAGTTGTTCTTCGGTTGTTCTAAGCCCTTCCAATTCACGTTCAATATCCATTTTCTCTTCCTCGAGCATTTTGCGTGGTTCGGGCAGTGCCATTGCAATTCGGGCAGTTTCTTTGATATGACGGGAATGGAATAGGAGATAAATGAGAAAAGTTGTAATCGTAATTCCAGCAATTAATCCCCATAGTCTTAAATACTCTGGTTGTAAATACCAAGGAGTATCGGGCTTTAGAACTTCTGGTTCGGGGATTTGTGTGTCAAATGGAACGTTGACGATGCTTATTTGGTCGTTTCTGTTGGGGTCGAATCCAACAGCATTTTTTACTATGCCTTCCAATTTTTTTAATTCTTCTTCGCTTCGGGGAATATATTCTATTTGCCTTTTCCCATCTTTTTCAACAACTTTATATGTTCCATTGATTAGAGCGCCAACAGTGATTCGCTTGATTGTTCCAACTCCGTTTACTATTCTTTCAACGGTTTGTGGAATTTCGTAATCAGTTATGGAATTTGTTTGTTCGACTGTGCGATTTGGTGCTGGATATTGCAATGAATCTACGGTTTTAGCACTATTGGAAAAAGATTGCTCACGTCTGGCAACTTGTTTGTCGGGATTATAATCTGTGATTGTTCTTTCAATTTGAGTGAAGTCTAAATCAGCAGAAACTCTAACTTCTGAATTTCCAGGCCCAAGAACTCCGTCGAGCAATGATTGAACTTTGTTCGTTAGATATTGTTCAACTCTGATTTGTTGTTCGTGTTGTGATTGTGTTTTTCCCAATAATGAATTTGGGTCGATTTCGGTTTCGGAAATAATTTTTCCCCGATGGTCGACAACGGTAACATTGTTTGGAGCGAGACCTTCGACACTTGCGGCAACAAGGTTTTGTATTCCTCGAATGTTGAGTTTGCTTAATGCATTTTCTCCTGCAAGTTGAAGTGTGACAGAGGCGGTAGGTTGCTTTTGTTCCTTTTCGAATAAGGCTTTTTCGGGAATAACTATATGAACTCGTGCCTTTTTGACTCCATTAAGTGAACTGATAGTTTTAGCTAATTCACCTTCGAGGGCGCGGCGAAAGTTCAGCTTTTGAACAAATTCGCTCATTCCAAAATTTGTGCGGTCGAAAATTTCATATCCGACAACTCCGCTTTCGGGCAAGCCTTCTGCAGCAATAGAAACTCTGGTATCATATACCTTATTTTTATCGACTAAAATTGTCCGACCATTGTCGTCTAATTTGTAATCGATTTTTTTCTCTTTTAGTTTTTCCACTATTTTCCCAGCTTCGGTTGGTTCAAGTTGGGAAAAAAGAACAGCGTATTCAACTTTGCTACTTGTTTTCAATATAATATATATTAAACCAAATAGGACTGCAAAGGTGACACCAAAAAGGATAATTTTTTGAATAAGTGATAATTTCCCAAAAAAGTTTGATACTTGCCCTAAAACTCCAGTTTTTGCCATTACTTTATTAATTAGTTAAACTTGCATTCTAATTATTTCTCTGTAAAGGTCAAGAAAGCGATTGCGTATTTCCAAAAGTAATTGGAAGCTGGTTTTTGCTTTTTCTGCAGTAATCATTACTTCGTGGATATCAACTGGTTTTCCTTTTATAAAATCTTCCTGCTTTTCGACGGATTCCTTGTGAAGTTTATCTACATCTTCAATCATTTCTTTTAATGTATCAATAAACGACTTATCAGAAGTTTGAACATTTGTTTTAGACTTAATTAGCTCTTGCTCAAGTTGTCGTTGCAAATTTAGTTCGTCAATTCGAATTGGCATATTCCCTCCTTTTGTTATTAAACACGAGCATCTATGATTGTACCTTTTGCATAATTGAAGGATTGAACTTTTCCGTTTCTGTTGAACAGGATATGGTTTTCAATTCTACTTGAACTTTCTGGAAACATTTTAATGAAAAAATCGCGTTCTTGTCGGCTAATAATGTTATTATGGTCTTTCAGTTCCAGCGAGAGTTCATCTTTCTTTGGTTCCTGTTTTTTCTGGGGTGTAACTTTTTGGACATTTTCATTAATTAACTTTTGAATGTTTTCCGCTTGGTTCGAATTTCGAACCTCGTATTGGGAATATACATTCAAAGGGTTAATCTTCATAATCTATCCAAAATTTTAAATATCCATTGAATCGCGAGCAATGTTTTTTGCTGATTCAATAACAGAAACATTTGCTTCAAATGCCCGCTGGGCCATAATCATTTCTACCATTTCGGTTACAACATTTACATTTGGATATCGAACGTAACCATTCTCGTCTGCATCCGGATGCGAAGGTTCATAAACTAATCTTCCCTCTGAGTCATCTTTCCTTATTTCAATATCTAGATATTTTGTATTGGGGATTTTTTCGCTTGTAGCTTCTTGCTCATTAATTTCAACTTGTTTTGCTAAGGGAACAGGTTGAAAAATATTCTCGATTTCACGCTGGAAACTCCCGTCCTCGCTTTTAGCTCGAGCTATTACAATTTCTCTCCTATAAGAATCTCCGTTTTCTGTTCTTGTTGTATTTGCATTTGCAATGTTTTTTGCAATAGATGAAAGTTTTACTCTTTGCAAAAGTAATCCTTCGCTACTTATTCGAAGTATTTCAAAAATGTTCCCACCCATACATTCTCTAAATTAAAGTCAAATTGATAATAGTAATAAGTATAAATACTTAATTTTTATTATGCCTCCCGAATTCCTGTAATTGCAGAATTTAAATTTGCAAAATACCTTTTCAACAAGCGCGATACAAAACGGAATTTGATTTGCGTTTCGGCTAAAGTTGCCATTTCGTTATCAATATTAATATGGGAACGCCCGGAAAAAGTCTCTTCGAATGCGTTAGGTTCGATGGTTTCTACCTTTGGTTCAGGGATAATATTTTCTTCGCCATTACTTAAACTGGTAACCTCGGTCCCCAATTTATAATGTGTCATTTGGTTTTGAAAAAATTCCTCGAATTTGACTTTTTTAGGAAAATACCCAACTGTATTAACGTTGGCAATGTTTTCGGAAGTTGTTTTAAGTCTCAAAGAATATGCATCTAATGCTTTTTGCATCAATTGTAGACGCTCTTTAAATAAAAACATTTGTATAGACATTTTAATCTTCCCTTATTCAAAATTCTTGGGAAACAAATTTGATGCCAATGTTTATTTTATTAACCAATTAAGTTCCAAAGAGTAAAGGAACAGAGGCGAATTTTGAAAAAGTTTACTTTTAGCCACTGGTTATTAATAGACAATTTAACGGCTAATTTTGTGCAAATTATGGTTTACAACTGATTCAAAGTTATACTTAAGTATTTACAAAGGAAGAATTTTCTGGAAAAACTTCAATTTCATTTATTTGTTTTAAGCTAGCTAATTCAATTAGAAATAGGTTTAACTTCTTTAAATCTCTGAAGTTTGCTGCAAAACTTCCGTGGAAGCTATTATCGATTATTTTCCGAGCAAAATTATCTTCCAAATTTATTAGGTACTTATTGCTAAGGTCGGTAACTTTATTTAAAGCACCAACTTCATCTATTCCAACATATTTTACGAAACGGTACATCTGGTTATCTTCAATATTTTCTTTTTTTGCATTCTTCAGTAGCTTTCTTATACTGTTAATTGCATGCAAAGAAAATGGCATCAAGCTATCCAATTCTTTTGGTGTTAATTGATTTTCTTTGCTAAAGAAAAATTCTATTTCATCAAATGGTTGTAGAACGTAATCGAGCTTTTGAGTTCCTTCTTCAACTTTGTTTGGGTTTCTAACTTTTGCAGCGATTAATTTAAGGACGTTGTTTTCAAACTCTCTAAAGGCTACGTCTAAAATTGTCCAACCACGGGGCACGAAATTTGAAATATCTTTATTTATGACTTTTATTGGTATATTGTCGGTTCGAAGAATTCTTCTGGAATAATATAGAAGTTGTTCCATTTTGTTTATGGGATTAGAAGTTAAAAGCTCATCGATCATTTCAAGGAAAGCTTGGTATTCAAGTTGGTCGTAATAATATTTTAAGTTTTCTTTTCTTACAATAGTCTCAATATTAACTTTGGAAGAAATCGAAGGACTACTTAGCTTAATAACAACCTCAAGGACTTTTGAATTGTTTAAACTTAAAATATATCGTGTTAGGGGTTGTTCTTGGAGATAATATTTTGTTGATTGAGAATATTGGTTTAATATTATCTTGTCTATAATTCCAAAATTTGTTGCAAAAATATTATCTATAAGCGTGCTAAACTCATTGTCGAAAATACCCAAGGGAATATCAATAATAAGGTAGAAATAAGGGTATGTTTCTGGCAAAGTCCAATCGTTCTGCGAAAGAGCTTGGTAAAGGTCGAACAAGCCTTTGTGTGCAGGATAGAATAATATTTTTTCAGAAATTTTTTCAAAAATTTTTTTTAGTTTTTCCTCGACCTTGTAATCAACCAATAGATTTAAAAAGTATTGGTGGGCTTTCTGATGGTATTCTTTGAGCTTTTGATATTGAAGTTTTGCATCCTCAAGATTGTCTGCGATTATATGAAATAAGCAAAAATCACGTAATTCTCGGTAAATGTCATCATATTCGAGCAATTTGACAATTGGCAAGTAGACGTTGATTGTTTGCAAAGCAATTTCTTTGCGTCGTTGGGGGCGCTTTATTCCATATAGTGTTAATATATTGTGGTATCGATCTGCTAACTTCACAAAAAATATTTTTGGATTTTTTAAACCATATTGAAATAATTTCTTAATTGTAGCAATCTCGATATCGTCGTAAGAAATTTCTCTGTCGATAGAATAGCGGAACAACTGTTCAATTTCGTCATTACTGGTGATTTTCGTAACACCATCGACAATGTCTGCGACTTCATCATTGAATTCTTTTCGGATGAACTCCAAATTGATTTGGTCTGGTTTGTCTTCTATACTGTCGTGCAGAATTGCTGCTAAAATAGTGTTCAGGTCGTAGAATTTAAACTTTTTCAAAATGATATGTGCTGCCTCGAGGAAGTGAGTATAGAACATTGTTCCATCGCCTCGTCGGTCGTCCTTGAAAAGTTCGTGAACAAGACAAACTGCTTTGGTTACGCTGTTTTTATAGTAGTCGCTTATAGTATTTTTGGTTACCTTTAAGATTGTTTCAAGGAGAATATTAATATCCTTTTCAATATTTCCAGTGTAAGTTGGTTTGTATTCGAAATCGATTACACCACGATATACAGGTGTGATACTAATATTGCTTTTCTGTTCAGATTCTAATTTTTGTTCCGACATAGTTCAAATAATTTTAACCATTAATGTAAAAGTCAAATTAGTAAAATTATTGTATTTTAATTGTTTAATTTCCTAACTATGCTTTAGATAACATCTGTTGAATATTATTCAGGTTCACATTGCTATATTCAAATAATGTTTAGGCTTTATGTAATTCCGGGAAAATGTTAAATTGGTAATTCTTAAAATAATTTGATAATCAATTAATTTCTGCTATGGTATTGGTTAAAAATTTGAAGTTCTGCTTGACCTTTTTTCTAATTTTCTTTGCATTTAATTTTTATTTATACTCCAGACCTGTCGTCAAATGGTGGTTTGATACTCGCGATGCTTGTTTTGGTCAGTCTGCTGCTGCCGATGTAGATGGTGATGATAAGCTGGAAATCGTTTTCGGTTGTTATCGTAACGATGGAAATATTTATGTTTTAAATGGCGAAGATGGTTCCCTTTTGTGGAAATATTCAACTGCACGAGAAAACGAGGAAGGGTGCAATGATGTTGCACCTTTGATATTCGATATCGACCGAAATTACCTACCAGAAATTATTGTTCCAAGTTCTTGTAATCCAATGACTTTTTGTTTCGAAGGCAATACTGGTAATATTATTTGGGTAGCCCCGACTCGTGGAAGCGATTCTCCACCTACCATTGGGGATATTGATAACGATGGTTATAACGAAATTCTTCACGGTGAGTTCGGTGGTTATGTGATTTGCTTCGATGCTTCGACAGGGAAGGTAGAATGGGAGCTTCCTGTTGATTTAAATTCTTGGATACAAACTGCACCAACTCTTGTGGATCTTGATGGTGATGGGTTATTAGATTTCGTTGTTGCAACTTGGAATTTCAACCAGTATGATAGTGTTTTTGCATATAAGGGATTGAATCATCAATTGCTCTGGAGTCGGCCTATTTATAATCATATTTATCACGGTACTGCTGTTGCCGATTTAGACAACGATAGAAAACCTGAATTGGTGATAGGTTCATACAATGATACATTGTATTGTTTAAATGGTGAAGATGGATCTTTGCTCTGGAAGTTTTACGGCGGAGGTGGTTACTTTGGTTCTCCAGTAGTTATAGCAGATATTGATAAAGATAGGCATTGCGAAGTAATTGCTGTAAGTTCGTTCATTGTTTATTCTATATCAAACGATGGTAAAGAAAAATGGAGATATGTAATTCCAAATTATGAACAAGCTTTTCGGGGAGTTGTTTTATCGGAAATAAATGGTGATGGTTTCTTGGATGTAGTCTTTGCTACCAATGGAGGGAAGATTTATGCTCTAAATGGAGCTACTTCTGAATTACTTTGGTTTTTCGATTTAGCTAAACATTATGGCGACCAGCGATTTGCTATTGATAATGCACCTGTGATTGCCGACTTTGATGGGGATAACCAACTTGAATTGTTTGTTGTTGGTGGGTTTTCCAATTATCCTAACTTCCAGAATAACTTTGGAAGGGCTTATATGCTTTCTGTTGGGCAGGATTATGGAACTTCTTGGCTTATGTTTCAAAGCGATTCGAAACGCCAGTCTTCATTGTGCAATATAGTTTCAGATGTTTCGCAAAGGGAAAATAGCGTTGGGTCATTTATTGACATAATTCATATAGAATTAGAAAAGGGTGAAATTTACATACAATTTGCTTTTTCCGATTGTTTGGAATATTACATTCAAATTTATGATGTTTTGGGTAGAAACATTTTCAAAACGGATGGAAATGAAAGGATTATTTCAATAGGTTGTCGAGGATGGCAAAGTGGTGTTTATTTGATGAAGATTGCATTTTCCAATGGATTTACAGAAATAAGGAAATTAATTATACAATGATTATTTCTTATAGAGAGTTGAAAATTGTGACCCTGGCAGGAATCGAACCTGCGGCCCCCTGATTAAAAGTCAGGTGCTCTACCCCTGAGCTACAGGGTCAACCTTTTTAAATTGCAAATTTACGAATAAAAAAAGGTATAGACAAAATAAGTTGAAAAATATTTTAATATTTTGTTATATCAAACATAAACAGGCTTGTTTCGATAGGGCAAAGGGTCTTCTAATTCGGCTCGTTGGAAACCACGAAGGCGAAGTGCGCAAGAATCGCATTCGCCACAGGCTACATCTGTTTCTCGGTAGCAGCTCCAAGTAAGTTCAAACGGCACGCCGAAATTATTTCCTAACACTACAATATCTCTTTTAGTCAAATTTATTAGTGGTGTTTGTATTTGGATATTTGTTGTTGGTTTTGTTCCAAGATTTATAGCTTTTTCGAATGCAAAGAAAAAGTCTTGGCGGCAATCGGGGTAACCACTGCTGTCGGATTCTACTGCACCAATGAAAATTGCAACGGCTCCAAGAACTTCTGCCCAACTTGTAGCTATCGAAAGCAAGTTTCCATTTCGGAATGGAACATAAGTTTGTGGAATTTCTTTCCGATTAAGTGCCGCTTGTTCAATTTGAATATTTGTGTCGGTGAGTGAAGAACCTCCGATTTTTTTTAAATAATCGATTGGAACAATAAGTTTTTGTTCGATTTTGAAATGGTCACACAAATCGTTGAAACATTTCAACTCTTTTTCTTGGGTTCTTTGACCATAAGTAATATGCAAACCCGCAACTTTATAACCAAGTGAATTTGCAATCGCAGCTGTTACAGCAGAATCCATTCCCCCGCTCATTAAGACAATTGCCAGTCTTTGATTCCCTTCCATTTTAAATCCTTCTGAAATTATACCTCCTTAGTTTCCATTTACTTACTTTTTGGGTATTGTTTGTGTAAGTTTGAATATTTGCTTTTTTTTCTTTTTGTTTCCAAAAGTATGCAGAAATTACTGCAATTAATTCGTAATTCTTCTGTTTTTCATCTTCTAATTTTGAGAAATCGAACTCATTTTCAAGGAATCCCGTGTCGTAATTTCCTTCGATAAATTTTGGTTCTTGAAGAACTTTTCTTAAAAATGGAATACCAGTTTTAACACCGAAAATTTTGTAGTCGCTTAAAGCACGTAGCATAATGGAAATGGCATCGTTGCGGTCCTTTCCATAAGTAATAAGTTTTGCGACAATTGGGTCGAAATGAATTGATATTTCCGAACCAATTTCTACACCGCTGTCTAATCGTACACCTTTACCATTTGGCTCGCGAATGTAAGTGATTTTTCCAGTTGAGGGCATAAAGTTATTGAATGGGTCCTCTGCATTGATTCTGCATTCTATTGCATGACCGGCCCAGCGAACATCCTTTTGCGAAAAGGAAAGAGGATATCCTGCTGCGATTCTAATTTGTTCCTTAACAATATCTATTCCAGTTACGAATTCTGTTATGGGATGTTCAACTTGTAAGCGGGTGTTCATTTCGAGGAAATAAAAGTTTTTATTTTTATTGTCGAATAAAAATTCAATTGTACCAGCATTTACATATTCAACTGCACGAGCAGCTTCGATTGCAACAGAGCCCATTCGCATTCGCATTTCTTCAGAGAGAGCAGTAGAAGGTGCTTCCTCGATTACTTTTTGGTGACGTCTTTGAATGGAACAATCTCGTTCTCCAAGGTGAACATAGTTCCCGAACTCATCTCCGATAACTTGTATTTCAATATGTTTTGGGTTTTCGAGCAATTTTTCGATATAAATGGAGCCGTCGCCAAAAGATTTCAAAGCTTCTCGAGAAGCAGATTCAAAATTATCTTTGAATTCATCTTCGCTAAATACCTTACGCATTCCTTTTCCGCCACCCCCCGCTGAAGCTTTCAAAAGAATAGGAAAACCAATTTTTCGGGCAATTTCTATGGCTTCTTCCAAATCGTCAATGGGTTTGCTGGTTCCCGGAACAATAGGCACTCCTGCCCGTTGCATTAGTTCACGAGCTCTTGTTTTCGACCCCATTGCATCGATGGAATATGGTTTCGGACCAATAAACTTTATTCCAACGTCCAGACATGCTTGGCTAAATGTGGCTCGCTCGGAAAGGAAGCCGTAACCGGGATGGATTGCCTGCGCTCCACTCTTTTTTGCAACATCAATGATTTGCTGTATATCGAGATAGGCGTTTCGAGGTTGTTCCGAAAATATTTCGTACGCATATTCGGAATAGCGAACAAAAGGTGAGTTTTTGTCTACTTTGTGGTAAATTGCTACTGTTTCTATTCCCATCTCGTGAGCTGCACGAATAACACGAACAGCAATTTCCCCTCGGTTTGCAATTAGTATTCTTTTAAACATTTAAGTGTATTAATTGTTGAATTGTTGCAAATCCATATATCAATTCAAAATCATTTATAAGATTGGAAAAACATAAAATAAATTAAAAGAATAAATTAAGTATTTTTCCCTAAAATTACAAGTGAATATGCCTAGATTTAATTGCAATGTTTTTCAAGAATGTGAAAGGCATTATTTAATAGGTAACCCTTTCTTCCAAATATTTTTCTTGTTCAGATAAAGGTAGGGTAGCAAGAAGTTTGGAACGAACGACTGAGGGAATTTCACCTAATTGAATTGCCAGAGTTCCTTCTAAAATCAATTGCATAAGTTCTATTTCTTCAAGGTGAAGGACACGTAACTTATCGCCAATTGGCAACCAGAGGAGATTTGCAAGAATAATACCCCACATTGTAGCAATAAATGCCGTTGCAATGTGTTGGATTAATACCGTTGGGTCGCTTCCAGCAGAAGCCAAAGTAGCAATCAATCCCATAACTGTTCCAATTATACCCATAGTGGGACTATATCCACCCAACTTCTGGAAAAGAAGAATATTAACATTATGGCGTTCGGTCATAAAACTGACCTCTGTTTCAGCCATTTTTTGAAGGGTTTGTGGGTCAGTACCATCTATCAATAGTAAAAAAAGTCTTCGCATATATGGATGCTTAACTTCGTCCAATCGCCTTTCCAAAGCAAGAAGTCCTTCTTTCCGTGTAAAAACGGAAAAATCTACCATCTGGTCGATAATTTCAATTTTATTATAAGTCTTGGGATGTATAGCAATCCAAATTAGTTTCGGAAGCCTTGCCATAACTTCAACTGAAGTTCCAGCTAAGCCAGCTGCAAGAGTTCCGCCAACAACAATCAAAAGAGCAGGACCAAGGAAAATGCTTTCAAGGGAACCACTTTCCCAAACGAATGCACCAAAAATTGCTATAAAACCAACCAGTAATGCTATTCCGCTCGAAAATCTCATTAGCTTACCTTAAAAAGTCGAAGAGTGTTGTATTTGTTAATCTTGCACCCACTTGCAATGCGAATTGCAACGTGGTTTGGTCTTTGTTTAATTGTATTGTAGCAGAGGCAAAATCAGTATCTGCAACCTGTGAACGGTATCCTTCGAAAGAAGTCAAAAGAGAGTTTGTTTGCTCCTTCAATGCTTCAAATCTGTTCATTAGATCACCATTGTGTGCATTAGCTCTATTCAATCTATCGTAAATTTTGCCAAGTTCCTTTTGGTAATCGTTCAATTTACTTAAATCATCGGAATTAAACAAGTCGGTTTCAGACCTAAGATTTCCATCTTTGTTATATAATAGTAGGTTATACAAATCTATTATTTTGTTTAAATCCGATAAATCCGTGTCGTCAAACATTTCATCTACCGTGGTATTTATTACCTCGCTGGAAAATTTACCCGAACTTACAACAATTTTTTTTGTATTACCTTTGAAAATGATTTTCAATCCCGAAGGGTTGTCTTTCGTTGGAGTTTCTTGGATAATTTCAAAAGGAAGTTTATTTGTTGACCCTGGGGGTTGGTTAATTGAGTCTGGCGTCAGTAAATTCCCTGCAAAAACAAATTGCCCATCGAAATCGCTATTTAAATTTTTTACAATGTCATCTAAAATTCCTCGTATTTCTTTCCCCAAAGTTGAAACAACGTTAGTGCTCCCTATTTGTGTTGTCGATATTGCTATTTCTCTAATTTTTTGGATATTATCTGCGATTGTTTCGATTGTTTGGCTTGTGTGTTGAACAAAATTATTCGAGTACTCAATGTTTTTTATATATTGCTGGTGCAGTTTAATTTGGTTTTCAAATCTTTTGCTTTGCACCAAAAGGTCAGGAGTATCAGAAATATCAACAATATTTTTTCCAGTTGAAAGACGGAGTTCGTTTAAATATTTTCGACTTTGTATTTCTTCGAGTTGCGATAGATATGGTGTATATTTTGAAAATTGTGTAATTCTCATAAGCTTATTTGCCTAAATTAACTACTGTTGCAAGTATATCGTTTGTTGTAGCAACAACTCGGCTTGCTGCCTCGAATGCTTTTTGGAACTTAACTAAATTAATTGCTTCTTCGTCCAAATTTACACCAATTAAAGATTCTCTTTGGTTTAGTAGTTGCTCGTTTGTAGTTTTGGAAATTGTATATAAAGAAGAAATTTGGTTGCCAAGATTTCCAATATTGCCAATTAAATTGGTTAGGAATTCATCGGGTGTCTGGTTATCGAGAAAGGATTTGTCCAGGCTAAGCTCACTAATTTGCTTTGCAATTGTCGAATCACCAACTTCTCCTGCAAAGCCAGAAATTGGCAATTTCCCAGGGTCGGCAAGTATTGTTGAATTAACTTCTACCGTTTGAATTGAAAGTGTTCCCGTAAAAGCAAACAAATTTCTTCCTGGAGGTGGTGGAGTTGTATCGTTCAAACCATAACCATTTTGGGTCAAAGAATTAATTTTAGAAACAAAAGTCGAAAAGAAATCTTCTAATTCTTTTGCTACTGAAAACTTATTGGATGTATCTTTATCATCGAGAGTAACATTGAAATGCTCAATAAGGCTGTAAAGCTTACCATTTTGTAAATTAACTGTTGCTAATTCTCTTCCATTTTGGTCAACTTTTACAAGGGATAATGTTCTTTCGCCAGTAGCTCCATCAATTGTATCTTTAAGTTTTAATTGATTAAATGTGGAACCTGTGACAAGATTTATCCCGTTTGTAAATATATTCAAAGTCCCAAAATCTCCCTGGGTCACATTGATGTCTATTAGTTTACTAAGCTCTTCAATTTTTAGTGCTCTTTGGTCGATAAGCGTTTGGTTATCTCCTTCTAATTTCGAAGTTGAGGAGGCAATTTTATAATTAAGTTCTGCTATTTCTTTTATTAACTTGTTGGCTTGTTTCACATTATCGTTGATATCTAAAAGAAGCTGCTGTCGGGTATCTTGAAGTTGACTTGCTATTTCTTTAAAACGACTGACAAGAGTTTGAGCCAGTGTTAAAGTCCTTTGTCGCAAAGAAAGGTCGGTTGGTTTATACGTTAGGTCTTGAAATGAATTTAGAAAATCACCAACGATTGCGTTAAGGGAGTTTTCGCCGGGCTCGCCGAAAATTACAGCAATTCTATTGATTATTGAACTATCTGTTTCGAGAGTATTCAAGTTTGAAAAACTTCGCCGAATCTGTCGGTCGAAAAATTCTTCTCGGAATGTTCTTAGTTTACTTACCAACACACCGTTACCAACGAATCCGTTCCGAGAAGGTAAAGGTTCACCTTCTGTAAGATTTGGTACTCGGCGGGAGTAACCCGGTGTATTTACATTAGCAATATTACCACTTGTTGCATCAAGTCCTAATCTTTGTGCAATCAAAGCCCTTTTGGCTATTTCGAGCGAGGGCGACACTCCCATTTCTAAGATCTCCTAAGTTTGATTATGGTCAAGCAATCTGTTTATTTCTTCAACCTGGGTTATTAGTTCCTTAGTCGATACCATTCTCATACTATTTAGCATTGAAAGGTATGTCTTGCATTGTTCCAATGATTCCTTGGCTATTGAAAAATTTTTTCTTTTTGTCTTCAAGTGGTTTGAATTTAGAGTGATATTTAAAATATTGGGTATGTCTTTCACACATCCTTTAATTACATTTTTAAAATTATAAATATCACCATTTAAATTTTCAGCAAGTTTATCAATCGAACCAATGAACATCTCGATTTTTTCTTTTATTAAATCTTCCGATTTGTTTGGTTTTCTCATTTTTCCCTCTTTAAATTCTTACATTACAAACCGAGTTTTGTGGATTTGAAAGTGTTGAAAGAATTTCATTAATGGACATTAGTGCTCGATTTATGAGCAATCGGTTTAAAGAAGATATGTAAGCAAGTTTTTCGATTAATTGTGTTATTTCTCCCCGCTTTTGTAAGATTGAGTCGGCTATTTCTATTTTATTTGCTATTTCGGTCAACTTTGCTGTTAGAGCTTCTTTTCGGCTTAGTCTTAATACTTTTATCAAAAAATTTATTCTTTCTTCTTCAAATTGCTTCATTTCCCTTGATAGCTCGTTTAGTTTCAAGGTTGTTCGTTCAATCGAAATGATATCGTATTGCCTAAGAGCCTCTTGCTGCTGTTCGGCTGTTTCAACCATTTCGTTTATTATTCTAAACTCTTTTTCCAGAATTTCGTTCAGCTTGTTCATAGTTTTCCTAAAAGTTGTTTGAAAAAATTGAAATGTATCTTTTAACTTTATTTATGTAGTTGTGCGTTTCAGCAAAAGGCGGTACACCGTTGTACTTGATTACATTCCCGGGACCGGCATTGTATGCTGCTAAAGCCAATTCAAGATTTCCTTCGAAGGTATCAAGCATTTCGCGAAGATAACGGGCTCCTCCTTCGATATTTTCCACAGGGTTGAATACATTTTGAACTCCAACAAATTTTGCGGTGGAATCGATTAGTTGCATTAATCCTTTGGCTCCTTTTGGCGACACAGCAAATTGATTTCCTCCGGATTCAACTGCAATTACGGATTGAAGCAAAGGCTTAGAAATCCGATATTTTTCTGCAACACGATTGATGATATTTTCAAACTGTGCAATTCTTTCTTTAATGGAATTTGGAAGTTTCGTTTCAGGTTTTCGGTTTTGTGTTGCATCTAACATTTCTGGTGAGGTGATTCTATTATTGTTGTGGGTAGTATTTTCCTTAATATTTGCTTTCATTTTACCAGGGTTATCAAATTTCAACATATTTATTTTTTCACCAGTTAGCTGGAAAAAAATTTTATCTGCAATTCCTATACCAGCACCAGATTTCGATAAATTACGCGATAGTTCCATTAAGGACAAATCATTAAAAATATCCCCACCTAATTCGTTAGAGTCATCATCATTAGAAATATCCGACAACATAGCTTTCCGTAATCCCTTGAAAACCATATAATTAAAAAATGCTTCGAAATCGCGCGCAGCTTGAAGAATTTTCTTTTTTTCTTCTTCAGAAAACTTATTCTTGGAATATTTTTGAATATTCTTTACCGAGGATTCTCCCAAGCTTTGAAATATTAATTCTTGATTTGGAATTTTGTTAAAGTTAACCATTGCTTATTATTCTACACTTGTCCAAAATCAAACATTCTCATTGGATTATTAATTCGGCAGAAAGAGCGCCACTTTCTTTCAATGCTTGAAAAATCGAAATTAAATCACGAGGCGTTACATTCAACAAATTCAAAGCATTTGCTATGTCTTGAACTGTTGGAGCTCGTAAATCCAGTGCGATTGCTGGGGATTTCTGTTCAGATACAATTATTTTCATAATAGAATCTAATGTTAGTCCTCGATTTAGATATAAAGCAATCATTGGCTGTGATGGAAATACAATTTCTTTCTGTATCATTATTTCTAAACCACCATGGGCAATTACAACGGGATTGATTTGCACATTACCGCCAACAACTATGGTTCCAGTTCGTTCATTGATTACCACGCGCGCAGGAGAATCTTTTTCCACGTTAGCCAATTCAATTTGAGAAATTAAGTTCATTAGTTCGTTTTGATTAATGCCTGAAGGTAAAGTAACCTGAACTGTTCCTGCATCGATTGCAAGAGCGGAGTTTGCAAGTCGTGGTATTCTATTTATTGCGTCGGCAATTCTAATAGAAGTTGTGAAATCGGGTTCGTTCAAAGAAATTCGTATTTGTTGGTTCTCGACAAATTTACTATCGATGTCTTGTTCCAGGACTAAACCATTTGGAACTCTTCCGCTAGTTACAAAATTTTTTGCTACCCGAGAACCAAGAGCAGTAAATTCGTATCCTCCGATTGAAAGAGGTCCTTGTGCAAAACCAACAATTGTTCCATCGGAAAGCGACAATGGAGTTAAAAGCAGAACCCCACCTTGCAAAGAAGTTGCATCTCCAATAGAAGAAACGACAACGTCAACTTTGCTTCCTTTTTTATAGAATGTTGGGATTGTAGCAGTTACCATAACTGCTGCAACATTTCTTATTCTGGGATTGATTTGTGGAACAGTCAAGCCGAATCTTTTCAACATATTGATTACAGATTGTACCGTGTGAGTAGATAGTTGGTTGTCGCCAGTATTATTTAATCCAGTAACAAGTCCATAACCAATAACTTGAACAACAGTTTGACCTTCAATTTTTGCAATATCTTTTATTCTTGCCGAGGTAAGCAAGAAACAGCAAGCGATTGAAGCAAGTATCAATATAAATCTTTTCATAGCCTTAGAACAATATTCTTAAGAATTTTGTTATTAAACCTGGCTCTTGAATTTTACTAACAGAACCATCGCCTTCGATTGTAAGGGATAAGTCTAAGATATTATAAGAATAAACATTGTTGTTTGGCATAATATCCACGGGCCGAACTTTACCACTGATAGTAATTGTTTGTGTTTCGCCATTAATTTTTGTTGTTCTTTTTCCTTCGATGTGAAGGTTACCTGCTTCGTCGACTTTTGTAACTCTTGCACTTACTTTTGAACGAATATTTTCCCTTCTTGAAGTTTGTCCGGTCCCGGAGAAACCTGTCGAAGTCGATAGGTCAGCATTAGCGTCAAACTTATTGTTGTTTGCATTGGCTCCAACAGACCCACCCACCGATGTTGAACGAGAATCCTTTGTTACTGCTGAATTATCTGCTTGAGTTTCTTCAACGATCAAAATAGTAACCGCATCCCCAACTTTGTATGCTTTAACATCAGAAAATAGGGAACGAGATGTATTCTGGTTGAACTGACTGATTCCAGCATTTAGACAAAGGAAAAAGACCATTAGTCCTATTAAAATTCTTATCATATTATTTCTCCTTATTTACTTTGCAATAACAATGCAACCATCTGAAGAAGCAATACCCGTAAGGAACTTGTTGCTTCCATCTCGGCGAACTCGAACTGTTTCGCCAGCGTTAGCGTCGTTTAATGCAACCCCTGTTGTTGAAATTTGAATGCATCCGCTTAAAATGACTATTCGAACTTTGTCTCCACGGCGAATTGCAAGCTTGTCTTGTATCAAGTCGTTTGTGATTATAGTGCCACGAACCAGGTTATGTTTTGCAATTTTTCCGAAGCAATTTTCATCTGTCAAACTATTTGGGTCGATATTGGAAGTAATTTCCCGTGTTTCGAGCGAACAATTTTCACCTGTTATTGTTTCGCCACGAAGGATTGACCGATTTGCTACTAAAACTTTTCGATAAATTTTTATTCTTACTGGAACTTGAACACGTTTGATAAGATTTTCATTCTGTCTAAATTCGATTCCTACAAATATGTTTCCTATTAGGTTTTGTTGACCAAAATCGAATGAAAGTTCGATATTGTTCTGGGGGAATGAGTAGTCTTGAATAGTTTTTGGTAGCAAAATTTCAGCCTTTTCGCCAACTTTAGACTGAATTTCAAGTAGTAAAAGTTGCTTGATTTCTTCCCCAAAGAAATGTGTTTGTGCATTTAAATTAAATGCAGCTAAAAAAAGGACAATAAAAGTTTGAAGGAATTTAATCATCTTACCGTTTCAAGTTAATCGAAGTATTCATAATATTGTCGGCTGTTTGAACCGATTTAGAATTCAACTCGTAAGCACGTTGAGCCATTATCATATTTACCATTTCTTCGACTATATCGACATTTGAAGTTTCCAGATGTCTTTGTATAATCTCGCCAGTATTGTTGAACCCTGGTTGTTCCAATATCATTGGCCCAGAGGCAGGTGTTTCAATAAAAGTATTTTCACCAATTGCCCGAAGGCCAGCTGGGTTTATGAAACGTGCGAGTAAAATCTGCCCAAGAATTTGCTCCTCTCCGTCATCATAAATTGCTTTGACAAAACCATCACGAGAAATATCGATACTTACAGCATCTTGTGGTATACTTATGTTTGGTTCTAATTTGTAACCTTGGGATGTAACAATTTGCCCATTTCGGTCTATATGGAAAGAGCCATCTCGGGTAAAAGCATAAGTGTTATCGGGGCGGACGACAACGAAAAATCCATCGCCATTTATTGCCATATCCAATGGATTTCCAGTTTCGATAATATCGCCTTGGGAAAAAATTTTTGTAGTTGCAACAAGTTCAGTGCCCGACCCAATTTGGACTTCGTTTGGGGGTTCTGTCCCTGTCCGTTGGATGTTTCCCATAGGCTTTAATGTTTCGTAAAGCAAGTCCTGAAATTCGGGCCGTACTTTTTTGAAAGCGTAAGTATTAACATTTGCAATATTATTTGCAATAATTTCGACATATCTTTGTTGGGCTGCAAGTCCTGTTGCTGCTGTTCTTAAAGTTTTATCCATATTAACCCTTGTTAATTATTAAACAAATCTGCCGACTCTAATACTTTGTTCTAATGTTGAGTCGTTTGTTTGGATTACCTTAGCTCCGAGCTCAAAAAGTCGTTGGAGATCAATAAGATTAACCATTTCCGTTACAACATCAACATTTGAATTTTCAATCCAACCTTGGCGTAATGTTGCTTCTTCAACAGGAACAAGTCTTTGTAATGTTTCTTCTGTTGGTTTAAAATATGTTTTGGAAACCTTTTCAAGTGTTTCGGGGTTGCTAACTTCAACCAACTGAATACGCCCAATCAATGCTTCATTGAAATAAACTTCGCCTCGTTCAGTTATTTTAATTTTTGATGATATAGAGTTTTGTATAGAAGAATTATCGTTAATAAATTCTCTGAGAAAGTTGATTCTTCCCGTATCACCTATTAAATACTTGCCATCCATGGCTGTGATTGAACCGTCCTTGTTCAAAGTAAAATTGCCTGCTCGAGTAAGAAATTGTTCTCCGCTTTCATCTTCGAGAATGAAGAAAGAATTGGGATTTTCAATTACTAAATCCAATGGATTTTTAGTTTGTTCAAATGCTCCGGGACTAAAATCCGTATACTTTGCAATTGGCAGGTCCTTTGTTTCTATAATTCCGTCTTGATTCAATAAATTTAATTTTGCTTCAATTAAATCCTTTAGGAACAAATTGTCTTTCTTATATCCTATTGTATTTGCATTCGATAAGTTATTGGAGAATACTTCAAGCCTTAACTGCTGTGTAATCATTCCTAAGGCTGATGTAAATACATCTTTAATCATTTCTTCTCCTTGAATTTAAATTCATCCTTAATTTCAGCATTCACTTTAAAGTTGTTAATCTTTTCGTAATACTTTTGATAACCTTCGTATATTATTTTCCTTTCGGATATTAGGCGCTTTAATGCTTCGATTAAAAAAACCTTTTCTTCTTTCGATACGAAATCTTTCTTCTCCATTTGTTATTCATTCTAACCAAAATGGGATTTTTCAACAAATATGCCATTAAGAAAAAATTTGTTTAAAATTCGTAACATATTATTTTAAAAGGAATTACAAAGTTTAAGTTTTTTCCGATTCCAATCAAGTTTCTTTATTTTATGTTAATTTGGTGATTAATAATAAACAATGGTTAGTAATAAACATTTTTAGTAGAGCGCAAAATGGATTTTATTTTTTCCAAAGATTGGTTTTCTCATTCCAGAAATATTGTTGGAATTATGACAGGAACTTCTGCCGATGGTGTTGATTTGGTTTTAGCGAAGTTTATTGGTTCGAAATCGAAAAAATTCCTCTTTTCGATTTTGGGATTTAAGTCTTTTCCATTTCCAAATGATATGAAAGATTTAATTGAACGAGCAATAAACAACGAAACAAATACACGTGAAATTGCTATGTTGAATTTTGAACTTGCCTATTTCTTTTCCGAAATTGTTCGAAAATTTTTAAAGATTATTGAATTTCAATTGGGTCAAGTTGATGCAATTGCTGTTCATGGGCAAACAGTTTGGCACGAACCTAAATCTAAATCAACAACTGGAAAAGGTTTTACTTTGCAATTGGTTTCTCTTCCTGCTTTAGCCCAGATTTTGAAAGTTCCTGTTGTTGGGGACTTCCGGTCAAAGGATGTTGCAATTGGGGGCGAAGGTGCTCCACTTGTCCCAATTTTCGACTATGAATTCCTATCCTCAAATGAATATGATGTGATTTCATTAAATATTGGAGGCATTGCAAACATTACTTACCTTCCTAAAAAGTGCAAAGTGAAAGATGTTGTTGCTTTCGATACCGGGCCTGGTAATACTTGGATTGATGGAGCAATGAAAATTTTATTCGGTAAAAATTGCGACTTTGCTGGCGAAACTGCAAGTAAAGGCACAATAAATTCCAAATTGTTCAAAAAACTTAAATCAATTAATTATGTTTGGCTTAAACCTCCAAAATCAACTGGGCGGGAGGAATTTAGTATTGAAAAGTTAAATGAAATTTTAGAATATTCTAAAAAAAATTCCATTTCCAATATCGATGTAATTACAACACTAACACATTTTACAGCGTGGTCTATTTCGGAAAATATCATAAAATTCACAAACCCTCGTTCACATATCGTTGTTTCGGGTGGCGGTGCGAAGAATGCATTTTTGGTTGATTTGCTTTCTCAGTATCTACCAGAATCCAAAGTTGAATTGGTCGACGATTATGGAATACCTTCCCAAGTTAAAGAGCCTCTTGCATTTGCTTTTCTTGGATATTTACGATTAGGTGGATTGCCTTCAAATATTCCAAGTGTTACTGGGGCAAGGGATAAAATATCCCTTGGAATTGTTGCATTTTAGTTTAAAAAACAACTTATTGCTTGTTTATTAAAATTATTATTTGTAATTTTGTATCTCTTTATTTTTTTGAATAATAAGAAATTGTTTTAGAATTGGTGGGAATATGAGTATTCGTAAAATTTACGAGACAACTTTTATCATTAATGCTGCATTGGAAGATCCCGATATCGAGGCTATTATAACTCGAGTAACAAACTATATTGAAAATCTTGGAGCCGATATCATTCAAGTAAATAAGTGGGGACGCCGTCGGCTTGCATATCCAATCAATAAAAAGTATAACGGATATTATGTTCATTTTATCTATGAAGCATCACCCAGCATTATTCCAATTTTCGAGCGTTTTATGGCCTTGGAAGATACAATTTTAAGACATCTTACCCTTGCTCTACCGAAAAAACTTCGAGAGTATCGATTGAAAACTATTGCCGAAGGTAAAGCAACTGAAATTGCCCCGCAAGAGGCTCCTTCAGCAACCAAGCAAGAGACTGCTGCGATGGAAATCGAAGAAACCGCTACCCCCGAATATGTCGTAAATAGCGAAACCTCTGAAATAGAAGACCAAGAAAACAATTGATTTTGTTAGATAAAGGAATACAACTATGAAAGTAATATTGAGAAAAGACCTTGAAAAACTTGGTAGGTTGGGCGATGTTGTTAATGTGAAAGATGGGTATGCCAGAAATTATTTAATTCCTCGTGGGTATGCATATTACGCAACTCCCGGTGCTATCCGAGCAATTGAGGTCGAAAAGAAAAGGGCAATGAAAAAACTCGAACAAGACCGAATTCGTGCAGAGCAATTTGCCCAAGAACTTTCCCAGATTCACCTCACTATTCCGATGAAAGTTGGCGAAGAGGGAAAGCTCTATGGTTCTGTTACTCCATTGATTATTTCTGAATATTTGAAGAAGGAAAATAACATAGATATTGATAAACGTCAAATTCTTTTAGAAGAACCTATTAAATCGCTTGGTGTGTTCGACGTGAAAATTAAATTGTTCCAAGATATTTTTGCTACAATTAAGGTTTGGGTGATAAACGAAGAAGAAGGAGAGGAAGTAGAAGAATCGAACGCAACAGAAGAGTAATTCGTTCTTTTTAAAAATTGAGGGCTGTCCACTTTTTGGTACAGCCTTTTTTTGTTTATCTATGAGAAAAGAAGAAACATATAAAGTTCGAATTGAATCCATTGCTTTCGAAGGCAAAGGTATTGCCCATATAAATGGTAAAGTTGTTTTTGTTCGAAATGCTATTCCCGGCGACCTAGTTGAGATTGTTTTAATCAAAAATAAAAAAGACTATGCAGACGGCAAAGTAATTGAGATTCTTGAACCTTCACCAAATAGAATAACCCCAAAATGTAAGCACTTTGGTGTTTGTGGTGGATGCTCTTTCCAAAATTTACTATATGTTGAACAAATTAATTGGAAGCGAAAATTTGTTCAGGAAGCCTTACAAAAAATTGGTAAACTTACAAATATTGAAATTAACCAACCTTTGCCATCTCCATTGGTTTTTTCTTACCGTAATAAAGTCGAGTTTAGTTTTGGTCCAAAGTATTGGATGGAAGAAAGTGAAAAAAAAGAGAAGCAGACTTTAGCATTGGGGTTTCATATGCCTGAACGATTTGAAAAAGTTGTAGATATCCAGAATTGTTTTCTTTTTAATAACTATGGAAGTGATGTATTAAATATTATTCGCGAGAAAGCAAAAGAATTTGATTTACCAGTATATAATCTTCGCAATCATACTGGCTTTTTAAGGAATTTGGTTGTTAGGTATTCTTTCTATTCAAATGAATTATTGGTTAACCTTGTTACAACAAGTCAAATTGGGGAGCAAGAACGAAAATTTCTCGACTGGTATTCGAACGAGTTTCCAAAACTTGATTTTGTTGCACATATTTTGCATACAATTAATGATTCATTTTCACCAACAACTTTTGGAGATTTTAAAGTTATTAAAGGAAACGACTTTCTCTTTGAGAAGTTGGGTGATTTAATGTTCCGTGTTTCACCGTTTTCTTTTTTTCAAGTAAATTCCTTTCAAGCAGAAGTTTTAGTTAATAAAGTTGTGGAGTTTGCTATCCCCTCGGGAAAAATTATTTGGGATTTATATTCCGGTGCAGGTACTTTTTCATTGGCTCTTGCTCGAAAAAGTAAGTTTGTTTTTGGTATTGAATCTAATGCCGAAGCAATCAACGATGCAAAGATAAATGCAGAGTTAAACAAAATATCAAATGTGGTTTTTTATACTAAGGATCTTCACTCAAAAGGAATTACTAAAGATTTGAAAGAGATTGAGAATCCTGATGTTGTTGTTGTTGACCCACCGAGGACTGGACTTCACAAAAACTTATTAAAAGCATTACTTGAGATATTACCCAGTCAAATCGTTTATGTTAGTTGCAATCCAACAACATTGGCAAGAGATTTACAAGAGCTTTGTAAGTTCTATAGAGTGAAAAAAATTCAACCAGTGGATATGTTTCCACAAACATATCATATTGAAACTATTGTTGATTTAGAGTTAAATTAAGTGAACTATGGGAGCAATTGAAACTTTAATGAAATTAAAATTTAATATATCTGAAGTATTTACATCAATACAAGGCGAAGGGAGCCGAGCGGGTCTTCCAAGTGTATTCATCAGACTTCAAGGCTGTGAGTTACGGTGCAAATGGTGCGATACACCATATGCGCTTGAGTTAAAAGAACGAGCAACTTTGCTATCCGGAGAGGACTTACTAAACAAAATTTATTCATCTGGTATAAAAATTGTTACCATAACTGGTGGTGAACCGTTGAACCAAAAAGCTATTTTACCGTTTATGGCTTTTTTATGCGACAAGGGCTACACAGTAATATTGGAAACTAATGGACATTTGGATATATCAGAAGTGGACAAACGAGTTGTTAAAGTTATGGATTTGAAATGCCCTGGCTCTGGTATGGATAAGTTCAATAACTATCGTAACTTGGAATCGCTCGATAATAAAGATGAAATTAAATTTGTTATACTTGACCGTTACGATTACGATTGGACAAAAGAAAAAATAAAGGAATACGATTTGGATAAAAAAGTTGGTACGATTTTGTTATCCCCAGTTTGGGGCAAACTTGAACCTAAATACCTTTCGGAATGGATTCTGAAAGATGCCCTACCAGTTCGTTTGAATTTACAAATCCATAAATTCATATGGGGACCAGATACAAAAGGAGTTTGAAATGCAAAAGAAGGTAATAGCAATTGTTTTGGCTGGGGGACAAAGTCCGTTGCTTTGGCCCAAAAGCCGGCAAAATACCCCTAAGCAATTCTTACATTTTATCGGTAAAGGGACACTCTTGCAAAATACAATTGAAAGGATACTTCCAATCTTTTCGTTCGAGGATATCTACGTTTCAACAACTAATAATTTTGTAGAATTGGTTCGAGAGCAAGTTCCAGAATTGCCTGTTCGAAATATTATAGTTGAGCCATTTGCTCGGCATACTTTGCCTTCTGTTACGTTGTGTTTAACTCAACTTTCTCAACAAATATCGCCCGATACAATTTGTGTTCTTTTCCCTTCGGACCATTACATTACTAATATTGGTGAATTCATTTCAAGTATCGAAACTGCAATTGAATTTGCTTCTACCCGTGAAGCAATTGTTGCAATTGGTGTGACACCAACCCGACCTGAAACAAATTACGGGTATCTTCAAGTTGATACTTTACGCGAAGGATTAGAAGGTTTTTACGATAGAGGCATAAGATATTCTAAGACATTCGCGGAAAAACCAGATTATGAACTTGCCAAAAAATTTTTGGCAACTGGTGAGTTTCTATGGAATACAGGAATTTTTGTATTTACTGTTTCAACTTTTTGGAACTCGTTGTACAATTGCTCGCCAGAATTGTATAATTATTTCAATATTTTGAAGCGTTTAGTAGGTAGACCACAATTTGACCAAGCAGTACTCGATACATTCAGGCTTATACAATCGGAGTCCTTTGATACTGGAATTATGGAACGCGCTGGAAATGCTTTTGTTCTTGAATCTACTTTTTCGTGGAGTGATGTTGGGACTTGGGATGAAATCTACCGGTTGTCATTGAAAGATTCTGAAAACAATTATCTTGTTGGAGATGTTATTGCTATTGATGTTCAAAACTGCTTCATTCAAACAGAAGAAAAATTGATTGCTGCAATAGGAGTACAAGATTTGATAGTTGTTGATACTAAACAAGTTTTGCTTATCTGCCAACGAGGTAGTTCAGAAAGAGTTGTTGAAATTGTCAATTTCTTTCGTAGGAAAAATGCGTCAACTTTTTTATAATTCGATTATCTTTATTACTATTATTTCTTTATATTCTTGTTCATCTGTTATTCACTTTAGTCAAAACACAAGTTCAAATTTTCAAAAAGGAGTAAATTACATCGAAGAAGGAATCGCTTCGTATTATTCCGATGATTTTGAAGGTAAACTAACAGCAAGTGGCGAGGAATTTTCACAATTTGGATTAACTGCTGCACATCGCACACTTCCTTTTGGAACATTGGTTAAGGTAACAAATTTGGAAAATGGGAGGTCTGTTGTTGTAAAAATCAACGATAGAGGTCCTTTTATTCAGGGGCGAATTATTGATTTGAGTAAAACAGCCAGTCAGAAATTAGGATTTTTTGGAAAGGGTCTTGCTAAAGTAAAGGTCGAGGTATTAAAATGAAATTTTGTTGTAAATAGTTGACAGTGTGGAAAAATTTACACACCTTTCTGAGAAAAATGATTTTTTACATTTGGTTTTTGGTATAGATTGTTTTTAAACTATAAAACATTTTTCGTTTTGTTCGCTTATTTTTGTAGTAAACTCGTTTTTTGAACTTTGTATAACTTGTTTAATAAAAAGGGGTACTTGCTATGAAAAGCATTCTAAAAAACTCGATTTTGCTGGTTACAGCAATTATTTTGGGGTGGAGTATTAAAGCCTATTCCCAAGCCCTAACTGATATGACCTGCTCATTCTCGCAAGGGACTTGGAACCAGTCCACTGGATGGACCGTTCTCGCAACTGTTGTTGATGACGCAAGTTATTATGTTTCTCTGCCATTTCAATTTAAATTCGACAACTACTATAACTCTTATGTTTATATGAGCTCGAACGGACACATAAGTATGTATCCCTATTATGGTTACTACAACTTGACGAACTATTATTTAACTTACACTTATTCCTCCGTCCAAGTAATGAAGCGTGACATTTATGTTTATAGTGGGATGGGTTACGAAGTTCAAGGTGTGGCACCCAATCGAGTCGTTGTCTTTCAATGGCTTGGAGTAGACTTTTATTATGGCTATAGTGCAAATATGAATTTCCAAGTAAAACTTTACGAAACATCGAATCGAGTTGATATTGTATTTGGACCAATGAACTACGGGAGTTTCCCATTCCAGGATTATTACTATTATGCTCCACACCTTGGTTTTACTGGAACTGATGGTGTTCGTTACATTAATATTGAACCCGGTCCAACATTTACAGCACATTTTTCAGATAAAAATCCTGAACCAAGGTATAATAGTTCTTATATTATTAGTAGTCAAATTGCAAGTTACTGTACCCAAGGACTTACAATTTCCTTAACTGCGTTCCCATCTTTTGTTGATGTCTGGCCTTCTGCTGGAACCATTCTTCGACGAGGTAATGTATATGACGGAACTGGTGGAACGATGAAACCAGGAATGTATTTCAATAGAATTTCTGGCCAAGCAGACGTTTATGGAAGATTTAAAATTTCTGGTCCACTGCCTGCCGACCCAAGGCGAAATCCACAATTTAAAGTCATATATACTGGAACCAAAGTAGGTAACCCTAATGATGAGTTGATTTATTTCTCTCCGCAACCAATTGGGCAACCTGCTTTTGCTCCAATTCCTGCTGCAAAGGGTATTGCTGCTGGTAGCAATGGGGCTTTAGATTTGTTCACAAATCGAAATCAAATTCCTGGCGGCGAATATATGGTTGAAGCACAAATGGAACTTCCTTCTTATGGTTATGTTCAACCACTTGATCCTCAAATTTTTGTAATAGCAAATGATTATGATCTTTCAATTACTAATTTGATTTCGCCAAAGCCAAAAGCTGATAGAAAATATCCTCTTTCGGTCAATATTCCAATACAAGCGAGAATAACAAATATTGGTATCGCTACTATAGATTCATTTGTTGCAACAGCAACTATTTTCAAAAATGGAGAAGTTATTTACACCGATACAGTGATATGGCCGACTGTTCCTGGAACTCCGGGTTTAACTACTGGTAATGGCATTCAGATAAACTTCCGCTTATTTAGACCAAGGGATGTGGGGGATTATGATATTGTAATTACTACTACACCCACTTATCCACCCTATGATGACGAGACATATAATAATCGATATCCACGACAAGGTGAAAGCTATACATTCAATGTTGCATACGACATAGAGGCCGAAGCCAAGTCAATTATTACTCCCGAAGACAGTGTGTACGTCGGGCGTCCTTTGCGTGTTCGAGCAATGTTCCAGAACAATGGCGTTAGTGTAATTTCCGATGCACCTGCTTCGGTGTATATTGTAAAGATGACACCTCCTTATGATACAGTATTTCGTTCTACTACAATAGTTCCAGATATTTCTACAGGAAGAAACAACATTACAAGTGTCATTTTCCCAGATAATTTTATTCCACCATCTGCTGGTACATACAAAATCTGCGTAACTATAAGTGCTCTCGAGGACCCCGTAGAAAGTAACAACACTTTCTGCAAATTATTCGAAGTTATTCACGCAATGGCAGGAACTTATACAATAGGTACTACATACCAGGGTAATCCAAGAAATTATACAACAATTCAAGAAGCAATCAATGATTTGTATAGGCGAGGAGTAACTGGACCTGTTGTGTTTGAATTAACCGATTCTTATTACGAAGTTGGAAATATTAATGCTCCATTGCCTGCAATTGATTTAACTTCCAAGATTATTGGAATTAGCCCAGAAAATACGGTTACTTTTAAACCTTCGATAATGAAGAGCCTTTCCCGAGCAAGTGTAACTATTAAATTAAATAGTGGTATTGGCATAGGAATACTTATTGGACAAAGTTCTTCACCATCAAATTCAAATGCCCCTGTTCTTGAAGTAATTCCAAGCATTGTTCGTAAATATGCTAATTCCGATGGATACTTTATTTTCGATGGTGGAAAACAAAAATCTTTGCGATTTACTTTGAATTCGAATAGTCCATTCCGAGCCGTTTTTTACCTTGGTAATGGGGCTTCCAATATTACAATACAAAACTGTATTATTGATAATTATGACAATAATAATTTGTCGCGTAATGTCTCATTGCCATTGACTCTTTACAATACAGCGTTGTCGATGTTCCAATTCCAAGATGATTTGCGTCCTGGTAACGAAACTTATAGTGCTGGTATTGTCCTACGAAGCAAAGCACCAACCGATAAGAACGACCCAACTGCTAATTCCTTCAATTTGGATACAATTCCAAATATGAATAATGTTATTAAGGGCAATGAAATTAGCGGGTTTGGCTATGGAATAGTTTCTTTAGGTATTGGACCATTGTTTAACGCTGGAAAGGCAATTTATGTTCGGTACTATAACCAAAATAATTTGATTGTTGAAAATAAGATTTTTGATGTCTTCCGTGCTGGAATTTTCCTTGGTCACGATGAAGGCACCAAAGTTAAAAACAACCGAATTTACAATGTCAATGCTATTAGTGGTGTAGATGCTGCTGGTATTATTCTTGGCGGCGAGCGACAAACAGGATTCAATGGATATAATAATATTAATATAGAAGTCGAGGGAAATGAGATTAGTGGAGTTACCTCTGGCGTTGCTTCTTGGGGCATAAAAGTTGAACAAGCGCAAAATGCCTATCCATTTACAAATCCGCCACAGGTATTCTATCCCGATGTTGCTGAAAATGTTAAAATATTTAATAATATAGTTTGGGGATTAAATACGACTTCCCAAACAGCACATCGCTGCGGAATTTATTTGACTACAGAACGAGGGGCTGATTTTTCGGTTCCACGAATTAGTAATTATTACTCTCGTAACGACTATATCGTTAATAATACTGTTGTTATTAATAACATTGCAGCATTGACAACTGGCTATGTTGCAGGCATAGGGATCCAGAGTGCGAAGGGGACTGTATTGAAGAACAATGCAA